>CAVSCI010000017.1:0-28649 GCA_963726365.1 uncultured beta proteobacterium | reverse complement strand
GTCATGCCGCTCGTGCAGCTGGCTGGCGGGGTCGCCCTGCACGCGATTGACCATGCGGCCGCGGCGCACGGCGGGGCGCTCGTACAGGCGCTCTGCCCAGCGCACCACGTTCGTGTAGGTGTGCACCTGCAGGAACTCGCCCGACTCGTACAGCAGGCCCTTGGCCAGCTGGCCGTACCAGGGCCAGATGGCCATGTCGGCGATGGTGTAGTCCTCGCCCGCCACATACGGCACCTCGGCCAGGCGGCGGTCCAGCACGTCCATCTGGCGCTTGACTTCCATGGCGTAGCGGTCGATGGCGTAGCGGATTTTTTCCGGGGCGTAGGCGTAGAAGTGGCCGAAGCCGCCGCCCAGGAAGGGCGCGCTGCCCATCTGCCAGAACAGCCAGCTCATGCATTCCGCGCGCGCGGCAGGCTCGGTGGGCACGAAGGCGCCGAACTTCTCAGCCAGGTGCAACAGGATGGCGCCGGACTCGAACACCCGCACCGGCTGCGGCCCGCTGCGGTCCACCAGCGCGGGGATCTTGGAGTTGGGGTTGGCCGCGACGAAGCCGCTGCCGAACTGCTCGCCCTGGTTGATGCGGACCAGCCAGGCGTCGTATTCGGCGCCGGTGTGGCCGGCGGCCAGCAGCTCTTCCAGCATCACCGTGACCTTCACGCCGTTGGGCGTGCCCAGCGAGTACAGCTGCAGCGGGTGCTTGCCGACTGGCAGTTCTTTCTCATGCGTGGCGCCGGCCACGGGGCGGTTGATGTTGGCAAACCGGCCGCCGCTGCTCTCGGGCGGGGTCCAGACCTTGGGGGGGATGTAGGGGGTGGTGTCGTTCATGGCGCGCAATGGTGCCCGAATTTGCGCCAGGCTGCAGGCACCGCACCGGCACGGGCGGATCACCCAGCCGCCCCCAGACCCTCAGATCGCCACCAGCTGCCGGATGCCCTTGGCTTCCATCTCGCTGCCCGGCCCGCGGGCGATGAATTCGCCGCGCTCCATCACCAGGTAGTCGTCGGCCAGTTCCTGGGCGAAGTCGTAGTACTGCTCGCACAGCAGGATGGCCATGGTGCCGCGGTCGGCCAGCATGCGGATGACGCGGCCGATGTCCTTGATGATGCTGGGCTGGATGCCTTCGGTGGGCTCGTCCAGGATCAGCAGCTTCGGGCCGGCGGCCAGCGCGCGGGCAATGGCCAGCTGCTGCTGCTGCCCGCCGGAGAGGTCGCCGCCCCGGCGGTTCAGCATCTGCTTGAGCACCGGGAACAGCTCGTACAGTTCGGCCGGGACGGGCGTGCTGCCGGGCTTGTAGGCCAGGCCCATGCGCAGGTTTTCCTCGACCGTCAGGCGGGCGAAGATTTCGCGGCCCTGCGGCACGAAGCCGATGCCGGCGCGCGCGCGCTCGTAGGGCGTGGCGTTGTGCAGGGGCTTGCCGTCGAATTCGATGCTGCCGGTCTTGATCGGCACCAGGCCCATCAGGCTCTTGAGCAGCGTGGTCTTGCCCACGCCGTTGCGCCCCAGCAGCACGGTGACCTTGCCCTGGTGGGCCTGCAGGCTGACGTCGCGCAGGATGTGCGAGCCGCCGTAGTACTGGTTGATGTTCTTGACGTTCAACATGGTCATGCTCATCTCGGCCCAGATACACCTCGATCACGCGCTCGTCGGCCTGCACCTGGTCCAGCGTGCCCTGCGCCAGCACCGAGCCGTCGCACAGCACGGTGACGATCTCGCTGATGGTCTTGATGAAGCTCATGTCGTGCTCCACCACCATCAGGCTGTGCTTGCCCTTGAGCGTGAGGAACAGCTCGGCGGTGCGCGCGGTTTCCTCGTCGGTCATGCCGGCCACGGGCTCGTCGAGCAGCAGCAGCTTGGGGTCCTGCATCAGCAGCATGCCGATCTCCAGCCACTGCTTCTGGCCGTGGCTCAGGTTGCCGGCCATGCGGCGCACGCTGTCGGCCAGGTGGATGGTGTGCAGCAGCTCGGCCACGCGGTCGCTCTGGGCCGAGTCCAGGCGGAACCGCATCGACGCGGTGACGCCCTTGTGGGTCTTGAGCGCGAGCTCCAGGTTCTCGAACACGCTGAGCTGCTCGAACACCGTGGGCTTCTGGAACTTGCGGCCGATGCCCAGCTGGGCGATCTGCGGCTCGTTGTGGCGCAGCAGGTCGATGGTGCTGCCGAAGAACACCGTGCCCGAATCGGGCCGGGTCTTGCCGGTGATGATGTCCATCATCGTGGTCTTGCCCGCGCCGTTGGGGCCGATGATGCAGCGCAGCTCGCCGGGCGCGATGTCCAGGCTCAGCTTGTTGATGGCCTTGAAGCCGTCGAAGCTGACGCACACGTCTTCCAGGTACAGGATGCGGCCGTGGGTGATGTCCACCTCGCCGGGCGTGGCGATGCGCGAGAAGCCGGCGTTGCGGCCGCCCGATTCGGTCTGGCCGGTGGGTGCGGCTTTGCGCCGCCGTGGCCTCGCGGATGCGGGCGCCCTCTTCCATCAGGTCAGGCGTCATTTCGATCCTCCCTTCAGTTTCTTCACCAGGCCCACCACCCCGTTGGGCAGGAACAGCGTCACCCCGATGAACAGGGCGCCCAGGAAGTACAGCCAGAACTCCGGCGCGGCGACGGTGAGCCAGCTCTTGGCGCCGTTGACGATGAAGGCGCCGATGATCGGCCCGATCAGCGTGGCGCGGCCGCCCACGGCCGCCCAGATGGCGATCTCGATGGAGTTGGCCGGGCTCATCTCGCCGGGGTTGATGATGCCCACCTGCGGCACATACAGCGCGCCGGCCACGCCGCACATGATGGCCGAGATGGTCCAGATGGTCAGCTTGTAGGGCAGCGGCGAGTAGCCCGAGAACATGACGCGGGTTTCCGCGTCGCGGATGGCCTGCAGCACGCGGCCGAACTTGCTGCGCACCAGCCAGCGCGCGAACAGGAAGACAGCCCAGCAAGGTGAGGCCGGTCAGCACGAACAGCGTCATGCGCATCGACTGGCGTGGCCATCGGCAGGCCCAGGATGCGCTTGAAGTCGGTGAAGCCGTTGTTGCCGCCGAAACCGGTCTCGTTGCGGAAGAACAGCAGCATCGCGGCAAAGGTCATGGCCTGCGTGATGATGGAGAAGTACACGCCCTTGATGCGCGAGCGGAAGGCGAAGTAGCCAAACACGAAGGCCACCAGGCCCGGCACGGCGACGATCAGGATCAGCGTGGCGATGAAGCTGTCGCTGAAGGTCCAGTGCCAGGGCAGCGTCTTCCAGTCCAGGAACACCATGAAGTCCGGCAGGTCGCTCTTGTAGTTGCCGTCGCGGCCGATCTGGCGCATCAGGTACATGCCCATGACGTAGCCGCCGAGCGCAAAGAACAGGCCGTGCCCCAGGCTCAGGATGCCGGTGTAGCCCCAGATCAGGTCCATGGCCAGCGCGCAGATGGCGTAGCACATGATCTTGCCGACCAGCCCCACGGCGTAGTCGCTCATGTGGAACACGCTGCCCTGCGGCACCACCATGTTGAGCACCGGCGCCACGGCGCAGACCACGATCAGCGCGACGATGAAGGCCGACCAGCCGGCGCGCGAGAGCAGCGGCGCGGGTGTGGGCAGGGAAACGGGAATACGGTATCGTGGTCATGCTTCTGCGCTCCGACCCTTCATCGCGAAGATGCCCTGCGGCCGCTTCTGGATGAAGATGATGATGAACACCAGCACGGCGATCTTGGCCAGCACCGCGCCGGCCCAGCCCTCCAGCAACTTGTTCAGGATGCCCAGGCCCATGGCGGCATACACCGTGCCGGCCAGTTGGCCCACGCCGCCGAGCACCACCACCATGAAGGCGTCGACGATGTAGCTCTGGCCCAGGTCCGGGCCCACGTTGCCGACCTGGCTCAGCGCGCAGCCGGCCAGGCCGGCGATGCCCGAGCCCAGCGCGAAGGCATAGGTGTCGATGCGGGCGGTGTTCACGCCCATGCACGAGGCAATCGGCCGGTTCTGCGTGACGCCGCGCACGAACAGGCCCAGGCGCGTGCGGCCGATCAGGAAGGCCATGCCCAGCAGCACGGCCGCGGCAAAGCCGATGATCACCAGGCGGTTGTAGGGCAGGCTGCAGGTTGGACAGCACCTGCACGCCGCCGCTCATCCACGAGGGGTTTTCCACGCCGACGTTCTGCGCGCCAAAGATCGAGCGCACGCCCTGCATCAGCATCAGGCTGATGCCCCAGGTGGCCAGCAGCGTCTCCAGCGGCCGGCCGTAGAGGAACCGGATCACGCTGCGCTCCAGCGCCGCGCCCACCAGCGCCGACGCCATGAAGGCCACCGGCACGGCGGCCAGCAGGTACCAGTCGAAGGCGCCGGGCAGGTACTTCTGGAACAGGCCCTGCACGACGTAGGTGGCGTAGGCGCCAATCATCATGAGTTCGCCGTGCGCCATGTTGATGACGCCCATCAGGCCGTAGGTGATGGCCAGGCCCAGCGCCACCAGCAGCAGGATGGAGCCCAGGCTGATGCCCGAGAACAGTGCGCCGAGCTTGTCGCCCCAGACCAGCGAGCTCTCGATCGGCGCGCAGCGAGGCCTCGAGCTGCGCCTTGACCTCAGGCTCGGTCTCGACTTTCATGCGCTCATTGAGCAGCAGCTTGGTCTCAGGCGTCTTGTTCTGGCCCAGCGCGCGGGCGGCGTCGAGCCGGCGCGTCTTGTCGGCGCTGCCCAGCAGCGCGGCGGCGCGCGCCAGTTCCAGCTGCGCCTTGATGGCCGGGTTGCTTTCGGCCGCCAAGGCTTTTTCGACCAGCGGCAGCCGGGCTTCGTCAGGCTCCTTCAGCAGCGCCTTGACGCCTTCCATGCGCTGCTTGTCGTCCTTGCTGAAGAGCTTGAGCGCGGCCAGCGCGTTGTCGAGTTCACCGCGCATGCGGTTGTTGTTGATGATGTCTTCTGCGGCGTCGGGCACGGGGACGGCAGCGCCCGTGACCGGGTCGCTTCCTTTGCCGTCCTTCACGATAAAAACCTGGTCGCCCGCAAGCTTCACGTCGCCGTCGGCCATGGCCTGGATGAAGGCCGCCGTCTTGTCGTCGGCGGTCGCCATGGCCTTGTTCAGCGCGGCGATGCGGGCATCGGTTTCGCCCGTGGCGATGGCGCTGGCTTCGGCCTGCGTCAATGCCCGTGCCGGGCCGCCCAGCAGGCAGACGCTGGCGATCATCGCCATGAATATCCTGATCAACCGATGTCGGTGCATGGGGAGTTCCGTCAAAAAAACAAAAAAAGGGGAAAGGCTCGCGCCCTTCCCCCGTTGGACGCTCTCGCTCGGTCTTACTTCTTGGTGGGCTCGTCCTTCTTGCCCTTGTTCTCGGGGATGAACGGGCTCCACGGCTGGGCGCGCACCGGACCCGGGGTCTTCCAGACCACGTTGAACTGGCCGTCGGCCCGGATTTCGCCGATGAACACCGACTTGTGCAGGTGGTGGTTCTTTTCGTCCATCTTGGAGGTGATGCCGCTGGGTGCCGGGAAGGTCTGGCCGCCCATCGCCGCGATGACCTTGTCGACGTCGGTGCTGCCGGCCTTCTTGACCGCCTGCACCCACATGTTGAAGCCGATGTAGGTGGCTTCCATCGGGTCGTTCGTCAGCGGCTTGTCCTTGTGGCCGGGGACGTTGTTGGCCTTGGCGTAGGCGCTCCACTTCTTGATGAACTCGGTGTTGGCCGGCGACTTGATCGACATGAAGTAGTTCCATGCCGCCAGGTGGCCCACCAGCGGCTTGGTGTCCACGCCGCGCAGTTCTTCCTCACCCACCGAGAAGGCGACGACCGGCACGTCCTTGGCCTTCAGGCCGGCGTTGCCGAGTTCCTTGTAGAAGGGCACGTTGGAGTCGCCGTTGATGGTGGACACCACCGCGGTCTTGCCGCCGGCGGAGAACTTCTTGATGTCGGCGACGATGGTCTGGTAGTCGCTGTGGCCGAAGGGGGTGTACTTCTCGTCGATGTCGGAGTCCTTCACGCCCTTGCTGTTCAGGAAGGCGCGCAGGATCTTGTTGGTGGTGCGGGGGTACACATAGTCGGTGCCCAGCAGCACCCAGCGCTTGGCGCCGCCGCCTTCCTTGCTCATCAGGTACTCCACCGCGGGGATGGCCTGCTGGTTGGGCGCGGCGCCGGTGTAGAAGACGTTCTTCGACAGCTCTTCGCCCTCGTACTGCACCGGGTAGAACAGCAGGCTGTTCAGCTCTTCGAACACCGGCAGCACCGACTTGCGGCTCACGCTGGTCCAGCAGCCGAAAGTCACGGCGACCTTGTCCTGGGTGATCAGCTGGCGTGCCTTTTCGGCGAACAGCGGCCAGTTGGAGGCCGGGTCGACGACCACGGCTTCGAGCTTCTTGCCGAGCAGGCCGCCCTTGGCGTTCTGGTCGGCGATCATCATCAGCACCGTGTCCTTGAGCACGCTCTCGGAGATGGCCATGGTGCCCGACAGGCTGTGCAGCACGCCGACCTTGATGGTGTCTGCAGCGTGGGCCTGGGTGGCAAAAGTCAGCGCGCCAGTGGCGACCGCTGCCGCAGCGGCAATGGCCTTGAGTTGTCCTCGACGATTCATCATGATTCTCCAGAAATAGAGGGGTTGCAGGGTTTGCAGCGTTTGCAGTCCGGACTCGGACCGCTGCAACAGGCTTTGCAAGCACCGTGCCAGTCGCTTGAACCTCACCCAGAATCGGCCCACGGGCGAAAAAATGTCCTGAAGAGGGCATCCGCGCCAATCCGGCCCCAAAAAAACTCTGTTTTGGTGCAGGAACGCCAAGGCGCCTCATTTCGGTGCTGTTTTTTTGGCGGCGGCCACGGGCGGACGCGGAAATTCCGTCGGCACGTCCCGCGCTAAAAGATCGTCGCCCACTCCTGTGGACGGCGACCGTTCGAACCTGCCGCGATCAAGGCGGAAGGTCCTCGTTGCGCGCCGGCGCCCGCATGGCAATGATCACGGGCACCAGGATTGCCGCCACCAGTCCGGCGGCAAAACCATTGTTGTAGAGCACCAGCCCGCCGTGCAAATGCCCGACCGACTGCGCCACCGACGAGTGCAGGAAACCTGCGGCGATGCCCCAACGCCAGCCAAAGCGTCCGGCAATCGGCGCAAGCGTGGTGCCGAACAGCGCCGCCAATACGGCGGAAGGGTCATGGGCGTTCCAGTCCTTGAACATTGACGCCAGGAACACGCCGATCATGATGGGCACGATATTGCGCGTGTGCTTGCCGAAGGCAGAAAAGCCGACGATGGTGAGGATGGCGCCGATGGTCGGGCCGTTCAAGTCGCCGCCCACCGCCAGCACATAGGCGGTCCCGATGGCCCCGGTCAAGCCCATGTTCATCAGGCTGGGGCCCATCCCGGCCAGGGCCACAAAATCCGTGGGTGACTGCCCCGCCTGGCGCTGGATCCAGGCCAGCTTGTGCCACGCCTGACGGTCGAGCAGGTAACCGCCCGCCACCATCAAGACGAAAAGCCCCGCCAGCATGGCGCCGAGCAGACGGTTATTGCCCGTGGTCCAGATGAACACCGGGTCGGGCACAAAGCCATAGGACTTGTACACCGCCACCGTCAGCGTGCCGAGAATGCCGGCCACCCAGCCGATGTTGTACAAGGAATAACCCATGTGCGCCGCAAACAGATGCGCCGCGGTCGGCACGAGCACAAAGCCCAGCAACAGCGTCGTGCCCATGGCCAGCGGAAGACTGAAATGCAGCGGCAAAGTCGAACTGAAGAGGATTTCGGTGAAGATCGGCGCCAATGCGGCGCCGAAGAAGGCGACGTTGATGTGCCTGGAGAACGGCTCCCTCTTGTAGCGCGCAAACGCGTACACCCCCGCCACGATGAACCAGACGTTGACCAGACTCTTGCCAAACAGGCCGAAGCCCAGAACGAGGAACAAGCAGGCCACCGCCGCCCCGCCAATGGCAGCGCCTGAGACGTGATAGATGCCGATCGCCATCAGCGTGAGCAGGCCCGCATTGACGAAGGCCGCACCCATGCCGCCCAAGCCGATGTAGTCGGTAATGAGCGTGTCGCGCGAACTCAGGATCTTGATCAGGCCATGGTAAATGTCGCGCGGCGAATCAACCGCCAGGCCGAACGCGATGAAGGCCAGAGGAAACAAGGCGACGATGCCCAGCAGCGCCCGGCTCGAACAAGGCACGGCAGCGACCGTGCCGGCGCCAGAGTCATGCGGGTTCATGCTCTGAATCCCGGCACCGCAAGGTGCCGAGCCACCCACGGCCGATGCCGCCGATGGGCGTCAATGGTCCGCATCGGACGCAAGATGCTGCTGCGGCAGCAGAAAGAGCCACGACGTCAGCACGAAGGGCGCCGTCAAAGCGGGAATGCCCAACGGGCCAAAGGCCACATTCATCGCCGCCTGAACGACCACGGTGAAGAGCGTGCCCAGCGCTGCATAGGCCACGACGCGCGGGCTGGGGCGATAAAACACCGTCCCCAGCGCAATGGCGGTCAGCACCGGGCTGAAACCCAGCAAGCCCGCGCTGATGAGCGCACTTTCAGCGCCGAACAGATGGGCGCTGCTGACAGCCAGAACCGCCCCGCCCACGGCGAAAATCGCGGCAGGCACGGAGCTCACCGCCAAGCCGGCCAGCAACAGCAGTGCCGACACGCCATTGCCCTTGAGGAAAACCTGCGAGATGCTCTTGAGGATGCCGGCCAGAAAACCCACCAGATCCAGCGGGTTCGACGCCCCCGGCTCCAGCGGCTCGATCTCGGCGGAAAACGGCGGAACATGGCCACTCAGGCCGGCAAAGGCAAAGGCCGCCAGCAGCAAGACCCAGGTCGTCAGTACAAATGGGAAGGTGAGCGCCGACACGCGCCAGGTCTTGGTCACGTTGACCGTGCCCAGCATGGCCACCACCGACACGCCAGCCCCCAGCACCACATAACACCACAGCAAGGCCGACGGCGGCAGAAAGGTCGGCAAGGCCAGGCCCACGAGGATGCCGTTGTAGCCATAAAGTCCGGCAGCCAGACCTTCTTGGTCAACACGCAGCCAGAGTGCCGCCAGCGTTGCCGAGACCAGCCCGAGCAGGCCACCGATCAACACCTCGGGCGCATCGCCAGCCAGCGAGCCCCAGGCAATCGCGATCAGGAACAGCGCACCGGTGATGGGATTGTTCTGGAACATGACCTGGCCTGTGCCGCGCAGGTTGATGTCCACAAAACGCAAAGCGCCGGACGCAGCGCACCATCGATGCCATGTGTCGAGAAATCCACTCACCGTGATCTCCTTCCGTGTCCCATCACCCGTGCCCAAGGGTGGTCCTGACTGCGCCCCCGACCCGCCGCAGACGATGCCCGGGACCGGGTGCCCCTTTGAAGCGCATCAAGCCTGGTCCACCGCGTGAAACGTGCACGCCATCGAATGCAAGTATCGCACCGTGGGCCAATGCGCCACTCATTTTCTGCACGAACCGAGACGCGATTCAATCGAATGGCTTGTACAAAAAAAGACTGTGGCGACGAACTTGTATTGTTGTCAAGAATGCGCCACACTGCCGCTGTTTTTCTTCGTTCCCCACCAACCGTCGTCTGCCGCACATCATGGAACTTACGCCTCGCGAAAAAGACAAGCTGCTGATCTTCACGGCGGCCCTGCTGGCCGAGCGCCGAAAGGCCCGGGGGCTCAAGCTCAACTATCCAGAAGCCATCGCGCTGATCAGTGCTGCGGTGATGGAAGGCGCCCGTGACGGCAAGTCGGTGGCACATCTCATGAGCGAGGGTCGAACCGTGCTCACGCGCGCCGACGTGATGGACGGCATCGCAGAAATGATTCCCGACATCCAGATCGAGGCCAGCTTCCCCGACGGCACCAAACTGGTGACCGTGCATCAGCCCATTGCTTGACGACCGTGAGACTTGCAGCATGAACACCAAACTCTCCAAAGCTATTTTTTTGATAGCTATCTTGAACTTTTCCACGGGGGCTTTCGCCCATATGGGCGCTGAAACGGGCGCTCATGCCCTTTCGCCGCACGGATTCGCGCAAGGCTTGGCGCATCCTTTGAGCGGCCTGGACCATCTGGCGGCCATGCTGGCGGTGGGCTTGTGGAGCGCCCTGACCGCGCGACGCCTGTGGACCGCGCCGCTGGCCTTTGCCACCTTGCTGCTGGTCGGCGCGATGCTCGGTCTGGCGGGTTTCACGCTGCCTGCGCTGGAGCCCCTGATTGCAGCCTCGTTGTTGGTGCTGGGCCTTCTGGTGTCCCTGCGCAAAGGCTTTTCGGCCTTGAGCGCCGCTGCCCTGGTCGGTGTATTTGCTGTTTTTCACGGCATGGCGCATGGCAGCGAGATGATGGATACGACCGCACCGTGGGAGTTCCTGGCGGGCATGCTGATAACCACGGTCGGGCTGCACGTGAGCGGCTTGGGAATCGGTCTTTTCGTGCGCAGCCGCAGTGTGTGGTGGCCCCAGGCGGCGGGTGCTGCAGTCGCCCTGCTGGGCGGCGGCCTGCTGCTGCAGATGGTTTAACCGGAGCGCCCCATGACCCCTGGAGAAATCATCACCGATGGCGCTGATCACGTACTTAACCCTGGTCGTCGCACCCTGACGCTCGTGGTGCAGAACGCTGCGGACCGACCGATTCAAGTCGGCTCGCACTATCACTTTGCCGAGACCAACGGCGCGCTTCGTTTCGACCGCGCTGCCGCTCAGGGTATGCGGCTCAATATCGCCTCCGGTTCAGCGGTGCGGTTTGAGCCGGGACAACAACGCACGGTGGAGCTGGTGGACTACGCCGGTGAGCGGGTTGTTTTTGGTTTTCGTGGACTCACGCAAGGAGCGCTTTGATGGCTACTCTGGGACGACGCGCTTACGCCGAAATCTTTGGCCCCACCGTCGGTGACCGGGTGCGTCTGGCCGACACTGACCTGCTGATCGAGGTCGAGAAGGACCTCACGCTGGGCGCCGGTGGCTACGGTGAAGAAGTCAAATTTGGCGGCGGCAAAACCATCCGCGATGGCATGGCGCAATCGCAACGCACCCGCGACGGCAGCGGCATGGGCCCACAGGCGGGAGGCGCTGTGGATTGCGTGATGACCAACGCCTTGATCCTGGACCACTGGGGCATCGTCAAGGCCGACATCGGCCTCAAGGGCGGGCGCATCGTGGCCATCGGAAAGGCCGGCAACCCGGACGTGCAGCCGGGCGTGGACATCATCATCGGGCCGGGCACCGAAATCATCAGTTGCGAGGGCAGTATCGTCACCGCTGGCGGTATCGACTCGCATATTCACTTCATCTGCCCGCAACAGATTGAAGAGGCACTGGCCTCGGGCGTCACCACCATGATCGGCGGGGGCACCGGCCCGGCCACCGGCACCCTGGCGACCACCTGCACGCCCGGGCCATGGAATATCGAGCGCATGCTGCAGGCGGCGGATGCCTTCCCGATGAACTTTGGACTGCTGGGCAAGGGCAACGCGTCCTTGCCCGCCGCATTGCATGAGCAGGTCAACGCCGGCGCCATCGGCCTGAAGCTGCATGAAGACTGGGGCACCACACCAGCGGCCATCAGCAACTGCCTGGACGTTGCCGACGAGACCGACACCCAGGTGGCGATCCATTCCGACACCTTGAACGAAAGCGGCTTCGTGGAAAACACCATCGAAGCCACCAAGGGGCGCAGCCTGTGCGCGTTCCACACCGAAGGCGCCGGCGGTGGCCATGCGCCTGACATTCTGCGCGTGGTGGGCGAGGCGAACTTCTTGCCCAGCTCGACCAACCCCACCATGCCCTATACGACGAACACGCTGGACGAGCATGTGGACATGCTGATGGTCTGCCACCACCTCGACCCGTCGATCGCCGAAGACCTGGCCTTTGCCGAGAGCCGCATCCGCAAGGAAACCATTGCCGCCGAGGACGTTCTGCACGACCTGGGTGCCATCAGCATGATGTCGCAGCGACAGCCAGGCCATGGGCCGCGTCGGGGAAATCATTCTGCGCACCTGGCAAACCGCGCACAAGCTCAAAGGCCAGCGTGGCTGGCTGGCGCCGGATGCGGCGAATCCGCTGACCAGTGTCGCCGAGCAAGATTCGCGCAACGACAACTTCCGCGCCAAACGCTATGTCGCCAAGTACACCATCAATCCGGCCATTGCCCATGGCGTGAGCCATGAAGTGGGCAGCATCGAGGTGGGCAAATGGGCCGACCTTGTGGTCTGGAAGCCCGCCTTTTTCGGTGTCAAGCCGGCCTTGATACTGAAAGGCGGCTTTATCGCCATGGCTGCGATGGGCGACCCCAATGCCAGCATCCCGACGCCGCAACCCGTGCACTACCGACCCATGTTTGGCGCCTACGGCGGGGCGCTGTCGCGTGGATCGCTGACCTTTGTCTCGCAGGCCGGGCTGAATGCCGGCATCAAGGAACGCTTTGGCCTTGCCAAGACCTTGAGCGCGGCAAAGAACATCCGCGGCATACGCAAACAGCACATGCGGCACAACAGCTACCTGCCCAAAATGGAAATTGACGCGCAGACCTATGCCGTGCGTGCCGACGGCCAGTTGCTGACCTGCGAGCCCGCCACCTCGCTGCCGATGGCGCAGCGGTACTTCCTGTTCTGACCGGATGGATGCCAGAGCCGCCATCCCGCGCATCCGGCTCGATGACCTGAGCGACCCGCGCATCGCGGCGTTCATGGAAGAGCACCTGCAGGACATGCGGGCGACCTCGCCGCCCGAGAGCGTGCATGCCCTGGACATGGACAAGCTGCGCCAGCCGGATATCCGTTTCTGGTCGGTCTGGCTGCCCGATGGGCACGGTGAAACCCTGGCGGGCACCGGGGCCATCAAGCGGCTGGATGACCGGCATGCCGAGCTCAAGTCGATGCGCACGGGGACGCGCTTTCGCGGCCAGGGACTGGCGCGCTTGTTGCTGGACCATATCGTCGGCCAGGCAGGGTCCATGGGCTACCATCGGCTCAGCCTGGAGACCGGCACCCAGCCTTTCTTTGCGCCAGCCCACCAGCTCTACCTCAGCTACGGTTTCGAGGACAGCCCACCCTTCGGTAGCTACACACGAGATCCCAACAGCCGCTTCCTGACACTGCTTCTGTGAAAGCACCAGACCCGTGCCTGGCAGACAATGCCGGATTGCTGCATCCCCCTTCAGTCCAACCATGATTCAAGTTTCCAAACTCATCGCGCAAGGCCGGGGGCTGGCACCTGTGCTGCTCAAGCGAGCCGCCACCGTCGACCCTCGACTGGGACGTGCGCCAGAAAAGCCGGTTTTCCGCCATCGACAGCAGCGGGCGCGAACTCGGCATCTTCCTGCCACGCGGCATGGTGGTGCGCGGCGGCGACGTGCTGGTGGCCGAAGACGGCTCGATGGTCCGCGTGATCGCCGCGCCGCAGCCGGTAATGGTCATCACGGCCTGTGCGCAGCATGGCACGCCCTTTGATCTGACCCGCGCCGCCTACCACCTGGGCAACCGCCACGTACCCATCGAGCTCCAGCCCGATCACCTGAAGATCGAGCCCGACCATGTGCTGGCCGAGATGCTGCGCGCCATGCACCTGACCGTGCGTGGAAGACGACGCTGCCTTCGAGCCGGAAAGCGGCGCCTATGCGTCCGGCGGCCACAGCCATGACGGCCACAGTCATTCGCATGCCCCCGCAACAGCGGCCGAACCCGGCGGGAAAACGCGGTACACCGTGATCCCCGTCACCGCCACTGCAGCGCCACACGTCCATGGGCCGGGCTGCGGTCACGACCACGGGCATTCGCACTGACATGCACCTCTTGCCGCCGGGCCGGGATGAGCGGATGGGTCCGCGACGGTCTTTTGCACAACAACGCGCAGCAAAGCTTGCTGCCCGAAAAACGGCAACAGACCCAACGGGACCACCGCTGGTGGATGGCAGTGCCCTGCCGGCCGCCAGCCTGCTGCAACTGATCTGGCTGGCGTCGCCAGCCCTGCCCGTCGGCGGATTTTCATACTCAGAAGGGCTTGAAGCCAGCGTCGAGCGGTGCGGAGTCACTAGCGAATCCATAGCATCCGACTGGCTCAGCGACCAGTTGCACCTGGCGCTGGCGCGCGGCGACCTGGCCGTGGTCGCCAAAGCCGTGGCCGCCTGGCGGCGCGGCGACCTGGCGCATGTGCGCGAGCTCAACGACTGGGTTCTGCAGACCCGCGAAACCAGCGAATTGCGGCTGCAGGCCGAGCAGATGGGCCGCTCGCTGGTGGACTGGCAACGCAATCAGGACGCCGGCCAGCCCGGGCGCCTGCAGGAGATCGACGCGCTGGCCGCGATGAGCCCGACCTACCCCGTGGCGTTTGCACTGGCCGTCTCGCGCACACAGGCCCCTGTGAGAGAGGCCCTGCTGGCCTTCGCCTTCGGCTGGGCAGAAAACATGGTTCAGGCCGCGCTCAAGTCGGTGCCGCTGGGCCAGAGCGCCGGCCAGCGCATCCTTGCGCGCCTGGCCTCAGAGATCCCTGCCGCCGCCGACCGCGCGACGCGCCTTATGGACAGCGAACGCCAGGCCTTCTCTCCCATGCTGGCAATCCTGTCGGCGCAGCATGAAACACAGTATTCGCGCCTCTTCCGCTCCTGAGACCCAGACAATGACCTCACTGCACCACATCAAGAACCGCACCAAAACCCTGCCGCCTCTGCGCGTGGGCATTGGCGGCCCGGTCGGCTCCGGCAAGACCACGCTGCTCGAAATGCTCTGCAAGGCGATGCGAGAGAAGTACGACATCGTCGCCATCACCAACGACATCTACACCAAGGAAGACCAGCGCCTGCTGACCGAGAGCGGCGCGTTGCCGGCCGAGCGCATCATGGGCGTCGAAACCGGCGGCTGCCCGCACACCGCCATCCGCGAGGACGCGTCGATCAACCTGGAAGCCATCGACCGCATGCTGGAGCAGTTCCCCGACGCCGACATCGTGTTCGTCGAAAGCGGCGGCGACAACCTGGCAGCGACCTTCAGCCCCGAACTCAGCGACCTGACGATCTACGTCATCGACGTCGCCGCCGGCGAAAAAATCCCGCGCAAGGGCGGCCCCGGCATCACCAAGAGCGACCTGTTCGTCATCAACAAGACCGACCTAGCGCCCTACGTGGGTGCCGACCTGGGCGTGATGCAAGCCGATACCATCCGCATGCGCACCAACGCCCAGGGTCTCAAGCCCTTTGTCATGACCAACCTGAAGACCAATGCCGGCCTGGCCGAGGTAATGGGCTTCATCGAGAAAAAGGGCATGTTGCAGCCCGCCTGACGGCCCCTGTCAGGGGCCAGCGGTTAGAATTCCGGCCTGCCACTGGAGACGTGGGTGAGTGGTTTAAACCAGCAGTCTTGAAAACTGCCGACGGGTAACCGTCCGTGAGTTCGAATCTCACCGTCTCCGCCGGAACCCTTCGTTCATGCGCCATCCCCGCCAATTCCTTGCCTGGTTTTGCATCGCTGCAAGCCTGTGGATGGGCATGGGCTTCCAACTCCATGGCATGGCGCATGCGCGCCATTCACTGGAGGCCTCGGAGCGTCATGACTCCGCACCAGGCCATGAACCAGCTTGCGAGCAGTGTCTGCTGTTCGCTTCGGTCGACGGCGCCCTGCCCTTGCATGCGGCGGCCCTGGCCATTGCGCCACCGGCCGCGCTTGTCGACGCACCGATCGCCACCCCTTTGCGTGCCACGGCCTTCACGGCCTACGCCTCGCGCGCACCCCCGCAGCCCTGCTGACTCGCCCCTGCTCGGCCCGCTCCCTGTGGCCCGTGTCCTCCTGACACGTCGCTCACTTTGTAACGCGCCAGGACACTGAAGTTCCTTCCCATCAATGGATGCGGCGCAACGCCCGGTTGCGCCTGCTCTCGCTTCTTTGGAGTTCTGCCTCGATATGTCGCATCCCGCCCCCTTTTCCGCCACGCTGATCGCGCTGGCCATCGCCTCGCCGCCGCTGCTGGCCGCCGACAACGCCACCCAGTTGCAGCAACTGCAACAGGAGATCGCCGCCATGCGCAAGGACTACGAAGCGCAACTGAAAGCACTTGAAGTGCGTCTGAAACAGGCGGAGACAAGCCTCGCTGCACAGCCCGCACCGGACAGTACGGCGCGCGCCCCGACGTCCGCCAGCGCGCCAGCTACGATGGAAAGCCCGCCGGCCACCCAAGCCGCCACGCCGGCGCCGGCGACAGCGCAATCCTCGGCTTCCGCCTTCAACCCGGCGATCGCGCTGATTCTTTCGGGCAGCTATTCCAGCTTCTCCCAGGACCCCACCCAATACCGGATCCCTGGCTTCCTCGCCGGTGGCGAGATCGGTCCGGGCGTACAGGGCTTTTCGCTGGGCGAGTCGGAGCTGACGCTGTCGGCCACCATCGACCCGTGGTTTTTCGGCTCGATGAGCGTGGCGCTGGAGGCCGACAACTCCGCGTCGGTCGAGGAGGCCTTCATTCAGACCACGTCGCTGCCAGGCGGCACCAGTCTGAAGGCCGGGCGCCTCCTGTCTTCCATCGGCTACCTGAACGACAAGCACGCCCACACCTGGGACTTCATCAACAGCCCGCTCGCGTACCAGGTGTTCCTGGGCGGCGCACTGAGGCAGGACGGGTTGCAGTTCAAGGCCGTCCTGCCGACCTCGCAGTTCATCGAGCTCGGCGGCGGGCTCGGCGCCGCGGGCGAGTACCCCAGCGGCACTGGAAACCGCAAGCAGCCGGGCACGGCCACGCTGTTTGCCCATACCGGCGGGGACATCGGTGCCAGCCAGAGCTGGCGCGCCGGCGCCTCCATGCTGTGGGCCAAGGCCACTGACCGCGCCTCTGACGACATCGACAGTGCCGGCAACCCGGTCAGCAATGTCTTCACGGGCAACAGCCGCCTGGCCATCCTGGACGGCGTATGGAAATGGGCACCCAATGGCAATTCAAAAAGCACCAGCCTGACCTTGCAGGGTGAGTATTTCCGTCGCATCGAGTCCGGCTCGCTGGTCTATGACGAAGGCGGGCAGTCGCTGGCCGACAGCTACCGCTCGGCGCAGGGCGGCTGGTACGCGCAGGCGGTGTACAAGTTCCTGCCCGCATTGGCGGGTGGGTTTGCGCTACGACCGGCTGGACGTCGGCAACGTCAATGCGTCCAGCAACACGGCGAACCTCTACCTGCCGTCCTACTCGCCGAACCGCACCACGCTGATGGCTGACTGGTCGCCCAGCGAATACAGCCGGGTGCGCCTGCAACTGGCCCAGGACCGCGCCCGCTACGGCCTGACCGACAACCAGATCATGATCCAGTACCAGATGAGCCTGGGCTCGCACGGCGCCCACGGCTTCTAACCCAGGAACACACCATGAAAAAAATGCTTCACATCGCCACCGCTTTGCTGCTGGCCCTCGGCGCGCAGGCCGCGCAGGCCGATCTCAAGGTGCTGGCCTGCGAGCCTGAATGGGGCGCGCTGGTCAAGGAGCTGGCCGGCGACAAGGCCAGCGTCTATGTCGCCACGACGGGCCTGCAGGACCCGCACCATATCGAGGCGAGGCCCAGCCTCGTCGCGGCCGCGCGCAATACCCAGCTGGTGGTCTGCACCGGCGCCGAGCTGGAGGTCGGCTGGCTGCCGCTGCTGATCCGCCAGTCGGGCAACAGCGCGATCCAGCCCGGCAAGCCGGGCCACTTCGAGGCGGCGGCCTTTGTGCGCAAGCTGGAGGTGCCGCAGCGCCTGGACCGCGCCGACGGCGACGTGCACGCCGCCGGCAACCCGCACATCCAGACCGACCCGCGCAACATCGCGCTCGTGGCCGAGCCGCTGGCGCGCCGCCTGGCCGAACTCGACCCGGCCAACGCCGCCACCTACCAGGCGCGCAGCGCGGACTTCATGGCGCGCTGGAAGGCGGCCATCCAGCGCTGGGACAAGGAGGCTGCGCCGCTGCGCGGCACTCCGGTGGTGGTGCAGCACAAGGCCTTTCCGTACCTGCAGCAGTGGCTGGGGCTGGTGGAGGTGGCGGTGCTGGAGCCCAAGCCTGGCGTCGAGCCCACCAGTTCGCACCTGAGCGCGGTGCTGGCCGGACTGCAGGCCCGCCCGGCGAAGATGATCCTGCGCGCGGCCTACAACGACGGACGGGGTGCCGAGTGGCTGGCCGAGCGCACCAAGCTGCCGATCGTGGTGCTGCCCTTCACCGTGGGCGGCAATGAACAGGCGAAGGATCTGTTCTCGCTGTTCGACGACACCGTGCAGCGGCTGCTGAAGGGCGCCCGATGACGCCTGCGGCCATCGACTGGCACATCCTGCTGCCGGCCCTGCTGGCCGGCCTGCTGGTGCTGGCCACCCATGTGCCGCTGGGCGCCCAGGTGCTGCAGCGCGGCATCGTCTTCATCGACCTGGCGATCGCGCAGATCGCCGGCATCGGCGTCATCGCCGCCGACGCCATGGGCCTGGAGCCGCAGGGCTGGGCGGTGCAGGTGGCGGCGCTCTCGGCCGCGCTGCTCGGCGCCTTGGCGCTGACCTGGACCGAGCGCCGCTGGCCGGAAATCCAGGAGGCGCTGATCGGCGTGCTGTTCGTGCTGGCGTCCTGCGCCGGCCTGCTTGCTGCTGGCCGGCAACCCGCACGGCGGCGAGCACCTGAAAGACCTGCTGGTCGGGCAGATCCTGTGGGTCTCGACCCAGCAGCTCATCGGTCATGGCGGCGCTGACGGCGCTGGTGCTGGCGCTGTGGTTCGGCCTGCGTGAGCGGCTCGGGCGCGCCGGGTTCTACCTGCTGTTCGCGCTGGCGGTCACGGCATCGGTGCAGCTCGTGGGCGTGTACCTGGTGTTCACCAGCCTGATCGTGCCGGCGCTGGCGGTGCGCAGTCTGCGCCCTGCCCTGCGACTGCCTGTTGGCCTACGCCATCGGCGCGCTCGGCTACCTGCTGGGGCTGGCGCTTTCCGCGCGCTTCGACCTGCCGTCCGGGGCGGTGGTGGTGCTGGTGATGGCAGGGATTGCGCCGATGGTCCCGTGGCTTGCCACGCGATGGGCGAAGCCGTCACCGCCGGAAACCACTCCTGACAAGTGGCGCATGGACTGAAACGACGGCTGGAAGGTCACCAGGCCGATTTTCAGAGTGTTTTTGGCGCCTTCCCAGCGTCGAATGGTCACTGCCAGCTATCTTTTCAGGACTTCACCGGTGGACTGAAGGACGCTTTGGGTCCGCCATGCAAAGGCTTCAGGTGGGCAGGAAAAGCGCCTGCAGATCGCTCAGGAAGTCGAAACCCCGCTCGGTCGGGCGCACGTGGGTGAAGTCGCGCTGAATCAGGCCCTTGCCTTCCGCTGCCTCCAGGGCCGCCTGTATGGCGGTCACCGGCAAGCCGGTGCGCGCGGTGAAGTCCTGCAGGGCAAACCCTCCTTTCAGGCGCAGCGCATTGAGCATGAACTCGAACGGCAGGTCCGCGCGGGCCACCTCGTCGTCCTGCGTCACGGCCTGGCCGGCCAGCGCGTGGTCCATGTAGCCGAGCGGCTCCCGCCAACGCACCTGGCGCACCACGCGGTGCGCGAAACTGAGCTTGCTGTGCGCACCCGCGCCGATTCCCAGGTAGTCGCCAAACTGCCAGTAGTTGAGGTTGTGCCAGCAGCGGTGGCCCGGCCGGGCATAGGCCGAGACTTCGTAACGCTGCAGGCCGGCGACGCCGGTCAGCTCGGTCAGGCGGTCGAGCATGGCATAGGCCATGTCGTCCTCGGGAATCACCGGCGGGTATTTGGCGAACACGGTGTTCGGCTCGATCGTCAGGTGATAGATCGAAATGTGCGGCGGCGCCAGCGCCAGCGCGGTGTGCACGTCTTCGTCGAGCTGCGGCCAGCGTCTGGCCAGGCAGCGCGTACATCAGGTCGAGGTTGAAGGTGTCGAACGCCTGCGCGGCCTCCTCCACCGCGGCCAGCGCCTGGGCGCGGTCATGCACCCGGCCCAGCGCCTTCAGGTGCGCGTCGTTGAAGCTCTGCACGCCAACAGACAGCCGCGTGACGCCCGCGCTGCGGAAGGCCTTGAAGCGGTCCTTCTCGAAGGTACCGGGGTTGGCCTCGAGCGTGATTTCGCAATCGGGCGTCAGCGGCAGCCGCGCCCGGATGTCGCCCAGCAACCGGTCGATGGCCTGCGGCGAAAACAGGCTGGGCGTGCCGCCGCCGATGAAGATGCTGTGCACGGCGCGGCCCCAGACCAGCGGCAGGCTGGCCTCCAGATCGGCGACCAGGGCATCGACATAGCGCTGCTCGGGAAGCGTCCCCGCTGGGCCGCCCGCGCGGAACTCGTGCGAGTTGAAATCGCAATAAGGGCACTTCTTCAGGCACCAGGGCAGGTGCACGTAGAGCGAAAGCGGCGGCAACACCGGCAGCTGCAGCGTGCCCGGCCGCATGTAGTGCTGGATCTCCCTCAGAGCGGACGTCGCGCCAGACATGGCCGGCCCGACCGGGATGATTGGCGTCATGGGAACCGGCTGTCGCGAGCGTTACCGCGGCGTTTCACAGCCAGCGTTCGCGGATCAGCGCCAGCATGGCGCGGGCCGCCTGGCCGCGATGGCTGTGGGCGTTCTTCACTTCCACCGGCAACTGCGCAAAGGTCTGGCCGAACTTGGGGATGAACATCACCGGGTCGAAGCCGAAGCCATTCGTCCCCGCCGGTTCGCGGGCGATCTCGCCCACCACACGGCCCACGGCGATCAGCGGCTCCGGGTCGTCGGCGCTGCGCACGGCCACCAGGGTGCTGACCATCGCGGCACGGCGGTTGGCGATGCCCTGCATCTGCTCCAGCAGGGCACGGACATTGTTGTCATCGCTTTTCTCATAGCCAAACTGCGTGGCGTAGTAAGCCGTGTCCACACCGGGCAGGCCGCCAAAGGCGTCCACGCACAGGCCGGCGTCGTCGGCCAGCGCCGGCAAGCCACTGGCGCGCGCGGCGTGGCGGGCCTTGGTCAGGGCGTTCTCGACAAAGGTGCGGTAGGGCTCCTCGGCCTCGGGAATGCCCAGATCGGCCTGGCGCACCAGTTCCACGTCCAGCGGGGCCAGCATGGCCTGCAACTCGGCCAGTTTGCCCCGATTATTCGATGCGAGCACGATTTTCATGGATTTTTTCGGCTTACCCCAGCGTCAGACGGTCGTAGAGCGCTATTACTCCGATAGTGACTCAGTTTGCAGGATAACCAGATCGCGAATGCCTTTTTCGGCCAGTGCCAGCAGCGCGTCCATTTCCTTGCGCGAAAACGCCGCGCCTTCGGCGGTGCCCTGCACTTCCACGAAGTTGCCGGCGCCGGTCATGACCACGTTCATGTCGGTGTCGCAGGACACATCCTCGGTGTATTCCAGGTCGAGCAGCGGTGTGCCATCCACGATGCCGACCGAGATCGCCGCCACGTGGTCGATGATGGGCGATTGCGTCAGCTTGCCGGACGCCAGCAACTGATTCACGGCGTCCTGGGCCGCGACGAAAGCCCCGGTGATGGCCGCCGTGCGGGTGCCGCCATCGGCCTGAATCACGTCGCAGTCCAGGTGGATGGTGCGCTCACCGAGCTTCTTGAGGTCGAACACGGCGCGCATGGAACGACCGATCAGGCGCTGGATCTCCTGCGTGCGCCCGCTCTGCTTGCCACGGGCGGCTTCGCGGTCGCCGCGCGTATGGGTAGCGCGCGGCAGCATGCCGTATTCCGCCGTGACCCAGCCTTCGCCGCTGCCGCGCTTGTGCGGCGGGACCTTGTCTTCGACCGACGCCGTGCACAGCACACGCGTATGGCCGAACTCGATCAATACCGAACCCTCGGCGTGGATGGTGTAGCCGCGGGTAAAGCGCACCGGGCGCAACGCATCGGCGGCGCGACCGCCGCTTCGAACAAAATCAGTCATGGTCTGCAGGCTTTCGGAAAAAAAGAAGCGGCATGGTCTTGCCGATCACCCGACGGGCCACGGGATCAGGTCTTGCGCGCCGCGGAACGCCGGATGGCTTCGTTGATCTCGGCGATGGATCGCTCGATGGCATCGTCATCAAGTTCTTCGACCAGGCTGTCAAGCACGCCGGCCTGGATGGTCGAAGCAAATACACCGTCGCTGATACTGTCGGTCGAGATGCCCTGCGTCGATTCGAAGACGTTGGCGGTTTCCCACTCGATCGCCAGCAAGGTCACGTTGTCACTGCGTTCGCCGCCTTTTCGCAGGGCCGTCTCGACGAGTTCAGGAACCGCGTCGGAAACCGGCAAACCGCCAAGTCTCTGCACGATCTCATCCTCTCCCACGGTGCCCCACAACCCGTCAGAGCACAACAGGATCTTGTCGCCCTGCTGAAGGGTCACCGGCCCGGTCACATCGAAAATGGGCCGTGTGGGCGATCCGAGGCAGGTGAACAGGATGTTGCGATTGATCCGGTCCATCCTGACGATGCCGGGTGGCTGGTGCTCCATGTAGGAATGGTCCCGGGTTCGCGTCAGCAAAGCGCCGTCCCGCACCAGATACAGCCGCGAGTCGCCACAGTGAATCCACGTTGCGCACCCGTCCTGCACGACAGCCACCACCAAAGTCGTCCGAGGGGTGTCCAGCATGCCCTTGTCGCCGGCGTAGCGGATGATCTGGTGATGCGCCGCCATCAGGCTTGATCGGAGGAACCCAGGCACATCGGCAACTGACGGACGAGCTTCTTTCTGGAAAAGCGCAGAAACCGTCTGCAATGCCAGCTGGGAAGCAACTTCGCCCTCCGGGTGCCCCCCCATCCCGTCGGCAAGCACAAACAAGCCCGACGCACGCGTGTAGCAGTAGCCCATGCGGTCTTCGTTCTTTTCGCGCCCCCCTTTACGGCTGACCTGAAAGACGGAGAACTTCATTTCACTTTTGCACCAAATCGAGTGCCCTTGGCCAGGTTCTTCTTGGTTTCCGTGACCATGGTGTCAAACTGAAGTCGAACCTTCTCGCCCACACTCAACTTGGTGTAACGCCGTGAACCCTCACGGCTGAGTTCTTTCTGCAATGCAAAGACAGACTGCGGACGCGACAACGGGTCCAGCGACATGCACCACTCCACCACCTCGATCAAGTTGTCGGAATAGACCCCACGCAAGCGGGAAAGGGAAAGCGACAGCCGGTCCTTCTCAAGGCGCTGCGGGGCATCATTGGGCGGGTATCCCTGCATGCAGGCATAAATACACGCACCAATCGCATAAATATCCGTCCAAGGACCCATGGACGAGTCGCGACGGTACATCTCGGGTGCGGCAAAGCCGGGGGTGTACATCGGCCGGATAAAGTTGCCTTCCTTGCTGAGAACTTCCCTGGCGGCACCGAAATCAATCATCACGGCGCGGTTGTCATCAGTGACAAAGATATTTGCCGGCTTGATGTCCAGATGCAGCATTTTGTGCTGGTGAACGATCCGCAAGCCGCGCAGAATTTCGTCGAACAGTGATCGGATGCTGGACTCGCGGAACACCTTCTGCTTCTTGAGTTCTCGCGCGGTGATGATGAAGTCCTGCAGGGTCGCCCCCTCCAGGTAATTCATCACCATGTAAACCGTTTCGTTTTCCCGGAAGAAGTTGAGCACGCTCACGACCGAGGGGTGCGAGATCTGCGCCAGTGAACGTCCTTCCTCAAAAAAGCTCTTGAGGCCTAAACGATACAAGGAAAGCTTTTCCGGCTGTACCTGCGGGAGAAGCTCGCCCGGGGGCCGGTTTGCCAGTGAGGATGGCAGATATTCCTTGACTGCGACCTGCTGCCCCTCGTTGTCCACGGCGAGGTATACCACGCCAAATCCGCCCGAAGAAAGTCGGCGAACCACGCGATAGCCCCCGATAACCGTATCGGGCGGAAGCGGAGCAGGTTTGACCTTTGACATAATTTGGGATGGGTTGACTACCGGCGCAGGCTTGGGTTCCCGATATTGAACTAGAAACAACCACGCACTGCCATCTATAGGGAACGCCAATGTCAGTTTACAGCATGACCGGTTATGCCGGTGTACAGCAAAGCACCGCTGACTCCGCGACTGGCGCCGAATCCCACGCCCCCTATGGCACCCGGCTGGGGCTGGAGATCCGCGCTGTCAACAGTCGCTTTCTGGACTTGAGTTTTCGCCTGCCGGACGAATTGCGACAGCATGAGCCTGCACTCAGGGAACTCATCACTCGCCACCTGAAGCGGGGCAAGGTCGAGGTACGCGCCGCCATCGAGGCGGCAGGCGCATCAACACTGCCGGAGCCCTCCACGCGGCTTTTGCAGCGACTGAACGCCGTTCAGGACAACGTGCGCGCATGGCTGCCCGATGCCGCACCCCTGAGTGTGTCCGACGTGCTTCGCCTGTCGAACGGTGAAGGTGGAAACGCTGCAAACTGGGGCAAGGAATTGTTGCCCCTGGCCGCCCGGGCAGTGACTGCGGTGCTCGAGGCGCGCGAACGCGAAGGAGCCCGTTTAGCCGCCATGCTGATGGACCGCCTTGCACAGCTGCAGCAACTGGCGAGCCAGGCTGCCCCTCTGATCCCACAGCTGGTGGAACAGCAACGCAACCGGTTTCTTGATCGCTGGAGGGAAGCCATGGCCATGACCGACGGTGCCACGCTACCTGAGGCTGCGCAGGATCGAGCACTGACCGAGGCCACCGCGTTCGCCATCCGCATTGACGTTGCCGAGGAGCTGACCCGCATGGACTCCCATCTGAAAGAAATCGGCCGTCTTGTCACCCTGGGCGGCGAGATTGGCAAACGACTCGACTTTCTGATCCAGGAGCTGCACCGCGAGGCCAATACCATGGGTTCCAAATCCTCTGCGCTCGAGCTCACACGAATTTCGGTGGACATGAAAGTTCTCATAGAGCAAATGCGTGAGCAGGTTCAGAACATCGAGTAAGGTTCCGCCGCCTTAAGAAATAGAAAAATAGAAAACAACCAGAGCTTGCAATGGACTATCCAGGAAACCTATTTGTCGTGGCGGCGCCCAGTGGCGCAGGTAAATCGAGTCTGGTCAAGGCCCTGATGGAGCTGGACTCCGGTGTGCAGCCCTCAGTCTCACACACCACGCGTGCGCCGCGCGGCCAGGAAAAACACGGTCGCGAGTACTTCTTCGTTTCCGAGCAGGAATTCGATGCCATGGTCCTGGGCGAGGCTTTTCTTGAATGGGCGCACGTCCACGGACATCGCTATGGCACGTCGAGGAAAGCGATTGAAGAACGGATTGCGATGGGCGCCGACGTCATTCTGGAGATTGACTTTCAGGGCGCACTGCAGATCAAGAAAATCTTCACCAACGCCGTTCTGATCTTTGTTCTGCCCCCAAGCTGGGAGGAGCTGCGCTCCCGGCTGGAGCGGCGGGGCGAAGATACCGCTGACGTGATTGATCTGCGGCTGCGCAATGCGGCCCTTGAGTTGGTGCAGGTCAGGGAATTCGATTTCGTTATAATCAACGAGTTATTTGAACGCGCCCTGTTCGATCTTAAAGCGATCGTTCACGCCCAACGGCTCAAGTATTCGGCCCAGCGTCGTGCCCGTGCTGAAACTTTCAAAGCCCTCAACATCGACTAGTTAACTGGAGACCTTCATGGCCCGCATCACCGTTGAAGACTGCCTGCAAAAAATCCCCAATCGCTTCCAACTGGTTCTGGCAGCGACTTATCGCGCCCGGATGCTGAGCCAGGGCCACACGCCAAAGATCGAGAGCCGAAACAAACCGGGGGTGACGGCTCTGCGGGAAATCGCCGCAGGCAAAATTGGCCTCGAAATGCTGAAGAAGGTGCCCGGCTGAACTGCAGCCTGCGCTTCCCGACAAAAAGCACCGGAAACCGGTGCTTTTTTATTGCCACGCCCATTCAGGGCTCCTGCGCGCTACAGTTGAGCCATGAGCGCGGTCATCCCTCCAAAATCAGCACCACCGGCAGGTTCTCGTTCGCCTGAAGCAAGTCCGCTGGCCGCGGCCAACGCAACGGCCGCAAGCTTTGCGGCCTTAACCGCCCGACTCGACTACCTTTCATCGAGTGATATCGAACAGGTCCGTCGCGCTTATCGCTTTGCGGATGAGGCGCACCTGGGACAGATGCGCAATAGCGGCGAACCCTACATCACCCATCCCATCGCTGTCGCGGTTCAGTGCACCGAATGGAAACTGGACGCACAGGCACTCATGGCCGCCCTGCTGCACGACGCTATTGAAGACTGCGGCGTGACAAAGACAGACCTGATTGAGCGCTTCGGGGCGCCGGTTGCAGAACTGGTCGACGGACTTACCAAGCTAGACAAGCTGCAGTTTCACACCCGCGAGGAAAGCCAGGCCGAGTCCTTCCGAAAGATGCTGCTCGCCATGGCACGCGACGTCCGCGTGATCCTGATCAAACTGGCGGACCGCACGCACAACATGCGAACCCTCGCGGACATGCCGAGGGCCAAGTGGAGCCGGATTTCTTTAGAGACACTTGAGATTTACGCCCCCATCGCGCACCGGCTGGGATTGAACCAGACCTACCGGGAACTACAGGACCTTTCATTCCGCTATTTGCGGCCATGGCGCTACGCCGTCCTGTCCAAGGCGGTGACCCGGGCACGCAATCGACGGCGCGACCTGATACAGAAAGTTCGTCGGGAGGTGGAGGCCGCGTTTGCCGATACCGGCATGACAGTGCGCATCGCCGGCCGCGAGAAATCTCTGTATTCAATTTACAAGAAGATGGACGAGAAGCACCTGAGCTTTGCTCAGGTCACCGACATCTACGGGCTTCGCGTCATCGTTCCAGGCGTGACCGACTGCTATACCGCCCTCGGCGTTCTGCACCAGATGTACAAGCCGGTGCCGGGTCGGTTCAAGGACTACATTGCCATTGCAAAACTCAATGGTTACCAGTCACTTCACACCACACTGGTCGGCCCTTCTGGCGTCAATGTGGAATTCCAGATACGTACTGAAGCGATGCACGTCGTCGCCGAGTCCGGCGTTGCAGCGCATTGGCTTTACAAGGCCAGCGACCCCAACAGCCAGGCCGCAAGCCGCCTGGGCGCCAAATGGCTCCAGTCCCTGCTCGATATTCAGGACGAGACCAGAGACGCCGCTGAATTCTGGGACCATGTCAAGGTCGACCTCTTTCCCGATGCCGTGTATGTTTTCACGCCGAAGAGCCAGATCATGGCCCTGCCGCGCGGGGCCACCGTGGTCGACTTTGCCTATGCCATCCATAGCAACGTTGGGGATCACACGGCGGCAGCCAAAATCAACGGCGAGCAGGTTCCGCTGCGCACCGAACTGAAGAATGGCGATGTGGTGGAAATCATCATTGCCCCCGTATCAACACCGAATCCGGCCTGGCTCGGATTCGTCAGAACGGGCCGCGCGCGCTCCAAGATTCGCCACCATCTGAAGTCAATGGCCCAGGCGGAATCGCAAGATCTGGGGGAGAAGCTCCTGACACAGGCACTTCGCGCCGAAGGTATGGAAAAGCTGCCCGGCAGCGACCCGGTCTATCAGGTCATGTGGGACAAACTTCTGCGTTTTACCGGAAGTCGGACCAAGGCCGAACTCCTGACCGACATCGGCTTGGGGAAGCGGATCGCGAGCATCGTGGCAAAGCGACTGACAACACTGATGTCCGAGCGTGGCGAAAAGCCAGACGCTGTTCTCATGACACGGGAGCGCTACTCTGCCCATGAAAACCTGTCACAGGGTGCGGTCACCCTCGATGGAACGGAAAGCGCCTCGGTACAGTACGCGCAATGCTGCCGCCCCGTGCCCGGGGACAACATCGTCGGTTACCTCGGACGCGGTGAAGGATTGGTGGTCCACTTGGCAGATTGCTCCGTGGCCAAGCGCTTGCAGCATAAAGACGCAGAACGATTCATCCATGTCGAGTGGTCGGATGAACCCTCTCGTCCCTTTGAAACTGGCGTGATCGTCACAGTCTCAAATGGCAAGGGCGTGTTGGCCCGCGTGGCGTCGGCACTGGCAGCCACAGAAGCGGACATCGTCCACGTGGACATGGGCGACGAAGCCGCGCAGGAAGCCACCGACCTGCGTTTTGTCATTGCGGTTCGTGACAGTGCCCATCTGGAAGCCGTCATCCGTACCCTGAATCGAACGCCCTCAGTGCTCCTGGCTAGCAGGATCAAACCATCCGCCTGAAGTCAGCGCTCCGCATCAGGGGGATAGGTGACATGCAGGACCTCTATATCCGTCACCCCTGATGGCGTGACCAATTTGAGGAGGTCCCCAACCCTTGCCTTGAGAAGGGTACGCGCTATCGGTGAAACCCAGCTGACTTCACCCCTGGAACTGTCGGCTTCATCAATGCCCAGTATGGTTACCGACCTTTCAATGCCCAAGTTGTCAATGTAAGTGACGGTCGCGCCGAAAAAGACCTGATCATTGCCATGATGCGTCGATGGATCCGTGACTTCTGCAATTTCAAGACGCTTCGTCAGAAAGCGGATGCGGCGGTCAATCTCCCGCAGGCGTTTCTTGCCATAGATGTAATCACCGTTTTCAGACCGATCGCCGTTGCTTGCGGCCCAATGCACGACATCCACTACCTTGGGCCTCTCGTTGTCAATCAGCGCGAGCAATTCCGCTCGCAGTCGCGCGTAGCCAGCGGGCGTGATGTAGTTCCGGGTTCCAGCGGGCAGGGTTGCGAGCGTTACCTCGTCGACATCTTCAACAGCCTCGGCCTCCCTCGTAAAAGCCTTGCTCATACCGTCTCCACCACAAAACCGGGACACGAACGAAAAAGCCTGCAACTTTCGTTGCAGGCTTTTCGTAACT
>CAVSCI010000016.1:0-17576 GCA_963726365.1 uncultured beta proteobacterium | reverse complement strand
ACCGTCGGCCTGCTGGCCACGGCACTCGGTCTGGCACTTCCCGTCGCGGCCCAAAACGCCCCCAAGGCAGAGAGCCAGGCGCCCATGGCCAAGGCGCTCGAGAACGCCATGACACCGGGCGAGGGACAGAAACGACTCAACCCCCTGATCGGGACATTCAACGTCGTGATGAAGATCTGGGTCACCCCCGAGGGGCCGCCGATCGAATCCACGGCGGCCAGCGTCAACAGCTGGGTGCTGGGCGGGCGATTTGTGCAGATGATGCTGAACGGGGACGCGCCGAACGCGCCCTTCAGCGGCACCGGCCACATCGCCTATGACAACGTGACCAAGAACTACCAGGCGGCGTGGATGGACACCGGGAGCACCGCCATCACCTTGTACACGGGCAAGCTCGACGCCTCGGGCAAGTCGGCATTGCTGAAAGGGTCTATCCCGAACGCCCTCACCGGCAAGCCGTCGCCGGTTGAACTGCGCATGACCATCCAGCCAGACGGCAGTCACCTGACCCAGTTGTGGGGGCAGGGCAAGGGCGCAAAGATGGTCAAGCTGATGGAACTGCAGTACACCAAGGTCAAGTAATTGCCCCCCGGGGAAACAGGAGAAAAGCATGAGCCAAGCAAAATTGAACAAGCGCCTGTGGGCCGGAACCCTGATGGCAGGGATGGCCCTCTTCGTCTTCACCGAACCGGCCTGGGCCCTCTTCGGCAGGTGGGCGGCCGCGGCCGTGGTCGTGGGTGCGACCCGAAGTGCAGAAGCGGCCACCGTCGCGGCAACGAACGCGGCCGCATCCCAGCAAGCCGCGGCAACGGCCAACGCGCAGGCTGCGGCCAATGCCGCCGCGGCGGCCGCACAGCAGTCTGCCGCCGCCGCGCAAGAGGCGGCGGCCCGCGCGCGCGACGCCGCCCGCACCGGCCAAGACGCCGCAGCAAAAGCTGGCCGAACTCCAGTCGCTGTACGACCAGAAGCTCATCAGCCAGAGCGACTACCAGGCCGCGAAGACGAAGATCCTCAACCAGCTCGCGAACTGAAACCTGCGCGGCATTCGAAAGACCGAAGGAGAACCTGAAATGAACCCCAGACGCCCTATCCTGGCCGCCGCGCTGATGCTTGCGGCCGCCGCACCGCTAAGTACCGTGTTCTCGACTGCCACGGCCGCCGAGAGCAAGGTGCAACTGATGTTCGTGCATAGCGCCGAGACTCTGAAGGCAGACGGCAAGACGCTTCGCCTGGTGAATGTGTCGCCGCAGACGATCTGGTTCACCGACGGCCGGTGTCGCCCGGGACATCTGACGATGGCCGGTTATATGAAGGAATGGACCGCGGCGGCCGCCCGAAGAACTTTAGCAAGAACCCGCCCAACGCCACGCTGTCGGTGTACCAGCCAGGCAAGCACGACATACGCTGACCGTGGTCGCGATCAGCCAGCCCGTGGTCGACGGCAAAGACCTCGTGTACCGATACAAGCTGATCGAAGGCAAGGTGCCCACCGCCGGCGGCGCCACTTCGCTGTTCATCGACTGGATCGGCGTGGGGCGGCGGCGTGGGCCCCGGCTTCCACGGCGTCGGCGTCGGTGCACGCGGCGTTGGCTGGCGCTGAGGACCCCTGCCCGGCATGTTGACCTACAGCGCGGACGCCGCGCAGTATCTGGCTTGGGTCGGCCTGTCGGGCAGCACTGTCGGCATGCTGCTTGGCGGCGGTCGCCGTTCACCTGATTCTGACGACACTTCTGATTCGCAGCCTCACGAGTGACAAAGGTGCGAATCCATCGAGGCATTGACGGCCGTATGTCATTTGACCGCGCAATGTTCGCGATGAAGCGAATCAAATATTTCGATCTGGCGGTTCATGCCTTTGTGTCCTGGCCTTGGCGCCGCCCCAGGGCACGACGGATACAAGAAAATTGAAAAGGGAAACATCATGCGAATCCAATTGACGGTCATCTTCTGTGCAGCGCTTCTGGCTGCAGGCTGCGTCTCGAAGCAGACCTACAACACCGAAGTCGCCAAGGCCAACACGCTGAGCACCGCGAATCAGCAACTGGACGCGCTCAACCAGAAGCTGAAGCGGTGAACTGGGCGCCGACCAGGCGCAGATCCACGCAGCTGCAGAACCAGCTCAAGGTGACGATGGTCAACGAAGTGCTGTTCACCGAGGGCGGCTGGACGCTCAGCCCGAAGGGTGAAGCCGCCCTGGCGAAGATTGCACCCGACCCTGTGCAATCTGTCGGGCCAGCAGATCATCGTCGAAGGCTTCACCGACAACGTGCCGATCGGCCCCGTCTGAAGGCCCGCTTCCCGTCCAACTGGGACTGTCCTCCGCCCGCGCCGCCGCTGTGCTGCGCTTCCTCGCTTCCAAGGGTGTTCCGACGAATACGATCTTGGCCCAGGGCTTTGGCGACTCGCGTCCGGTCGCCAGCAACGACACCGCCGAGGGCCGGGCGAAGAACCGCCGCGTCGAGATTGTCATTATGGCGGCCAGCCGGCCGTGACGCCATGGCCCTGCGGGGCTTTAAAATACGCCATGCACACCAAAACCCTCATCTCCGTCGTCCTGCTCTGCGCCGCCTTCGGCGCGCAGGCCCAATCCACCCCGGCCAAGAAAGAACTGACGGCCAAAATCATCAAGCTGCAGCAGCCCGCGATCGAGAACAACGCGCGCCAGCTGGCCGAGCAGCCCGCCATTGGCATGATGGAGCAGGCAAGAATGGCCTTGCCAGCCCGCGTTGCACCTGACAGGCAAGAAGCGGTCGGCAAGGAAATTGAGGCCGACCTGAAGAAGTACGTCGACGAGGCCGTGCCGATCGTTCGTGACCGCGCCGTCAAGCTCGCCCCTTCCACCATCGGCAGCGTGCTCGAAGAGAAGTTCACCGAGGACGAACTTCGCCAGGTGATCTCAGTCATGGAAAACCCGGCCTGGCTCAAGTTCCAGCAACTGGGCCCCGAAATGATGAGGCCGCTGATGGAAAAACTCGTGACCGAGACCCGGCCGGTGATCGAACCCAAGGTCAAGGTCATGCAGCAGTCGATTGCAAAACGCCTCGGCATTACCGAACCCGCCGCCAGCGCGGGCACCCCGCCGACGGCTGTCAATCCCGCCGGTCCGTTCAAGACCACCAAGCCCGCCCCCACCAAGTAAACGTTTCACCGGTGCCAGCGTCACCGGCCACCGGAAAGCCAAAGGGCATGTCGACGACCGGCATGCCCTTTTTATTTGCCTGAAGGTCAAAGGCATCCAGCGACATGGCACTTTCTGATAACTATCAATTTAATAGCTATCAATGACCATCCGACGCTGGAGAGTGGCCAGAAAAGCTTGGAAGCCTGACAAAAATGACGCTTAACGCCCCCGGCGCTTGCCGCCACCGACCGGACTGCCCGGACGGGTGCCGCCGGTGGCCCTGGGCGGCAGGCCGGTGTGCTGGGTCAGCAGGCGGCCTTTGGCGGGGGCAGCCTTGGGCTCGGCCACCGTCGAGTTCTTCCGTCGCGGGCTCTGGTAGCCGCCGTCGCCCAGCGGCTGCCAGGTCGGAATCAGGTGCTGCTTGCCGTTGCCGATCAGGTCGGCGCGGCCCATGGCTTTCAGCGCCTCGCGCAACAGTGGCCAGTTGTTCGGGTCGTGGTAGCGCAGGAAGGCCTTGTGCAGGCGGCGGCGCTTTTCACCGCGCACGACGTCCACCTTCTCGCCGCGTTCGTCCCGGTGCACGCCCTTGAGCGGTGTTCAGGCCGGTGTGGTACATCGCCGTGGCGGTGGCCATCGGGCTGGGGTAGAAGGTCTGCACCTGGTCGGCACGAAAGCCGTTCTTCTTGAGCCAGACCGCCAGGTTCATCATGTCTTCGTCGCTGGTGCCGGGGTGGGCGGCGATGAAGTACGGGATCAGGAACTGCTTCTTGCCCGCCTCAAGGCTGAACTTGTCGAACAGCGTCTTGAACCTGTCGTAGCTGCCGATGCCGGGCTTCATCATCTTCGTCAGCGGGCCCGGATTCCGTGTGCTCCGGCGCGATCTTCAGGTAGCCGCCGACGTGGTGCTGCACCAGTTCTTTCACGTACTCGGGGCTCTTCACCGCCAGGTCGTAGCGCAGGCCGGAGCCGATCAGGATCTTCTTCACGCCCTTCAGGGCGCGCGCCCGGCGGTACATGTGGATCAGCGGGCCGTGGTCGGTGGTCAGGTTCTGGCAGATGCCGGGGTAGACGCAGCTGGGCTTGCGGCAGGCGGCCTCGATCTCAGGCGTGCGGCAGCCCAGGCGGTACATGTTGGCGGTGGGGCCGCCGAGGTCGGAGATGGTGCCGGTGAAGCCTTTCACCTTGTCGCGGATGTCCTCGATCTCCTGGATCACCGAGTCTTCCGAGCGGCTCTGGATGATGCGGCCTTCGTGCTCGGTGATGGAGCAGAAGGTGCAGCCGCCAAAGCAGCCGCGCATGATGTTGATCGAGAAGCGGATCATCTCCCAGGCCGGGATCTTGGTCGCGCCATCATGGCTGCCGTTCTCATCCGCGTAGTCCGGGTGCGGGCTGCGCGCGTACGGCAGGCCGAACACCCAGTCCATCTCGGCGGTGGTCAGCGGGATCGGCGGCGGGGTGATCCAGACGTCGCGCGCGGTGACGCCCTCCCCGTGCGCCTGCACCAGCGCGCGGGCGTTGCCGGGGTTGGTCTCCAGGTGCAGCACGCGGTTGGCATGGGCGTACAGCACCGCATCGGCGCGGACCTGCTCGTAGCTGGGCAGGCGGATCACCGAGCTGCTGCGCGGCGGGCGTTTGCTCTTGACGGCCGGGTTGGGAACGAAAGTCAGGGGTTGAACGCCATTTTCAGCGTCAAATCGGCCTTCCCCCAGCGCAGAACGGCCACCAATAGCTATTGAAACAGTAGCATCCTGGCGCTCGCAGCTGGCGCCCTTCGACGCCGCCTGCTCCGCCGTGGTCTGGTAAGGGCTGACGTGGTCTTCGACATGGCCGGGGGTGTCGACCTCGGTGGAGTCGATCTCGAACCAGCCGTGACGGCTTTCGTCGTCGGTGCGGCGCACGAAGGCGGTGCCGCGCACGTCGGTGATCTGCTGCACCGGCTCTTTCGCGGCCAGCCGGTGGGCAATCTCGACCAGCGCGCGCTCGGCGTTGCCGTACAGCAGCAGGTCGCACTTGGCGTCCACCACGATGGAGCGGCGCACCTTGTCGCTCCAGTAGTCGTAATGCGCGATGCGGCGCAGGCTGCCTTCGATGCCGCCCAGGATCAGCGGCACGTCGTTGTACGCCTCGCGGCAGCGCTGGCTGTAGACGATGGCCGCGCGGTCGGGCCGCTTGCCGCCGACGTCGCCGGGCGTGTAGGCGTCGTCGCTGCGGATCTTGCGGTCCGCGGTGTAGCGGTTGATCATCGAGTCCATGTTCCCGGCGGTCACGCCCCAGAACAGGTTCGGCTTGCCCAGCGCCTTGAACGGCTCGGCGCTGTGCCAGTCGGGCTGGGCGATGATGCCGACGCGAAAGCCCTGCGCCTCCAGCACGCGGCCGATCACGGCCATGCCGAAGCTGGGGTGGTCCACGTAGGCATCGCCGGTGACGAGGATGACGTCGCAGCTGTCCCAGCCCAGTTTGTCCATCTCCGCGCGGCTCATCGGCAGGAACGGGGCCGTGCCGAAGCGCTTCGCCCAGTAAGGGCGGTAGCTGGACAGCGGCTTGGCGGCGCGCGGAAAGAAAGAGACGTCGACGGGGGCGTTCATGCGGTACGGACGCGCTGAAAACGCGATGATCCGGGAGGAAGGAGCCCCGGATTTTACGGTTTCACCCCCGCCGCACCCCTTCAAAGGTCTTTGAGCGCGGCCGCCACCTGGGCCTGGAACACACCGGGGTCGCCCAGCGCGTGGGCGTTGAGCAGGGCCAGCTTGACCAGGAACAGTTCGGATTTCCCGGGGCCGGCCTCGTCGATGGCGGTGGCCAGCGCGTCATAGACCTGCTCCAGGCCAGGGACGGAAAGCGTCTTGGGTGTGCTCATGATCAGGCTCCTTGCCCGGCCAGGGCGGTGCTGAGGGCGGACTGCAGTCGGCCGGCGTCCAGGCTCATCCAGCGCGCGCAGACATGCTGGTCGGGGCGCAGCAGGTAGGCCGCGCCGCCGGCCCGCACGCCGTAGCGTTGGCGAAAGTGACCGTCGGCATCGGCCAGCGTCAGGTCGGCACCCGCCACGGGGGCTGCAGCGCCCACCGCCACCACGCGCAGCGGCACGCCCCTCGACCGCGTGTCGGCCACGACCTGTTGCAACGCTTCGGGCATGGCCGCAGCTTCCGTGAAGTACAGCAGGTCGAAACCGCCACCGAGGTGATCCAGCAGGTAGTCGTCGGGCCCGAGCCGGATGTTCTGCGGCGGCGCGCCGTGGCCGGGCCCGGCCTTGAACAGCAGGTTGTCGTCACCCGGGCTGTTCAATGGCGAATGGGTGTACTCGTGCGGCCGCGAGGTGCGCCAGTGGTACAGCGGGCCCACAAAAGGCTGGCTCAGCGACAGCGACAGCACCGCGTCGCGCAGCAGGCGAAAGCCGCGCGTGGGTGGCGTCATGAAGCGGGTGCTCTTGCCGGCCTCGTCGATGATCTCCCAGGCCGCGGCGACGCGCTCGCTGCTATAGCTTTTCAGCAGCGATTCCGGCGCCAGGCCCTGCGCCACGAAGGCCAGGCGCCAGGCCAGGCCCTGGGCGTCCTGCCAGCCGGTGTTGGCGCCGCGCACGCCAAAGATCGGCAGCATGTGCGCCGCGTCGCCGGTGAACAGCACGCGGCCGTGCACATAGTCGGGCAGCGTCAGCGCGCGCGCCGAATAGACCGAGCACCAGTCCATCTCCCACGGTGTCCCGCCATGGCCAATCATGGCGAGCTGCGCGTCGATGCGCGCCTTGAGCGACTCGGGGGCCAGTGCCTGCTCGGGTGTCTCGTCGGCCGGCAACTGGTAGTCCACGCGCCAGATGCCGTGCGGCTCGCGGTGCATCAGGATGGTGTTGCCCGGGTTCCAGTCCGGGTCGAAGAAGGCCAGCCGCTCGGTGGGCAACGGCAGGTCGATGCGGATGTCGGCGATCACGAAGCGGCCCTCGTATGAGGCGCCTTCGAGCTTCAGGTCCATCATCGCGCGGATGCCGGAACGCGCGCCGTCGGCGGCGACCAGCCAGTCGGATTCCAGCAGGTAGGGCCCCTCGGGCGTGTCCACCTCGACGCGGGCAAAGCCGTCGTTGTGATCGACGCGGGTCACGCGGTTGCCCCAGCGCATCTCGATCAGCGGCTGGGCCAGCACAGCCTCGGTCAGGTATTGCTCCAGGTACTGCTGCTGCAGGTTGATCATCGGGAAGAAGCGGTCGTCCGGGTCGTGCGGCGCTTCCATGCGGTACACGCGCTGGCCGCGGTAGAACGAATTGCCGAAGCGCCATGGCAGGCCGCTGGCGGTGATGGGGCGGTCCACGCCGACCTGCTGCAGGATTTCCATCGAGCGGCGGGTGAACACAATGGCGCGGCTGCCTTCGGAAACCTGCAGCTCGGATTCGAGCAGCACGCAGGGCACGCCCAGGCGCGCCAGCTCCAGCGCGGCCACCAGACCGATCGGGCCGGCGCCGACGATGACGACTTTTTTACGATCCTGCGACGGGTGCTTTGAGGCCAGCCACGGCTTGTGGACCTGGTATTGGTAGTAGATCGAGCGCCGGGGCTCGGCATGGGGCTGGTGCATGGTTGTCTCCGGGTTCTTTTGGACAAGGGCAGGATGTCCCTGACGGTGCGGCCTAGTGTAGGAAAGGCTGCGCACCGCGCGTGTCCCCAAAAGGGAACAGGCGCCCTGCCCCCACCGCTTCGCCGCCATCACACCGCGATGTCGCCGTCGGGCTGCATCAGCAGGCCAAGCAACTCGCGCTGCCCGGAAATGCCGAGCTTGCGGTAGACGCGCTTGAGATAGGTCTGCGCGCTGGAGACCTCGATGCCCATGCGGTCGGCAATGCCCTGCGTCGCCTGGCCGGACAGCAGGCCGCGCACCACGTCGAGGTCGCGCTTGGTCAGCGCCGGACAGCGGCGCAGCAGCCGCGCCAGCATCAGCTCGGCCAGGTCGTGGTTCAGCGCCTGTCCGCCATAGTGCAGGCGCACCGCCTGCACCACCATTGGCGCAAAGGCCTCGACCATGCTGATGGCCGCATCGTCAAACGGCCCATGCTCGATGCCCCGGTAGAAATTGACCGACAGCCAGCGCTCGCCCTCATGCAGCGCCAGAATCGCCAGCCGTTCCGCGACCTGTGGCAATTCGTAGCAGATGGCACGGTATTCGGCGTGGGCAATGTCGGCACCCTTTTGCCGGTGCAGCAGGATACGGGGGGTTGCAGGGCTGGCACTGCGCGCCGCGGCAAGTTCCGCCTGCATCACGCGCACACTGCCGTCCAGCGGGTAGAAGCGCGTCACGTAGTCCTGCGAGATCCGCGGCAGCGCCTGGGTGCGTGCCCGGTCGCCCATGGCCAGGATGCGCGGGCGACCCTGCCCTTCGAAGGAAAAAATGGTGCATTGCGCCAGCGCCACATGGCTGCCGACGATGCGCAGCAGTTCCTCAGCCACGGCGTGACGGCCGGCAAGGCCCAGTTTGCCCATCAGGCTCGTGACCTGGGTCAACGGGATGTCAAAGCCCGCACCAGATCGAGGCGTCAGCGCCCAGTAGTTGCTCATCGTCGCCTGAATTTAACTTACAGTCGCTGCCCATGCATCGCACCATCTTCACCACCCCGGTGGTCAACACACTGCTTCGGGGTCTCTCGCTGGCGTTCCTGAAACTCACCGGCTGGAAGGTCGAGGGCAGCCTGCCGCCGGATTGCCCCAAGTGTGTGCTGATCGCCGCGCCCCACACCAGCAACTGGGACCTGCCCTACACCCTGATGGTGGGCTTTGCCTTGCGGCTGAACCTGTACTGGATGGGCAAGGAGAGCATTTTCAGGCCGCCGTTCGGCGGGGTCATGCGCTGGCTCGGCGGCATTTCGGTCGACCGCGAAAAATCGACCAATCTGGTGGCCGCATCGGTCGAGGCCCTGCGCGCGGCAGACGGCAAAGTGCAACTCACGGTGCCGCCCGAGGGCACACGCAGCAAGACACGCTACTGGAAAACCGGCTTCTATCACATCGCCCAGGGAGCCCAGGTCCCGATCGTGATGGCCTACATGGACTATTCGCGCAAGGTGTCGGGCCTGGGTCCGGTGTTTCATCCGACCGGCGACATCGAGCGCGACATGGAAACCATCAAGGCCTTCTACGCGCCGTTCAAGGGCAAGAACGCCGACCAGTCGGGCCACTGAGCCCGCGCGTCAGGGGGTGAGCGCCAGCGTGTGATTGAAGGCCGCCGGGCGCAGTTGCAAAGGCCTTTACCTGAAGGCGGCCCACTCCGGGCTCATGTCGCGGTAGCGGCTGGAAAACACCGGGCCACTCCTGTCAGGGCTGGGACCGGTGCGCCAGGGTCACCGAACCGTCCAGCAAGGTAAAGCTCACGACCGGCGCGGTGAAATCGCTGAAGGGAGCGCCCAGTGAAATATCACCATGGCCGTGCAGCACGCATTCGCCGCGGCGCAGCGCCAACTCGCTGGCTGCGCCGTCAAAACGCACCCAGGTACCAAAGCTGCTGAGGTCGGTCAGAACAAAGTTGTTGCTGGTCCAGTCGATACGCGCGTGCCGCCGCGATACGCGCGGGTCATTCACGCCGAACTCGACATCGTTCAGCCGTCCGAGGTGAATCGGCAATTCAGAGGACTGGTAGGCTGCGCTCACGTTCAACCAGGACAACTCGATCCGTCCCAGCGTGTTTCCGCCGGGAGGTTCCAGCGAGCCCAGCGGTGCTGAGATGGTCTGAAATTCTGTCGATTCGCCCGCATTCCAGCCAATCTGGCAGACCGGGCGCGGATCGGCCAGGCCACGGATGCTGATCGGCCCCAGCGCCTGAAATCGCACACCGGCCGCAGGGCGCAGCGGGGCGACGACCTCCTGGGTGGCCCAGATTTCGCCCGGCCCGGCCAGATCGCACAGGCGCGAGGCCAGGTTGACGGCTTCGCCGTAACAGTCGTCGTCCACAAGGACGATTTCACCGCTGGCCATGCCCACCTTCACATGCATCAACAATTTGCGTGGCCAGCTGGCGATGCGATGGTGATGCAGGCGTTGCAGATCCACCATGGCCTCGACCGCGTCGGCCTCGCCGTCAAAGACGGCAAGAACCCCGTCGCCGAGCGTCTTGATGACCCGCCCCCGATGCGACTCGCAAGCCTCGCCCATCAACTGCGTCAACCGCGTCACCGCGATCGTTGCCTTTTCGTTGCCCAAGGCCTCGAATACGCCGGTGCTGCCTGTGAGATCTGAAAAAATGACAGTGGCAAAAGTGCCCATGCAACAAGTGACTTTCTAATTTGTAACGCCCTAGTTTAGGGCAATCCTGATGAATTTGGCCCTTGGACAAGCTTGTTTCGGACCAACTCGACCCGCGCAGTCCCAAGCATCGCGCCAAAGGCTCCAAATGACACGCAGTGCACGCGTTTCCCCTTGCGCAGAGCCGATGAGTTGCTACAAGTTGTTGCAAATGTGCCACGCAAAGCTTGCCATGAGGACTGTCTCGCTCTAATCTGAAACACTTGTTTCGCAAGAAACACCGATTCGATCACCATGAAAACGCTCACGCGGTCCCTGAAAAACAGTCTGTTCAATCTGTTCAACCCAATTGGCGCGACGGCCGAGCCACCGCGTCGGCAGCGCGTGGAGCAACTGCGAGTGGCGATGCTGGACACGCTTGGCAAAGCCGGTTGCGAGGACCACGCCAGGCTGGCAAGCAAGCTGCAGCACGAGGGTGATGTGCTTGGACTCTGGTACAGCCGCAGTGAACTCATGGCTGCCCTCGCCGACATGCACGGCGAAACGCGTGCTCGCCAGGAAATCGCCTACCTCAGCGAACGGTTCAGGGGCTTGCTTCCGCAAGCCATGCTGGCGGAAAAGCACCTCGGCACGCACTGATCGCACCGGCGAGTTCCTGCTCGCCGCTGGACCGTCTGGCGATCGCACTGGCCTATTGCCGGTGAGCTCTCACCACCCGCATTGATTCAAGGCAGCGCCAATGCAAATTGGCCGAGCGGCCGACCCTGCACAAGGGGTTCTGGCCAATTCAGAGGTGGCCCCACACCATCAGCGCGTCGTGCCCCTCGACCAGCAGATCCACTTTCGCGCCCACCGGCAGCAGCACCTTGGTTGGCACATGGCCGAACGGCAGGCCGGTGAGCACCGGCACCTTGAGCTGGCTGCGCAGCCAGGCCACCACAGTGGCCAGCTTGTAGCCCTTGTCGTGCGGGGCCAGCCGGATGCCGGTGAACTGGCCGAACACGATGGCCTTCTGCCGCGCCAGCACCCCCGCGTGCAGCAGTTGCGTGAGCATGCGCTCGATGCGAAACGGATGCTCGTTGACGTCCTCGATGAACAGCACGCCGCCCTTCACCTCGGGCCAGTACGGCGTACCGAGCAAAGAGACCAGCACCGAGAGGTTGCCACCCCACAGCACCGCATTCCTGATGGTTTTCTGGCCACTTCCCCTCGTCAAATGTCCATCACCAGCTATTGTTTCAGGAGTTTTCGACGCCTTTTCCAGCGGCAGCCGCCAGCCCGCGCCCTCCCCCTGGTCCTGCACCAGGTCGTCGAAGCAGGCTTCCATGATGTCATCCGGTTCACCCTCGACACCGAAATCCTCCCCCAGCGCGGGGCCAGCCCAGCTGATCGCGCCGGTCTGCGCCAGCAAGGCGTTCTGCAGCGCCGTGAAGTCGCTCTGGCCGATGAACTGCGTGCCACCCTCAATGGCCTTGGCGACCTTCTTGTACGCGATGCCCGGCAGGATGCGCGTCAGGCCGTAGCCGCCGCGCGAGATCAGCGCGACGTCGGCGCCGCTGGCCGCTGCGCGGTGGATCGCGGCAATCCGGGTGGCGTCATCGCCGGCGAAGCGCATGTGCCCGGCGAGCGCGGCTTCGTCCACCTCCACCGCATGGCCCAGCGCCGTGAGCCGCTTCACGCCGCGGCGAAACGCGGCCTTGTCGCGCACCGCGCTGGAGGGGGAAAAAATGTAGATATGGGCCATAAATAGGGGTCAGATTCCAATTACCGGGTCGTGAAATGGGCCAGCGCAGCCGTTGCAATGGCTTCGCCATGCTCCTGCACGAAATGGCCCGCCTGCGGCAGCAGCATCGGTTCCGGGCAACCGCGGATCACCTGCTGCAAGCGCGCGCATCACCGGCTCGCCGAGCACCGGGTCCTGCGCGCCGATCGCCATCAGGGTCTGACCGGTCCATTCGTCGCGCCAGAAATCCCGCGCGGCACGTGAGACGGCCGCGCCATCGGCGTCCATGCCGTCGGGCACCAACGGCGGGAACGCGCGCAGTGCGGCGCGATGGCCGCGGTCCGGGAACGGCGCGTTGTAGGCGGCGCACTCGTCGGCGCTCATCTGCGGGTTGCCGCGCCCAAACAGGCGGCCCACGTCGAACTCCGGGTTCTTCGCGCACATCTCGCGCCACGCGACGAAGCCGGGTGACAGCGGGGCATCGCCGGTCGCCAGCGTGGTGTTCATGACCAGCAGGCCCTGGTAGCGCTGCGGCGCCGCCATCGGCAGGGTCAGGCCGAGCAGGCCACCCCAATCCTGCACCACCAGGACGACGTTCTTCAGGTCGAGCCGCTCGATGAACTCCAGCAGCACCTGGCGGTGCCCGCTGAAGGTATGGAAGCTGTCTTTCTTGGGCTTGTCGCTCTTGCCGAAGCCGATCAGGTCGGGCGCCACAACCCGGTCGCCCTGGCTGAGCAGCACCGGAATCATCTTGCGGTACAGGTAGCTCCAGGCCGGATTGCCGTGCAGGCACAACCAGGTGCGCGGCGCATCGGCCGGCCCTTCATCCAGGTAATGCAGGCGCAGACCGGCCAGGCTCGGCAGGTCGCTCAGGTAGTGGGGCGGCCAGGGGTAGCCGGGCAAACCGGCAAAGGCAGACTCGGGTGTGCGCAAGGCATCATCGCGCAGGGGGTGTTGGGGCGACACGCGCTTCTCCTTGAAAAATGTGGTGAGCAAGGCGCCGCAGGCGGCGGCCAGATCGGCGTCTGCGAGCGGAACCACCCGGGTCTGGTGGTTCAGCCGCGGCTCGTCAAACAGGTTCAGCACCGAACCGGCCGCGCCGGTCTTGGGGTCGGGCACTCCATAGACCACGCGCGCCAGGCGTGCGTGCAGCATCGCGCCACCGCACATGGCGCAGGGCTCCAGCGTGACGTACAGCGTGCAGCCATCCAGGCGGTAGTTGCCCAGGTGCCGCGCCGCGGCCCGCAAGGCGACGATCTCGGCATGGGCCGTGGGGTCGTGCGCGCCGATCGGCGCGTTGCGCCCGCTGCCGATGACCACGCCGTCCTTGACCACGACCGCGCCCACGGGCACCTCGCCGGCTGTCGCGGCGGCGAGCGCCTCGGCCAGCGCCAGACGCATCCAGCGCGCGTCGGCGTCAGCGGGGCCAGATGCTGTCGTCACTATGAATACCGTAGCACATTACGACCATTTCGCGCTGGGAAATGGCAATTCTTGTCATAAACACCGGCAAAATCCGGTCATTTTTCGTCCTGCATCGGCCGCGGCTGCTGCATCAGCCCGTCAACCGCCTGCTTGTACTGTTGCTGCACCTGCTGGCTTTGTTCACGCACCGTGGTGGCGGGTGCCGAGGCCACGCCGCCGGGGACCGCCGGCGCCAGCGCCGGCACGCGCTGCGAGGTGCTGTCGAGTTGCTTCTTGACCACCACGCCGACGATGACGAGGGCCAACAACAAGCCCACCAGGCCGAACACCCCCTTCATGTCGAACCTCCTTCGTTGGCCGGCGGCACCATGCCCAGCCGGTCCATCCAGCGCCCCAGCGCCTGTTCATCCTCGCTGCCACCCGCATAGCCCTGGCGCATGGCGGCGTGGGATTCCGGGCGGTGCTGGTTCAGCTTGAGCTTGCACTGGAGCCGGGTCACGGCCAGCTCGAAGGCCACGATGCCCGCCAGCATCTTGTGGGCAAACTCCTCGCCGAGGGCACGCCACTGCGCGGCATAGGGCGGCTCATGGTCGCCAATGAGTTTCTTCAGCAGCGCATCCTTGGCCGCCAGGTTCCTCGATCAGGGTCGCCTGCACCGTGCAGTGCACAGCCAGATAGTTCCAGGTGGGCACGCGGGCCAGGTCCGGGTACACCTGGGGCGACATATAGGCATGGGGCCCGAGGAACGTGACCACGGCCTGCGGCCGCGCCTGCAGGTAGCGCCAGTGCGGATTGGGTTTGGCACAGTGCCCGAGCAACACCCGCTGCCCGCCCCGCTCCACCAGATGCAGCGGAAGATGGGTCACAAAGGGCAGGCCTTCGTCGTCCACGCTGATCAGGCTGGCAAACGGACGGGCGCGGATCAGCTCGGTGGCGATCGCTTCGTCTTTGGCCTCGAACTGGCGTGGCAGGTACATGGCGGTCAGCCCTGGAGAATGGTGAAGATGCAGAGTTTATTGCCGTCGAGGTCGCGAAAGTACGCGGCGTAGAAATTGCCTTCCCGCAGCCCGGGTGCCCCTTCCTCGCGACCGCCCAGCGCCATGGCTTTGGCGTGCATCGCGTTCACCGCCTCGCGGGTGCCGAAGGTCAACGCCACCATGCTGCCATTGCCCACCGTTGCGGGCTGGCCGTCAAAGGGCGTAAGCACCGCGAAACTGGGTTTGTCCCAGGACACGCCCCAGGCCATGCCCCGCTCGCCGAAATCGATCAGCCGGTGCACGCCGACCTCCTTGAAGAGTTCGTCGTAGAACGCCACCGCAACCGCCAGCTGGTTCGTTCCGACCGTGGTGTATCCGATCATGCTGCTGCTCCCGAAAAGACGTCTCACCGAACGCCGCATTCTGCCAGCCGAATCGCGAGCGGCCTCATGCGGTGACCCGTGCGCGCCGGAAAGTTGACGCGCGGCGCGAGGGCCGGCGCTGCAGCCTAGGAGCCTTCGCTCGATGCTTCCCCCTGCAGATGCTGTGCGAACCAGTGCGCGGCGGCTGTCGCGGCCTGCTCCAGCGTACCGGGCTCCTCGAACAGGTGCGTGGCACCCGGGATCTGCACCAGCTTGCCCGCAGGCCCGATCTGCGCCAACGCCTTCCGGTTGAGCGTCAGGACCTCGGTATCCAGGCCCCCGACGATCAGCAGGGTCGGGCACGTCACCCGGTGCAGCGCCTGCGCGCCTGCCAGATCCGGCCGCCCGCCGCGCGACACGACAGCGTCCACCGGCGGACGCAGCGCCACTGCTGCCTGCAGCGCCGCCGCAGCGCCGGTACTTGCACCAAAGTAACCCAGCGACAGAGCAGGCGCCTGCGCGCGCAACCAGTCCGTCACGCCCAGCAAACGCTGGGTCAGCAGATCGATGTCGAAGCGGCGCTCGTGGTCCTGGTCCTCTTGCACGGTCAGCATGTCGAACAGCAGCGTGCCGATGCCGGATTCATTCAGCACCTGCGCGACGTAGCGGTTGCGCGGGCTGTGCCGGCTGCTGCCACTGCCGTGCGCGAACACCACGAGGCGCTGCCCGTCGCCGGGATGCAGTTCGCCTTCCAGCGTGACGTCGGCCAGTTGCATGCGGACCATGCCATTCTTCAGAAGCGCCCCGCGGCGGGCCGGCGGCGCGGCCCGGGCGCCCTGGCCGCGCCGCAGGACGGCGATGACCTCTTCATCCTCGACCTGGTCGAAATGGCGATAGAACTGCCCGACGGCCTGGAAGTCGGCCGGCGTGTGCAGGCAGACCACTTCGTCGGCATACGCGCCGATCTTGTCCAGCACATCAGGGGGCGCCACGGGAACCGCGCAGATCAGCCGGGCCGGTTTGCGGCTGCGCAGCGCGTGCAGTGCGGCAATCATCGTCGAGCCGGTGGCCAGGCCGTCGTCCACCACGATCACGACGCGCCCGGCCGGATCGACCGGTGCGCGCCCCGGCGTGTACTGGGCGCGGCGGCGGCGCAGGACTTCGAGCTGGACCTTGCTTTCGGCCTCGATGTGCCGTTGCACCGCCGGCGCATCCCCCGCCCAGGGGTTGCGATACACCCAGCCGCTCTCGTCCACCGCGCCCAAGGCAAATTCGGGGTTGTAGGGCGCGCCGATCTTGCGCACCATGACCACGTCCAGCTCGCCCTGAAGGTCGTCCGCCAGAGCACGGCCCATGGGCACGGCGCCGCGCGGAATCGCCAGGATCAACGGAAAACGCCCCTCGTACTTGTGCAAGGCCCGCGCCAACTGATGACCGGCCTCGATTCGATCATGAAACAACATGGTTCGCCCTCCTTGCTCCAAGTTTGCACCGAACCGTTGCCGAGTTCAACCGCGCCCTTTTCCCGCTCAATTGTCGCCGCCCGCGTGCCCGACACGCCGCAGGTGACGCGGTTGATGCGGCGCACCTCTCCGATGATGTGGGCTGGCACCCGCTGGCACAGGGCATAAGGCTCACCGAAAGCCACTTTCTCCATGCGGCTACACCCGCCCCATGCCGGCCGGCATCAGATCAGGTGCTTGCGGAAAAACGCCAAGGTGCGATCCCACGACAGGTTGGCAGCAGCTTCCACATACCTCGGCGTGGAGTTGTTGTGAAAGCCGTGCTGGGTGCCCGGATAGAAGTGGGCCTCGTAGCGGATGTTGCCCGCCTTCAGGGCCGCCTCGAAAGCGGGCCACATCGCGTTGATGTTGGTGTCGTTCTCGGCATGATGGATCAACAGCGGCGCCTTGATGTCCTTCACCCGGGCCGTCTCTGCCGCGGCACCGTAGAACGGGGCGGCGGCCTGGAGCTCGTCGCCCAGGGCGATCGCCAGGTAATTGCTGGTGCCACCGCCCCAGCAGAAACCCGTGACACCCAGCTTGCCGTTGGACAGCTTGTTGCCCTTGAGCCAGCGCGCCGCGTTGAGCATGTCAGTGCGCAGCTTGGCCTGATCGAGCTTGGCCTGCATCGTGCGGCCGTCGTCGTCGTTGCCGGGGTAGCCGCCCAGCGAAGACAGCCCGTCGGGCGCCAGGGCCAGGAAGCCGGCCGCGGCCAGGCGCCGCGCCACGTCTTCGATGTAGGGGTTCAGGCCCCTGTTTTCATGGATCACCAGCACCGCCGGGAACGGCCCGGCTCCCGCCGGCTGCACCAGATAGCCACGCACGCTGTCCACCGTGCCGCCCGGCGACGGAAAGCTGACGTACGAGGCCTTGATGCGCGGATCGGTGAACGAGATGGTCTGCGCCCGCGCGTACTGCGGCAGCAGCGCCGTGGCCATCGCCACCGCCGGAATGCACAGCGCGGCGAGCGCCGACGCGCGCTTTAGATACTCGCGCCGGTCGATGCGGCCGTGGCAATACTCGTCGTAGAGGTCGTACACCCGCTGGTCGATGTCGACCTGCGCGATGCCGGAAGGGGAAATGCTTGTCTCCATGATGCGATCTTCGGCGGTGGTGAAACGGGAAAGTCACTGTAGCGCCGATCGGCTTTGCCTGCAGACCATGGGCCCCCACGACCGCACCCCGCCACCCGAGGCTGCATGCCCGGAACCGGATCACCGGGGGAACGGAGTCACTCCCACTCGATCGTGGCTGG
>CAVSCI010000015.1:0-95340 GCA_963726365.1 uncultured beta proteobacterium | reverse complement strand
ATTGCCAGTGCTGTCAGCGTCGCTGGACGCCTGTTCGCCAGAAATTTGAAGGAAAACTGGCTGTTCCCAGCGTCAAAAGGTCATATCCAGCTATTGATAATGCAGTAAAAAAGCCCCGGCTGCCTTGGCAGCCGGGGCTTTTTTAACTCGCAGGTTGCTGGGCCTGACGCTCAGCGCACCCCGACCCGGTTCACGGGGCCGCCTCGGTTCGCGGGGGCAGCACCCGGACCAGGCGCCCCCACGCCGGGCGCAACGCCCACCCCAGGTGCGCCAGCGCCAACGCCCGGAGCCACGCCCACGCCCGGCGCACCGACGCCAACCCCCGGGGCGACACCCACGCCCGGGCGCCAACGCCGACACCGGGCCTAACACCCACCCCGGGCGCACCCACACCCGGTGTCGCTACTGCCGCAGGTCGGGCCACGCAGCCCTTCGGCACGCCTACAGACTTGCAATACACCACGGCACTGGCCGGACCGGCCAGCAGGCTGGAGCCGAGGATGACGAGGGACACAAAGCGGATCATTTTTTCTCCTTCATGATTTCAGAAACATTGAACGTTGACGACGACGTACTGGGTGCCGGACGGTTGGTAGTAGGTTGTGCCGCACAGATGCAGCGTGGTGCCTTCGACGACGACCACCGTACAAGTGGGCGGCAGTGCGGCCACGGTGACAGACGTCGCCACGATCATGCGCCGCGTCGTGCGCCGGGCCACCCCGGCGACGCTCACGGGCGTCATCGGCCGGCCGACAATCGCCTGGGCGTCCTTGATCAGCACGCCGCCGGTGCTGCCTGAGCCCGGCATGATTTCCCCGACGATGACGGCGCACCCCAGTGCCAGCAACAAGAGGGTTGATTTTTTCATCACTTTTTCTCCTCGGGCAATGCCAGTTCGCCGGTTTCGTCCACCACGAGCGTCTGAAGGTTCCTCGCGCCCGCCGGCGCCACAAACTTGAACCGGTCGGCGGCGATCGCCGGTTTGGTGTTCCAGTTGCTCAATGTGACGCTGTATTGCGGCGCCCCGGTCAACCACTTGGTGGTGATCACATACTTCAGGGGCAGCGGCTCGGCGCCATCCTTCACCCAGATCTGCCAGTCCACCTGGGCCGTGCGAAACGACAGGTGGTGCGCCGGCACGCCACCCACCTGGGCAATGCCGTGGTAGCCGCTGCTGGTGACGCCGGCGGTCAGCACCGCGTAGGGATTGGACAGCAGCAGGTCTGCGCCCGGCAGGCTCAGGCCGACTTCACGCTCCAGCGCCGGGATCGCCTGGTCGATGGTGCCGGCGACATTTTTCTGGAAATAGGCGTTTGCCGCTTTGCCATAGATCGTCAGCCTGTTCCCGTCGAAGATCATCTCCGCATCGGCAAACCGGCCCTTGCGGGTCGCGTGGAACCGGGACGGCCGCTCGACCAGCACGGTGGCGTGGCCGTTGAATTGCAGTTTTTGCGCCTCGACGCTGATGATTTCATTGCTGATGTCCGCCGACACGCTGAAGGCCTTGGTGTCAGCGAGGAACTTGGACATGGACCGCAGGATTTCATCGGCATTCGGGTCCAAGCCCGGGGCTGCCATCGCGGCGCTGGCCGCAAGCCCCAGGCCGAGCACCGCGGCCAGAATGCCGCCCCCCGTGCGCGCTCTTCGAACGTTTTTTTGAATCATGTTTTTTCCTTCTCTTTGCCTAAAAAAACCAGAACGCTGTTCACATCAACGTTTGAACCGCCGTGCCGGACGGCCTTCTGTCACTGCTTCGCGTTTGCTGGGGTCTTCGGAGCCGCGTCGGGAATTTCCACGGTCAGCCAACACCCCGGATCTCCTAGCCCTCGGCCGCAGCCGGGATGCGCCCCTCCCGGATGGCCTTGATGAACGCCCTGTAGTCGGTACGGTTCTGCGCGGCGTATTCGACCGCGAATTCGCCGATCGCGTCATCGAAAGTCTGACCACTGCCCATGTAGCCGGCCATCATCGCGGCGTCGCCAGTGCGGGCATGCGCGCGGGCCAGCGCGTGCGCGCACATCCGGCCGTAGTGCCGCAGCATGGCGCTGTCCCAGTCCTCGATGATCGCGGACATCTTCATGTCACGCAGCTGGCGAATGTAGACATCGCGGCCGTTTTTGCCGCGGGTCCAGCCCAGGAACACGTCGCTGGCGGATTGCATCAGCCGCTGGCCCACCACGACCCGCTGGCCATGATTGGCATGCAGGCTCTTGCCGGCATAGGGTTCGAGCACCGAGGCGCGCGCCTCCTTGATCTGCAGGAACAGCGGGTCGTCGTCTGCCGCCATGAACAGGCCGATTCCGCAATAAGTCCCGACACTGCCCACCCCGACGACTTTGAACGCCAGGTCAAAGAAGTGGAAGCGGTCGAACAGCGTGCGCGTCTGTTCAGGCAAGGTCTCGCGGTAGGCGGCAATCACTTCGCCGTACCCCGACTCGACGCCGGGCAACTGTTCCACCGTCGGATGGAAGATCAGCGGCGGCTCATCCTTGATCCTGGGCTTGGCCCCTTCGGGCGACGAACTTCGGATACAGGAAGTCGGGCACGGACTTGCGCTGCTCGCGTTCGAGGCGGTCGGCGAACCGCTTTCGGGCTTCCTTCCTGACTTCCGGGTCGGCCGACCGGTCTTCGTACTTCTGCAGATCGATCTTGTCGTACCAGACGTCCAGGGCCCGCATCGAGGCGTAATTGCTCATCCGCTCGCGGTAGCCGCGCACCAGGTCGGTGGCCACGCGCGCGGCGTCGCTGTTGGGCAACTGCAGGTAGTTCGCCGCGATCACCACGCTGGCCGCCAGCCGCTTGAGGTCCCATTCGAACGGGGCGGGCAAGGTCTCGTCGAGATCGTTGATGTCGAAGATCACGTTGCGCTCTGGCGTCGCGAAGGCACCGAAGTTCATCAGGTGCGCGTCGCCGCAGGCCTGCACGCGGATGCCGCTCGTCGGGGTGTGGGCCAGGTCGGCGGCCATCAGCGCGGCCGAACCCCGGTAGAACGCGAAGGGCGACGCGGACATGCGGCCGAAGCGGATCGGGATCAGTTCCGGCACGCGGCCCTGGTTGGACGCGCTCAGCAGCTCGACCGGGTCCTGGCGGCCCTCGAACGGCTTCCATCCCGCGTGCGACGTGCGGGGCGCGGAATCGCGCAGCGCTTTGCCCTGGGCGGCGCGCTCATCGGCCGACAGGTAGGGGGTCGCGGCTGAGGGGCCCCTTGGGTCTTGTTGCGCTTGTCGGTCTTGGCCATCCTGATTCCTCCGGTGATTTCCATCGGGTGAAGCAGCGCGGTCCGGCCGACCGCCAGACGACTACTTCTCGCTCTTTCAGCCGTCGCGCACCTTCGAGCATCGGGTTCCACCCGAACACCAGCGTGAACATGAAGTTGTCCATGCGCAAGGCCGTCGGGTCGCTGCCGCTGTTCAAGGTTGACTTGTAGCCGAAGGTGAGCCCGATGTTGTCGTTGACCTGGTAGCCCAGCGTGAGTCCCACGCCGACGTTGTTGAGACTCGTCCCGGCGACTCCGTTGATGCTGGCCTTGCCGCCGTTGTACCAGGAGGCGTCGAGCGACCCCCAGAAGGATTCGGTGAAGTCGCGCGTCAGGTGCGCGTCGAGCTGGAACAGCGGATCGGTCTTCAGCGTCTGGCCGACATAGTTGTTGTTGTCCCCGAACAGCCACACGGCGGGCAGGAATTCCAGCGTGGTGCGCCGGCCCGGCACCCAGGGGCCGAGCTGCCAGACAATGGGGGCCCCCAGGCGCCCATACCAGCGGTTCTGCCCCAGGTTCAGGGGCTGGCTGCTGTTGTAGTTGCCGATCGGCAGCGCCAGATCGGCGAGGAAATCAACCGAGAACCCCGGCTCGTAGCGCAGCACGTCGGGAAGTGCCTTCTGCGCCTTCGGACCGATCAGGTTGTAGGTGAACTCGAGCATCGGGTCGCCAAAGCCGTTGGTGGACTCGTTGAAGGTCTTGCCCGCTGCCGTGACCTCGCCGCTGAGCCGGCCCATCGGCAGGATGATCGCCGCCATGGCCGAGCGGTCGGCCAGCGTGAACGTGCGCGCATAACCCGTCAAGGCCATGGTGGCCTCGATCTTTGCGCCCGGCGTCACGGTATTGGCGGGGTCGAACGGGTTCGAGTTTCCGCTGATCGATTGAAAGATCAGTGGCACTGCGTTCGAGTCCGACAGCGTGTGCCAGTAGAAGCGCCCCGGCACCTGGGCCTGGGCCTGCGGCGGACAAAGCGCGCCGAGGGCGAGCGCCGCTGTGGCGATCAGGCGCAGGGAGGCCGCTGGTTTCTTGGGTGTCTTGTCGCTGTTCATGAGTGATGTCCTTGTGCAGTGTTGATTCATCCTGTCCAGCCGTGCTCAAGGCTTGGGCTCGGCCAGCATGTCCTTGGGCGGCACGAACTGGCGCTTGTTGACCAGCGGCGGGAAGCCCGCGTCGTCCGGCACCCGCGCTGGCAGCTGGTCGTCCAGTGTCTCGAACGGCCCGCGGCTGGGAAGCACGACGTTGTTGGTGCGCACGTAGTCGTCCCATAGCGCGACCATCGCCTTCAACTTGTCGGGGCTTTGCGCAGCGAGATCCTTGCGCTCGGCCGGGTCAGCCGCCAGATCAAAAAGCTCCCAGTCGCCCTTGCCCATCGGCTTGGACTGCCAGCGCAGCTTCCAGGACCCCTGGCGCACGGCCCGGTTGCCGAAGAGTTGCCAGGCCAGATAGTCCTTCTCGGTGCGCGGCGATTCGGCTTTGCCGGCCAGCACCGGCCCCCACGATTTGCCCAGCAGTGGCGGCAGCTCGCGGCCCGCCAGCGTCTTCGGATAGGCGGCGCCTGCGACTTCGAGCATCGTCGGCATCAGGTCGGCCACGTGCATCACGCCATGGTTGATGCTGCCCTTGGCCCGCTGGACGCCCGGGCCGCTGACGATCAGCGCGTTGCGGATGCCGCCCTCGGCGAGCCAGCCCTTGTACTGGCTGAACGGCGTCATCGACACCTGCGCCCACATCGGCCCGTAGCCCACATACGAGCCCGGGTCGCCCCAGGCGTTGGGATGGGTCTGCGACCAGTTGATCGCCGCGAACAGGAAGTCGCGCGTGCCCGGCGTGCCGGCGATCATCTTGAACAGGTCGGTGCCCTCGGCGCCGTTGTCGCCGAACACGACGAAGATCGTGTTCTCGTATTCTCCGATCTTCTTCAGGTGGTCGATCAGCCGGCCGATGTGGTGGTCCATGTTCTCCACCATGCCGGCGTAAAGCTCCATCTTCTTGCCGAGCAGGGCCCGGCTGGCCGGCGCGAGCAAGGTTGCATCGGGCACGAACCACATGCGCTCGGAGACCTGCGTGCCCGCCGGCGTGATGCCCATCTCGACCTGCCGCTTCAGGCGCTCCTGGCGCACCGCGTCCCAGCCCTTGTCGTAGGCGCCGACGTGGCGGTTGCGCCAGTCCTTCGGCAGGTGGTAGGGGTCGTGCGGCGCCTGGTGCGAGACATAGGCGAAGAAGGGCTTGCCGTCGGCGCGGTTGGCGTCGATGTAGCCGATCAGCTTGTCGGTGTAGGTCTTGGTCGCGTAGTAGTCGGGGGGCAGCCTGCTCAGGTAGCGCCCGTCCTCGGTGAAGACCGGCTTCGGCGACAAGGCGGTGAAGTCGGTCATGTCCCAGTAGCTGCCCGCGCCGTCGAGCAGCGTGAAGTCGCGCTCGAAGCCGCGCGCGGCAGGGATCAGGTCGGGCGACTTGCCCAGGTGCCACTTGCCGACCATGTAGGTGTGGTAGCCCGCGTCCTTGAGCAGCTGCGGCAGCGTCGTGACCTGCTTGTTCAGGTAGCCCTCGTAGCCGGGCACGCCGCGCTGGTTGGGCGCCGTCCACTCGTCCATGTTGCCCAGACCGTTGCGGTGTGTGTCGACGCCGCTGAGCAGCATGGAGCGGGTCGGCGAACAACTGGCGTGGGTGTAGAAGTTGGTGAAGCGCACGCCATCCCTGGCCAGCGCGTCGATATTCGGCGTGTTGATCTCGCTGCCGAAGGCGCCGATGTCGGCGTAGCCCAGGTCGTCGCCGAGGATGACGACGATGTTCGGCCGCTTCGCCTGGGCGTGCGCGGGGACAGCCAGCGCCGAAAGCGCGACCAGCAAGGAGGCAAGAACGATGGCAAAGGTTTTTTTCATGAGTGACCGGGTCATACTGTGGCTTTACACGCACATTTTTCGGGAAACCACGTCGCGCGATCCGCTGAACGGCTCAACGCTAGGGCGACACTTGCGGCCGCAGATTTTTTTCAACGGGCGAGGCTGTTGATCCAGCGCTTCGAGCCCCCGCTCCAGCAACCCGCCTGTCATGCAGGATGGCCAAGACGTCCAGTCCTTGAGGATTTCCGCATCGGCGTCAACCCGCTCCGTGATTTCGGGCTAACCTGATTCTCGGATCAACCCCTCTCAGCGTCTATCGGAATTCCGCAAGATATGAAAACAGTGGCGCCCACGGTCAGCATCACCCAGTCAGCGGTCACGGTTGACGACATCACCGACCCCACGACGATCAACGCGGGCATCGAGCTGGTCGACCAGGATGCGGTGACGCTGCAATCTCAGCCGCTGCGGGCGCGGCGCGTGATCGTGCGTCTCGGGGCTTCGATGGTCGTGTTCTACACGAGCAACCTTCGCGTGCGAACCCGCACCAAGGTCAGGGAGGATCTGCTGGCCTACGTCACGTTCGGCCCGCAGGCCAGTGGCACCGTGAACGGCTTGCCGGTCCGCCCCGGCATGATGCTGGCCGCAGCGCCGCAGTCCGAGGCCGCGTTCGTGGTCGACGCGGGCTGGGAGGGCATGACCTTCCTGGTTTCCCCGCAGGTGATCGGCGAGCATCTGGCGATCCGCCAACGCGACCCTGAATTCCACAGGCCGCAGGGCGTGGAGACACTGCAGGTCAGCGAAGCCAGGGCACAGCAGCTCTTCGACTGGGGACGGCGGCTGGTGGACACCGCCGTGCACGATCCCGCCCTGTTCAACGACAGTGAGACCGAACGCGGCGCGGCCCAGGTCGAACTGATCGAGACGCTGCTGGCGGCTCTGGACAGGGCCAAAGACCTGGAGCCCAGCCGCGGCGACCGGACGCGACAGGCGCAGAGCCTGATCGTGAAGACCGCCGAGGCCCACGCCGTGTCAAAGGCGGGCGCCAGCCTCTACGTGACGGACCTGTGCAAGGCCGCGGGCGTCAGCGAACGCACCCTGGAATACGCCTTCAAGGAGGTGATGGGGCTGACGCCAGTGGCCTATCTGGTCCGGCTGCGGCTGCATCGGGTGCGCCAGGCCCTGCTGGCCGCGCCTTTGGGCTCCACCACGGTCTCGGCGCAAGCGCTCAACTGGGGCTTCTGGCACTTCGGTGAATTCACGCGGGCCTACAAGGAGTGTTTCGGCGAACTGCCGTCGGATACCCTGCGACGGGAGCCTGAGTCGCAGGGACACCGGCCTGGTTAAGGTGAAAGAACGTCGTCATTGCGAGCGCAGCGCGGCAATCCATGTAGTTCTGGATTGCCGCGTCGCTTCGCTCCTCGCAATGACGGTACTCTTTCATGTTTCGGGGCGGCTTCGAAGCCATGAAAGTTAGACCCCACGCCAAGCCGCACGAGGCTGGAAGTAAAGCTATGCACGCTGTGTCAACAGGCTTTTCCTCCACCACATCCGACGCCGTGAGCGTGTCGCTGGCCGACTACAAGGCGCGCATGAAGGAGGGCCAGGAAGCGATCTACTACATCACCGCCGACACCCTGGCCGGCGCCAAGAACAGCCCGCAGCTCGAAGTGTTCAAGAAGAAGGGCATCGAAGTCCTGCTCATGACCGACCGCGTGGACGAGTGGGCGCTGAACTTCCTCAACGAGTTCGACGGCACGCCGATGCAGTCGGTCGCCAAGGGCGCGGTCGACCTGGGCAAGCTGCAGGACGAGACCGAGAAGAAGGCCGCCGAGGAAGCCGCCGAAACCCTCAAGCCGCTGCTGGCCAAGCTCAAGGAAGCGCTCAAGGACAAGGCCGAGGACGTGCGCCTGACCACCCGCCTGGTGGACAGCCCCGCCTGCCTGGTGGTGCAGGACGCCGGCATGAGCATGCAGCTCGCGCGCATGCTCAAGCAGGCCGGCCAGGCCGCGCCCGAGGTCAAGCCCGTGCTGGAAGTCAACGCCGAGCATGCGCTGGTCAAGAAGCTCGACGGCAGCGTGCATTTCAACGACCTGGCGCACATCCTGTTCGACCAGGCGCTGATCGCCGAAGGCGGCCTGCCGGATGACCCGGCGGCGTATGTGAAGCGGGTGAACGCGCTGCTGGCCTGAGCTTCACGGCAGTCCTGCTTTCCAGCCGGCGGCCAAACGGCCGGCTGGGATGGCCGGCACAGGGTCGCGGGCCGGTTTTTGTGGAAATTCAAGGAAAAACCGGCTCAACCCAGCGTGAAATGGTCATCATCCGCTATTGATTGAGGAGTTATCCGAGGCCCCGCCTGCCATTGCAGCCGGGGCCTTTGTCATGCCGCCGCGGCCAGACAGCTCCGGACTCGGAGCCTTGGCGGTGTCGGACGCTCACGGACCCCTGGGCAGGGTCAGACATCACTGCAGGAATACCCGCAAGGCGCTCACCCACTGAATCGGATTGAGAACGCCCGTATACACCGGGGTGACGTCCTTCTCGACGTTCAACAACCGGTACACGCCGATCTGGGCCGACCGGGTTGAATAGTCCACCAGGAATACGCAGTCGTCGGGGATCTCGACGAACTGTCCCAGAAGCGCCAGATTCGTCGACCCTTTGGGAACGACCAGGGGTCGGTCAGAGATTCTTCTCGGACTGAATTGGCTTGTGGCATAGGGAAGCGTCGTTGGAATACTCACCGTGACTTCCTTGATCCGGTCCAGATCCTCGATAAACCCCAGGTGCCAGACCAGTTCCGTGAGCAGTTCCTCCCCCGTCGATTCGGTCATTGTCTTCTTGATGTAATTGCCCTGGGTGTTCCCGTAGAGGCCATATCCGAACATCACAGTCGTGTCCGGGGGCTGATTCCTGAAGTGCGGTTGAAATGGAACATGTAGACCCAACCCCCAGTTTGAATCGATGCAGGACAGTATGTGTTGCTGTCCCTGCACCTTGACCCTCGAGTATTTCCTGATTTTTTCGGCAAACAGCGGCCCCTTCGTTGTGACGGTAAAAACAGCCCATCGGGTCTGGCCGACGTGACCGCTGAAAGCCTCAGGGTTTCCCAGGTCGGGCACCTTTTTTGCCATTCTTTCCCAGAGCGTCCAGGCACCGTCCATCTTGTCGGTAGCCAGGCCCGGAGCCTTGTTCATGCCGCCCGTGCGTGAATCGGCCACTTTCGAGCCGATGGTGATGAAAACAAAATCACGGCTGGCCACGGCGATTTCCGCCTTGTTGCCGTCCTTGAGAAAGTGCAGTTTCTGAACTGATTTCCGGGTCTTGGAAGGCCTGAAGCCGACATCGGTGACCTTTACACCGGTCTGGATGTCGACCCCCTGCTTCAACAACCATCTCTCGATCGGCAAGACGATGGATTCGTAATTGTTGTAAGGGGTATTCCAGCCACCTTTGAGCGTCGTGATATTGGGGGCTTCGTGGAAAAAGCGTCGCATGTACCGCCTGCACTCCATGAGGCTGTGCCAGGGTTCAAAGCCGAACATGGAGGCGAACAGGTACCAGAAATTGGTCTTGAAGAACGAGGAGCGGAAGTACTCATCCATCCTCTTGCCATCGACAGCCTCTTCAAATATCGAGATCAGGGCGATGATGGCGATTCGATCAATGGGGTCCAGGCCGAGTTTGGTGTGATCGATTCTGGCCCCCTCTTTTCCCACGAGCCGGGTGACGGAGTTCAGACGGTGGGTCTTGTTGAATGCGAATATTTCGTCCTTGACGCTTCTCCATGGCCGCTGATTCTCAAGGGTTTCACCCCCGCACTTCTCCATTTCTTCCTGATCAGCAAGACACGGGATTGCCGAGAGCATGTCGAAGTAACACTGGTAGGCTTTTTCGTTGATGAGCCTTGCCCCACGCATCGAGTAGCTCTTGTTGCGGCCCCACTTCGCATCGAGCGCTCCGCCAAGAACATCGCGCTCTTCGAAAAGATGAATATTCTCACCCTTGATCCCGCCGTCCCGGATTGCGAATACAGCTGCGGACAGACCTGCGATCCCCCCGCCGACGATGTAGATCTGACTCTGATTTGTCATCATGCGATCTGTCTCCGCTGAGCCGTCGATGAAACCTACCTGCTCAGGTCAGGGTACGCCCGTGAAGTCGTTCAGGCAATAGATACCTGTGGAATCCACTCAGGGAAGACGCGAGGAATAGCGAGCCGCAGTCCAGGTCGACCGCAGCCGTGGGCCACCTGCGCAGGTTTCAGCTCATGATCACGCGGGGTTTCTTGTCAATTTGCAGGAAAAATTGGCCGCTTCCCAGCGTCGAATGGTCATAGTCAGCTATTGATTAATGAGTATTCTGGCTCAGCGCCACTGGGTCAGCGAAACACCAATCCCCACGCCCGAGTTGCGGAAGTTGTAGTTCTGCAGCGTGTCGTTCCAGCCATGGAAGCCCTGGATGTAGCCATGCAGCTGGCCGTACAGCGGGAACGCCCAGTCGACCTGAATTGAGGTGCGGTTGGGCGTGGCCGAGCTGTTCTTCAGGTTGTTGCGCAAGGTGGCCGAGAAGACATTGGCGCCGTAGGGCAGCACCGCCTGCACTTCGAGCCGGCCCGCGTAATCGCCCACGTCGGCATTGTTGTCGGACTCCTGGTCTCGGCAGCCGCCACCACGGTTTGATGAGCAGGCTCAGGTCGCCGGCGGCCAGGCCGAAGGTCGCATAGACCCGGTTCCAGGATCGCGAGAGCGGATCGTTCTGCCCGTTGGACTGGTGCGAGATGCCGAGGTTGAGCATGCGCCACTGCAGCGCCTCGGGGCCGAGCTTCAGGGGCAGGGTCAGCCAGGCCTCGGGCTGGAAATCCGTCTCGCGGAAGGGGCGTGAGTTCTTCCCGTCGTAGACCTGCCAATAGGTCTGCTGGGTATAGGCCGCCCACAGGTCGAGCGGGCTGTCGAAGATGTCCTGCCAGAGCTTGGTCTTGGCGCTGTCTGGAACTTGGCGTCGCCATGCATGTCGGCGTCCTGCCCCGACGCGCAGTTCTGCGGATTGGGCGAGCAGGGGTTCGGGTTGGTGTTCTTGCGCCAGTTCCCGACCATCACGTACGTGGGTTTATAGGCCTTGATCTTGAACACGCCATCCTTGGTGCCCTGTTCGAGTTCCCAGCGTCAGCGAAGGTCTGCGGCGTGTAGGCGCCGCCGGTCCACCAGTTGCGCGTCGTCGGGGCTGGCACCGGGGGCGGGCTGGCCGCCGCTGTCACCGTGGCCGCGCCAGGGGTGGAGGCGGCCGCCGCAAGCCCGGGCCTTGCCCGGCCCGCGGCCCGGTCGTAGCAGGCCAGCCGGGGCCCGTCGTGTTCGAGGGCTTGACAGTCTGCGGGCTCGTCGACGGCCAGGGCCTGGGTTGCGAGGGTGGCAAGAAAAACAAAGGCGGTGCCGGAATGCTTCATGACCACAGACGCAAGAAGGGTGAAGGGAAACCGGGCGCGCCGCTGGTGCGCCCAATTCACGATGGCTCGCCATTCTTGGCCGTGGGTTGCCCATCGTCTGTGGGCTGGCGCACACAGCGTAGTTGACGCGCTTTCTGCCGGCGAGGTGCGCCGCTTTCCAGCGGCCGCCTTGACGCTCCGGTCATCCAGATCATCCGGCGCATCAAGCGCGGCCAGCCTGAGCGGGGGGTGTGGTGCAATCGGAGCCTTGCCGGCAGTCGAAATGCGATGAAGCCAGGGAACCTTTTCTGTTGGACCGTCCGCCTCTCGTGGCCCTTGCTCGGGGGGCTGTGAATAGCTATTAAATAAGTAGTGAGCAGTTGTTCCTGTCCGTGCGCCTGCCCCGCCGTCATCGGCGCGCCTTACCATCACGCCATGGACACCCGGACCCTTCAGGACTGCCTCGCCGATCTCGACCGTGACCTGCTGCAGCGCGACGCTGCCGTGCGGGTGCTGCTGCTGGGGGCGCTGGCGGGCGAGCATGTGCTGCTGATCGGCCCGCCCGGCACGGCCAAGAGCGAACTGGCGCGGCGGCTGCACCGGGTGTTCTCGGGCGCGAGCTATTTCGAACGGCTGCTGACGCGTTTTTCCGTGCCCGAGGAGCTGTTCGGGCCGCTCTCGCTCAAGGCGCTGGAGGACGACCGCTACGAGCGGCTGACCGACGGCTTCCTCCCCACGGCGCAGGTCGCGTTCCTCGACGAGGTGTTCAAGGCGAATTCGGCCATCCTCAACGCGCTGCTCACGCTGCTCAACGAGCGCGAGTTCGACAACGGCAGCGGCCGCGTCACGGTGCCACTGATCACCGTGGTCGGCGCCACCAACGAGGTGCCGGACGACGACGCGCTGCACGCGTTCTATGACCGTTTCGCACTGCGCGTGCCCGTCGAGCCGGTGGGCGATGCGCACTTCACCGCGCTGCTGCAACTGCCCGCACAGTTGTCGCAGCCTCGGCCGCGCCTTTCGCAGGAGGCCCTGGACGGCGTGCGCGCGGCAGCGGCGGGCGTGGGCCTGCCTGGCGACGTGCTGGCCCTGCTGACGCACGTGCGTGCCGCGTGCGTGGCGCAGCAGATCGCCGTGTCGGACCGGCGCTGGCGCAAGCTGGTCGGCCTGCTGCAGGTACAGGCGGCCAGCCGCAAGCCCGGCCATGGCGACACCGAGGGGGGCGCCGGTGAGGTGAGTGCCTGGGACCTGTGGCTGCTGCCCTATGTGCTGGCGGCGCAGCCGGCGCAGGTCGCGGGCCTGCGGCAGTGGTTCATGGAGCAGGTCGCGCTGGCCGTGCCCGCGGACGTGCAATGGCTGATCCGGGCCGTGGAGGCGTTCGGGAAACAACTGGAGATTGAAGCGTCCGCGCCGCAGTCGGCGGGCGACGACGGGGCCGGCAAGCTGGCGCTGGCGCGCGCCATCGCCGGGCCGTTGGCGCAGGACAGCGCGCAGGGGCTGGTGCGCATGGTGTCGGACCGGGCGCACAGGCGCTACAGCGCGCTGCATGTGGCAACGCGCGTGGCGCAGGTCGATGAGGCCCGCGCTCGTGCCGCATCGGCGCGGGCGGCCGTGGTGAGCACCGGGCAGGCGGTGATGGCCCAGGCCCGCGCCCACCTTTGGTTGCCCCCCAGCTGGCGCGATGCCATCGAGGCTGTTCACCACGACAATGCGCAGCGCCTGGGGCGGCTCGTTGCCGCGCTGGACGATCTGCGCGAAGGCTTTGCCACGCTGCCGGTGGACGCGGCGCTGGCTGGCGATGCCCCTTCGCCGGTGGCGGCCTGAAGCAGGCGACCTGACATGGAGAACGCTTCTCCAACCCTTGCGGCCGGAGTTGGCGCCGTCGCCTCGGGTGCGGTCTTCAATGCGCCGTTTCACGCACTGGCCGAATTGCCGAGGGAACTCTGGCAGTCGGCCACGGTCTGCAGCAGCGGCGCCACGCCCGAGCGGCTGGCCGGGCTGGTGCACTGGCGCGCTGCCCTGCTGGCCGGCTTGCTGCCGGATGTCGCGAACGATCTCGGCGACCGGCAAGCCAGCAGCGCCCTGCGGCAGGTCATCGGGGACCTGGCTTTGACCGCGCTCACCCAGGGCAGTGCGCCATTGACGGTGCAGGTCCTGCGCACCGCGCTGTGGCACCTTGACACGCTGGTGGACCGCCCGGCAGGCCAACCCCGGGCACAGGCGATCGAGGCCATGGCACAGGCTTTTCGTGATGAGTGGACGGTGGAGCGCCACGGCTGGGAAGAAGTGCTGTCGCTGCTGCACACGCTGGGCGACCTTGCGAACCTGCGCTGGGACGAACTCAAGGGCCGGCTGAACAGCCGCGAATGGCACGAGGCGCAGCGCATCGGCGAGCTGCTGCGCGCCTTGCCCGGCATGGTTGCCTACATCGAACAGGTCGGGCGTGCGAACCGGCGGGACGACTTGCCGGCGTGCGCGCACGAGACGCCGCGCAATGCTCCGCCGCGCCCCCTGGCCGTGCAGGCCATCGAGATCCGCCTGGCCGACCAGCCCGGCGCGGTGCGCGGCATCAAACGCTCGGGCCAGATCGCCCGCATGCTGGCGAGCGAGGCGCTGCAGCTGCACCACCCGGTGCTGCGGCGCCTGTGGCGCGCGCGCTTCGCCGAGTCGCAGCTGCTGAGCTATGAAGACGAAGCCGTGCTCACGCAATGGGTGGTCCGGCCAGACGCCGCCCGCAGCCTGCCGGCGGCAACCGAGCCCGAACACCGTGGACAAGGCCCGATGATCGTGTGCCTGGACACTTCGGGTTCAATGCGCGGCGCGCCGGAAAACGTGGCCAAGGCCTGCGTGCTGCAGAGCCTGCGCACGGCGCATGGCGCGAAGCGGGGCTGCCGGCTGCTGGCCTTTGGCGGGCCCGATGAGCTGTTGGAGCGCGAACTGGCCCCCACGCTGGAAGGTCTGGACGCGCTGCTGGCCGTCATGGGCCAGAGCTTCGACGGCGGCACCGACGTGCAGACCCCGCTGGAGCGCGCGATCGCCCTGGTGCAAACCCAGGCCTGGGCGCTGGCCGACATCCTGATCGTGAGTGATGGCGAGTTCGGCGTGACGCCCGCCACGCTGTCGGCGCTGCGGGCCTGCAAGACCAGCCTGGGGCTGCGCGTGCACGGCATCCTGATCGGCGACCGTGAGACCATCGGTCTGCTGGAGGTCTGCGATACCCTCCACTGGGTGCGCGAATGGCGCCGCTATGCCAGCGACCGCCAGACCGCCTACAGCGATGGTTTTTCGCCCGTGCACAACCGCAGCTTGACCGCGCTGTACTTTCCGAACGCGATCCGGCGCTGACCCCCGGAACAACCAGACTGGAGTCGAACCATGAAACATCAATCCAAGCGCCGCAGCGTGATCGTGGTCGCGGCCCTGCTGGCTTGCGCGCCACGGGTCTTCGCGCAGCCCACGGCGGCCAAGGCCGTCGATGCCAACACCCTGAAGGGCAGCTGGGTCCGCCCCGATGGGGGCTACCGGATCGTGGTCAAGGGCGTGGGCCCCAACGGCGAACTCGAGGCGATCTACTACAACCCGACAGCCTTGCCCTTCTCCCGGGCTCAGACATCCATGGAGGGCACGACCTTGCGGGTCTTTCTTGAACTGCGCGCTGGTGGCTACGACGGCTCGACCTACGAGCTGGTCTATGACCCGGCGTCCGACCGGCTCGTCGGCACCTACTACCAGGCTGTGGCCAAGCAGAAATTCAGCGTCTACTTCGCGCGCAAGTAGCCCGTTCCGGGCGGCAGGTCCGGATCGCCCGGGCGATTTCAGCGAGGCCGCAGGCAGGACGACATCGCGTCGGCCAGGATGGCCAGGCGCGCGGCCCCCTTGCGTTCACGCCCCTTCACCGTTCGTCCGCGCAGCGGCGCGGTCAGCCAGGCCACCCCGGCCACCCAGGGCAGGGCGCGCCGCAGAGTCTCGCGCACGCGCGGGTCGGGGTTCTCCGCCAGGCAGGTGTCCAGCAGTTGCGGCAGGAGCTGGCGGGACTCGGCCTCGTTGAACGGGGCGACCAGTGAAACCGAGTTGAGGAAAAGGACGATGTCCAGCGCCTGGGCCACCGGCAAGGGCACGAGGTCGCCAAAGGTTTCCTCGAAGTCGATGCGCCAGGTGTGGCCGTCCTTGCGGGTCAGGTTCTTGATCTGGGCCGCGCCGTGCCACTGGCCGGCCCGGTGAAACAGGCCGAGTTCGCGGGCCTCTGCCTGAAGCTCGCGGCGGCAGGTGTCGAGCGACCAGCGCCCGATCTGGTCGCCTAGCGTGGCGCCGCAGTGCGCCATCACCAGGTAGCCGGGCCCGCAATGGATCAGCTTGGGCACGCGCACGCCGGCATGGGCCAGCGACGTCAGCCGCTGCGCTTCGAAGTCGACACTGGACGCCGCCTCGGACAGCCGCAGCGTCGCCATCGGCAAAGCCTGTCCGGTGATCCACTTCACCAGCCATCGCACGAAAAATGACTGCAGGCGCGAACGCGGGCGAACGGCCACGCGCTTGATCACAAGCTGCTGCCCTGCGTGCTCGATGATCACGACGCGGTCCGTGCTGGCGGCCAGCGCGGCTTGCACGGCTTCGACGAGCGGGTGGTCGGGGGGGGCGGGGTGGTGGGTCAAGGAAATGGGTCGCAAGGATGGCGGTCGTGCCCCCGGTGCCGGGCGGGTGATCGATTATCCACGGCCCCGCGGGCGCGTCAGGGCAGCCCTCACCTCCATCGTTTACCATCAGACAGTGCGCGCCCGGCATCCCACGAGCCGGTACCGCCCCCCGCCCCGCCGACGCATCACGCCTCCCGTCTTCCGCCGATACTAACCATGCCCCCTGTGGAAAGCCGCTGGCAGTCACTCCCCGACCGGGCCCATTCGATCGCCCTCTTGATTGCCGGCTTCACCGTGCTGCGCCTGCTGTTGGCCGCCACCGCGCCTTTGCTGCCGCAGGAGGCCTATTACTGGAGCTGGAGCCGGCACCTGGACTGGTCGTATTTCGACCACCCCCCGCTGGCCACCTACAGCATGGCGCTGACGACAGCGCTTTTTGGCCAGACGGTCTTCGGCATCAAGTCCGCCGCCGTGCTCTGGTCGCTGGGCTGGAACGTCCTGTGGGCGCGTCTGATCCTGGACATGTATGGCGACCGCCGCCTGGCCTTCTGGACGGTGCTGGCGCTGAACCTGACCGTGCTCTACGAGGTCTTCGGCCTCGGCCCCACCCCCGACGGGCCCCTTCTCTTTGCCTGGACCGGCGCGATCTGGGCGGTCTGGCGCCTGAGCCAGACGGGTGACGGGCGCTGGTGGTTCGCCGCCGGGGCGTTTGTCGGCCTGTCCATGCTGGGCAAGTACTCCGGCGTGCTGCTCGGCCCCGTGATCCTGCTTTACCTGCTCACATCACCTGGGCAGCGCCACTGGTTTCTCAAGCCGCAGCCTTACCTGGCCGTGGCGCTGGCCGTGGTGATCTTCACGCCGGTGCTGATCTGGAATGCCCAGCACGACTGGGTGTCGCTGGCCTTCCAGAGCAGCCGTCGCGTCGGTGAAATGGGCGGTTTCAAGCCGCGCTACTTCCTGATGCTGGTCGCCACGCAGTTTCTGCTGCTCACGCCCTACCTGTTCGTGGTCGCGATCAGCGCCCTGTTCCGTGGGGCCCGGCAATGGGCCAGGGGGCAATCCGACGACCGCACCCGGCTTTTGTTGCTCAGCGGCGCGGTACCGATCGTGCTGTTCACGGTGATCAGTTTCCGATCGATCGTGAAGATCAACTGGCTGGCCCCGGCCTACTGGTCGCTGGTGATTCTCGGCGTCGCCTACGTTCGCTCACGCGAAGGCGGCGCGCGGCGCCTGCTGCGTGGGCTGGCCAGCTCGGCGGCGATCCTGCTGGTGGCGGGGGTGGTCGTGTCGATCCCCAACCTGCCGGTGGCCGGCGACCTGAACAGCTGGAGTGGCTGGCAGGAGGCCGCAACACGGGTGGCGAAAGCCGAAGCCGCCGCGCGTGCCGAGGGCCGGGAGACCTTCGTCTTTTCCCCGAACTACAAGATCAGCTCGCTGATCCGCTTCTACCTGCCCGGCCAGCCGCGCACCTATGCCCACGATATCTACGGTGACAAGGCGCTGCAGTTCGACTACTTCCCGCTCGATCGCGACCTGCGCGGCGCCACCGGTATTCTGGTGGTGTCGGACCAGGACGCGGGCGACCTGGACCTGGCCCGGCTCAAGCCCTGGTTCGATTCGGTGGAGCGCGTCGACACGGTGGAGGCGCGCGCCTTCGGCAAGGTCACCCGGCGTGTGGATATCTACCGCGCCACCAACTACAGGGGCCATCCGCGGTGGCCGGCGTCGCGCGCGACGCCGTGAGCGGGACACTTGCGGTGAAAATACATACTTTGGGCCCTTGCCCGGAACGAAACAATCGCAGGACTGTCCTGCAAAAAAGGTAGGACATGCCACAGCTTTCCGTCATCGTGCCGACGTTCAACGAGATCGGCAACGTCGTCGAGCTTCGGGACCGGGTCGCCGAAGCCCTCGAAGGGGTCGACTGGGAGATGATCTTCGTCGACGACGATTCGCCCGACGGCACGGCGGAGGCCGTGCGCAAGATGGCGCAGGGTGACCGCCGCGTCCGCTGCCTGCAGCGCATCGGCCGCCGGGGGCTGTCAACCGCCTGCATCGAGGGCATGCTGGCGTCTTCGGCGCCCCTCGTGGCGGTGATCGACGCCGACCACCAGCATGACGAAAAGCTGCTGCCCCGGATGTTCGAAGTCATCAGCAGCAGCGAGCTCGACGTCGTCGTCGGCAGCCGCTACGTGGAGAGCGGGGGTATCGGCACCTGGGACGAATCGCGCGCCTCGTTCAGCCGCATCGCAACCCGGCTCAGCCGCGTGGTGCTCAAGGCCGACCTCCAGGACCCGATGAGCGGCTTCTTCATGATCCGTCACGACGCCTTCGTCGAATGCGTCAAGGCCGGCGTCTCGGGTGTCGGCTTCAAGATTCTGCTGGACCTGTTCGCCACCTCGCCGACCCCGCTGCGCTACCGCGAGCTGCCTTACCAGTTCCGCAACCGGCTTGCCGGGGAAAGCAAGCTGGACTCCAACGTCGCATGGGAATATATCGTCATGCTGCTCGACAAATTCATGGGTGGCGTGGTGCCGATCCGCTTCATCGCGTTTTCGCTGGTGGGCGGGTTCGGCCTGGTCGTGCACCTGATCGTCCTGTGGTCCCTGTTCAAGGGCGCGGGCACCTCGTTCCTGTGGGCGCAGACGGGCGCGACGATGGTGGCCATGACGAGCAACTACGTGCTCAACAACGTGCTGACCTACCGCGACATGCGCCTGCGCGGCTGGGGCTTCGTGCGCGGCTGGTTTTCGTTCGTGCTGGCTTGCAGCGTGGGCGCGCTGGCCAATGTCGGCATTGCCGACTACCTGTTTCACAAGGAGGGCAACTTCTGGGTGTCGTCGGCCATTGCGGGGGTGCTGGTCGGCGCGGTCTGGAACTATGCCGTGACGGCGGTCTACACCTGGAAGAAACCCAAGGCGGGCTGAGCTGAACTATTGCCAGCCTGGCAGCTTGCGCAGCACGAAGCTGCGCTCCTTCCTGTCGGCAGCGGACGTCCACACGCCGCTGATTTCCTTGCCGCAGGCGTCGGCGACGACCGTGCCCGCCCAAGTGGCGGAGATGGACCGCCCGTCGGTGGATTCCTCCAGTGTGAACTCGCCTTTGTCCACGTCGCCCGCCACCTGTGCCTCCGTCGTGCCCCGGCGGATGCTGCCGCGCAGACTGTCCGGGTGATCGGGGTTGCGCCCCAGCATCAACGTGCCGGGTGCGTCCACCCCCTCCCAGCGCGCCTGCCACGCGCCATACAGGTGCAGCGCGGTGACTTCCGTGGCCCGCAGGGCAGGCTGCAGGACTGTTTTGAGGACTATTTTGGGCATTGGCCAGCGTCAAATGGCCGCTGATAGCTATCAATAGAGGAGCTAAACGGAGCGTGTTGAAGGTTTTCATGCGCGCTTTCAGGCGGCTGGGGCCAGGGGTGCGGCGGCGTCTGCCGTGGCCTGGGCCTTTTTAGCAAACTCGGCGCGCAGGGCCCGCAGCTTCTCGCGCGGGTCTTCACGCGTGGTGGCCTGGTCCAGCGCCATCTCGGCAATGAAGCGGCTGGGCAGCGCGGCCACCGTTTCGCGGCCCTTCTTGCGGCGCTTGGTCCAGCTCACGGCCAGCGTGCGCTGGGCGCGGGTGATGCCCACGTACATCAGGCGGCGCTCTTCCTGCAGGCGCTGCACGATGCCCTCGCTCATCGGCCCGCCGGCCTTGCCCGAGGCGTCCTCGTCCTCGCCGAGCTTGAACGGCAGCAGGCCCTCGTTCACGCCGACCAGCATCACGTGCGGCCACTCCAGCCCTTTGGACGCGTGCAGCGTGGACAGCGTCAGCACGTCGGGGTCCTGTTCGCGCTCGTTCAGCGTCGAGAGCAGCGAGATGGTCTGGGCCACTTCGAGCAGGCTCTTCTTCTCGCTGGAGGTGGTCACCCCGGCCGCGTCGTCGATCTCCCCCCCGCAGCGTGCGCCCATCCACTCGCAGAACTCGATCACGTTGGTCCAGCGCGCGGCGGCGACCTTTTCGTTCTCCTCACCCTCGTAGAGGTGTTTTTCGTAGCCGATGTCTTTCAGCCAGTCGGTCAGGAAGGCGCGCGCCGCCTCCGCGCCGTGGGTATGGCGGGCGCGGTATTCCTGGTCGTTCACGAAGCGGCCGAACTCGTGCAGGCTGCCCACGGCGCGCGCCGGCAAGGCCGCGGGCAGGCTGTGCGAGAACAGCGCGGCGAACAGGCTCAGGCGGTACTTGCCGGCGAACTCGCCCAGGCTTTGCAGCGTCTGGTGGCCGATGCCGCGCTTCGGGCTGGTGATGGCGCGCAGGAAGGCCGGGTCGTCCGAGTTGTTGACCCACAGGCGGAACCAGGCGCACAGGTCCTTGATCTCGGCGCGGTCGAAAAAGCTCTGGCCGCCCGACACCTTGTACGGAATCTGCGCGCGGCGCAGCGCCTTCTCGAAGGGCTTGGCCATGTGGTTGGCGCGGTACAGCACGGCGAAATCACGCCACTCCTTGTGTTGCGAGGTCTCGCGCAGGCTCTGGATGCGCGCCACGGTGCGCTCGGCCTCGTGCTCCTCGTTGTCGGCGTCCACCACACGCACCGGCTCGCCCTCGCCCAGTTCGCTGAACAGGGTCTTGGGGTAGAGCTTGGGGTTGGGGCCGATCACGTTGTTGGCCGCGCGCAGGATGGCGCTGGTGGAGCGGTAGTTCTGCTCCAGCTTGACGACCTTGAGCTGCGGAAAATCCTGCGGCAGGCGCTTCAGGTTGTCCAGCGTGGCGCCGCGCCAGCCGTAGATCGACTGGTCGTCGTCGCCCACGGCGGTGAAGCGGCCGCGCTCGCCCACCAGGTGCTTGAGCACCTCGTACTGCGTGGCGTTGGTGTCCTGGTACTCGTCCACCAGCACATGGCCCAGCGCCGCCTGCCACTTGGCGCGCACGTCGGGGAAGTCGGCCAGCAGCTTGAGCGGCAGGCCGATCAGGTCGTCGAAATCGACGCTCTGGTAGGCGCTCAGCCGCTCCTCGTAGCGCGCCATGATGCGCGCCGTGACGCGCTCGCTGTCGTCCTTCGCCTGCGCCTCGGCCTGCGCGGCGTTCAGCCCGCTGTTCTTCCACAGGCTGATGGCCCACTGCCACTGGCGCGCGGTGGCGGCGTCGACCGTGCCGCCGCAGTCTTTCAGGATGCTGGTCACGTCGTCGCTGTCCAGGATGCTGAACTGGGGCTTGAGGCCCAGCACCGCGCCGTCCTGGCGCATCATGCGCACGCCCAGCGCGTGAAAGGTGCAGATCAGCACCTCCTTGGCGCCCCGGCCGATCAGCCCCTTGGCGCGCTCGCGCATCTCGGCGGCGGCCTTGTTGGTGAAGGTGATGGCGGCGATGCGCTTGGGTTCCATCCCGGCCTGGATCAGCCGCGCGATCTTGTGCGTGATCACCCGCGTCTTGCCCGAACCGGCGCCGGCCAGCACCAGGCAGGGGCCGTGCATGAAGTTCACGGCTTCCTGCTGGGCGAGATTGAGACCGGACGACATGCGGGAGGAGGGCGAAACGAGGCGCTAGGACGGGTTTGGGCGGAGCGGCGAATCATACCGGGGCGGGGGCTCTGGCCCGGTCACTGCCGATGCGCACGGGCCGGCCAGAAAATCGCGCCGTTTGGACGGAGAACGTAACCGGTGGTTAACAGGCGGCGCGACGGATCCCATTTGTTACAACTTTCGCTTTTTCCATTGAGATGCCTCAGCAACACCTGGGGGCGGCGTCCCTAACCTTCAGGGCACGAGCGGTACCCCCGTACCGCATGGAAAGGAAAGAGTCATGAAACGCAAACAATTTCTGCACTACCTCGGGGCCTCATTGGGCGCCATCACCCTCGCGCCCGTGTTGACGGCCTGTGGCGGTGGCGGCGATGAGCTGGCCAGCACGGCGACCCCGGGCACCCTGGCGCCCACCGAGGCAGCCGCACCCACCGCATCCACCGAGCCCACCGCAGCCACCCCGGTGGCCGCGCTGTCGCCCGAAGAAATCGCCGCCCTGAAGTTCATGCGCGAGGAAGAAAAACTGGCCCACGATGTCTATGTGGCGCTGTACAACGTCTGGGGCGCAAAGGTCTTCAGCCAGATCGCGCTGAGCGAGACCACCCACACCGAAACCATCCTGGCCCTGCTGGTCAAGTACGGCATCCCCGATCCGGCTGCCGGCAAGGCGCCCGGTGTGTTTGAAGACCCCGCGCTGCAGTCCCTCTACAACACGCTGGTTGCCATGGGACAACCCAGCCTGATCGATGCGCTCAAGGTGGGCGCGCTGATCGAGGAAACCGACATTCACGACATCAACGCGAAGAAGGCTGTGACGGACGAGGCCGACATCCTGCAGGTCTACAGCAGCCTGCTCTGCGGTTCGGGCAGCCACCTGCGCGCCTTCAACGGGCAGCTGCTCGCAAAAGGCGTCACCTATGTGCCCCAGGTCATCACCCAGGCCGAGTGGGACGCCATTGCCAATGCCGCGGGTGAGACCTGCGGCGGTTGAGGCAAGTCCGCATGGCCATGGAGCCATGATCGGAGGGGGTTTTCGGTCCACTCAAACCCCTCCCCGCCCACGGGAAACACCGATGCCAGACCTCTCTTGCGGCGTGAAAAAAAGAGGTTCTTTCGTGACAAAAATCAAGACAACCTCCTTTCAATAAGCACAGACTGATGTCAACGGTTGCATTCGCAACTGCACTTTCGGGGGAGATCGACATGCGAGTTACGAATCAGGAGTTCATTTCGCGGAGGCGCTGGCGTACGTCCTGTATGGCGGCTGCCGCTTCAACGCTGGTCATGGTGATGGCGGGCTGCGGCGGCGGTTCCAGTTCTGTTTCATCGACTGATGGATCGGCTGCAACACCGAGTTATCCGACCATCATCGAGTCCTACCTGAACGAACAGGTGACGCAGATTGGCGGCGCTACGACGGCAGTCGCCTACTACGACAATGGCACGAAGTGGACGCTCTACAGCATGGCCAACCGCTTTGCCGTAGCCCCCATCAGCACCGACGCCGCTGCGGTCAAGGCGGCGGTCAAGGAACTTGCGGCGCCGGGCTACATCAATCGCATCACGGTGGTCAAGGACTACGGTGTCGACAAGAAAGCCTATGCGCTGCTGTCCATGGGCGGCAAGGGCATCGGTGTCGTGGACATCACCAGCCCGGCAGCCCCGGTCTATGTGCGCACCATGACGGTGGACTACGCGTCGCCCTCGTACATGTACTCGGACGGCGGCGGCACCATCTTCACCGCCGACCCCGCAACGCACACGGCGGGTCCGGTGAATGACGTGCTGGTCTATGACGATCAGGCAACGCCTACCGCCGATACCAGCGACGACCAGTTGCTGATCGCCAACGGCGCCTTCGGCATCCAGAAGACCAAGCTGTCCAACCTGATCGGCGCGGCGGCCAATGGCGCACTCACCGTTGACGGGCCGCAGTTGTGGACCCTGAAGTACGCGAGCGAGAACCCCAACGGCGGCCCGCTGAGCCTGAAGATGCACAAGGATCCGGTGAGCGGCAAGAACAAGCTCTATGCGGCGCTGGGCTTCCTCGGCATCGGCATCTACGACCCGGCCACGCTCGCCGCGCCTGAGGGTGCCTACAACCTGTACGCCGACTGCAACTACGTCGGCGCGGGTGGCAAGCAGGAAGACTGGTTCGGCTATCCGAAGCGCAAGATTGCTTGCCCCGACGCCTCATTGAATGCGGCGGCGAATCTGGTTCCCATGGGGGTTGACGCCGACGGCATGCCGACCTACCTGCAGGCCGCCAATGAACTGGGCAACAAGAACAGCCTCACCTGGTACCCCTGGGCCGAGTTCGACCGCTACGGCAAGTACTACTACAAAGCACGCACGATGGACTTGGTGGACTTTCCGCCAACGCCAAGCACCCCGACTGGCACGACCAAGACCGTGGCCTATATCGCCTATTCGCTGGGCGGCCTGGTGGCGGTAGACGTCACCGACCCGACGAAGCCAAAGTATGAGGGCTATGTGCCGGCCGCGCCGGCCCACGGACCGGACGAGCCGCCGATCAACGTGGACAAGAAGGGCATCCTGTCGCACTTCGGCTCCGGCATGCTCAAGGAAGCCGGCGTGATGGACGTGCATGTGGTGCCTGACCCGGACGCTGGCGCCGGCAAGATGCGCGCCTATTACACCGACCATTTTGCGGGTCTGGTGGTGGTCAGCGGTGCGCAAGCGCCGGCCACCCTGTGGAAGAACACGGGCGGCCCGTTCGACAACAACAAGATCAACGGCGTCGTCGAGCCGCGCGTCTTCTGGCCCGACTATGAGTTCGTCACGTCCTACGACATGACCCCCATGGTGGTGGGCGACGAGTCCATGCCTGCGTTCCTGGTGGGTGACAGCAAAGGCAACTACAAGGGGCCGGTGCAGCTGGTGTCCGGCGAGATCAATGGCCACGGTGGCGCGTTGTTCCTGATGCCCTGCATGGAGACCGCAACGGCGACCTGCCCGGCGGACAGTGTGGACCTGGTCGAGTCTTCCGGTGGCGGTGGCGTGAGCTACGTGGACATCAAGGCGCTGACAGGCACCGTGACCGCAGTGAGTGCCCGCTTTGGCGTGCCGGTGAACCTGGTGAGCACCAAGGAAGTGGGCGCGCTGGAAAGCGGTGCCCCTGGTCAGCCGATCGCCATCGGCCACGCCGAGGGCGTGACGGTTTCCGGCAACTTCCTGTACCTGGCCGACGGCCCGCACGGCGTGAGCGTCTGGCGCATCGCCAATGGCCTGACCCCGGTCGATGAGCTGCACCTCGTGGCCAACACGATGCAGAGCGAGTACCCCACGGGCGCCGTGATGCCGACACCCCACGCCTTCAAGGTGGCCTTTGGTGCCGATCCGAACCAGGCCTACGTGATGAGCCAGAGCCTCGGGATGCGCCGGTTGAACCTGTCGGCCGTGACGGGTGGCAGTGCACAGGTGGGTGCACCGGCGCTGCTGGACGCGGCGGGCGGCATCTATGAGCACAACAGCGAACTCTCCGGCTCCATCGGTCTGGTGAAAGTCACCGGTCAGGACCACGCCTACGGCGTCGCCTTCTCCGGCAAGTACGCCATCGTCGCCGACGGCGACAGCGGCCTGACGGTGTATGACACCACGGCAGCTGGCGGCACGGACGCGAGCGTGGTGGCCAACATCGGTGACTCGCAGGGGACGAACGGCAAGCCTCCGGTAGGCCGTGCGGCCACGGTCAAGCTGTGGACCGATTCCGTCACCCAGAAGACCTACGCGGTGGTCGCATCCGGTGCCTATGGCGTCTCGGTGGTCGACATGACGGCCTTCCTCGCCAGTGGCAAGGCGACGGATCTGGGGATCGACAAGCTGATCAAGACCTTCGAGCCGGTCAAGTCCGACGCCGACAACAAGTTTGGCTCTGCCGACGGCAAGAGCGTGGACGTGCACGTGGTGGGCGACATCGCCTACTTCAGCTACGACAGCTTCGGCCTGGTGGCCTACCGCATGAGTGACCTGATCCGCCCCGCGAAGGATGAGCGGCCTGCGATCAACCCGACGCCTGCGGTCTGCGCCACCATCACCGACGTGACCAAGCTGAGTGCCAAGCAGGGCGGCGTGGGCGAGTGCCGGCCGACCGCGGTGGGCTACTTCAAGCTCCAGCAGCAGGTCGGCTATGAGACGGTGGATGGCGGCGCGCTGTACATGACGCCGCAGCTCTTCGCCGCCAACGCGCCGTTCTACGACGCGACGGGCAACCTGGTCACGCTCGACAAGGCCAAGCTCCTGTTCTACGTGGGCTATGGCGATGCCGGCGTGCTCAAGCTCGACTGGAGTGATGTCGCCAAGCCAACCCTGATGACCCTCAAGGGTGTCGTGGGTGGGGCGGGCGGTACTGCCATCAAGAACGGTCGCGTGTACGTGGCCGCGGGCACCGGTGGCATGGTGGTCTTCAAGTAAACAGTGCGGAGAACACCCGGTCATAACCGGCCGGGCGTTCACCGGACAGGTTTTTCAGTGTGTTTTTTCAGCGGAGGTTTATCATGAAAGCGTACAGAACCGACCCTTCTCGCTGGCAGCGATTCGTGTCGGGGATTACCATGTTTGCCGTAGCATGCCTGACGGCCCTGTCGTTCTCAGGCTGTGGCGACTCATCCGACTCATCCTCTTTGACGCCGGTGACTGTCGCTGCACCGGGGGCACCGACCGCATTGACAGTGACAGGTGGCGAGAATCTAGCGACCCTGCAGTGGTCGCCGCCAGCCGCCTCGGCCACGGCCGGCCTGCCGGACAGTTATGAGATCTACGGCAGCACAACCGCAACCACCGCCGCGACGATAGTCGCCCCGGCCAACCTTGTCAAAACGATACCCGTGGTAAGCGGGCAGGCCGTCTACTCCCATACCGCCCTTGGATTGGCAGGGGGAAATACTTATAGCTTTGTGGTCACCGCCAAGAACACCGGCGGCGAGACGCCATCCACAGTGGCAAGCGCCCAAGTGACCAAACCTATTCCACCACCGGGGGCACCGACCGCATTTACAGTGACAGGTGGCGAGAATGTAGCGACCCTGCAGTGGTCGCCGCCAGCCGCATCAGCCACGGCCGGCCTGCCGGTCACTTATGAGATCTACGGCAGCACAACCGCAACCACCGCCGCGACCTTGGTCGCCCCGGCCAACTTTGTCGCATCGGTGTCTGTGGTCAGCGGACAGGCTGTCTACTCCTATACCGCCCTTGGATTGGTAGGAGCCAATGCGACGCACTACTTTGTGGTCACCGCCAAGAACACCGGCGGCGAGACGCCATCCTCTGTGGCAAGTGGCAAAGTTACCGGACCTCCCAAGCCCCAAACCTATGGCAACAACTTTTCAGCGGCCCTGGTCTTTGCGGACGATATTGGCATAAGCAATCTGGCCCTCGATCCGACGAAAACCTGGACCATCACAGACTTGACGGCCATCGACTACAACACCGGCCTGCGCCCGCTGCCCGCCGAAGTGACAGCAATGCTAGCCCTCCCAGTCCCCAGACTACTCTGCCGTATTTAACTGTTACCTCCAAGATTGACCCTCTTGTATTACGAGCAGAAGTCCATCAACACCTGGCAGGGCGAATGGGCCAAAGGCAAGGCGACACCGCAGAATGTAAACGCCAAGTGGGGTGACAACCTGTCCAGCGCCAGCCTCAGTTCGTCTGCCAAGATCAGGATCGAGATGGTCCTGACCAAGGACGTGACCGCAACCCCCATGACGGCCTATCCGATGAAGCTCCTGTCTGGTTCGGGAACAAATGAACTGCAAGGAACCACCGGCGTGGCCACCACGGTCACCACCGCCTTTGTCTTCGCGACCAATGCCCATCTGACGCTCCAGAAGCTGGACGCAGCCGGCGTGCCGACCGGCCCTATGGTGGTAGACCAGGCCCTGTTTGATCCGGCATTCCCCGACGGCCTCAACAAGCTGTCAGGCGAGATCCCCGTATCCGGCAACTTCACCTATGGCTTCGTCTGGGATCCTGCAACCTCAGGTTCCATCGCTGGCAAGTACCGGTTGACATTCAAGCTCGATCCGACTTCGGCGTTCGGAACCGGCAACCCGGCCAACAACACGTTCATGAAAACAGCCACCAACGGTGTGCGCGTATCGGACACCGAGGTCTACATTGACATCAATGTGAAGTAGACCAACCACTCCGCTGCAGAGCAGCTACATGAAAGTGTGCTGCCGCATTGAAAGGGCGCCCAAATGGGCGCCTTTTTTTTCCTGCCAATTGACAGCTTGCGGGAAGATCAACATCGTGAGGCAGCCAGCGATTCCTATCAAATGCCCCCGCAAGCCCGGCTTTTTTATGGCTGCGGCCCGGATTGGGTTCCCGCTTGGATGCCAGGGCTAGCTATAGAGCGGAACGGTACCGTCCAGGGTGCCGTCCGGAGTGCCGCCATCTTCTGGCGCGTCGCCCGTCCGGCGCGGCGGTGGAGAAGGGTATCTGACGACCACCGCAGGGCCGGTCGTTGACACCTGAGGGCTGCTCACAACCCTTTCGATGCGACAGGATACGCAGACAAAAGCGTATCTGACTGAACCCGGAGGACTGTTTGCAACAAGACCGCCGCAAGGGCGCCTGGAGGGCAATGCCTCCCCGGCGGACCCCTGAGGCGGGGTCACATCATCGGCTCCATGCGCCATTCAAACAGCAACAAGCCCGGCGGGGCTCAGGGCTTCGACCCGCTTGCGCTGAATTGCAGCCTGATCTGCTCCTCCGCTTCGAACCAGTCCGCTTCGGATGGGCGCCCCTGAAAACCGCGCCGCTCGGCGATGTAGTAGGCCGCTACAGCGACATAGCGACGACGCAGCTCATCGGGCAGCGGCGCGCTGTCCGCCTTTTTGGCTCGGGCGGCGACGGGCTTGGGCGATTTGGCCGGGCTTTTCACTTCGGCAGGACTCGGAGCAGCGGCTTTTCTGGCACGAGGCACCGCAGCCTTCGCGGTGCTGGTGCTCACCGCCTTGGGCGCTTTGGCCGGGCTTTTCGCGACGGCGGGACTGGATTTGGCGGCCTTCCTGGCGCGCGGTGCCGAGGGAGTGGCAGTGGCTTTTGACATGGTTCGAGCTCCAGAAAAGGATCCGCGAGGATCGGTGTTTCAATAAATTCCAACAGCGACAAAAAGAAATGACTTGTCCCATTAGAGCGGGCCCGAAGTGAGCACGACTGATCTTTATCAATCGGAGCCATCGTGTCAGGCCGCCGTTGGCGTTGAATTTGCAATGCGCCAGGTGGGCGTGCGTTGCGGTCAGCCCTGCGCCAGCCAGGCGGTCAGCCCGAAGCCTGCGTTGTAGATCGCATGCACCAGCACCGCGGGCCAGACGCTGCCCATGCGCTCGCGCAGGTGGCCCAGCACCAGAGAGGGCACGATCACCGCCAGCGCCCAGGCCAGCGGCTGCGCGCGCAGGTGCAGCGCCACAAAGGCCACCGACACCAGCACGTTGGCCAGCGTGACCGGCCCCAGCCGTCGCGCCACGCCCTGCCGGGTGGTCAGCCGCAGGGCCTGGCCCTGCAGGATGCCGCGAAACACGAGTTCCTCCAGCAGCGGCTGAACCAGCACGAACGAGGCCCAAGCGGCCCAGCCCGCCGGCGCGTGCATGCGCCCGCCGACCAGCAGGCCCAGCGCCCCCCAGACCGGCAGCGCCAGCGCCATGGCCAGTGCCAGATGCGCGTCGGGCGGCCACGCGGTCAGCGCGGGCCGGGGCCGCGTCAGGCCACATTCCTGCATCAGGCCAAGTCGTGGCGAAGGGGCTGGCGGGGGCGGGGGAGCGGGTGCGGTCACGGCAGCAATCTTCCCATGAAAAAAGCGCCGACTGTTGCCAGACGGCGCTCCGGAGAATCCGGGGCTTATTGCCCGCGGATTCTCTGGCGCGGCTTAGTTCCTGCGCAGGCGCCGCACGCCCAGACCGGCCAGGCCAGCGGCCGCCAGCAGTGGCAGCAGCGGGTCGAACGGTGCCTCGCCCGGGGCGGTGGTACAACCGCCGCCACCACCGCCGGTGGCAAGCGGCGCCACCGGCTCAACCACCGGAGTCACCGGGTCCGTCGGAAGGACAGGAGCATTCGGGTCATACACCAGCGGCGGCGGCGGGGTCGTCGCATAGTCCGGTGCGACCTGCGTATCGGCCACCACGGGAATGATGCGCACGGTGAAATCCGGGGCGATGCCGTCGCCCACTTTCACGATGTAGTTGATGCCCAGATTCAACGTGTCCTCAACGCGCGCGATGGCGTAGAGCGGATTCTTGGCCCAGGTGTTGAGTTCCACCGCGGAAACCGCTGCAAAACCGGAGTCGTAGTTCTTGCGCCAGACCTTGCCGTCCCAGAAAGCCACGAGATCCGCGTCGGTCGAAGGATTGTTGTCGAAATCCCAGAAGATGCCTTGCGGCACCCACTTGGCGGGCAGCCAGTCACCAAACAGCGGTGCGGTGAGCGGCGCTTCAGCTGGTCCGCTGTAATTGCTCGGCAAGAGGGTCGTTGAGTAAATGGTGTCGGAATTGATCAGGGGCGCACCGCTCACGAAGGGGTTGGGGTAGGTCGTGCAGGGCAGCACCGAGCAGGTCTGCGCCACGTTGAAACCGGCCGTCCGTTTGTCAAAGAATCCGTTTACGGCGAAGTGCTTGTCTGGCGCGCCGAAGAGGCCATGCGAGAAGGTGGCCAGGCCATCCTCTTCAAAGATATCCGAACCGTCCAGAGTGGGGCTCTTTCCACTCGTGGCGCCCTCGGCTACGCCCAGGGAGAGGTGGAGCTTGTCCGCAATACCCAACTGGCTCGCCGTCTTGAACGTCGTGCCCAGGCCCTTGCCCACCACGATCTTGTAGCCTTTGAGGCGCTTGCCCGTGTAGTTGTCGATCTTGCTGAACACCTGGTAGGGCCGCAGCGTTCCGTCATCCGTTACGTTGAAGACCATATCGATGCCCTTGCCGTCTGCGCCAGCCGCCACTCCGTCCACGGTGGCCGGCTGCATGGCGAACTTGAAGCGCTTGTGCGTCTGGAACGGGCTGGAGCAGATGACGGGTTTCGGATTCGCCGAGTTCAGATAGCCCGCGCCCGAAATCAGACTTTCCTCCGGGCTCATGAAGGCAGTGTTGATCAGACAGTTGGGTGGTTTGCCCGAACCGACAGCCGCATCACCATTGACCGCCTTGATGGCCATGGGGCCGCCCACAGGCCAGACCTTGCCAGTCAGCTTCGCCATGAGGGTCAGACCATCGTTGATCAGGCTCACATAGCTGTCACCCACGGTCATCGGCGTGTAGGCGCCGGTGGTCTTGTCGAAGGTGCCGAACACGGTGGAGGTGCCGTCGGCGTTCAGGTGAAGCAACTGGACATCGACATTGCCGAGGTTCATGGCGCCCACGCAGGCACCATCGGCAATCTTGCTGCCAGGCGTCGAGGTGCAGCCGCCGAGAAAGCCGCCCGCCGCCACGTTGTTGCTGTTGTCGATCATGCCGGCATTCAGGCTGCCCGCCATCACCATGCTGATGAGCGCCAGGCTCAGCGCGCTGGGCCGCAAATTGAAAGATTTGGTGTGTGTCATGACGTCCCCTTCAGATAAATGCGCTTTGGCTTTCACCCCCTGTTGTCTCCGAGCCGATGCTTGAAGATGGGTCTACCAATGCATTCAAGATAAATACTATGCCGGCAGAAATGGCAGAGTACTGATCTAGGTCAGCAACCAGTGGGGAGGGCTTGCCAGACGCGAACCGGTATGCGGCGATCCGGACTTTTGTCAGGCCATCGCAGTAGTAAGCGCGTTCGCAGAGGCGCTCTTCCCGCCCACAAAAAAAGCGCCGCCTGTTGCCAGACGGCGCCTGGGAGAATCCGGGACCCATCGCCCGTGGATTCTCTGGCGCGGCTCAGCTCTTGCGCATGCGCCGCACGCCCAGACCGGCCAGGCCAGCGGCCGCCAGCAGTGGCAGCACCGGGTCAAACGGGGCCTCGCCCGGGGCCGTGGTACAGCCGCCACCGCCGTCGGTTGGCACAGCCGCTGCCGAAACGGTCACCGTTGCCGATGCCGCGTTGTCGGCGGTATCAGTTTCGACCACGTCGCCGGATACGGTTGCCGCCAATGCGTAGTTGCCTTCGGTGGTTGAGGTCACGTTGAGGCTGATGGCGCGACTACCGCTGGCCAGAATTTCGGGAATCGTGCAGGTAAACACGGCGCCGTTGACGCTGCACAGCGTGGCATCGCTGGTGCTGGCAATCGTGAGGCCGGCCGGCGCGGTGCCGGTCAACACGACGCGGCGGGCATCACCAGCACCCTGGTTCAGGATGGTGAATGTCACTTGGCCCTGGCCCTTGGCCACGAACGAGGTGCCGGTCGCCGTCAGGTTGAGGTCCGGGTCCGGGAGTCCGGTGATCTCGCTGCCATTGCGGTAGACCACGTCGACCGTACCGGTAATGGCGTCACGCTGCATCCAGAGCGCGCCCAAGGTCTTGCCATCGGGCGGGGCGCGCAACTGTGCTTCGGACTGCTCGGTGACACCGCCGGCCAGCATTTGCACGCGCTCGTAGTTCACGCCCTGGTCCGTGCTGCGCGTGATGTAGATGTCCAGCGGCTTGGCGCCAAGTTCGTTGGTTTCGGTGCCCCAACCCACGAAAATGACGTTGCGGTTCTGCACATCAGAGGGGTCCGCTGTGGCCACGCCGTCCGGCAGCTTGATCGTGCCGGGGGTGCCAACGAGGCGCGGCTCCACAACGCGAATGGCATTGTCCGTGATGTTGGACATGTTCTTCGGTGCACTCCAGGTCATGCCACCGTTTGTTGAACGGGTGATGTAGAGGTTGTAAGTGTTGGCGTAGGCATCGGCCGCCACTTTGTCGGGCGTGTAGTCATAGGCGACCGCCGCGAACTCCTTGCGAAGAACGGCGCGGTGCGCCAAGGCATTGCTGGTCGTGCTCGCCCCTGTCAACGAGACCTCCGTGTCAAGGTCGGCAGCGCGGAAGCCCGTTGAAAGGCTGCCATTCAGGTTGGTGTTCTTGATGCCCCGCCGCATGACGATGTTGGCGGGTGACGCCGGCTCGGTCGACACGGAGTCGCGCCAGATCAGCAGGGTGTGCACACCAGCGGTGTCACCGTCAGCGGCATCACCATCGGCATCCGCGTCACCAATGGCGTCGTTCCCTTGCAGGACGAAGCGCACGCGGCGCGCGTTGTGGGTCTGGTTGCTGATGGCTGTGCCCGCCGGAATCGTGGCGGGCGCGATCGGCATGGCATACGGGAAGCTGTGGTAAATGATTTCCTTGGCGCCACCACCCTGCTTCGTTTGCTCATAGGCAATCACGGTGGTGCCCCCGCTGATGGCCAGATTGGCACGTGACGCGCCTGGATCACCCGTGGCAGTCCCGGTGTTCGCGCTGACCTGAACCGCGGCGGGGAACGCAGTCCCGGCTTCAAAGGCAGACTTGCTGAGGGACGTGTACCAGATATTGGTACCCGGGCTGACTTTCGCGCCCGAGGCACCATCACCGGGACCTTCTGCATCGCCCTGTTGCAGTCCGGCTGGATCGGCCTGGTAAGTGATGGCAAAGCCACCGGCAGTCAGATCACTCTTGACATAACCCGCCGGCACATCTTCATCTGGATCCACGGATCCATCTGTCAGGCGTTGCAAAGCCCAGGTACCCCCCCCATTGAGCGAGCGTGCGGACCACAGGCACATGTAAGGCTGCGGCCCGGTCAACAGGTTGGCGTTGATTTTCTGCACGACACTGCCGCCACAATCTGAACTGGTCCAAGTCAGCAGGGCGTCGGCCCCCTTGCCAGCATTCACGACACCGATCGGCGCGGCATAGATATTGGGCTTGTTGTTGGTAATCGAAAACGTGCTGGTTCCGATCGTCAATGGCGTGCCGCCGTTGCTGGTGACCGCCTGTTGCGACCATGTGGCGCCGTTGTCGATCGAACGTGCAACATAGATGTTCTGTGCGCCGGCGGGACCGTCGGCATAGACCAGCAACTGGGCCTTCACGTCGTACTGCGCGACGGTCGGATCGGATTTATAGGAAATCCAGCCCATCTTGGCCTTGAAAGCATTGTTGGCAGGATCGCTGGTCGACACCACCACCGGTGGGTCCAGCTGGATCAGTGTTGCGGCAATCGCTGCAGAGACAACCGCCATCGCGGCGACTGCAATCGCTGTCTTGCCTTGTTTGACATGGACTCTCATACAAACTCCTTCGCATACACATAAGTCGAAACAACTCATCGCACGAGAAAGTCTGTGCTTTTGGTGCTGGGACACAATGATCTATGTCAGCGCCTGGCCGGGTATTTCGCGTGAATTTGACCGGCGTCAAAGAACGCCGGTGGGTCCAGGATTCCGACCCTCAGGACAGGCCTCGTGCGAGGCCGCAGAGCGCTAGTCCGGCGCCTGCAGACGCTCCACCTGCAGCACCCGGTAGAGCCGGCCGTGCTTGTCCAGCGGCTCGATCACGGATTCACGCACCAGGCGCGATATTTCACGGCTGACGGTCTCGGGTTTCAGGTCGAGCATGGCGCTCATGTCGTCGCGTCCAAACAGCGTGGCAATGCGACTGTCACACGCGCTTCTCATCTTGAGAATGAAGTTGGCAACCCGCTGGCGGGCGGTGCCAAAGTTCAGGTCGGCGAGCCAGTCGTCCGCCTCCTTGACGGTCTGCCGCCATTTCAGCGTGAGCCTGCGGTGCAGGTGTGCGCTGCTGGCCTCCAGCGATTGAATGACTTCCAGGGGAATCCGGCAGACGGACACGTCGGTCAAGGCCACCGCCTCGCTGTCGTACTGCGCGGTGGCCAGCGCTTCGAGCCCGACGACATCGCCGGGTCGCAGCACCCGCACGATGCGCTGGCGCCCGTCGGAGGTGATGCGCACCAGCTTGACCATGCCGCTGCGCAGGGTGAACACCCCTTTGGAGGGGCTGCCTTCGCCATACAGCGTGGCGTCCTGCTTGAACTGCAGGTCATCGATCGGCGCGTGAATCAGGTTGAAATCAGCTTCTTCAAGGTCGCCAAACAGCGCCAGGTGGCGCAGGCCGCAGTGCTTGCAATCCGCCGTGCCGCGCCACACGGATTCAATCTTGATCTTGTGCATCCCATTATTAGAACGGAAATTCCAGGCGCAAGCTGAGAGAATGCCCCGGTGTTGTCCATCCTGCTTGTCACTTTCCCCTTCTTCGCGCTGGTGCTGGCCGGCTACATCGCGGCGCGCCAGCGCATGCTGCCGCTGGAGGCGATCGCGGGGCTCAATGGCTTCGTGCTGTTCTTTGCACTGCCGTGCATGTTGTACCGCTTTGGCGCCACCACGCCGATCGCCCAGTTGCTCGATGCCAGCGTGTTCTTCACCTGGCTGCTCTGTGCGCTGATCATCGTGGGCTTTGCCGTGGCGACGAGCCTGAACCCGCGCATCGGCTGGAACGATGCCTCGTTCGGCGCTTTGGTGGCCGCCTTCCCCAACACCGGTTTCATGGGCGTGCCGCTGCTGGTGGCCCTGCTGGGCCCCCGGGCCGCCGGCCCGATCATCGTGACCATCATGGTGGACATGGTGATCACCACCTCGCTGTGCATCGCGCTCTCGCAGCTGGACAGCGCCGACGAACATGGCTTTGCCCATGCGGCCCAGAAAGCACTCAAGGGCATGCTGTTCAATCCGCTGCCCTGGGCCATTCTGCTCGGCGCGGTGGCCTCGGCCACGAGCCTGGAACTCCCCGGCCCCGTGCTGAAGACGGTGGGCCTGCTGGCCGAAGCCGCGTCGCCGGTGGCGCTGTTCACCATCGGCGCGGTGCTGGCGCGCTCCCAGATGCGGGCGGCCCTGCATGCCCACCCGCCCGTTCCGCTGGGCGACTACCTGCCGGTGGCCGCCATCAAGCTGCTGCTGCACCCGCTGCTGGTGCTGCTGGTGGGCGCGACGGTGGTGGCGCTGGGCGTGCCACTGGACCCGTTTGCGCTGACGGTGATGGTGCTGGTGGCGGCACTGCCGAGCGCCAGCAACGTCTCGCTGCTGGCCGAGCGTTTCGGCGCGGACAACGGGCGCATCGCCCGCATCATCCTGGTGTCTACCGCGGCGGCGTTCCTGACGTTTTCCGGCGCGGTGGCGCTGTTGACCTGAACGACGCCGGGCCGAGGGGCCGATGGGGCGTGGCGGATTCCCGCCGACTGGGGCCACTACGGCGGCCTGTTCGTGCGCATGGCCTGGCACAGCGCCGGCACTTACCGCACGGCCGATGGCCGCGGTGGCGCCGGCACCGGCAACCAGCGTTTTGCGCCCGTCAACAGCTGGCCCGACAACGGCAACCTCGACAAGGCGCGCCGCCTGCTGTGGCCCATCAAGCGCAAGTACGGCAACGCCATTTCCTGGGCCGACCTGATGATCCTGGCCGGCAACGTGGCCATGGAGTCCATGGGTTTCAAGACCTTCGGTTTCGGCGGCGGCCGCGAAGACATCTGGGCGCCCGAAGAAGACATCTATTGGGGCGCCGAGGCCGACTGGCTGGGCGACCAGCGCTACAGCGGCGATCGCGCGCTGGAAAACCCGCTGGCCGCCGTGCAGATGGGCCTGATCTACGTGAACCCCGAAGGCCCCAACGGCAACCCCGATCCGGTGGCGTCCGGGCGCGACGTGCGCGAAACCTTCGCCCGCATGGCGATGGACGACTACGAGACCGTGGCCCTGGTGGCCGGCGGCCATACCTTCGGCAAGGCCCATGGCGCGGGCGACCCGAAACTCGTGGGCCCCGAGCCCGAGGCCGCGCCCATGGAAACCATGGGCCTGGGCTGGATCAACGCCTTTGGGATCCGGCAAGGGCGCTGACACCACCACCAGCGGCATCGAGGGCGCCTGGAAACCCAACCCCACGACCTGGGACATGGGCTACTTCAAGACCCTGTTCAAGTACGAGTGGGAACTGGTGAAGAGCCCGGCCGGCGCCCACCAGTGGCGGGCCAAAGACGTGGCGCCGCAAGACATGATCCCCGACGCGCACGACCCGGGCAAGAAGCATGCGCCCATGATGACCACCGCCGACCTGTCGCTGCGCTTCGATCCCGGCGTATGAAAAGATCTCGCGCCATTTCCTGGCCAACCCCGACGAGTTCGCCGACGCCTATGCCCGCGCCTGGTTCAAGCTGACGCACCGCGACATGGGGCCCAAGGCGCGTTACCTGGGTCCGGAAGTGCCCGCCGAAGAACTGATCTGGCAGGACCCGCTGCCTGTCGTAGCCCATCCGCTGATCGACGCGCAGGATGCGGCCACGCTCAAGTCCCGGGTGCTGGCCAGCGGCCTGTCGGTCGGCGAACTGGTGGCCACGGCCTGGGCCTCGGCCTCCACCTTCCGCGGCAGCGACAAGCGCGGCGGCGCCAACGGCGCACGCATCCGCCTGGCGCCGCAGAAAGACTGGGCCGTGAACCAGCCGGCGCAACTGGGCCGTGTGCTGGCGGTGCTGGACGGCATCCGGCGCGAATTCAACGCGGCGCACGACGGTGGCAAGCAGGTGTCGCTGGCCGACCTGATCGTGCTGGCGGGCAACGCCGCCGTGGAAGCCGGCGGCCCAGGCCGGCGGCCATGTCCGTGGACCGTGCCCTTCGTGCCCGGGCGCACCGACGCGACCGAGGCCCAGACGGATGCGGCGTCCTTCGCGGTGCTCGAACCCCAGGCCGATGGTGTCCGAGACGGGGGGGGGTGGGGGGGGGGGGCGGGACCGGGGCGGGGCCTGGGGGGCGTGGCGGCTTCAGCAGATGCGCGGCAGCTGCTCGCCCGACAACCAGTCCACCATGCGCTGGCCACCCAGCACGGTGGTCATCTGCACGAAGCGGTTGGCGTCGTCCACCACGCTGCCGATGCGCGCGGCGTCGCGGCCCTGCGGGTGGGCGCGCATCGCAGCGAGCAGGGCGTCGGCCTGGTCGGCCGGGCAGATCGCCAGCAGCTTGCCTTCGTTGGCCACGTACAGGGGGTCCAGGCCCAGCAACTCGCACGCCGCCCGCACTTCGCCGCGCACGGGGATGGCGGATTCCATGAGGCGCATGCCCACGCCCGACTGGCTGGCGATTTCGTTGAGCGTGGCGCCCAGACCGCCGCGCGTCGGATCACGCAGCACGTGGATGCCCGGCACCGCGTCGAGCATGGCCGCGACCAGCGTGTGCAGCGCCTGGGTGTCGGACAGCAGCGTGGTGCCAAAGCTCAGGCCTTCGCGCACCGACATCACGGCCACGCCGTGGTCGCCCACCGTGCCGGAGACCAGGATGGCGTCGCCGGGCTGCGCCAGCGACCCGCTGATGTGCACGCCGGGGCGCGTCACGCCGACACCGGTGGTGTTGATGAACACGCCATCGCCCTTGCCGGCCTGCACCACCTTGGTGTCGCCGGTGACGATGGGCACGCCGGCCTCGGCGGCGGCGTGCGCCATGGAGGTGACGATGCGCTGCAGGTCGGCCAGCGCAAAGCCCTCTTCCAGGATGAAGCCGGCCGAGAGCCACAGCGGGCGCGCGCCGGCCATGGCCACGTCGTTGACGGTGCCGTGGACCGACAGGCAGCCGATGTCGCCGCCGGGGAAGAACAGCGGCGAGACCACGTGGCTGTCGGTGGCCATCACCAGCTGGCCGCCCAGCGCCAGCTCGGGCGGGGTGGCCAGCACGGCGTGGTCGTCGCGCGCGGCCAGCGCCGGGTTGTCGAAGGCGCTCAGGAAAATCTGCTCGATCAGCTGCACCATCGAGCGCCCGCCGCTGCCGTGGCTCATGTCGATGCGGCCATGGCGCACGTCCAGCGGCCGGGTGTAGCCGGGTTTGACGGGGCTCACGGGTGGACCTTCGTGCTGCGCACTGCGGTGCTATTCGCCTTGGGAGCGGCCCGGCGGCTCATGGTTGGGCTCCTGGCTTCTCTGCAATCGATGGCACGGCGGTCATGAAGCGGCCGTAGGTGTAGTGGGCGGCGCAGGCGCCCTCCGACGACACCATGCACGAGCCGATCGGGTTCTCGGGTGTGCAGACGGTGCCGAACACGCGGCAGTCCTGCGGCCGCTTTTCGCCGCGCAAGATGGCGCCGCATTCGCAGGCCTTGGCGTCGGCGACCGCGCAGTAAGGCGCGGCGAAGCGCTGCTCGGCATCGAAGCCGGCGTAGTCAGGGCGCAACTTCAGCGCCGAATGCGGCAGGCTGCCAAGCCCGCGCCACTCGAAGCTGTCGCGCAGTTCGAACACCTCGTGCATCAGGGCCTGGGCTTTCTGGTTGCCCAGCGGCGTCACGGAGCGGATGAACTGGTTCTCGATGTCGGCGCGTCCTTCGTTGAGCTGGCGCACCAGCATCAGCACGGCCTGCATCACGTCCAGCGGCTCGAAGCCGGCGATCACCACCGGGCGGTGGTACTCGCTCGCGCAAAAGCGGTAGGGCTCGCTGCCGATCACGGTGGAAACGTGCGCCGGCCCGATGAAGCCGTGCAGGTGCGCCGAGGTCTCGCTGCCCGGTGCCGGCCCCAGGATGCCGCGCATGGCCGGCGGCGTCAGCACATGGTTGCACAGCACCGAAAAATTACGCAGGCCCAGCGTGCGGGCCTGGCGCAGCACCGCCGCGGTGGGCGGGGTGGTGGTCTCGAAGCCGATGGCCAGGAACACCACCTCGCGTTCGGGGTGTTGCTGCGCCAGCTTCAGCGCGTCGATGGCCGAATACACCATGCGCACGTCGGCGCCCTGGCTGCGTGCCTTCATGAGCGAGCTGGCGCCCGAGGCCGGCACCCGCATCAGGTCGGCGTAGGTGCACAGCACCACGCCATGGTCACGCGCCAGCGTGATGGCCTGGTCGATGCGGCCGATGGGCAGCACGCAGACCGGGCAGCCGGGGCCGTGGATCAGCTCGATCTCCTGCGGCAACAGCCCGCGCACGCCATGCCGGGCGATGGCGTGGGTGTGGCCGCCGCAGAACTCCATCAGGTTGTAGCGGCGCCCGGGCTGGACCGCCTGGGCGATGGCGCGCGCCAGGCCGCGCGCCAGCTCGGCGTCGCGAAATTCATCGACGTACTTCATGGCAACACGCCTTCACGGGGACCGGATGGCGCGGTGCTGGCCGCATCGGTCCGCGCCATCGCGGCCATGGCCTTCAGGGTGGCCAGCGCTTCCTCTTCGTCGAGCTTGCCGATGGCGTAGCCGACATGGACGATCACGTAGTCGCCAGGGTGAACGTCGTCCAGGAGCTCGACGGAGATGTCCATGCGGACGCCTTCCAGGTCGATCAGGGCACGGTCGCCTTCCAGGCATTCGACCACGCGGGCGGGGACAGCGAGACACATGATTTGTTTTCCTTCGGGATGGGTTCAGCAGGGGTTTGAACCGGTCATGACAGGGGCGCGACCATTGACCACTTGCCAGGCGGCGACCCAGGCCTGGCCCAGGGCGAGTGTCGCATCGCCGGGCTCGGCCGTGGTGAGCGTTGAGCCGCCGCGTTGCGCCAGCTTGCGCTGCAATTGCTCGCGCAACAAGCCGTTGTGAAAGCAGCCGCCCGAGAGCGCGACCACGAAGGGCGCGCCGTCCGCTGCCACGGCGTGGCATACCCAGTCGGCCAGCGCCGCGGCCAACGCGACGTGAAACTGCGCCGCGGCGCGACCGAGGGCGTCTTCGTCCTGCTTCACAGCCGGATCACCGAGCGCCAGCAAAGGCTCCAGCAGGCCGGTCAAGGCCAGTTCACCATCAGGGCCCAGACGGTGCCGGGCGACCGCGTCCAGGTCGGCCAGGCCGTCAGGCGGCTGGCGATCAAGCCAGGCCTGCGCGCGCTGCTGCAAGGCGATGGCGGCTTCGGCCTCGTGGTCCTGGCGCAGGCACACGCCGAGTGCGGCGGCAGCAGCGTCGAACCAGCGGCCGGCGCTCGACGTCATCGGGCAGCGCAATCCGCGGGCCAGCATCGTCGCAATTCCCTGGGCGGCGGCCTCGCCGACGGCGGCCGACCAGCGTGGCACGATCTCATCCGTGCGGCCCAGCGCATGCAGGACCGCCGCGGCCATGCGCCAGGGCTCGCGCGCGGCCCTGTCGCCGCCGGGCAGGGCCAGCGGGCTCAGGCGGCCGAGTCGTTGCCATGCGTCCGTGCCCACCCGCAACAGTTCGCCGCCCCAGGCCGTGCCGTCGCTGCCCATGCCATAGCCGTCCAGGGACAGCCCCGTCGTCGCCTGGGTCAGGCCGGCTTCGGCGAGCAGCACCGCCACATGGGCGTGATGGTGCTGGACAGGGATCGCCGGCACGCCGAGCCGTTCGGCGGTCTGCAGCGCCAGCCGGGTGCTGAAGAAGTCGGGGTGCAGGTCGTGGGCCACGGCCTGGATGGCGTGGCCCTGTTCCCGGGCCAGCACCAGCAGGCGATCCACCGAGGCCTGCAGGTCGGTGCAGGCCAGAACGTCGGCCAGGTCGCCATGGGCAGCCGACCAGAACACCTGCCCGCCGACCACCAGGCAGGCCTTGTTTTTCAAATGGGCGCCGAGGGCCAGCACGCAGGCGGGCAGCGCCCGGGGCAAGGTCTGTGGACGGGGGAGTGAAGCGTCCGGCGGGCTTGCGGTTCGTCGTGGCGCGATCCCCTGCACGTCGAGCTGCACGCAAGGGTCCAGCGCCGTGGCCGCGAGGCGGGCCTGGCGCAGGCTGTCGGGCGTGGGCGGGGTCTGCCGCAGCCAGTGGGCCAGCGGGCCGTCGGGGTGAAAATTCCACTCGGTGGGCGCCTGCAGCCGGTAGCGCTCGATGGTGGGCGCTGCGTGAACAGAGGTGCGCCGCAATTGCACGGCATGGACCAGCAGGCCGCGCGACATGTCGCACCAGCCCAGGCCGGCGAGCGGGCCGAGCGCCAGGGAGCCAAAACGCAGGCTGTCCGGGCGGCTCAGGAGGGCGGCCAGGTCCGCCACCCGGGCGCCGAGCCGCCACCAAAGGGACTCGTCGCCCGCCACGCCGCCGTCCAGCCAGCCCCGGGTGCACGGCCCAGTCTCCGCCGGCTGGCCTTGCCAGGTGGGCCGTTGGGACTGCGCCGGATCGTTCAGCAGGCGATGGCCGAGATCGGCAAAGCCGGCCGGCGCGGTCCGGGGGTCGGGCAGGGCGCGATGGGCGAGGTGCACGGCGCATGCGTCGGGCCGGATGGCGTGCAGCCAGCGCGCCACCGTGCCCTGATGGGACTGGGACCAACGGTCCAGCCAGGGCCCCGGCTGCGCCTGCCAGGCCCGCAGCCAGTCCGCCGCGGGCATGCCGAACAGGCGGTCGGCCAGCAGCGCGGAGAGCGTTTCCAGCTGCTGCTGCAGCTCGGTGAGGGACGCCTGCGCCGGGGGCGCGGCAGGGCGCGCGGCCTTGAGCAAGGCGATGTCGGGGGTCAGCCCGGGCTGCGGGCAGGCCAGGGGCCAGTCCAGCAGCATGCGCTGCAATTGTTCGCCCGCGGTGATGACCCTCAGCAGCACCGCCGCGTGAGCCGTCATCACGTCGCTGGACTCCGTTGCCCCTGCGCCCTGCAAGGCCAGGCGCGCGGCCAGCGTCTGGGCGTGTCCGCACAGGCTGAACAGTCGGCCCAGTGCCTCGGGCCACTGCTCCGCAGGGCGACCGCTGGCCAAGCGGTCGAGCAGCCCGGGCGAGAGCACCGGCCGCCCACCCTGGATGGGCGTTGGCGCGCCAACGACCAGAGTCAGGGCACCCGCCAGGGCAAGCGCGTCGGGGGCCGGGGGGATGGACATCGGCGGGGTCGTTTCAACCCTGCGCGGGCGTGCCCGCCAGCTGCGCCTCGAGCTGTGCGATGCGCTTCTTCAGGCCATCGACCGTCGCCCCTCTCGCGGCGGCGGCGCTCGCCATGCCGTCACGCAGGAACTGCAGCCACTCGCCCATGCCCTCGCCGCGCGTGGCCGACAGCTGGATCACGCGAATCTGCGGATTGACCCTTCGGGCGTAGGCCAGGGCGGCCTCCACGTCAAAGTCCAGGTGCGGCAGCAGGTCGATCTTGTTGAGCAGCATCACGCTGGCCGCGCGGAACATGTCCGGGTACTTGATGGGCTTGTCCTCGCCTTCGGTGACCGACAGGATGACCACCTTGTGGGCCTCGCCCAGATCAAAGGCGGCAGGGCACACCAGGTTGCCCACGTTCTCGATCATCAGCAGGGAATCGTCCTTCAGGGCCAGCCGGCTCATGGCGTGGCCGACCATGTGGGCGTCGAGATGGCAGCCCTTGCCGGTGTTGATCTGGACGGCGGGCGCGCCGGTGGCACGGATGCGTTCGGCGTCCTGGCTGGTCTGCTGGTCGCCTTCGATGACGGCCACCGGCAGCCCGCCGAGCATCGTGATGGTCTTGCAGAGCAGCGTCGTCTTGCCCGAGCCGGGGCCCGAGACCAGGTTCAGCGCAAAGATGCCTTGCCCGGCCAGAAGCTGGCGGTTCTCGTGCGCATAGGCGTTGTTCTTGGCCAGGATGTCCTGCTCGATCTGCACCCTGCGCGCAGTGCTGACGCCCGGGGCATGCGAATGCGTGGGGTCCTCGCCTGCGGCGTGGGTGTGCCCATCCGCTGGGTCGTGCGGATGCCCGTGCCCGTTCTCATGCCCATGCAGGTGTTCGTGACTGTGCCGGGTGCCGTCGGCATGAACGTGTTCATGGCCCTGCCCGGCATTGCCGCCTTCGATCTTCACTTCATCGGTGCCGCAGCCGCAGGTGGTGCACATTCGAGATTCTCCTGGTCCGTTGGGGGCAGCGCGGGCCGGTGTCGCCGGCCACGGCCTGTGCTGCAGGTTTCATGTTACTTCGAGTTCCTTGACCCGCATTTCAGTGCCGCCCGTGACCTGCAACTGATGGCCGCCACACATCGGGCATTCGCCAAAGACCTCTTTCATCGGGACCGTCTGCGCGCACGCCATGCACCAGCCGGTGCCGGGCAGCGTGATGAACTCCAGGCGCGCGCCCTGGGCGATGCTGCCGCGCGTGACGGCGTCGAAGCAGAACGCCATGGCCTCGGGCTCGACGCCGGACAGCTGGCCGATCTCCAGCCAGACCGTGCTGACCTTGGCGAACCCCTGCTGGCGCGCCGCATCCTCGATCAGTTGCAGAACCCCTTCGGCGAGCGACATCTCATGCATGGCGTGAAAGTCTACTGCGCGGCTAGATGGTCAGCGGGTCCACGTCCACGGCCCAGCGGATCAGGCCCTTGTGCGCCGGCAGCGAACGGGTCTGGCGCAAGATCTCGTGCCACGCTGCCAGGAAGCGCTGCAGTGCGTTGCGCGAGCTGCTTTCCACCAGCATCTGCGCACGCTCCACGTTGGCCACACGCTGCACGCTCATGGGCACCGCGCCATACAGCGTGATGCGCGGCATCACCTCGTCGAACCCGGGCAGGGCTGCCAGTTCGCTCTGCGCCGCGGCGCTCGCAGCGTTCAGGAAGCCTTGCGCCACGTCCTGCGTGCGCGCCTCGGCGCGTACCAATGCCTGAAAACTGAAAGGCGGCATCGCGGCGGCTTCGCGCTCGCGCAGGTCGCGCGCGGCAAAGGCCGGGTAGTCGTGCTGCTTCAGGGCCTCGAACAGCGGATGTGTCGGGTGAAAGGTCTGGATCCACATCTCGCTGCCCGACGCGCCGGCCGTGATGAACGCGGCGTCGCGCCCGGCGCGCCCGGCCGACTGCATCAGCAGGCTGAAAAGGCGTTCCGGCGCACGGAAATCGCTGGAGAACAGCGCGCCGTCGGGATTGATCGCCGCGACCAGTGTGATGCGTCGGAAGTCATGGCCCTTGGCAATCATCTGCGTGCCCACCAGCACGTCGACCTCGCCCGAATGCACCTGCGCCAGCTGCGATTCGAGCGCGCCCTTGAGTTTGGTGGTGTCGGCGTCGATGCGGGCGATGCGCACGGGTGTGCCGTCCGGGCGGGTCTCGCCGGCCAGCAGTTCGGCCAGGTGCTCCTCGAGCCGCTCGGTGCCGCGGCCCAGCGGCGCAATGTCGATGTTGCCGCAGGCCGGGCAGGCGCGCGGCACGCGCTCGGTGAAGCCGCAGTGGTGGCAGCGCAGCGTGCGGTCGATCTTGTGGAACACGCGGAACGCGCTGCAATGCGGGCACTCGCTCTTCCAGCCGCAATCGGCACAGTGCAGCACCGGGGCGTAGCCACGCCGGTTGAGGAACACCATGGACTGCTCGCCGCGCGCGATGCGCGCGCGAATGGCGTCGAGCAGCGGCGGTGAAAACACGGTCTTCATCGGCTGGTGGTTCATGTCCACGCGACGCACCTTGGGGAACCCGGCCTCGCCGATGCGCCCCGGCATGACCAGGCGCACATAGCGCCCGCCAGGGTCGCCGGCGCTGGCGGGGCGGCTCTGGTGCCAGCTCTCCAGCGAGGGCGTGGCCGAACCCAGCAGCACCTTGGCGCCGTCGAGCCGTCCGCGGTAGACGGCCAGGTCGCGCGCCGAATAGCGCGCGCCTTCCTGCTGCTTGTAGCTGGGGTCGTGTTCTTCGTCCACCACGATCAGTTTCAGCGCCGGCATCGAGGCAAACACCGCCATGCGCGTGCCCAGCACGATGCGCGCCGCGCCGCTGTGCGCGGCCAGCCAGCTTTTCAGGCGCTGCGGGTTCGTCATGCCACTGTGCAGCGACACCACCGCGCCCTCGCCATACCGCGGGGCGAAGCGCGACCGGAAGCGCGCCTCCAGTTGCGGCGTCAGGTTGATCTCGGGCACCATGACCAGCGCCTGCGCACGGGCGTCGCGCGCGAGCAGGTTGGCCACGGCGTGCAGGTAGACCTCGGTCTTGCCGCTGCCGGTGGCGCCAAACAGCAGGAACGGGCCTTTTTTTGATTCAAATTCGGCAAGGGCCAGCGTCTGCTGGTCATTGAGTGCTACGGATTCTGTAGCTGTCAAAGGGCCGGACGGCTTTGCCGGCCCGCCACCGTCGGCTGCGCCTGACTTGATCGGGCGCGGTTTCAGGCGACGCGCAAGCTGTACGGCGCTCAGGTCGCGCAGTTGCGGCGGCAGTGCGGCCAGCGCCACTTCGCCCAGCGCGCGCTGGTAGTAGGCGGCGGAGAATTCCACGAGTTGACGCCAGGCTGAGGTCAACGGCGCCACGCCGTCCAGCGCACCGGACACCGCACGGCTGCTCTCCTCGCTCCAGCCCGGCGCCGGGCTGTCCGCCGGCGCCCAGACGATGCCCAGCACTTCGCGCTTGCCGAAAGGCACGCGAACGAGCGTGCCTGGCGTGAGTGGCAACTCACTTCGGTAGGTCAATGGCCCGGCCACCGCGCTGTGGGCGGGCGTCTGGACGGCAACCGAAAGCCAGTGGGTCATGCAAGAACCTGAGTTGAGGTGTTTTCTTGAAGCGTTCTGGCGAAAGAGGCTTTAAGTTGTTGATTTAGAAAGGATTGCAGGGCAATCCAGTATTTCTGTGGATAACTTTGTTGAAAACTTGGACGGGCCCGTCGCAAAGCCTTGAAAATCAAGGCTTTCGCTGGATTGCCTGCAAAAAAAGCAAAAACTAAAACCCATATGAATCAACAACTTGCGATCGCTATGGGATTTATAGCGGGTCCGCCCTCGGCAGAATTGTTTTGTCGCAACGCAACACAAATTTTGTGCATAAGTGGTCGGCGGCAAACAAATATTTTTCTTCGGTTTCGCTCCAAAAAGGCTTGACTGCGGCGATTTTGCGCCCTAGGGCAGCGCCCGTTACGGCGCACCTTTGGCCTCAGGCGCGTCGCCCGCGCGAGTGGGTGTGCACCGCTTCCACCAGCACGGCCACGTTGTCAGGCGGGGTGTACTGGCTGATGCCGTGCCCCAGGTTGAAGATCTGCGTGGGGCCTGTGGTGCTGCGGTCGGTGTGGGGCAGGCCGAAGCTGTCGAGCACGCGCGCCACTTCCGCGCGGATGGCGTCGGGCGGGGCAAACAGCACATTGGGGTCGATGTTGCCCTGCAGCGCCTTGCCCGGGCCACCGATGTCGCCACCGACGATCTGGCGCGCCGTGCCCAGGTTCATGGTCCAGTCCAGGCCGAGCACCTCGCAGTCCAGCGCCTTCATGTCCGAAAGCCACAGGCCGCCGCCCTTGGTGAAGACGATGCGTGGCACGATCTGGCCGTCCACGCCGGTGCGCTTGAGCTGCGCCAGCACCCGCGCGGTGTAGGCCAGGCTGAAGGCCTGGAACGCGCCGTCGGCCAGCACACCGCCCCAGCTGTCGAAGATCATCACGGCCTGCGCGCCGGCATCGATCTGCGCGTTCAGGTACACCGCCACCGCGTCGGCGTTGACCTGCAGCATGCGGTGCATCAGGTCCGGGCGGCTGTACAGCATGGTCTTGACCAGGCGGTAGTCGTCCGAGCCCTTGCCCTCGACCATGTAGCAGGCCAGCGTCCAGGGGCTGCCGGAGAAGCCGATCAGCGGCACGCGGCCGTTCAAGGCCTTGCGGATCGAGGTGACGGCGTCGGTGACGTAGCGCAGCTTGTCCATGTCCGGCACCTGCAGCGCGGCCACGGCGGCCTCGTCGCGCACCGGGGTCGCAAAGCGGGGGCCCTCGCCCAGCGCGAACGACAGGCCCAGGCCCATGGCGTCGGGCACGGTCAGGATGTCGCTGAACAAAATGGCGGCGTCCAGCGGGTAACGTTCCAGCGGCTGCAGCGTGACTTCGGTGGCGTAGTCCACGTTGGTGGCCAGGCCCATGAAGCTGCCGGCCTTGGCGCGCGTGGCGCAGTATTCGGGCAGGTAACGGCCGGCCTGGCGCATCAGCCACAGCGGGGTGTAGTCGGTGGCCTGGCGCAGGCAGGCGCGCAGGAACGTGTCGTTCTTGAGGGGGGCGAAGGAGGCATTCATGCCCCGATTGTCGCAGGCCGACCGACGCCGGCGCCGCGGCCGGTTTCAATGCCGGGGGTCAGGTCCGATGCCGCACAGGGCCGCGGAATCAGCGGGGCCGCATCGCCCATTCCACCTTCAGGCAGCGGTCCTGCACCACCTTCAGGCCGGCGGCGCGGGCCCGGGCGGCGGCTTCGTCATGCCGGATGCCCATCTGCAGCCAGAGCGCGGGTGCGCCGATGGCAATGGCCTCTTCGGCCACGGGGGGCACGTCCGCGGCATTGCGAAAGACGTTCACCAGATCGATCTTCTCGCGCTGCGCCGCGTCGGTGAGCGTGGCGTAGGCCTTCTCGCCCAGGATGGTTTCGCCGCGTTCGGCGGCCACCGGGTTGACCGGGATGATCCGCCAGCCGGCCGCCTGCATCGCGCGGGACACGCCGAAGCTCTCGCGCCAGGGTTTGGGCGACAGGCCGACGACCGCCACGGTGTGGCCGGCTTCGAAGATGGCCTGGATGGTTTGCTGTTCGTTCATGGTCGGGCGAAGCGGTGCGGATACTCGGCTTGGTTCAGTCAGGCGCGCGTGGCGCGCTCCAGGGCCTGCTCGATGTCCCACAGGATGTCGTTCACGTCCTCGATGCCCACGCGACAGGCGCACCATGTCGGCGCTGACGCCGGCCTTTTGCAGTTCCTCGTCGTTGAGCTGGCGGTGCGTGGTGGAGGCAGGGTGGATCACCAGCGTCTTGGCGTCGCCGATGTTGGCCAGGTGGCTCAGGAACTCGCAGGCGTCGATGAAGCGCTCGCCGGCCTGCGCGCCGCCTTCGATGCCGAAGGTCAGGATGCCCGAGGCGCCGGGTTGGCCATCGACGGCGCGGAACTGCTTCTTCGCCAGCTCGAAATACTTCGAGTCCGGCAGGCCCGGGTAATTGACCCAGCGCACTTTCGGGTGGCTGTTGCAGGAACTGGGCGACCTTCAGCGCGTTGCGGCAGTGCTCGCGCATGCGCAGGTGCAGCGTCTCGGTGCCTTGCAGCAGTTGCCAGGCGCTCATGGGCGACAGCACGGCGCCGAAAGTGCGGTTGACCTCCATGCGCGCCTTCATGGTGTAGCCGAAGTCGCCGAAGGTCTCGTAGAACTTCACGCCGTGGTAGGCGCGGCTGGGCTCCACCATCTCGGGGAACTTGCCGTTGTCCCAGGGGAATTTGCCGCCTTCGACCACCACGCCGCCCATGGTGGTGCCGTGGCCGCCCAGGTACTTGGTGGCGCTGTGCACCACGATGTCGGCGCCGAGGTCGCAGGGGTTGCACAGGTACGGGCTGGCGACCGTGTTGTCGATGACCAGCGGCACGCCGTGCGCGTGCGCCACGTCGGCCACCGCCGCGATGTCGAGCACGTTGACCAGCGGGTTGCCAATCGTTTCGCCATAGACGGCGCGGGTGTTCGGGCGCATGGCGCGCGCGAAGTTCTCCACGTCGGACGGATCGACGAACGTGGTCTCGATACCCAGGCGCGAGAAGCCGATGCCGAGCTGCCCCACGGTGCCGCCATACAGCGTGCTGGCCGCCACGATGTGGTCGCCGGCCTTCAGGATGGCCAGCAGCGCCGTCATCTGCGCCGCCATGCCGCTGGCGCAGGCCAGGGCGGCACGCGCGTTTTCCAGGCGACGCCACGCGCTCCTCGAACACCGCCACCGTCGGGTTGCTGATGCGGCTGTAGACGTTGCCGAAAGTCTGCAGGTTGAACAGGCTGGCCGCGTGCTCGGCGCTGTCGAACACGAAGCTGGTGGTCTGGTGGATGGGCGTGGCGCGCGCGCCGGTCACCGGGTCGGGGATGGCGCCGGCGTGGATGGCACGGGTGGCGAAAGCCGTAATCGCGGTCGCCGGTCTTGGGTGCTTGGCTCATGGGTCGCGCCCTCAATCAATACGGCAGTTGCTGCGGCCGCTTGGCCGAGATCACGCGGGTGTTCACGCCGGCCCAGCCCAGCCCGCCGAACAGGCGCGCGTGCTCGATCTTCACGCAGCGGTTCTGGATCACCTGCAGGCCGGCGGCCTCGGCGCGCTCGGCCGCTTCTTCGTTCGTCACGCCGAGTTGCAGCCACAGGCAGCGCGCGCCGATGGCGACGGCCTCCTCGGCCAAAGGCGGGATGTCCTCGCTCTTGCGAAAGCAGTCCACCATGTCGATGTGCCCGCCCTGCGCCGCAATCGCCTGCGCGGCCTCGACCACGCTGGCAAAGCAGCGTTCGCCCAGGATGCTGCCGCCCTCACGGGCCACCAGCGGGTTCACCGGCACGATGCGGTAGCCGTGTGACTGCATGTATTTGGCGGCGAAGTAGCTCGGGCGGTGCCACTGCGGCGACAGGCCCACCACCGCGAGCGTGCGGCAGCGGTGCAGGACGTCGCGCAGGGTGCTGATGGTGTCGGGGGTGCGGCTCATGGACTGCAGTGTACGCAGGGCCGGGTCGGCAGGAAACGCGCTCAGGTCTTGTATTTGACGGTGCAGCCGTAGGGCGGCGTCGCCGCGACCGACACCGGCTTGCCGGCCTTGATCTCGGCCAGCGCCTGGCGCACATGGTTGGTGGCTTTGGCGATGTCGTCCACGCGGGCTGTCGGGATGCTGTCGATGCCGCCGGCGTAGACCAGCAGCCCCTGGGCGTCGACGATGTACATGTGCGGCGTGACGCGCGCCCCGTAGGCTTTGCCCACGACGCCGTCCTCGTCCATCAGGGTCGCGGTGGGCGCGGCCTGCTTGTCCTGCATCCAGCGCGCCAGCTGCGCCGGGCTCAGGTAGTCGCCACTGGCGGGCTCGGTGGAGTTGATGGCCAGCCAGACCACGCCCTGCGCCGCGGCTTCCTTCTGCAGCGCCTGCATGTTGCCCTGGTAGTGCTTGCGCACGAAGGGGCAGCCGGGGTTGTTCCATTCCAGCACGACGGTCTTGCCCTTGAAATCGGCCAGGCGCACCGGCTTGCCGGCGGTGTCCGTCAGCGTGAAGCCGGGCGCGCTCTGGCCCACGGCCGCGGGCGCGGCCACGGCGTAGTGGGGCGCGAGAATGGCGGCTGCAGCGGCAGCGCTCAGGAATGAACGACGTTGCATGATGCTTGCTCCTCTCAATCAGACCAGAACCAAAATGACCTGTTTCAGAGCGCGGCCAGTGCCGAACGCACCTCGTCCACGCTCAGGATCTCCGACAGCACGCGGGGCGGGTGCCCGGGCTGATACAGCACGTACACAGGCACCCCATTGCGGCCCAGGGCGCTCAGCGCGGCGGTGATGGCCGGGTCGCGGCGGGTCCAGTCGGCGCGCAGCAATTGCACCTTCCTCGCCGCGAAGTCGGCCAGCACGGCGGCGTCGCCCAGCGTGGTCTTCTTGTTGTACTGGCAGGTCACGCACCAGGCGGCAGTGAAATCGACAAACACCGGCTGGCCGCTGGCGACCAGTTGATCCACTTTGCCCGGTGTCCAGGGCTGCCAGTGCCCGGCGATGCTCGCGGCCGGGGTGGAATCGGAAAATTTCACGACATTTGGGCCAATCCCCAGCATCAGCAGGGCGAAGCCTGCTATGGATAGCGTAGCAAACACGGTGCGGGCGCGGCCCTGCAGCGTCAGCGCCCAGACCACGAAGGCGCCGCTGACCAGCAGCGCCAGCAAGGCGCCGGCGCCGTCGATGCCGGTCTGCTGGCCCAGCACCCAGACCAGCCAGACCACGGTGGCGAACATCGGGAAGGCCATCAGGCGGCGGAAGGTGTCCATCCAGGCGCCGGGTCGCGGCAGCGCGCGGGCCACGGCCGGCACGAAGCTGGCCGCCAGGTAGGGCAGTGCCAGGCCCAGGCCGATGGCGGCGAACACGGCCAGCGCCTGCCCCGCCGGCAGGCCGACAGCGAGGCCCAGCGAGGCGCCCATGAACGGTGCAGTGCAGGGCGAAGCCACGGCCACGGCCAGCATGCCGGTCAGGAACGAATCGACCACCGGGTGCTTCGCCTGCAAAGTGGCCACGCCGGACGGCAGGAAGCTGCCGAACTCGAACAGCCCCGCCAGATTCAGCCCGATCAGGGTGAACAGCGCCGCCAGCGCGGCCACCACACCGGGGCTTTGCAGCTGGAAGCCCCAGCCCAGGCTTTCGCCGGCCGCGCGCAGCGCCAGCAGCAGGGCGCCCAGCGCCACGAACGAGGTGATGACGCCGGCGGTGTAGGCCAGCCCGCTGATGCGGTGGGCGCGCTGGTCGTCGGTGTGCCGCGTGAAGCCGACCACCTTGATCGCCAGCACCGGAAACACGCAGGGCATGAGGTTCAGGATCAGCCCGCCGAGCAGCGCGCCCAGCAGCGCGGCCCACAGCGTGAGCGAGGCACCGGAAGGCGGCGCACCCGGGGTGGCGCCTGCGGCATTGGCTTTGCTCCCAGCCTCCAGTGCGGGCGACGCGCCGGCACCGGGGGTGACCTTGGGCCATTCGCCCAGCACCTTGAGTTCGGCACGCCAGCCCTGGCCGTTGGACGCCAGCACCACCGGCATCACCGACGGGCTGTTCAGGCGCTGCGCCGCCAGCGGGATGCTGGCGGTCCACTCCGCGCCGCTCCAGGCCTGTTTGGGCGTTGCGGCGGTCTCGATCACCTCGGGCGTTTCAGGGAAGACGTCCAGCGCCTTGCCGCGCAGTTCCACCGGCAGGCCCTGCACGCTGAACCGCAGCAGCTTGCCGTCGATCTGTATCTGGCTGTCCGGCAGCACCCCCCCGACGCTGCCCATGACGGGCCGGGGCTGCGCCTTGAACGCCGCATCGAAGGCCGCGCCGTTGATCGCGGTGGAGCCCTTGAGCGGGATCTGGATCGCAAACTCGCCCTCTTCGGGGATGCACTCCTGGCGGCACACCAGCCAGGACGCCTTGAGCTTGACGTCCAGCGTATTGCCGGTCAGCGGCGGCTTGAAGTCGGGCGTGATCGTCAGCGGCACCGGCAGCAGGACCGTGCCCTCGTAGCCATAGTTGGCCAGGTTGCCGATCGGGATCTTTTTCGGCAGCGGCCAGGCGATATCACCTGCAATGACCCCCGGCGGCAGCGTCCATTCCAGCGAGGTCGGCAAGCCGGAATCGCCGGAATTCTTCCAGTAGGTGTGCCATTCGGGCTTGTGCGTGAGCTGCAGGCCGACCCAGACCGGCTGCTTTTGCGCGGCGGCTTCAGGCTGGCCCACCGGCACGCCCTGGGGTGCGTGCGCCAGGATTTCGGCGCGCACCTGGGGCGTGGTGACCACGTTTTTCGATGAATTTTGAGCCCAGCCCAGCGTCGGAATTACAAAGTTTGCTATCAAAAATAAAGCAAACGGAGCGAAGCGGGGCGAGCGGGGGCGATTCATGGGCGGGTCGGGGAGCTGAGGCAATGGGAGTGCGGGGTCGCGCAATTGGTTCCCTGTGGACTATAGCCAACACCGGTCAGCGCCGGGTGGGCACCCCCGATCAGGCGGGCCTTCGCCGCTTCAGAGGGGCGCAACTTGACAAACCGCAAGGGCGCACCAACCATTGTTGCTACCTTCGTGGCCTGTTTGAGGAGGGTGTCCGCCATGCTGGGTATCGATACCGCACTGAATTCAGCCCTGACGCCCTGGGCCGAGCGTCTGCGTACGCAGGCGGACTTGCCGCTGTTGCTGCGCTGGGGCGACAGTCCGGCGGCAGCCATCCGGCTGGGCAAGACCGAGCCGCCACGCGTGGCGATCCATATCCGCCACCCGTCCGCCTTGCCGGCCCTGCTGTCGCCCAGCCTGGAGACGCTGGGCGAGGCCTATGTGGAGGGACATATCGACCTTGATGGCAGCGCGCCCGACCTGATCGACGTGGCATGGAAACTGGCCGCCGCCGGCGTGTCCGACGCGGCCAGTCACCAGCCGGGGCCTCTTGCCCGGATGATGCAGCGCATCGCGCATGCCACGCAGCACAGCAAGGACACCGACCGCGACGCCATCCAGTACCACTACGACCTGTCCAACGACTTCTACGCGGCGTGGCTGGACCCGGACATGGTGTATTCCTGCGCCTATTTCGAGAACGGCGACGAGTCGCTGGCGCTGGCGCAGCGCAAGAAGATCGACCACATCCTGACCAAGCTGCAACTTGCGCCGGGGCAGCGCCTGCTGGACATCGGCTGCGGCTGGGGCGCGCTGGTCATGCGCGCGGCCTCGCACTTCGGCGCGCGCTGCGTGGGTATCACGCTGTCGCAGAACCAGTACGACCTGGCGCGCGAACGCGTGCGGCAGGCCGGGCTGCAGGACCACGTCGAGATCCGCCTTCAGGACTACCGCGATGTGACCGGGCGATTCGATCGCATCGCCAGCGTCGGCATGTTCGAGCATGTCGGACTGAAGCACCTGGGCGAGTATTTCCGCACGCTGCACGGCCTGCTGGCCGATGACGGCTGGGTGATCAACCATGGCATCACCTCCACCGACGCCCACGACGGCGAAACCCACTATGGCGGTGGCCGCTTCATCGACCGCTACGTGTTTCCGCAGGGCGAACTGGCGCATATCGGCACCGTGCTCACCAGGATGCAGGAGAGCGGCCTGGAGGCGGTGGACGTGGAAGGCCTGCGCCGGCATTACGCGCGCACCACCGGACTGTGGAGCCAGGCCTTCGAGGCCCGCAGCGACATGCTCAAAGCCATGGTCGGCGAAAAGCGCTGGCGCATCTGGCGGCTCTACCTCATCGGCAGCCAGTGGGCCTTCGAGCATGACCAGATTTCGCTCTACCAGGTGTTGTGCCGGCGCGCTGGCGGCAGCGCCCAGGGGCAGCCGTGGTCGCGTGGCTGGATGTATGCGCAGGAAATACCGCCGCTGCAGCACCCGGCGCCCGCACCAGCCGTGTTACCGGTCAGCGCCAGGCAGCAGTGATCCCAGATTGAACACCGCTGGCAGACGGGTCGGCGCCTTGATGCGCAACTGCTTGTTCACGTTTTCCTGGCCAAAGACCACCTCGATGTCGGCCACCCGCACGCCGAACAAGGGGGCCAGGAACTTCACCATGTAGTCGGTCGCCTTGCCGTTCTCCGGCTTGGCCTTGACGCTGACCCTCAACTGGTTGCCCTGGGGTTCGCCGATGGCGTCCTGCCTGGCGCTCGGTTTGCCCAGAATGTTGACGATCAGGACGTCGCCGTCCCAGCAGAAGAAGCTGTCCCCGGTGACGTTGCGGTGCTGCATGGCTGGGAGTTTTCAGCGGTTGGCGGCATCCGCCTCCGCCTCGGGCCAAAGCCGTGGAAAAAGAAACCGCAGCGCCTGCGCCGCCTCGACTGTACCCAGGGCTTGTGCGCCCTGCACCCCCGGGCGTCGCCTCTCGGCCAGTGGGATGGCCAGTCTGGAGAGGTCGTGCGCCCTGGCCAGCAGCGGCTCGATGCGCGCGTCGGAGGGCAGCAAGGGCTCAAACGGGTGGGGGTCCATATCCATGCGCATGACCTATTTTGCCAACGGATGGTCCGCCAGTGCCCGGGGGGCTCGAGCGGGGAGCTTCCGGGGGCATCACCCGAAGTGGCGTCACCCTTCGGCAAACGGAGTAATAATTTATTGCCGCAATGCAATCCTTGTCCAAACGAGGAGTTCCTCCATGCGACGTGTTTCCCTGATCTCCGCCGTCCTGGCACTGTGCCTGTCCTCCACGGTCCCTGCCGCGTTCGCCCAGGGTGATGGCGCTTACCAGCAGGCTGAACGCGAACGCCCAACCCAGTACCAATCCCAAAACGAGGACGGCTGGCGCAATTGCGCTGTCGAAGGCCAGACCTGCAGCGTGAATGGCCGGGCCATGGTGCGTTTTGGGACCGATGGCCGTTGGAGCAACCGAACGGTCTCCAACTATGTGCAGTGCGACAACGACGCCTTTGGCGACCCTGCCCCTGGTGCGCCCAAGCGCTGTCAGGTTCGGGTGAGCGGCAACTACGGTACAGGCAATTACGGTGGCAGCAACTATGGCAGCGGATACAACCCCGGCTCGGCGCAGGGCTGGAGCTTTTGCGCCGCCGAAGGCGAGATCTGTCGGGTCAAGGGCAGGACCGAAGTGCGTTTTGGGCAGGGCAACAGTTTTGTCACCCGTACCGCCTACGGTAACGTGCGCTGCGATGTCGCGGACTTCGGTGACCCGACGCCTGGTGCGACGAAGTTTTGCGAGGTGCGCCGCTCGGGCGGCCAAAGCTATGAGAACAGCACCCAGGCTTCCTGGGCCGGTTGGGGTTCCGGCGCATCCAACAGTGGCTGGCGCTTTTGTGCCGCCGAGGGTGGAACCTGCCGCGTGAAGGGCAATGGCGTCGTGCGTTTCGGTGACGGCCGCAACTTCAAGACACATGAACGTGAATGGAGAAATTCCGTGCAACTCGGGCGTCTTTGGCGACCCGGCCCGCGGCGTCACGAAGCATTGCGAGGTGCAAGCGATCAAATACAACGATGGTGGTTCTTCGTCTGGCTGGAGCCAATGCGCAAGGGAGGGTGAGCGCTGTAACTTCGGCGGCTACGCCCAGGTGCGGTACGGCGCGGCAGGTCGTTACGTCTATCGCGACGGCACTAATGGCGTGTCCTGCGCCAGCAACTATTTTGGCAATGACCCCTACCCGGGCAGAGCAAAAGCTTGCGAGATCAAGCGCTGAGGCAGCCCTTTCTTGTGCTCCGGGTGTGGTGCCTGTCCGGCAGTCTTCTTGCGAGAGCCCGAAAAGTCTGTTGAATCTGCCTCCCGTCACAGCACCCAACCCCAGACCCGCCTCTCATTCCGCGAACCCCAGCACCACGCGCCGGGTGGTGGCAGATTTCTTCTCGATCTTGGTCACCACCACCGCGCCGATCTCGGACGTGTTGGCCACATGCGTGCCGCCGCAGGGCTGGAAGTCGATCAGTTCGGTTTCACCAATGCGGATCGTGCGGATGGTGCCGCTGCCGCGCGGCGGCTGGACCGACATGCTCTTGACCAGCGCCGGATTGGCGTCGAGTTCGGCGTCCGTGATGCGGCCCACCGTCACCGGCAGCGCGGCGGCGACCAGCGCGGCGATGCCGGCGCTCAGCGCGTCCTTGTCCAGCGGGTCGGTCATGTTGAAGTCCAGCCGCGCGTAGTCGGGCGTGATCGAGCAGCCGTTGACCAGCTGCGGCACGATGTGGCACAGCAGGTGGGTGGTGGTATGAAAACGCATCAGCCGGTGGCGCCGCGCCCAGTCGATGCGCGCCGTCACGGTGTCGCCGACCTTCAGGCCATGCTGACGGACTAAGTCCTGAATCGATAGCGAACTATTGCCATTCGACGCTGGAATGTGGCAGATATTATTCGTGAACTGCCCTTCGGCGTCCTTTTCCTTGCGGGTGTCGGCAATCGGGATTTCGCGACCGTCCGCCAGCACCAGCACGCCCGTGTCGCCGGCCTGCCCGCCGCCCAGCGGGTAGAAAACGGTGCGGTCCAGCACGATCCCCTGGTCGCTCAGGGCCGTGATGGTGGCGGTGCATTCGTGGAGGTAGGCGTCGGTGCGGAAGAGGTCGTGGGTCATGCAAGTAATGATAGCGGCGGGCCGCCGGGCGCCTTAAGATGCCATCCATGACGAAGATCCCCCGTTTCTGGTCCGACCTGGCGACCACCGATTTCGCGCAGCTTGATGTTGCGCGCACGGTCGCGGTGCTGCCGGTGGCCGCGACCGAACAGCATGGGCCGCACCTGCCACTGTCGGTGGATACCGATCTGGTGAATGGCATCGTGGCCGCCGCACTGCCGCACCTGCCGGCGGATCTGCCGGCGCTGTTCCTGCCCACCCTGGCGGTGGGGTTCAGCCCGGAGCACGCGGGTTTTGCCGGGACACTGACGCTGAAGGCCGAGACCGTCCTGCGGCTGTGGACCGACATCGGCGAATCGGTGGCGGCCGGCGGCGTGAAAAAGCTGGTGTTGTTCAATGCCCATGGCGGACAGGTCAGCGTGATGGACCTGGTGGCGCGCGACCTGCGCGCACGTCTGTCGATGCTGGTCTACAGCGTGAGCTGGTTCAACCTGCCGATGGTGGATGCGGCGGGTCGGGACGCCAATGCGCTGTTCGGCGCCGACGAGCAGCGCTTCGGCATCCACGCGGGCGACATCGAGACCTCCATGATGCTGGCGCTGCGCCCGGAGCTCGTGCGCCCGCAGCAGGCGCGGGACTTTCACTCCACGTCGCAGGATCGCGCCGAAGCGTTTCCGATCCTGGGCAACGGCAGGAGCGCCAAGCTCGGCTGGCAGATGCAGGACTACAACCCGGCCGGCGCGGTGGGCAACGCGGCGGCGGCCACGGCCGACAAAGGCCGCCTGGTCATCGAAGCCGCCGGGCTGCAGCTGGCGCGTCTGCTGCAGGAGGTTTCCCGGCTGCCGTTGTCGACGTTGGCGGATGCAACCGGCGCGAACTGAGTCCCTGACGCATCAAGTATTCCGATGTCCACAGGACTTGCCCTCCGACCGCTGCTGCGACGATTCGCAAGGTCAGTGGCGGGGTGGGCGCGATCCGCCAAGGGGGCGATGTTGATCGTTGCCGCGTTGTTCTGTGGGGTCGCGGCCCATGCCGACGAGCCGACCTTGCTGGCCCGGGCGGCCTGGATCGAATCCGGCCAGAGCGTCACCATCGAACAGGCCAGCACCCGGTTTGCCGACCAGTTCAAGCCCACGGTGGCGCATACCGTCTACCCTTTGGGGCCGGACAAGACCCTGTGGATCCGCTTGCGGCTGCGCGCCAACCCGGGCGCGACGTCGGATTGGGGGCTGGACCTGCCGGTGCCCCTGCTTGATTTCGTGACGGTCTACCAGCAAGACCCGCAAGGCAAGTGGTTCGCCCAGCGCGCGGGGGACCGCCTGGCCGTGGCGTCCTGGAACCGGCCGGGACGCTACGCAAGCTTTGACCTGATCTTGCCCCCGGCGGAGCCGCGCGACGTGTACGTTCAGGTGCGCCACCTCGACCCGATCGGCTTTGACCTGCGCATTGCCCCCGCGGCTGAGCTGGAGCAGGCGCGCAAGCTGGAGTACCTGGCGCTGGGCATGATCCTGGGCACCCTGATCCTGCTGACCGTGTGGTGCCTGATCCAGAGCGGCATCCATCGCGACGCTGTCTATGCCTGGTACAGCCTGTTTGCCGCCACCATGACCCTGACCATGGCCGCTGTGACCGGCCTGGCCGCGCACCTGCTGTGGAATCATTCGCCGTTCTGGGCAGATCAGGCCCAGGGTGTGCTGCCCATTGCACTCGCGGGGATCAACATCCTGTTCCTGCGGCACCTGTGCGGTATTGGCGCACGCTATCCGAAGGTGGATGGGTTGGCGCTGGCGACCGGGGTGCTGGTGATGCTGATGAGCGGGGCCTATCTGGTGCAGGGCCGATTCCCGGGGCCGGACTGGCTGAGCAACGCCCTGGTTGCCTTCAGCCTGATTGCCAGCCTGGTGTTCACGTTCACCCTGGCGGGTCTGGCCTGGCGCCGCGAGGACGTCGTGGGGGGCTGGGTTCTGCTGGCCTATCTGCCATTGGCCATGACTGTCGTGGTCGCGATGTTGCGGCTCTACGGGGTGATTTCGGCGCGGTGGCTGACCTTTGATGGCAGCGCGCTGGCATGCGCCATGGCGGTTCCCCTGTTGCTGGTGGCACTCAACGCGCGCTCCGGCGTGCGTCATGGCTTGCGGACCCGCGTGAACAAGCTGACCGAGCAGGACGCCCTGACCGGGCTGCTGTCCGACAAAGCCTTCCTGCGGCAGCTCACGACCACGGTGAAGGGCGCCCGGCTTCGGCGCGATGCGGCAGCGGTGGTGATGGTGGAACTGGCCAACCTGCAGCAGATCCGGCAATCCTACGGCGACGCGATGGCCGAGCAGTGCCTGCTCTGGTCGGTCATCAAGCTCTACCGTGTGGTGCGCGAAGGCGACCCGGCTGGGCGCGTCGGCACCGCCAGCTTCGCAATCATCTTCGATGGTGTCAAAACGCGCGCGGAACTTCAGGAGCGCATGGTCCGCCTGGTGACGGCGGGGCTGACAACCTCGCGCGGTGTCAACCTGGACATCCCGCTGCAGTTCAACGTGGCCTGCATGATGCTGAGCGAACACGAGACGACGCCGACCCGCGCCTTGCGACAGTTGCACCGCCTGCTGGCAAGAATGTCGCCCAGGACCCGCCGCCCGATCCGCTTCGTGGAGCCGGTGGGCGCTTCGGCGCCCTGGTCGGACGAGGTGGAGTCGGAGCTCGGCCCGCCCAGCACCGGACTCGGGCCGCTGCAGGGGTCCGGCTCTGGCAGCACCGGCGCCGCGGCACTGTAGGACAGGTAGCGGGCACCCCGGTGGCCCGCGCGCCGGGGGGCACGATAATCAGGCTCTACCTGTTCAATGTTCACCGGAGCTATTCATGTCCTTCTCGCGCAGGGGCCTTGTGTCCCGCCTGACCCGCACCGTTCTTGCCCTGGCCGCTGTCGGCGCACTCGGCGTGGCCAGCGCCCAGACCGCCAAACCGGTCAAGCTGATGGTGGGGTTCCCGCCCGGCGGCGGCACCGACGCCATCGCGCGCATCCTGGCCGAGCGGCTCAAGGACGAACTGGGCGTGCCGGTCATCGTCGAGAACAAGCCCGGTGCGGGTGGCCAGATTGCGGCGCAGGCGCTGAAAGCCGCGCCGGCGGACGGCACCACGTATTTCCTGTCGCACGACCACACCATCACCATCCTGCCGATGGTCACGAAGAACCCCGGCTTCGCCCCGGCGACCGACTTCGTTCCGGTGGCCGGCTTTGCCACCTTCGTCAACGCGTTTGCGGTTTCCGGCGGCACGCCGGCCAAGTCGTTCAACGAATACGTCACCTGGGTGCGCACGCAGGGCGGCGGCAAGGGATCGGTCGGTGTGCCGGCGCCCGCCTCGGTGCCCGAGTTCCTTGTCAAGGTCATCGGCGAGAAGAACAAGCTGGATCTGGTGGCTGCGCCGTATCGCGGCAGCGCGCCAATGATGGCCGACATGCTGGGCAACCAGATCGCGGCCGGCGTGGCCTCGGTGCCGGACTTCATCGAGAACCACAAGGCCGGCAAGGTGCGCGTGGTGGCGGTGCTGGGCGACAAGCGCCAGGCTGCGATGCCCGATGTGCCCACCTTCGCCGAACTGGGCCTGGCCGGCTTCGAGGACGTGCCCTACTACGGCATCTTCGCCCCCGCCGGCACGCCCAAGGCCACGTTGGACCCGTTCGCCGCCGCCGTGGCCAAGGCCATCGCCACGCCCGAGGTGCGCGAGAAGCTCACCGCGATGGGGCTGACGGTGGGCTACATGTCGTCGCAACAGCTGGCCAGCCGCGAGCAGGCCTATGCCCAGGTCTGGGCGCGCATCATCAAGAACAGCGGTTTCCAGCCCCAGTGATGGCGGTCGATCCCCTGGCGTTGCGGGAACTGGCGGACCTTCGCCAGCAACTGCGGGCGCTGGGTGCGCGCCCCGGCCACGCGCAGCGCGTGCTGCGCCTGTGGGCGCAGGCCCTGCCGCAGGACAGCGGCCGCCGCAAGCTGGAGGACTTCCTGCCGACTGGACTTCGTGAGGCCTTGCCCGCATTGACGGATGCGCTGGGCGGCCTGGCGAAGCTTGTTTCCGAACACCCCGCCGAGGACGGCTCGGCGCGCCTGCTGGTCGAGCTGGCCGATGGCCAGGCCGTGGAGAGCGTGCTGCTGGCGCCGGGCCGCATTGCCGGGCTGTGCGTGTCCACCCAGGTGGGCTGCGCGGTGGGTTGCGTGTTCTGCATGACGGGTCAGGGCGGCCTGCTGCGCCAACTGGGCAGCGCGGAGATCGTGGCGCAGGTGGCGCTGGCGCGCAGGCTGCGGCCGGTGAACAAGGTGGTCTTCATGGGCATGGGCGAGCCGGCGCACAACCTGGACGCCGTGCTGGAAGCCATCGACCTGCTGGGCACGGTCGGCAACATCGGACACAAGAACCTGGTGTTTTCGACGGTGGGCGACCCGCGTGTGTTCGAGCGCTTGCCGCAGGGTCGCGTCAAGCCGGCGCTCGCGCTGTCGCTGCACACCACGGATGCGGCCCTGCGGGCGCAACTGTTGCCTCGCGCGCCGCGCATCGACCCGCAATCGCTGGTCGAGATGGGCGAAGACTACGCCCGCGCCACCGGGTATCCGATCCAGGTCCAGTGGACCTTGATGGCGGGCATCAACGACAGCGACGACGAAGTCGAAGGCCTCGTGCGCCTGCTGCGCGGCAAATACGCGATCCTGAACCTGATCCCGTACAACGCCGTCGAAGGCCTCGATTTCCAGCGGCCCTCCTGGGCGCGCGCGGCGGAGATGGCGCGCACATTGCATCGTCGCGGTGTGCTGACCAAGCTGCGCCAATCGGCGGGGCAGGATGTCGAAGGCGGCTGCGGGCAGCTGCGGGCGCGGGCGCTGGCGACGCCATCACCGGTCATGTTCACGCCGAGCCGATCCCGCGACAACCGGCCGTCCCTGGTCTCATGATGAAGCCCGCGCACCACCGCAGCGGGGGTTTCCGCAACAGCGACCCCGACATCGTGATCGGGAACTTTCCCTGGTATGAAATGGTCTGGCGCGGCCTGCGCGGCGATTTCACGCCGCTTTCGAAGCCGGCCGGAGGCTATGAGGGCTTTGCCCGTGACTGGAGCGTGCCGGTGGATCACGCCCGGCTCGCGCAGCGCCAGGTCGAGCCGGTCGTGACCTGGCTGGGCCATGTCACCGTGCTGCTGCAGGTGGCCGGGCTGAACATCCTGACCGATCCGACGCTGGCCGGCTTTGCGGGGCCCTACGGCCGCTTTGGCGCGCCGCGCATGGTTCCGCCGCCGTTGGTGCCGCGCGAGCTGCCGCCGATCGACCTCGTGCTGGTCTCGCACAACCACTACGACCATCTCTGCGACGCCACCATCGCTGGCTTGCTCGCCACCGGGCAGCGGCCCCGTTTTTTCGTTCCCCTGGGGCTCAAGGCCTGGTTCGATGCACGAGACATCGCGCAGGTGACCGAACTGGACTGGTGGGATCACGTCGATGTGCCTGCCGCCGGCGCTGGCGCCGCTTCGGGGGCCCGCTTGCGGATCCACTTCACGCCTTCGCAGCACTGGAGCCGGCGCACGCCGTTCGATACCAATGTCTCGCTCTGGGGTGGCTATGGCGTGGAGTGGCGCCGTGGGAAAGCTGCGCCCTGGCGCTTCCTGTTTCCGGGCGATACCGGCTATTCGGCCGACTTCAAGCGCATCCGTGAACGCCTGGGGTCGGTGGATTTCCTGGCCGTGCCGATCGGCGCTTACCTGCCGCGAGATTTCATGCGCAACATGCACGTCAATCCGGCCGATGCGGTGCAGATCATGCTCGACCTGGAGGCGAAGCAGGCCATGGGCGTGCACTGGGGCACGTTCCGGCTCACGCAGGAGGCCTTTGACCAGCCGCCGCGTGATCTGGCCCTGGCCTTGCGCGAGCGGGGCTTGCCGACTGATGCGGTCTGGCTGCTGCGCCACGGGGAAACCCGCGCGGTTCCAATGGCAGGCGGCTGAGCAGCGGGGCCGGGCTCGGTCGCGGGTTCAGGCGATCAGCTTTGCCAGCATCCAGACGAACAATGCCAGTTGGACAAACCAGAAACTCGCGCGCACGAACACGTTCACGGGCCCGGTGCCGGACAGGTGCGCCAAGGTTTGGCCGATGCGCGCATAAAGCGCCCAGGCTGCCAGTGTCTGTATGTCACCCGCCCGGCCCAGTGCCACCGCGGCCAGAACGATCACCGCGAAGATCGGCAGGTTTTCCAGGCAGTTGGCGTGTGCGTCTTCCAGCCGCTGGACAACCGGCGCGTCGTCCAGTGGCTTGGCCTGGCGCGGCCAGTGGTTGATCGGTGTGCCGCCGAGGAAGCGCAGGCCGCGGTACAGGAAGACGGCGGCGATGAGGAGCAGGGTCCAGGCGGCAAAGCCGAGCAGGGCTTGAAGGGCGGACATGGGATTTCCTGGCTGAAAAGGAGATGAAGTTAACGCATGCGGCGCGCAAAGGGCAGGTGGTTTACCCCGTGCCGGGGATCGGCCGGACTGTCCCTGTTGACACCGCGCACGGGTTGAGCGCCTTCATGCGCCTCGGGTCGCGGTCGCGGCAACCGGCTTCGACAGCTGCTTGACCAGCGTTGTGACCAGCCTGCGCGGCGTCAAGCGGATGCTCTGCGCCATGATCCAGTTCAAGGCGCCCGGGATGTAGACGCGCTGGCCGCGCTGCATGGCGCGGAATCCGGCGGCCGCGACTTCTTCCGACGACGGGAGCTTCTTGCCCTTGACCAGCGCGGAATCGTGCATGTCGGCCTTGTCCTGAAAGCCGGAGGCGGTCGGGCCTGGGCACAGGGCGGTGACGGATACGCCGCTGCCTTCCAGCTCCGACGCAATTGCTTCCGAGAAGCTCAGCACGAAGGCCTTGGTGGCGTAATACACGGCCATGTAGGGGCCGGGCTGAAAGGCCGCGGTGGACGCGGTGTTCAGGATCTTGCCGCGCGTGGCCAGCAGGTCGGGCAGGAACAGCCGGGTCAGCGCCACCACGGTGTTCATGTTCAGCTGCATCATGGCCAGTTCGGTGGCCAGGCTCGCATCCTTGAACTCGCCAAAGGTAGCGTAGCCCGCGTTGTTCACCAGCGCGCTGATCACGAGGCCGTGCTGCTTGACTTCGGCATGCAGCCGCGCGGCGCCGTCGTTGGTTTCGAGGTCGGCGCCGATCACGGTGACCTTGATGCCGTGGCGCTGGCGCAACTCGGTGGCCAGCGCCTCCATCCGCGCCACGCCGCGCGCGGCGAGCACCAGGTGGTACCCGTCCCGGGCAAAGTTCTCCGCGAGAGCCTTGCCAATGCCCGAGGAGGCGCCGGTGACGAGGGCGGTTCTGGCGGTTGAGGCGGTGGTGTTCATGATTTAACTTCCTATTGGTTTAATCCATTGGACGAATTGGGTTGAAAAAACGGCACCGGAGTGCCAGCGGGGAAGGGTGTTCGGGTTCAGGTGCAGGACACCTCGGCCTGTTCGACGAAGCGGCGCAGGTTCGCCAGCGCATCGTCCAGCGTGAGGCTGTAGAAATTCTCGCGCGAGACCCGCTCCACGGTGATCAGGCCGGCCTGCAGCAGAACCTTGAGATGGTGCGAGATGGCTGGGCGCGACAAGGTCAGGCGCTCAGTGATCTGGTTGACGTTGAGGTGCTCGTCCTGCGCCAGCAGCATCAGGATGTCTTGCCGGAAGGTGTCGCCCAGGGCGTCGAACAAGGGTCCGCAGGCGCGAAAGCTCTTCAGCACGTCATCGAGCGTGACGGCCGGGGTTGATGGCTGTGGGGTCTTTGAGGTCATTGGTTTAATCTCTTGGACGTATTGTGGCACAAAAACCCGGTTGCAGGTTCGCACCTGCTCGCCGGGTTTGGGCGGGCGGGGTTTCAGCCTCGTCGAAAAGTCACTTATTCATAGCTGCATATGAACATTCGACGCTGGATCAGGGCCATTTTCCTTCGAAAAATGGCCCCGGGGACTATTCCTTGATGTCCACGCCGTAAAAGTTATGCCGGCCGAAGGGGCTGAGCTTGAAGTCGATGACTTCCTTGCGCACCGGCTTGAGTTGCACGGCGTGGGCAATCGTGAACCAGGGCGCCTGCTCCTTGAACACCACCTGGGCCTTTTCATACAGCTTGGCGCGTTCGGCCTGGGCCGGCACGATCTTGGCCTTGCTGATGAGGTCCTCGAAGGGCTTGTAGCAGAACTTGGCCACGTTGGAGCCGTTGGTCTTGGCCGAGTCGCAGCCGAGCAGGGTGTTGAGGAAGTTGTCCGGATCGCCGTTGTCGCCGGTCCAGCCCAGCATGCCCATCTGGTGCTCGCCGGCCTGCATGCGCTTGCGGTACTCGCCCCACTCGAAGCTCTTGATCTCGGCCTTCACGCCGACCTTGGCCAGATCGGCCTGCATCAGCTCGGCGATGCGTCGCGCGTTCGGGTTGTACGGGCGCTGCACCGGCATGGCCCACAGGTCGGTCGAAAAACCGTTGGGGAAGCCGGCTTCGGCCAGCAGCTTCTTGGCGGCGGCAGGATCGTACGGGTCGTCCTTGACCGCGTTGTTGTACGACCACTGCGTCGGCGGGATCGGGTTCTTGGCCGCGACGCCGGTGCTCAGGTAAACCGCGTCAATGATGGCTTTCTTGTTGATCGCCATGTTGACGGCCTTGCGCACCCGCACGTCGTCAAACGGCTTCTTGGTCGTGTTGTAGGCCAGGTAGCCCACGTTCAGGCCGGGCTGCTCCAGCACCTGGATGTTCGGGTCCTTGCGGATGGCTTCCAGGTCGGCCGGATTCGGGTAGGGCATGACGTGGCACTCACCCTTTTGCAGCTTGGCCCAGCGCACCGACGCGTCCGGGGTGATCGAGAAGATCAGGTCGTCGATCTTGGCCTTGCCGCCCCAGTATTGCGGGAACGCCTTGTAGCGGATGATCGCGTCCTTCTGGTACTGCACCAGCTGAAAAGGCCCGGTGCCGATCGGCTCCTGGTCCAGCTTCTCCGGCGTGCCGGCCTTGAGCATGGCGATGGCGTATTCCTTGGACTGGATGCCGGCGTATTCCATGGCCAGGTTCGACAGGAAGGGCGCTTCCGGTTTGTTCAGCGTGATCTTGACGGTGTATTCGTCGATCTTGTCGACCGACTTCAACAGCTTGGGCATGCCCATGTCGTTGAAGTACGAGTGGTTGGAGCTGGTGACCTTGAAGTAGGGGTCGTTTTCCTTCCACTGGCGCTCGAGCGAGAAGATGAAGTCGTCGGCGTTGAAGTCGCGCGTGGGCTTGAAGTTCTTGTTGGAGTGCCACTTCACGCCCTTGCGGATGTGGAAGGTGTACTCCAGGCCGTCCGGCGAGATGGTCCACTTTTCGGCCAGGCCCGGCACCACCTTGGTCGTGCCACGCTCGAAGTCCACGATGCGCCCGTAGATCTGGCTGTTGGCGTCGAACGAGGTGCCGGTGGTGTTGATGCCGGGGTAGAAATTCTCCGGGCTGCCTTCGGAGCAGTACACCAGCGTTTTGGCCGAGGCGGCCACCGGGGCGAATGCCAGCACCGCCGGCAGGGCCAGGGCACAGAGCAGGGCGACCGGGGCCATGCGGGCGGGCCGGGGACGGGATGGGGAATGGATCATCTTGGAGACTCCTCTCGGGTTAATGCTGCAGGGCAGCGATAGGGATAAAGTGTTCGGCCTCGTGGCAGGCGACCTGCCGTCCGGCCAGCTCGCGCAACAGCGGGCGTTCGGCGCGGCAGCGCGTCGTGGCATTCGGGCAGCGCGTGGAAAAAACGCAGCCGCTGGGCGGGTTCAGTGGCGACGGAATTTCGCCGGTCAGCACCGTGCGCGCCAGGCTGGCCCCATGGCCGACGATGCCAGGCGTGGAGCCGAGCAGGGCGCGGGTGTAGGGATGCAGAGGCTGCGTGAAGATGGCCTGCTTGGGGCCCTGTTCCACCGCATGGCCCAGGTACATCACCAGCACGTCGTGGGCGATGTAGCGCACCACGCCGAGGTCGTGCGAGATGAACAGGTAGGCCAGACCGAGATCCTGCTGCAGATCGGCCAGCAGGTTGAGCACCTGGGCCTGGATCGACACGTCCAGCGCGGAGACCGGCTCATCCGCCACGATCAGCGAGGGCTTGAGCATGAGCGCGCGTGCAATCGCGATGCGCTGGCGCTGGCCGCCCGAGAACATGTGCGGGTAGCGGTCGTAGTGTTCGGGGCGCAGGCCCACCAGCGCCAGCATCGCGCGAGCCTGTTCAGCACGCTCCTGAGCGGACAGGGGGGTGTTGATCTCCAGAGGCGCCTCCAGGATGGCGCCCACTTTCTTGCGCGGATTGAGCGAGCCGTAGGGATTCTGGAACACCAGCTGCACGGCGCGGCGCAGCGCCTGGCGCTCGGTCTTGGGGGCGTGCACCGCATCCACACCGTTGAGCAGCAGCTCGCCGGCCACCGGCGTCTCGATCAGCGAGACCATGCGCGCCAAAGTCGACTTGCCGCAGCCGGACTCGCCGACCACGGCCAGCGTCTTGCCGGGCTGCACCACGAACGAGACGCCTCCGACCGCCTGCAGCTGGTCGGGCTGGCGGAAAGCGCCGCGGCGGATCTCGTAGACCTGGCGCAGGTCGCGGGCGACAACGACCGGCGGGGCTGGTGGGCTCATTGGGCGTTCTCCAGCGGGTGGTGGCAGCACACCCGGCCATCCTGCCAGGGGCGCAGCGCCGGGCGCAGGCTTTGGCAATCGTCCACGGCATGGGTGCAGCGTGGCGCAAACAGGCAGCCCGCGGGCCGGTCGTACAGGCCGGGCACCATGCCGGCAATCGTGGCCAGGCGTGACACGCCGTCGCTGCGCTCTGGCAGTGCGGCCATCAGGGCGTCGGTGTACGGGTGGTGCGGCGTGGCGAACAGGGCTTCGGCCCTTTGCTCTTCCATGATCTGCCCCGCGTACATCACGGCCACGCGCTGCGCCATTTCCGACACCACGCCCATGTTGTGGGTGATCAGCACCAGCGCCATGCCGCGCTCCTTCTGCAGGTTGCGCAGCAGATCCAGAATCTGCGCCTGGATCGTGACATCCAGCGCGGTGGTGGGCTCGTCGGCGATCAGCAGCTTGGGGTTGCAGGCGATGGCCATGGCAATCATCACGCGCTGGTTCATGCCGCCCGACATCTGGTGCGGGAAGATCTTGAGCCGGCTCGCGGGCGCCGGAATGCCGACCTGCTCCAGCAGCTCGATCGAGCGGGTCCGGGCGGCCTTGGCATCCATTCCCATGTGCAGCCTGAGCGTCTCGGCCAACTGGAAACCCACGGTGAAGCAGGGGTTCAGGCTGGTGGTCGGATCCTGGAAGATCATGGCCACGTCCTTGCCGGTCAGCTTGCGGCGCTCGCCATCCGACAGCGACATCAGGTCGTGGCCGTCAAAACGCAGTTTGTCGGCCGTCACCCGTCCGGGGTAGGCCACCAGACCCATCAGGGCCATCATGGTCACGCTCTTGCCGGAGCCGGATTCACCCACGATGCCCAGCACTTCGCCGGCGTCCACCGACAGGCTGACGCCGTCGACGGCATGCATGACGCCGGTTTTCGTCGGGAAATCGACCGACAGGTTCTCGATTTCAAGCAGGGCCATGGTCGAGGCTTTCAGCGCTTGAGCCGGGGGTCCAGCGCGTCGCGCAGGCCGTCGCCGAGCAGGTTGAAGGCCAGCACCGTGATCAGGATGGCCAGGCCGGGGAACGTGACCACCCACCAGGCGCGCAGCACGAACTCGCGCGCGTCGGCCAGCATGGTGCCCCATTCGGGAGAGGGCGGCTGCGCGCCCAGGCCCAGGAAGCCCAGCGCGGCAGCGTCCAGGATGGCGGTGGAAATGCCCAGCGAGGCCTGCACGATCAGCGGCGCCATGCAGTTGGGCAGGACTTCATTGAACATCAGCCGCGTGTGGCTGGCCCCGTTCATGCGGGCGGCGGTCACGTAGTCTTTTGAGGTTTCGGAAATCACGGCCGCCCGCGCAATGCGCACGTAGTGCGGCAGCACCACCACGGCCACGGCCAGCATGGCGTTCATCAGGCCCGGCCCCAGGATGGCGACGATCACGATCGCCAGCAACAGACTGGGCAGGGTCAGGATGATGTCCATCAGCCGCATCACGGTGATTTCGTAGATGCCGCGGAAGTACCCGGCGGTCAGGCCCAGCACGGTGCCCAGCATCACCGACAGGGCGACCACGGCCAAGCCAATGGACAACGACAGCCGTGCGCCAAAAATCAGGCGGGACAGGATGTCGCGCCCGATCGCATCGGTGCCCAGCAGGTAGGCGCTGGAGCCGCCGGCCTGCCAGGCGGGGGGCTTCAGGAACACGGCCGGGTTGGTCAGGTCCGGCGGATACGGCGCAATCAGCGGCGCAAAAGCCGCCATCAGCAGCACCAGCACGACGATGACCAGGCCGGCCAGGGCGCCCCGGTTGGCGGTGAAGTCGCTCCAGAACTCGCGCAGCGGGTGCGGCGGCGCGGCGGCAACGGTGGAAGTCAGTGTCGTCACGGTCAGTGGGCGATGCGGGGGTTGATGATGCCGTAGGTCACGTCCACCAGCAGGTTGACCAGCATGACGATGGCGCCCAGCAGCAGCAGGCCGCCCTGCAACACCGGGTAGTCGCGCCGGCCAATGGCTTCGACCATCCACTTGCCGACGCCCGGCCAGGAAAAAATGGTCTCGGTCAGGATGGCGCCGGTAAACAGCACGCCGACCTGCAGGCCGATCACCGTCACCACTGGAATCAGCGCATTGCGCAGCGCGTGCAGCCCCACCACGCGCACATTGGAAAGGCCCTTGGCCCGTGCGGTGCGGATGTAATCCTCGCCGAGCACCTCGAGCATGGCCGAGCGCGTCATCCGCGCGATGACCGCCAGCGGATTGGTGCCGAGCACGATGGTCGGCAGGATCAGGTGGGTGACCGCCGACCAGAAGGCCCCCTTGTCGCCGGCCAGCAGGGTGTCGATCAGCAGGAAGCCGGTGACCGGTTCGACGAAATACTTCACGGCAATGCGACCGGAAACCGGGGTCAGGTCCAGTTGCACGGAAAACAGCAGGATCAGCAACAGGCCCCACCAGAAGATCGGCATGGAATAGCCGGTCAGCGACATGCCCATGACGCCGTGATCGAGCAGCGAATTGCGTTTTACCGCCGCCAGGATGCCGGCCGGGATGCCCAGCAGCAGCGCAAACAGGATGGCGCTCACGGCCAGTTCGATGGTGGCCGGGAACAGGGACACGAATTCCGTCAGGACGGGCTCATGCGTGATGATGGACTTGCCCAGGTCGCCCTGCAGCACGCGGCCGATGTAAATGCCGTACTGCACGAGGATCGGCCGGTCCAGCCCATGCTCCTTGAGCAGTTCAGCATGCCGCGCCGGGTCGATCCCGCGCTCGCCGGCCAGCGTTTCGATCGGATCGCCGGGCACCAGGCGGATCAGAAAAAACGCCACCAGCGTCATCCCGATGAAGGTCGGAATGATCAGACTCAGGCGGGTGAGCAGAAAGCGCAGCATGTGGGGTGTATCGGCGGCGGGGTGGTTTCAAGGTCCGCCGGATTCCCGGCGGACCGAACGAACGTACAAGGCCGATGTTACCGCGACTGCGGCGGGTCATGGCCGCTATGGCATGCCGTTCGGCCGTGGGGGTCGGTTCACGGCTGCGTGAGCTGGCATACCCATTGCTTGAGGGCTGCTGCATGCCATTCGACCCCCAACTTCCGCCCGTTGGCGCCAGCACGGCGTTGTGGCAGGATCCCTTGAGCCTCCTGCTCGAATCCACCGGCGAAGGGATCTTTGGCATTGATCTGGACGGCAACTGCACCTTCATCAACCGCGCTGGCGCAGGCATGCTGGGCTGGGATCCCGCGGAAGTATTGCGGTGCAACATGCATGAACTGACCCACCACTCGCACCCGGATGGTCGGCACTACCCGGTGGACGACTGCCCGATCTTCAACGCTTTCCGCGAGGCCCGCCCGTGCCGCATTGACGCCGAGGTGTTCTGGCGCCGCGACGGATCGGCCTTTGCTGTGGAGTATTCCAGCTACCCGATCCTGGACGGGGACGAGGTGCGCGGCGCTGTAGTGACTTTCGTGGACATCACCGGGCGCCGGGCGGCGGCCGAAGCGTTGCAGAAGGCCAAGGATGAACTCGAACTGCGCGTGAGCGAGCGCACCCACGAACTGTCCAACGCGCTGGGCCAGTTACGCGAACTCGCTGCCCGGTCGGAGAAGGTGCGCGAGGACGAGCGCACGCGCATTGCGCGGGAGGTGCACGACGAGTTGGGCAGCCTGCTGGTGGCGCTGAAGATGGATGTGAACTGGCTCGACAAGCGCCTGGGTGAACAGGAGGCGAGAACGCTTGAAGCGGCACAGGACATGCGCCGGCGCATGCGCGGCAAATGCCAGAACATGAGCCGCCTGATTGAAACGGCCGTCGACAACGTCGGTCGCATCATCACCGACCTGCGTCCCAGCATCCTCGACCACCAGGGCCTGTGGGCAGCTCTGGAGTGGCAGGCACACGACCTGCTGCCGGCCGCTGAACTGGCGCTCGACTGGCACATGGATGTGCCGTCGGGCCTGACCCTGCCCGAGGCCGAAGCCATGGCGGTGTTCCGCATCTTCCAGGAAATGCTGAGCAATGTCGTGCGGCACGCTCAGGCCAGTCGTGTCGTGATCCGCATCGCCGTGGACGAGGGTCTGCTGGCGCTCTCGGTGCAGGATGACGGCTGCGGCGCGCCAGTGGAGGCCTTCGAGGCGGCCGATGCCTACGGCGTGATGGGCATGCGAGAGCGGGCACGGCATTTCGGAGGGACCGTCGAGATACTCAGCCAAGGCGGACAGGGCACCTTGTGCAGTCTCTTCTGGCCCCTGATCCGGGCGGAGCGTATCCAATGATCCGCGTGCTGCTGTGTGACGACCACCGCATCGTGCGCGAGGGGCTCAAGCAGGTGCTGGCCGACGATGTGGACATTACGGTGTGCGGCGAGGCACGCACCGGCAAAGAGGCCCTGGCCCAGGTGCAGGCGCTGATGGATGCAGCGCCGCAGGCCGGCAACACCGGGCTCGATGTGGTGCTGCTGGATATCGCCATGCCCGAGCGCGACGGGCTTGACGTCCTGCAGGTTCTTCGGCGTGAATATCCCGGTCTGCCGGTGCTGATGCTGAGCACCTACCCGGAAAAACAGTATGCGGTGCGCTGCATCCAGCTCGGCGCCGCGGGCTATCTGCACAAGAGCGCCGATCCTGACGACATGGTGGCCGCGGTGCGTAAAGTCGCCGGCGGCGGGCGCTACCTGACGGACGCAACCGCCGAGGCGCTCGCCGGTGCGGTGGGGCGCACCGGACTGGTGCGTTCGGGTGCCCCAGCCGGCATTGATTCCCTCTCGCATCGCGAGCACCAGGTGTTCCGCCTGCTGATCAGCGGGAGCAGCGTGAGCGAAATTGGTGCGCAGCTCCGGCTGGCACCTAACACGGTCAGCACCTACCGCGCGCGCATTCTCGAGAAGACCGGCGCGCGCAACGATGTGGAGCTGGCCCTGCTGGCCGAGCGCCAGGCGCCGGCGGCCGGGTTGTAGCCCTGTAGGCGGGCGTTTGTAGGGCTGGCCCTACAGCCTGTCGTGCCAGCGGCCATGAACTGCAGGGTTGCTGGCTTCATGGCGGAAAACTGGCCCGCCCCTTGCGTAGTGGCATGCCTCAACTTTTCAGAGGTGCGCCATGTCCGAGTTTTTTTCGCCTTACGACGCTGACCGTCCCCTGATGCTCAAGTGCAGTTGCGGGCGCGACCATACGCTGGCCGACCACCATGCCGAAGTGGCCGCCGATGGCGCCGCCGTCGAGCTGCGCCGGCGCAGCGAAAGCGCCGAGTTCGAGGCCTACAGCAATGAGTTCATCGAGGCCACGCTGGTCAAGGCGATCTTTCCGCAGGACGAACAGCGACGCCGATTCCTGCGCGCGGTCGGCAAGGGCACGGCCATGGCTGCCATTGCCAGCGTGCTGCCGGTGGCCAGCCTGCAGGCCATGGCGCAGGAAAAGACCGCGCTGGAGAAGACCAACCTCAAGATCGGCTTCATCCCCATCACCTGCGCCACGCCTCTGATCATGGCGCACCCGCTGGGCTTCTACAGCAAGCAGGGCCTGAACGTCGAGGTGACCAAGACCGCTGGCTGGGCGTTGGTGCGCGACAAGATGATCAACAAGGAATACGACGCCTCGCACTTCCTGTCGCCGATGCCGCTGGCGATCAGCCTCGGGCTGGGCAGCAACGCCACGCCGATGAACGTGGCCACCATCCAGAACATCAATGGGCAGGCCATCACGCTCGCCCTGAAGCATAAGAACAACCGCGACCCGAAAAACTGGAAGGGCTTCAAGTTCGGCATTCCGTTCGACTACTCGATCCACAATTTCCTGCTGCGCTACTACCTGGCCGAGAACGGCATCAACCCCGACACCGACGTGCAACTGCGCGTGATTCCCCCGGCCGAGATGGTCGCCAACCTTCGCGCGGGCAACATCGACGGCTTCCTCGGCCCCGATCCGTTCAACCAGCGCGCGGTGTTTGATGAGGTCGGCTTCCTCCACGTCCTGACCAGGGACCTGTGGAACGGCCACCCTTGCTGCGCCTTCGGCACCAGCACCGAATTCATCCAGAAGAACCCCAACACCTTCGCCGCGCTGTACCGTGCCGTGCTGACCTCGGCCGCCATGGCGCGCGACCCGAAAAACCGTGAACTCATCGCCAAGGTGATCGCGCCGGCGCAGTACCTGAACCAGCCCGAAACCCTGCTCACCCAGGTGCTCACGGGCAAGTTCGCCGACGGGCTGGGCAACATCCAGAACATACCCGAGCGTGTGGACTTCGACCCCATGCCCTGGCAGAGCATGGCGGTCTGGATGCTGACGCAGATGAAACGCTGGGGCTACCTCAAGGGGGACGTCAACTACAAGCAGGTGGCCGAGAAGGTGTTCCTGATCACCGATGCGCGCAAGCACATGAAGGAGCTGGGCCAGCCGTTTGCGGCCGGCCCCGGCTTTGTGAAGCACAAGATCATGGGCAAGGAGTTCGATGCGGCCAAGGCGGACGAGTACGTCAGGAGCTTTGCCATCAGCAAGGCGGCCTGAGCATGAAAACCGCCAGCCTTCACCTGCGCGCCGCCCTGGTGACCCTGCTGATCTTCGGTCTGTTTGTGGGTGCCTGGCAACTGTCCACCAGCGGGCCGTCCATCGGCGGCGCCTCGGCCGGCATGACGGCCGAGCAGATCGAGTACGCCAAACTCATGGGCAAGGATCCGGGGGCCAAAAAGAGCACCGGCTTCCCGCCGCCCATTGACGTCGCCCGGGCGAGCTGGGCGCAGCTGGCCGATCCGTTCTATGACAAGGGGCCGAACGACAAGGGCATCGGCATCCAGCTCGCCCACTCGCTGGGCCGCGTGGGGCTGGGTTTCCTGCTGGCCTGCCTGGTGGCGATCCCGCTGGGTTTCGTGATCGGCATGTCGCCGCTGCTGCATCGCGCCTTCGACCCGTTCATCCAGGTGCTCAAGCCGATCAGCCCGCTGGCCTGGATGCCACTGGCGCTCTACACGCTGAAGGATTCGGACGTGAGCGGCATCTTCGTCATCTTCATCTGCTCGGTCTGGCCGATGCTGATCAACACCGCGTTTGGCGTGGCCTCGGTCAAGCGCGAATGGCTCAACGTGGCCAGCACGCTGGAGGTCACGCCCCTGCGCAAGGCCTTCCAGGTGATCCTGCCGGCCGCCGCGCCGACCATTCTGACCGGCATGCGCATCAGCATGGGCATCGCGTGGCTGGTGATCGTGGCCGCCGAAATGCTGGTCGGCGGCACGGGCATTGGCTATTTCGTCTGGAACGAGTGGAACAACCTGTCGCTGACCAACGTGATTTTCGCCGTCCTGGTGATCGGCGTGGTCGGCATGCTGCTGGACCTGGCGTTTGGCCGGTTGCAGAAGGCGGTGACGTATGTGGAGTGAAACCGGCGTGGCCATCCCCACCCCACCGGATGCCATCCCGGGCCTGGTCCGGGAACCATGGATTGCGGGCCGAACCCGCCACGACAACCCAAAGGACACAGCGATGCACGACTTCCTCAAGATCGAAAAACTCAGCAAGGCCTATGTCGCCGCCAAGCCGGTGTTCGCCGACGTGTCGTTCACGCTGGACGCGCGGCGAATTCGTCTGCATCATCGGCCACTCGGGCTGCGGCAAGACCACCATCCTCAACGTGCTGGCCGGGCTGGACACGGCGACCTCCGGCAATGTGTTCATGGACGGCCGCGAAGTCTCAGGCCCGAGCCTGGAGCGTGGCGTGGTGTTCCAGAGCCATGCGCTGATGCCCTGGCTGACGGTGCGCAGGAACATCGCCTTCGCCGTCAAGTCGCGCTGGCCCGAGTGGTCAGCGACCGAGATCAACGGCCATGTGGAAAAGTTTGTCGCCATGGTGGGTCTGAACGCCGCCATCGACAAGAAACCCTCGCAGCTCTCCGGCGGCATGAAGCAGCGCGTGGGCATTGCCCGGGCGTTTGCGATCCAGCCCAAGATGCTGCTGCTCGACGAGCCCTTCGGCGCGCTCGATGCGCTGACGCGCGGCACCATCCAGGACGAACTCATGGCCATCGTGCGCGAGACCCACCAGACCGTCTTCATGATCACGCACGACGTGGACGAGGCCATCCTGCTGGCCGACCGCATCCTGCTGATGAGCAACGGCAGCGAAACCGGCCGCGGGCTACGTCCCCGGCGGCATCGCCGAAGTGGTGACGAACCCGCTGCCGCGCCAGCGCACCCGCGCCGGCCTGCACCACTTGCCGGGCTACTACGAATTCCGCAACCACATCGTGGACTTCCTTGTGACCCGCGCAAGCGCCCATTGAACTCCTTTCAACTCCCCCTTACCCATCAACCCTCAAAGAACGCAGGAGCACCCCATGAACCGCCTCGAAGTCACCGAAAAAATCATCAGCACCAAGGTTGCCAAGGGCATCCAGTGGGCCGACGTCGCCAAAAAGGTCGGACAGTCCAAGGAATGGACCACCGCGCTGTGCCTGGGCCAGATGACCGCCAGCCCCGAGCAGGCCAAGATCCTCGGCAAGATCTTCGGGCTGAGCGCCGAGGAGCAGAAGTGGCTGCAGGTCGTGCCCTACAAGGGCTCGCTGCCCACGTCCGTGCCGACCGACCCGCTGATCTACCGCTGGTACGAAATCGTCAACGTCTACGGCACCACCATCAAGGAGCTGATCCACGAGGAATTCGGCGACGGCATCATGAGCGCCATCGACTTCTCCATGGACATCGTGCGCCAGCCCGACCCCAAGGGCGACCGCGTGAACGTGGTGCTGTCGGGCAAGTTCCTGCCCTACAAGCAGTACTGAGACCGGCTGAAACGCCATGGAAGCGCGACCGCCGCTGCCGCCGTTCACGAGGGAAAGCGCCGCCCAGAAAGTCCGCATGGCCGAGGATGCGTGGAATTCGCGCGATCCGGCGCGCGTCTCGCTCGTCTATACCGAAGACACGCGCTGGCGCAACCGCGTCGAGTTCCCGGTGGGGCGGGACCAGGTCCGTCAGCTGCTGGAGCGCAAGTGGGCGAAGGAGCTGGACTACCGGCTGATCAAGGAGTTGTGGGCCTGTGACGGGCGCCGCATCGCCGTGCGCTTCGCCTACGAGTGGCACGACGACTCCGGGCACTGGTTCCGCTCCTACGGCAACGAAAACTGGGAGTTCACCGACGCGGGCACCATGCAGCTGCGCTTCGCCAGCATCAACGATCTGCCGATCCAGGCCGCTGAGCGCAAATTCTTCTGGCCCCTGGGCCGGCGCCCCGACGATCATCCCTCACTGAGCGAACTGGGCCTCTGATTCCGCAGACGCGTGCGCTGTGCACGGGTTGGGTCGGACAGGCCCCGCTGCAGTTCAGTGCAAGGTCAGCGGCAACGACGTGGTCTTGACGCGGATCACCGCGCTGCGGGCCTCGTAGGGCACGGGTTCGCAAGCGGTGATGGCCGCGGCAATGGTTTTGGCCTGGCGGGCGATGGGCTCGATGAAGCGGCTGGCCTGGCCGTCGAGCGTGATGCAGTCGCCCATCGCGTGGATGCGTTCCTCGCTGGTGCGCAGGGTCTGCGGCTCAACCGCAATGCCGTTGGCCCAGGCCAGGCCCGCGCTTTGTGCGAGCCGGCTGGGGGTCTGCAGGCCGGCGGCGACGATCACCTGGTCGGCCGCAAAATGTTGGCCGCATTCGGTGCTGATCCGCAGGCGGGTGGTCTGCGGGCCAGCCGGCATGCCGTCGGGCAGGGGCTGCCAGAGCCGGTCGGCACCCAGCGCCAGGCGCTCGACGCTGGCGACCTTCACCTCGCCGACGAAGCGGATCGGCAGGTCTTTCCAGGCCTGCAGCACCTGTGCGCCCGCCTTGTCGGCGTGCCAGCGCGCCAGGGGCTCGGGCTGCACGTCGAGCAGGGTGACGCGGTGGCCGCCCAGGGCCAGGTCGTTGGCGAGCTCGCTGCCGATCAGGCCGGCGCCGACGATCAGCACGTCTTTGGCTCCGGTGGCTGCGGCTTCACCCAGAGCCGCGCGCAGTTGCAGATAGGCGCCCAGGTGGTTGATGCGCCAGCACAGCGCGGCGGGCAGGGCCGGCGGTAGCGCGGCCCGTGCGCCGTGGGCCAGCACCAGCTGGTCGTAACGCAGGGTGCCGCGCGTGGTGCGCAGTTGCCGCGTGTCCTTGCAGATGCGCACGGCGTGGGTGTACGCGAGCAGGCGGACGTTCAGGCGTTGGGCCGCTTCGGCACCGGTTTCCTTGACCAGTTTTTCCGGCGCGATCTGGCGCGCCAGGGCGACTGAGAGCAGGGGCTTGTCGTACACATCCCCCGCGCAGGCCGTGACGATCGTGATGGGGAGTTCGGCATCGTGGCCGCGCAGGGCTTCGGCCAGTTGCCAGCCGGCGCGTCCGGCGCCGACGATGAGCACGCCGGGGGTGTGGCGCGCAGCGCTGGTCATGGCGCGTGCGCATCCGCTGGCCTGGGCGCGCAGGGCGTCCAGGTTCGGGGCTGCATACAGTTCGAAATCGGACTTGGTCACGCCGCACAGCGGGCAGGCCCAGTCTTCGGGGATGTCGGCGAAGCGCGTGCCGGCCGCCAGCCCGCTGTCGGGGTCGCCTTCGGCCTCGTTGTAGATGAAGCCGCAGGCGTGGCAGATGTACTGCATCCAGGGGGCCAATGCCTGCACGGCTCCGGCAATGGCCGTTTGCTGCGGGTTCATGCCGGCATCTCCTCGGCCGACAGGCGTGTTATCTCCTTGCGCAGGTGCTTGATGGCCGGCGTGACGATGGCGACGAACTGCGCCTCGCGCACGCGTCGCTGCACTTCGGAACTCATCAGGTAGCCGCGCGCGCCCTGGTGCATCAGCGCGGAATTGGCGGCGCGCAGGCACAGTTCGGCGCCGTGGGCGCGGGCGTCGAGCACATCGATGAAGTAGTCGGTGGACGGGTCGAAGGGCGTTTCGGCCAGCTTCAGGATGCGGGCCACCAGCGCGTCGAATTCGGCCTGCAGCTCGGCCGGCCGGTCTTCGAGGAACTGGTTGACGTGGCCGAGTTGCGCCTCGACGGCCCACATGCTGTCGATGGCGCCCTGGATGATGCCGGCCGCGATGCCGCACTGCAGCAGCACGAAGCCGCCCCGGATGCGGGCGATGGTGGGCTTGGCCGGGTCGGCCACGATGTCGTCGGCGCCGACGAACAGGTCCTTGCATTGCACGCTGAAGGTGCCGGTGCCCTCCATGCCCGAGAACTCGGGGCAGGCCTTGAGCGTGACGCCAGGCGCGTCGCAGCGCAGCATGAACATCACCTCACGGGCGGCGCTGTCGGTCTGCACCGAGGCGATGGCGCCGAAGTAGTGGTCCGGCGCCAGGTTGCTGACCCAGGGCAGGGTGCCGTTGACGATATAGCCGCCGTCCACCGGCGTGGCCTTGAGCAGCAGGGCCTCGATCTGCGCAAAGCTCTTCATCGGGTTCGACAGGCCGGTGCCGCCGAGCGTTTCGCCGCGCACATGGCGCGCCAGCCGCTCGCCGGTGAGGCCGGGGTTGCCCGAGGCCTGCATGTACAGGCCGGCCACGCCCTGGCACCACATCATGAAGCCGGTGGCGCCGCAGACTTTGGCGGCCTCGGCCATGGCGAGGATCGCCAGGCCGTAGTCGCCCGGGCTGCCATCGGGCTTTTCCAGGTGGGCGCTCATGGCCCCGGCGGCCGCCAGCTGTTGGAGCAGGTCCGCGGGGTAGGCGCCGCGGTCGATGGCGTAGGCGCGGCCGGCCAGCGGCCCCTGGGCGATGGCGCGCACCACGTCAATCAGGCCGGACGTGGCGGGCTGGGCGAGTTCGGGGGGCAGGTCGGCGGCGTTCATGGCGGGATCCTCGGGGTGAAATCGAAGGCGAGCAGGGGTCCGGTTGGAGGCTCAGTCGGCCAGGCTGATCTCGAACGGGATCGGGTTGCGCATCGAGTTGGCCACCGGCGAGTAATAGTTGGCGTGCTTGACGATCTCATCGAGCACCTCGCGCGGGGCGTCGCCTTCGACCAGCACTTTCACGCGGATCGCCTGGAAGCCCATCTCCGGCGGCGTTTTCTCCAGCGCGCCGCCGGCGCCCCAGGCGGCGGGGTTGCCGATGTCGCCCTCCAGGAAGACTTCGAGCCGGCTGAGCTTGACGCCCTTCCAGGTGGCCACGGCGGTCACGCCCACGGCGATGCAGCCGCCCAGGCCCGACAGAACGATCTCGCCGGGCGCGGGCGCGGTGTCCTGGCCGAACAGGTGCAGCGGCTCGTCAACGACCACTGGGACGTGCTTGCCGACCGTGCTCAGCGAGCGGTACTGGCCTTCCATCACGGTGTGGACCTTGTTGGTGCCGCGGCTGGCGGGGTTGGCTTTGCCCTTGGCAGCGAAGGCGGCCAGGCCTTCGCCGTCGATGGGGCGCAGGTAGGTCTTGATGGTGGTGACGGGCTCGAGGACGGCGGTGGGGGACATGAAGTTTCCTTGGTTCTTGACGGACACGGGTTTGGACCTGCTTGTCTCACAGCAACCTGCGTGCCAGGATCTGAAATTGAGCCATTTCGAGCCAAATTGGCATCACTCCATCGTTGAATGGTCATTTTTTGCTATCACTACAGGACTTTCCCGCCGGTCGCGATCGGGGGGTGCCAGCGTCGGATTCGAATGAATTGCCAATGTGTCGACAGAATGTCGACACATTGGCTGGCGCAGTGGTCAGCGCAGACCGGCCTTGCGCAGCCGGTAGGAAAACTGCCGCAGCGTCAGCCCCAGGCTCTGCGCCGCGCGCGACTGGTTGCCCTGGGCCTGCGCCAGCGCGGCCTGCAACGCGTCCACGGCATGGGAATGGGCGGGAGCGTAGTCGCGCACCAGCGGGGCGGCGGGCGCCGGCGGCGCATCCTGCGGTTCAGGACGAACGGATTGGGCGGCGATCCCTTGCGCCCGCGCGCCGGTTGCGGGCGCCGCCGACGCCGCGTCGGGCATGAACCGCTCCAGATCCTCGGCCGTGACCAGCGGGTGGTCGGCCAGCAGCACCAGGCGCTCGATCAGGTTGCCGAGTTCACGGATGTTGCCGGGCCAGGCGTGGGCTTCGAGCCGGGCCAGCGCGTCGGCGCTCAGGTTGACGTTGCGCTGGTGCGCCTGGTTGGCGCGGCTCACGAAATGCAGCGCCAGCGCGCGGATGTCCTCGCGCCGCTCGCGCAGGGACGGCAGCTGGATCGGGATCACGTTCAGGCGGTAGTACAGGTCCTGGCGGAAGCCCCCGGCGTCCACTTCACGCGCCAGGTCGCGGTTGGTGGCGGCCACGACGCGCACGTTCACGCGCACTTCCTGCTTGCCACCCAGGCGCACCAGCGTGCCTTCCTGCAAGGTGCGCAGCAGCTTGGACTGCATCGCCAGCGGCAACTCGCCGATCTCGTCGAGGAAGAGGGTGCCGCCGTGCGCCTGTTCGAACCAGCCGGCGCGCGCTGCGCTGGCCCCGGTGAAGGCGCCGCGCTCGTAGCCGAACAGCTCGGACTCGAACAGCGCGTCCGGAATCGCCGAGCAGTTGACCTTGATGAAGGGCTGGTCGCGCCGCGGGCTGGCCAGGTGCACGGCCCGCGCAAACAGCTCCTTGCCGGTGCCTGACTCGCCCAGCAGCAGCACCGTGGCGGTGGTCTGCGAGACGCGCTCCAGCTCGCCGAGGGCTTGCAACAGCGGCGGGGAATTGCCGATCAACCCGTAGCGCGCGCTCTTGGTGTTCAGCGCCTGCGCCAGCACGGCATTGCGGGCTTCAAGCTGGCGGGTCTGCTCGGCCACCAGTTCTTCCAGCTGCAGCAACTGTCCGGCCAGCGTGGCCAGCACGCGCAGCACGGCCAGGTCGTCGTTGAGGTGGCGCTGGCGGCTGCGCAGGCGGTGGCAGGCCAGCACGCCGATGGGCACGTTCTTGACTTCGATGGGCAGCGCGATGAAGGCCACGGTTTCGGGCGGCAGCTGCGCGCGCACCACGGCGCGGAACAGGAACAGCGGCTCGGCGTCGATGTCCTGCACGATGGCCGGCTGGCCCGTGACCAGCACGCGCCCGGTCACACCCTCGCCCCAGGCGTAGCGCCCGCGCGCCACTTCCGCCTGCGTCAGGCCGTAGGCATGCTGGATGGAAGCGGTGCGGGCCTGTTGCGGGTCGGTCGACGCCGGATCGGCCAGCACGATGCGACCCCGATTCAGCCCCAGCAGCTCGCTCATCAGGTGCAGCATCTCGCGCAACACCAGCGCGGGCGCCAGGCTGCGGCCGATGCCGCGCATGACCTCGCGCATGAGCAACAGTTCCTGGGCATGCCATTCGCTCGGATTCAGGCTGAAACCGGGGTTGGGACGGCGGGACGGCGTTGGGGGCATGGCTGGGGACGCAGCAAGTTCCGGGCCGCAATCAGGGTCTGGCGGCGACAGCCTTTGCCCAGGGGCCGGGGCCGCCGGGCCAGATCGCGGGGCGGCACCCCTGGCAACGATGACCGCTCAGGCGTAGCTCACCCAGTCCTTGTAGTCGGCGTGGTCCAGGTGCGGTAGCGCGTTGTAGGTCAGCAGCATGTGGCGCTTCGGGTTGAACGCGAACTCGGTCAGCGCGCTGTTGCGGATGCGCATGTTCAGCTCGATGGTGGTCTCCGCCGGCGCGCCCAGGATATGGCCCACCGCCGTGGCGATCGGGCCGCCGCTGGAGACCAGCAACACGTTGCCCGTGTAGTGCTGGCGCACATGGTCCAGCGCGCTGGTGATGCCGCGCACGAAATCCACGTAGTCGGGCATGCCCCTGGGGCTGACCACGCCGGCCATCCACTGTGCCAGGCCGTCGCGCAGCAGGCGGAAGTGGTGGCGGTAGAGCTCGGGCGTGTCGGGTTTTTCCAGCGGGAGGGGATGCACGGCCTCGATCACCGCATGGCTGTCGTATTCGTTCAGGCCCGGAAAAAGCAGGGGCTGCAGATCCAGAGCTGCGCCCTCGGCGATGCCGTCCCAGGTCTGCGCGTGGCGGCGCAGCGTGCCGGTCAGCACGGCGTCGAAGGTGATGCCCTTGGCGGCCAGGTATTCGCCCAGACGCAGGCTCTGGCGCCGCCCGAGTTCGCTGAGCTGGTCGTAGTCGTCTGCGCCAAACGAGGCCTGGCCGTGGCGCACGAGATAAAGGGTTCCCATGGCTTTGATGGTGAACGAATCGGCGGCGTGGCTTTGTCCCCGGTGCGACGAAGGTGCCGGGCATGGTGGTTTTTGCACGCCAGCGGATGCGCTGGCTGTGGCCAGGCGCGGGTGTGCGCTCGCGCAAGCCGGTTGCGGGTCAGTCGCCGCCCAGCACCTGCGCAAACACCCGCGCGTCCACATTGCCACCGCACAGCGTGGTGCCCACAACCTGACCTTTGAGACTGTCGCGCTCCTGCATCGCCGCGGCAAAGCTGGCCGCACCCGCGCCTTCGGCCACGTTGTGGGTGTCGGTGAACAGGTCGCGCATGGCCTGGGCGACTTCGGCGTCGCTGACCTGCACGATGTGGTCCAGGTGCTGCGTCAGTACGTCCAGCGCATCGACATCGGCCACGCGCACGGCCATGCCGTCGGCCAGCAGCGTGCTGACCGGCGCTTCCACCACGCGGCCGGCCGCCAGCGAGTCGGCGTAGGTGGTGGCCAGCGTGCTCACGACGCCGACGATGCGCGCCTGGTGGCCCAGCGCCAGCTTGGCGGCAATCGCCGAGCACACGCCCGAACCCAGGCCGATCGGCACATAGGCCACGTCGAGCTGCGGCACGGCCTTGAAGAATTCCCACCAGTAGGTGCTGACGCCGCTGATCAGCGCCGGGTGAAAACTCGGCACCATGTGCGCGCCGCGCATGCGTCGGCCAGCTGCTCGGCGTGCTCGCGGCTTGCCTGGAAGTCGTCGCCGTGTTCGATCAGCGTCACGCCCAGGGCGCGCATCGCCGCGTTCTTTTCCACCGAGTTGCCGTGCGGCACGACGATGGTGCAGGCCACGCCGTGGGCGCGCGCCGCCCAGCCGATGCTCTGGCCGTGGTTGCCGCGCGTGGCGCTGATGACTTCGCGCGGCAGCACGCCGGTTTGCGCCAGCTGCTCGAAATAGGTCAGCCCGCCGCGGATCTTGAAGGCGCCCACCGGCGTGTGGTTCTCGTGCTTGACCCAGCAGTCGGTGCCCAGGCGCTGGCTGAGCAGGGCCCAGCGGTACTGCGGCGTGGCCTGGAAATGGCGGTAGACCACGCGGGCGGCGGCCTTGATTTCGGGGAGGTCGGGCAGGTGCATCATGAAAGCGGATTCCCGGAGTGAAGCTCGATCAGGCCCTTGGGCGTTTGCAGGCGGGCGCTCAGGCGCGCCGGGCCAGGTGTGACGGTGGCTTGCGGCAAGCCCAAGGCCGTCGCAGGCCGCGGCCAGGAGGGCGGCGTCGGGGTGCTGCAGGACAGGGTCTGCAATGTCACACCGCTGTCGGGCATCGACGCGGCGGGATGGGTGTCGCCCCACTGGATCAGCGTGGGCAGGCAGCCGTCCATCAGCCGCTGGCCGTCCGGGCGCACGGTGATCTGCCATTGCAGCAGGCCGTTGGGCGTGGCGCGGCTGGCCTGGATCACATCGCCACGGTCGATGCCCTGCGCGGCCAGCGAGGCCACGGCGGCGCCGCACGTCGGGCACGCGGGCGACCCAGTGGATGAGTTGCGGGCCGTGGCGGGCCACCTGGGCGCCCAAAGCCGGGTTTTCCATGTCAAACCAGCACGATCCCAGCGTCCTGCGGTCTTTGTTTGCTACTGGGTTGATAGCGATGATCTCAAGGTAGGCGTTGGGGAAGTCCGGCGTGGCGATGCGCAGCAGGCGGTTGTGCGTGCCCATCAGCGGGTGTTCACCGCCGGGGCCCGGGGTCACGCCCAGCGTGGCCTCGCACCAGGCCACGCCTTCGGCCAGGCTGGCAGCCATGATGACCAGATGGTCCAGCGCGCCGGCTGTCGCGGTGCCGGATGCGTTGGGCGTCGTCACAGCGTCACCGTGCCGTTGATGCAGGTGACCGATTCGCCGCCGACCCAGACCTGGGCCGCCGCGTCGCGCTCGATGTGCACCCGCCCGTCACGCCCGAGGCAGCCGCCCTGGCCAGCGAGGTAGCGCTCGGGCAGGTGGCCGTCGGCGATCAGCCACTGCGCCAGGCTGGCGTTCAGGCTGCCGGTGACCGGGTCTTCGTTGACGCCGACCGGCGCGGCAAAGGCGCGGACCTCAAGGTCGGGCTGGGCCAGGGTCGGCGCGGCATGCCCGTCGAACGCCTTGGCTTCCCGGCTCGAGCGTGATATCAATTGAATAGCATCCTGTGACCGCCTGACGCTGGCAATGCCCACTTTTTGCCCCAGTTCCTTGAGCGCGGCATGGTCGGGGTCCAGCGCCAGGACGGTCTCGGGGCTGTCGAGCAGCAGGCCCAGCCAGACCGGCCCGTTGTCGAGCAACTCGGCGGCCAGCACCTGCTGTGGCTGCAAACCCAGCGCAGCGATCACGGCGGTCAGCAGGGCGGCGTCCGGCGCGCAGCGTGTCAACGCCGGCGCCGCAAAGGCCCGCAGTTGCCCGCGCTGGCGGATGCGCACCAGGCCGACGCCGCATTCCTGTACGACGAATTCCGGGTTCTGCGCCACACCGCCCGCCTCAAGCCACGCGTGGCAGGTGCCCAGCGTCGGGTGGCCGGCAAATGGCAACTCGGCACCGGGCGTGAAGATGCGCACCCGGTAGTCGGCACCGGCCGCACGGCCGGCCTCGGTGGGCGGCAGCACGAAGCTGGTCTCGCTCAGGTTGGTCCAGTGCGCGAAGCGTTGCAGGGCCGCGTCGCTCAGGCCTGAGCCGTCGAGCACCACAGCCAGCGGGTTGCCGTAACAGGGCGTGGCGGTGAAGACGTCGATCTGTTTGAAGGGGCGGATGGCCATGGGTGGTCCTGGGAAAAGGAAAGGGTCGTGCGGGCGGGTCAACGCGGGCGATCAGCTCAGAGGAAGGTCCAGCACACCACGGGTGGCCGGGCGCGCCTGCACGGCGGCGTACCAGCGCTCCAGATGCGGCAGGGCCGGACGCGGCTGCGGCAGGCCCCACCAGCGGTGGATTTCGCAGCCGATCGGGATGTCGGCCATGGTGAAGTGCTCACCGGCCATCCAGGCGCGGGTGGCAAGGTGCCCATCCAGCAGCGCCAGCAGCGGCTCGGTGGCGGCGCGCGAGCGCTCGATCACGGCCGGCTCGCGCTCGGCCTCCGGCGTGCGGATCCACTGCTTGAAGCCGGGGCTGCCGGCGGGGTTCAGCGTGGTCTGCTGCCAGTCCATCCAGCGCTCGGCGTCGAAGCGCTGTTGCAGGTCGGCAGGGTAAAGGCTGCCCGGTGCGTACCTGGCGCACAGGTAACGCACGATGACGTTGGACTCCCAAAGCACGAAGTCGCCATCCTGCAGCAGCGGCACCAGCGCATTCGGGTTGTGCGCCAGATAACCGGGGGTTGTAACGACGCCGAAGCTCAGGCCGGCGTCGATGCGCTCAAAGGGAACGCCGATGGCCTGCAGCGTCCAGAGCACCTTGCGCACGTTGATCGAACTGGTGCGGCCCCAGAGCCTGAGCGTCCCCGCCGGCGCGGGCTCATCGAGTGACGGCACAACGCCGGGCATGGCTCAGCCGCGGTACTCGCGGATCGCCTGCGCCAGCGCGGCAATGCCGGTGTTGATCTGGTCGACGCTGGCCGTGACGAACGACAGGCGCAGCGTGCGCGGATCGGCATGGTCGGCGTAGAAGGCTGCGCCGGGCACGAAGGCCACGTTCTTTTCCACCGCCTTGGGCAGCAGACCCACGGCGTCCACGCCGGCGGGCAGGCGCGCCCACAGGAACATGCCGCCGGCCGGCCGGTTGAAAGTGAAATCCAGGCCGGCCATCTCACGGTCGAGCGCGGCCAGCATGGCCGCGCACTGCTGCTTGTAGAGCGCGCGGATGGTGGGCACGTGGCGGTCGATGAAGCCGTTTTTCAGCACTTCGGAGACGATGCGCTGGTTGAAACTGGGCGTGTGCAGGTCGGCGGCCTGTTTGGCCTGCAGCAGCTTGGGGTAGAGCGCCTTCGGGCGCCACCAGGTAGCCCAGGCGCAGGCCGGGCGCCAGAATTTTGGAGAACGAGCCGAGGTACACCGTGCCGTCGGGGTGGCGCGACGCCAGCGAGGGAGGCGGCGCGGCGTCGAACCACAGGTCGCCATAGGGGTTGTCTTCGATGATCGGCAGGCCGGCTTCGACCGCCACGGCGGCCACGGCGGCGCGGCGCGCCTCGGTCATGGTGCGGCCGGTGGGGTTCTGGAAATTGGGCAGCAGGTAGACGAAGCGCGCGCGGTTTCCGGCGCCATCGCCTGCCTTGGCTCGCAGGTCGTCGGCGATCTACGCCGCTGTCGTCGCTGTCGACGCTCACCACCTGCGGCTCCATCGGCGTGAAGGCCTGCAGCGCGCCGAGGTAGGTGGGCGTCTCGACCAGGATGCGGCTGTCCGCGTCGATCAGGATCTTGGCCACCAGGTCCAGCCCTTGCTGGCTGCCGGTGGTGATCAGCACCTGGTCGGGGCTGACCTGCATGCCCTGCTTGAGCAGGTCGTGCGCGACCCACTCGCGCAGCGGGCCGTAGCCTTCGCTGGCGGCGTACTGCAGCGAGGCGCGGCCGTCATGCGTGAGCACCTGCTGCGTGGCTTCGAGCATGGCCTCGACCGGGAAGGTCTTGGGCGAGGGCAGGCCACCGGCAAAGCTGATGATGCCGGGCTTCTCGGTGACCTTGAGGATCTCGCGGATCACCGAGGGGTTCATTTTTTCGGCGCGTCGGGCCATCGTCCAGTTCGTCATGGGGTTCCTTGCTTGAATCTCGTGATTGTCTTCGTTGCCTGCACCGGCATCCTTTTGCCCAGAAACACCGTGGCGATCACGGCCAGGCCGAAACCCAGCGTCACGGCGTCGAGTTTCTCGCCCAGCAGTGGCACGGCCAGCAGCATGGAGAAGAACGGCTGCACCAGTTGCACCTGGCTGACCCGCACCGTGCCGCCCAGCGCCAGGCCGCGGTACCAGGCAAAAAAGCCGATCCACATGGAGAACACCGCCACGTAGCCGAACGCCCACCAGGCGCCTGGCGCGATCGCATTCGTCGGCCAGGTGAGCAGGGTGGCCGGCGCGGTGACGGGCAGCGAGATGACCAGCGCCCAGCAGATCACATGGTCGGCGCGCAGCCGGCCCGAGAGCTTGCCGCCGGCCACGTAGGCCAGCGCGCCCCAGGCCATGGCCGCGAGCAGCAGGCCGTCGGCCCAGTGGATCGACAGGCTGCCGGCGGCCGCGCCTGACCTCAGCACCGCAAAGCCCATCACCAGGGCGCTGCCCAGCGCGGCGCAGGCCCAGAATCCCCAGGACGGCCGCTGCTGGTGCGCCCACGCGCCGACCAGCGCCGTGGCCAGCGGCAGCACGCCGAGGATCACGCTGGCGTGAACGGCTTCGACATGCCGCATCGCGATCGAGGTGCACAGCGGGAATCCGAACACCGCGCCGGCAGCGATGGCGAAGATCAGCGGCCAGTCGCCCCGCGCGGGCTTCGGCGCGCGCGTGAAGGCGAGGAAGAACAGGCTTAAGGCACCGGCGACGGCCGCGCGGCCAAAGGCAATGAACAGGCCGGAGAGCTGCGGCGCCTCGGGCGAGCCCACGGCCAGCCGTGTCATAGGCAGGGTCAGCGAAAAGATCAGCACGCCGAGCAGGCCGAGCCACAGGCCGCGGACTTCTTCGGGGGTCAGGTGATGGGCGCTGGATGTATTGCCCGTCGTCATGGCGCGCTCCGGATCATCCAGACGGCGGTGAGGACCAGCGCCGCGGCCATGCAGCGGTTGAACACCAGCAGGCGCTGCCCGTGGGCCAGCCAGCCGCGCAGCAGCGAGCCGACGCTCGCGTAGGCCAGGTTGCTGAAGAAGCCAAAGGCCAGCATCAGCGGCAGCACCTGCAGGGTGCGCTCGGTGGCATCGGGCCGCCCGGCAATCCAGCCGGCGACGACCGACAGTGCCAGCATCCACGCCTTGATGTTGAGGAACTGCAGCATCACGCCCTGGAAGAACGTGACATTCAGGCGCGAGGCATCGACCTGCACCAGCGAGCGGCTGCCGCTGAGTTTCCACGCCAGCCAAAGCAGGTAGGTGACGCCGCCACCCAGGATGCCCCAGCGCAGCGCGGGCTGGGCAACCACCAGCGCACCGAGGCCGACCGCGCACAGCGTGAACAGCAGGCCCCAGCCCACCGGCACCGCGCAGACAAATCGCATCGCCCGCTTCAAGCCGAAATTGGCGGCCAGCGCGGTGGACAGCGTGGTGTTCGGCCCCGGCGTGAAGCTGGTGGCCGCGGACAACAGCAGCAGGGCGCTGAATTCGGCGGCGGTCATGGGACGGGGGCTTGCCAGTTCATGGGCCTTACTTTATCCTTTGAAGACAATACACAATCAATACAGTTGAGCGTCTCAGATGTGAAACTGTACGGTTGATTTTGTCCACACACCGGAAAAACTTGCGGGACAGCCCAAGAGGTACACGAAGTGAACTTTGCTCTGTCCCCGACTCTTCAGGAATCAACATGCTGATGCGAACCGCCTCCCAGTCATTGACGGAGCAGCTTGCCGGACGTTTTGCCACGCGCATCCGCGACCGCCTGCTGGCGCCCGGCGCCCGCCTGCCCAGTGTGCGCCAATGTGCTGATCAGCATGAGGTCAGCCCGTCCACGGTGGTCGCCGCCTACGACCAGTTGCTGGCGCAGGGCCTCATCGAGGCGCGGCCGCACCGGGGCTTCTTTGTCCGGGATTGGGTGCCAAAGGCGGCGCTTCCCAGCATCAATGGGTCACCGGATGCTCTGAAAACAGGATCGCCTGGCGCCCCGGGTGCACCGGATCGCATCGTCTCGCCGGTCAACGCCACGGCGCTGATCCGCGGCATGTTCCACCCGACCGGGCCGAAGCCCCAGCCGGGCATGGGGATTTTTCCGCCGGACTGGCTGGCGACGAACTTCATGACGGCGGCCGTGCGCAAGGTCACCAGCACCGCGGCGCTGCAGGAAAGCTCGCTCAGATACGGTGAACCCTTGGGCGACAGCCATCTGCGCCGGGTGCTGTCGGCGCGCCTGATGGCGCTGGGCGTGCCGGCCGCCCCCGGCCAGATCATCACCACCGTGGGCGCCACCCACGCGCTCGACATCGTGAGCCGCACCCTGCTGAAGGCGGGCGACTGCGTGATGGTGGAGGAGCCCGGCTGGGCGGTGGAGTTTGCCCGGCTCGATGCCTTGGGCATGCGCATCCTGCCGGTGCCGCGCGGGCCGGCCGGGCCGGACATCGAGGTGATGGCGCGCTACTGTGAAATGCACGCACCCAAACTGTTCGTCAGCGTCAGCGTGCTGCACAACCCCACGGGCTACAGCCTCACGCCGGGCCATGCGCACCGCGTGCTGCAACTGGCGCAGGCCTGCAACTTCCATGTGGTGGAGGACGACACCTACAGCCACATCGCGCCTGAACATGCCACCCGCATGAGCGTGCTCGACGGCCTGCAGCGCACGATTTATGTCAGCGGCTTCGCCAAGATCCTGGCGCCGAACTGGCGCATCGGCTTCATGGCTGCGCCGCCCGATCTGGTGGAGCGCCTGCTGGACACCAAGTTGCTGGCCACGCTGACCACGCCCAGCCTGCTGGAAAAGGCGCTGGCCCACTGCATCGAACAGGGCCAGTTGCGCCGCCATGCCGAGCGCATCCGCACGCGGCTGGATGCCGCCCGCAGCCGCAGCGTCAAGCTGGCGCTGCAGGCCGGCTGCACCTTTGCCGCCGAGCCGGCCGGCCTGTTCGGCTGGGTGGACACGGGCGTGGACACCGACCAACTGGCGCAGCGCATGCTGGACGAGGGCTATCTGATCGCGCCGGGGGCGCTGTTTCATGCCACCCGCAGCCCCAGCACGCTGATGCGCATCAACTTCGCAACCACGCAAGAGGCGGATTTCTGGAGCGTGCTGACCCGGCAGATCAAGGCGATGGAACGCTGAGTCAGCGCGCCGAGAGGGCTTCCCATCGCTCCATCGCGGCCATCAGTTCGTCATCGATGGCGGTGTCCCGGGCATGCAGTGCGGTCGCGCGTTCGGGGTCGCGGCTGTAGAGGCTGCCATCGGCCAGTTCGGCGCGCAGGGCCTGCTGTTCCTTCTCCAGCACATCGATGCGTCCGGGCAGGGCGTCGAGCTCGCGCTGGTCCTTGTAGCTGAGTTTGGCAGGTGCTGGCGTCGGGCTTGTGCTGATTTTTCAAGGCTTTCCCGGCATTTCCCAGCGCCGGAAGGCCTTTGTTTGCTACTTTTTTTGCCGCATCCTGAATGGCTTGGGTGCGCGCCGACTGCACCAGCCAGTCTTGCACGCCGCCCTCGTACTCGCGCCACTGACCGTCGCCTTCGAAGGCGATCGTGCTGGTGACCACGTTGTCGAGGAAGGTGCGGTCGTGGCTGACCAGAAACACCGTGCCGTCGTAGTTCTGCAGCAGGTCCTCCAGCAACTCCAGAGTGTCGATGTCGAGGTCGTTGGTCGGCTCGTCGAGCACCAGCACGTTCGCCGGTCGGGCAAACAGGCGGGCCAGCAGCAGGCGGTTGCGTTCGCCACCCGACAGGGAGCGTACCGGCGAGTTGGCTCGGGCCGGCGAGAACAGGAAGTCGCCGAGGTAACTCTTGACGTGCTGGCGCTTGCCGCCGATCTCGATCCACTCGCTGCCGGGGCTGATGAAGTCTTCGAGGGTGGCGTCGAGGTCCAGCGCATTGCGCATCTGGTCGAAATAGGCCACGGAGATGTTGGCACCCTGGCGCACGGTGCCCCAAGGGCTGTGCCCGGGTTCGGGTTTGGGTGAGTTGGCCGGTGCCGGGTCCGCCTTGAGTTCACCCAGGATCAGCTTGAGAAGGGTCGTCTTGCCCGCGCCGTTGGGTCCGAGCAGGCCGATCTTGTCGCCGCGCAGTATGGTGGCGGAAAAGTCGCGCACGATGCAGCGTTCGCCAAAGGTTTTGGAGACATGGGTGAGTTCGGCTACCAGCTTGCCGCTGGCCGCGCCGCTGTTCACGTCCATCGTCACGCTGCCCACGACCTCGCGCCGTGCCTGGTGCTTGGCGCGCAATTCACCGAGCCGCACGATGCGCGCCTGGGCGCGGGTGCGGCGGGCTTCCACACCCTTGCGGATCCAGATTTCCTCCTGCGCCAGCAGCTTGTCGGCCTTGGCCTGAATCACCGCCTCTTGCGCCAGCTGCTCGTCTTTCTGGATCAGGTAGGCGCCGAAATTGCCCGGGTAGGAGCGCAGCTGGCCCCGGTCGAGTTCGACGATGCGGGTGGCGACGCGGTCCAGGAAGGAACGGTCGTGGGTGATGGCGACGACACTGCCCTTGAAGTCGATCAGCAGTTGTTCCAGCCACTGGATGGAGTCGAGGTCCAGGTGGTTGGTGGGCTCATCGAGCAGCAATACGTCGGGCTGGGTCACCAGCGCCTGGGCCAGGGCGACACGCTTGCGGGTGCCGCCGGAAAGGTCGCTGATCCGCGCCTGGGGATCCAGATGCAGGCGATGCAGGGTCTCGTCGACGCGCTGCTCCCAGTTCCAGCCGTCCTGGGCTTCAATCGCGCTCTGCAGGGTATCGAGGTCGCCCTGGCTGTGCGTGTACTGGTCGATCAGCTGGATCAATCCCTTGAGGCCTGCACTCACCGAAGTGAACACGGTGTCTTCCGGGTTCAGCTGCGGTTCCTGGGCAACGAAGGCCAGGCGCACGCCCTGCTGGAACTGCACCATGCCGTCGTCGGGCTTCTCCATACCCCCCAGTATCTTGAGCAGCGAGGACTTGCCAGCGCCGTTGCGTCCGATGAGTCCGACGCGCTCGCCGCTCTCAAGGGAGAAGCCAGTCTTGTCGAGGAGTGCCACGTGGCCAAAGGCCAGGTGGGCGTCTATGAGGGTGATCAGTGCCATGTGGCAGGGATTATCCGGGTGCAGCGCCTTGGCGCGTGTGTGAAGGTCGAAATGCGGCGCTGCCATGGCCCGTTTGAGGCGCGGCTGTGCTAAAATTTGTCCCCCGCAACAGTGCGCCCGCCGGTGACGGCATCGAAGCTCAACAAAAGTTTTGCATCTGCCGGAAAAGGGGCAAAAAAGCGTGCTATAGTGGAGGGCTTCGCCGAAGAAAACTTTTTCCTAGGCGGCTGCGAAAGCAGCAAGAAGTTGGGGTCGAAGACGTGGTAGCGACACCGGGTCATCGGGAAAACCCTAAAGTTTGACAAGACTTAAAAAAACATGTCATAATAGAAGGCTCAGCTGATCACAGCGAGTTGGCGGGATCCAGACGAAGAGTCTGGGTTTTGCGAGGGGTTCGTTAAAAATTTACAGCCGATAAGTGTGGGCGTTTGAAGGCGATTGCCAAGTTCTTCGGAACTAAGTCTTAACTGACTTACAAACGCTCATGAAGTAAAAAAGATGTGATGTTCGTCAAAGAAAATCACGTCGATTCCAATTTATGAGTTGCTCGAAAGAGCGAAAAAATCAAGATCGAACTATAGAGTTTGATCCTGGCTCAGATTGAACGCTGGCGGAATGCTTTACACATGCAAGTCGAACGGCAGCACGGGGCAACCTGGTGGCGAGTGGCGAACGGGTGAGTAATATATCGGAACGTGCCCAATCGTGGGGGATAACGTAGCGAAAGTTACGCTAATACCGCATACGATCTACGGATGAAAGCGGGGGATCGCAAGACCTCGCGCGAATGGAGCGGCCGATATCAGATTAGGTAGTTGGTGGGGTAAAGGCTCACCAAGCCAACGATCTGTAGCTGGTCTGAGAGGACGACCAGCCACACTGGAACTGAGACACGGTCCAGACTCCTACGGGAGGCAGCAGTGGGGAATTTTGGACAATGGGCGCAAGCCTGATCCAGCCATTCCGCGTGCAGGATGAAGGCCTTCGGGTTGTAAACTGCTTTTGTACGGAACGAAACGGCCTGCTCTAATAAAGTGGGCTAATGACGGTACCGTAAGAATAAGCACCGGCTAACTACGTGCCAGCAGCCGCGGTAATACGTAGGGTGCAAGCGTTAATCGGAATTACTGGGCGTAAAGCGTGCGCAGGCGGTTATATAAGACAGATGTGAAATCCCCGGGCTCAACCTGGGAACTGCATTTGTGACTGTATAGCTAGAGTACGGCAGAGGGGGATGGAATTCCGCGTGTAGCAGTGAAATGCGTAGATATGCGGAGGAACACCGATGGCGAAGGCAATCCCCTGGGCCTGTACTGACGCTCATGCACGAAAGCGTGGGGAGCAAACAGGATTAGATACCCTGGTAGTCCACGCCCTAAACGATGTCAACTGGTTGTTGGGTCTTCACTGACTCAGTAACGAAGCTAACGCGTGAAGTTGACCGCCTGGGGAGTACGGCCGCAAGGTTGAAACTCAAAGGAATTGACGGGGACCCGCACAAGCGGTGGATGATGTGGTTTAATTCGATGCAACGCGAAAAACCTTACCCACCTTTGACATGTACGGAACTCGCCAGAGATGGCTTGGTGCTCGAAAGAGAGCCGTAACACAGGTGCTGCATGGCTGTCGTCAGCTCGTGTCGTGAGATGTTGGGTTAAGTCCCGCAACGAGCGCAACCCTTGTCATTAGTTGCTACATTCAGTTGGGCACTCTAATGAGACTGCCGGTGACAAACCGGAGGAAGGTGGGGATGACGTCAAGTCCTCATGGCCCTTATAGGTGGGGCTACACACGTCATACAATGGCTGGTACAGAGGGTTGCCAACCCGCGAGGGGGAGCTAATCCCATAAAACCAGTCGTAGTCCGGATCGCAGTCTGCAACTCGACTGCGTGAAGTCGGAATCGCTAGTAATCGCGGATCAGAATGTCGCGGTGAATACGTTCCCGGGTCTTGTACACACCGCCCGTCACACCATGGGAGCGGGTTCTGCCAGAAGTAGTTAGCCTAACCGCAAGGAGGGCGATTACCACGGCAGGGTTCGTGACTGGGGTGAAGTCGTAACAAGGTAGCCGTATCGGAAGGTGCGGCTGGATCACCTCCTTTCTGGAAACTGCAGTCAAATTTGAACGCTCACACTTATCGGTTGTTGGAAGGTTGTCGCTGACGACTAGGGTTCATGCCTGGTCATAAGTGACCGGCTTGGGTCTGTAGCTCAGTTGGTTAGAGCACCGTCTTGATAAGGCGGGGGTCGTTGGTTCGAGACCAACCAGACCCACCACCGTCGTCCAATCAAACTGGGGGATTAGCTCAGCTGGGAGAGCACCTGCTTTGCAAGCAGGGGGTCGTCGGTTCGATCCCGTCATCCTCCACCACCAACGATACTTGTCATTCAACACCAAAGCGGCTTCGCAAGAGGCCTCTTTGTTGTTGATCAGGATCTCCTGACCAATCGGCTGTTCTTTAAAAATTCATAGAGTTTAATCAGCGTTGTTAGCGGAAACTGCACATTCGTAAAGGTTTAGTGCAGACCGTGCCGCTAACGACATAGTTTTTTGATTGCGTCAAAATGAATATCAGACTTCACGTTTGAAATTCGAATACTCCAGATGAAAATTTGGAGACGGCATAACGCGTCAGGTGAAAGACCTGACATCATTCCTTGAAACGATTTTGATTTCGAAAGAAACGTCAAAGTTATAGGGTCAAGTGAATAAGAGCATGTGGTGGATGCCTTGGCGATGATAGGCGACGAAGGACGTGATAGCCTGCGATAAGCTTCGGGGAGCTGGCAAATTAGCTTTGATCCGGAGATTTCCGAATGGGGAAACCCACCTGCAAAGGTATCGCATACTGAATACATAGGTATGCGAGGCGAACCGGGTGAACTGAAACATCTCAGTAGCTCGAGGAAAAGACATCAACCGAGATTCCGAAAGTAGTGGCGAGCGAAATCGGAAAAGCCTGTTAGTGATAGCACGACTCTTAACGGAACAGTCTGGAAAGGCTGGCCATAGCAGGTGATAG
>CAVSCI010000014.1:0-21549 GCA_963726365.1 uncultured beta proteobacterium | reverse complement strand
CTTTTCGACGCACTGGGTGGCGAAATGCCGTTGTCGGGCGGCGCGCCAGCCGGCGTTCCCCCCGGCTGAGCCCGCGAAGTTCGCAGAAGAACGGAAAAAAGCAGCCAACGGGGATTTCGCGCCGGGAAGACTTTCTTTTCGGCGTCAGCCACCGCCGCGCTGCATGTAGAGGTCAAAGCGCTTCATGAAGGCGTAGCGCTGGGCCTCGTCGAGCCCGGCAAAGCGGAAATTGACCAGCAGGCGCGGCATGCGTATCAGGGCGATCACGCGCGGCGCGCCAACCGACCAGGTCAGCCCCAGCGCGCCGTCGCCGATGCGCACCCCCGCCGCCTTGTCCTGCAGCTTCCAGAAGTTGTCGCCAATGGCGTTGGGCAACCACGCCAGCCACTCTGCCTCGGTGCAGCCCATTTCGCGGTCAAATCGCTCGGCGTAAAAAGACTGCATGGGAACTCCGGGGATTCAGATGAAGAGGGGCAAACTGGCGGGCCACTCAGCCGCCGGCCATGGGCGCCCGGATCATCAGCACATCGCCCTCGCGCAGGGTGTGCGTCAGGCGCTGGTCCGGTTCAATGCGGCTCCCGCTGCCCGGCACCTGGTGCACCCTTTTCGGCGGCAGCCCAAAGGGCTCGATGACCCACCTGATCGGCGCGTCGGGCGCCTCGTCGAGCCCGGTGACATGGCTGCTTCCCGCCTGCGCTGGCATGCAATCGCTCAGCGAGGCAAAGCGCTTCAGAGTGATCTGCATGCGACAACTTTAGCAGCACCGCTCGTTCACCGCACCGCTTCAGTTTTCCTGGCCGCGCCCGGGGGCCAAAGCAGTTTGGTTTTTTGTTGCAGATGGGGCGTACTTTGTACCTTGCGCGGCAGACGCGCCAAGGCATATTCGCTACACTGCAAAAAGGGTCCTCGGCTGCACTGCCATGCTTCTGGCAAGACAAGGCTCAGAGCTTGCCGAGCTTGATGAAAACGCATCCACACCGGATGCACAAAGGTGAACGACCATGAACTTTGTCATTATCGGTGCCGGTCCCGCCGGCGTGCGCGCAGCGGAAACCCTGCGCGAAAATGATTCCCAGGCCACCATCACGTTGGTCGGTGGGGAACCCGGGGAGCCCTATGCGCGCATGGCCATCCCCTACATCCTCAGCGGCGCCATCGACGATGGGGGCGCCCGCCAGCGCCGCTCGCTCAACCATCTGCAAGCGCTGGGCATCCGCTACCTCCATGGCAAGGCGCTCAAGGTGCATGCCGGTCCGAACGGTGGCCAGGTCGATCTGGAAGACGGCACACAACTCCCCTATGACCGCTTGCTGGTGGCCACCGGCTCCTCCCCGTCGCTGCCACCCATCCCTGGCACCGATGTGGCCGGCGCGGTGACGTGCTGGACGCTGGAGGATGCCCACCAGATCGCCGCCAAGCTCGTGCCCGGCGCACGCGTGGTCATGCTGGGTGCGGGTTTCGTCGCGGGCGTGTGCATGAAGTCGCTGGTCAACAGCGGCGCCAAGCTGTCGGTGGTGGCTGGGCGCTCGGGCCAGATTCTGCGTTCGATGATGACCCCGGTCGGCAGCGGCATGTTGCAGCGCTGGCTGGAGGGCCGCGGCGTCGAAGTCATCACCACCGGACGCGTCCTGGGCATTGAACCGGGCCCGCGCCTGGTCATGGACACCCGCAGCATCGACGCGGATCTGATCATTCTGGCCACCGGCGTGCATCCGAATGTGTCGTTTCTCGAAGGCACCGAGGCGGAGATCCGAAGCGGCGTCGTGATCGACGCGCACATGCGCACCACCGTCCCGCACATTTACGCCGCCGGCGATGTCGCCCAGGGGCGTGACTTCTCCACCGGCGAGTGGGTCGTGCATGCCTTGCAACCCACCGCCACCGAGCATGGCCGCGTCGCCGCACTGAACATGCTCGGCAAGGAAGTGCCCTACCGCGGCAGCCTGAGCATGAACGTGCTGGACACGGTGGGCCTGATCTCCCACACCTTCGGGATGTGGAATGGCGTCCCCGGTGGGGACCTCACCGAAGTGGTGGACGAAACCAACTTCATCTACACGCGCCTGTGTTTCGATGGCGACCTGTTGATTGGCGCCATCACCATCGGCCACCCGCACCACGTGGGCGCGATCCGCGGCCTGATCCAGTCACACCGCCACCTGGGGGCCTGGAAGGACGAATTGATGAAGAACCCGCACCTGGTGATGGATGCGTTTGTCGACCTGAACAACGGATGATGCGGCAGCCGCCGGTGCGCAAGCCAGCGGACCCGGCCTGCAGTTTTCCATGGCGCCCACCCATCACCGGGGGCAGAGAGTCACCCGCCGGCAATCGGCGGCCAGATGGCCAGCACATCGCCTTCCGTCAGGGTTTTGCTGGCGCGTTGCTCGGGCGCAATGTAGTGCCCGTTGACCAGCACCAGATGCACCTGCTTCGCAGGCAGGCGGAACTGCTCCACCAGTTGGCCAATGGTGGTGTCAGGCGCAATGTCCAGCGCCACCAGGTTGGTGTATTTCGCCTCCGTGGGCAGGTAGTCGGTGAGCGAGGCGAAAAGCTTGAAGGTGATGTTCATGCCTGCGCGAGCCCCTAGCGCTTGCGCCCGGTTTTGCCGCCGGACCAGTCGTGCTGCCCCAGTGCCGAGGCCTGGTAGGCCTGCACCAGGCGGGTGGGGTCCTGCATCAGCTTGTCTTTCCACTCACCCAGCTTGATCTGGCCTTCGACCAGGCCACGCATCACGCCAATGTGTTCGGTCCAGCCGACCGCGTTGCAGCCCACCATCACGTCGTCCTGAAAACGCAGGCTCAGATGACGCCCCGTGGCCTTGTCGGTCAGTTCCACATGGTCATGGCCCGGCTTGCCCTGCCAGTCGCCGAAACTGGCCGAGACGAGGCCCAGGGTGTCCAGAACGTTGATTTGCGTCACGCCTTTAAGGTCGGCCGGCGCCGGTTTGCCGCGTGCGAAGGCGACCATGTTGGTGGCGGCGATGCGCGCCTGCTCGGAGGCGTTGGGCTGAATGGCGCTGACCATGGTCTTGCCGCTGACCTTGTCAAAGGCCTCGGCGCAGTCACCGGCGGCAAACACGCCGGGCACGTTGGTTTGCAGATGTTCGTCGGTCAACACGCCCAGCAGGCAGGTGATGCCCGAGTGTTCCAGAAAGCCGATGGCCGGGCGCACGCCAGCGGCGCTGATGACGAGATCGGCCTGCATGGTGGTGCCGTTGGAAAGCTTCACGTTCAAGGGCTGGCCGGGTTCAATCGACTCGACCCGCGTGCCGGTGAAGACTTCAATCCCCTTGGCCTCGCACCAGTCGCGGATCATGCCACCCGCCGTCGGCCCCATCATGCGCGGCACCATGCGGTCGCCCATCTCCACCACACTCAGGTGCACGCCGCGCGCGACCAGCGATTCCATGATGATGCAGCCGATAAAACCTGCGCCCAGTTGCAGCACCCGCGCACCGGGTTTGGCGCGCTCGGCAATGGCACGGGCGTCCGCCAGCGTCCAGCAGGTGTGAACGCCTTCGGACTGGATGCCGGGAATGGGCGGGCTCACCGGGTGCGAGCCAGTGGCGATCAGCAAGGTGTCGTAGACCAGCGTTTCGCCACTCGCAAATGCGATTGTTCTTGTAGCTGCTTGCGCCGACACCACCTTGGCTTGAAGCACATTTATTCCCAGATCTTCAAAGTGCGTCGGGCTTTTGCGCAGATAGGTGCCACGCTCGTCGATATTGCCCATCAACAGGTAAGGGATGGCCATGCGCGAGTAAGACGGCTCAGGCTCGTCACCGATGAGGGTGATGCTGTCTAGTGGCGCCAGCTTGCGAATGGTTTCGGCGGCAATGACACCGGCCGGGCCGGCACCGAGGATGACGTGGTGGGTCATGACAGGGGTCTCCAATAAGAAGAAGGGGTTGTTCGAGCTGGTTTCAGCTCCGAACAACCCCTTGTTGGTTCTGGCTGAATGGGGTCAGAGCACACACCCTTCGCTTCGCTCCCGGGCGGAGATCCGACCCCAATCAGCCTGCCGAGCGCTCAGTCGGGCTACAGGCCCAGACGCGCTTTGGTTGCGGCCGTGGGGCGGCCTTCGCTGTCCCAGCCGCGTGCTTCGTAGTAAAGCGGCAGCATGGTGGCCAGTTCGTTGAACTTGCCCTTGGCGGGGCCGGTCTTGCAAGCCCCTTCCACGCTGGTCAAGCGGGCGGGCAGGCTGTCGTCCTTGCTGGTGAAGCCGGCACGGTTGTTGAACTCGCGCTCCATGTTCCAGATGCGCTCACCGATCTTCGCCAGTTCATCAACGGTGAACTGCTCGCCGCACGCACCTTGCATCTGCGGGGCCAGATCTTGCAGGCCCCAGGCGAAGGTGGTGAAGATGCACAGGCCGGACGAGTCAAACGCGGCGGTCGCATCCTGGAAGGCCTTGACCAGATCGGGCTTGCCCTGGCTTTCCAGCGGATCGGTCTTGACCGGGATACCCAGGATTTCGGACGCAATGGTGTAGCCGCGCAGATGGCAACCGCCACGGTTGCTGGTGGCGTAGGCCAGGCCAATGCCCTGGATGGCGCGACCGTCGTAGGCCGGGAATTCCTGGCCCTTGCTGCTCATCGACAGTTCCGGGTGGCCGTACTTGGCGGTGAGGCGTTTGGAGCCTTGGCCTATTTCCACGCCAAAGCCACGGCCGTTGACGGTTTCTTCAGCCAGGAAAGCCAGCGCACGGGCCGAGCCGAAATTCGCTTCAATGCCGATTTGCTCCTTGGTCAGCACACCCATGCCGTAAAGCTCCATCACCGCACCCACGGTGGTCCCGAAAGTGATCGGATCGATGCCCTCTTCGTTGCACAGCAGGTTGGCGTATTGCAGGCATTCCAGGTCGTTCACGCCATTGGCCGCGCCCAGCGCCCAGGCGGCTTCGTATTCGAGGCCGCCATTGGCACCACGGTACTGCGGCTTGTTTTCAATGGTGAAGTGGCCCTCGTCCATCTTGCTGATGCGCCCACAGGCAATGGTGCAGCCAAAGCAGGCCTGGTTGGTCACCAGCTGTTTCTTGCCATCGGTCTTGCGCGGCGTGGCCATGGCTTCGGCGCCAATGTCCTTGGCCCCTTCAAACTGGTTGTCCTGATGGTTGCGGGTGGGCAGACCGCCCACCTCGTTGATCACGCTCATCAGTACCTGGGTACCCATGGCAGGCAGGCCAGTGCCTGTGACGCCGTTCTCGGCCAGGACCTTCTTGCCGGCCTTGACGGCCGCCATGAAGGCTTTCGGGTCGCGCAGGTTGCCCACGCCCTTGGTGCCGCGCACGGCAATCGCCTTGAGGTTTTTGCTGCCCATGACCGCGCCCACGCCGGAGCGGCCCGCCGCGCGGTGCAGATCATTGACCACGGCGGCAAACAGCACGCCGTTTTCACCGGCCTTGCCGATGCTGGAGACGCGGGTCAGCGGGTCTTGCAGACCCTTCTTGATGATTTCTTCCGTTTCCCAGACGCTCTTGCCCCACAGGTGGCTGGCATCGCGCAGTTCGGCGAAATCATCGTTGACGTAGAGGAAGACCGGCTTGGCCGACTTGCCTTCGAAAATGACCATGTCCCAACCGGCCATCTTGAACTCGGCACCCCAGTAACCGCCCGAGTTGGAGCAGGCAATCGCACCCGTCAGCGGGCCTTTGGTGATCACGGTATAGCGGCCACCGGTGGAGGCCATGGTGCCGGTCAACGGGCCGGTGGCCCAGATGATCTTGTTGTCGGCAGACAGGGGGTCCACGGTGGCATCAACTTCTTCAACCAGGTACTTGGTACCCAGGCCCCTTGAGCCCAGATAGGCCTGCGCCCAGTCCATGTTGAGAGGTTCTGACTTGACGGTGCCCGCGGTGAGGTTGACGCGGAGAATTTTTCCAGCCCAGGACATGATGTGTTCTCCTTATGCGGCGGTTGCTTGATTGCCGAGCTTGTCGGCCCACTGGGCCATCTTGCCCAGGCCGGACCAGTTGGCGTCGATGAAGGTAATGGCCCCGGTGGGGCAGGCCTCGGCGCAGGCCGGTTCGCCGCCGCAGAGGTCGCATTTCTGCACCTTGCCGGTGTCCGCAACGTAGTTGATGGTGCCGAACGGGCAGGCGATGGTACAGACCTTGCAGCCCACGCAGGTGCTCTCGTTGACGACCTTGGCGCCGGTCGCCCTGTCGACCGTGATGGCCTCGACCGGGCAGGCATGCAGGCACCAGGCTTCGTCGCACTGCGTGCAGGTATAGGGGACTTTCTTGCCTGTATGGTGGAAGTCAAAGACCTTGATGCGCGACTTGGCGGTTGCGTAAGTGCCATAGTTCTCGAAAGAACAGGCCATCTCGCATTGCATGCAGCCCGTGCATTTGTCTGCGTTGATGTGCAAGACTTTTTGCATATGTGTCTCCTGTGGGGTGTGGCGCAAAAAAAGCACCTTGCCTATGAAATGAAGTGCATAGCCATTGTTCGGTCTGGAATTCGACTTGCACCTAGTATTTACCCTGAAAGCGGTGCCCTGCCTGGCGAAATTCTCAAGTTGCGACAGTTGACGGGTAGGCGCGGCGCCCAAGGGTGTCAGCCTCGCTCAATGAAAATCCAGCACAATCAAAACCAGAGCTTCCCCTGTCCACCATGCACGCCACGCCCAACCCGCCTCCCGCGCAGCGCAAAGACCGGCTCGCGCTGATCGCTGACGCTCGCCGCGCGGTGATGCATGACGGCGCCCCGACGCCCACGACGGCAGTGGAACCCTGGATCGAGCGCTCTTGGCGGCGCTGCCTGGCCAGCGGACACCGTCCCGAGCAGCGGCTGACCTTCGACATGGTGTCGGCGCCGGCACTGCGACGCACCACCGAGCACAACCGCGACCTCGTCGAAGCGGCGCGTCCGGTGCTGGACACTTTGGCGCGTGCGATCGCCAACACCCGTTATTTCGCCATCCTGACGAACGCGCATGGCGTGGTGGTCGATGTCAACGGCCGAATCGACCGCAGCGACCGGCGCGCCGATCTGATCACGCGCATCGGCGTGGACCTCTCGGAGTCCTCGGTGGGCACCACGGCGATATGCGCCGCGCTGAGCGAACGGCAACCCGTCTGGTTGCACCGTGGCGAGCATTTTTTCGCCGACACCTCGGTGTACAGCTGCGCCGGCGCACCCGTATTCGGGCCGGACGGCGCGTGCGTGGGTATGCTCGACCTGACCGGCATCGAAGCCATCGAGCGCCCCGAATTGCGTCACCTCGTGGCGCAGTCTGCGCGCAGCATCGAAAACGCGCTGATGCTGCGCCAGCCCCACAGCCTCATGGTGCGGCTGAACTGGCCGGGGCGCGCGCTCGGCGATGACACCGACGGACTGGTCTGCCTGGACGCCGATGGCTGGGTCACGGGCGCAAACCCCACCGCGCGGCAAATGGCCTCGCAACTCGGCACCGCGAGCCGGGACCGGGTGCATGGCAGCGAGGTCTTTGCAATGCCTTTCGAGATGCTGTTCGACGCCAGCCGCAAATCCGGGCAGTCCATGGAGTTGCCCCTGTGGTCCGGCTTGCGTCTGCAGGCGATCGCCCAGCGTTGCGGCAGTGCCCCGACGACCGCACCGGCGACCGGGCCGGTACAACTCAAGGACGTTGAAATCGCCATGATCCGCAAAGCCGTGGCGGACGCACGGGGCAACGTCCAGCAGGCGGCCCGCGCACTGGGCATCAGCCGCGCCACGGTCTATCGCAAGCTCGGCCGGCGCCCGCCGTCGCCTTGAAGACGACGGATGAAAAGCGCCTTGAAAGTTCTGGCTTGCAGCGCTGCGGGATGGGTGTTTTCCGCCGCCTGCCTGGCGGGCGAGGTGCAGGTCGCGGTGGCAGCCAACTTCGCCGAGCCAATCAAGGCGGTGGCGGCCATCCTTGAAAGAACCACCGGCCACACCGCCAAGGTCACAGTGGGCGCGACGGGCAAGTTGGTCGCGCAGATCCGCAACGGGGCCCCATTCGACGTGCTGCTGGCCGCCGACACCCAGGGCCCCGCCCTGCTTGAGAAAGACGGGCTGACCCAGCCCAGCAGCCGCTTCACCTACGCCACGGGCACGCTGGTGCTGTGGTCGGCCGATGCCACCCGGGTCGATGCCCGGGGCGAGGTGCTCAGGAGCGGCAACTTCCGCAAGCTGGCCTACGCCAGTCCCAAGGTCGCTCCTTACGGCGCAGCCGCCGTGCAAGTGATCGACAGGCTGGGTCTGCAGGCCGCCCTGGCACCGAAGCTGGTGCAGGGTGAAAGCATCGGCCAGACCCTTGCATTTGTGCAGACCGGCAACGCCGAACTGGGCTTCGTCGCGCTGTCGCAGGTGCAGCAGGGCGGGCAGCTGAAAGGCGGTTCGATGTGGGTGATTCCGCAATCCCTGTACGAGCCGATTCGCCAGGACGCGGTGGTGCTGCGGCGTGGCGCGTCCAACGAAGCGGCCCAGGCCCTGATGAAGCTGCTGAAAAGCCCGGCCATCAAGGACCTGATCCGGTCCTACGGCTACGCCGTCTGACCATTCATCGACCATGGGCCTGCTCACCCCGTCCGACCTTCAGGCGATCGGCCTGACGCTGCGCGTCGCCGCGCTGACCACGTTCGTCCTGCTGGTGCTCGGCACGCCGTTGGCCTGGTGGCTGACTGGCACGCAGTCCTGGCTGAAGAAGCCTGTGGGTGCGCTGGTAGCCCTGCCTATCGTGCTGCCGCCGACCGTGCTGGGCTTCTACCTGCTGGTGCTCATGGGGCCGCAGGGCGCGGTGGGCCAATGGACGCAGGCGCTCGGCCTGGGATTGCTGCCGTTCAGTTTTTCCGGGCTGGTCGTGGCCTCGGTGCTGTATTCGCTGCCCTTCATGGTGCAGCCGGTCCAGAACGCGATGGAGGCCATGGGAAAGCGCCCGCTGGAGGTCGCGGCCAGCCTGCGCGCCGCGCCGCTGGACACCTTCTTCAGCGTGGTGCTGCCCCTGTGCCGGCCGGGCCTTGTGACCGGCTCCATCATGGCGTTCGCCCATACCGTGGGGGAGTTTGGCGTGGTCCTGATGGTCGGCGGCAACATCCCCGGGGTCACCCGCGTGATTTCGGTGCAGATCTACGACCACGTCGAGGCCATGGAGTACGGCGACGCGCACCGGCTGGCCGCCGTGATGCTGGGCTTTTCCTTTGTCGTGTTGCTGGCGCTGCAGATGTACAACGGCCGACGTCGCAAGGACGCCGGGCCATGACAGGCACGCCGATGTTTGACGGCGCGACCCGCGCGCCTGCGGCGGGTCTGGAGGTGCGGGCCATGCTGGCGCGGCAGGATTTCAGCCTGGACCTCGATCTCGCGCTGCCCGGGAGCGGCATCACCGCCCTGTTTGGCCCGTCCGGCTCCGGAAAGACCACCTTGCTGCGGGTGCTCGCCGGCCTCGAACCTTCTGCGCGCGGGCGGGTTTGCGTGCAGGGCGAGGTCTGGCAGGACAGCGCCAGGAGCCTCTTTCAGCCGGTGCACCGGCGCGCCGTCGGCGTCGTGTTTCAGGAAGCCAGCCTGTTCGAGCACCTGAGCGTGCAGGACAACCTGAAGTTCGGCTTCAGGCGCACGCCGCAGGCGCAGCGACGGCACGGCTGGGACCATGGGCTGGCCCTGCTGGGCATCGGCCACCTGCTCCAGCGCTGGCCGCACGAGTTGTCGGGCGGCGAACGCCAGCGCGTGGCCATCGCCCGGGCGCTGGCCACCAGCCCGCGCCTTCTGCTGATGGACGAGCCGCTGGCGGCACTGGACGCCGCGCGCAAGGCCGAGATCCTGCCTTGGCTGGAGGAGCTGCAGCGGGCGCTGGACATCCCGGTCATCTATGTCAGCCACGCCATCGACGAAGTGGCGCGATTGGCCGACCATCTGGTGCTGCTCGACGCGGGCCGCGTCACCGCCAGCGGCCCGACGCCGGAGCTGTTGACGCGCCTGAATCTGCCGCTGGCGCAGGGCGACAGCGCGGCGGCCGTGATCAGCGGCCAGGTGCAGGCGCACGAGCCCGTCTTTCACCTCACGCGGGTTGATTTCGCCGGTGGCAGCCTGCAGTTCGTCAGCCCCGCCCGCCAGCCGACGCGGGCCGTCGGGCAGGCCGTGCGCCTGCGGGTACAGGCGCGCGATGTGAGCCTGACCCTCACCCGCCAGTCCGACACCAGCATCCTCAACGTGTTGGCGGCCAGCGTGGCCGAGTTGCGCGAAGACAGCCCCGGGTACGTCATGGTGGCGCTGGATGCGGGGGGCACCCGCCTGCTGGCGCGCATCACGCGGAAGTCGGCCGAAGCGCTGCAGCTGCTGCCGGGGCGCGGGGTGTTTGCCCAAGTCAAGGGCGTGGCGCTGCTGGACTAGAAACGCCTCAAGGCTGTCTGAATCCGAACCGGCCGAACACGGCTTGCGCAGATGGTGCCAGCAAAGCACGCGAAAACTCGCTCGCTGCCTGCGGCGCACCGGAGCGCACCGTCACTCCATAGGCGGCGCCCACCTGCAATTCGGCAGGAATCTCCACGATCTTCAGGCGTGGCACTTCCTTTTTCGCAGAAACGGCATTGGTGCAATAGGTCAGAAACACATCGGCCTGGCCCTGGTCCATGACCCAGGCGTAGGTGCCGCGCCCAGCCGGCGGCTTGGGCGAATCCGCGCCGCCAGTGAGCTTGAGCGCCTTGGCTTTCAGCCGGGCCGTGGCCCCAGGTTGCAACGCGTCGGCCTTGCCGAAGAGCGCCCAGGCGTAGTCGCCCGCCGGGTCGGCCTTCGGGGTAGAAATGCCCACGCGGACCTCGGGCCGCAACATCGTCGCCAGCAACGTGGCCGGCGTGGCAGTGATCGTGTCGCTGGTCAGCGCACACAGGGCGTTGCGCGTGAACACCACGGGCGCCTGCCAGCCCCCGCGGGCCGCCAGGCGTTGCGGATGATCAATGTCCGCCGAGGCAAATACCTGTGCGGGCTCACCTTTTTCAATGCGCTCACGCAACAGGCCTGAGGCGCCGAAGGTCAGTGAGATCTTCTGGCCCGTGCGCGCCTCATGCTCGCTGGCAATGGCGGTCAGCACTTCGCGCAGGCTGCCGGCCGCATAGACCTGCACCGCAGCGCCGGTCGCCTCACCAGCCACCGGCGCCTTGCCCGCGCTGCCGCAGCCCGCAAGGCCGATCACAGTTGCGCTCAGCGCAACCGCTTTGAATGGAGTGGGCATGAGACAGCCTCACTTGGTCGCATTGGGGAAAAACAACTGCTCGCCACCGATCTTGTAGCCGGCAATCACGTTCTGGCCCGTCGGCGACACCACCCAGTCCACGAACTTCTGGGCGTCCGCCGCCTTCACATGGGGGTGCTTGGCCGGGTTGACGACCATCACGCCATACTGGTTGAACAGCTTGTTGTCGCCTTCCACGAGCACGGCCAGGTCGGCGCGATTCTTGAAGTTGAGCCAAGTGCCGCGGTCCGCCAGCACATAGGCGCCGGTGGACGCCGCCATGTTGAGTGCCGGCCCCATGCCGCAGCCACATTCCTTGTAGCCGCTGCCCCTTTTGTCGGCCAGGCCGGCCTGACTCCAGAAACGCAGTTCGGCCGCGTGGGTGCCGCTCTTGTCACCGCGCGAAATGAAGGCACCGTTGGCAGCACTGATCTTCTTCAGCGCCGCCACGATGTCGCTGCCTTTCGTCGCCACCGGATCCCCCTTGGGGCCGATCAGCACGAAGTCGTTGTACATGACCGGGTAGCGCTTGAGACCGAAGCCTTCGGCCACGAACTTCTCCTCCGCAGCCTGGTCGTGCACGAACACCACGTCGGCGTCGCCGCGCCGTGCCATATCCAGCGCCTGGCCCGTGCCCAGCGCAACCACCTTGACGTCAATGCCGCTGGCCTTCTTGAATTCGGGCATCAGGTAGCTAAACAGCCCCGACTGCTCGGTCGATGTGGTCGACGACATGACGATGGACTGTGCTTGGACAGCCGATGTTGCTATCAACCCGATAGCTAACATTGACCATTTGACGCTGGGATGATGGCAAAAACGCTTGAAAATACTCATGGAAGCTCTCCTTTGACGAACAAATGGGCAGCCGGGTACTGCGTTTGCAGCAAGGGGCCGTTGAAAAATTGATCCACGGGCAGGTCGGCCAGCACCCGGCCGTGTTCCAGATAGACCACGCGGGTGGCCAGGCGCTTCACCTGGCCCAGGTTGTGGCTGGCGAAGACGAGTGAAATGGGCCTGGCCCCGGTGAGGCCGGACATGGCCCCTGTGGTGAATTCCGCCACCAACGTTTCCACCTCGTGCTTGGCGCGCGGGTCCAGGCTGGCCGTGGGCTCGTCCAGCAGCAGCACCTCGGGACGGCTGGCCCACGCGCGCGCCAGCGCCAGACGCTGCTGCTGCCCGCCGGAAAGGTTCTTCGCGTTGCGCCCGGCCAGGTCCGTCATGCCGACGCGCGCCAGGGCCTCGGCGGCCCGCGTACGGGCGTCCGACCAGCCCAGCCCCCCCAGCCAGAGGCCGATGCGCCACGTTGTTGCGCACCGTGGTGCGCAGCATGTGCGGGCGCTGGAACAGCAGGGCCTGGCGGGCACCCGCATCGCGCACAATGCGCCCGGCTGCGGGCTCCAGCAGGCCGTTGAGCAGGCGCAACAAGGTGCTCTTGCCGCAGCCGTTGGCGCCGACCAGCGCGACCCGTTCGCCCGGCTGGATCTGCAGCGTCACACCCCTGAGTGCCTGGACCGGGCCGAGCCGCACGCCGACGTCGCGCAGGTCGAACAGTGGGGGCGTGCCCGTTGAGGGCTGTCGGGCCGCCACCACGGCTGCCGCGCTGGCGCCTGTCAACACCGTCACAGCCTGGGGACCACCGAATTCGTCGCGCTTCATGCCGCCAGCGCCGGACTCAGTCCGACCGTGCCGCCATCGAGCCGCTCGCGCCAGCGCCGCAGCCCGGAGATCAGGGCGTTCAACAGCAGCACCACCGCCAGCAGGATCAGCCCGAGCGCCAGCGCCAGCGGCAGGTCGCCCTTGCTGGTTTCCAGCGCGATCGCGGTGGTCATGACGCGCGTGAAACCGTCGATATTTCCGCCGACAATCATCACCGCGCCCACTTCCGAGATAGCCCGGCCGAAGGAGGCGATCAGCACCGTCAGCAAGGCATAACGCTCGTCCCAGGCCAGCAACAGGCCACGCAGACCCGTGCGTGCGCCCAGCGAGCGCAGTTGCTCGCCGTGGGCGCGCTCGGCGTCTTCCACGGTCTGGCGGGTGAGCGCGGTGACCACAGGGACCACCAGCACGACCTGCGCCAGCACCATCGCCTTGAAGCTGAACATCCAGCCCAAGAAGCCCAGCGGGCCCGTGCGTGACAGCAACAGGTACACCAGCAGCCCCACCACCACCGAAGGCAGGGCCAGCAGGGTGTTGAGCACGGTCAGCACCGCATCGCGCCCGGCGAAACGTGCCACGGCCAGCCACGCCCCGAGCATCAGCCCGAGTCCACAGGCGATGGCGCAGGCCGTCGCGCTGACCGCGAGCGAGCGGCCGACGATGGTCCAGAGCCCTGCGTCGAACGAGGTGATCAGCGACAGCGCGGTGCTGGCGCTTTCAGAAAACGTAGACATGGCGCAGGTAAGGGGCGGTCGGCATGGATCGGGTATCGTAGGCACCCGATCAATTCCCCGCGATATGTTCTTCCGTGCATAGGGTCCAGCTCCACTACACACTTTCTCGCGATGCCAGCGCGGCCCTGGTCCGCCACCCGCTGATCGACCTGCTGCAAGCCGTGGATGCACAGGGCTCCATCTCGGCAGCTGCACGCACACTGGGGCTGTCCTACCGCCACGTCTGGGGCGAGCTCAAGCGCTGGGAGAACGAGCTGGGCAATGAGTTGATCGTCTGGGAAAAAGGCCAGTCGGCGCGGCTGTCGGAATTCGGTGCCAAGCTGATGTGGGCCGAACGCCAGGCGCAGGCCCGCCTGAGCCCGCAGATCGAAGCCCTGCGCGCCGACCTGGAGCGCGCCTTCGCGGTGGCCTTCGACCCGGCCGCCCATGTGCTTGCGCTTTACGCCAGCCACGACGATGCCCTGCCCGCCCTGCGCGCGCACGCGGCGCAGCAAGCCAACCTGCACCTGGACATCCGCTTTACCGGCAGTGTCGATGCGATTGCCGCCCTCAATGAGGGCCGCTGCATCCTGGCGGGCTTTCACACTCTGGCCCAGCCCGCGCCAGACTCCATGACCGCGCGCGCCTACCGGCCGCTGCTGCAGCCCGGGCGGCACAAGATCATCGGCTTCGGGCGGCGTACGCAGGGTCTGATGGTAGCGCCGGGCAATCCGCTGGGTCTGGGTTCGCTGGCCGACGTGGTGCGACTGCGCGCGCGCTTCGTCAATCGGCCCCTGGGCTCCGGCACACGGGTGCTGCTCGACGACCTGCTGGCGGGCGCCGGGCTGGGCGCGGGCGACCTCAAGGGCTACGGTCTCACAGAGCCTTCCCATGCGGCCGTGGCGCAAGCCATTGCGGCGGGCACGGCCGATACCGGCCTGGGCATCGAGCTCGCTGCGCGCTCGCGCGGGCTGGACTTCGTGCCATTGGCGCAGGAGAACTACCACCTGGTCTGCCTGAAGTCCGCGCTGGAGCAGCCCGCCATCCAGGCATTGCGCCGGGTGCTGCGCCATCCGGAGTGGCAACAGCAGATGGGTGCGCTGGCTGGCTATGAGGTCGCCAACTGCGGCGAGGTGCTGTCGCTGCGCGAAATGCTGCCCTGGTGGCAATTTCAAAGGAAAAAGAGGGAAATACCATCGTCGGATGGTCATTAGCCGCTATGGATTCAGGATTCCTCCAGGCGATCTAAATCGCGCAGGACCGGAAGCCGAAGAACCCTTCGTCCTCACCCGGCTCGCTGAAACCGCGAAACTTCGGGTGCTTCATGCGCCCGCGCGTCGCCCACGACGCGCCGCGCAGTACCCGCGCCTTGCCGAAGTGCGGCACCGAGTAGGCGACCCACGGGTCCGGCGTGAAACCCGGATAGGGCTGGAAGCGGCTTGCGGTCCATTCATGTACATCGCCCCATCTGAAGCCACGTCGTGCGGCGCTATGCGCGGCGATTTCCCATTCGACCTCATCGGGCAGCCGCCGGCCGGCCCAGCGGCACCAGGCGTCAGCCTCCCACCAGCTCACATGCGTGGCCGGATGATGGCCGGCCAGCCGCACCGGCTGGCCGAAGCGCAGCTGCAGCACGGCGCCGGCGCCGCCGAAGCGCGCCACGCCGATCTGCTCCACGTGGCGCGGCCCGCGCCGCCCGCCGCTGGCCTCCGCGTCCTGCCGCCAGACCCAGCCCTCAGGGTGCCAGAGTTCTTGCCGGTCATAGCCGCCGTCATCGACAAATTCGACAAACTGGGACCAGCTCACGGGCTGGGCATCGATCTCGAACTCGGGCACGGCCACGTCATGGGCCCACTTTTCGTTGTCAAAGACGAACCCGCCGGCCGTCGAGCCCAGTTGCCAGCGCGTGGCTGGCACCCCCAGCGGTTCGCGCAAGCCCGCAATCAGCGGTGCCTCCAGCGCCAGCGGCACGCCCAGCGTCTGCGCCAGAACCACCATTCGCTCGCCCACCTGGTCTTCGTGGAACAGCGCGAGGCGGTAGAAATACAGCGCGTCGTCGCTGTCAGCGGCTTTGTCCAGCAGGTCCAGCGTGGTCTCCAGCGTCTCCAGCAGCCAGCCGCGCGTGGCGGTGAAGTCCGGCCCGACGGGTCCGCGCCCGGGTGGCCGGCCGCGATGCAAAGGTCCCCACCAGAAATCGGCGTGGGGTTCGATCGAGGCCAGACGCACCGGTTGGGCGGGGCAGCCAGGCCCCGAGGCAATCCGGGTGTTTCGGGCAATCCAGGCTTCGGCAAACCAGCCTGCGTGCCCGGCCAGCCACAAGGGCGCTGCGCCGCCTTCCGCGGGGGTGCCGGCCCTTTCTGGCGCACGGCTTGCAGCTTCGTGGGCGGCCAGCAGGCGCAGGGTGTGATTGCGCGCGTCGATCAGCGCCAGCGAGAGCGCGTCGCGCCCGGCCTGGCGCATGGCCGGGCCGTCGATGTCGTGGGTGGATGAGTGTTGCACAAGCGGCCTGTCTGCAGGCCCTGATTATTGGTGCTGAATCCGGTCGGCCAAGCGCGGATCAACAAATACCGCGTTTACCCTAGGTTCGACGAATTTCAACAACTGTCAAAGTTTTTTCATGCATCAGAACCGGCCTGCCGAACATAGAATCCCACATCCTGTGCCATCCCCGTGCGGGTCATGACGGCCGCCTGACAGCAGCCTTGAACATTTGACGGAGACACCATGCCCTTTCTGTTATCCCTGTCCCGACGCATCGACGGCTTCACCGAGTTCATCGGGCGCTCGGTCGCCTGGCTCGTGTTGGCCGCCGTGCTGATCAGTGCCGTCAACGCCGTGGTCCGAAAAGTGTTCAACATCGGCTCCAACGCCTTCCTGGAAATTCAGTGGTACCTGTTTGCCGCCGTCTTCCTGTTGGCCGCCGGCTACACCCTGATGCGCCAGGAGCATGTGAAGATCGATGTGCTGTCGGGCCGCTTCTCCAAGCGCACGCAGATCTGGATCGACATTGTCGGCATCTGCGTATTCCTTTTTCCCTTCATCTTCATGATCATCAAGCTGGCGATGCCGCTGGTGATCAACGCCTACGTCACCAAGGAGGTGTCATCCAACGCCGGCGGCCTGATCCGCTGGCCGGTGTTCGCGCTACTGCCTCTGGGCCTCTTTCTGCTTGGTGTCCAGGGTGTTTCGGAACTGATCAAGCGCATTGCATTCCTCAAGGGCCTGATCCCCGATCCGACGAAGAAGCAAGGCGTCAAGACCCCTGAGGAGGAGCTCGCAGAGTTCCTGCTGCAAAAAGAGGTGGCCGCGCGTGAAGCCACCCTGCTGGGAGCCAAGCCATGACCGCCTTCCTTGTTGCGAACCTCGCGCCGATCATGTTCGGCGCGCTCATCGTCTTCCTGCTGTTCGGCTACCCGGTGGCGTTTTCGCTCGCCGCCTGTGGCCTGTTCTTCGGCTTTGTGGGCATCGAGCTGGGCACCATCAATCCGGCCTTCCTGCAGAGCCTGCCGCTGCGCATGTTCGGCATCATGCAGAACGACACCTTGCTGGCCATCCCGTTCTTCACCTTCATGGGGCTGATCCTGGAACGATCCGGCATGGCCGAGGACTTGCTGGACACCATTGGCCAGCTCTTTGGCCCGATCCGTGGCGGCCTCGCCTACGCGGTGATTCTGGTCGGTGCCATGCTGGCGGCGACCACCGGCGTGGTGGCGGCCTCTGTCATTTCCATGGGCCTGATCTCGCTGCCCATCATGCTGCGTTACGGTTACGACCGGCGCGTCGCCAGCGGCGTGATTGCCGCCTCGGGCACGCTGGCGCAGATCATTCCGCCCTCCCTGGTGCTGATCATCCTGGCCGACCAGCTGGGCAAGAGTGTGGGTGACCTGTACGCAGGCGCTTTCATCCCGGGCTTCGTGCTGACCGGCCTGTATGTGGGCTATATCCTGCTCGTGAGCCTGATCAAGCCTGACTTCGTGCCGGCATTGCCCGCCGAGGCCCGCACCATCCGCGAAGCCGATGGCACCTCCGGACTGCGTTCGCTGGGCATCCTGACCGTGCTGTCGGTCATCGCTGCCGTCGCCTTCGCCAAGACCCGCCCCGAAGGCACGCCGCTGGACGAAAAGATCGTGGTGTCGATGTGCGTGGGTGTGGGCGTGGCGTTCCTGGCCTCGGTCATCAACAAGGTGACCAAGCTCGGGCTGCTGTCGCGCATGGCCGAGCGCGTGACCTTCGTCATGATCCCGCCGCTGGCGCTGATCTTCCTGGTGCTGGGCACGATTTTCCTGGGCATCGCCACACCGACCGAAGGCGGCGCCATGGGGGCCGTGGGCGCACTGGTGATGGCCATCGCGCGTCGGCGCCTGGATTTCAAGCTGATGCGCCAGGCCATGGACTCCACCATGAAGCTGTCGTGCTTCGTGCTGTTCATCCTGGTGGGCGCAACCGTCTTCAGCCTGGCCTTCCAGGGCGCAGACGGCCCCGTGTGGGTCGAGCATCTGCTGACCGGCCTGCCGGGCGGGCAGCTGGGCTTCCTGATCGTGGTCAACATCCTGGTCTTCCTGCTGGCGTTCTTCCTGGATTTCTTCGAGCTGGCCTTCATCATCATCCCGCTGATCGGACCCGTGGCCGAGAAGATGGGCATCGACCTGGTATGGTTTGGCGTGCTGCTCGCGGTGAACATGCAGACCTCGTTCATGCACCCGCCGTTTGGTTTTGCGCTGTTCTACCTGCGCAGCGTGGCGCCGCACGAGGACTACACCGACAAGGTCACCCACAAGCCGATCAAGAAAATCACCATCGAGCAGATCTACTGGGGTTCCGTACCCTTCGTGCTGATCCAGATCATCATGGTCGGCCTGATCATTGCCTTCCCCGGCATCGTGTCCACCAATGCCGCGCAGGGGGCGACTGTCGACGCCGACAAGGTGCTGCTGCAGATGCAGAAGGAGCCCAAAGCGGAGCCCGGAACCGGAGCAGCAGCCGGAGCCGCCGGCACAGCCGAAGAAGGCAAGGAAGACCCGATGAAGGGGCTCATGGAGTCCCTCAAGGCCGATCAGGGAAAGAAACCCTGACGCCCAACAGCCCGGCAGACCGACGGGCAACAAAAAACCCCGCCATGGCGGGGTTTTTTGTTGCCCGGTGCAAAACCGGTCAGCCGTTCATCACAGCTTCTGGGCCTGCATGAAATCGTCAAACGAGGCTTCCGGGAAACGGAACCACAGGTTCGCGTCGCGGCGGTAGTTGGCGTAGTCGTCGTAGATCTTCTTCCAGGCCGGATTGGACGCGTTGAGTTCCGCATACACCTCCAGCGCAGCCTTGAACGCGGCGGCCATCACGTCCTTCGGGAACGCCTGCAGTTTGGTTCCCTGACCCACCAGCGTCTTCAGGGCACCGGGGTTCTTCATGTCGTACTTGGACTGCATGTCAGTGTGCGCGTAAGCGGCGGCACATTCCACAATCGCCTTGTATTCCGCCGACAGACCGTCATAGGCTTTCTGGTTGACGTACAGGGACAGCTGGGGGCCACCTTCCCACCAGCCGGGATAGTAGTAAAACGGCGCCACCTTGTTGAAGCCCAGTTTCAGGTCGTCGTAGGGGCCAATCCACTCTGCCGCATCGATCGTGCCTTTTTCAAGCGCCTGGTAAATTTCGCCGCCCGGGATGTTTTGCGGCACTGTGCCCAGACGCTCCAGCACCTTGCCACCGAAACCACCGACGCGGAACTTCAGGCCCTTGAGGTCAGCGACCGACTTGATTTCCTTGCGGTACCAGCCGCCCATCTGGGCGCCGGTGTTGCCCATCGGGAAGTTCACGATGCCCACCTTGGCATAGAACTCGCGGGTGAGCTTCAGGCCGTTGCCCTCGTACATCCAGGCCGTCATCTGGCGGCTGTTCAGGCCGAACGGAATGGCGCAGTCCAGCGCGTAGGTCGGATCCTTGCCGAAAAAGTAGTAAGGCGCTGTATGGGCCATTTCCACCGTGCCATTGGACGCACCGTCGAGCACGCCGAAGGCAGGCATCAGCTCGCCAGCGGCATGGGTGGTGATGACGAACTTGCCGCCCGTCATCTCGCTCACCTTTTTCGTGAACACGTCGACGGCACCAAAAATGGTGTCCAGCGACTTCGGAAAGCTGGAGGCGATGCGCCAGCGCAGCGTGGCCCCCTGGGCGTACACGGCCGGCGCTGCACCTGCGGCCAGAACGCCGGCGATGCCGGCGTGTTTGATAACGGAACGACGATCCATAAGTTCACTCCTGAAAATTGATGAATGACCCGGACGCGCAACGCAACCCGAGGACTCGAAAAGTCAACCCGCATTTTAGGAAGTTGCGAACCCGTTTCCGGCGCGGGTTTTCCCTCGGGAAAGCCCCTCGACCCACGAAGTCTTGCGCTATCGCAAGCCCTCCGCAGGAAGGGCAGACCGATATTCAAGCCGGCGCTGAAAACAATTCACGTCGCCACGGCTCGAACGCCCGCCGTCGCGACGAGTTTCAGGCCACAGCCTTGAGCGCTGGTCGCCCCGTCTCGATCAGGCCCGGAAAGCGTTTCGCAATCGAGACTTCGATGCCTGGCGCGTCCAGCCCCTGCATGGCCAGCAGGCGAGCAGGGTCGCCGTGCTCGATGAACACGTCCGACAGCCCCAGCTGCAGCACCGGCATGACAACGCCGGCCGCCTGCAGGGCCTCGCTCACGGCGCTGCCGGCGCCGCCCATGATGGCGCCCTCCTCGACGGTCACCAGGGCTTCGTGCCCGGCCGCCACGCTGAGCAGCAGCTCGACATCCAGCGGCTTGACCCAGCGCATGTTGACCACCGTGGCATTCAGCCGCTCGGCCGCCTTGAGCGCCGGGTACAGCAGTGTGCCAAACGCCAGGATTGCAATGCCTTTGCGAACGCCTTCCGCCGCGCCCTGCCGCAGACGGCGAATTTCGCCCTTGCCGAACGGCAGTGATTCCAGACCTGCCTCGGTGGCCACGCCGGCGCCAGCGCCGCGCGGATACCGCACGGCCACCGGATGGTCCTGCTCGAACGCGCTCGACAACAACTGGCGGCATTCCCGCTCATCGGCCGGGCAGGCCAGCGCCATATTCGGAATGCAGCGCAGGAAGGGTATGTCGTAGGCGCCCGCATGGGTGGCGCCGTCCGCGCCGACCAGCCCGGCGCGGTCCAGCGCGAAGACCACCGGCAGGTTCTGGATCGCCACGTCGTGGATCAGCTGGTCGTAGCCGCGCTGCAGGAAGGTCGAGTAGATCGCCACCACCGGCTTGAGCCCTTCACACGCCAACCCGGCGGCGAAGGTCACCGCATGCTGCTCGGCGATGCCGACGTCGTGGTAGCGCCCCGGAAAGCGCTTGTGGAACTCGACCATGCCCGAGCCCTCGCGCATGGCGGGCGTGATGCCGACCAGCCGAGGGTCTTTTTCAGCCATGTCGCACAGCCACTGGCCAAACACCTGCGTGAAGGTCGTCTTAGGCGCCGCCAACGGGGCCACCAGGCCCACGGCGGGGTCGAACTTGCCCGGTCCGTGGTAGGCCACAGGATCGGCCTCGGCCAGCTTGTAGCCCTGGCCCTTCTTGGTGACCACATGCAGGAACTGCGGGCCCTTGAGCTGCTTGATGTTTTCCAGCGTCGGAATCAGCGACTCCAGGTCGTGCCCGTCGATCGGGCCGACGTAGTTGAAGCCAAACTTCTCGAACAGCGTGGCGGGCACCACCATGCCCTTGGCATGCTCCTCGAACCGCTTGGCCAGCTCGAACAGGGGCGGCGCCACCTTGAGCACGTTCTTGCCCACATTCTTGGCCGCCGAGTAAAACTGCCCGCTCATCAGCTGGGCCAGGTAACGGTTCAGCGCGCCCACGGGCGGGCTGATCGACATGTCGTTGTCGTTCAGAATGACGAGCAGGTTGCAGTCTTCCACCCCCGCCGTTGTTGAGTGCTTCGAAAGCCATGCCGGCCGTCATGGCACCGTCGCCGATGATGGCCACGGCATGGCGCGACTCGCCCTTT
>CAVSCI010000013.1:0-224825 GCA_963726365.1 uncultured beta proteobacterium | reverse complement strand
AAATGATGACGCGCCGGGCAGCAACTGGACGATCTCTGCATCGTCACGACGGGTATCTGGAAATCCGGCAGCCCGTGGGGCAGTTTGCCCGGCACGGATATATGGGCGGTGGCGCCCAGGTTCATCAAGCCCGATATTCCGGTGGCCAGAGCCACCGCGAACAGGATGCCCGGCCATTTTGGCCGATGCCGCTTGAGCACGAGAATCAGCGCCAGACAGCCTGCGCCGATCATCAGCGCCACGGTACGTTCTGCCCGGCCGCGATGCCCTGAATCAGCCCCAAGGTCTTTTCGGGCAGGTCGTCGGCCTTGACGAGAAGCCGAAGACTTTGGGCAACTGCCCGATCAGGACCGTCAGGGCAATCGCGTTCAGGAAGCCGATCGGATCGGCTTGGACAGCAGGTCCGCAATGAGGCCCAGGCGCGCGAACCCGATCAGCAGCGAGCACGCGCCCGACAGCAGGGCCAGCATTTCCGCGAGCTCGACGGCATGCGGGCGTTCCCGGCGGCCAGGGGCAGGATCAGCGCTGCGATCACGGCGGCCAGGGTGGGATCCGGTCCCAGCACCATGATTCGGCTGGGCCCGAAGATCGCGTAGGCCATCAGCGGGAGGATGGTGGCATAGAGCCCGTTGATGGCCGGCAGGCCCGAGGCCTCGGCATACCCCATGCCGACGGGAACCAGGATCGCCGTCAGGACAAAGCCTGCCGCCGAAGTCCTTCAGCAGCCATACGGGCTTGTACACCACCAGTGAGTTCAGGGCGCCCAGCGCTGTAGCAGTCAGAGCGAGTCAGAGTGATCAATCAGCCCCGGAAACGGTATCAGTTCAAATAAGCGCCAGCCATAATGAATCTTTGCAGACGGGCTCTTTGCACGAACGGATCGGTACGTCTCAGCAGGAACGGTGGGCTGGCGCTGGGGCGTGAGCTGCTGAGTGCGGAGAAATCCCTCGGCATTGGTTGGGCAGATGCGGTGGCGTCGTGAGGCGCATAGCGGTGTCCGGCGCCAGGGGTCGCAGTTTCCGGGCAAGTTTCATGAGAACTCATGAAATCGTCATGCATCCCAGTTTCCACCGGTCCTGGTCATGTTAAATTGATGCATGTCAACATCGCCGCGTATCACGGCACCGGCATGACGGGAGTCCGGATGGAGCCACCGGCACGCGCGAGGCCCGGTTTGTTTTCTGCGGGGCAGGACGGAAAATCGATGAAATAATCAGCCTCTATCCCAGCGTCAATTGGTGATATTCTGCTATCATATTTGAATAATTCCTGGTGGCCACCCCCCATGAAGCATCTCGCCGCCACGATCGCCCTCGGCCCATTGCTCCTGTTGCAGGGCCGCCATGTGCGCCGCGTCACGCCGGTGCTGCCCGAGCCGCCCGGTCCACGTCAGGGCCGGTCCGGAGCAGGCCCGGCCCTTCGGCTGCTGATCCTTGGGGACTCGGCTGCGGCCGGTGTGGGCGCGTCCACCCAGGGCGAGGCGCTGTCGGGGCAACTGGTCCAGACGCTGGCGCGCCGGTTCGACCTGACTGGAAGCTCGTCGCGCAAACCGGCGCCACCACCGGCGATACCTTGCGGGCGCTGGCCCTGATGGAGCGCGAGCCGTTCGATGTGGTGGTGACCTCGCTGGGCGTCAATGACGTCACCGGCGGGCGCAGCCCGCGCCGCTGGATGATCGAACAGGCACGGCTCGTGGCCCTGCTGCGCGAGAAGTTCGGTGCGAGCCGCATCCTGCTGTCGGCCCTGCCGCCCATGCATCTTTTCCCGGCGCTGCCGCAGCCGTTGCGGGCGTATCTGGGAGCGCAGGCGCTGCGCTATAACGCGGCCCTGCGTGCATTCGCGCAGACGGCGCCGGCCTGTACCTGGGTGCCGCTGGAGGTCGCGCAGGACCGCCGCACATGGCGCGCGATGGCTTTCACCCAGGGCCGAAGATCTACGCCGCGTGGGCCGGTTGCCTGGCACGGCAGATTGACGCGGATGCACCGGCGACCCGATGAAACAGGAGGCAGACATCATGGACATCGACACCTTCATGCGCGGCTACCAGGCTGCCTGGCAGCAACGCGACGAACACCTGCTGTGCAGCCTGTTCGCCCCCGATGGGGTTTACCACAACACCCCGTTTGCCGCCCAGCGCGGGCATGCAGCCATCGCGCAGTACTGGCAGCGCGTGAAGCTGCAGGAGGACATCCACCTGGATTTCGAGGTGCTGGCCCGCACGGAACGCGGCGGCGTGGCGCACTGGCATGTGACCTCCAGGTTGCCTCCGAGGAGCTTTTCCGGATCTGGGCGGCGTCTGCCGGGACCAACCTGCTGGCACGCAATCCGGGTGACCCGCTGCCGCGTCTGGTGCTGGACGGCGTGCTGGCGGCGGAATTCAACGAAGCCGGGTTGTGCCAGACCTGCCGCCTGTGGTGGCACAGCCAGGTTCTGCCGCAGACCGCGTGAGGGGTCTGAGCGCGCCCGCTTTCACGCTCGGCGGCGCCACCGTTCCCGGCAAACCGGGCGCCATCGCCCCCTCGCGGAACCCCCCTGGAAATCGTCGCCGCGTCGCTTGCCATGGCGCCGGGGATGTGTACCACTTGAAGTAAAGGCCTGCTCCGGCTACCCTTCGCTTCTTGAGGAGCGTCAAGCCATGAAACCCTGGATCAAATGGACTTCGGGCACGATCGCGGTGCTGGGGCTCGCCGCCATGGCGCCGCGGCGGTGGGCCAGCAGCTGGCCGAACGCAAGCGCAATCGTGTGATCAGCGTGCCGGTCACGGCGGTGGCCTACGCCGGCGATGCGCAGGCGCTGGCGCGCGGCAAATATCTTTACGAGTCGCGCGGCTGCGTGGATTGCCATGGCGCCAACGGCGCCGGACGAACTTTCGTGAACGATGGCAAGGGCACCCACATTGCCGGGCCCAACATCACCCCGGCCGGCGTGGTGGCGAAATACCAGCCGGTGGACTGGGTGCGCGCCATCCGCCACGGCATCAAGCCCGACGGCCGGCCCGCGTTGGTCATGCCCAGCGAAGACTACAACCGCTTTACCGACACCGACCTGGCCGCGCTGGTGGCCCATGTGCGCAGCCTGGCGCCGGTTCAGGGCGGCGGCAAGGCGGTGGTGGAGCTGCCGCTGCCGGCCTGGGTGATGTATGGCTTCGACGTGATCCCCGACGCCGCGCAACGCATCGACCACACCCTGCCGCCAGCCCAGCCGGTGCCGGCGGGCGTCACGGTGGCGCATGGCGCCTACGTCGCCAACATGTGCATCGGCTGCCACGGCGCGGGACTTGTCCGGCGGCAAGATCCCGGGCGGTCCGCCCGACTGGCCCGCCGCCGCCAACCTGACGCCCGGCGAGGGCAGCGCGATGGTGCGCTACAAGGATGAAGCCCAGTTCGTCGCCATGATGCGCAGCGGCAAGCGGCCGGACGGATCAGCGATCCAGGTCATGCCCTTCGAGTCGATCTCGAAGATGGACGACGTGGACCTGCCGGCCCTGTACGCCTACCTGAAGACCGTTCCCCCGCGCGCCGGCGGGCAGCCACTGAGAGGCGGGGCAGCGCGGCGTCGCCTGACCGGTGGCGGCCCGATCCGGTTCAGACCGGGTAGGTGCCCGGCAGCAGGATGCCCTTGTCCACCTGCTCGATGTCGGTGCTGGCCGCAGAAGCGCCATGGTGACGTCCAGTTCCTTGTGGATGATCTCCAGCGCCTTGGTCACGCCGGCCTCGCCCATCGCGCCCAGGCCGTAGACGAAGGCGCGGCCGATCTAGCGTGCCCTTGGCGCCCAGCGCGCAGCGCCTTGAGCACGTCCTGGCCGGAGCGGATGCCGCCGTCCATCTGCACCTCGATCTCGTCGCCCACGGCGTCGCACGATGGCCGGCAGCGCGCGGATGCTGACGACGGCGCGCCGTCGAGCTGGCGGCCGCCGTGGTTGGAGACGATCAGCGCGTCGGCGCCGGAGTCGCACCGCCAGCTCGGCGTCCTCCACGTCCTGGATGCCCTTGAGGATCAGCTTGCCGCCCCAGCGCTTCTTGATCCACTCCACGTCGTCCCAGTTCAGCGTCGGGTCGAACTGCTTGCGCGTCCACTCCGACAGCGAACCCATGTCGTCGACGCCCTTCACATGGCCCACGATGTTGCCGAAGCTGCGGCGCTTGGTGCCCAGCATGCCCAGGCCCCAGCGCGGCTTGGTCGCCATGTTGAGCGATGTTGGCGAGCGTGAGCTTGGGCGGCGCCGACAGGCCGTTCCTCAGGTCCTTGTGGCGCTGGCCGATGATCTGCAGGTCCAGCGTCAGCACCAGCGCCGAGCACTTGGCCGCCTTGGCGCGGTCGATCAGGCGCTCGATGAAGTCGCGGTCGCGCATCACGTAGAGCTGGAACCAGAACGGCTGCCGTCGTGTGCTGCGGCCACGTCCTCGATCGAGCAGATGCTCATGGTCGACAGCGTGAACGGGACGCCGAACTTCTCGGCCGCGCGCGCCGCCAGGATCTCGCCGTCGGCATGCTGCATGCCGGTCAGGCCGACGGGCGCCAGCGCCACCGGCATGGCCACGTGCTGGCCCGACCATCGTGCGTGCGCGGTGCTGCGGTTCTCCATGTTGACCGCCACGCGCTGGCGCAGCTTGATCTTCTGGAAGTCGCTCTCGTTGGCGCGGTAGGTGCTCTCGGTCCAGCGAGCCGGAATCGGCATAGTCGTAGAACATGCGCGGCACGCGCTTCTTGCGCCAGCACGCGCAGGTCTTCGATGTTGGTGATGACGGTCATGGGGGTCTCCGGTGGTCTGTGTTGGGCGTCCGTGGCGCTGTCCGCATGGTAGCGGCGGCGCTGCGACCGGCGTGCATGAAAGCCGCGCGGCGCGGTTTGAAATTATTTGCTAGGCCGACGGCCTCGACGCCAGCGCCCCGCACTTCGAGCCTGATTTCATCGAGGGTCTGGCCACCGGCATCGACCAGCGCCACCCGGTGCCGTCCCGGCCAGGGCAGCCATTGCACCGTGGGCCCGCTTCCCAGCGGCTTGCCGTCGAGCAGCCAGCGCGCGCCCGGCGCGTCGGCGGTGAAGCGCACGCGCTGGCGGGCCGGGGGAATGTCCGGGTCCAGCGCCAGGATGGTGCCGTCGGCCGGCGCGGTGATGCGGGTGGCCTGGACAGGGCCTGTGTTGACATTTTTCAAGCTTTTTTGGCCTCTTCCCAGCGTGAATGGGTCATTGTCAGCTATGGAGTTGATAGCGAATGTGTCCTGCGCCGTGCCGGGCAGGAACCACTCGGCGCGGGCGGCTTCGAGCTGCTGGGCCGAACGTCACGCGCTGGGACACGAGGCCGGCCGGCGGCACCGGCGCGCGGCTGGGCGTGCGCGCGTGCAGCTGCTGCATCACCGCCGCCCAGACCGGCGCGGCGCCGCTGGTGCCGCTGACGTCGTGCATCGCCGCGCCGCTGGCGTTGCCGACCCACACGCCCACGGTGTAGCGCTGCGACCAGCCCACGGCCCAGTTGTCGCGCATGTCCTTGCTGGTGCCGGTCTTCACGGCCGTCCAGAAGCGCGTGGCCAGCACGCTGTCGGTGCCGAAGGTGCGCGCGCGGGCGTTGGGGTCGGACAGGATGTCGCCGACGATGAAGGCGGCGCGCGGGTCCAGCGACGCCGGCCGTTCGGGCTGGGCTGGCGCCCGAGCTGTCGAGGTCGACGCCTTGCCGCATGGGCCCCCCACGGCTCAGGTCGAATCGAGACCTCGCTGAAGCGCCCGCCGTTGGCCAGCGCGCGGTAGGCGTTGGTCAGCGCCAGCAGCGGCACCTCGGCGCTGCCCAGCGCCAGGCTGTAGCCGTAGTAGTCGCCGGTCTCGCTTCAGGGGCAGGCCCACGGCGCGCAGCTGGCGCGCGAAGGCCTCGGGCGAGACCATCACCAGCGTGCGCACGGCCGGCACGTTGAGCGAGGCGCCCAGCGCGGTGCGCGCCGACACCCAGCCCTTGAACTGGCGGTCGTAGTTCTGCGGGATGTACAGGCCGCTGGCCGTGGGAATGTGGGTCGGCGCGTCGTCCAGCAGCGAGGCGGCGGTCAGGCGCTGCTCGGCAATCGCCTGCGCATAGAGAAAGGGCTTGAGCGTGGAGCCCGGCTGGCGCAGCGCCAGCACGCCATCGACCTCCGCCGCGTCGCTGAAGTTCGCCCGAGGAGCCGACCCAGGCCAGCACCTCGCCGCTGGCGTTGTCCAGCACCACGACGGCGCCGTCTTCCACGTTGCGCCCGCGCAGTTCGCGCAGGTGGCGCTGCAGGGTCTGCAGGGCGAAGCGCTGCAGGGTGGCGTCCAGGGTGGCGTGTCTGGCGGCGGTGGCGCTGGCGCGGCGCCTCGGCCGCGCTGGCGCAGCAGCAGCGGCGCGCCAGATGCGGCGCGATGCCCTCGCTGGCCGGCCAGGCGCGGCGCTGCAAGGCGCCGGTGACGAACAGGTCCATGCCCTCGCAATCGACGGCGGCCGTGCGCGTGGCCGGTGGCCGAGGCCGGTGGGGCCGCCTTCTTGACGCTGCCGGGCTGGCGGGCGGGCGCAGTCTGCATCGCCCGCAGCACGCCGCAGGCCCGCTGCGCCACCCGCGCGGGCGCCGCGTTGGGCGCGCGCACCAGGGCGGCCGCCACGGCCGCCTCGCGCTCGTCCAGCCCGTGCGCAGCCTTGCCAAACAGGGTGCGGGCGAGGGCGTCGATGCCCACGATCTCGCCACGAAACGGCACCAGGTTCAGGTAGCCTTCCAGAATCTGGTCCTTGCGCCAGCTGGCCTCCAGCTGCGTCGCGGTCACGGCCTGGCCGATCTTCTGCGCCACGCTGCGTCCGCCGCGGCCCGGCGCGCCAGTCGCTGTCCAGCAGCCCGGCCAGTTGCATGGTCAGCGTGGACGCACCCCGGGTGCGGGTGTTCCACAGGTTGCCCCAGGCCGCGCTGGACACCGCCCGCCAGTCCACCCCGCTGTGCTCGTAAAACCGCTGGTCCTCGCTGAGCACCAGCGCCGTGCGCAGGGCCGGCGACACATCCGCCAGCGCCACCCACTGGCCGCGCCGCACCGTGGCGTCGGTGCGTTGCCGCTGGACGATCTCGCCGTGCCGGTCGAGGATCAGGGTGTCGGATGGGCGGAATTCGGCCTTTACCTCGTCAAAAGTGGGCATTCCCATCGCCGATTGGTCATAGCCTGCTATCAAGAGCAGAGCAAGCCAGGGTGCGCCGGGCAGGGGAGGTCACTTCGCCGCCTCCACCTTCACCCGCGCATTCGGCGCCTCGCCGAACATCTCGGGCGCGTACATCGCCTCCACCCGGGTCGGGGGCAGGGCGAAGTCGCCGACGTTGTTCAGGCGCACGGTGTACTGCATCTTCACCACGCCTTTGGGCAGGTACTCGTAGTAGCTGCGGAAGGCCTCGAAGCTGCGTTCCTCGAAGGCGGGCCAGGCCCAGCCCTCGCGCTTCTCGCCCTGGGTGGCGATCTGCGAGTCGCGGCCCAGGCCGCTGCCCAGGATGGTGGCGCCGCCGGGCACCGGGTCGGTGATGACGACCCAGGTCATGTCGGCGCTGGCGTTGACCTCCAGCGTCACGCGCAGCACGTCGCCGCGCGTGAGCTTGCCGGGCACGGCCTGCTCGACGGGCGTGACGCTGCGGGTGATCTGGTAGCCGGCGTTGAAGGGCGCCTTCAGGTCCACGGCCGCCAGCGACTGCAGCGTGAGCCAGGGCTTGCCCGGGCCCTGGTGCGTGACGCTGAGGGTCTCCGGCGTCGGCGTCTTGCCCCAGGGCAGCCACATCGTGTTGCCGCGCAGGTTGCCGGGGGACGCGGGCGCGCCAAACAGCGTGGTCTGGTGCGGCGCGCCGCTGGCATCGGTGGTCTTGATCCGCTCCACCCGGGCCCAGTCCACGCTGGCGGTGGCCGCCGCCAGCGTGGCGCGCGGTGACGCCAGCCACCGGGGTGGCCTCGAACTTGGCGGAGAACTTCTCCAGCGCCAGGCCGCCCCAGAGGTTGGCGGTGGTGGTGTGCCACGCGCCGCGCTGCTGGCGCGCGATGAAGCCGTTGGCCAGGCGGCCCATGTCGTCCTTCCAGGCCGGGTCGTCCATCACGGCCAGCATCAGGCGCGCGGTGTTGACGTCGCCGTTGGTCATCAGCCACCACCAGTAGTCGCTCTGCTCGGTGCTGAAGGTCACCTTGGTGCCCTGCCAGCTCAGGCGCGACTTCAGGATCTGCGTGGCCTCAGCCAGCCGCTGCTCGCGCTGCGGCACGTCGCTCACGCGCTTGAGGATGTTGATCCAGTCGATCACCGCGCTGGTCGGCCACTGGTTGGGCGCGAGGGTGAGGCTGCCCAGCAGGCGGCCCTGGGCCTTGCCGTAGCGCGACAGCGCCTCGATGGCGGCGAGCTTGCGCACGTCCAGGTCTTTCTGCGGCGACCAGAAGTTGCGCTGGATGCGGCCTTCGACAAACGCGGTCAGGCCGCGCTCCATCGGGGCGCGCACCTCGTCGCTCAGGGCGAAGGCCGGGTTCAGGCTGGCGGCTTCATGGGTGGCGGCCAGCAGGTAGGCGGTGAGGATGTCGCTGCCGCGCGCGCCATCGCCCTCGCGCGGCGGGAAGTAGCTGGCCAGGCCGTCGGCATCGAGGTAGGTCGGGATCTGCGCGACCACGCCCTGCCACAGCTTGCCGTCCCGCAGGCCGATGGCCTTGCTGGTCTTCTGCTCCAGGCAGGCGAAGGGGTAGCGGGCGAACCAGTCGCGCACGCCGGGCAGGCCCTCGGCTAGTTTGGGTTGCAGGGCCAGCTTGAGGCCGCCCCGGATGGTTCCGTTCGTGGCCAGACCGTCGGCGGGCGGCGCCACGGGCAGGCTGAACGGGCCGTCGATCTGCACCAGCGTGGCCTGCTGCACCGTCAGCGGCACGGCGGGGATCAGGCGCTGGCGCGCCTTGAGCGCATCGCGCGCGCCGCTGACGCTGTCTTTGGCCTCGATCTCCCACAGCAGGGCCTCGAAACGCGTGAAGGCCAGCTGCGTGGGGGCGGTCACGGTCCAGGCCACTTCGCGCGCTTCGCCGGCGGGAATCTCCACGTTCTGCGACGCGGCAGTTCCAGCAGCGTGGCGCGCGGCGCCACCGCCACCTTCATCGCCTGCTTCGTGGTGTTGCGCAGCGTGAACATGCGCGCGGAACACGTCGCCCTCGCGCACCAGCGGCGGCAGGCCGCTGATGAGCTGCAGGTCCTGCGTGGTCTGGATCGTGGTCTGCCCGGTGCCGAACAGGCCGGCGGCGGCGTCCGCCACGGCGACGATGCGGAAGGTGGTCAGCGCGTCGTTCAGCGGCACGTTCACCACGGCCTGGCCGTTGGCGTCCAGCACCACGGCGGGGTTCCACAGCAGCAGGGTGTCGAGCAGCTCGCGCGTGCCGCTTTTGCCGCCGCCGCCGCCAGCCGGCACGGCCTTGCGGCCGTAGTGCCGCCGGCCGATGATTTCCATCTGCGCGGTCGATGTCTCCACGCCCCAGCTGCGGCGCTGCAGCATGGCGTCGAGCAGGTTCCAGCTGGTGTTGGGCATCAGCTCCAGCAGCGCCTGGTCCACGGCGGCCACCGCCACTTCGGCGCCGGCGGCGGGCTGGCCGTTGGGCAGCTTGCCGGTGATGGTGACTTTGGCCGTGCCGCGCACGGTGTAGCTGGGCTTGTCGGCCTTGACGCTCACGTCGATCTGGTGCGCCCGGGTGCCGACGCGGATTTCCGCCAGGCCGAGCCGGAAGGCGGGCTTGCTCAGGTCCACCAGCGCGGTGGGCGCCACGTATTCGCGGCCCTCGTACCAGAAGGCGGTCCACCATTCACGCGGCGCCTTGTAGCCCCAGGTGAAGAAGCTGTACCACGGCACCTCGCGCAGCCGCCCGCGCAGGGCCAGCACGCTGACATAGACGTTCGGCCCCCAGCCGTCCTGCACCTTCAGGCTGATCGGTCGGGTCCTGGCCGTTGAGCTGCACCACCTGCGTCTCGATGATGCCCTCGCGCTCCACCGCCACCAGCGCGGTGGCAAAGCGGAACGGCATGCGCACCTGGAACCTGGCCGTCTCGCCGGGCTGGTAGCTCTTTTTCTCGGGCAGCAGGTCCATGCGGTCGTGGTTTTCGCCGCCGAACCACAGCTCGCCCTGGCGCGTCACAAAAACCGAACTGGCGGCCAGCGCGGCATTGCCGTCCTTGTCCTTCGCGGTCACGATCAGTTCCACCTCGCCGGGTTCGCCCAGCTTGGTGTCGCACAGCAGCAGGCCGCGGGCGTCGCTGGTGCCGCTGCAGACGCTGCCCAGGTCCTTGGTGTCGGTCTTGTTGTCGTAGGTGTAGAAGCCGCCGACCAGGCGCTTGCGGCTGGTGGTGGTGATGCGCGCCACGGCCTTCACGTCGAGTGCCACGCCGGCCTGCGGCTTGCCGGTCAGGTCCAGCGCCAGCGCCTGGAAGCGGATCTGCTGCGCGGCTGACACCCAGCCCTCGGTCTTGATGCCGGCGATCACGCCGGCCGGCCACAGCGTGGAGGTGCTGCGCAGCGTCTGCACCTCGCCATTCGGGTCGGCGTAGGTGGCCTCCAGCAGCAGTTCGCGCGGCTGCGTCGCGGGCGGCACGGGCTCGATCGTGAGCTTGCCCGCGCCGTTGCGTGTCCAGCGTGAGGGGCAGCTTGTCGGCGATCACGCGGGTGTCCTGCGTGGCGGTGGCTTCCTCCTCACCTTCGCTGCTCTGTCTCGTGGCGCGCTTGCCGCGCGGCGGCTGGAAGCTGAACGCCTCGAAGTCCGGGAAGCTCAAGGACTTGCCGCGCACCAGCGCCGACACCCGCACCGGCAGGTTGGCGGCCGGCCCGCCGGCCACGTAGTTCACCTGCACCTCGGCGGGCACGGCCTTGACGTTCACCAGCGCCGCCTTGCCGCTGGGCGTGACACGGCCCTCGAACACCGGCAGGCGGAACTCCTCCACGCGGAACTGGCCGCTGGAAAAGCTGCGGCCCTGATCGCCCGCGGCGCGCAGTTCCACGTCGTACACGCCCAGGCGCGCCGCCGGCGGCACCTGAAAGCTGCTGGCCGCGCTCAGGCCCCCGGTGGCGGTCTTGCGCCAGACCAGCGGCTGCGTGTACTGCTGGCCGCTGCCCTGGTGGGTGATGACCAGCGTGGCCGGCCAGGCCTCGGGGCGCTCGGGGATGCCGAAGCCGCGCGAGGTCTCGCTGCGCAGCAGGTGCTTCATCGACACCGTCTCGCCGGCGCGCAGCAGCGTGCGGTCCATCACGGTGTGGGCGCGCTGGTCGGGCGCGGGGTCCTGGCTGGTGGGCACGTTGAAGCGCCAGGGCTCGATGCCGCGCTGCCAGTGGCTCCAGGTGAAGGCCAGGTCGTCCACGCGCCCCGCGCCGCCCGGTGCGCTCACGCTGGCCCGGGCGCTGACGAAGTAGGCGTTGGTCTGCTCGTCCGACCCTGCGCAGGTGGGCGGCTGGGGCGACAGGCCCTTGAATTCGGCGATGCCCTGCGCGTTGGTGGTGGCGCTGGCCAGCAGCTTGCCGTTGCAGTCCGACACCTGCACCGTGGCACCGGCCACCGGCTGGCCCTTGTCCAGCGTGGTCACCCAGGCCAGCGCGTTCTCGCGGCCCAGCTTGAAGTGCACGCCCAGGTTGGTCACCAGCGCCGAGGTGCGCACGACCATCGTGCGCGGCGTGCCGTGGCGCTCGTCGAGCAGCGCGGCACCCAGCATCGGCGAAGCGATCTCGACCACGTGGAAGCCCGGCCGACAGCGGGATGCCCACGACCTCGAAGGGCCGCGGATCGTTATTCGCCGGCTTGGGCAGGTCCAGCGTCTTCACGCCCGGCTGCCCGGCCAGCAGCGACACCATGCGCGACTGCACCTGGTCCCGTTCGTTGGCGTCCAGCGCGCGCGGCAGCGGGCCCTTGACGTCGGCCGCGGCCTGACTGCGCGGCACGGTGAAGTCGTTGTAGCGCTGCACCTTGCGGAACCACGCAATGATGTCCGCGTCGGTCTTGGGCTGCAGGTCGCTGACCTTGCCGGCGGGCGTCAGGCCGCTGATCTTCAGCGCGGGCTCGACGTTGCGCAGGGTCACCGGCAGCAGCGCCGGGGTGTCGCCTTTGGCGTCCGGCTCGGCGAAGCGCTCGACGATGCCAAAAGGCGCGGCCGCGAACTTGGCCAGCGGCGGCATCACGCCGGTCGCCACCTTCAGCGGGAAGCTGGCTGCGTTGGAGGCGGCGCGGCCGCTGGCGTCCTGGAAGCCGGCCGGCAGTTCGACCGTGAAGGCGGTTTTCTCCGGGAACGCCACCTTGAAGGTCACGCCGTTGACCAGCGCGTCGCCCTCGCCGTCGTCGCGTGTCGAACGCCGGCTTGAAGCTCGTCGCTGGCCGACTTCAGGCGAATCGCCTTCGGCCAGCTTGCGCGACACCGGCGCGTTGAAGGCCAGGCGCATCGGACGGATCGGCAGGCAGGCCGCCTGTGCGTTCTCGCGCTCGCAATTGAAGCTCACCGAAAACGGCTCGCGCACCGTGAAGGCAAAGCGCTTCTCCACCGAGTTGGGCACGCCGCCGGGCGTCGCCACCCCCTTGCCGAAGACGATCTGCACTTTCGAGGCGGCCGTGAGCCTGCGATTGCAGGTCAGGGTGACGAAGCGCAAGGAATCTTTGGCGGCTTCCTTCTCCAGCCTCAGGGAGGCCAGCAGCGCGGCGCGCGCGGCACCGTCGATGAGGCGCACCGGCACGCGTTCACCCAGGCCGTCCACCGCGCACCACACGTTGGCCTGCACGCTTTGCAGCGTGGCGGGGCCGTTGAGCTGCAGCAGGAAGTGCTGGTCCTCCTCGATGCGCTGGTACGTGCCCGGGCGGATGTTCTGCACAAACGGTCCGCCGGTATTGAATTTGTAGGTGACCGCGCCGCTCAGAGCCTCGCCCTTGGGCGATTTGAAGTCGGTGCGCGGCCTGCAGCGTGCAGCGCACACCGGGGGGCAGGTCGTTGGTCGAACTGGAAGGCCCACTCCCGGTCACTGATCCAGCGGCCGTTGCCGGCGGTGGCCTGGGCGTCGCTGCAAGTCAGCGTGAGCGGTGCGGCGGCCTTCGGATCGCCGAAGTTGACCGCCGGACCATCGAACTTCGCCACCACCTGGCGCACCTGCGCCACTTCGCCCTGGGGCGTCAGGCTGGTGATGGAGAGCGCCTGCGCGCCGAATGCCGCGCCGAGCACGCCGGCGGCAGAAAGGATGCTGCGCAAATTCATGCGTCCCCCGGGAGTCGTTGTTCCGCCGAGGGTAGCAAATGCGGGCGGTGCGTGGCCAAAAAAAACGGCACCCTAGGGCGCCGTTTTCCTGCGAACCACCCGAAGGCAGTCAGTGGGTCATCAGACCGTCGCCGCCTTCTTGACGGCGTCGGCGGCTTGCGTGGCCGCAGCGTTGAAGGTCGCCTGGGCGGTTTCAACGGCCTTCTTGGCTTGCGCCTGAGCGGTCTCGATGGCGTTCTGACCGGCGGTCAGGGCGCTCTTGAAAGCGGCCACGGCGGTTTCGCTGCCGGCGGGAGCGTTCTTGGTCAGGTTTTCCAACACGCCATCAAAGGCCTTCTGGGCTTCAGCCGTCTTGGCTTCCATGGCCTTGGCGAAGTCGGCGGTGCTGCCGGTCACGATGGCCTGGACGTGCTGGGCGTACGCGGCCGACTTGTCAGCCAGGGGCTTGAGCAGTCCGGATTGCAGGGCCAGCAGTTCTTTCGGGTCCTTGGCAGCCAGGACCGCCTGGGTGTGGCTGAAGGACTCTTCCATCATCGCCTTGGAGGCGGCCATGTTCAGCTCGACCAGCTTTTCCAGGCCAGCAAAAGGCCTGGGTGGTGAAGCCTTGCAGGGCTTGCAGGGTGGCTTTGTGGGTGGCGGTGAATTGTTCAGCGGTGTTTTTCATTTCAATTTCCTTAAGTGATGGGGCGAATCGGGTGCCTGCTCAGATAAAGCTGCGTCCCGCTATTTATGCTGCAGTGCAACATGAGACGAATGATAAGGGAAAACCCGAGGTTTCGTGCGAAATAATGTTGCGCTGCAGCAATGATTAGGGCTGTGGTGTCTAGTCGCAGCGCCCAGCCAGCGCTGGCGCCTTGGGCTGGCAGGCGAGCCGTCAGGGCCGGCGGTAGGCCATCTGCTGGCGGGCCCAGTGTCGGGCGTCCAGCCGGTCCATGCGCACCTGGCCGCCGGAGGAGGGCGCGTGCACGAAGCGGCCCTCGTCCACATAGATGCCGGCATGGGTGGGCGCGCCGCCGTTGCCGAACAGCACGAGATCACCGGCGCGCAACTGGCTGGCCGGCACCGGCTGCCCCCAGCCCTGCAGGCTGGCCACGGTGCGCGGCGCGGCCAGCCCGGCCTGCAACTGGTACACATGGCCGATCAGGCCGCTGCAGTCGAAGCCCGATTCCGGCGTGTTGCCGCCATACCGGTAGGGTGTGCCGACCAGGCCCAGCGCATACACCGTGACATTTCGGCTTTGCTCGTCGGACAGCCGGGCGGGGTCCGGCACGGCCACGGGTCGCGTGGCGCAAGCGGCCAGCAGCAATGCCAGCGCTGCGGTGGCGCTGATTCGGAGGAAGTCGAAACGGGAACCGTTCATGCCGCGCTCGATGGGGTGAAAGTCGCGGCAGGATACCGCTTTCCAGTCTCGGGCTGCAGGCGCCGGATCGGGCGTTGCCCTCAGTCTGCCGCGGGCCTGTGGCGCAGCAGCATCAGCAGCGCGAAGGCGCGCCAGGCCCAGCGCCGTCGATACCCACAGCGCACCCGCGCCCCAGCGGTCCAGGCACAGGCCGAACAGCACTGGCGCCAGCGCCTGGGCAAAGCGCGAGGGCACCATCAGCAGCCCCTGGCGCGCGCCATAGCCCGCCGGGCCGAACAGCGCCAGCGGCAGCGTGCCCTTGGCAATGGTCAGGATGCCGTTGCCCGCGCCATGCAGCACGGCGAACAGGGGCGCCAGCGGCGCGCCGGCCAGCAGCAGCGCGAGGGCGCCCACCGGGTGCGCCAGCGCCGCCAGCCGGGCCGACAGCAGCGGATGCAGGCGGCGCAGCACGCCAAACTCCAGCAGGCGGCCGGCCACCTGCGCCGGCCCCACCAGCGCACCGATCGCCACCGCGGCGGCCAGGCCGACGCCGCAGGCCTGCAGCAGTCGCGGCAGGTGCGCCGCCATCGCGGTGCTGACGAACCAGACGATGGCGAAGGTGGCGGCCAGCAGCACCGCCGCGTGGCGGTTCGGCGTGCCTCGCGCCCCCGGCGGGTCGGTATCGCAGGATTGATCGCCATTTGGCGGGACGGCCGGCGGTGCGCAGCCGCCGGCTGCCACCGCGCTGCCGCCACGCCGGGCAGCGCCGCATTCATTGGCAGGCCCACCAGCAGGTGCAGGGCGGCCCAGGTCAGGCAGGCGCCACGCCATCCGAACTGCAGCTCCAGCAACGTGGTCAGCGGCCAGCCCACCGTGCTGGCAAAGCCGGCGATCAGCGTGATGCCGGTGATGGCATTGCGCGAATCCGGGCCGTACAGGCGCACCAGCGCGGAAAACGCGGCCTCGTACAGCCCGCAACCCATGGCGATGCCGATGACGACCCAGGCCGTGAACAGGCCCAGCGGACCCTGCGCCGCCGCCAGCAGGCCCAGGCCCGCCGCGAAGACCAGGTTGGTGCCCAGCAACACCGGGCGCCCGCCCCAGCGGTCGATGGCGCGCCCGGCCAGCGGCCCCAGCAGGGCCGAGACCACCAGCGCCAGCGAAAACGCCGCGAACACCGTCGGCGTCGTCACACCGAGTTCGCGCGCCATTGGCGCGGCCAGCATCGCCGGCAGGTAATACGACGACGCCCACGCCAGCGTCTGGGCCGAACCCAGGGCTGCCACGGTGCGCCATCGACGGTCTGTCATGGCCCCATTCTCCGTTACGCTCGACCTTTTTCAGCCACCGTCCCGCCATGCCCGATTCGCTTTCCATCCTCCAGGCCGACTATGCCAACCCCGTCCACGCCCGCGCCCTGATCGACCTGCTCGACGCCTACGCGCGCGATCCCGCCGGTGGCGGCGCGCCCCTGGCGGAGCTTGCCCGCACCCGGCTGGTCCACGAACTTGCCGCCCGGCCGATGGCCTTCAGCGTGCTGGCGTTCGAGGGCGCTGAGGGGGACGCCGGCCAGCCCGTGGGCCTGGTCAACTGCTTCGAGGGCTTCTCCACCTTTGCCTGCCAGCCGCTGGTGAATGTGCACGACGTGGTGGTGCTGGCCAGCCACCGGGGCCGGCGCGTCGGCGAGCGCCTGCTGGCCGAAGTGGAGCGCATCGCCCGCACGCGCGGGGCCTGCAAGCTGACGCTGGAGGTGCTCTCCGGCAACGCCAGCGCGCTGCGCCTGTACGGCCGCACCGGTTTTGCCGGCTACCAGCTCGATCCGGCCCTGGGGTCGGCGCAGTTCCTGCAAAAGTGGCTGGACTGAGCGCTGGAGGGGCCGCTGAGGGCTTGTTGGCACTGAAATTTTGATAAAAATAGCCCGTACCCAGCGCGAAATGGTCATACCTTGCTATGAGTAGTGAAGTATTTCCAACCCGCCACCGCGCGCCATGCTGATCGCTGCAGTGCTGTCCCCGCCCGTTCAGGCGGCGCCCAGCACCTCGGGGTGCAACTGCTCGTAGGCTTCGGCCAGCCCCGGGTCGCGGCGCTTGAGCTCGGCGTGGCTCACGCGGCCGGTGCGGGTCATGTAGTCGTAGGCGAACTCCACGGGCGTCAGCGGCTTCATCCGCTCGTCCATGTGCTCGTACCAGCGCAGGCTGACGTTGGCGGCGTCCCAGATCTTTTTCATCGGCGGCAGGCGCAGTTCCTGGAAGCGGGCCAGGGCGCGCGGCACGTCGTGGCCATGCTCCCGGAAGGCCTTGAACAGCGCCACCGAGTCCTCCATCGCCAGGCGCGTGCCCGAGCCGATCGAGAAATGGGCGGTGCGCAGCGCGTCGCCGATCAGCACCACGTTGTCGAAGCTCCAGCGCTCGTTCCAGATGGCCGGGAAGTTGCGCCAGTGCGAGTGGTTGGACGTGATCGGGTGGCCGCCCAGGTCGCTGGCGAAGACCTGCTCGCAGTGGCGGATGGTGTCCTCGGGGCTCATGTGCTCGAAGCCGGCGCGCTGCCAGGTGGCGTCTTCCACCTCCACCAGGAAGGTGCTCATGGCCGGGCTGTAGCGGTAGTGGTGGGCGCAGAACACGCCGTGCGGCGTGTCGCGGAAAGTCAGCGACAGGCTGTCGAACACCTGGCTGGTGCCGTACCAGATGAACTTGTTGGGCCGCCAGTCGGTGACGGTGCCGAACTTGTCCTCGTTCTGCGTGCGCACCCAGGAGAACGCGCCATTGGCGCCGACGATCAGGTCGGCGTCTTTCACCTCGTCCAGCGAACTCGATGTCGGTCTCGAACTCGATGGGCACGCCCAGCTGTTCCACGTAGGCGTACAGCAGGCTCAGCATCTCCAGGCGGCCCGTCGCGGCGAAGCCGTTGCCGGTGATGGGAATGCGGGTGTCGTTGACCTGGATGGTGAGGTGCGGCCAGGTCTCCATGTGCGGCGTGAGGTACTGGTAGAGGTCCTCGTCGTCGGCGCGCAGAAACTCCAGCGCCCGGTCGGAAAACACCACGCCGAAGCCCCAGGTGGCGTTGCGCGGGCTGCGCTCGTACAGGGTGATCTCGTGGCTGGGGTCGTGGCGCTTCATCAGCGCGGCGAAATACAGGCCGGCGGGGCCGGCGCCGATGATCTTGATCTTCATGGGTGGTCTCCTGGGGTTTGGGGTGTCGGGGCGGCCCGTCAGCGCGCGGTGGCGGCCTTCGCTGCTCGATCTGCGCGGCGATCGCGTCGCGCAGTTGCGCGCTTGAGGATCTTGCCCACCGGGCTCAGCGGGAACTGCGCCACCACCTCCAGCCGCTCGGGCAGCTTGTAGCTGGCGATCTGCAGCCCGCGCAGGAAGGCGATCAGTTCCTCGAACGTGAGGCTGGCCGCCCTCGCGCAGGATCACGAAGGCGCAGGCCTTTTCGCCGAACACCGGGTCGGGCATGGCCACCAGGCAGGCCGACTTCACCGCCGGATGCCGGTGGATGAAGTTCTCGACCTCCTCGCAGCTGATTTTCTCGCCGCCGCGGTTGATCAGGTCCTTGCGCCGGCCTTCGGTCTAGACGTTGCGGCCCTGCTTGCGCACGATGTCGCCCATGCGGTAGAAGCCGTCGGCGGTGAAGGCCTCGGCGTTCTTCTCCGGCGCCCGGTAGTAGCCGCGGATGGTGTAGGGGCCACGCGTCAGCAGCTCGCCGGTCTCGCCGTCGGGCACCTCGCGGCCGTCGTCGTCCACGCACCTTGATCTCGTCGGCCTCGCACACCGGGCTGCCCGAGCTGTGCAGCAGCAGGTCGTCGGGGTCGTCCAGCCGCGTCATGTTGATCAGGCCCTCGGCGGTGCCGTAGATTTCCTGCGGCGTGCAGCCGAAGCGCGCTCGATCAGGCGCTGGCGCAGTTCCGGGGCCAGGCGCGCGCCGCCGTTCTGCACCACCTGCAGCGAGGACAGGTCGAAGCGGTCCGGCTCGTCCGAGCCCAGCCAGGCGGTGATCAGCGGCACCACGGCCGCGATCACCGTGACACTGTTCCGCTCCACCAGGCGGAAGATCTCGGCCGGTGTCGGTGCGCGGGCGCCAGCACCACGGTGCCGCCGGCGTAGAAGGCGCCCAGGATGCCCGGCGAGGCCAGGTTGTAGTTGTGGCCCAGCGGCAGGATGGCCATGAACACCGTGTGCTCGTCGAAGCCCGCCGGCCTGGCCGCACAGGCGGGCGTTGAGCACGTAGTCCTCGTGCGTGCGCGGGATCAGCTTGGACAGCGAGGTGGTGCCGCCCGACAGCAGCATCGTGGCCACGTCGGTGGGCTCGAAGCGGGCCGTGGCCAGCGGCGCTGCGATCGCCGCGTCGTCGTCGCCGGCGACCCCGGCCAGCAGGCGGCGTGCGCCGTCTGCCCGGCCACCGGCCTCGCCCACCACGAACACGCGCAGGCCGGCGAACTCCGCTGCATCTGCGCGCGCCATCGGCCGGTAGTCGAAGTGGTGCGCCACGTCCGGCACCACGTAGGCCACCGCGCCGGAGGCGCGGATGAAGTGCGCGCACCTCGGTGTGGCGGTGCGCGCGCAGCGCCAGCACCGGAATCGCGCCGATGCGCACCAGCGCCAGGTAGAGTGGACGAATTCGGGCGTGTTGGGCAGTTGCAGCACCACCCGGTCCAGCGGGCGAATGCCTTGGCGCAGCAGCGCGGCGCCCAGCCGGGCGCTGGCACGGTCCAGGTCGGCGTAGGTCTGGCGCTGCTCGCCCGCCACCAGCGCCACCTTGTCCGGGGAGCGGGCCACGGTGCGGGCCACCATGTCCCACAGGGTCAGGTCTTCCCAGTAATCCTGCCGCGCGGTAGCGTTTGCGCCAGTTCATCGCGGCCAGGGCGTGAATCCGTCCAGCATCGTCATGTCTCCTCTTGTGTTTATGGGGTGGACTGTAGGATCGGCAAACAATCCCTGCAACGAATGGCGACAAATACTTTTATTCCTTTGAAGAATGATGGGGCGCCGCTCCGGCGCCGACCTGAGCCTGCTGCTGGTGTTCGAGGCGGTGTATGCCGAGCGCCAGATCTCGCGCGCCGCCCAGCGCCTGGGCCTGGCCCAGCCCACGGTGAGCAACGCGCTGGGCCGGCTGCGCCGCCTGACCGGCGATGCGCTGTTCGTGCGCACCGGCCGCGGCATGGAGCCCACGCCGCATGCCGAGCGCCTGGCCGCGCCGCTGCGCGAGGCCCTGGCCATGCTGCGCGGCACGCTGCAGGCGCGCTCGCAGTTCGACCCGGCGCAGGACCGGCGGCACTTCACCCTGTTCCTCACCGACCTGGGCGAAGCCTTCTTTCTGCCCCGCCTGCTGGCGCGCCTGCGCGATACGGCGCCCGGTGTGACGCTCACCACGCTGCCCATGCCCGACCGCAACCCCCAGGCCGCGCTGGAGCGCGGCGAGGTGGATCTCGCCATCGGCAACCTGCCCGACATGGCGCCCGGCTTCTACCAGCAGCGCCTGTTTCGCGAGCATTACGTGGGCATCACCCGACCCGACCACCCGCTGCTGCAGCGGCGCCATGACCGCCGAGCGCTTTGCGCGACGCCACCACGCCGTGGTGGTGCCCCACGGCACCGGCCACAGCGCGCGTGGAGCAGGCGCTGGTGGACGCGCGGCCTGGCACTCGCGCATCGTGCTGCGGGTGCAGAACTTCCTGGTGCTGCCGGCCATCGTCACCAGCACCGACCTGATCGCGCTGGTGCCCCGCAGCGCGGCCCTGACGCTGGCCGTGCAACCATGCCCTGGGCCAATTGCCCTCACCGATCGAGGTGCCGGCCTTCGTGGTGCGCCAGTGCTGGCACGAGCGCTTTCACGGGGACGCGGCGAACCAGTGGCTGCGGGCGCTGATGGCAGAGCTGTTCATGGAGGGGGGCGCCGCGGACGCGTGAAATGGTCATGTTCACGGCATCGACACGTCGCCCGAACGTGTCGATGTTTTGCGGTTTTGTGAACATGAGGCCCCCATGGGGGCCTCATCGGCGAGAAGGCCTTGAGCTCGGCTTGCGATCAGTGGTGGGTAAAGATCGAGGTGCTGCTCCTGGCCAATCGGGCGTTCACTGATTGATCCTGAGACCATAGCAACAGGTAACCATTTCACGACGGGTATCGGTCATTTTTAGCCGGATTTCTTCTGGATGCCAGTCTGGTGCCCGTTGGCGTGCGTTCCAGGCCTTCCCTGCACGGTTGGCCCCGCTCAGTCCGCGAACGCCTCCACCGCCAGGTCGATGAAGGCCCGCACCTTGGGCGTGAGGTAGCGGGCGCTGGCGAAGACGGCGTGCACCGGCGCGGACGGCAGGCGCCAGTCCGGCAGCACCGGCACCAGCGGCCGGCGTCGACCTCGGGCTGCGCCAGCAGCAGCGGCAGCTGGGCGATGCCCAGGCCGTCCACCGCAGCATCGCGCACCGCGAAGCTGTTGTTGGCGTCCAGGCGGGCCGGCCGGCTCGACGCGCTGCAGGCTCGGCGCCGCGTGAGAGAGCTCCAGACCAGGCGCCGCGCGCGAGCCGCGAAAAGCGGACCAGGTCGTGCTGCGCCAGGCTCTTCGGGGCGGCCGGGCGCGCCGCGGCGCCGCAGGTAGCCGGGCGCGGCGAACAGGCCATAGTCGCAGCTCGCCCGAGCTTGCGCGCGGCCAGGGTGGAGTCGGCCAGCGGGCCCACGCGCACGGCCAGGTCGAAGCCCTCGTGCACGATGTCCACCACGCGCGCCGGTCATTTCCACGTCGGCGCGCACGTCCGGATAGCGCCGCAGGTACTCGCGCACCCAGCCGTTGACGGCGAGCATGCCGAACTCGACGCCGCAGCTCAGGCGCAGCGTGCCGCGCGGCTCGCCCTGGGCCTTCTGCACGGCGCGCCGGGCGTCTTCGGCCGCGCCCAGGATGCCCACGGCCCGCTCGAAGAATTCGCGGCCGATCTCGGTGAGCGACAGCGAGCGCGTGGTGCGCTCCAGCAGGCGCACGCCCAGTTCGGCTTCCAGCTGGCTGACCACGCGCGAGACATGGGCCTTCTGGCTGCGCAGCTGCTCGGCCGCGCGGGTGAAGCTGCCGGTCTGCACCACTTTGACGAAGGTGTCGCAGGCTGGCTGAGTTCCATTGTTGTTGTATCATGGCAACAGATATTCACATTTTGAAGGATTTATCCCGATGCGGAAACGGCGGAGACTGCGCCCGTCCGCTCCAACTCCGGAGACCCCCATGAGCCTCAAAGACCCCAACGTCCTCAACCCGCAACGCGCGAAAGCGCGTCGCCCTCGTCATCGCCAACCCCGCCGTTTCCACCACCACCGGCTGGCCGGTGGGCTTCTGGTGGAGCGAGCTGACCCACCCCTACCATGTGTTCACCGAGACGGGCTACGAGGTCGAGGTGTTCAGCCCCGCCGGCGGCGCGCTGCCAGGCCGACGCGCATGAGCGACCCGAACGACGCCAGCGGCTACAGCAAGACCGACCTCATCAGCCAGGGCTTCATCCACACGCCCGAGCTGAAGGCGCTGGTCGAGACACACGAAGAAGGTGGCCGACATCGACGTGGCGGCCTTCGACGCCATCGTGGTGGCCGGCGGCCAGGCGCCGATGTTCACCTTCGAGAGCGCCACCGACCTGCACGCGAAGTTCGCGGCCTTCTTCGAAGCCGGCAAGGTGGCCGCCGCGCTGTGCCACGGCATGGCGATGCTGCGCCTACGCCAAGGCGCCGGACGGCGAGCCGCATCGCCAAGGGCAGACCGTCACCGGCTTCGCCAACGTCGAAGAAGACTTCGCCGACAACGCGGTCTGGAGCTACGGCCTGCTGCCGCGCGACAAGCACGTGATGCCCTGGCGCATCGAGGACCGGCTGAAGGCCATCGGCGCCAACTACGTGCAGGCCGGGCTGTGGCGCGGCTTCGCGGTGCGCGACGGCAACCTGGTCACCGGCCAGCAGAACTTCTCGGGCGAAGAGACCGCGCGCCTGGTCATCGAGGCCCTGGGCCGTTGAAGGGAGTCCCACCATGACGATCTCGATCCTGGGTGCCGGCAACGTCGGCCTGGCGCTGGCGGGCGCGCTCACGCGGCGCGGCGAAACCGTGGTGCTGGGGGTGCCCGAGCCGGCCAAATACGCCGGCGCCGTGGCGGCCCTGGGCGACCGGGCGCGCCTGACCACCACGGCCGACGCCATCGCGGCCGGCGAGGTGGTGATCCTGGCCGTGCCCCACGCCGCCGTGGCGGCCATCGCGCAGAGCGTGGCCGACTGGCAGGGCAAGGTGCTGGTGGACGCCACCAACCCGCTGGCGCCGGGGCTGGCCGGCCTGACGCTGGGCACCACCACCTCGGGCGCGGAAGAACTGGCCCGGCGGGCGCGCGGCGCGCGGGTGGTGAAGGCCTTCAACACCACCGGCGCCGAGAACATGGCCGACGCCGCCTACCCCGGCGGGGTGCCGATGATGCCGGTGTGCGGTGACGACGCGCAGGCGCGCCAGCGCGTGATGGCGCTGGCCACGCTGATCGGCTTCGAGGCGGTGGACATGGGGCCGCTGATGGCGGCGCGCTACCTGGAGCCCTTTGCGATGACCTGGATCCACCTGGCGTTCCGGCAGGGCTTCGGGCGTCGCTTTGCCTTCGGCCTGCTGCGCCGCGACTGAGGGGGCTGGCGATGAGCCCGTCCGACCGCCGATCTGCCGCCGCACGCCGAGGGCCGCAAGGCCACCTGGTTCGAGCTGTTCTTCGACCTGGTGTTCGTGGTGGCGGTGGCCCAGCTGTCCGGCGCCTACGCCCACCATTACGACCTGGGCGGCGCGGCGGTGTTCGCGCTGGCCTTCCTGGCGATGTGGTGGTGCTGGCTGGGCCACACCTTCCATGCCACCCGTTTCGACGACGACCGCGCCCACCGCCGCGCCATCGGCTTTCTGCAGATCGCCGCCACGGCGCTGATCGGCTACGGCGCGTCGGCGCCGCTGGGGGACCGGGCCTGGGCCTTCGGGGGCGGCATCGCCGTGTTCAAGGCGCTGCTGGCGCTGGCCTATCTGGGCGAGCGTCGCTGGCGCGGCGCGGCTCGGGCTGATCCGGGTCTATGCCACGCTGTACGCGGTGCAGGCCGTGCTGTGGCTGGCCGGCGTGGCGCTGGCCGATGGCGCTGCGCTGGGCCTGCTGGGCGCTGGCGCTGGGGCTGGACCTGGCCTCGCCCTGGCTGGTGGCGCGCCACACAGCGGCGGTGCCGCCGCACCCGGAGCACCTGCCCGAGCGCTTCGGCCTGTTCACCATCATCCTGCTGGGCGAGGGCATGGCCTCGGTGGTGCATGCGCTGGACCACGGCCCGCAATTGCACGGCTCGTCGGTGGTCGCGGCGCTGGTGGGTGCGGTGCTGAGCTTCGGCCTGTGGCTGCTGTACTTCGACCGGGTCAAAGGGCAGGGCGAGCGCCACATCGCGACGCGGTGGCCGGCCGGCGCCTGCGCCTGTGGGCCTACGGCCATGTGCCGCTGTACATGGGCATCGCCAGTCTGGCGGCCGGCACCGTGGCCCTGTCGGCGCCGGGGCGCTCGACCTTGGCTTCTGGCGCGATCTACCTCGGCGGCCTGGCGCTGGCGGGTCGTGGGGCTGGGCCTGCTGGGACGGGCGCGGGAGAGCGCCCGCACCCCTGAAGGGGGCACTGGCGCCTCGGCGCGCCGTTGCGCGCTTGCTCAGCCCAGCCGCGCCCGGTGCCGCGCGATCTGCGCCAGCACCTGCGCCGGCGCCGTGCCGCCCAGCGTGTTGCGGGCGTTGAGGGTGCCGCGCAGGCTCAGGCAGTCGTACACGTCTTTTTCGATCGATGGCATTGAAGCCCTGCAGCACCGCCAGCGGCAGCTCGGACAGGTCGCAGGCGTGGCTCTGCGCGGCCTTGACGGCGTGGGCCACGGTTTCGTGCGCGTCGCGGAAGGGCAGGCCTTTTTTCACCAGGTAGTCGGCCAGGTCGGTGGCGGTGGCGTAGCCCCTTGACGCGGCCTGTTCCATGGCGATCGGGTTGACGGTGATGCCGCCTTCCTTCTTGCCGGTGGCCGGGTTCAGCTGGCCGCCGACCATCTCGCTGAAGATGCGCAGCGTGTCCTTCAGCGTGTCCACGGTGTCGAACAGCGGCTCCTTGTCTTCCTGGTTGTCCTTGTTGTAGGCCAGCGGCTGGCCTTTCATCAGGGTGATCAGGCCCATCAGGTGGCCGACCACGCGGCCGGTCTTGCCGCGCGCGAGTTCGGGCACGTCGGGGTTTTTCTTCTGCGGCATGATCGACGAGCCGGTGGTGAAGCGGTCGGCGATTCGGATGAAGCCGAAGTTCTGGCTCATCCACAAAATCAGCTCTTCGCTGAAGCGGCTGATGTGCACCATGCAGATGCGATGCGGCGGCGGTGAATTCGATCGCGAAGTCGCGGTCGCTCACGCCGTCCAGGCTGTTCTGGCAGACCTGCGGGTGGCCCTGCGCATCGACCATGCCCAGGCGTGCGGGCCACGCGCTCGCGGTCCAGCGGGTAGGTGGTGCCGGCCAGCGCCGCGCAGCCCAGCGGCAGGCGGTTGGTGCGCCGGCGCACGTCGGCCATGCGCTCGGCGTCGCGGGCTGAACATTTCCACATAGGCCAGCAGGTGGTGGCCAAAGCTCACCGGCTGCGCCACCTGCAGGTGGGTGAAGCCGGGCAGGATGATTTCGACGTGCTGCTCGGCCACGTCCACCAGCGACTTCTGCAGGTCGGTCAGCAGCCCGTCGATCAGGTCGATCTCGCCGCGCAGCCACAGCCGCACGTCGGTGGCGACCTGGTCGTTGCGGCTGCGCCCGGTGTGCAGGCGCTTGCCGGCGTCGCCCACCAGCTGGGTCAGGCGGGCCTCGATGTTCAGGTGCACGTCTTCCAGATCCAGCTTCCACTCGAAGGCGCCGGATTCGATCTCGGCCGGTGATCTGCGCCATGCCGCGCTCGATGGCGGCGCGGTCCTCGGCACTGATGATGCCCTGCGCGCCCAGCATTTCGGCGTGCGCCAGGCTGCCGGCGATGTCGGCCTGCCACAGGCGCTTGTCGAAGAACACGCTGGCGGTGTAGCGCTTGACCAGATCGCTCATCGGTTCGGAGAACAGCGCCGACCAGGCTTCGGATTTCTTGTCGAATTGGTTTTGGGTCATGAATGTGGTGCGGGAACGCCAAACGGGGCCGGCGGGTTGGGTTACAGCGGGAAGTCACCAATAATGGCGCATCTAGCCCGTTTACCGGATGAAAGATCTGCAAATTTTATCGACCTTCCAGGATTTGACCCCAGCGCAGGCTCAGCAGGCCCGGGTACGTGGGGACGGCATCCTGGTCTTTGACGCCTGCCACGTCGGGGTGATTCTGCGCGCCGTACTTTTTGTGGTCGCGGTGGCGGGCGTGGCGGCGATGTTCGGCACGGGCAGCTTCCTGGAGTGGCTGGCCCGCGCGTCGATCGTGACCGGTGGGGCGCTACCGGCCACGCTGGCCTGGCTGATCGTGGCCTGCAGTCTGAAGAGACCCCTGTCACGACGGCCGCGCTGGGTGCAGTACTCGGCGGGGGTGATCCTGGGGGCGGCGGCCGGCTTGTATGGATGCGGTCTGCTGGCGCTGGCCGGGTTCGCGGGACCTGCGCCATGGACCGCCAGCGCGTTTTCAGGCGCGTTGCTGGCAGGCCTGCTGGTGGCCGCATTGGTGTGGCGCGCCAAGGGTCGCACGCCGGCCAGCACCGCTGCCCGGCTGACGGAATTGCAGTCGCGCATCCGGCCGCATTTTCTTTTCAACACCTTGAACACGGCAATTGCGCTGGTGCGCGAGGAACCGGCGCGGGCAGAGGTCATCCTGGAGGATCTGGCCGAACTGTTCCGCCATGCCCTGGTGGATCAGGGTGAATCGGTGACCCTCGCAGAGGAAATCGCTTTGGCCCGCCACTACCTTGAGATCGAGCAGGCACGCTTTGGCGGCCGGCTGCGGGTCGAGTGGAAGATTGATGAATCAGCCGGGGCCGCGACGCTGCCGCCGCTGCTGCTTCAGCCGCTGGTGGAGAACGCCGTGAAGCACGGCGTGGAGCCCAGTGACACCGGCGCCGAGATCCGCATCTCCACCGAGCGGCGCTCAAGAATGGCCGTGATCAAGGTGACCAACACGGTGCCCGCAGGGCGGGGGGCGCGCGGCCATGGCGTGGCGCTCGACAATGTACGGGACCGGCTCAGCCTTCTGCATGACCTTCAAGGCACGTTCCGTACCGTGCTGGTCGATGGTGTCTACCAGGTCCGGATCGAAGTGCCACTGCCCACCAGCGGAGTCGCCTCATGACGCTCAAGGTGCTGATCGTCGATGATGAGGCCCTGGCCCGCTCGCGCCTTCGCCGCCTGCTGGGCGACTGCGCAACGCCCGGGGTCCTGGTGGCGGGCGAGGCCGCCAACGCCGCCGACGCGCTGGAGTGGCTGCGCCGCGAACGTTTCGATCTGGTGCTGCTCGACATCCATATGCCCGGTGCGGACGGGTTGACACTGGCACAGACGCTGCGCGGACTGCCTGGTGCGCCCGCGGTGGTGTTCGTCACCGCGCATTCGGAACACGCTGTGAAGGCTTTTGAAGTCGAGGCGCTGGACTACCTGACCAAGCCGGTCCGGCTGGAGCGGCTGCAGGCGGCATTGCTGAAGGTGGAGCGGCTGCTGCCGGCCCGGCAGGCCCCGGCAGTTGGCGCGGCGGAGGAGGTGCTGATCATCCAGGACCGCGGCCGCACCGAGCGCGTGCCATTGGCCGAAGTGCTGTACTTCAAGGCCGAGCTCAAGTACGTGACGGTGCGCACGGCGGCAAAGAGCTACATCCTCGACGGCGCACTCAATGACCTGGAAGAGCGCCACGCCGGGCGTTTCATCCGCGTCCATCGCAACGCGCTCGTCGCCCGCCATGCCGTGCGGGCACTGGAAAAACACCACGACCCGGAAGAAGGCGAGGGCTGGGCCGTACGCCTGCAAGGGCTGGACGAACTGCTCGCCGTCTCGCGCCGGCAGCTGCCCGCCGTTCGTGAGGCGATCGGGGCGGTGTGAGCGCGTTTGACCGCGTCGCGCCGCCGTTCCAGGTGACGGACGTCACAGCGGTATCCGCGGGCTCGATGAGTCCTGTTTAAATAGCAATCCAAGTCCATCTGACGCTGGATTGACGTCAAAAAACCTTGAAATTCAGTCCACTTTGGCCCCGGAAGCCTTCACCACGCGTTCGTACTTGGCCAGTTCGCGCTTCATGAAGGCGCCGAAGGCTTCGGGAGTGTCGGGTGCGGGCTCGGCCATCAGCGCGGCGTAGCGGGTGCGGGTCTCGGGCGAGTTCAAGGCGGCCACAAAGGCCTGGTTCAGCTTCGTGATCACCTCCTTGGGCGTGCCGGCGGGTGCCACCAGGCCCCACCAGGTGTCGATCTCGAAGCCTTTCAGTGTGTCGGCCACCGGCGGCACCTCGGGCAGGGCGGGGCTGCGCTTGGCCGTGGTCACGGCCAGCGCCTTGAGCTTGCCGCTCTTGATGTTGGGCGCGGCGGTGGCCAGGTTGTCGAAGTTGAAGTCCACCTGGCCCGACAGCAGCGCCAGCTGCGCCGGGTTGCCGCCGTTGTAGGGGATGTGCACCGCAAAGATGCCGGCATCGCGCTTGAACATCTCGCCCGCCAGGTGGCCCGCGCTGCCGTTGCCGCCGCTGCCGAAGTTCAGCTTGCCGGGATTCGCCTTGGCATAGGCGATCAGGTCGGCCAGGGTGTTGATCTTCAGGCGCGCGGCGGTGTCGGCGTTCATCACCAGCACGTTGGGCACGCGCAGCATCTGGGTGATGGGCGCGAAGTCGGTGGCCGCGTTGTAGGGCATCTTGCTGAACAGCCAGGGGTTGATGGCATGCGTGGCCACGGCGGCGATGCCGAGGGTCAGGCCGTCCGGCGCCGCCTTGGCCACCGCATCGGCGCCGATGTTGCCGCCGGCGCCGGGTCGGTTCTCGATGATGACCGGGCCCAGCGAATCCTTCACCCGCTCGGCCAGCTGGCGCGCGGTCACATCGATGGGGCCGCCGGGGGCGTAGGGCACGATGATGCGGATCGGCTTGGCCGGCGTCTGGGCCTGCGGCGGCCGTCGAGCCCAGCACGGCCGCGAGGGCCAGCGTAGAGAGGAGGAGGCTTCTGCGTTTCATGGGTGTTTGTCCGCTTCGCTGGTGAAGGAATCTGCAAAAAAATCGTCCTCGGGCAGTCCGGCCAGCGCCGTGAAATCCTTGCGGGCCGAGTCGACGACGATGGGCGCGCCGCAGGCGTAGACCTGGTGGCCGGAAAGGTCCGCGAAATCCTGCAGCACCGCCCGGTGCACGAAGCCGGTGCGGCCGCTCCAGGCGTCCTCGGGCAGGGCGTCCGAGACCACTGGCACATAGCGCAGGTTCGGCATCTCGGCCAGCTGGGCGCGCACCCAGGCGTCCTGGTACAGGTCTTCGGGCCGCCGGCCGCCCCAGTACAGCGTGGCGGGGCGCTTGATGCCCCGGAACTGCATGTGCTCGATGACCGCCTTGATCGGCGCAAAGCCGGTGCCCGAGGCCAGCAGGATGATGGGCTTCTCGGAGTCCTCGCGCAGGAAAAAGCTGCCGTAGGGCCCTTCGACGCGCAGGATGTCGCTTCTCCTTCATGGTGCCGAACACGTGGTCGGTGAACTTGCCGCCCGGCATGTGGCGGATGTGCAGTTCCACCATGGGCGCGCTGGTGGTGCCGCCGGGCACCGGCCGCATCAGGGTGTGCGGCGCGTTGGCCATGCTGTAGCTGCGCCGCGCGCCGTCTTTGAGGATGAACTCGATGTACTGGCCCGCATGAAACTGCACCACGTCGTTGGCCGGCAATTGAAGCGTGATGCCCATCACGTCGTGCGACAGGCGCTCCAGCTTCGCCACGCGCACCGGCATCTTGCGGATCGGGAAAGCGCCGGCCTCGGTGACCTGGCGCGATTCGAGCACCACATCGCTGTGCGGCACGCCGCAGCAGGTCAGCACGTAGCCGGCGGCTTCTTCCTCGGCCGACAGCGCCTTGCTCTGGTGCGGCCCGTGCACCACGGTACCCTCGATCTTCTTGCATTTGCAGGAGCCGCAGGCGCCGTCCTTGCAGCCATAGGGCAGGCCGATGCCCTGGCTGATGGCCGCAGCCAGCATCGCTTCGCCGGGCTCGGTGGTGAAACTGCGCCCGCTGGGCTGTACGGTGATGGTGAAGCTCATCGATTCGGTATCCTGTAGGGATCGTTGTCTGATCCAGAGCCCCTGATTTTGCCCTCAAACCAATCCCCCCTCGGCGCCCTGCCGGCCCGCTTTCGCCGTGAACGCCTGCTCATCGTGGGCTGCGGCGATGTCGGAATGCGCGTGGCGCGCGACCTGGGGCGCCGCGTCAAGCTCCTCGCCCTGACCTCGACGCCTTCCCGCAGCCCCCTGTTGCGCGCGCACGGCGTCATGCCGCTGGCCGGCAACCTCGATGACGCCGCAAGCCTGCGGCGCCTGTCCGGCATTGCCACGCGCGTGGTGCACCTGGCGCCGCCACCGGGCGAGGGGCAGGTGAAGTGGTGGACCGACCCGCGCACGCTGACGCTGGTGCGCACGCTGCGCCGGCGCACCCCGCCACGCTCGCTGGTGTATGGCTCCACCAGCGGTGTCTATGGCGACTGTGGGGGGGACTGGGTTCGCGAGACCCGGCCCGTGGCGCCACGCACGCCGCGTGCGCAACGACGGGTGGACGCCGAGCGCCTGGTGCGGCATCTGGGCCGCTCGGGCGTGCGTGCCAGCATCCTGCGCATCCCTGGCATCTACGCGCCGGACCGCGAGGGCGGCACGCCACGTGCGCGGCTGCTCAAGGGCACGCCGGTGCTGGACGCGGCCGACGATGTCTACACCAACCACATCCATGCCGACGACCTGGCGAGCGCCTGCATCGCCGCGCTGTGGCGCGGCAAGCCGCAGCGCGTGGTCAATGTCAACGACGACTCGTCGCTCAGGATGGGCGATTACTTCGACCAGGCCGCCGACCTTTACGGCCTGCCGCGCCCACCCCGCGTGCCGCGCGACACCGCACAGGCCACACTGCCGCTGATGCTTCTGAGCTTCATGAGCGAGTCACGGCGCATGGACAACACACGCCTGAAACGCGAGCTTCGGCTGCGCTTGCACTATCCGCAGGTGCTCGACGGATTGCTATAAAAATAATAGCTGATAGAGACCATTCGGCGCTGGGGAAGGCCTCCTTTCACTGAGAACTGGAGTCCGTGGCTCGGTCGGGCATGTAGCCTGGCCGCCAGCGTGGTCTGCGGGCCTGTCGCGTGCGCGTCTGTCTTGCAGGTTACTGGCGCGAGTGACCGGCGCGCGACGGCGGGCTTACAGTGGAAGCTGACAAGCCCGCGGCCAGTCCGTGACCATCGGTCCACCGCCGGGCGACATGGAGCCTGAACATGGACTTTGGCTTTTCTCCCCGCATCCAGGCGCTGCAGGCACAGGTGCAGCGCTTCATGGACGACCTGGTGCTGCCGTCCAACCGCGACTGGCAGCGCTACGCCGACGCGGGCTACTACCCGAGCGACGTGGTCGAGCCACTGAAGGTGCAGGCGCGCGCCGCCGGCCTGTGGAACCTGTTCCTGCCCGACCTGCGCGACGACGAGCCCGGCATGCGCCTGAGCAACATGGAATACGCGCCGCTGGCCGAGATCATGGGCCGCGTGCCCTGGGCGTCCGAAGTGTTCAACTGCAGCGCGCCCGACACCGGCAACATCGAACTGCTGCATCTGGCCGCCACGCCGGATCAGGCGCGCCTAGTGGATGAATCCGCTGCTCGACGGCGACATCCGCTCGTGTTTTGCGATGTCCGAGCCCGACGTGGCCTCGTCCGACGCCACCAATATCTGCACCCGCATCCAGCGCGACGGCGATGACTACGTGATCAACGGCCGCAAGTGGTTCATCACCGGCGCGCTGCACCCGGCGTGCCGGTTGGCCATCGTCATGGGCGTGTCCAACGACGCGTCCGATGCCCCGGCGCACCAGCGCCACAGCATGATTCTGGTGCCGATGGAGGCGCCCGGCGTGGAAATCGTGCGCAACATGCCGGTGATGGCCCACCTGGCCATCGACGGCCACTGCGAGATGGTGTTCAGGAACGTGCGCGTGCCGGCGGCCAACCTGCTGGGTGCCGAGGGCGGCGGCTTCGCGCTGGCGCAGGCACGCCTGGGCCCGGGGCGGGTGCACCACTGCATGCGCACCATCGGCCAGTGCGAGCTGGCGCTGGAGCTGATGTGCGAGCGCGCGCTGGAGCGCATGGCCTTCGGCCGGCACCTGTCGGACTTTGCCAACGTGCAGGACTGGATTGGCCACAGCCGCGTGGAGATCGACCAGGCGCGCCTGCTGGTGTTGCGCGCCGCGTGGCTGATGGACAACCAGGGCAATGCCGCCGCGCGCGTCGATGTGTCGGCGATCAAGCTGGTGGCGGCGCAGCTGCAGACGCGGGTGCTCGACCGCGCGATGCAGATCTTCGGCGCCATCGGCCTCACGCCCGACACGCCGCTGGCCGCGCTGTGGAGCTGGGGCCGGGCCCTGCGCTTCCTGGACGGCCCGGACGAAGTTCACCTGCGCACCGTGGCGCGCCACGAACTGGCCCGCACCAGGACGCACCTGGGCGCCAACGTGCTGCACCTGAACCGCTGGATGCCACCCGAGACCGTCAGCGACCTGGGCTGAGCCGGCTTACAGCCGGCGGATCGGCCGCTTTCGCCAGACCCGCCGGTAGTACGTGGTCTGCATGGCCAGCATGGCAAGAAAGGCGATGGGGTACGCGGCCCAGATGCCGTTCAGGCCGTAGGTGCCGCTCAGCACCCAGGCCACCGGCACCTGGATGCCGCCGATGGCCAGCATCGACAGCGCGGTGGGCACCAGCACCACGCCACTGGCGCGCATCAGGCCCGACAGCACCATCGACATGCCCATGATCACACTGCTCCACAACATGATGTGCAGCAGCGTCTGCGCCATGTCCACCACCGCCGGGTCGGTAATGAACAGCCCGACGATGTGACGCGAGAACGCGTAACCCAGCAGCACCAGCGAGCCGGTCAGCACCACGTTCATCATCAGGCCGGTGCGGGCGATCGCCCCCAGGGCATGGGCCCGCCCTGCGCCAATTGCGTGGGCGCCCAGGATCGAGGCCGTGATGGCAATGGAGATCGCAGGAAACTGCACGTAGGAGACGATCTGGTTCACTGCGCCGTAGGCGGCCGTGGCCTGCGAGCCGAATCGGTTCACCAGGAACAGCACCGCGATCTCGGCGATCGAGATGGTGATCATCGACAGGGCCGTCGGCAGGCCGATGCGAAGCACCTTCGCCAGCAGGGCGCGGTCGATGCGCAGATGCTTCAGGAAGGCGGCGTCCGGCGCCAGCGCATGGTGCCTGCGGCGCAGATGCCATGCCAGCCAGCTCAGCGCGATCAGGTACGACGCCACCGCCGCGTAGGCGCCGCTGGCCACGCCCATCTGCGGCAACCCGGCCCAGCCGCGAATCAGTGCCGGTGTCACCAGCAGTCCGACGGCCGTGGAGATCAGCAGCGTCAGCAACGGGGTCTTGGTATCGCCCACGCCGCGCAGCATCGAGGTGACCAGCAGGAAGACAAACACGCCGGGCGCTGCGAACAGCATGACGCGGGCATACGTGGTGGCGCCCGGAAGGATGTCTGCCGGCGTGCCCAGGGCGCGCAGCATCACTTCCGTGAAGGTGCCGCCGAACAGCGCAACCGCGAGGCCCGCGCACAGCCCGACCGCCAGCGTGGTGCCGGCAATCGCCTTGACGCGGCCCAGCTCCCTGGCACCCCAGGCCTGGCCGATCAAGACCGCCGCGCCCGAACCCAGGCCGATCATGAAGGCGATCAGGAAGAACAGCACCGGGAAGAACGCTGAGACCGAGGCCATGGCGCCCACCCCCAGCATCTGGCCCAGGTAGATGTTGTTCACCGTTCCGGAGATTGCCTGCAGGATGTTGCTGAAGATCATCGGCCCCAGGAAAGCCAGGTAGCTCTTCCAAAGGACGGGCGCCGCGGCGGTTGGTTTGGATTGGCTCACGGGCGGCATTCCTGAAAATCAACGGTCATGGCCGAAAGGCCTCGGCCAGCAGCTTTTTCAGGTGGGACTGCACATCCACCGGCCAGGTGGCGATCTGCGCTTCAAACCTGGCCTGGTCGCCGGCAAACAGGGCACGGCTGGCCTCCTCAAAACCCGGCTCATGCCCGGCCATGGTGGACATGAATTTGTAGCCCACTGCGCTGGCCTCGCGTACCCGGTCCTTGACCTCCGACGAGCGACGCGCCGCCTCCACCAGCTTGCGCAACGCCACCGAGGCGCCGCCGGGCTGGCTGGCCAGCCATTCCCAGTGCCGTGGCAGCAATGTGATTTCGCGCGCCACGACACCCAGCCTGGGACGGCCCGGTCCGCGCGCCGTCTCGGGTCCAGGCGCGGCATCGGCGTTCGATCCCGTATGCGCCAACGCCAAAGCATCCGACGGGCTGGTTTGAGCCGATCCTGCCTCGCCCTTTGGAGGTTGCGTCAGAAGCGCCAGCCGCGCGTGGAAGTCGCGGACCGAGCCGCGCCAGTCCAGATCAATCACTTCACTGGTGGCGTCGTTGAAGATCAGCACGGGTGGCGGCGTGTCGCTCCCGGCCCACCGGTCAATGGCGGCCTTGGCGATCGGCGCGACGTCGTTGAACGGACCTCGGGCGATGCAGCGGCTGCCTTCGAAGGCGGTGCACAGGATGTTCGAGGAGATCATTGAATTACCCAGATGAAATTGCATCAAATTATACCCGGGTATAAATGCAAAAGTTATTTCATCCGGGTTTTATCTGTTTTCATGAGGGGATGCGTCTGCGCATAGAGCGGCAGGCGGACGAACCCAAATCGCACCGCTCAGGCGTCTTTCAGGCTGACATCCTGTCACAGAAGATTTGCCAATGCCCTGAATTCCTGCATTACCCTACGGCCCCTGGCGTGACTACCGTGGAACCCGCCGAGGCCCGCCGACATCGAAGCTTTTTGTTGGTGGGCGCAATGGAACGAATCCTTCCGGGAATTACGCAGCGCATCAACACGGTGCCCGGCACACAGAGGCACCTTGCAAAAGGAGCGATGAAATGAAGCCAGACAACACACTCGAAATTCAGCATGCAGCGGCACCGGGCCGACACGCGCGCGGCGTCACGGTGGCTCAGCGGGTCCTCGAGGTTTTCGAGGCGGCCTCCCCCGTCGCGCGCAGCCGGATGTTGACCCAACTGGTCGTCCACGCATTCGAGTCGGCCTCGCCGATGGTGCGCAGGCACCTGCTTGAGCGGCTGCTTCGCCCACTGGGCTTGCTCTCGTTGGCGGCGATTGCGGGCGGAATTTTTGCGAAGATCCGGCTTCGGGGGAACTGGCACGACCTGCAGGTGCAGACTGAAGATGTTCAGAACCTGAGCCCCGGCGATCTGATCGCACTTGTGGACCATGTCCAGCAGGTCAGCTTTGAAGCCGTGACCGGGGTGGCGCAGGTGATCGCTGCATCGCCCTTGATGGCGGGATCGGCTGTCGCAACGGTCTTGGTTACAGTGCTTTTGCGGAACACCCGGATGGGCCATCGCGCTGGCCTTGACGACGAGGATTCTGTCTGAGGATCCTCACCATTGATCGTCCGCTTCCCGGAAATTTCTCCTGTTTTCTCCCCAGGTAAACCATGCTGAAACTACCGTCTTCTTTCCTCGCGATCGCGGTCTTTATCGGGCTCGCACCGCTGGCCCACGCCCAAGTCCCGGCCAGTTCCCAGGCGACAACGCTGTCGCCCAAGGCGCAATATGAGGCCGACTACAAGCAGGCCACGGCGCGCTACAACGGCGATCAGAAGCTTTGCAACGATGATCCGGATTCAGCCAGCCGGATGCAGTGCAAACGGGATGCCAAGACTGAATACGACAAGAACACGGCGCAAGCCAAGGCGCGCATGGCTGCTGCGGGCCAGCCTGTCCCGGTGCAAGCCGCCTGCAAAGACTGCGGCCAGGTGATCTCGGTTCACCAGACCGAGAAGAAAGGTGAAGGCAGCGGGCTCGGCATGGTCGCCGGTGGCGTCCTCGGGGGCGTGCTCGGGCATCAAATTGGTGGCGGGGTGGGCAAGACCCTGGCCACCGTCGGAGGGGCCGCTGGCGGCGCCTACGCCGGCAACACCATCGAGAAGAACGTGAAGTCCAGCAAGATCTGGACGGTGGCGGTGAAGTACCCCAATGGCACCACCGCCAATTTCGAGTTCGCGGACGCCCCCGGCTTCAAGGTTGGCGACACTGTCAGGAATTCGGGAAAGACGATTGTTCGCCCCTGACTTGCCAGGCGCAGCATGGCCGTTCAGGCAACAGGCTTGCCGCAAAAAAGAAAAAAGCCGGAAGGTTTTGGACCTGCTCGGCTCTATCAATGGTGCCCGGAGCCGGACTCGAACCGGCACTCCTCTCGAAAACAGATTTTGAGTCTGTCGCGTCTACCAATTTCGCCACCCGGGCCACAGGAAGGAAGAGCGAAATTATGGCACAGTGCGAGGGATGAACTATCCGACGATTGAGGACGCAATTGGCAAAACACCTCTGGTGGCGCTACAGCGTATTGGCGCGGCGGAGAACGGCGCGCGGGGCAATGTGGTCCTGGGCAAACTCGAGGGCAATAATCCGGCAGGCTCGGTGAAAGACCGGCCCGCGCTGTCCATGATTCAGCGCGCCGAGGAGCGCGGCGAGATCAAGCCGGGCGACACACTGATCGAGGCGACCTCTGGCAACACCGGTATTGCGCTGGCGATGGCGGCGGCCATCAAGGGCTACCGGATGGTGCTGATCATGCCGGAGGACCTGTCGATCGAGCGGGCCCAGACCATGAAGGCCTTTGGCGCCGAGCTCATCCTGACGCCCAAGAGCGGCGGCATGGAGTCGGCGCGTGATCTGGCGGAAAACATGCAGAAGTCTGGCAAGGGGCGGGTGCTCGACCAGTTCGCCAACGCCGACAACCCGCGCATCCACTACGAGACCACCGGGCCGGAGTTGTGGGAGCAGACCGGCGGGCGCATCACGCATTTCGTCAGTGCCATGGGCACCACGGGCACCATCACGGGCGTGTCGCGTTTCCTGAAGGAGAAGAACCCGGCGGTCCGGATCATCGGCGCGCAGCCCAGCGAGGGTTCGCGCATCCCCGGAATCCGCAAATGGCCGCAGGCCTACCTGCCGAAAATCTACGACCCGCGCGCCGTGGACGAACTCGTTTACGTGAGCCAGGACGATGCCGAGGAGATGTGCCGGCGCATGGCGCGCGACGAGGGCATTTTTGCCGGCATCTCGGCGGCCGGCGCCTGCTGGGTGGCCCAGGAAATCGCCAGGACCGTGGAGAACGCGACCATCGCCTTCATCGTCTGCGACCGGGGGGATCGCTACCTGTCCACCGGCGTGTTTCCCGCATGAACCACGAATTCAGATATTGCCCAAGCTGTGCGACTCCACTGGCCGTGATTTCGCAGATCGAAGATGGTGGCGAAAAGGCGCGATTGCGTTGCCCGGCCTGCGACTACACCCATTGGAACAACCCGACGCCGGTGCTGGCTGCGGTGATCGAATACGACGGGAAAATCCTTCTTGCGCGCAATGCCGCATGGCAGGGGCGCATGTTTGCGCTGATCACGGGGTTCATGGAGGCCGGGGAGACGCCCCAGGAGGGCATCGCTCGCGAGATTCAGGAGGAAACCAGTCTCTCGGTGCAGGAACTCAATCTGATCGGCGTTTACGATTTTCAGCGCATGAACCAGATCATCATCGCCTACCATGCGGTGGCCAGTGGCGAGATTCGCCTTTCGCCCGAACTGGTGGAATACCAGTTGTATGCCCCTGAGAAGGTCAAGTGCTGGCCCGCGGGCACGGGTTATGCGCTGGCGGACTGGTTGCGCTCACGCGGCCATGAACCCAACTTTATCGAGCCGTTCAAGGCCTGAATGCGTTAAATTCGCCCACCGACTACTGGAAAATTCATGAACATCGACAAAGAAATTGACACTCGCGGCTTGAACTGCCCCTTGCCTATCCTGAAAGCCAAGAAAGCACTGGCCGAAATGACCAGCGGCCAATTGCTCAGGGTGGTGGCGACGGATGGCGGCTCGGTGCGCGATTTTCAGGCCTTTGCGCGGCAAACCGGCAATGAGCTGGTCGAGCAGGAAAGCGCTGGCAGCGATTTCATCCACGTGTTGCGCCGGCGCTAGACGCCGGTTTTCGGCGATGGCTCAGGGCTTCAGTCCGCGCAGGTATTCGCGGAAGTGCGCACCGACCTGCGGGTGTTGCAGCGCCAGTTCGACGGTGGCCTCGAGAAAGCCTTCCTTGCTGCCGCAGTCGTAGCGCTTGCCCTCGTACTGGAAAGCGTAGACGGCTTCGTGGGTCAGCAACCGGCTGATCGCGTCGGTCAGCTGGATCTCACCCCCCACGCCTGTGGGCTGGTTGCGAATCTCCTGAAAGATGCGCGGCGTGAGGATGTAGCGCCCGGCCACGGCCATGCGGGAGGGCGCCTCTTCCGGAGAAGGCTTCTCGACAATTTTTTCCAGGCGGATCAGGTTGCGACCGGCGGGCTCACCGGCCACGATGCCGTAGCGGCGCACCTGGTCGGCGGGCACTTCCTGCACGGCCAGCATGGAGCGGCCCATTTTTTCGAAGGCGGACACCATCTGACCCAGCACCCCAGGGCCGCCCTGCGAACCGGTCATCAGATCGTCGGCCAGCAGCACGGCAAAAGGCTCGTTGCCGACCAGACGCTCCGCGCAAAGCACGGCATGACCCAGGCCCAATGAGCGGGCCTGGCGCACATAGCTGCAAATCATGTCGGCGGGCTGCACCGAACGCAGCAAGCTCAGCAATTCGTCCTTGTGCGCAGCGGCCAGTTCATGCTCAAGCTCATAGGCCGTGTCGAAGTGGTCTTCGATCGCGCGCTTGCTGCGCCCGGTGACGAAAACCATGTGACGGATGCCGGCAGCGTAGGCTTCTTCCACCGCGTACTGGATCAGTGGCTTGTCCACCACCGGCAGCATTTCCTTGGGCGCAGCCTTGGTGGCGGGCAAAAAGCGGGTTCCCAGGCCGGCGACCGGGAAGACGGCTGTATTGATTTTTTGAACAGTGCTCATGGCGTCCAAGCATACCGTGTTGTGAACCGTCAGCCCGTGTTGCGCAGTCCCGCCGCGATGCCGTTGATGGAAATGTGGATGCCGCGGCGCACGCGCTCGTCGGCCTTGCCCTCGCGGTAGCGGCGCACCAGTTCCACCTGCAGGTGGTGCAGGGGGTCGATGTAGGGGAACCGGTGGCGCATGGAGCGCGCCAGTGCCGCATTGCTGGCCAGGCGCTGCTTCTCGCCGGTAATGTGACCCAAGGCATCCGCGGTGCGGTGCCATTCGGCTTCGATGGCGGTGAAGATCCGCTTGCGCAGGCGCGCATCGGTGACCAGTTCGCTGTAGCGCGAGGCCAGGGCCAGATCGCTCTTGGCCAGCACCATGTCCATGTTGGACAGCAGGGCGCGAAAGAAGGGCCATTGCCGGTACATCTTCTGCAACAGGGCCAGCGCCTCCTTGCGCGCTGCGGGTGTGGGCTGCTTCAGGAAGGCTTCCACCGCTGATCCGAAGCCGTACCAGCCGGGCAATGTCAGGCGGCACTGCCCCCAGCTGAAGCCCCAGGGGATGGCGCGCAAGTCCTCGATCTTGTGCGTCGCCTTGCGCGAAGCCGGGCGCGAACCGATGTTGAGCTCGGCGATCTCGCGGATTGGTGTCGCACCAAAAAAATAGTCGGTGAAGCCCGTCGTTTCATAGACCAGGGCGCGGTAGGCCGTCATGCTCGACTGCGACAAGGCCATGGCGGCGTCCAGAAACGCAGGGGGCGCCGGCTTGGTGGGCTGAAGCAGTGTGGCCTCCAGCGTGGCCGCCACCAACGTTTCGAGGTTGCGCCGGCCGATCTCCGGGTTGGCATATTTGGAGCCGATCACCTCCCCCTGTTCCGTCAGGCGGATCTGGCCGCGAACGGTGCCGGGTGGCTGGGCCAGGATCGCCTGGTAGCTCGGGCCGCCGCCACGGCCCACAGTTCCGCCCCGGCCATGAAACATGCGCAGCTGGATGTTGTGGCTGTTGGCCAGTTCATCGAACAGGTCGACCAGCGCTATCTCGGCGCGGTACAGCTCCCAATTGCTGGTGAAAATGCCGCCGTCCTTGTTGCTGTCGGAGTAGCCGAGCATGATGTCCTGCTCGGCGCCGGAGCGTTGCACCAGTTTCGCGATGCCGGGCAGCGCGTAGAAGGCCCGCATGATGGGCGCTGCATTGCGCAGGTCTTCGATGGTCTCGAACAAAGGAACGACGATCAGGTCGTTGGAACATTCGCCATCCAGCGTGCCGCGCAACAGGCCCACTTCCTTTTGCAGCAGCAGGACTTCCAGCAGATCGCTCACGGCTTCGGTGTGACTGATGATGTAGTGACGGATGGCCTGTCGGCCGAAACGCTCCAGCATGACCTTGGTCGTCTCGAAGATCGCGAGCTCATCCCGGGTCAGCGCGCCGTAGGTGGCACCCATGACCCGCAAAGGACGCGCATCGTTAAGCAGTCGAATCAGCACGCTGCGTTTGGCATCCTCGTCCAGGCGTGCATACGCCGGTTCGACGCGGGCTGTGGCGAGCAGTTCGGCGACGACTTCTTCGTGCTTGTCGGAACTCTGGCGCAGATCCACCGTGGCCAGATGGAAGCCGAAGACCTCGACAGCACGGATCAGCGGGTGCAGGCGCTGGACGGCCAGCGGCGCACCGTGGTGCGTGCGCAGCGAGGCTTCAATCACCCGCAGGTCAGCCAGGAAAGCTTCGGGTGCTGCGTAGGCGTTTTGCGGCGCCACGGCATGGCGCGCAGCTTCACCGCCCGTCAGATTCCTGAGCGTCGCTGCCAGGCGCGCATAGATGCCCGTCAGTGCGCGGCGATAGGGTTCGTCCTGCCGATGCTCGTTGGTGTCGGGTGAGCTTTCGGCCAGCGCCTGCATTGCGGGCGACACGTCGATCAGCATGGCCGAAAGAGACAGCTCACCGCCCAGGTAATGCACTTCAGTGAGGTAGTGGCGCAGGGCGACATCCGCCTGCCGACGCAGCGCGTAGGCCAGGGTTTCGGCGGTCACGTTCGGATTGCCGTCGCGGTCGCCACCGATCCACTGGCCCATGCGCAGGAAGCTTGCAACGGGCTGGCCGCCCAGTTCGCGCTCGAGCTCCGCATAGATCTTGGGGATTTCCCGCAGGAAGGTGGACTCGTAATAGCTCAAAGCATTTTCGATTTCGTCAGAAACCGTGAGCTTGGTGAAACGCAACAGGCGGGTTTGCCAGAGCTGCATCACGCGGGCGCGCAACTGCCCCTCATTGGCGGCCAGTTCGCGCGGGGTCAACGCGTCTTTCGCGGCGCTGACCGCGGCTGCGGTGGCACGGGCGCGAATTTCGTCACGTTCCGTGAGCAATTTGGCGATATCGCGTTCGGCGTCCAGAATGCTCTTGCGCTGCACTTCGGTGGGGTGGGCCGTGAGCACCGGCGACACATAGCTGTGGGCCAAGGTGCTGGCGATGGTCCGTGGCGTGATGCCGGCCCAGCGCAGGCGCTGCAGCGCCACGTCGATGCTGCCCTCCTGCGTGTTGCCCGCACGCTCATGGATGGCCCGGCGCCGGATGTGGTGACGATCCTCGGCCAGGTTGGCCAGGTGGCTGAAGTAGGTGAAGGCGCGGATCACGCTGACCGCCCGGTCACCGCTGAGGCCCTTGAGCAGCTTTTTCAGCGCCCGGTCGGCTTCGTGGTCGGCATCGCGCCGGAAGGCCACCGACAGCTTGCGGATCTGCTCGATCAGCTCGAACGCCTCGTGCCCCTCCTGCTCGCGGATCACATCACCCAGAATGCGCCCCAGAAGGCGTATGTCTTCCACCAGCGGTCGCTCGTTGTCTCGGGGTCTTGTTCCCGGTCGCTTGGAAGCTTCGGTCTGGCGGGGGACGGGTGCCGGTTCTGCCGTTTTCATGGGAATGGGTCCTGCGTTTGACGGGGCGATGGCCTGAGTTGCAAGCAAGACCCATGCTAGCATCGCCATCCGCCAGAAGATTACCAACCGGTTACGACCTTGAGCACCTCTCCAGTCCCCATCGTGATTGCCACACGCGAAAGCCGTCTGGCCTTGTGGCAGGCCGAGCATGTGAAAACGCTTCTGGAGGCGCTCGGCCACAGCGTCACGCTGCTGGGCATGACCACGCTGGGCGACCAGATTCTGGACCGTTCGCTGAGCAAGGTCGGCGGCAAGGGGCTCTTCGTCAAGGAACTGGAAGTCGCGCTGGAACAGGGGCGCGCCGACATCGCGGTTCACTCGCTGAAAGACGTGCCGATGGACCTGCCCGAGGGCTTTGCCCTGGCTTGCGTGATGGCGCGTGAAGACCCGCGCGACGCCTGGGTCTCGTCGCAGTACGCGGCGCTGGCCGACTTGCCGCAGGGCGCGGTGGTCGGCACCTCGAGCCTGCGACGCACGGTGTTGCTGCGCGCACTGCGCCCCGACCTGCGGATCGAACCTTTGCGCGGCAACCTCGACACGCGGCTTCGCAAACTTGACGAAGGCCAGTATGCCGGCATCGTCCTGGCGGCGGCCGGCTTGAAGCGGCTGGGCTTGGGGGAGCGCATTCGGCATGTTTTTGAGCCCATAGAGATGCTGCCTGCCGCCGGGCAGGGCGCTTTGGGCATCGAGGTCCGCGCTGACCGCGCCGACCTGCTGGCCGCCCTGGCGCCACTGGCGCACACGGACTCCTGGCGCGCCGTGACCGCTGAGCGCGCCGTCAGTCGGGCGATGGGCGGGAGCTGCTCCATGCCGCTGGCTGCATTCGCTACGCTGGAAAATGGCTTCATCCGCTTGAGTGCGGCTTGGGGCGACCCCGAGGGCAGTACGGCGCTTGTCACCGCGCAAGGCGCGATTCCTGTGGGCGATCTTTCCAGTGCCGCCGCACTGGGCGAACAGGTTGCCGCCCGGTTGCGCGCGCAAGGCGCGCGCTGAGGCAGTTCTGCGCACTGACCGGACAGATACTGCAGTCCGAATTTCGCCATGCCGGATACCACGATGCCCACAAGTTCCGGGCCGGTCAGCCAGGTGCTTGTCACGCGGCCCGCCCGTGAAGCCCAGCGTTGGGTGGCGCAGTTGCAGGCCCGCGGGTTCGATGCTTTTGCCCTGCCGCTGATCGACATTGGTCCCATGGATGACTTGCGGCCCATTCAAGACGCATGGCAGCACCTTGGGGAATACGCAGCAGTCATGTTTGTCAGCGCCAATGCCGTAGCGCAATTTTTTGAAGAAAAAGTAGCCATACCCACCTTAGAATGGTGCTCAGCAGCTATAAATACAAGAGCGTGGTCGACAGGGCCTGGTACCTCGACTGCGCTGCAACTGGCGGGCCTCCCACGCACGCAGATCGACGCGCCTGCCGACGATGCGACCCAGTTCGACTCCGAGGCGCTGTGGGCGCGCGTCGGCGCAAAGGTGCGGCCAGGCCAGCGGGTCCTGATCGTGCGGGGCGGTGATGCAGCCGGGCAAGGCACCGGGCGCGACTGGCTGGCCGATCGACTGGCCGAAGCGGGGGTCGTGGTGGATCGCCTGATCGCATACCGACGGCTGGCGCCGGTCCTTTCTGAGGCGCAACGGGCGCAGGCGCGACGGGCGGCGACGGACGGATCGGTCTGGGTCTTCAGCAGTTCGGAGGCCGTTGGCCATCTGGTCAGGCAGTTTCCCGCGCAAGGCTGGAATGGTGCGCGCGCGGTGGCTACGCATCCCCGCATCGCGGAGACGGTCCGCCGCGCGGGCTTTGGTGTTGTTTGCGAGTCACGTCCCACATTGGACGCTGTGGTGTCGTCGATAAAATCACTCGAATGAACGCGCCGCCCAACCCCGAGAAATCCACAGGCGTTGCCGCGGCCGGGGCCAGCGCCGAAGTGAAGGAATCTGCCACGGGGTGGAACGCAGGGGTTTCCCGGATCCTTCTGGGTTTGACCGGCAGTGTGGCTTTGTTGGCATTGCTGGCCAGTGGCTTGCTGTGGCAAAAGGTGTCGGGCATGCAGGAGCAGCTGGCACGGCAGAGCGCCGACGCTGGCGCCTTGTCCGTCGAAGCCCGCACGCTGGCCAAGCAGGCGCTGGACCAGGCCCGTGAGACGGCGGCGCGGCAGGCACTCGCGGAAGCAAAGCTCAGTGAAGTCGCCCTGCAGCGCACGCAACTTGAAGAACTGATGCAAAGCCTGTCGCGCTCCAGGGATGAGAACCTGGTGGTGGATATCGAGTCGGCCATTCGTCTGGCGCAACAGCAGGCGCAGCTGACCGGCAGCGTGGAACCCCTTCTGGCGGCCCTGAAGAGCGCCGACCAGCGCGTCAGCCGCGCCGGTCAACCGCGCCTGACGCCCGTGCAGCGGGCGATTGGCAGGGATATCGACCGCATCAAGGCGGCCAGTCTGACCGATCTGCCGGGAGTTCTGGTCAAGATTGACGAACTGGTGCGTCTGGCAGACGAAATTCCGGTGGCCAACGCGGTGGGCAGCGTACCGCCGGCGAATCATGCCTTGCCCGTTGGAAGCATCGATCCACAAGCCTGGTGGGCGCGAGCGCTGTCGATCGTCGGGCAGGAAACTCGCAAGCTGGTCAGGGTGAGCCGGATTGAGCAGCCCGAGGCCACGTTGTTGTCGCCCGAACAGTCATTCTTCCTGCGTGAGAACCTCAAGCTCAAGTTGCTCAACGCCCGGCTGGGGCTGCTCGCGCGGCAACTGGAGTCCGCGCGTGCCGATCTGGCCGCCGCTTCGGCGGCACTCAACAAGTATTTTGATCCCGGGTCGCGCAAGACCCAGGCCGCATCGACGCTGCTGCAGCAGGTCCAGGGCCAGATGAGGGCCACGGAGGTCCCGCGGGTGGATGACAGTCTGGCGGCACTTGCCACCGCTGCAGCTGGCCGCTGAACATGCGACGCGCCCATCCATCTTTCATCTGTGACCTTCCCGGTTGTCGGGCCATGCACGCAGTGCGAACGGGAAGGCGCTGAATGCGCGCAGCACTCTGGCTCCTTGCGTTGTTTGCCGTGGCGGTGGCCCTTGCCTTGTTCGCTGGCAACAACCAGAGCACGATCACCCTGTTCTGGCCACCGTACCGGATCGATCTGTCGCTCAATCTGGTGCTATTGGTGTTGCTGGCCATTTTCGTGACGGTTCATGTGGCTCTTCGGGCGCTGGCGGCGCTTTTCGAAATGCCGCGTCAAGCCCGGCGCTGGCGTGCCCAGCAGAAGGAACGCGCCACCCACACCGCATTGCTCGATGCGCTGGGGCACTTGCTGGCTGGGCGGTTCATCCGGGCGAGAAAGGCCGCGCTGGCGACGCTTGCGCGCGAAAAAACACTGGATGCCGGTGGCGAGCGCGTCGCCCACGCGGTTCAGCTGCGGGCCTTGGCACACCTCGTCGCGGCGGAAAGCGCTCAGGCGTTGCAGGACAAAGCCAGCCGCGACGACCACCTCCAGCAGGCGCTTGCGCAGACGACTGGACGCAGCACACCTGCCGCCCAGGAGATCCGTGAGGGCACGCAACTCCGGGCTGCCCGGTGGGCGCTCGATGAACGCGACGTTCAGGCCGCACTCGACTGGCTCGAAGCGCTGCCACAAGGGGCGCAGCGTCGCACGGTGGCGCTGCGAATAAAGCTCAAGGCGGCACGTCTGGCACGTCGGACGCCTGTGGCGCTCGAAACTGCACGCCTGCTGGCCAAACACCGCGCATTCTCCCCGGCTGCGGCCCAAAGCCTGGTGCGTGGTCTGATCGGCGAGATGATCCTGGCTTCGCACGACCTTGCCCAGCTCTATCGGGTCTGGAACGGCCTTGAGGTGTCTGAGCGCCTGATGCCGGAGATCGCCATCCCGGCGGCGCAGCGCTTGATGAGCCTGGGGGCCGATGGTGCCACGGCGCGTAGCTGGCTTTTGCCCGTTTGGGAGCTCGCGCTGGCCAGGCCGGATTTTCTGACCGATGTTCAGACTGTCAAGTTGGTCCGCGCTCTTGAGGTCGGACTATCCTCCGGCGACACCGGTGCTGATCGCGACTGGCTTGCCCGAATTGAAGTGGCGCAGCAGCGCTACCCGCGAGAGGCAAATCTGCAGTACCTGGCTGGTAAGGCATGCATGAACCGTCAGCTCTGGGGCAAGGCCCAGCAGTTGTTGTCCCAGGCCTCCTTGGCTTTGAAAGATTCAGGTTTGCGGGCCAGCGCGTGGCGTGCGCTCGCCGAGCTGGCCGAGCGGCGCGGCGATGCCCCGGGCGCGGCGCAGGCGTGGAAAAAGGCGGCACAGGGCTGAGCAACAGAAAAGGCCAGGTCGTTGCCGGCCTGGCCTTTTGCATCAATTCAACGCAGTGAACCCGCGCTGGGGGCCTTTCAGAACGGCAGGCCCAGGTTGCGCAAGTCTTTTTGTGTCTCCACCAGAACCAGCGGACCTTCATCGGTCACCACGACAGGCGGACGCTCGCGTGGAATGTGCACCCTGGCGGGTTCTGCGGCAATGGCGGCCTGCACGGCCGCGATCTTGGCAGCGTCGGAATTCACCCACTGCAATCCGGATTGCTCGGCGACCTGGGTCAGCTCGGCCAGCGGCAGTCTGAAAGACACCACTTCAGGAAGTCTGGCCCCTGCGCCAGCCTTGATGGCGATGACTGGCACGGCTGGCGCCGCGATGACCTCTGGAGCCATCTGACTGCCTTCGGCGGAGCTCCGGGAGGGCACGATGGCGGCAGGTGATTCCATCGCGGGGGTAGATGCCGAAGAGGGGCGATCGAAGTACGAGCGCGCCACCGGCTCGCGCGCTTCCACGGCATCGTCAGTGGCGAGCGGAACCGTTTCAGACGGGGCGTCCGCGCGGACATCGCTGCGGTCGCCACCGCGTTCGCCGTTGCGTTCCCTGCGGTCTCGGCCGTAACGGTCGCGTGAGCGTCGCTCACGCCGTTCCTCGCCCTCGGGGCGGCTGGTGCTGTCGGCCGGTGCGGATTCGCCGGCGTCGGCTGGCGTACCGGTGGCCTGCGCCGCCATGGCACGCGTGGCGCTGTCGGCACTTTCTTCGTTGCGAACGCCACCACCACTGCGAGCCTCGCTGCGTTCTCCACGCTGGCGTCCTTCCCCGCGCTCGCCACGATCACGGCGACCTTCCCCGCGCTCACTGCGCGAAGGTCTGTCCTGACGTGGCTCACCGTTCTCGACAACGACGGGCGTCTCCGCACCCATGACGGGGGCAATGCCGGATGCCACTGGCTGTGCGTCCCGACGTTCGCGTGGCCCATTGCGGTCACCGCGTTCGCCGCGCTCGGTGCTGCGCGGTGGGCGCTGATCGCCCTCGCGCGCCTCACCGCGACTTTCGCCACGACTTTCGCGACGCCCGTCGCGTCCGCCACGGCCCTCACTCTGGCCATCGCCCCGGCGTCCGTCGCCCCGGCGTCCTTCACCTCTGCTTTCGCCGCGACCCTCGCCCCTGCGACCGTCACGGCGTTCACCGTCTCGCCCGCCGCGGCCCTCGCGCCTTTCGTCTTTCTTGGGTTCGGCAGCCGGCGCTGCGACCGGAGCAGGGGCCGGTGGAGGCGTTGCACCGAACAACCCCTTGATCCATCCGAAGAAACCCTTTTCAGCGGGCGCAGGCACAGGCACAGGCGTGGGCGCCGGCACTGCAGCGTGCGGCTTCACGGGCTCGGGCCTGGGTGCCGCGACAGGTGCGGGCGCGTCGGGCAAAACTCCCTTGATCACAGGCGTCTGCTTGTTGGTGGGCTCCTGCGAGCGACGTGTGACCGAGGTGGGGTCTTCCACTTCGTCCGCCATCTTGTAGCTGGCCTCGATGTTGTCGAGCCGCGGGTCGTCGTGCTTGAGCCGTTCGAGCCTGTAGTTCGGGGTTTCCAGCGTCTTGTTGGGCACCATCAGCACGTTGATGCGCTGCTTGAGCTCGATCTTGGCGATCTCGGGCCGCTTTTCGTTGAGCAGGAACGAAGCCACGTCCACGGGCACCTGACACAGCACGGAGGCCGTGTTGTCCTTCATCGACTCCTCCTGGATGATGCGCAGGATCTGTAGCGCGGAGCTCTCCGTGTCACGGATGTGGCCGGAGCCGCCGCAGCGCGGGCAGGGGATGGAGGAACCCTCACTCAATGCGGGCTTGAGGCGCTGGCGGCTCATTTCCATCAGGCCGAACTTGCTGATCGAGCCGAACTGCACCCGGGCGCGGTCCTGGCGCAGCGCGTCGCGCAGGCGGTTCTCGACTTCGCGGCGGTTCTTCGACTCTTCCATGTCGATGAAGTCGATCACGATCAGGCCGCCGAGGTCGCGCAGGCGCATCTGGCGTGCCACCTCATCGGCAGCCTCCAGGTTGGTGCGCGTGGCGGTTTCCTCGATGTCGCCGCCCTTGATGGCGCGCGCCGAGTTCACGTCTACGCTGACCAGCGCTTCGGTGTGGTCGATCACGATGGCGCCGCCGCTGGGCAGCTGCACGGTGCGGGCGTAGGCCGATTCGATCTGGTGTTCGATCTGGAAGCGGCTGAACAGAGGCGCGTCGTCACGGTATCGCTTCACGCGTGCGGCATGCTCGGGCATGACGTGCGCCATGAACTGCTGCGCCTGGTCGTAGATGTCATCGGTGTCGATCAGGATGTCGCCGATGTCGTTGTTGAAGTAGTCACGGATCGCGCGGATGACGAGGCTTGATTCCTGGTAAATCAGGAAGGCGCCCTTGCCGCCCTTGGTCGCACCATCGATGGCACCCCACAGTTTCAACAGATAGTTCAGGTCCCACTGCAGTTCAGGTGCGCTGCGGCCAATGCCCGCGGTCCGCGCGATGATGGACATGCCATTGGGGTATTCCAGCTGGTCCATCGCCTCCTTGAGTTCGGCTCGGTCGTCACCCTCGATGCGACGGCTCACGCCACCGCCACGCGGGTTGTTGGGCATCAGCACCACATAGCGGCCGGCCAGCGATACAAAGGTGGTCAGTGCAGCACCCTTGTTGCCGCGCTCTTCCTTTTCCACCTGAACCAGCAGTTCGTCACCTTCCCGGATCACGTCCTGGATACGCGCCTGGCTGACCGACACGCCCTGGGCGAAATACTGGCGGGAGATTTCCTTGAACGGGAGGAAGCCGTGACGGTCCTCGCCGTAGTCCACAAAACAGGCCTCCAGGCTGGGCTCGACACGGGTGACGACCGCCTTGTAGATATTGCCCTTGCGCTGTTCGCGCCCTTCAATTTCAATTTCGTAGTCGAGCAGTTTCTGCCCGTCCACTATCGCCAGGCGGCGCTCTTCCGACTGCGTTGCATTGATCAGCATCCGTTTCATCGCGGAACCTTTTCGTAAACAAAGTACCTGCCCTCGTGGGGCCAACGATGCCTGAACTGACGCTATGAACCGAAGGGAATTGCCGGAGGAGCCTGTGGCAGTACCGAGACTTTTATCTCAGTAGCCGGGGCGTGGGCGCGTGGAAGGTGGCGAGAGGGGAAGGGTGTCGATCAGCTGTGAATAAAACGGCTGCGGGCACCCGAGGGCGGCCCGTTCTGGTCGAACTCAGGCCCGAAAGCGTGGGCATGAGCCACCGCCAGAGGGCAAGAATTGACAATATCAACACAAGGGTCTCGCTTCGATCCGTTCGCAAGCGATGCGCTGGCGAACTTGGGTATTCCGTATCTGGGTTTCATGGCGTCGGCTCGCCCGGTGGGATTGCGTGCCACTGTCAGCGGGGGCTTTCAGTCTGCAGGCAATGCGCATCGGCGGCATCGACCTTCCAGCGCGGCTGGGTGTGACGGGTGGACTAAACTCCCCAGTCGAGAGTCAACTTCCATTCAAATCAACCACTTACAGCCTGTCGCTAGTGAACAAGATTATAGGGGCCAACCTGCATTCGGCAAGCCTTATGGGCACTACTAAGGGACAACCCCGAGTCCAGTCGGTGACCGTGGACGAAGAATCGACCGGGCAGCGGTTGGACAATTTCCTGATCCGCCACCTCAAGGGCGTACCGAAGACCCATGTGTACCGCATCATCCGCAGTGGTGAAGTGCGGGTCAACAAAGGGCGGGCATCCGCAGATACAAGAGTGGCATGCGGCGACGTGGTTCGTTTGCCGCCGGTGCGGACCTCTGACAACGCGGTGCAGAGGCTCGACCGTCCTGCGCCAGGCCGGGAATTCCCGCTGCTGATGGAGGACGAGGCCTTGCTGGCCATTGACAAGCCGGCCGGCGTGGCTGTGCACGGGGGCTCCGGCGTGAGTTTTGGCGTGATCGAGCAACTTCGCCAGGCGCGCCCGCAGGCCCGGTTCCTCGAACTGGTGCACCGCCTTGACCGCGAAACCAGCGGCATCCTGCTGGTCGCAAAAAAGCGCAGCGCGCTCACACACCTCCAGGCGCAGTTTCGTGATCGTGAAACTGGCAAGACCTATCTGGCATTGGTGGCAGGGGACTGGCCAGTGAGCAAGAAAGTCATCGACACCCCGCTGCACAAATACTTGCTGGCGGGCAAGGAGGGCACCGCCGGTGCCGGCGAAAGGCGGGTGAGGGTGGTCGACAAGGACGATCCCGACGGGATGCATTCTGTGACCCTGGTCAGGATTCGACAGCGCCTGCACGGCTTCACCCTGCTGGAGGTCACGATCAGGACCGGCCGTACCCACCAGATCCGGGTGCATCTGGCGTCTCAGGGCCACCCTATCGCCGGCGACGACAAATATGGCGACTTCGAACTTAACAAGGCGTTGCAGAAGCAGGGACTGAAGCGCATGTTCCTGCATGCGTGGCGGTTACAGTTCAGCCATCCAGGTAGCGGCGAGCGGATCGAGTTGCATGCTGCCTTGCCGCCAGAACTTGAGAAATTTGTTGAGCATGTCACCCCATCCCCGCCAGTTTGACCTGATCGCCTTTGACTGGGATGGCACCCTCTTCGATTCGACCGCCATCATTACCCGCAGCATCCAGTTGGCTGTGCAAGACGTGGGAGGCACGGTGCCCAGCGACCGGGATGCCGCCTATGTGATCGGCATGGGGCTGATCCAGGCGCTAGCCCATGCCGCGCCCGATGTGCCAAAGGACAAGTACCCCGAACTGGGCGCGCGCTACCGCCACCACTACGGAAAGCATCAGAACGATATCAGCCTGTTTGATGGCGTATTGGCGTTGTTGTCCGATCTGCGCTCACGCCAGCATTGGCTGGCCGTAGCCACCGGCAAGAGCCGTCAGGGGCTCAACGAGGCGCTTCAGGCGGCGGAACTGCGGGGCACCTTTGACGCCTCCCGCACCGCGGATGAGACCGCTGGCAAGCCGGACCCGCGAATGCTCATCGAGTTGATGCGTGAGTTTGGCGTCAAACCTGAGCGCACGCTGATGATCGGCGATACCACGCACGATCTTCAGATGGCGCTGAATGCGGGATGTGCCAGTGTGGGCGTGAGCTACGGTGCCCATGAATCCGACGCCTTCCATGCGCTCAAACCCAGGTTTGTCGGCCATTCCGTGGCCGAATTGCATGACTGGCTCCGGGTCAACGGGTGAGCAGGCCCGTGACCTTGCTGATTCCCCTGTGCAATTCTGGTGATCTGACGGATGGAAGCGACGCAGTGCCGTTCGACGTGGTTTACCACGGCCGACCCTGCCGGGCCTTTGCGATCCGCTTCCAGGGACAAGTTCATGCCTACCTGAACCGGTGCATGCACGTGCCCATGGAGATGGATATGCTGCCCAATCGGTTTTTTGATCACTCTGGCCAGTGGCTGATCTGCGCGACCCACGGTGCGACCTACCGGCCCGACACGGGTGCCTGTGCGGGCGGCCCGTGCCGCGGCGGACTGATTGTCATTGACCTGACGGAACTTGATGGCCGGGTGCACTGGCATACTGACGGCAACCTTCAACCGATCGAATTCTGACCATGACTGACTCGAACTTGCCCTCCACGCCGAATTCAGGAGAAAAAAGCCATGAACCCGGCGTGGAACGGCCACAGTCAGCTCCTGATGGTGTAGCAAAATCCACCGCTGCGGATGGATCCGTCTGGGAGCGCGCAACGCTCGAAAAGCTGGCTTTCGCCGCGCTGGACGAGCAACGGGCCGCCCGCCGTTGGCGCAACTTCACGCGGCTGGCCTGGCTGCTGTTTTTTGTGGTCGTGGGTTGGCTGCTGTTCAGCCGCAGCACGCCCACGACGGACCCCAGCGCCCCCCATACGGCCGTCGTCGAGATCAAGGGCGAAATTGCCTCCGGGGGTGACGCCAGCGCCGAATTGGTGGTGGCTGCGATGCGAGGCGCGCTGGAAGACAAGGGCTCGCAGGCACTGGTATTGCTGATCAATTCGCCCGGTGGCAGTCCGGTACAGGCCGGCATCATCAATGACGAAATCACACGCCTCAAGGCATTGCACAAGAAGCCCGTCTATGTGGTAGTGGAGGAATCCTGCGCTTCAGCCGCTTATTACGTCGCCGCGGCGGCCGACAAGATTTTCGTGGACAAGGCCAGCATCGTGGGCAGCATCGGGGTCCTGATGGATGGTTTTGGATTTACCGGGCTGATGGATAAACTGGGCGTGGAGCGACGGCTGATGACCGCCGGGGCCAACAAGGGCTTCCTCGATCCCTTCAGTCCCCAGACCGAGGCCCAGCGGGCCTATGCGCAGACCATGCTGAATCAGATCCACCAGCAGTTTATCGACGTGGTCAAGAAGGGTCGCGGGGCCCGCCTGAAGGAAACGCCGGAGATGTTCAGCGGCCTGTTCTGGACGGGTCAGCAAGCGGTCGAGATGGGCCTCGCCGATGGATTGGCTACTCTGGATCAGGTCGCGCGGGACGTGGTCAAGGCTGAAGACATCGTGGACTACACCCGCCGTGAAAACGTTGCCGAGCGCCTGGCGAAGCGTTTTGGTGCGGCGCTGGGGGCGGGTGCGGTGCATGCACTGAAGTCTGCGCCCGGGGTTCGCTGAAAAGCGGTAGGGACTGCAGACCCTCCCCTCTGAAGTTGCCTGATCGAATGATCAACGGCCTAAGGCGAACACCGCGGGCGTGCTGTTGTCGGGGCCCACGGGCTGTAGGCGCCAGGCTTTGACCAGCTGGCTCTTCGTTCGGGCGCGCGGCAATGTGAGGCCGCTGCTCACCGAGAGCCGGGTGTTGTGCTGCAGGTTTTGCAGCAACGCCTGCAGCAAGGCGGCATTGCGGTAGGGCGTCTCAATGAATAGCTGGGTCTGCCCGGTCTTGAGCGCCATGGTCTCCAGTTCCCGAATACGCCGACCGCGCTCCGCCGGATCCTGCGGAAGATAGCCCACGAAGGCGAAATTCTGGCCGTTCAGGCCACTGGTCGCGAGCGCCAGAAGCAGCGACACCGGGCCCGTCAGTGCAACGACTTCCAGCCCCAGGTCGTGGGCTGCACGAACCACGGAACTGCCGGGATCTGCCACGGCAGGCATGCCGGCTTCGCTCAGCAGGCCCATGTCGTGACCATTGAGCGCTGCGCCCAATAGCGGGCGGACATCGAAGCCCGACCCCAGGGCGCCCGCATGATCCCCCTTCTTGTGTATCTGGTGAGGAAGCTCGGTGATTTGCTGGGCTTGTAGCGGAAGTGCCAGTGGCGCAAGTGCGTCCACGCGTTTGAGGTAGGCGCGCGCAGATTTTGCGTTTTCGCAGATCCAGTGAGTCAGTCGGGCGGTGGTTGCCAGCGTGCCCTGCGGCATGACGTCTGCAAGCGGTACCTGGGTGTCGCAGCCAAAGTCCAGCGGCGCGGGAACCAGATACAGCCTGCCCTGGCGCGATCGCTCTGCACGGGTTTGCGTTGCTGATGTCATAAGGCCTTCACGCCGGCTGCGCGGATCATCCTGCAGGTACGGATCAGGGGCAAGCCGACCAGTGCCGTCGGGTCGTCGTTGTCAATGGCGGCAAGCAGCGCGATGCCCAGTCCCTCGCTTTTGGCCGAGCCTGCGCAGTCGTAAGGTTGTTCCTCGCGAAGGTAGGCTTCGATTTCCGCGTCACCCAGTCCATCCTCGGCGCTGCGAAAACGGACTTTCACGGGCGCCAGATCGACTTGCTCAAAGCCGCTGGCCATGCAGACCACCGCCACGGCGGTCTGGAAGACCACCGTCTGGCCCCTCATTCGATGCAGTTGCGCCACGGCTCGATCGTGCGTGCCAGGTTTCCCAAGGGCTTCGCCATCGAGGTCGGCGACCTGGTCAGATCCGATCACCACGGCCTGCGGATGCAGCCGCGCGACAGCACGTGCCTTGTCAAGGGCCAGGCGCATAGCGAGGTCCCGGGGGGTCTCGGCGGGGCGGGGTGTCTCGTCGACGTCAGGGGAGGCGACTTCAAACGGGATGCGCAGCCGTTCCAGCAGTTCGCGGCGGTACCGCGAGGTGGAACCCAGCACCAGTGCCCGGCCGGGCGGCATTGTTGTAGGGGCAAGTTGGGTCATCTGCCAATTCTCTTACACTGGCCGGATGAAAAAAGAGTTTGTAGCCGAGCGCCTTGATGTGAAGTCATTTGCACAGGCTGCAGAGCCTCTTTCCGGCGAGGATGCACTGGCCGCCCATGAGCGGCTGGCGCAGGAGGCCCAGGGGCCCCTGGAAGGGTTGACCGTGAACTGGACGGCGCGTGGCGAACTTCGGCCGGGTGCAGACGGAGGAAATGAGGCGTGGCTGCATCTGCAGGCAAGGGCCCGCCTGCCCCTGGTTTGCCAGCGTTGCATGAATCCGGTCGACGCCGAGGTTTCGACCGACCGCTGGTTCCGCTTTGTCGCGGACGAGGCGACGGCCGCTGCATTGGACGATGAAACCGAGGAGGATGTTCTGGTCCTCAGCAGCGAGTTCGATCTGCGGACGCTGGTGGAGGATGAACTGCTGATGGAACTTCCGCTGGTGCCTCGTCATGAGACCTGTCCGGTGGAGATCAAACGGGCCGCGGCAGACCCTGATTTTGAAGAGGCGTCTGCCGCGAAGCCTAGTCCGTTCGCTGCCCTGGCCAGTCTGCGGCTTGGCAAATCCGGCTAAATCAAGGACTTCGGCTATAATGGAAAGCTTCGCACGGGATTGTCGTGTGCGTATTTGACCACTCATCTCTCAACCTGGGGCTGCGCCTGCCTGAATAGCGCGGCGTCATTAGCTTTCAAGGAGCCACCATGGCCGTCCAGCAGAACAAAAAGTCTCCCTCCAAGCGCGGCATGCACCGTTCGCACAACGCTTTGAACGTGCCGGGTATTGCCGTGGAGCCCACGACGGGCGAAACGCACCTGCGTCACCACATCAGTCCGAACGGTTTCTACCGTGGCCGTCAGGTTGTGAAGAACAAGTCCGAAGCCTGATCCGGCTTGAGACGCAAGGCCCGGCGCTACGTTGAGGTAGCCTCGGGCCTTTGTTTTTGATGCAAAATTTCCAATGCCCTCAGTTGCCACGGCGCCGCTCGCAGCGATGATCACGCTGGCTGTCGACTGCATGGGTGGTGATCATGGCCCTGCAGTGACCTTGGCTGGTTGCCGTCGCTTTCTCGATCAGCATCTCGATGCCGAACTCCTGTTGGTCGGTATGCCTGATGCGCTGGCGGGTTTCGCGCATCCCCGCGCCCGTGTCGTGGCGGCCAGCGAGGTCGTCAGCATGGAAGACCCGCTGGAGGTGGCCTTGCGCAAGAAGAAGGACTCTTCCATGCGCATTGCGATCAAGCAGGTCAAGGATGGCGCAGCTCAGGCGGCCGTTTCAGCAGGGAACACGGGGGCTTTGATGGCCATTGCCCGCTATTTGCTCAAGACGCTTGAAGGCATTGACCGTCCGGCCATTGCCACCCAACTTCCAAATGCTTTGGGCGGCGCGACCACCGTGCTGGATCTGGGCGCCAACGTGGATTGCGCGGCCGAACATCTGTTGCAGTTTGCCGTGATGGGTTCGGCCCTGGTGTCGGTGCTCAACGATGACGACAATCCTACGGTCGGGTTGCTCAATATTGGCGAAGAAGCTATCAAAGGTAGTGAAATCATTAAAAAAGCAGGCGAACTGCTTCGATCAGCTGCAAACGCGGGCGATTTGAATTTTTTCGGAAACGTTGAAGGTGACGACATTTTCAAGGGGACGACTGACATTGTGGTCTGTGACGGCTTCGTCGGCAACGTGGCTCTAAAGACCTCCGAGGGCCTTGCGACGATGATCGGGGGCTTCCTTCGGGCCGAGTTCTCCCGCAATATTTTTACGAAATTTGCTGCAATTATTGCGTATCCGGTGCTAATTGCATTTAAAAAGCGAGTTGATCATCGTCGCTACAACGGCGCCGCACTACTCGGTCTGCGGGGACTGGTATTCAAGAGCCATGGTTCGGCGGATGAACTGGCCTTCAGCATTGCGCTGAGCCGGGCGTATGATGCGTCTCGCAACAAACTGCTGGATCGCGTCCAAGCCCGGATCGCTCATGCTGCTCCGCTATTGGCGTCAACGAACCGGCCTGATGCGATCACGCTGGCACCCACTGACTAAATGAGACGTTACTCCCGCATTACTGGTACCGGAAGTTATTTGCCGCCGCGCCGGCTGACAAACGCGGACCTCGTGGCGGAATTGGCTTCACAGGGTGTCGAAACGTCAGATCACTGGATTGTCGAACGTACCGGCATTCGGGCGCGTCACTTCGCCGCCACCGGGGTATACAGCAGTGATTTGGGTCTCGAAGCGTCAAGAAATGCGCTCGCCGCGGCCGGCGTTGCAGCGGAGGACATCGACCTGATCATCGTGGCCACGTCCACCCCGGACATGGTATTTCCTTCTACCGCTGCCATCCTTCAGCACAAGCTGGGCATTGCGGGCTGTCCCGTATTCGATGTGCAGGCCGTTTGCAGTGGCTTTGTCTATGCACTGACCGTCGCTGACGCAATGATCCAGACGGGTTCGGCCAGCAAGGCACTCGTGGTGGGTGCGGAGGTGTTCAGCCGCATTCTCGACTTCAAGGATCGCACGACCTGTGTGCTGTTTGGTGACGGTGCCGGGGCCGTCGTGCTGGAGGCGTCCAGGACACCTGGCATCCTGGCCAGCGATCTGCATGCCGACGGAAAACATGTGGGCATCCTCTGCGTGCCTGGCCACGTCTCGGGCGGGCAGATTCTGGGTGATCCCCTGCTGAAGATGGATGGCCAGGCGGTTTTCAAACTGGCGGTGGGGGTGCTCGAAGAAGCGGCACGCGCTGTGCTGGCCAAGGCGGGAAAGACCGAAGCGGATATTGACTGGCTGGTGCCGCACCAGGCCAACATACGCATCATGCGCAGTACCGCGAAGAAACTGGCGCTGCCGATGAGCAAGGTGGTGGTGACTGTGGATCAGCACGGAAATACGTCTGCGGCGTCCATTCCGATGGCGCTGGACAGTGCAGTGCGATCGGGTCAGATCAAGAAGGGCGACACCGTCATGCTCGAAGGGGTCGGCGGTGGATTTACCTGGGGCGCTGTGCTACTGAATTTGTAGTTTTTCGAGGCCATGCCGCGTTGGGCAAGGCCTTGTTTGAATCAATAATTTTCCTCAAACGTCATGAACACCTTTGCTTTCATCTTTCCTGGTCAGGGCTCCCAGGCCGTGGGAATGCTTGACGCCTGGGGTGACCACCCTGCAGTCCTGGAGACCTTAAGGGAAGCCTCTGATGCGCTGGGTGAGGACGTTGGCCAGTTGATCAAGGAAGGCCCAAAGGAGGCGCTCGCACTGACAACCAACACCCAGCCGGTCATGCTGGTGGCCGGTGTTGCGGCGTACCGGGCCTGGCGTGCTGAAGGTGGGGCCGCCCCTGCGGTCATGGCGGGGCATTCCCTTGGGGAGTACTCTGCCCTGGTCGCCGCCGGCGTTCTGACGCTGTCCCACGCTGCACCACTGGTGCGTTTTCGCGCTGCCGCCATGCAGGAGGCCGTGCCGGTTGGCGCGGGAGCGATGGCGGCCATCCTGGGGATGGACGCGGCCAAAGTGATTGCAGGTTGCGCGCAAGCACAGGCGAGCTTTCCTGAAGGAAGTGGTGAGGTGGTCGAAGCGGCCAACTTCAATGATGCCGGCCAAACCGTGATCGCTGGCAGCAAGGCTGCCGTGGAAAAGGCCTGTGAAGTGCTGAAGGCCAACGGCGCCAAGCGGGCGTTGCCTTTGGCTGTCTCCGCACCTTTTCACTCCAGCCTGATGAAGCCAGCGGCTGAAAAGCTGCGCGCGAGACTTGCTTCCACCAAGCTCGAACCCCCACAGATTCCTGTGGTAAACAACATCGACGTGGTGGCTGAAATCAGCCCCGACCGTATCCGCGACGCCTTGTACCGGCAGGCGTTCGGCCCAGTGCGATGGGTCGAGTGCGTCCAGGCGATCAAGGCACGTGATGTGTCGACCCTGATTGAATGCGGTCCTGGCAAGGTGCTTGCCGGCATGGTCAGGCGCATTGATGCGGAACTGACCGGGGCCGCCTTGTTCGATCCTGCGACCCTGCTCGAAGTGAAAGGTCTTTTGTCATGAATGGAATCAGATTCGATGGTCAGGTCGCCCTGGTGACTGGCGCATCTCGCGGCATTGGCGCGGCGATAGCGCAGGAACTAGCGGCACTGGGTCTGAAGGTCATCGGTACCGCGACAACCGATGAAGGCGCTGCCCGGATCAGCGCCGCGCTGGCTGCCTATCCCGGATGCCGGGGCGCGAACCTGAACGTGACTGATGCCGCCGCAATCGAAAAGACGATTGACGCCATCGTGGCGGAGCATGGTGGCCTGCAGGTGCTGGTCAACAATGCTGGCATCACGCGTGACATGCTGGCCATGCGCCTGAAAGACGAGGATTGGGATGCTGTGCTTGACACCAACCTCAAGGCCGTCTTCCGGATGAGCCGTGCGGTGATCCGGCCCATGATGAAGCAGCGCTACGGACGCATCATCAGTATCACCAGCGTCGTCGGCGCATCGGGAAACCCCGGACAGGCGAACTACGCGGCAGCCAAGGCGGGTGTGGCGGGCATGACCCGTGCCCTGGCCCGTGAACTGGGCAGCCGCAATATCACCGTCAATTGTGTCGCCCCTGGATTCATTGAAACAGATATGACCGCGGCCTTGCCGGAGGCACAGCAAAAAGCGCTGTTGACCCAGATTCCGCTGGGCCATTTGGGCAAACCTGCCGATATCGCCCACGCCGTGGCCTATCTTGCGAGCCCCCAGGCCGCCTATGTGACAGGGCAGGAACTGCACGTCAACGGCGGCATGTTCATGACCTGAACGACGGTAAACAGGCCCACAACACAGACATTTCTTTACCCGTCGGCCCGTGCGGCTAGAGCACACACTCTAAGGACAGGTAAAATCCGTTTTTTTCACAACCCTCAGAGGGACATATGAGCGATATCGAAGCACGTGTCAAGAAAATCATCGCCGAGCAACTCGGCGTGGAAGAGTCACAAGTCACGAATGAAAAAGCTTTCGTAGCAGACCTCGGCGCCGACTCGCTGGACACGGTGGAACTGGTGATGGCACTGGAAGACGAGTTCGGGATCGAGATTCCGGACGAGGATGCCGAGAAGATCACGACCGTCCAGTCGGCGATTGATTACGCCAATTCCAAGAAGGCCTGATTTGCGATGACCCGTCGCCGCGTTGTTGTCACGGGTTTGGGATGCATCAGCCCCGTGGGAAATACGGTGGCGGATGCGTGGGCCAACCTGCTTGCCGGTAACTCCGGTATCGACCTGATTACCCGGTTCGACGCCACGAATTTTTCCTGCAAGATTGCTGGCGAGGTCAAGGGTTTCGATCTGGAGGCGTACATGTCCGCGAAAGAAGCGCGGGCGATGGATTCCTTCATTCACTATGGCATCGCGGCTGCAGCCCAGGCTGTGGCGGACGCCGGACTGCCGACGGGCGAAGCGCTGGACGACGAGCTGGCTACGCGCATCGGTTGCGTGATTGGTTCGGGTATTGGGGGCTTGCCGCTGATCGAGGAAACCCATGCCGAGTTGATCAACCGCGGTCCGCGCCGGATTACGCCGTTCTTCGTGCCGGCGTCGATCATCAACATGATTTCCGGGCATGTCTCCATCCGGTTCGGGTTCAAGGGCCCGAATCTGGCCATCGTCACCGCTTGCACCACCGGCCTGCACTGCATCGGACAGGCCGGCCGCATGATCGAATACGGTGATGCGGACGTGATTGTGGCTGGCGGCTCAGAAGCCACAGTGTCGCCGCTGGGCGTAGGGGGGTTTGCGGCCATGCGCGCCCTGTCCACCCGCAACGACGACCCAAAGACCGCGTCCCGCCCCTGGGACCGCGACCGTGACGGTTTTGTGCTGGGCGAAGGTGCAGGTGTGATGGTCCTCGAGTCCTACGAGCATGCCAAGGCGCGGGGCGCAAGGATCTATGCTGAACTGACCGGTTTCGGGATGAGTGCCGACGCCAGTCACATGACTGCACCCGACATGGACGGACCTCGGCGCGCCATGGTCAATGCGTTGCGCAATGCGGGGATCAATGCGGATCAGGTGGATTACCTCAACGCACATGGCACATCGACCCCGCTGGGCGACATCAACGAAACCAACGCCATCAAAGCCGCGCTGGGCGACCATGCCAGGAAACTGGTCGTCAACTCGACCAAGTCCATGACCGGGCACCTGCTGGGCGGGGCGGGTGGTATCGAGAGCATTTTCACTGTACTCGCGCTGTACCACCAGAAAAGTCCGCCGACCATCAACATCTTCAACCAGGATCCTGAGTGCGATCTTGACTACTGCGCCAATACGGCGCGGGACATGAAGATTGACATTGCGTTGAAGAATAATTTTGGCTTCGGTGGGACCAACGGCTCTCTGGTTTTCAGGCGCTTCTGAACCGGCAGCGGGCCACCTTTTCGGCCCTGAACCGTGTTCTCCGACCCATGCACAGCGCCCCATCGGTTTCGTATCCGGTGGGGCGCTCCCGTTTTCTGGCGTGGGTACTGGCAGTCCTTTGGCTGACCGGGGCCGCCCTGACGGCGCTGTCGTGGCTGCGCGGGCCCCTCGTCGGATGGGATGTCGCCATCTCCTGCGCGGCCGTGCTGTCGGCGGGCCTTATGACAGGCCACTTCTGGCGGCGAATGCCCGGCGGGGAACTGCGATGGGATGGCCGCGGCTGGCAGGGTCCCGGAGGTTCGTCGGTACCCAGAAGTATTCGTGTTCACCTTGATCTGCAGCGCCATCTTCTGGTGAGCCTGCATGGACCGGCCTCTGCAGGCCGATGGCTTTGGCTGTCAGCCTCATCCCGGCCAGCCCGGTGGAATGATTTGCGCCGTGCGGTATATTCCCGCGCCATGCCCGATGCTCAGCGGAATACCGCAAAACAATGAGTGACTCCGCCTTGTCGCATCCCTCCTCGCCCGACAGCAGTGACCGTCAACTCGTCGAGCGTGCCGTGGCGGGCGACCAGCGGGCATTTGAACTTCTGGTCATCAAGTACCAGCGGCGCATTGAGCGCTTGATCGGGCGGATGGTCCGCGATGTGGATCTTGTCGAGGACATCGCGCAGGAAACCTTCTTGCGCGCCTGGCGGGCGTTGCACCAGTTTCGGGGCGACGCCCAGTTCTACACCTGGCTCTACCGGATCGCGGTGAATACAGCCAAGAAAGCGCTGATGGACCTGAAACGCAATCCGACCGTCCGGGGAAATGGCGCTGATTCGGCTGAAGAAGATGAAACTTTCCAGCGTGGAAACGAACTAATCAGCGAAGAAACGCCGGAATCCGTCTTTGCGGCCAAGGAGATCGCGGAGGCGGTGAATGCCGCGATGGAAGCGCTTCCGGAGGATTTGCGCCAAGCTGTGGCACTGCGCGAGATCGAAGGGCTGAGTTATGAAGAGATTGCAGACTTGATGGGTTGTCCGATTGGTACCGTGCGGTCCAGGATATTCAGGGCTCGCGAAGCCATTTCGGCACGCGTCAGGCCGATGCTGGAGCATCAGGCCGGGAAGCGATGGTAGTTCCGGGGTGGGTCATCGTGAATTGCAGGTATTGAAATGAACGCAGATGAACGACTGAAGCAACGTGAGCAGATTTCTGCCTTGGCAGATGGGCAACTGGACGACCTGGAGATTGGTGCGGCCTTGGAGTTGACAGCGGCTGACGGCGACGCACGTGCATGCTGGCGCGTGTATCACCTGGTTGGGGACGTATTGCGTTCTGGAGAACTGGCCACGGTTGGCCGTGACCGTGACTTTCTCGCCAGGCTGAGCACCCGGCTTCAGGCTGAACGTGTCGCTCCGGGAGCCGACAGAAGTCCCTTGACAAGTCCTGAATTGATAACAGTGGGTGAGCAGAAAAAGACGGTGCCAATGCCGATTGGCAAAGCTTCGGCCCAGGCTGCCAATGACAGCAGTCTGCGCTGGAAGCTGGCCGCCGGTTTTGCATCGATCGCTGCGGTCGCAGCGATCAGCTTCAACGCCATCGGTACATTGGAAGGCTTTGGAAGCGGCGCCCGACTGGCACAATCCGGCAAGTCGCCGGCCGCACCAGTTCCGCCGGTTTTCATTGCGACGGGGTCACCGGACATGCCTGAGGAGCCGGTCATGATCCGTGACCGGCGGCTGGATGAATTGATGTCTGCCCATCGCCAGTTTGGGGGGACCTCTGCCCTTCAGAATCCCACTGGCTTCTTGCGAAATGCCACCTATGAGGGGTCTGGACGATAAGCCTTTCCGTTCAGTCGACTGGCGTTTCGTTTGCTCAAACCATGACACTCCCGAATCTATTTTTCCTTGCTTTGGTACTGTTGGCGGGCGGCGGTCTGCAAACGACCGCCGCCCAGACCTCAACGTCGTCCTCCTCCGCCATCGCGCCTAAGGACGGCCTTCCCGGGGCGGATCGAAGCACGGTCGAGTGGCTTATGCGGCTGCACGAAGCACCCCGAAAGCGAGCCTACACGGGAACGCTGGTAGTTTCGAATGACGCCGGGGCGATGTCAAGCGCACGCGTCTGGCATGTTTGTGACGGTGAACAGCAGATGGAGCGCGTGGAAACGTTGACCGGACCGCCGCGCTCGACGTTCAGGCACGACGATGATGTCGTGGTTTTTTCGTCCGACTCCCGGGTGGCACGCGTTGAAAAGCGTGAATCCCTGGGGCCTTTCCCGAACTTCCTGAAGGCAAGCGAGAGTGCGATTCCCGAGTTCTACAGTGTTCGTCAGATCGGCCGGGAACGCGTCGCCGGGGTGGACGCGGATATCGTGCAATTCGTCCCGAGGGACAAGCTGCGCTTTGGCTATCGAATCTGGAGTGAAAAGAACACCGGACTGGCCGTCAAGCTCCAAACGCTGGATCCGGCCGGCAGGGTGCTGGAACAGGCCGCGTTCTCGGAGTTGCAGCTCGACGTGCCTGTGAAAATGGAGAAGCTTGCCCAATTGATGGGCCGCACTGATGGGTACAGGCTCGAAAAATCGGAGATGGTGAAAACCACGGCGGCAGCAGAGGGCTGGTCGCTGGGCAACCCGGTACCGGGTTTCCGGCCGGTGAACTGCTTCAAGCGCCCTGCAAGCGAAAGATCCCTGCGAGGTGAAGGGACGGTGCAATGGGTGTTCTCCGATGGACTTGCCACGGTGTCGCTGTTTGTCGAGTCTTTCGATCGTCAGCGCCATCTTCAAGAGGGTGCATTGGCGATGGGCGCGACGCAGACGCTGACGCGACGCCTGGGAAGCAAGGGCGACGGTGGTTGGTGGTTGACAGCCGTGGGGGAGGTGCCAATCCAGACCCTGCAGGCGTTTGCACAGGGCCTTGAGCGGCGCAGGTAAGCCCCAATCTGGTCCACCAGGGCAGCTGGAGTCCGCTCGAACTCCTGAAGCGAATACTTTTTGATGGAAGGTTGATGATGTTGAAACTGGAACTGAAGGCTCTTCGTGTGCATGCATTTGCCGGGGTCGTACTTGCTGCGTCGCTGGTGTCTTTGATGCCGTTCACGCCGGTCGCGGCGCAGGCCAACGCGGCGGTCCGGGGCTTGCCCGATTTCACCGAGCTGGCTGAACAGGTGGGCCCTTCGGTCGTGAACATCCGGACGACTGAAAAGCTTCGCGGCAATGCCAATCCTGGAGGCAGTTCGGATGAGGAGATGCAGGAGTTTTTCCGTCGGTTCTTTGGTGTGCCGATGCCCAACGGGCCGCGCCAGGCGCCGCGTCCGAATCGCCCGCAAGAGGATGAACAGCCGCGCGGCGTCGGTTCGGGTTTCATCCTGACCAGCGATGGTTTCATCATGACCAACGCCCATGTCGTGGACGGCGCCGATGAAGTGATCGTCACCCTGACGGACAAGCGCGAGTTCAAGGCGCGTCTCATTGGTGCCGACAAGCGAACGGACGTGGCCGTCGTCAAGATCGAAGCCACCGGTTTGCCTGCGGTAAAGATTGGTGATGTCAGCCGCTTGAAGGTGGGTGAATGGGTGATGGCAATCGGGTCGCCGTTTGGCCTGGAAAACTCCGTTACGGCGGGTATCGTTAGCGCCAAGCAACGCGATACCGGGGACTATCTGCCTTTCATCCAGACCGATGTGGCCATCAACCCGGGTAACTCAGGCGGGCCGCTGATCAATATGCGTGGGGAGGTGGTTGGCATCAACAGCCAGATCTATTCGCGCTCAGGCGGCTATATGGGAATTTCCTTCGCCATACCAATGGACGAGGCTGTGCGCGTAAGTGATCAGTTGCGCGCCAGTGGCCGCGTCACCCGAGGGCGTATTGGTGTGCAGATTGACCAGGTGACCAAGGAAGTCGCAGAGTCGATCGGGTTGGGCAAACCACAGGGTGCTCTTGTGCGTGGCGTGGAGAGCGGCTCGCCAGCGGACAAGGCGGGTGTGGAGGCAGGCGACATCATTACGCGCTTCGATGGCAAGGTGATCGAGAAGGCCAGCGATCTGCCACGGTTCGTCGGCAATATCAAGCCCGGAACGCGCAGTACCTTCACTGTGTTTCGTCGGGGGACGAACAAGGACCTGAGCATTGTGATTGGCGAAGTTGAACCCGAAAAGACCGCTGCGCGCAAGCCGACTGATCGTGAGGAAAAGGCAAAACCGGGCGCAGCAGTGCAGTTGCTCGGCCTGAGCGTGAGTGAGATCGGCGACGCCCAGAAAAAGGAACTGAAGATAAAGGGGGGGGTCAAGGTTGATGCCGCGACAGAGGGCGCGGCGCGGGCCGGTTTGCGCGAGGGCGACGTGATCGTGCAGATCGCCAACACTGAAGTGGCCAGTGTGAAGGAGTTCGATGCCGCAGTGGCCCGACTTGACAAGGCCAAGCCTGTCAGTGTTTTGTTCCGTCGTGGCGAATGGGCGCAGTACGCGCTGATTCGGCCGGCACGCTGAGTTCCGTGGGGTGAGGGCGGTTCGGAAGTCCCTGATTTCCCCTCGGGATTGAAGATTTTTTGGGGAGTTTGCTCCAGAAAATCAGGGCAGACGGCCCCTTTCGTCGAACGACGGTGGTCGCAGATTTGTTTGTACTTACTAACATTGCTCCGAAGCTAATTACTTTTTTCGATAGAATCGAAGGTTGCTGACGGCGATTACCGGTATATTGAAATTGCAGAAGTCCACAATGCGGAATGTCCACGACACATCCGCCATTGCCTGATCGTTCACCCACAAGTTGTCCAGATGACCTGCCGATCAAGGTGTTGATAAGTTGTGCATAACATTCTTGTTGCGGGTCTGCAACGATGGAGACTTGGCGTTTTCAAGGCTGTACGTCCGGGCCATTTTGCCTACAATGAAGTTCCAACTATCGCAGTTGCCTTTGATTGTTGGTTCAGGGCGCGTCAGCTTTCGACGCGCCCTTTTTTCTTTTGCTCGCTGTTTTAATTCAATTACTTGAATCTCATCGTTGATGAATCACATCAGAAATTTTTCGATCATTGCGCACATCGACCATGGCAAGTCGACGCTTGCGGATCGCCTTATCCAACGTTGCGGTGGCCTAAGTGATCGCGAGATGAGTGAGCAGGTGCTCGACTCCATGGACATCGAGAAAGAGCGTGGGATAACTATCAAGGCGCAAACCGCTGCGCTGAAGTACAAGGCGTTCGATGGCCAGGTCTACAACCTGAACCTGATAGACACGCCAGGGCACGTGGATTTTTCCTACGAGGTGAGTCGATCGCTTTCCGCTTGCGAGGGTGCGTTGCTGGTGGTAGATGCCAGCCAGGGCGTGGAAGCGCAAACGGTGGCCAATTGCTATACGGCACTGGAGCTCGGGGTGGAAGTGGTGCCCGTACTCAACAAGATGGACCTGCCGAACGCTGATCCAGACAACGCCAGGGCAGAAATCGAAGATGTGATCGGCATTGATGCGACCCACGCAATTCCATGCTCGGCCAAGACCGGCATGGGTATCGACGAGATTCTGGAGGCCGTAGTCACTCGCATCCCTTCGCCCAAGGGAAATCCAGCCAGTCCCTTGCGTGCGATGATCATTGACAGCTGGTTTGACAGTTACGTCGGTGTGGTGATGTTGGTGCGCGTGGTCGATGGACGTCTGGCCAAGGGCGAACGCATCAAGATGATGGCTTCTGGTGCCGTCTACAACGCCGACAACTTGGGCGTCTTCACGCCGGGCAACGAACCTCGGGACGCGCTGGAGGCCGGGGAGGTCGGCTACATTGTTGCCGGCATCCGTGAATTGCAGGCCGCCAAGGTGGGCGACACCATCACGCTGGAAAAAAAGCTGCCAAACAATCTGGGTCCTGCCACCGAGGCCCTGCCCGGATTCAAGGAGATTCAGCCGCAGGTCTTCGCAGGTCTGTACCCGACCGAAGCCAGCGAATACGACTCTTTGCGCGATGCGCTGGAGAAACTCAAACTCAATGATGCTTCACTGCACTATGAGCCCGAGGTCAGTCAGGCGTTGGGATTCGGTTTTCGCTGCGGTTTTCTGGGCTTGCTGCACATGGAGATCGTGCAGGAGCGGCTGGAGCGTGAGTTTGATCAGGACCTGATCACGACGGCGCCCAGTGTGGTCTACCAGGTCGTCCAGGCGGACGGTGAGGTCAGGATGGTCGAAAACCCCTCCAAGATGCCCGACCAGGGGCGCCTTGATGAGGTGCGCGAGCCCATCGTGACCGTGCATCTGTACATGCCGCAGGAGTACGTCGGCGCGGTGATGACGCTGGCCAACCAGAAGCGGGGGGTGCAGATGAACATGGCCTATCACGGTCGCCAGGTGATGCTGACCTATGAAATGCCGCTGGCAGAGATCGTTCTGGACTTCTTTGACAAGCTCAAGTCGGTTTCGCGCGGTTATGCGTCGATGGACTACGAGTTCAAGGAGTACCGGGCAGCCGACGTGGTGAAAGTCGACATCCTGCTCAATGGCGAGAAGGTCGATGCGCTGTCCATCATCGTTCACCGGTCCCAGTCGCAGTATCGCGGTCGGGCAGTGGTGGCCAAGATGCGTGAAATCATCAGCCGTCAGATGTATGACGTGGCCATTCAAGCCGCGATTGGTGCCAACATCATCGCCCGCGAAACGATCAAGGCCTTGCGCAAGAACGTGCTCGCAAAGTGCTACGGTGGCGACATATCCCGAAAGCGCAAACTCCTCGAGAAACAAAAGGCAGGCAAGAAACGCATGAAACAGATTGGTTCAGTTGAAGTGCCCCAGGAAGCTTTCCTGGCGATCTTGCGGGTGGAGGACTGATGCAGTACCTGACCGCCCTGGTTCTTTCGGCCTTCGCAGGCTATGCTGCTGCCTGGTATTTCGGCATGCTTGAAGGCAACTTTGCCTTGTTGCTGTTTTTGGCCACGGTGGTGACCGGCTTGTACTGGCTGGCAGAGCGCTTCTACTTCTTGCCGCAACGAAAGAAGGCTGCCGACGCGCTGGAGGCGCAGGCGCTGCAAAGGCGTGCCGACCTCAACAAGATGGGTATAGCCCAGGTCGATGGCGACATTGCCGAAGCCAAACATCGGCTCATCATGCAGCCTTGGTGGCTGGACTGGACGGCCGGACTGTTTCCCGTGATCCTCCTGGTGTTCCTGTTGCGCTCGTTTCTTTTCGAGCCGTTCAAGATTCCCTCGGGGTCGATGATCCCCACCTTGTTGGTCGGCGACCTGATTCTGGTCAACAAATTTACATACGGTGTGCGGTTGCCGGTGATCAACGTCAAAGTCACCGAGGGCAACAAGCCCCAGCGCGGTGATGTCATGGTGTTCCGTTACCCGCCCAAGCCCAGTCTGGACTACATCAAGCGGGTGGTCGGCCTGCCGGGTGATGAGGTGGCCTATCTCAACAAGAAGCTCACGATCAACGGGCAGCCGGTTCCCACGATCGCCTTGCCAGAATACTTCGACGAGGATGCGATGCGGTATTTCCCGCAGTTTGACGAGGCACTCAGCGAAAGCAGGCATCGCTTGCTGAATGACCCCTCCCGTCCGTCGATGATCGTGGGCGCGGACGAATTTCCTTCTCGCCAGAATTGCCGTTACAGTGTCGAAGGGGTCGTGTGCAAGGTGCCAGAGGGGCATTACTTCCTGATGGGCGATAACCGCGATAATTCGCTGGATTCACGTTATTGGGGTTTTGTGCCGGACCGGAATATTGTCGGCAAGGCTTTTTTTGTCTGGATGAATTTTGGCAATCTGAAGCGCATTGGTTCGTTCAATTGACGGTCATGCATTTGAAAGGGGAATGGGTATGAGGCACGGAGTTCATTCAAGGGCACGCCAAAAAGGGATTTCATTTCTCGGCCTCGTTGTTGTTGGCGTCATTGTTGCCAGCGTCATGGTTGTGGGCGCTCAGGTATTCCCGACGGTCATCGAGTACCAGGCGGCCTTGAAGGCCATCAATAAGGCCAGTGCCGGGAACACGGTTGCTGAAGTGCGTACCATTTTCGACAAGGCAGCCCAGATTGACGATATCAGCGCCATCACAGGCAAGGACCTCGAAATCACAAAAAACGGTGACAAGGTGGTAGTGGCTTTCGAATACAACAAGGAACTTCACCTGGTGGGGCCGGCCTATCTGCTGCTCAAGTACAGCGGGCGCTCCAACTCCAAGTAGGCGTGGAGGCTGTTCTTGATACGCTGCAAAGCCGTTTGCAGCACCACTTCTCTGACCCCGACCTGCTGACGCTGGCCGTCACGCACCGCAGTTTCTCCGCAGACCACAATGAGCGGCTGGAGTTTTTGGGCGACTCGGTGCTCAACCTTGCCGTGGCTCACCTGCTTTTTGAGCGATTGAGCGAGTTGCCCGAAGGCGATCTGTCGCGAGTGCGCGCCAATCTCGTTAAACAGGACACCTTGCATGGCCTGGCATTGAAGCTGGGGCTGGCAGAGGCATTGCGTCTTGGCGAGGGCGAAATGCGCTCGGGCGGGCAGAGGCGCCCCTCGATCCTGGCCGACGCGCTCGAGGCGATCCTGGGGGCCGTCTATCTCGATGCAGGCTATGGGGTGGCTGAGGCGCTGGTTCATCGACTGTTCGAGTCGGTGGCGATCAATCCGACCATGCAGGCGGCCGCAAAGGATCCCAAGACCGAATTGCAGGAGTGGTTGCAGGCGCGCAAGATGCGGGTTCCTGTTTACCGCGTCGTGGGCACAACGGGCGCAGCCCACCAGCAGACCTTTGAGGTGGAGTGTGAAATCACCGAGTTGGGGATGACCCAGCGCGGCATGGGTGGCTCACGCCGAGCGGGTGAACAGGCCGCCGCCGGCGCAATGCTGGAGAATCTGAGATCCAAGACCAAATGAACGAAGCTACAAATAATGAAGCTGGCGATGACGTGGCGGCGACGGGTAATGGCCCTGAAACCTCGAAATCCGGTGTTGCCGAAGGCATTCCGGGGGTCGAAAGGCGTTGCGGCCTGATCGCCATCGTTGGCAAGCCCAACGTGGGCAAGTCCACACTGCTCAATGCGCTAGTGGGACAAAAAATCAGTATTACTTCGCGCAAGGCGCAGACCACGCGCCACCGCATCACCGGCATCACCACGCGCGGCGCCACGCAGTTCGTGTTTGTCGATACGCCGGGTTTCCAGACCGTGCACAACACAGCGCTGAACAAGTCGCTCAACAAGACCGTGCTGGGCGCCGTGGGCGACGTGGATCTGGTGCTGTTCGTGGTCGAAGCGGGCAGCTTTACCCCGGCTGACGAGCGGGTCCTGGCCTTGCTCAAGCCCGGCGTGCCGGCGCTGCTGATCGCCAACAAGCTTGACACGGTGCATCGCCGCTCTGACGTCGCGCCCTGGCTGCAGTCCATGCAGGAGCGCCATCCGTTCGCCGAGTTCGTGCCGATGTCGGCCAAGAACGCCAAGGACGTCGAGCGGCTGTTCGGCATCTGCGAGACTTACCTGCCCGAGCAGGACTGGTCGTACGGTGAGGACGAACTCACTGACCGCAGCGAAAAATTCCTGGCCAGCGAGATCGTGCGAGAAAAACTGTTCCGCTTCACCGGCGATGAGTTGCCTTACACGTCCACGGTCATCATCGACAAGTTCGAGGACGAGATCGGCCGCAACAAGAGCCGGCTGGCGCGCATCGCGGCCACCATCGTGGTCGAGCGCGACAACCACAAGGCCATGATCATCGGCGAAAAAGGCGAGCGCCTGAAACGCATCGGCACCGAGGCGCGCCAGGAACTGGAGCGGCTGATGGGCTGCAAGGTTTTCCTGGAATTGTGGGTGAAAGTGCGCTCAGGCTGGGCCGATGACGAGGCCCGCGTCCGGTCATTTGGGTATGAATAGAGCCCCCACGCTTGTCTCCGCTCGCTGAGTCGTGACCGCCAAGCGCATCACCGAAGAGCCGGCTTACGTACTGCACCGCTATGACTGGAGCGAGTCCAGCCTGATCCTGGAAGTCTTCACTCGTCACCACGGCCGCATTGCGCTGGTGGCCAAAGGGGCCAAGCGACCGAGTTCCAGCTTCCGCCCGGTGCTGCTGCCCTTGCAGCCATTGCACCTGAACTTCGGTGGTGACGCCGAGATCCGTACACTGAAGGGTGCTGAATGGGTGGGCGGGCACGTCATGCCCACGGGCGATGCGCTGATGTCTGGCTATTACCTGAACGAGTTGCTGCTGCGCCTGCTGGCGCGCGACGACCCCCATCCGGGTCTGTTTGACGCCTATGCTGTCGTGGTTCGGGTGCTGGCCGGCCATGGCAGCCCTGAGGCCCTGGCGTCAGGTTTGCAGGGGGAAGTGATGCATGTTGCACTGCGGGCGTTCGAGTTGCTGCTCTTGCGCGAGATCGGCCTGCTGCCCTTGCTCGACGCGCAGACACTGACACTGGAGCCCCTCGATCTGCACGGTCGCTATTGCCTGGTGCCCGAGGGAGGCCTGCGCCTGGCGCACGATGACGATCGTTCCAGTCTGAGTGGCGCCCAATGGAGGAGTTTGCAAGTGGCACTCGCCGATGCAGCCGCTTTTACCGCGGTACTTCGCGCCAGCGGACCCGTCATGCAGGAACTGCGCTCCCAACTCAGGACCTTGCTGAACTACCATTGCGGGGTCAACACCTTGCGCACCCGGCAGATGATGATCGACCTTCAGAATCTGTAAATCCAGCGCGCTATTGCCCTTCTTCTCAAGAAACACCCACGGTCCGCCAGAATGAAGACAGCCCTCTCCGTCAACCTCAACAAGGTCGCGCTGGTGCGCAACACGCGCCACCTGGGCATCCCCAGCGTCACCCGGGCGGCCACGCTGTGCCTGCAGGCCGGTGCGCACGGCATCACGGTGCATCCGCGCCCGGACGAGCGGCACATCCGCGCGCAGGATGTGGTCGATCTCTCGGGACTTTTGCAGGACTGGCCGGGTCGCGAATACAACATCGAGGGCAATCCGTTCCACAACCTGCTGGACTTCGTGCGCCGGGTGCGCCCGCATCAAGTCACGTTCGTACCTGATAGCGAAGGCCAGTTCACCAGTGATCATGGCTGGTCTTTCCCTGATGATGCGGACCGCCTCCAGCCGCTGATCCGAGAGTGCCAGGCGCTGGGCACCCGTGTCAGCCTTTTCATGGACCCGGTGCCCGCGCAGATGGCATTGGCCCGGGACGCAGGCGCCGACCGGGTCGAGTTGTACACCGAGCCCTACGCCGCAGCCTGGGGCCACGCCGGCCTCCCAGGGCAGTTGCAGCGTTATGCGGCGGCCGCGCAGGCGGCCCTGGATGCCGGCTTGGGTGTCAACGCGGGCCATGACCTTAACCGCGATAACCTCACGGCTTTCCTGCGTGCTGTGCCCGGTGTCGCCGAAGTTTCCATCGGCCATGCGCTGATCTCCGATGCGCTGGAACTGGGCTATTCCGCGACTGTATCCGACTACCTGCGCTGCATAGACGCCGCCTTTGCGCCGGCCTGAGCCGCCTGTCGCCTCGCAAAAGACCATGATCTACGGCATCGGAACCGATATCTGCGACGTTCGCCGCATCCGCGCCAGCCTGGAAAAGCACGGTGATCGCTTTGCAGGGAAGATCCTCAGCGACGGCGAACTCGCCACCTGGCACCTGCGCAGCGCGCGCTGGCCCGAGCGGGGCGTTCGCTACCTCGCCACCCGTTTTTCCGCCAAGGAGGCCTTCAGCAAGGCGATTGGTCTGGGCATGCGCATGCCCATGAGCTGGCGGCTGTGCGAAGTGGGAAAGCTGCCCAGCGGCAAGCCCGCCATCGTGCTGCACGGCGAACTGAAAGCCTGGTTTGACGCGCAAGGCCTGAGCGCCCACGTCAGCGTGACCGACGAGACCGATTACGCGGCGAGTTTCTGCGTCGTGGAGAAGATTTGAAGAATTTTTGGCACTATCCCAGCGTCAAGTGGTCATTGTTTGCTATCAATAAGTAATTCATTCATCGATTGATTTCCCGGAGCTCTCATGACCCAGCAAGCCCCCCTGATTCTCGACATCGCCGGCACCCGGCTGACGCCCGCCGACCGCCGGCGCCTGGCAAATCCCCTGACGGGGGGCATGATCCTGTTCGCCCGCAACTGGGAAAACCGGGCGCAGCTGGCGGCCCTGTGCGCAGACATCAAACGCGTGCGCCGGGACTTGCTGATCTGCGTGGATCACGAAGGCGGCCACGTGCAGCGCTTCAAGACCGACGGTTTTACCCACCTGCCGCCGATGAGGGCCTTCGGCGAAGTGTGGCTGCACGACGGCAAGGGTGGGCCGGGTAGCGGCGCCATGCGGGCGACCAACGCGGCGAGTGCCGCCGGCTATGTGCTGGGGGCAGAACTGCGCGCCTGTGGCGTGGACCTGAGTTTCACGCCGGTGCTCGATCTGGACTACGGCGAAAGCAGCGTCATCGGCAGCCGCGCCTTTGCCCGCGACCCGCGCGTGGTCAGCCTGCTGGCGAAAAGCCTGATGCACGGCCTGCTGCGCGCCGGCATGGCCAGTTGCGGCAAGCACTTTCCCGGTCATGGCTTTGTGAAGGCCGATTCGCATACCGACATCCCGGTGGACCGGCGCAGCCTCAAAGCCATCCTCGCCGAGGATGCCGCGCCCTACGGCTGGCTCAACACCACCCTGGACAGCGTCATGCCCGCGCACGTGATCTACCCGAAGGTTGACACCCGACCGGCCGGCTTCTCCGGCAAATGGCTCAACGACATCCTGCGCCATCAGCTTGGCTTTGGCGGCGCGATCTTCAGCGACGACCTGTCCATGGCGGGTGCGCGAAAGATCGACGGGCTAAGCGTCAGCTACACCCAGGCGGCCGTCGCGGCGCTCACCGCGGGTTGCGACATGGTGCTGCTGTGCAATCAGTCTGTCGATGGCGGCGCCGCGGTCGATGAACTGCTCGATGGCCTGGCTGAGGCCCAGCTCAAAGGCGGCTGGCAGCCTCATGAGGCGAGCGAACAGCGACGTCGGGCGCTGCTGCCGGTGGGCGCCGCGCCGCAGTGGGACGACCTGATGTGCTCGCCCGGCTACATTCATGCGCTCGGCCTGCTGCCCTGAGCTTGAGGCCGCTTGAAAAACCACGAACAGGCCCGCATTTGCGGATTCGCTGAACTACCGGGGCGTTTTCCGCTCCCAGCTTCATGTCACTGATTTCAGATTTCATCGGCCGCGTCGTGTCCCTGGCACTGCGCTTGGTCTTCGGGCTCGCCGCCGCCGTTTTCGCCGTGAGCCTGCTGTTCGCCGGCCTGGTGGCGGTCGTCTTCATGCTGTTGCGCGCCTTGCTGACGGGGCGCAAGCCGGCACCGGTCATGGTGTGGCAGCGTTACAGGGAGGCATCGAAGGCTTCGTCAGCCCGCTGGACGAACCGCGCGACGTCGCCTGCCACCCCGGCTGCCCGGGGTGCGCGCCCCACGCCTGCCGACGTGGTGGACGTGACCCCGCGCGACATCCCGCCACGCTAAGCGTCCGGCGCGTCCGGGTTCTGCTGAACTTCAGCCGTCGCGTCTGGGCGACACGACTTCGTTGCGCAACGCCGGAAACAGGATCACGTCGCGGATGCTGGCGCTGTCGGTCAGCAACATCATCAGGCGGTCGATGCCGACGCCGCAGCCGCCGGCCGGCGGCATGCCGTATTCGAGAGCCCGCACGAAGTCGTGGTCATAGAACATGGCTTCGTCGTCGCCACTGTCCTTGGCCGCCACCTGGTCCATGAAGCGCGCGGCCTGGTCTTCGGCGTCGTTCAGCTCGCTGAAGCCGTTGCCGAACTCGCGGCCGGTGATGTAGAGCTCGAAGCGCTCGGTCACTTCGGGGCGGGCGTCGTTGGCGCGCGCCAGCGGTGAAATCTCGGTCGGGTGCTCCATGATGAAGGTCGGCTGCCAGAGCTTGTCTTCCACGGTCTCCTCGAAATACAGCACCTGCAGGCTGGCCAGGCTGCGCGTGGACAGCTTGTCCTTGGCTTCGTTCATGCCGAGCTTCTTCAGCGCGCTGGTCAGCCAGGCGGCGTCGTCCACATGCGCGCCGGCCTCGGTGTGCTGGAAGATCGCCTCGCGGATCGTCAGGCGCACGAAGGGCTGCGACAAGTCCACCGCTCGGCCCTGATAAGTCAGCTGCAGCGTGCCCAAGGCCTTCATGGCGGCGTCGCGCACCAGCGCTTCGGTGAAGTCCATCAGGTCCAGGTAGTTCCAGTAGGCCGCGTAGAACTCCATCATGGTGAACTCGGGGTTGTGGCGCACCGAGATGCCTTCGTTGCGGTAGCTGCGGTTGATCTCGAACACGCGCTCGAAGCCGCCCACCAGCAGGCGCTTGAGGTAGAGCTCCGGCGCGATGCGCAGGAACATTTCCTGGTCCAGCGCGTTGTGGTGGGTCTTGAAGGGCTTGGCGTTGGCGCCGCCCGGGATCGGGTGCAGCATGGGCGTCTCGACCTCCAGGAAGTCATGGGCCACCATGAAGTCGCGCAGTGCGCTGACCGCCTTGCTGCGCGCGACGAAACGCTTGCGGGCGGACTCATCGGTCATCAGGTCCACGTAACGCTGGCGGTACTTGACCTCCTGGTCGGCGATGCCATGGAACTTGTCGGGCATGGGACGCAGGCTTTTGGTCAGCAGGCGCACGCTGCTGACGTGGATCGACAGCTCGCCGGTGCGGGTCTTGAACAGTCGCCCTTCGGCGCCAACGATGTCGCCGAGGTCCCAGTGCTTGAAGGCCGCGTAGCGTTCTTCGCCGATGTCGTCGCGCGTCACGTAGATCTGGAAGCGGCCCGTGCTGTCCTGCAACGTGGCGAAGCTGGCCTTGCCCATGACGCGCTTGAGCATCATGCGGCCGGCGATCCTGGCGGTGATGGGCGCCGTGCCCTCGGCGGTCAGTTCTTCAGCGGTTTTTTCGCCGTGCGCGGCCAGCAGGTTGGCGGCGTGATCCTCGGGCTTGAAGTTGTTCGGGAAGGCCACGCCCTTGCCCTGGGCTTGTGCTTCGCGCAGCGCCTTGAGCTTTTCACGGCGCTCGGCGATGAGCTGGTTTTCGTCCTGGGGGGCTGGCGTGATTTGAGGGTCAGACATGGGGAGCCAAAGGTTGAGGCACGGCAACGGAGCGCCGTGCGGGAGGCATTTCTTGCCAAAACCACGTATTTTAGTTTTTTCGGTCGCCGGCCCCCGGGGGCGATGCTGCGGTGACGCAGAACTCATGCCATGCCTCTCAAAGTCGGCGCGCCGTCCCTTGCCAATATATTGGCAAGCACTGTTTTGCGGCCGGCATTGTGGCTGGGACGCACGAGATTGAAGGTGCGTCACTTGGGAGCAACAAGGCAGACACCCCGATCGACTTTAGCGGCCTATGGCCGGAAGCGAAGCGCCACGTGGCGCTGTGCCGCCAGCTTCGGCGACAGGGGTCCGAGGCCCGTTTCCGCGTCACTTTTTGAATGATTATTGGCAAAAGACCGACGCAAAAAGGCCATTGTTTGCTATCAGAGAGTAACTTTTATCCGCTGGTAATTCCGGTTCGGACCAGGATGTCGCTGACCAGTTCCAACCGGACCAGAGGGTTGTCGAGTTGCATGAGTCGCTGCTTCAACTCCAGGGGTACCGGCAGGATTTCGCACCAGCGGTTGGCCAGCCAGCCGCAGTCGTCAAGACGCATGGGCCCTTCAAAGTGCGCAGGCGCGTTGGCGGGTGTCTGACGTGCTTGCAAGGAGTCCAGCACGTGCGCAAGGGCTTGCGCGGCATGTTTCAGATCGTCGGGCACAGGGATGGGTAGGTCGTCCTGCAGGCCTTGAACGTCGGCGATCCACAAGCCGTGCTTGAGTTGTTCGGAGCGGGCGATGCGAAACCGCTGCTCGCCGTGGCATCGGATCGTCATCAGGCCGGGCTGCGGTGTTTCCAGCGCCGTGATCGTGGCCAGCGTGCCGACGCTGTGGAAAGCCTGCGCGCCGCCGCCGGGGCGGCGGACTTCAGTGCCCTGCGTCAATGCCACCACGCCAAACGGCGCGCCGGCCTTGTGGCATTTCCCGATCATGTCGAGGTAGCGAACTTCAAAAATGCGCAGCGGCAGCACGCCGCCGGGGAAAAGCACGGTGCCCAGGGGAAACAGCGGCAGGGACGAAAGTGTGAGTGTTTCTGGCACGGCAGATTCGATTCGTTTTCAACCGGCGCCAGAGCGCGGCGCCAGGCCGCTATCATCACATGAGCCTCCACCCCTGCATCCATGCTCTACCAAATCATCTCATTCCTTCTGGAAATTGCCACCGGGCTGCTGGGCGGCGCCTGCCTGCTGCGGCTGTACATGCAGATCCAGCGGGTTCCATTTGCCAACCCGGTGGGGCGTTTTGTCTTTGCGGTCACCGACTGGCTGGTGCTGCCCCTGCGCCGGGTTGTTCCGTCTCTGGGGCGCTGGGACATGGCCAGCCTGGTAGGCGCTTACCTGCTCAAGCTGGCGCAGTTCGGCCTGCTTTGGCTGCTGGCCGGTGGCGTGGCCGGCGCGGCTTGGGTACCGCTGCTGGCTGTTTTCGGTCTCGCCCAGATGGCGATTTCCGGTCTGACGGGCCTGCTCATTGTCTATGCCATCCTGTCCTGGACGCAGACGCGGTCACCGATTGGCGCGGTGGTCGACCGCTTGTGCGCGCCCTTGCTGGCGCCATTTCGTCGGGTCATTCCTTTGGTGGGCGGCATTGACCTGTCGCCACTGGCGCTGCTGGTGCTACTGCAAGTGGCCGCGATGGTGCTGGCGGCAGTGCAGCAGTCCGTGTTGCGCTGACGCACTCCCGACCGCGTGCACCGTTGACCGGAATCAGCTGACGGCGTCTGCCGGCTGACGTTGCAGCATCGCCAAAGTACTGGCAATGGTCTTGCGCAGTTCACGGCGGTCGCAGATGAAATCGATCGCGCCCTTTTGCTGCAGGAACTCGGCGCGCTGGAAGCCTTCGGGCAGGGTGACGCGCACAGTGGATTCGATCACGCGCGGGCCGGCAAAGCCGATCAAGGCCTTGGGCTCGGCGATCACCACATCCCCCAGAAAGGCGAAGCCCGCACTGACGCCACCCATGGTCGGGTCGGTCAGCACGCTGATGTAGGGCAGGCCCTTTTTCGCCAGGCGCGTCAGCGCCGCATTGGTCTTGGCCATCTGCATCAATGACAGCAGGCCTTCCTGCATGCGCGCGCCGCCGGTGGCGGTGAAGCAGATGAAGGGCACTTTCTGCTCGATGGCGGTCTCCACGCCGCGCACGAAGCGCTCGCCGACCACCGAGCCCATGCTGCCGCCCATGAAGTCGAACTCGAAGCAAGCCGCCACCAGGCTGATGCTGTGCACCGCGCCGCCGATCACCACCAGTGCATCGGTCTCGCCGGTGTTCTCAAGGGCTTCTTTCAGGCGCTCGGGGTACTTGCGGCTGTCCTTGAACTTGAGTGCATCGACCGGCAGCACTTCCTGGCCGATCTCGTAGCGACCCTCGCCGTCCAGAAACGCATTCAGCCGCGCGCGGGCGCCGATACGGTGATGGTGGCTGCAGGTCGGGCAGACATTCTGGTTTTGCTCCAGATCGGTCTTGTAGAGCACGGTTTCGCAACTTGGGCACTTGATCCACAGGCCTTCGGGGATGCTTCGCCGTTCCGATGGGTCGGATTTCTGGATCTTCGGGGGCAGCAGTTTTTCAAGCCAGCTCATAGAGTCTTCTCCAACACGATCAAGGGATCGTTTCCTGTTTCGTTCTGCCCGGATTATGCGTCCAGCGCCGCGCGGATCTCGCGCAGGAAAGCCGAGGCCGTTTCCACCACCTGTTCGCGCGGCTGCGGTTCGATCAACTGGATGATCCGGCTGCCAATGACCACCGCATCGGCCACTCTGCTGACGGCGCGTGCCGTGGCAGCGTCGCGGATGCCGAAGCCCACGCCCAAAGGCAGGCTGACTTGCCTGGCGGATGCGCGGCAGCATGGCCTCCACGGCGCCGGTGTCCAGGGTGCCGGCACCCGTCACGCCCTTGAGCGAGACGTAGTAGACATAGCCGCTGGCGACTTTGTCCACCTGCGCCATGCGCTCGTCAGTGGACGTCGGGGCCAGCAGGAAGATCAGGTCCATCCGGCGCTCGCGCAGCTTCGCGGCGAAATCCACGCACTCCTCGGGCGGGTAGTCCACCACCAGAACGCCGTCCACGCCGGCGGCTGACGCGTCGCGGATGAAGGCATCCTTTCCGTGCAGCAGGTCGTAGCGTTCGACCGGATTGGCGTAGCCCATGAGCACCACGGGCGTTTTTTGGTCTGCCGCGCGGAAGGCCTTCACCATGGCCAGCACCTGCTGCGTGCCAATGCCGCACGCCAAGGCCTGTTCGCCAGCTTTCTGGATCACCGGGCCGTCGGCCGAGGGGTCGCTGAAAGGCACGCCGAGCTCGATGATGTCGGCTCCGGCGGCCACCATCCCGTGCATCAGGTCAGGGGTGATGTCGGCAAACGGATAGCCGGCCATCACGTAGGGAATCAGCGCCTTGCGGCCCTGCGCCTTCAGGCCGTCAAGGGTGGTCTTGATGCGGCTCATTTCACCACCTTCACGATCTGTTCAAACGCCTTCGCGTCACCCTTGACGCTCTGTCCCTGGCAGCTCGGACGGCAGAAGAAGTCCGCGCCGCTGAGGTCGGCCACGGTGCCGATGTCCTTGTCGCCGCGGCCCGAGAGATTGACCAGGATCGACTGGTCGGGCCGCATGGTCTTGGCCAGCTTCATGGCGTAGGCGACGGCATGGCTCGATTCGAGCGCGGGAATGATGCCTTCGGTGCGACACAGGTAGTGGAAGGCGTCGAGCGCCTCGGCGTCGGTGATGCCGACGTATTCGGCGCGGCCGATGTCCTTGAGGAAGGCGTGCTCGGGGCCGACGCCAGGGTAGTCCAGGCCGGCGCTGATGCTGTGCGTCTCGGTGATCTGGCCGTTGTCGTCCTGCAGGATGTAGGTGCGGTTGCCGTGCAGCACGCCCGGGCTGCCGAGTTGCAGCGAGGCTGAATGCTTGCCGCTGTCCAGTCCTTCGCCGGCGGCCTCGACGCCGATCAGGCGCGTCGATTCATGACCGATATAAGGATAGAAGATGCCCATGGCGTTGCTGCCGCCGCCCACGCAGGCGACCACCGCATCGGGCTGTCGGGCAGCCACGCCCAGGCGGGCCAGCATTTCGGGCATCTGGGTCAGGCATTCCTTGCCGATAATGCTCTGGAAGTCGCGCACCATCATCGGGTAGGGGTGCGGTCCGGCCACGGTGCCGATGATGTAGAAGGTGTTGTCAACGTTGGCGACCCAGTCGCGCATGGCCTCGTTCAGCGCGTCCTTCAGGGTCTTGCTGCCTGAATTCACGGGCACGACGGTGGCGCCCAGCAGTTTCATGCGGTAGACGTTGGGGCTCTGGCGCTTGACGTCCTCGGCACCCATGTAGACCACGCATTCCAGGCCATAGCGCGCGCAGATGGTGGCCGTGGCCACGCCGTGCTGGCCGGCGCCGGTTTCCGCGATGATGCGCGGCTTGCCCATGCGCCGGGCCAGCATGGCCTGGCCGATGGTGTTGTTGATCTTGTGCGCGCCGGTGTGGTTCAGATCCTCGCGCTTGAGGTAGATCTGCGCCCCGCCCTGTTCGCGGCTCATGCGTGCGGCGTGGTAGACGGGCGAGGGTCGGCCGACGAAATGGGCGAGCTCGTAATGGAACTCGGCCAGGAACTCGGGGTCGTGCTGGTATTTCGCGTAGGCTTCGCGCAGTTCGCGGATGGCGTGGGTCAGTGTTTCACTGACGAAGCTGCCGCCGTAGATTCCGAAATGGCCCGTCGGATCGGGTTGCTGGTATTCAAACATGGGGTGATTTCAGGCGAGGTGTCGGTCGGCCGCACGAACGGCGGCGACAAACTGGTCAATCTTTTCCGGGTCCTTGATGCCCTTGAGGGCCTTGCCGTCCGAGCCAAGGGCTTCGACGCCGGAACTCACGTCAACGGCCAGCGACAGTCCGCGTGGCCGCACCTGCAAGATGCCTTCGGTCACGTTTGCAGGTGTGAGTCCACCACTCAAGACGAGGTGAGCGTTGACGCTTGGAGGCAGCAGTGACCAATTGAATGTTTTTCCGCCACCGCCAAATCCGTCGACATGGGCGTCGAGCAGGATGGCCTGGGCGTTCGAGTAATCGGAGGCAAATTTTACCAAGTCAAATGCACCGCCGTCATTCAGGGGAATGCGGGCGGCACGCAGCCAATGTCGCTTGCAGGCCGTGGCGACTGTTTCACACTGTTCGGGGCTTTCATCCCCATGAAACTGGATCATTCCCAGCGTCAAACGGTCACAAGCCGCTATGATTATTGCAGGCTCTTCGTTGACGAACAGCAAGACCGGCGTGACGAAGGGCGGCAGGCGTCGCGCCAGTTCCGCGGCGCGTTGCGGCGATACGCAGCGTGGACTCTTCTCGTACAGCACGAATCCCACGGCGTCGGCACCGGCGGCCACGGCGGCGTCCACGTCCTGCTCACGGGTCAGGCCGCAGATCTTGATGCGGGTTCGGGTCGGGGCCGTCATGGCAGCCAATCATACGCAGACGTGCGCTCGGGCAGCCCCCAGTGGGCTTCGTACACCGGCCCCATGAAATACAGGCCATCGGGGGAGAAGGTGGGCGCGGCCGCGTCCCGATTTCGGGCGTTCAGCACCGTGGCCATCCATTGGGGCGGGTGCGCGCCCTGACCCACGCGGACCAGGCAGCCCATGATGTTGCGAATCATGTGGTGGAGGAAGGCGCTGGCCTCGAATTCAAAGCGCCAATAGGGGCCGCGCCGTGAAATCTCGATGCGGTTCATGGTCTTGACGGGGGTCAGCGCCTGGCAACTGCTGGCGCGAAACGATGAAAAATCATGGCTGCCCAGCAGCTGGGCGGCAGCCTGTTGCATGGCGGCAGCCGTCCAGCGGCCGAAAGAACCAGCCGACCCGTCCGGCCTCCAGCGCGGGGCGTACCGGTGACTCCAGGATCACATAGACGTAGCGCCGCGCGACGGCACTCGCCCGGCAGTGGAAGGCATCGGGCACGACCTGGGCCCATTGCACGGCAATATCCGGCGGCAGGTAGGTGTTGGTGCCACGGACCCAGGAGACTGGCTTTCGGTCTACAGGGGTATCGAAATGCACCACCTGCATCAGGCCGTGCACACCGGCGTCGGTGCGACCGGCGCACAGGGTTCTTGTGGGCACGCTGGCAAATCGGGAGAGCGCCTGCTCCAGTTTGTCCTGAACCGTGTTGCCGGAGAGCTGGCTCTGCCACCCCTGGTACCCCGTCCCCAGATAACTGACGCCCAGTGCCAGTCTCACGGCAGGGCTGGACGCGATCGCGGCGGCATGGCCGCCTCAGCCCAGTTCGGCGAGGAAGCGCTGCGCCTTGGCCTTGAGTGGACCTGTGGATTTCGCCACGACCTCCTCAACCATGGCGCGTGCGCCTGTCGAGTCGCCAATGGCGTGGAATTCCTGGGCCAATGCCAGCTTGGTTTCCAGTGGATCCTGATCGCCCTCAGCGCTCGGGCTCATCGACCCGCTGGATTGCGCCTTCGAGACCAACGGATCAAGCTCGAGAGACAAATCGCCAAGATCGAACTCGATCATTCCAGGCTTTGCTCCGTCGCCCTTGGGCGCGTCGGGGGCATTGGTGATGGCAAGTTCAGGCGCCGTTGGTTCAACCTTCGCCTCGATCAACGACGCGGCGGGCAGGGTGCTGACTTCCATCCGCGGCATTGACTCAGGGCCCGGCTTCACGGCTGCTTCAAGCGGCACCGGGCCAGACGTGATTGCCGACCTGTCTGGTTCAGCGGAAAGAGGCGCCGGATTGGTGTACGAGAGCTCAAGCTCACCCAGGTCAAGATCCACCGGCATGGATGACGAGGCGAATTCCGGATGGGGTGTTTCTGCAACGGTGCTGGAGGAGAAACCGGGGCTTTCGGGCCCAGCGTCCGGGCCGCGCGCGACCTTGCCTTCCGGGTGGCCACCGGGTTGGTAGAGCGAGTTCTCGGGCTCCAGTTCACGACCAAGCGCGCAGATTTCGTCCCATTCAGTGCCAACGCCGTCGGAGAGCTTGAATGCGTTGTTCGCAAGCGTTTCGAACGCCCGGACATCTCGGCGTTTGGCATAGATTTCCAGCAGCTTGCCATGAATGGCAATGCGTGAAGGATTCATCTTCAGCGCTTCCTTGAGGATCTCCTCTGCCTGCAGATCCCGCCCGTAGGCCAGATACACATCGGCTTCCGCCACGGGATCGACGTCACCGGCGGCATCCAGCTGGCTGGGCGAGTAAGCCATTGACGAGCCCGTCGCGGGTGCATCGGCAGTGTCCACACGTTGCCCGCCGCTGGATCCGAAGAAGGAATCGGGCTGCAGGCGGCTTTCGAGGAATGAACTGTCGATTTGAGAAGCCTTCTTGCGCTGCCTTGCCCGGTAGAACCCGAAACCGGCGAGCAGGGCAATCAAGCCTCCCGCGATGCCCGGTACAAGTGGATTCTCAAGAAGTTCGTCGACGAACGAGGCCTCCTTGGGCGGGGCAGATTTGGCGGCGGCCACAGGTTTTGGCTTCGACGCAGGCGCTGAGGCGGTGGATGCGGTCACTGGTGCTGCAACGGAGGAAGCGCCCTTAGCGGCTGAAGCAGTCGCAGCCGGTGCGCTGGCAGTTGCCAGCGGGGAAGCCGCAGAAGCAGTCGCTGTTGTGCTGCTGGCGGTTGTCGGGCTTGGGGTCACTGAAGCAGCTGGCGGGCCATCAGGAACGGCTGTCGCAGGGGCTGACGCTTTGGCCATTGGAGTTGGCGTCGCTGACGCCGGTGCCATGGCCGCCCCGGCCGGGGTGCCGGACGCACTGGCAGTTGCCGCAGGTGGAGTCGCCGGCTTGGCCGCGCTCGCAGCAGAGCCCACTGGCAATGCTGGCCCGCGTGCACCGCTGGCTGCCGGAGCCGACGCAGCGGCACCCGGTACGCCGCCGGACTTCTCCTGCAGGCGAGCCAGTTCGTCGATATTCTTCGAGAGCGCCGCAACGCGCTCGGTGGTCTCTTTGGCCTGCCGTGACTCTGCAATCTGCGCCTCAGCGGATTTGCCTTTTACGCCGCCCTTGGACAGGGTGAGCTTGTCGGGCGATGTGGCGACCGGTTTCTTGTCGTCAACGCTCGCCTGGAGACTGCCGGAAGCCTTGCGGTCTGCCTCGGCGACTTGCCTGGCGGGCGCAGCGCCAGCGAGTTTCCTGCGGTAATCATTGAAGCTGGCGCTTTGGGCTACCAGCGTCTTGCGGGCCTCATCGGGTGCCATGGACGATGCCTGCTCCGCTGTCGGCAGGTCAATCAGCGCCCCCGCCTTGATGCGATTGACGTTGCCGTCAATGAACGCGTTGGGGTTGGTCCTCAACAGCGCGACCAGCATCTGATCCAGTGAAACTTCGGACGGTTTGTGGGATGCCGCAATACGTCCCGCCGTGTCACCTTGCTCTACCTTGATCTGCTTGCCGTCCTTTGGCTCGCGGGCCTGCACTGGTGCAGCCGCCTTGGCTGGGCTTGGGGTGTTCCCCCGGATGGATTTTGCCGGCGCCCGGGCCGGAACCGGCTCCTGGGACGCCGCCGGCACCGGCACATTGCGCGGTGTCATGGCGGGTCGAGGCGGCTGGGCTTCGGCTGATAACGGCTGGGACGGGACTTGTGCTGCCACCGGCGCCACGGGCGCTGCCTGGCGGGAGCTCGGGGGATCAAACAACAGGGTGTAGTTCCGGACGACCCGCCCGGACGCCCATTTGGCCTCCAGAATCAGGTCAACGAAGGGTTCGTTCACAGGCTTGTCGCTGCTGACCCGCAGGAACGAGCGGCCATCCGGTCGCTGCTGAAGGGCGATGGATGCGCTTGCCAAAGCCGGGTTGTACTCAATGCCGGCACCGCGAAATTCTGCCGGGCCCGCAATGCTGGCCTTCAGCGTGGCAGCTTCCTCGGGCGTGACCTGGGGAACTTCGATTTCGGCGCGCAATGGCTCACCCAATGCCGACAGGACGGTAATACGTCCCAAGCCCAGCGCCCGCGCATCCCCCGCGCCGTAGGCGCCCAGGACAAGCAGCGCGGCAGCAGCGACCATCCGCAGTGGCCAAAGGGGTGATGGATGTGGATGTGCCATTGGGAAGGTCAATCCTGCCCGATCGTCAAGCAATTTCTTTGTCATCATGCGAATGGATGTCTCGACACTGAATCGTGGGATTTCACATTAACAGCAATGCTTTAGGCTGACAAGCTAAGACGCCTTTTAACTTTGCTGATGCTCGTACCTCCCTTTGTTGAGGCATTCCTTGTTGCCTTGCCACAACGGCTTGTAACGCGCGGTTACAGTCCGTTGTGGCTGCGAAGCCTTGATTCAGGCGCCCAGCAATATGCGCAACATCCGACGCAATGGCTCTGCGGCGCCCCAGAGCAACTGATCACCAATCGTGAACGCGCCGACGTATTCCGGACCCATCGCCAGCTTGCGGATGCGGCCCACCGGGATGGTCATCGTGCCTGTGACGGCCACCGGCGTCAGGTCCCGCATCGTGGCTTCGCGGGTGTTGGGAACCACCTTGGCCCAAGGGTTGTCGGCGGCGATCAACGCCTCGATGTCCGCGACCGGAACGTCCTTCTTAAGCTTGAAGGTCAGCGCCTGGCTGTGGCAGCGCATCGCGCCGACGCGCACGCAGAAGCCATCGACCGGGACGGCGGGGGCACTGAAGCCTTCACCGATGCCCAGGATTTTGTTGGTTTCTGCCATGCCCTTCCACTCTTCTTTCGACATGCCGTTGCCCAGATCCTTGTCGATCCAGGGAATCAGTGAGCCGCCCAGCGGCACGCCGAAGTTGGTGGTCTCGGCGGCGCTCAGGCTGCGCTGCTTCGCAATCACCTTGCGATCGATCTCGAGGATCGCGCTTTTCGGATCGTCCAGCAGAGCCTTGACCTCCGCGTTCAGCGTGCCGTACTGGGTCAGAAGCTCGCGCATGTGCTGGGCGCCGCCGCCGGACGCCGCCTGGTAGGTCTGCGTGCTCATCCACTCGACCAGTCCGGCCTTGTAAAGCGCGCCCACGCCCATCAGCATGCAGCTGACGGTGCAGTTGCCGCCAATCCAGTTGCGTCCGCCCTTGGCAAGCGCGTCCTGGATGACGTTCAGGTTGACCGGGTCGAGAATGATCACTGCGTCATCCTTCATTCGCAGCGTGGAGGCGGCGTCGATCCAGTGGCCGTTCCAGCCGGCAGCGCGCAGCTTGGGGAAAACCTCGGTGGTGTAGTCGCCGCCCTGGGCCGTGATGATGATGTCGCAACGCTTGAGCGCGTCGATATTGAAGGCGTCCTGCAGCGTGGACTCGTTCTTCGCCATTGCCGGGGCTTTGCCACCGGCATTCGAGGTCGAGAAGAACACGGGTTCGATCAAGCCGAAATCGCCCTCGGCCTGCATGCGGTCCATCAGGACCGAGCCGACCATGCCGCGCCAGCCGACGAGGCCGACTAAATTACCTGACTTCATGATGTTGCCCCTTCAGAAAATTTCAAGTTTGAAAATTTGATCTGCCCGGCTCGTCTGGCCGGGAGGGGCACGACGAACCGGACTGTCTCAGCCTTTGATGGTCGTCGTCTTGGTGATGGATGGACGGGCCATCGAATCACTGTTCCACGGCACCGCACGGCCGCAACAGGGCCGGGCAGATGGGGTGGGGCGACGGGTGCGCATGGAATGATTGTAAACGAGGCCCTTACAGGGCCTTGACGACCGCGTCGCCCATCTCGCGGGTGCTGACACGGGTCGTGCCTTCACTGTAGATGTCGGCGGTGCGCAGACCGTGGGCCAGCACCCTTTGCACGGCAGCCTCGATGCGCTGCGCGGCGGTTTCCTGATTCAGGCTGAAACGCAGCATCATGGCCGCGCTCAGAATCGTGGCCAACGGATTTGCGATGCCCTTGCCGGCAATGTCCGGGGCGCTGCCATGGCTCGGTTCGTACAGGCCCTGGTTGCTGGCGTTCAGGCTGGCTGATGGCAACATGCCGATCGAGCCGGTCAGCATGGCCGCTTCGTCGGAAAGAATGTCGCCGAACATGTTGCCGGTAACGACCACGTCGAACTTTTTGGGCGCGCGAACCAGTTGCATGGCGGCATTGTCCACGTACATATGGTCAAGTTCGACGTCCGGGTAATCCTTGCTGACCTCGGTGACCACGTCTTTCCAGAACTGGAAGGTCTCCAGCACGTTGGCCTTGTCCACGCTGGTGACGCGCTTGCTGCGCTTGCGCGCGGCCTGGAAAGCGACGTGCGCGATGCGCTCGATCTCCGGGCGGCTGTAGCGCATGGTGTCGAAGGCTTCCTCGGCGCCGGGGAAGTGCCCGTCTGTGGCGATGCGGCGGCCACGCGGCTGGCCGAAGTAGATGTCGCCGGTCAGTTCGCGAATGATCAGGATGTCCAGTCCGGCGATCAGCTCAGGCTTCAGGCTGGACGCACCCACCAGTTGCTCGTAGCAGATCGCAGGACGGAAATTGGCGAACAGGCCGAGGTTCTTGCGCAGACCCAGGATGGCTTGCTCGGGGCGCAATGGACGGTCCAGTGTGTCGTATTTCCAGTCACCGACCGCACCGAACAGGATGGCGTCGGCGGCCTTGGCCAGCTTCAGCGTGGAGTCCGGCAGCGGGTGGCCGTGCGCCTCATACGCGGCGCCGCCAACCAGGGCGGTTTCCATCTCGAACGGAAGGTCGAGCGCCTTCAGCACCTTGACGGCTTCCGCCACGATTTCGGTGCCGATGCCGTCACCCGGGAGAACTGCGATTTTCATTTTTACTACTAATTAGATAGCAAACAATGACCAGATTACGCTGGGATTGTGCCAATATTGGTTAAAAAATACTCAGACAGAGGCCGTGTGAGCCAGCCAAGGCTTGGTGGCAAGGCGCGCCGCTTCAAACGCCTTGATCTTGTCGGCCTGGCGCAATGTCAGGCCAATGTCGTCCAGGCCACCCTGCAGGCAGAGTTTGCGGAATGCCTGCACCTCGAACGGAATTTCCTCGCCCTGGGGTTTGACAATCACCTGGCGCTCCAGATCGATGGTGAGCTGGTAGCCCGGGAAGGCATGGACCTCGTCAAACAATTGCGCCACGGTCGCCTCCGGCAGCACGATCGGCAACAGGCCGTTCTTGAAGCAGTTGTTGAAGAAGATGTCAGCGTAGCTGGGTGCGATGACGGCGCGAAAGCCGTACTGGTCGATCGCCCACGGCGCATGCTCTCGCGACGAACCGCAGCCAAAGTTCTTGCGGGTGAGAAGGATGGACGCGCCCGCATAACGTGGCTGGTTCAGCACGAAGTCGGGGTTGGGCGTGCGGCTGGCGGGATCCTGGCCGGGAAAGCCCGCGTCCAGATAGCGCCACTCATCGAACAGATTGGGGCCGAAACCAGTCTTGCGGATGGATTTCAGGAACTGCTTGGGGATGATCGCGTCGGTATCGACATTCTCGCGGTCCATGGGGGCCACCAGGCCGGTATGCACGTTGAACTTTTGCATGGCTTGGACCTATTTCATTGACTTTTCGATGGCGGAGCCGGCCTTTTGCACGTCCTGGCCGACGCCCTTGATGGTGTTGCAGCCTGCCAGCAAGAACAACAAGCTGATGGAAAAGAGAATGCTGAGGTTTTTCATGACGGCTCTCGTTCAGGCGAATTGACGGACATCGACAAAGTGGCCGTGCACCGCGGCGGCGGCGGCCATGGCCGGACTGACCAGGTGCGTACGACCGCCGGCACCCTGGCGGCCTTCGAAGTTGCGGTTGCTGGTCGAGGCGCAGCGCTCGCCGGGTTCCAGCCGGTCGGCGTTCATGGCCAGGCACATCGAGCACCCCGGCTCGCGCCATTCGAAACCGGCCGCCTTGAAGATTTCGTGCAGTCCTTCGCGCTCTGCCTGTTCTTTCACCAGGCCGGAGCCGGGCACCACCAGGGCGAGCTTGACGTTCCTGGCGACCTTGCGGCCGAGCTTTTTTACGATGCTGGCCGCTTCACGCATGTCCTCGATCCGGCTGTTGGTGCAGGAGCCGATGAACACTTTGTCGATGCTGATGTCGTTGATGGGCTTGCCGGGGGTCAGTCCCATGTAGGTGAGCGCGCGTTCGATCGCGCCGCGCTTGTTGGTATCGCGTTCCTTGTCAGGGTCGGGCACGCGGCCGTCAATGCCCAGCACCATTTCGGGGGAAGTGCCCCAGGTGACTTGCGGGATGATCTGTGCGGCATCGAGTTCGACGACGGCGTCGAACTGGGCGTCGGCGTCCGAGTGCAGCGTTTCCCAGTAGGCCACCGCCTGGTCCCATTCCGGGCCGCCAACGAACTTTCCGGTCACGGCATCGGTTCCAGGGGCCAGCAGGCGGCCCTTGACGTACTCGACAGTCTTCTCATCGGCAGCCACCAGGCCAGCACGCGCCCCGCCTTCGATGGCCATGTTGCAGACCGTCATGCGGCCTTCCATCGACAGTGCCCGGATCGCCGAACCGCCGAATTCGATGGTGTAGCCGGTGCCGCCGGCAGTGCCGATTCTGCCGATGATGGCCAGCACGATGTCCTTGGCGGTGCAGCCCTTCTGCAGGGACCCTTCCACCCTGACCAGCATGTTCTTCGCTTTTTTCGCCAGCAGGGTCTGCGTGGCCAGAACGTGCTCGACTTCGCTGGTGCCGATGCCGTGCGCCAATGCGCCGAATGCACCATGGGTGGAGGTGTGCGAGTCCCCGCAGACCACCGTCATGCCGGGCAGCGTCGCGCCGCTTTCCGGGCCGATCACATGGACGATGCCCTGGCGCTTCGACAGGAACGGGAAGAAAGCAGCCGCGCCAAATTCATGGATGTTGCTGTCCAGCGTGGTGACCTGCTCGCGACTGATCGGGTCGGTGATGCCGTCGTAGCCGCGCTCCCATCCCGTGGTCGGCGTGTTGTGGTCGGCCGTGGCAACGACCGAACTCACGCGCCACACCTTGCGACCGGCCTGGCGCAAGCCTTCATAGGCCTGCGGGCTGGTGACCTCATGAACCAGGTGGCGATCGATATAGAGGATGGCTGTACCGTCCTCTTCGGTGTGGACGACGTGCTCGTCCCAGATCTTGTCGTACAGCGTACGTCCGCGCGCGGAGGTGTTCATGCTTTCCTTCGTTTTCCTTGGCCATGCATTCATTTTATTCGGCTGCGGTCCGGGGCAGCGGTGCGTCCATCACCCGTGCCGGGTCGAGCCGGCGCGAGCGAGGGTCGATGTAGTAGCCGCCAAACTCGGTGTAACGCAGCCAGTGCTGGTCGCAGCGGCCACAATGCCAGATGTCGCATCGGTTGAACGGGAAAAAAAGCGGTGCAATCGGGGCGTCGGGCGAGTCGTATCGCGAGCCATCGGGGTGGAACTCCAGGAACGTGGGCTCGGCCAGCAAGGGGTCGCGCAACGTGGCGATCGCCGTCATCTGGTTGGCTGGCCAATCGCCTTCGGACACACTGTCCCACGGGGCGCACTGGCGCAGCGCGCATTCGCAGGCGCGCCGCGTGGCGGTTTGCGCCAAGGCCTTGAGTGACAAGGCACTGTCAATGTGGGGCAGGGAGGGGCTCATGGGGATTTCGCAGAAGAATTCTCAGGAACTATTTGGCATCAAGCCACTGTCAGAAGGTCGTCAATCGCTATTGAAAACATAGCGATCTTGAATGAAAAAACCCGCCGATGTTGCCATCTGGCGGGTTTGAAGCGCGATGTCGTCGATCAGCGCTGGGCCAGTGGCTTCACGTCGCGGCGCACGGAGCCGGTGAACAGCTGGCGCGGACGGCCGATCTTGTACTCGGGGTCACTGATCATTTCGTTCAGCTGCGCAATCCAGCCGACGGTACGGGCCAGCGCAAAGATACCGGTGAACAGGTTGACCGGAATACCAATGGCGCGCTGCACGATGCCGGAGTAGAAGTCGACGTTCGGGTAGAGCTTGCGCGAGACGAAGTACTCGTCTTCCAGCGCGATCTTTTCGAGTTCCTTGGCCAGCTTGAACAGGGGGTCGTTTTCCAGGCCCAGCTCGGCCAGCACCTCGTTGCAGGTTTCCTGCATGAGCTTGGCGCGGGGGTCGTAGTTCTTGTAGACGCGGTGGCCAAAACCCATGAGCTTGACGCCGGAGTTCTTGTCCTTGACCTGTTCCATGAACTGGCCGACCTTGGCCACGCCGCCTTGGCGCTGGATGTCTTCCAGCATGTTCAGGCAGGCTTCATTCGCGCCACCATGGGCCGGGCCCCACAGGCAGGCCACGCCCGCAGCGATGGCTGCGAACGGGTTGGTGCCCGACGAGCCGCACAGGCGCACCGTGGAGGTGGAGGCGTTCTGCTCATGGTCGGCGTGCAGGATGAAGATGCGGTCCATCGCCCGTTCGATGACCGGGTTGACCACGTACTCCTCGCAGGGCGTGCCGAACATCATGCGCAGGAAATTGCCGGCGTAGGACAGATCGTTGCGCGGGTACATGTAAGGCTGGCCGATACCGTACTTGTAGGCCATGGCCACCAGCGTGGGCATCTTGGCGATCAGGCGAATGGCCGCAACGTCGCGGTGCTCGGGATTGTTGATGTCGGTGCTGTCGTGGTAGAAGGCCGACAGGGCGCCGACCAGGCCGGTCAGGACGGCCATCGGGTGGGCGTCCCGGCGGAAGCCGCGCAGGAAGAACTGCATCTGCTCGTTGACCATGGTGTGGTTGATCACGAGCTTGTGGAAGTCCTTGCGTTCCTTGTCATTGGGCAATTCACCCTTGAGCAGCAAATAGCAGCTGTCCAGGTAGTCGCAACTGGTGGCGAGTTGCTCGATCGGGTAGCCGCGGTACAGCAACTCGCCCTTGTCACCATCGATATAGGTGATGGCGGACTGGCATGAGGCCGTGGACAGGAAGCCGGGGTCGTAGGTGAACATGCCGGTTTGCGCGTAAAGCTTGCGGATGTCGACGACGTCCGGGCCGATATTGCCCTGGTAAACGGGCAGGTCAACGCTTGGGCTGCCGTTGCTGAACGACAGGGTGGCTTTGTTGTCAGAAAGTTTCATTTTGGTTTCCTAGTTTGTTTTGCCCATCATCCAGCGCATACGAGCGGCCACGCTGACGACCTTCCCGCAGCATTTCCAGCACTTCGCCCACTTCCATTGTATTTATGTCAACCGCTGGTTCCTTGCGCCAGAGCAACAAGTCCAGCAGGTCGTTGTCCGCCAGATCCATCAAAGCATGCAAACCCCGTGCCTGGCCTAAGGTGAGGCGCGCAGCGTAGCGGGCGAAAAAGCGCTCGATCAGCAGATCGTTTTCCAGCAGGCCGCGGCGGCATCGCCAGCGCAGCTTGCTCAGGGCGCGTTCGCCAAGCAGTGCGTCGGCGGGGCCAGACTCTAGAAATGCTGCTTCTGCCATGGTGCCGGGTCAGACAGCCCGCAGAACCATCATTTCCTTGATCTTGCCAATGGCTCGCGTCGGGTTGAGCCCTTTCGGGCAGACATCGACGCAGTTCATGATGGTATGGCAGCGGAACAGGCGGTAGGGGTCTTCGAGGTTGTCCAGTCGCTCGCCGGTGGCTTCGTCGCGGCTGTCGGCCAGGAACCGGTAGGCCTGCAGCAGACCCGCCGGGCCGACGAATTTGTCGGGGTTCCACCAGAAACTCGGGCAACTGGTGGAGCAGCTTGCGCAAAGGATGCACTCGTACAGGCCGTTGAGTTCGTCACGCTCCTCGGGGCTTTGCAGGCGCTCTTTCTCCGGCGGGACGTTGTCGTTGATCAGGTAAGGCTTGATCGAGTTGTACTGCTTGAAGAACTGCGTCATGTCCACGATCAGGTCGCGGATCACGGGCAGGCCGGGCAGGGGCTTCAGGACAATCGGGCCCTTGAGCGTCAGCATGTTGGTCAGGCAGGCCAGGCCATTTTTGCCGTTGATGTTCATTGCATCCGAACCGCACACGCCTTCGCGGCAGGAACGCCGGAACGAGATGGTCGGATCCACCGCCTTGAGCTTCATCAGGGCGTCCAGCAGCATGCGCTCGTGCCCATCGAGTTCGATGTCGATGGTCTGCATGTACGGCTTGGCGTCTTTGTCCGGGTCGTAGCGGTAGATCTGGAAAGTGCGAAGGGCCATTTTCTTGTCCTTGAATCAGTGAGGGCAGCTTGCCGGTGTGGGGTGCGAACGGGGACGCCAGGGATCAGAACGTCCGGACTTTCGGCGGAACCGATTCGACCGTCAGGGGCTTGAGGTTGACCGGCTTGTAGGTCAGGCTGTTGCTGGCGCTGTGCCACAGCGTGTGCTTCATCCAGTTGGCGTCGTCGCGTCCCAGCGGGGCGACGGCATCGTCCGCCGGGCGTTCGTACTCGCTGACCGTGTGGGCGCCACGGCATTCACGGCGGGCCGCGGCCGACACCATGGTCGCCTGGGCTGCCTCGATCAGGTTTTCGACTTCCAGCGCCTCGATGCGCGCGGTGTTGAAGACCCGGGACTTGTCCTTGAGGCCGATGGATTCCACCCGCTTGCGCAGTTCTGCGACCTTCACCACGCCCGCGTCCATGCTGGCCTGGGTGCGGAAGACGCCGGCGTGCAGTTGCATGCTGTCGCGAAGGTCGTTGGCCACATCCTGGGCATATTCTCCGGAGGTGGCGCTTTCCAGCCGGTTGAGGCGTTCGATCGAGCGATCGGCAGCGTCGGCCGGCAGGGCCTTGTGCGACCTGGTCTTGCTGGCGAACTCGACGATGTGGTTGCCCGCCGCGCGGCCGAACACCAGCAGGTCCAGCAGGGAATTGGTGCCCAGGCGGTTGGCGCCGTGCACGCTCACGCAGGAGCATTCACCGACGGCGTACAGACCGTTGACGACCTCGCTTTTGTTGTCGGCATTTTGCGTGACAACCTGACCGTTGATGTTGGTCGGAATGCCGCCCATCTGGTAATGAATGGTGGGCACCACGGGAATCGGCTCGCGGGTGATGTCGACGTTGGCGAAGTTGACACCGATCTCGTAGACCGAGGGCAGGCGCTTGTGGATGGTATCGGCGCCCAGGTGGTCGAGCTTGAGCAGGATATGGTCCTTGTTCGGACCGCAGCCGCGGCCTTCCTTGATCTCCTGGTCCATGCAGCGCGAGACGAAGTCGCGCGGGGCCAGATCCTTCAGGGTGGGCGCGTAACGCTCCATGAAGCGCTCGCCATTGCTGTTGAGCAGGATCGCGCCTTCGCCGCGGCAGCCTTCGGTCAGCAGCACGCCGGCGCCATGAACCCCGGTCGGGTGGAACTGCCAGAACTCCATGTCTTCGAGCGGGATGCCGGCACGTGCCGCCATGCCCAGGCCGTCGCCGGTGTTGATGAAGGCGTTGGTCGAAGCCGCAAAAATGCGGCCTGCGCCGCCCGTGGCCAAAAGAACAGTCTTGGCTTCCAGAATGTGCAGGTCGCCGGTTTCCATTTCCAGTGCCGTGACGCCCACCACGTCGCCGTCGGCGTCGCGGATCAGGTCCAGCGCCATCCACTCGACGAAGAAACTGGTCTTTTCCTTGACGTTCTGCTGGTACAGGGTGTGCAGCATGGCGTGACCGGTTCGGTCAGCCGCAGCGCAGGCGCGCTGCACGGGCTTTTCACCGTAGTTCGCGGTATGGCCGCCAAAGGGGCGCTGGTAGATCGTGCCATCGGGGTTGCGGTCGAACGGCATGCCCATGTGTTCCAGGTCATAGACGACCTTGGGCGCTTCGCGGCACATGAATTCGATCGCGTCCTGGTCGCCCAGCCAGTCGGAGCCCTTGATGGTGTCGTAGAAATGGTAGTGCCAGTTGTCTTCGGACATGTTGCCCAGCGAGGCACCAATGCCGCCTTGCGCGGCCACCGTGTGCGAGCGGGTGGGGAACACCTTGGACAGCACCGCCACATTCAGGCCGGCGCGCGCCAGTTGCAGGGACGCCCGCATGCCGGAACCGCCCGCACCGACGATGACGACATCAAACTTGCGCCGGGTGATCTCGTTCTTCGAATAAGTCATGAATTACAGCCTCGGGAATCGATGCGGCTCAAAGGCGCCACAGAACTTGAATGGCCCAGCCCGCGCAACCCACGAGCCAGACAAGAGAGAAGGTGTTCAGGGCCAGGCGCAGGCCGATCGGCTTGATGTAGTCCATCCAGATCTCGCGCATGCCCACCCACACGTGGTAGAGCAGGGCGATGATGACGCAGAACGTCAGTATCTTCATCCATTGCGAGGCGAAGATGCCGGCCCATTTGTCATAGCCGATCGGGCCGGCGGTGAACAGCACCTGGGCCAGCACGATCAGGGTGAAAAGCGCCATCAGGGCGGCGGTGATGCGCTGGCCGAGCCAGTCGCGAAGGCCATAGTGCGCACCGACGACGATGCGTTTGGAACCGTAATTCACGGACATAGTCAGTTTCCCGGTCAATGGGGCTCAGCCGAAGTGCTGAACCGGAGGGTTTAGTAAAGGCCGAACAGCTTGGCGCCCAGAACGAGCGTCAGGCCCAGGCTCAGGGCCAGCGTCACGGCGGCGGATGACTTGCCGAATTCCTTGCTCACGGCGTGGTTCACGTCCATGTACAGATGACGAATCCCGGCGATGAAGTGCTGCAGGTACGCCCAGATCAGCGCCAGCGCGACCAGCTTCCAGAGGAAACCCGGCAGACCCAGCATGCCCACGTTGAAAGCCAGCTTGAATCTGGCAAACGAGATCTCGGAGGACAGCGACTTGTCGAACATCCAGATGATGAAAGGCATCAGCAGGAACATGATCGCGCCACTGATGCGGTGCATCCCGGACACCAGGGACGCCAGCGGCCACCGGTAGCCCGGAAGGTCCTTGAAGGCATTGATATTGCGGAATTCAGGCCGCTTCTTGGCGAGTTCGGTCATGAGTGGGCTTTCTTGGAGGGTGCTGCTTGGTAATTGTTCGATGACGGAATCACAAATTCTATTGCAACGCAACAAACTGACATGAGGATTGCAGGGATGATGTCACGCGATCGCCGTCAGCACTCAATTGAGGTTATTTCGGTAATGGTGGCTGTCGGTGCGGTACAGGGCGCGGCGCAATTCCATCGGAACGTCGTTGTAGGTGAAGGCGATGCGTTCCACGCTGAGAAGGGGCGTGCCTGGCGGAACCTGGAGCAACGCGCACTGTGCGGCGTCCGGCGTGACGGCACGGATGTCTTCCTGCGCGCGCACCATGCGCACGCCGAAGTCCACCTCGTACATGGCATAGGTCGGGCCCTGGTACTGGGCGATCTGGGTAGCGGTCAGCCCCTTGAACGCCTGCCCCGGCAGCCACAGGTCTTCGAGGATGGTCGGGACACCGCCCAGCGACAGGACCCGACGGACCTGCATCACGGCATCGCCCGCGCGCAAGGCCAAGAGCCGGGCCACGTCGGCAGACGCCCGCACCCGTCGGCACTCCAGAATGTTCCGCTGGGCGGGCCCTTCGTCGTCGAGGTCCCCTGAATCGGGCATCAGTCGCAGAAAGCGGTACTGCACTTGCTGCTCGGAATGGGTTGCGACGAAGGTGCCCTTGCCCTGGCGTCGAACCACCAGGTTTTCCGCGGCCAGTTCGTCGATCGCCTTGCGCACCGTTCCCTGGCTCACGCGAAAGCGCGCCGCCAGGTCCATTTCGCTCGGAATGGCCTCGCCTGGCTTCCATTCCCCCGCCTGCAGGCTTTGCAGGATCAGCCCCTTGATCTGCTGGTACAACGGGCTGAACGCGGGCGCCGGCTGGGCGGTCAGCACGGCGGCCGAGGCGACATTTTCAGCAGGATCGGAGATGTTCTGGGACATGGGGCGGGGTTTTGTCAAAGACCAGCGTAGGCGGCAAATCATATCTTATATAAGACATAAGACAAATTGACGATTGCAGGAATCAAGGGTAAACTCTAAGTCTGTTTCATGGCGCTCATGCGACGCGTGGGCGCCTTTTGTCACCTGTTTCACAACAACGTCCTGGAGTACCTGTCATGAGCAAGAAACCCGTCCGTGTCGCCGTTACCGGCGCAGCTGGTCAAATTGGTTACGCCCTTTTGTTCCGCATCGCCTCGGGCGAAATGCTGGGCAAGGACCAGCCCGTCATCCTTCAGTTGCTGGAAGTGCCGGTCGAAGGCCCGCAGAAGGCACTCAAGGGCGTGATGATGGAGCTCGAAGACTGCGCGTTCCCGCTGCTCGTCGGGATGCAAGCCCATGACGACCCCATGACCGCCTTCAAGGACGCTGATTACGCCCTGCTGGTCGGCTCGCGTCCCCGCGGCCCGGGCATGGAGCGTGCCGAACTGCTGTCCATCAACGGCGCGATTTTCACAGCCCAGGGCAAGGCCCTGAACGCCGTGGCCAGCCGCGACGTCAAGGTGCTGGTGGTCGGCAACCCCGCCAACACCAATGCCTACATTGCCATGAAGAGCGCGCCGGACCTGAAGCGCGGCAACTTCACGGCCATGCTGCGTCTGGACCACAACCGTGCCGCCAGCCAGATCGCCGCCAAGACCGGCAAGGCCGTGGCCGACATTGAAAAACTCTGCGTCTGGGGCAACCACTCGCCCACCATGTACGCTGATTACCGTTTCGCCACCATTGGCGGCGCATCGGTCAAGGACATGATCAACGACCAGGAATGGAACGCCAATACCTTCCTGCCGACCGTCGGCAAACGTGGCGCCGCCATCATTGCCGCACGCGGACTGTCGTCGGCCGCCTCGGCCGCCAACGCTGCCATCGACCACATGCGCGACTGGGCGCTGGGCACCAACGGCAAGTGGGTCACGATGGGCATTCCGTCGGACGGCTGGTATGGCATTCCGAAAGACACGATGTTCGGCTTTCCCGTGACCTGCGAAGGGGGCCAGTACAAAGTGGTTGAAGGCCTGCCGATCGACGCGTTCAGCCAGAGCTGCATCGACAAGACGCTCAAGGAGTTGCAGGACGAGCAGGCTGGTGTGGTTCACCTGCTGTAACCCGGCACCCACTTGCAGATGAGCGACGCCGGGCCGCCCCAGGGCGTTCATGCCCCCTCGGGGAGGAGTCCAGTCCACGCCGTGACAAGCGTGGGGGTGCACTCCTTGCATCCGCGCGAGATCCTGCTGGGCGCTCAGGCCATGGGGGGGCAACTCCCGGTCTGTGACCATTACAGCGGCGTCGAGGCACGGATGCGGAAAAGCCTGCAATTGCAGGCCGAGCTGACCGCAGAATTCGGCGCCTGCGTCTTTGACGTCACGCTGGATTGCGAGGACGGCGCACCGGTCGGCGGCGAGGCCGATCATGCGGCGCTGGTCACCCAGCTCGCCCTGGATGCCGCCGAAGCCGCCCGCGTCGCGGTGCGCGTGCATCCGGTCCAGCATCCGTCCTTTGCAGCCGACATGGCCGTCATCGCCGGTCAGGCCGCTCATCGGCTCACGCACATCATGATTCCCAAAGTCGAATCGGTGGACGACGTGATTCGGGCAGAGCAAGCCCTCATTTCAGCGTCTGCCGGTCGTTTGCCGCTTCACGTCCTGATCGAATCCCCGGCCGCGGTGCATCGGGCCTTCGACATCGCGGCCCATCCGCGGGTGCAGAGCCTGAGTTTTGGACTGATGGACTTCGTGTCGGCGCACGGTGGCGCGATCCCGGTCGAGGCCATGTCGTCGGCGGGGCAGTTCACGCACCCGCTCGTGGTGCGTGCCAAGCTGGAGATCGCGTCGGCGTGCCATGCGCACGGCAAGGTGCCGTCGCATTGTGTCGTGACCGAATTCACCGATGGCGCGGCCTTGCACGCGGCTGCCAGGCGCGCATCGCGAGAACTGGGTTACACCCGCATGTGGAGCATCCATCCAGGCCAGATCCGCCCCATCATTGATGCGTTTGCACCGCAGGAGCGTGACATCGACCTGGCTTGCGGCATCATTGAGGCCGCGGCTCGGGCCGACTGGGCACCCATCAAGCTCGACGGCCAGTTGCATGACCGCGCGAGTTACCGCTACTACTGGCAGGTTATCGAGCGGGCGCACCAGACAGGGCGCGCGCTGCCCGATACCATGCTGGCATATTTTCAAGTTCACTGACCCTCTCTACAAATGAATGGAGTTCCCATGAAACGTCTGATCGCCTCTTCCCTGATCCTGCTGGCACCTGCTTTCGTCCTGGCCCAAGCCTCGACGGAGTCCGCCAAGCAGCCTGCCGTCAAGTCCGCGCCGAAGGCGACCCCCAAGAAGACCGAAACCTCCAGCCGCACCCAGCTCAACAGCGCTGCCAATCAGGCCGCTGCCGGGGTGCGTGCCGCTGACGTGGCGCTGACGCCTGCCGAACTGGCCATTGCCGACCGCATTCAGACCGGCCAGATTCAATGCGAACTCGGCGCTTCGGTATCGGTTGAAGCCGATGCCAAGGCACCGGGTTATTTCAATGTGCGCGGCAAAGGTTTCAGCTACCGCATGCATCCGGTCGTCACCAGCACCGGGGCGATCCGGCTGGAAGACCGGCACGATGGTGGCGCGGTCTGGCTGCAACTGGCCAACAAGTCGATGTTGATGGACCAGAAGGCGGGCAAACGCCTGGCGGACGAGTGTTCGACCCCGGCCCAGGTGGCCGTGGCCGAAGCCCTCAAGAAGAACCCGGCACCAAGCTTGCTTGACATGTCGACCCCCGCGAATTGCGGAAAAGCAAAATGCTGATTTGATAGCGAAATATGACCATTTGGCGCTGGCCAAGGCCCCATTTTTGTCATATTTTCTGAATTGATGTGACTTTTGGAGAAGAACCCATGTTGAAAGCCTACCGTGACCATGTCGCCGAGCGCGCGGCGCTCGGCATCCCGCCGCTGCCGCTGTCGGCGAAGCAGACCGGCGAACTGGTCGAACTTCTGAAAAACCCGCCCGCCGGTGAGGAGGCCACGCTGGTGGACCTGATCACCCATCGCGTGCCGGCCGGCGTGGACGATGCCGCCAAGGTCAAGGCCAGCTACCTGGCTGCCGTGGCCCACGGCACCGAGAAGTGCCCGCTGATCAGCCGCGAAAAAGCCACGGAACTGCTGGGCACCATGCTGGGTGGCTACAACATCAGCCCGCTGGTGGATTTGCTCGACGACGCTGCGGTGGCCGGCGTGGCGGCGAACGGGCTCAAGAAAACCCTGCTGATGTTCGACCAGTTCCATGACGTCAAGGAAAAGGCCGACAAGGGCAACGCCCACGCCAAGGCCGTGCTGCAGAGCTGGGCCGACGCCGAATGGTTCACCTCGCGCCCGGAAGTGCCGCAAAGCATCAAGCTGACGGTGTTCAAGGTGGCCGGCGAGATCAATACCGACGACCTTTCGCCGGCGCCCGATGCCTTCAGCCGCCCCGACATTCCGCTGCACGCCCTGGCCATGCACAAGAACGCCCGACCGGGCGTGGTGCCCGAAGAAGACGGCAAGCGCGGCCCGGTCAAGTTCATCGACGACCTGCAAGGCCAAGGGCAACCTCGTGGCCTATGTGGGCGACGTGGTGGGCACGGGTTCATCGCGCAAGTCCGCGACCAACTCGGTGCTGTGGTTCACCGGCGAGGACATCCCCTTCGTGCCGAACAAGCGCTTTGGCGGCGTGTGCCTGGGCGGCAAGATCGCCCCGATCTTCTACAACACCATGGAAGATTCCGGCGCGCTGCCGATCGAGCTCGACGTGAGCCAGATGGACATGGGCGACGTGATCGAACTGCGTCCCTATGAAGGCAAGGCCCTCAAGGATGGCAAGGTGATTGCCGAGTTCAAGGTCAAGAGCGAAGTGCTGTTTGACGAAGTGCGCGCCGGCGGCCGCATTCCGCTGATCATCGGCCGCGGCCTGACGGCCAAGGCGCGCGAGGCGCTGGGCCTGCCGGTGAGCACCCTGTTCCGCCTGCCCGCTGTCCCGAAGAGCCATGGCAAGGGCTTCACCCTGGCGCAGAAGATGGTCGGCCGCGCCTGCGGTCTGCCCGAAGGCAAGGGCGTGCTGCCGGGCACCTATTGCGAGCCGAAGATGACGTCCGTGGGCTCGCAGGACACCACCGGCCCGATGACCCGCGACGAGCTGAAAGACCTGGCCTGCCTGGGCTTCAGCGCCGACCTGGTGATGCAGTCGTTCTGCCACACCGCCGCCTATCCCAAGCCGGTGGACGTGAAGATGCACCACGAACTGCCCGAGTTCATGAGCACGCGCGGCGGCATTCCGCTGCGTCCCGGCGACGGCATCATCCACAGCTGGCTCAACCGCATGTTGCTGCCCGACACCGTGGGCACCGGCGGCGACAGCCACACCCGTTTCCCGATCGGCATCAGCTTCCCCGCAGGCTCCGGCCTGGTGGCTTTCGGCGCCGCCACCGGCGTGATGCCGCTGGACATGCCCGAGAGCGTGCTGGTGCGTTTCAAGGGCACCATGCAGCCCGGCATCACCCTGCGCGACCTGGTCAACGCGATTCCGCTGTACGCCATCAAGGCCGGTTTGCTGACGGTGGCCAAGCAGGGCAAGAAGAACATCTTCTCGGGCCGCATCCTGGAAATTGAAGGCCTGCCGGATCTGAAGGTGGAACAGGCGTTCGAGCTCAGCGACGCCTCGGCCGAGCGCAGCGCCGGCGGTTGCACCGTGCACCTGAACAAGGAGCCGATCATCGAGTACATCAACAGCAACATCACGATGCTGAAGTGGATGATCGCCGAAGGTTACTCCGACGTGCGCACCATCAACCGTCGCATCAAGGCGATGGAAGCCTGGCTGGCCGATCCGCAGTTGCTCAAGGCCGACGCCGACGCCGAGTACGCGGCCGTCATCGAGATCGACCTGGCCGACATCCATGAGCCGATCGTGGCCTGCCCGAACGACCCGGACGACGTCAAGACGCTGTCGGACGTGGCCGGCGCCAAGATCGATGAAGTGTTCATCGGGTCCTGCATGACCAACATCGGCCACTTCCGCGCCGCCTCCAAGCTGCTGGAAAACAAGCGCGACATCCCGGTCAAGCTGTGGATGGCGCCGCCGACCAAGATGGACGCCAAGCAGCTGAGCGACGAAGGCCACTACGGCGTGCTGGGCTCCGCCGGTGCGCGCATGGAAATGCCGGGCTGCAGCCTGTGCATGGGCAACCAGGCGCAGGTGAAGGAGGGCGCCACGGTGTTCTCCACCTCCACGCGCAACTTCCCCAACCGCCTGGGCAAGAACAGCAACGTGTACCTGGGCAGCGCCGAACTCGCCGCCATCTGCTCCAAGCTGGGGCGCATCCCCACCAAGGCCGAGTACATGGCCGACATGGGCGTGCTGTCGGCCAACAGCGACAAGATCTACAAGTACCTGAACTTCGACCAGATCGAGACCTACGAGGCTCGGCCCGGACTGTCGCGGCCTGAGTCGCTGCGTACGCTGGCACCTGGGTGTCGGTCCCAAGAAAAGCCCCTCTGGCGAAACGTCAGAGGGGCTTTTTCACTTTGATAGTCATAGCGAACTATGGCCATCCGATGCTGGAGTAGCGCGTTTTTTATACTGAAATCGTGTTTTCCAACAAGATGCGGGCGATCAGGGCGCCGTCCACCGGGCCTTCCAGCGGAATCCACACCCGCAGCGGGCTGCCCGGGGCCACGCTGATAGGTTCACCGTCCAGACTTTTCATCTGCGTGAGCAGTACCGTGCGATTCCCGGCCGGGTGGATGATCTCCAGCGTGTCGCCTAACGCGAAGCGGTTCTTGGTCTCCACCTCGGCCCAGCCGTCGCGCCAGGATTTCACCTCGCCGACGAACTGGCTGCGGTGCGCCTCGGAGCTGCCGGTTTCGTAGTTCTGGTAGTCCTGCGCCGGGCGCCGCTCCAGGAAGCCGGCGGTGTAGCCCCGGTTGGCCAGGCCTTCGAGTTCGGTGATCAGGTTCGGGTTGAACGGGCGGCCCGCCACCGCGTCGTCGATGGCGCGGCGGTAGGTCTGCGCGGTGCGCGTCACGTAGTACTGGCTCTTGGTGCGGCCCTCGATCTTGAAGGAGTCGACGCCGATCTTCACCAGCCGCTCGACGTGCTCCACCGCGCGCAGGTCCTTGCTGTTCATGATGTAGGTGCCGTGCTCGTCTTCCATGATCGGCATGAGCTGGCCCGGCCGCTCTTTTTCTTCCAGCAGGTAGACCTGGTCGGCCAGCGGATGCCGCGTGCCGCCGCCGCAGGCGGAAAATGACTGCTCGGCTTCGAGCTGCGCCTCGCCGAAATTGAAGTCGCCCTCCAGCTTGACCGGCTGCACTTCGCCTGCATCGTTCTGATCACTGCCCGCCTGCGGCGCATAGTTCCAGCGGCAGGCGTTGGTGCAGGTGCCCTGGTTCGGGTCGCGCCGGTTGAAGTAGCCCGAGAGCAGGCAGCGGCCCGAATAGGCGATGCACAGCGCGCCATGCACGAAGACCTCCAGCTCGATGTCGGGGCATTCCTGGCGGATTTTCTCGATCTCGTCCAGGCTCAGTTCGCGCGACAGAATGATGCGCGCCACGCCCATGCGCTGCCAGAACTTCACCGCCATGAAGTTGACCGTGTTGGCCTGCACCGACAGGTGGATCGCCACCTCGGGCCACTTCTCGCGCACCATCATGATCAGGCCCGGATCGGCCATGATCAGCGCGTCGGGGCCCATGGCGATCACCGGCTCGATGTCGCGCATGTAGGTGCGGACCTTGTCGTTGTGCGGCAGCAGGTTGCTGGTCAGGAAAAACTTCTTGCCCCGCGCGTGGGCTTCCTGAATGCCCTGGCCGATCTGCTCCAGCTTGAATTCGTTGTTGCGCGCGCGCAGGGAGTAGCGCGGCTGACCCGCATACACGGCGTCGGCGCCAAAGTCATAGGCGGCGCGCATCTTGGCCAGCGAGCCGGCGGGCAGGAGCAATTCAGGTGTTTTCATGATGGGGTCTGAATCAGCCCTGCGCGCAGGGTAGGCCGGGGGTATTGCACCACTCGCTCCAGCTGCCCGCATACAGCGCGGTGCGGCCCAGGCCGGCGATTTCCATGGCCAGCAGGTTGGGCACGGCGCTGACGCCGCTGCCGCAGTGGTGGACCACGGTCGCCGGGTTGCGGCCGGCCAGCAGGGCTTCGAATTCTGCCTTCAGTTCGTCCGGTGCCTTGAAGCGACCCTCAGGCCCCAGGTTCGAGCCGAACGGGCGGTTCAAGGCGCCGGGGATGTGGCCGGCGACCGGGTCCAGCGGCTCCATTTCGCCGCGAAAGCGTGGCGTGGCGCGCGCATCGAGCAGTGTCTGGTTGGGTCGGCCCACATTGGCGGCGACTGTTGCCGTGGTGGCCAGCGTGGCCTTCTCGGCAGACAGCGTGAAATGCCCGACCTCTTGCGTGGCGGGCGCGCCGCTTTCCACCGCACCGCCGGCGGCTTCCCAGGCTTGCAGGCCGCCGTCGAGCACCGCAACCGCCTCGTGGCCGGCCCATTTCAGCATCCACCACAGGCGCCCGCAGTAGTTGGCGCCATTGCGGTCATAGACCACGGCCTGCATCGTGTTGTCGAAGCCGGTGTCGCGCAGCCACTCGGCAAACACCTCACGCCGGGGCAGGGGGTGCCGGCCGCCGTTGACGGCGTCGGCCGGGCTTTGGGCGCTGAGGTGCCGGTCCAGGTGTGCCTGCACCGCACCGGCGATATGGACTTCGGCATAAAGGCGGTCGGCGGCCTCGGGCTTCATCAGATCGAAGCTGCAATCGAACACCTTCAGCGGCGCGCCGCTGGCCTGCAGCGCCTGCAACTGTTCGACGGAAATCAGGGTGGTGTAGGGCGTGGACAGGGTGGACATGGATCAGTGCTCCTCGGCAGGCGGGTTGGGCAGGGCGCGCGAACGCAGGAAAGTGGCGGCAATGCCGCTGGCGATGATCAGGGCCATGCCAGCCCAGCCGATCAACGGAATCTGGTCGCCGAACAGCAGCATGCCAAACAGCGCGGCGAACACGATCCCTGAATATTGCAGGTTGGCCACGACCAGCGTGGCGCCCTGGCTGTAGGCGCGGGTCATGCAGAGCTGCCCCAGGGCTGCCAGCACGCCGATGGGCAGCAGCCACAAGGCCTGCGGCCAGACCCAGGCGTTGGTGCCGGTGAACAGCATGCCAACGGCGCCGGCCACGGTGGCGCCGACGGAGAAATACAACACGGTGCGGGCTTCAGGCTCACCCACGCGGCCCAGGGCGGCGACCTGCAGGTAGGCAAACGCGGCGCCCAGGCCGGAGAGCAGGCCGATCAGGCCGGCGAACAGCTGGTTCTGCTCGATGGTGGGTCGCAGCGTCATGATCACGCCGGTGAAGCCGGCCATCACGGTCAGCACGATCGGTCCCTGGCGGCCGACGTCTTGCAGGCGGCCCATGATCAGGGTGCCGCCGACCAGAAAAGCCGCCACCCAGACGCCGCTCATGTAGTTGAGCGTCATGGCCGTGGCCAGCGGCAGCTTGGCAATGGCGTAGAACCAGGCCGTCAGGGACGCCACGCCGACGATGCTGCGCCAGACGTGCATCATCGGCACGGGGGACTTGATTGACACGCCCCTGAAACGGCACCAGGTGGCCATGAACACAATGCCGATCGCACCGCGGTAACACACCAGTTCCACCAGGTTGAAGTGCGCGGACGCGTACTTGATGCACACGCTCATGCTCGCGAAGAACAGCGAGGCCAGAATCATCCATGAGGCTTGCAAAACCGGTCCTTAGGAGTGAAATTGGCCGATTCCCAGCGTCATTGGGTGATAGTTTGCTATCAAACCTGAGGCTTCTGTAAGCCCATCACGCCGCGGTACCACTCGTGGAAGTGCTGCATGCCGTCTTCCATCGGGCTCTGGTAGGGGCCGACCTCGTTGTCGCCGCGCTGCATCAGGGCGCGCCGCCCGGCGTCCATGCGCTCTGCGATCTCGTCGTCCTCGAGGCAGGTCTCCATGTAGGCGGCCTGCTGCGCCTCGACGAATTCACGCTCGAAGGCGACGATCTCCTCGGGGTAATAGAACTCCACCATGTTCATTGTCTTTTGCGGGCCCATCGGGTGCAGGGTTGAAACCGTCAGCACATGCGGGTACCACTCGACCATGATGTGCGGGTAGTAGGTGAGCCAGATCGCACCAAATTTGGGCGCCTTGCCGTGGCGGTATTGCAGCAGTTGCTGGTGCCAGCGCTCGTACACCGGGCTGCCGGCCTTTCCCTGCCAGTTGGTCACGCCCACGGTCTGCACCGAATATTCGGGCTTGAATTCCCAGCGCAGGTCGTCGCAGGTGACCACACTGCCCAGGCCGGGGTGGAACGGGCCGACGTGGTAGTCCTCCAGGTAGACCTCGATGAAGGTCTTCCAGTTGTAGTTGCACTCGTGCAATTCCACGCGGTCCAGCGCGTAGCCTGTGAAATCGAGGTCGGCTCGCGGGCCCATGCCGGCCAGATCGGCGGCGATGTCGCGGCCGTTGTCTTCAAACAGCAGGCCATTCCACTCACGCAGCGGGTAGTTGTTCAGGTCCAGGCAAGGGTCGTGGGCGAAATGCGGCGCCCCCAGCAGCTGGCCGTCCGGCGCGTAGGTCCAGCGGTGCAGCGGACAGACGATGTTGCCGCCCGCGCTGCCCTTGGCCGACGCATGGAGCGAACCCCGGCCCTTGAGCATGACCGCCTGACGGTGTCTGCAGACGTTGGAAATCAGCTCCACCCCTTTGGCGGTGCGCACCAGCGCGCGGCCTTCGCCTTCATGGGGCAGGGCGTAATAGTCGCCCGCGTTGGGTACGGCGAGTTCATGCCCGACATAGCGGGGCCCTCGCTGGAAGATGTTGCGCAGCTCGTGCTGGTGCAACGCTTCGTCAAAGTAGCTTGAAACTGGTAGTTGGCTTGCGGCCTGCTGCAGTTGAAGACTTAAATCAGACATGGGTGACCTGACCTAGAGACTCCCCCTATGAAGGGGCAGGAAAGTGGGCGCCGGACCCCTGACACGGGCGCGAAAAAAAGCCGGCGGGACCGACTGAAAGAGTCGGAATTGTACCCCCGGGGGGGTATTTGTCCCCGGGAATGGTGCGTTGGCCCTAATCCTGCGGGGCCGTGACAGGCTGAACCAAGGTCAACCGCCTAAAATGGCCGGCTAACTCCGGTACCGTCTCCATGCCCAAGGCCCCTGCTTCACCCGCCACGCCCGCGCTTCCCGCCAGCTATGAAGCCGCGCTCGAAGAACTCGAGCAGCTGGTCGGGCGCCTGGAGTCGGGACAGATGCCGCTGGACCAGCTGCTCGGCGGCTACCAGCGGGGGGCTGCGCTGCTGAAATTCTGCCGCGACCGGCTGGAAACGGTGGAAAACCAGATCAAGGTGCTCGACGACGGAGTCCTCAAGCCATGGACGCAAGCGTGAGCGCTGTCGTGACCTTCGATTTCCAGGCCTGGACCGTGGCCCAGCTGGACCGGGTCGAAAGCGCCTTGTCGAAGTGGGTTCCCGCCGACGCCCCGGCGGGCCTGGGGGCGGCGATGCGCTATGCCGTGCTCGATGGCGGCAAGCGACTGCGACCCTTGCTGGTGCTGGCTGCGGCCGAGGCTGCCAGTGCGCAGGCGCCAGCGGCGGCTCGCCAGCGGATTGACGAAGCGGCGCTGCGCGCCGCGTGCGCAGTCGAACTGATCCACGCCTATTCCCTGGTGCACGATGACATGCCCTGCATGGACAACGATGTGTTGCGTCGCGGCAAGCCGACGGTGCATGTGAAATACGGCGAGGCGCAGGCCCTGTTGGCGGGCGACGCCTTGCAGGCCCTGGCGTTCGAATTGCTGACGCCGGTTGACGGATGCATGAGCGCTTCGGTGCAGGCCGCGCTGTGCAGCTTGCTGGCCCGTGCGGCGGGTCACGACGGCATGGCCGGCGGACAGGCCATCGACCTGGCCAGCGTGGGCGTGGCGCTTTCGGAAGACCAGTTGCGCCAGATGCACCGCCTGAAAACCGGCGCGCTGCTGCGTGGCAGCGTGCTGATGGGCGTGGCCTGTGATGAACGCGCCGAGGCGGGTGCCGCAGGCGTCGTTCAGGCATTGACCCGCTACGGCGATGCCATGGGCCTGGCGTTTCAGGTGGTGGACGATATTCTCGATGTGATCACCGACACGGCCACGCTGGGCAAGACCGCCGGCAAGGATGCCGCGGCGGCCAAGCCGACCTATGTGTCGTTGCTCGGGCTGGACCGGGCGAAGGCGCATGCGCAGGCGCTGTATGACCAGGCCATTGCGGCACTCGATGCCAGTGGCCTGGAGCACGCGCAGACCCAGGCCTTGCGCGCCCTTGCCGGCATGGTGGTGCATCGGGAAAAATAAGGGAAGAGGTTCCAGAACAACATGACTTCGCTGCTAGAAACCATCAACGAGCCGGCGGACTTGCGCCGGCTGCCGCGCGACCAGCTCCGGCGGGTTGCGGACGAATTGCGTGCCTGCGTGCTCGACAACGTCTCGCGAACCGGCGGTCACCTCAGCTCCAACCTCGGCACCGTCGAATTGACCGTGGCGCTGCACTATGTGTTCAACACGCCCGAGGACCGTCTGGTCTGGGACGTGGGTCACCAGACCTACCCGCACAAGATCCTGACCGGGCGGCGCGAGCCGCATGCCGACGCTGCGCCAGCTCGGCGGCCTGAGCGGTTTTCCCCAGCGCGCCGAGAGCGCGTACGACACGTTTGGCACGGCGCATTCCTCCACCAGCATTTCCGCGGCGCTCGGCATGGCCGTGGCGGCCCGGCAAAAGGGCGAGTCGCGCCATGCCGTGGCCATCATCGGCGACGGCGCCATGACGGCCGGCATGGCTTTCGAAGCACTCAACAACGCGGGGGTGGAAGACTGCAACCTGCTGGTCATCCTGAACGACAACGACATGTCGATCAGCCCGCCCGTGGGCGCGCTGAACCGCTACCTGGCCCAGCTGATGAGCGGGCAGTTTTACTCGGCGGCCAAGAATGTGGGCAAGAACGTGCTCAAGGTCGCGCCGCCCCTGTTCGAACTGGCCAAGCGGTTCGAGGAACATGCCAAGGGCATGGTGGTGCCCGCCACGCTGTTCGAGAAGTTTGGCTTCAACTACGTCGGCCCGATCGACGGGCACGACCTGGAGTCGCTGATCCCCACGCTGGAAAACATCAAGCAGCTCAAGGGCCCGCAGTTCCTGCATGTGGTCACCAAGAAGGGCCAGGGCTACAAGCTGGCCGAGGCCGATCCTGTGGCCTACCACGGACCGGGCAAGTTCGACCCCGCCGTGGGCCTGGTGGCCCCGGTGGCGGCGCCGAAGACGACCTTCACCCAGGTGTTTGGCCAGTGGCTGTGCGACATGGCTGAAAAAGACCCGCGGCTGGTCGGCATCACGCCGGCCATGCGCGAGGGCTCGGGCATGGTCGAGTTCCACAAGCGCTTTCCGGGGCGCTACCACGACGTCGGCATCGCCGAGCAGCATGCGGTGACCTTCGCCGCCGGGCTGGCCTGTGAAGGGCTCAAGCCGGTGGTGGCGATCTACTCCACCTTCCTGCAGCGCGGCTACGACCAGCTGATCCACGACGTGGCGATCCAGAACCTGCCGGTGGTGTTCGCGCTGGACCGCGCCGGGCTGGTCGGCGCGGACGGCGCCACCCATGCGGGCGCCTACGACATCCCCTTCCTGCGCTGCATTCCGAACATGGCGCTGGCCTGCCCGGCCGATGAGCGCGAATGCCGCCAGTTGTTGTCGAGCGCGTTCGAGCAGGACCATCCGGTGGCCGTGCGGTATCCGCGCGGCGCTGGCGCCGGCGTGGCCACCGAGCGCAGGTCTGGAATCACTGCCGTTCGGCAAGGGCGAAATTCGCCGTCTGCGGCAGGGCGCGGCGGAAGGCGTTCGCAAAGGCATTGCGATCCTGGCGTTTGGCACGCTGCTGTACCCGGCGCTCAAGGCGGCCGAGCGGCTGAATGCCACGGTGGTCAACATGCGCTGGGTCAAGCCGCTGGATGTCGAGCTGCTGCTCAGCGTGGCGGCCGGGCACGAAGCCCTGGTGACCGTCGAGGAGGGCGCCATCATGGGCGGCGCCGGCAGCGCCGTGAGCGAGGCCCTGCAGGCGGCCGGCGTTGTCATGCCGGTGCTGCAGCTGGGGCTGCCGGACGTGTTCATCGAGCACGGCGACCCGGCTCGCGCTGCTGGCCATGCAGGGGCTGGACGCGCCAGGCATCGAAGCCTCGATCGCGAAGCGCTTTCCGGGCCTGATCGAGACGGGGCGACCAGCGCTCAAGGCTGTGGCCTGAAACTCGTCGCGACGGCGGGCGTTCGAGCCGTGGCGACGTGAATTGTTTTCAGCGCCGGCTTGAATATCGGTCTGCCCTTCCTGCGGAGGGCTTGCGATAGCGCAAGACTTCGTGGGTCGAGGGGCTTTCCCGAGGGAAAACCCGCGCGGAAACGGGTTCACAAATTCCTAAAATGCGGGTTGACTTTTCGAGTCCTCGGGTTGCGTTGCGCGTCCGGGTCATTCATCAATTTTCAGGAGTGAACTTATGGATCGTCGTTCCGTTATCAAACACGCCGGCATCGCCGGCGTTCTGGCCGCAGGTGCTGCGCCGGCCGTGCACGCCCAGGGGGCCACGCTGCGCTGGCGCATGGCCTCCAGCTTTCCCGAAGTCGCTGGACACCATTTTTGGCGCCGCCGACGTGTTCGCCAAGAAGGTGAGCGAGATGACGGGCGGCAAGTTCGTCATCACCACCCATGCCGCTGGCGAACTGATGCCCGCCTTCGGCGTGCTCGACGGCGCGTCCAATGGCACGGTGGAAATGGCCCATACGGCGCCTTACTACTTCTTCGGCAAGGATCCGACCTACGCGCTGGACTGCGCCATTCCGTTCGGCCTGAACAGCCGCCAGATGACGGCCTGGATGTACGAGGGCAACGGCCTGAAGCTCATGCGCGAGTTCTATGCCAAGGTGGGCATCGTGAACTTCCCGATGGGCAACACCGGCGCCCAGATGGGCGGCTGGTACCGCAAGGAAATCAAGTCGGTCGCTGACCTCAAGGGCCTGAAGTTCCGCGTCGGCGGTTTCGGTGGCAAGGTGCTGGAGCGTCTGGGCACGGTGCCGCAGAACATTCCGGGCGGCGAAATCTACCAGGCGCTGGAAAAAGGCACGATCGATGCGGCCGAGTGGATTGGCCCCTACGACGACCTGAAACTGGGCTTCAACAAGGTGGCGCCGTTCTACTACTATCCCGGCTGGTGGGAAGGTGGCCCGCAGCTGTCCCTGTACGTCAACCAGAAAGCCTATGACGGTCTGTCGGCGGAATACAAGGCGATTGTGGAATGTGCCGCCGCTTACGCGCACACTGACATGCAGGCCAAGTACGACATGAAGAACCCCGGTGCCCTGAAGACGCTGGTGGGTCAGGGAACCAAGCTGCAGGCGTTCCCGAAGGACGTGATGGCCGCCGCGTTCAAGGCTGCGCATGGAGGTGTATGCGGAACTCAACGCGTCCAATCCGGCCTGGAAGAAGATCTACGACGACTACGCCACCTACCGCCGCGACGCGAACCTGTGGTTCCGTTTCCCGGAAGCCTCGTTCGACGACTTCATGCAGGCCCAGAAGCTGTGATGAACGGCTGACCGGTCTTGCACCGGGCAACAAAAAACCCCGCCATGGCGGGGTTTTTTGTTGCCCGGCGGTCTGCCGGGCTGTTGGGCGTCAGGGTTTCTTTCGCCTGTCGGCCTTGAGGGACTCCATGAGCCCCTTCATCGGGTCTTCCTTGCCTTCTTCGGCTGTGCCGGCGGCTCCGGCTGCTGCTGCCGGTTCCGGGCTCCGCTTTGGGCGTCCTTCTGCATCTGCAGCAGCACCTTGTCGGCGTCGACAGTCGCGCCCTTGCGCGGCATTGCTGGACACGATGCCGGGGAAGGCAATGATCAGGCCGACCATGATGATCTGGATCAGCACGAAGGGCACGGCGCCCCAGTAGATCTGCTCGATCGTGACCTTCTTGATCGGCTTGTGGGTGACCTTGTCGGTGTAGTCCTCGTGCGGCGCCACGCTGCGCAGGTAGAACAGCGCAAAACCGAAGGGCGGGTGCATGAACGAGGTCTGCATGTTCACCGCCAGCAGCACGCCGAACCACACCAGGTCGATGCCCATCTTCTCGGCCACCGGGCCGATCAGCGGGATGATGATGAAGGCCAGCTCGAAGAAGTCCAGGAAGAACGCCAGCAGGAAGACCAGGATGTTGACCACGATCAGGAAGCCCAGCTGCCCGCCGGGCAGGCCGGTCAGCAGATGCTCGACCCACATGGGGCCGTCCACGCCCTGGAAGGCCAGGCTGAACACGGTGGAGCCCACCAGGATGAACAGCACGAAGCACGACAGCTTCATGGTGGAGTCCATGGCCTGGCGCATCAGCTTGAAATCCAGGCGCCGACGCGCGATGGCCATGACCAGTGCGCCCACGGCGCCCATGGCGCCGCCTTCGGTCGGCGTGGCGATGCCCAGGAAGATCGTGCCCAGCACCAGGAAGATCAGCGCCAGCGGCGGGATCAGACGAAGGTCACGCGCTCGGCCATGCGCGACAGCAGCCCGAGCTTGGTCACCTTGTTGATGACCGCAGGCCAGGAAGGCCACGCCCACGCCGACGCACATCGACACCACGATCTTTTCGTCCAGCGGCGTGCCTTCGGGGCGGGTCTTGGCGAAGGCGACGGCCGCGATGACCGACAGCACGGTCAGCATGCCCAGCGAACGCAGGCCGGAGGTGCCATTGGCTTCGCGGATGGTGCGGGCCTCGGCGGGCAGCGCCGGCACGAAGTCAGGCTTGATCAGGCTCACGAGCAGGATATAGCCCACGTACAGGCCGGTCAGCACGAAGCCCGGGATGAAAGCGCCCGCGTACAGGTCACCCACGCTCTTGCCCAGCTGGTCGGCCAGGATGATCAGCACCAGCGAGGGCGGAATGATCTGCGCCAGCGTGCCCGAGGCGGCAATCACGCCGCGTGGCGACGCGCCGGTCGTAGCCGTAACGCAGCATGATGGGCAGCGAGATCAGGCCCATGGAAATCACCGAGGCCGCCACCACGCCGGTGGTCGCCGCCAGCATGGCGCCGACCAGAATCACCGCGTAGGCCAGGCCGCCGCGGATCGGGCCGAACAGCTGGCCAATGGTGTCCAGCAAGTCCTCGGCCATGCCGGATCGTTCCAGGATCAGCCCCATGAAGGTGAAGAACGGGATGGCCAGCAGGGTGTCGTTCTGCATGATGCCGAACATGCGCAGCGGCAGGCTCTGCAGGAAGGCCGGATTGATGGTGCCCAGCTCGATGCCGACGAAGCCGAAGAACAGGCCGCAGGCGGCCAGCGAAAACGCCACCGGGTAGCCGAACAGCAGGAACACGATCAGCGCGCCGAACATGATCGGCGCCAGGTTCGCAACAAGGAAGGCGGTCATGGCTTGGCTCCCAGCAGGGTGGCTTCACGCGCGGCCACTTCTTTTTGCAGCAGGAACTCGGCGAGCTCCTCTTCAGGGGTCTTGACGCCCTGCTTCTTCGTCGGATCGGGGATCAGGCCCTTGAGGAATGCAATGCGCTTGATCAGTTCCGAAACACCCTGGACACCAAGCAGCAAGAGGCCCAGCGGCAGCAGCGCGAACACCGGCCAGCGGATCAGGCCGCCGGCGTTGGACGACACCTCCTTGGTGACGTAGGCGTTGATCACCAGCGGCATCGACAGCTTGATGATCATGAAGATGAACGGGAAACAGGAACAGGCAGATGCCGACGATGTCGATCCAGATCTGGGTGCGCTTGGAGAAGCGGCCCGACAGCACGTCGATCTTCACGTGCTCCTGGCGCATCAGGGTGTAGCCGGCGGCCAGCAGGAAGACGGCGGCAAACAGGTACCACTGAATTTCCAGGAAGGCGTTGGAGCCGATGTTGAACACTTTTCGGACCACGGCGTTGACGGCACTGATCAGCACGGCGGCCAGCACGAGCCAGGCGACCGAGCGCCCGATGAACTCGGTGAAGCCGTCGATGCGTCGGGACAGGGATAACAGAAAGGGCATGGTGTCTCCGTCAAATGTTCAAGGCTGCTGTCAGGCGGCCGTCATGACCCGCACGGGGATGGCGCAGGATGTGGGATTCTATGTTCGGCAGGCCGGTTCTGATGCATGAAAAAACTTTGACAGTTGTTGAAATTCGTCGAACCTAGGGTAAACGCGGTATTTGTTGATCCGCGCTTGGCCGACCGGATTCAGCACCAATAATCAGGGCCTGCAGACAGGCCGCTTGTGCAACACTCATCCACCCACGACATCGACGGCCCGGCCATGCGCCAGGCCGGGCGCGACGCGCTCTCGCTGGCGCTGATCGACGCGCGCAATCACACCCTGCGCCTGCTGGCCGCCCACGAAGCTGCAAGCCGTGCGCCAGAAAGGGCCGGCACCCCCGCGGAAGGCGGCGCAGCGCCCTTGTGGCTGGCCGGGCACGCAGGCTGGTTTGCCGAAGCCTGGATCGCCCGCAACACCCGGATTGCCTCGGGGCCTGGCTGCCCGGCCGCAGCCGGTGCGTCTGGCCTCGATCGAACCCCACGCCGATTTCTGGTGGGGACCTTTGCATCGCGGCCGGCCACCCGGGCGCGGACCCGTCGGGCCGGACTTCACCGCCACGCGCGGCTGGCTGCTGGAGACGCTGGAGACCACGCTGGACCTGCTGGACAAAGCCGCCGACAGCGACGACGCGCTGTATTTCTACCGCCTCGCGCTGTTCCACGAAGACCAGGTGGGCGAGCGAATGGTGGTTCTGGCGCAGACGCTGGGCGTGCCGCTGGCGCTGGAGGCACCGCTGATTGCGGGCTTGCGCGAACCGCTGGGGGTGCCAGCCACGCGCTGGCAACTGGGCTCGACGCCCGGCGGGTTCGTCTTTGACAACGAAAAGTGGGCCCATGACGTGGCCGTGCCCGAGTTCGAGATCGATGCCCAGCCCGTGAGCTGGTCCCAGTTTGTCGAATTTGTCGATGACGGCGGCTATGACCGGCAAGAACTCTGGCACCCTGAGGGCTGGGTCTGGCGGCAGGACGCAGAGGCCAGCGGCGGGCGGCGCGGGCCGCGCCATGTCGAGCAGATTGGCGTGGCGCGCTTCGGCGGCGCCGGCGCCGTGCTGCAGATGCGTTTTGGCCAGCCGGTGCGGCTGGCCGGCCATCATCCGGCCACGCATGTGAGCTGGTGGGAGGCCGACGCCTGGTGCCGCTGGGCCGGCCGGCGGCTGCCCGATGAGGTCGAATGGGAACTCGCCGCGCACAGCGGCCGCGCGACGCGGCTTCAGATGGGGCGATGTGCATGAATGGACCGCCAGCCGCTTCCAGCCCTATCCGGGTTTCACGCCGGACCCGTGGGTCGCCTACTCGGTGCCACACTTCGGCAAGGCGCGGGTACTGCGCGGCGCGTCGTGGGCGACGCGCGGGCGCATGAAGCACCCGAAGTTTCGCGGTTTCAGCGAGCCGGGTGAGGACGAAGGGTTCTTCGGCTTCCGGTCCTGCGCGATTTAGATCGCCTGGAGGAATCCTGAATCCATAGCGGCTAATGACCATCCGACGCTGGTATTTCCCTCTTTTTCCTTTGAAATTGCCACCAGGGCAGCATTTCGCGCAGCGACAGCACCTCGCCGCAGTTGCGCGACCTCATAGCCAGCCAGCGCACCCATCTGCTGTTGCCACTCCGGATGGCGCAGCACCCGGCGCAATGCCTGGATGGCGGGCTGCTCCAGCGCGGACTTCAGGCAGACCAGGTGGTAGTTCTCCTGCGCCAGCGGCACGAAGTCCAGCCCGCGCGAGCGCGCAGCGAGCTCGATGCCCAGGCCGGTATCGGCCGCGCCCGCCGCAATGGCTTGCGCCACGGCCGCGTGCGAGGGTTCCGTCAGCGCATTGCCCGAGATGTCCTGCGCGCCCAGCCCGGCGCCGGCGAGAAGGTCGTCGAGCAGCACCCTGGTGCCCGAGCCCAGGGGCCGGTTGACAAAGCGCGCGCGCAGGCGCGCCACATCCGCCAGCGAGCGCAGGCCGAGCGGATTGCCCGGTGCCACCATCAGCCCCTGCGTGCGCCGCCCGAAGCCGATGATCTTGTGCCGCCCGGGCTGCAGCAGCGGCCGGTAGGCGCGCGCGGTCATGGAGTCTGGCGCGGGCTGGGCCAGGGTGTGAAAGCCCGCCAGGATGCAGCGGCCCTCATTGAGGGCGGCAATCGCATCGACACTGCCGGTAAAGCGGATGTCCAGGTGCAGGTTGGCTTGCTGCGCCGCGTGCGCGCGCAGGGCGGGCAGGGCATCGTCGTGGCTGGCGTAAAGCGCAAGCACATGGGCGGCCGGGTCGAAGGCCACCGCGAAGGCGCGCTCCAGGTCGGCGCGCAGGGCTTCGATCTGCGGGCTCAGGCGGGCCTGCGCCTGGCGCTCGGCCCACATCAGCTTGGCACCGAATTCCGACAGCCGCGCCGACTGGCCTTTTTCCCAGACGATCAACTCATTGCCCAGCTCGTTCTCCCAGCGCTTGAGCTCGCCCCAGACGTGGCGGTAGGACAGCCCCAGTGTGCGTGCAGCTGCCGAGATGGAGCCCTGTGCATCCACGGCTTGCAGCAGGTCGATCAGCGGGTGGCGGACCAGGGCCGCGCTGGCATCGCGAGAAAGTGTGTAGTGGAGCTGGACCCTATGCACGGAAGAACATATCGCGGGGAATTGATCGGGTGCCTACGATACCCGATCCATGCCGACCGCCCCTTACCTGCGCCATGTCCACGTTTTCTGAAAGCGCCAGCACCGCGCTGTCGCTGATCACCTCGTTCGACGCAGGGCTCTGGACCATCGTCGGCCGCTCGCTCGCGGTCAGCGCGACGGCCTGCGCCATCGCCTGTGGACTCGGGCTGATGCTCGGGGCGTGGCTGGCCGTGGCACGTTTCGCCGGGCGCGATGCGGTGCTGACCGTGCTCAACACCTTGCTGGCCCTGCCTTCGGTGGTGGTGGGGCTGCTGGTGTACCTGTTGCTGTCACGCACGGGCCCGCTGGGCTTCTTGGGCTGGATGTTCAGCTTCAAGGCGATGGTGCTGGCGCAGGTCGTGCTGGTGGTCCCTGTGGTCACCGCGCTCACCCGCCAGACCGTGGAAGACGCCGAGCGCGCCCACGGCGAGCAACTGCGCTCGCTGGGCGCACGCACGGGTCTGCGTGGCCTGTTGCTGGCCTGGGACGAGCGTTATGCCTTGCTGACGGTGCTGATCGCCTCCTTCGGCCGGGCCATCTCGGAAGTGGGCGCGGTGATGATCGTCGGCGGAAATATCGACGGTTTCACGCGCGTCATGACCACCGCGATCGCGCTGGAAACCAGCAAGGGCGACCTGCCGCTGGCGCTGGCGCTCGGGCTGATCCTGCTGGCGGTGGTGCTGCTGTTGAATGCCCTGATCTCCGGGCTGCGGCGCTGGCGCGAGCGGCTCGATGGCGGCACGGTCGGACTGAGTCCGGCGCTGGCGGCATGAAGCGCGACGAATTCGGTGGTCCCCAGGCTGTGACGGTGTTGACAGGCGCCAGCGCGGCAGCCGTGGTGGCGGCCCGACAGCCCTCAACGGGCACGCCCCCACTGTTCGACCTGCGCGACGTCGGCGTGCGGCTCGGCCCGGTCCAGGCACTCAGGGGTGTGACGCTGCAGATCCAGCCGGGCGAACGGGTGGCGCTGGTCGGCGCCAATGGCTGCGGCAAGAGCACCCTGTTGCGCCTGCTCAACGGCCTGCTGGAGCCCGCAGCCGGGCGCATTGTGCGCGATGCGAGTGCCCGCCAGGCCCTGCTGTTCCAGCGCCCGCACATGCTGCGCACCACGGTGCGCAACAACATGGCGCTCGGCCTCTGGCTGGGGGGGCTGGGCTGGACGGAGGCCCGACGCGCGCCGCCGAGGCCCTGGCGCGCGTCGGCATGACGGACCTGGCCGGGCGCAACGCGAAGAACCTTTCCGGCGGGCAGCAGCAGCGTCTGGCGCTGGCGCGCGCGTGGGCCAGCCGTCCCGAGGTGCTGCTGCTGGACGAGCCCACGGCCAGCCTGGACCCGCGCGCCAAGCACGAGGTGGAAACGTTGGTGGCGGAATTCACCACAGGGGCCATGTCCGGCCTCACCGGGGCCAGGCCCATTTCACTCGTCTTCGCCAGCCACAACCTGGGCCAGGTCAAGCGCCTGGCCACCCGCGTGATCTACCTGGAACACGGCCGGGTGCTGGCCGACCTGCCCGTGGATCAATTTTTCAACGGCCCCTTGCTGCAAACGCAGTACCCGGCTGCCCATTTGTTCGTCAAAGGAGAGCTTCCATGAGTATTTTCAAGCGTTTTTGCCATCATCCCAGCGTCAAATGGTCAATGTTAGCTATCGGGTTGATAGCAACATCGGCTGTCCAAGCACAGTCCATCGTCATGTCGTCGACCACATCGACCGAGCAGTCGGGGCTGTTTAGCTACCTGATGCCCGAATTCAAGAAGGCCAGCGGCATTGACGTCAAGGTGGTTGCGCTGGGCACGGGCCAGGCGCTGGATATGGCACGGCGCGGCGACGCCGACGTGGTGTTCGTGCACGACCAGGCTGCGGAGGAGAAGTTCGTGGCCGAAGGCTTCGGTCTCAAGCGCTACCCGGTCATGTACAACGACTTCGTGCTGATCGGCCCCAAGGGGGATCCGGTGGCGACGAAAGGCAGCGACATCGTGGCGGCGCTGAAGAAGATCAGTGCTGCCAACGGTGCCTTCATTTCGCGCGGTGACAAGAGCGGCACCCACGCGGCCGAACTGCGTTTCTGGAGTCAGGCCGGCCTGGCCGACAAAAGGGGCAGCGGCTACAAGGAATGTGGCTGCGGCATGGGGCCGGCACTCAACATGGCGGCGTCCACCGGCGCCTATGTGCTGGCGGACCGCGGCACTTGGCTCAACTTCAAGAATCGCGCCGACCTGGCCGTGCTCGTGGAAGGCGACAACAAGCTGTTCAACCAGTATGGCGTGATGGTCGTCAACCCGGCCAAGCACCCCCATGTGAAGGCGGCGGACGCCCAGAAGTTCGTGGACTGGGTGGTGTCGCCGACGGGCCAGAACGTGATTGCCGGCTACAAGATCGGTGGCGAGCAGTTGTTTTTCCCCAATGCGACCAAGTGAGGCTGTCTCATGCCCACTCCATTCAAAGCGGTTGCGCTGAGCGCAACTGTGATCGGCCTTGCGGGCTGCGGCAGCGCGGGCAAGGCGCCGGTGGCTGGTGAGGCGACCGGCGCTGCGGTGCAGGTCTATGCGGCCGGCAGCCTGCGCGAAGTGCTGACCGCCATTGCCAGCGAGCATGAGGCGCGCACGGGCCAGAAGATCTCGCTGACCTTCGGCGCCTCAGGCCTGTTGCGTGAGCGCATTGAAAAAGGTGAGCCCGCACAGGTATTTGCCTCGGCGGACATTGATCATCCGCAACGCCTGGCGGCCCGCGGGGGCTGGCAGGCGCCCGTGGTGTTCACGCGCAACGCCCTGTGTGCGCTGACCAGCGACACGATCACTGCCACGCCGGCCACGTTGCTGGCGACGATGTTGCGGCCCGAGGTCCGCGTGGGCATTTCTACCCCGAAGGCCGACCCGGCGGGCGACTACGCCTGGGCGCTCTTCGGCAAGGCCGACGCGTTGCAACCTGGGGCCACGGCCCGGCTGGAAGCCAAGGCGCTCAAGCTCACTGGCGGCGCGGATTCGCCCAAGCCGCCGGCTGGGCGCGGCACCTACGCCTGGGTCATGGACCAGGGCCAGGCCGATGTGTTTCTGACCTATTGCACCAATGCCGTTTCTGCGAAAAAGGAAGTGCCACGCCTGAAGATCGTGGAGATTCCTGCCGAATTGCAGGTGGGCGCCGCCTATGGAGTGACGGTGCGCTCCGGTGCGCCGCAGGCAGCGAGCGAGTTTTCGCGTGCTTTGCTGGCACCATCTGCGCAAGCCGTGTTCGGCCGGTTCGGATTCAGACAGCCTTGAGGCGTTTCTAGTCCAGCAGCGCCACGCCCTTGACTTGGGCAAACACCCCGCGCCCCGGCAGCAGCTGCAGCGCTTCGGCCGACTTCCGCGTGATGCGCGCCAGCAGGCGGGTGCCCCCCGCATCCAGCGCCACCATGACGTACCCGGGGCTGTCTTCGCGCAACTCGGCCACGCTGGCCGCCAACACGTTGAGGATGCTGGTGTCGGACTGGCGGGTGAGGGTCAGGCTCACATCGCGCGCCTGTACCCGCAGGCGCACGGCCTGCCCGACGGCCCGCGTCGGCTGGCGGGCGGGGCTGACGAACTGCAGGCTGCCACCGGCGAAATCAACCCGCGTGAGGTGAAAGACGGGCTCGTGCGCCTGCACCTGGCCGCTGATCACGGCCGCCGCGCTGTCGCCCTGCGCCAGCGGCAGATTCAGGCGCGTCAACAGCTCCGGCGTCGGGCCGCTGGCGGTGACGCGGCCCGCGTCGAGCAGCACCAGATGGTCGGCCAATCGCGCCACTTCGTCGATGGCGTGGCTGACATAGATGACCGGGATGTCCAGCGCCCGCTGCAGCTCCTCCAGCCAAGGCAGGATCTCGGCCTTGCGCGCGGCGTCCAGTGCCGCCAGCGGCTCGTCCATCAGCAGAAGGCGCGGGCTGGTGGCCAGCGCCCGGGCGATGGCCACGCGCTGGCGTTCGCCGCCCGACAACTCGTGCGGCCAGCGCTGGAGCAGGTGGCCGATGCCCAGCAGGGCCAGCCCATGGTCCCAGCCGTGCCGTCGCTGCGCCTGCGGCGTGCGCCTGAAGCCGAACTTCAGGTTGTCCTGCACGCTCAGGTGCTCGAACAGGCTGGCTTCCTGAAACACGACGCCGACGGCGCGCCGGTGCACCGGCTGAAAGAGGCTCCTGGCGCTGTCCTGCCAGACCTCGCCCTGCACGCAAACCCGCCCGCGCGCAGAAGGTTCGAGGCCGGCGAGCACCCGCAGCAAGGTGGTCTTTCCGGAGCCGGACGGGCCAAACAGGGCGGTGATGCCGCTCCCGGGCAGCGCGAGATCGAGGTCCAGGCTGAAATCCTGCCGCGCCAGCATGGCCCGCACCTCCAGACCCGCCGCAGGCGCGCGGGTCGCGCCGTCAAACATCGGCGTGCCTGTCATGGCCCGGCGTCCTTGCGACGTCGGCCGTTGTACATCTGCAGCGCCAGCAACACGACAAAGGAAAAGCCCAGCATCACGGCGGCCAGCCGGTGCGCGTCGCCGTACTCCATGGCCTCGACGTGGTCGTAGATCTGCACCGAAATCACGCGGGTGACCCCGGGGATGTTGCCGCCGACCATCAGGACCACGCCAAACTCCCCCACGGTATGGGCGAACGCCATGATGGAGCCGGTCACAAGGCCCGGCCGGCACAGGGGCAGCACCACGCTGAAGAAGGTGTCCAGCGGCGCGGCGCGCAGGCTGGCCGCGACCTCCAGCGGGCGCTTTCCCATGGCCTCCATCGCGTTCTGGACCGGCTGCACCATGAAGGGCAGCGAATACAGCACCGAGGCCACGACCAGCCCGGAAAAACTGAACGGCAGCAATCCCAGGCCGAGCGCCTGCGTCCATTGGCCCACCGCGCCCTGCGGCCCCATGAGCACCAGCAGGTAGAAGCCCAGCACGGTCGGCGGCAGCACGATAGGCAGGGCTACCAGCGCACCCACAGGCTTCTTCAGCCAGGACTGCGTGCCAGTCAGCCACCAGGCCAACGGCGTGCCGAGCACCAGCAGGACGAACGTGGTCAGCGCGGCGACGCGCAGCGTCAGGCCGATCGCCTGAAGGTCGGACGGGGTGAGCAGGCCCATGGTCGATGAATGGTCAGACGGCGTAGCCGTAGGACCGGATCAGGTCCTTGATGGCCGGACTTTTCAGCAGCTTCATCAGGGCCTGGGCCGCTTCGTTGGACGCGCCACGCCGCAGCACCACCGCGTCCTGGCGAATCGGCTCGTACAAGGATTGCGGAATCACCCACATCGAACCGCCTTTCAGCTGCCCGCCCTGCTGCACCTGCGACAGCGCGACGAAGCCCAGTTCGGCGTTGCCGGTCTGCACAAAGCAAAGGTCTGGCCGATGCTTTCACCCTGCACCAGCTTCGGTGCCAGGGCGGCCTGCAGACCCAGCCTGTCGATCACTTGCACGGCGGCTGCGCCGTAAGGAGCGACCTTGGGACTGGCGTAGGCCAGCTTGCGGAAATTGCCCTCCTTCAGCACTTCTCCTCGTGGGTCGACGCGCGCTGCATCGGCCGACCACAGCACCAGCCTGCCGGTGGCATAGGTGAAGCGGCTGCCGGGCAGGGCCAGTCCGCCTTTTTCCAGATGGGCGGGTCCTTGAGTGTCGGCGGCCAGCAGCACGTCGAAGGGGGCCCCGTTGCGGATCTGCGCGACCAACTTGCCCGTCGCGCCCACTGTGACCTTGGCGGTGTGGCCGGTGGTTCTTTCAAGGATGGCCGCCACCGCCTTGATTGGCTCGGCGAAGTTGGCGGCCACCGCGACCTGCACCTCGCCCGCCAGGCAGGCGGCGGAAAACACCCATCCCGCAGCGCTGCAAGCCAGAACTTTCAAGGCGCTTTTCATCCGTCGTCTTCAAGGCGACGGCGGGCGCCGGCCGAGCTTGCGATAGACCGTGGCGCGGCTGATGCCCAGTGCGCGGGCCGCCTGCTGGACGTTGCCCCGTGCGTCCGCCACGGCTTTGCGGATCATGGCGATTTCAACGTCCTTGAGTTGTACCGGCCCGGTCGCCGGTGCGGTCGTCGGGGCACTGCCGCAACGCTGGGCGATCGCCTGCAGACGCAAGCCGGACCACAGGGGCAACTCCATGGACTGCCCGGATTTGCGGCTGGCGTCGAACAGCATCTCGAAAGGCATTGCAAAGACCTCGCTGCCATGCACCCGGTCCCGGCTCGCGGTGCCGAGTTGCGAGGCCATCTGCCGCGCGGTGGGGTTGGCGCCCGTGACCCAGCCATCGGCGTCCAGGCAGACCAGTCCGTCGGTGTCATCGCCGAGCGCGCGCCCCGGCCAGTTCAGCCGCACCATGAGGCTGTGGGGCTGGCGCAGCATCAGCGCGTTTTCGATGCTGCGCGCAGACTGCGCCACGAGGTGACGCAATTCGGGGCGCTCGATGGCTTCGATGCCGGTCAGGTCGAGCATACCCACGCACGCGCCGTCCGGCCCGAATACGGGTGCGCCGGCGCAGCTGTACACCGAGGTGTCGGCGAAAAAATGCTCGCCACGGTGCAACCAGACGGGTTGCCGTTCGCTCAGCGCGGCGCATATCGCCGTGGTGCCCACCGAGGACTCCGAGAGGTCCACGCCGATGCGCGTGATCAGATCGGCGCGCCGGTCGCTGCGGTCGATTCGGCCGTTGACATCGACCACCACGCCATGCGCGTTCGTCAGGATGGCGAAATAACGGGTGTTGGCGATCGCACGCGCCAAAGTGTCCAGCACCGGACGCGCCGCTTCGACGAGGTCGCGGTTGTGCTCGGTGGTGCGTCGCAGTGCCGGCGCCGACACCGTGTCGAAGGTCAGCCGCTGCTCGGGACGGTGTCCGCTGGCCAGGCAGCGCCGCCAAGAGCGCTCGATCCAGGGTTCCACTGCCGTCGTGGGCGTCGGGGCGCCGTCATGCATCACCGCGCGGCGAGCGTCAGCGATCAGCGCGAGCCGGTCTTTGCGCTGCGCGGGAGGCGGGTTGGGCGTGGCGTGCATGGTGGACAGGGGAAGCTCTGGTTTTGATTGTGCTGGATTTTCATTGAGCGAGGCTGACACCCTTGGGCGCCGCGCCTACCCGTCAACTGTCGCAACTTGAGAATTTCGCCAGGCAGGGCACCGCTTTCAGGGTAAATACTAGGTGCAAGTCGAATTCCAGACCGAACAATGGCTATGCACTTCATTTCATAGGCAAGGCGCTTTTTTTGCGCCACACCCCACAGGAGACACATATGCAAAAAGTCTTGCACATCAACGCAGACAAATGCACGGGCTGCATGCAATGCGAGATGGCCTGTTCCTTCGAGAACTATGGCACTTACGCCACCGCCAAGTCGCGCATCAAGGTCTTTGACTTCCACCATACCGGCAAGAAAGTCCCCTATACCTGCACGCAGTGCGACGAAGCCTGGTGCCTGCATGCCTGCCCGGTCGAGGCCATCACGGTCGACAGGGCGACCGGCGCCAAGGTCGTCAACGAGAGCACCTGCGTGGGCTGCAAGGTCTGCACCATCGCCTGCCCGTTCGGCACCATCAACTACGTTGCGGACACCGGCAAGGTGCAGAAATGCGACCTCTGCGGCGGCGAACCGGCCTGCGCCGAGGCCTGCCCCACCGGGGCCATCACCTTCATCGACGCCAACTGGTCCGGCCTGGGCAAGATGGCCCAGTGGGCCGACAAGCTCGGCAATCAAGCAACCGCCGCATAAGGAGAACACATCATGTCCTGGGCTGGAAAAATTCTCCGCGTCAACCTCACCGCGGGCACCGTCAAGTCAGAACCTCTCAACATGGACTGGGCGCAGGCCTACCTGGGCTCAAGGGGCCTGGGTACCAAGTACCTGGTTGAAGAAGTTGATGCCACCGTGGACCCCCTGTCTGCCGACAACAAGATCATCTGGGCCACCGGCCCGCTGACCGGCACCATGGCCTCCACCGGTGGCCGCTACACCGTGATCACCAAAGGCCCGCTGACGGGTGCGATTGCCTGCTCCAACTCGGGCGGTTACTGGGGTGCCGAGTTCAAGATGGCCGGTTGGGACATGGTCATTTTCGAAGGCAAGTCGGCCAAGCCGGTCTTCCTCTACGTCAACGATGATTTCGCCGAACTGCGCGATGCCAGCCACCTGTGGGGCAAGAGCGTCTGGGAAACGGAAGAAATCATCAAGAAGGGCCTGCAAGACCCGCTGACCCGCGTCTCCAGCATCGGCAAGGCCGGTGAAAACGGCGTGCTGTTTGCCGCCGTGGTCAATGATCTGCACCGCGCGGCGGGCCGCTCCGGCGTGGGCGCGGTCATGGGCAGCAAAAACCTCAAGGCGATTGCCGTGCGCGGCACCAAGGGCGTGGGCAACCTGCGCGACCCGAAAGCCTTCATGGCGGCCGTCAAGGCCGGCAAGAAGGTCCTGGCCGAGAACGGCGTCACAGGCACTGGCCTGCCTGCCATGGGTACCCAGGTACTGATGAGCGTGATCAACGAGGTGGGCGGTCTGCCCACCCGCAACCATCAGGACAACCAGTTTGAAGGGGCCAAGGACATTGGCGCCGAAGCCATGGCCACGCCGCGCAAGACCGATGGCAAGAAACAGCTGGTGACCAACCAGGCCTGCTTTGGCTGCACCATTGCCTGTGGGCGCATCAGCAAGATGGACGAGGGCCACTTCACCATTGAAAACAAGCCGCAGTACCGTGGTGCCAATGGCGGCCTCGAATACGAAGCCGCCTGGGCGCTGGGCGCGGCCAATGGCGTGAACGACCTGGAATGCCTGCAATACGCCAACCTGCTGTGCAACGAAGAGGGCATCGACCCGATCACCTTCGGGACCACCGTGGGTGCGGTGATGGAGCTTTACGGCATGGGTGTGCTGACCAAGGAGCAAATCGGCATTGAAGCGAATTTCGGCTCGGCCCGTGCGCTGGCTTTCCTGGCTGAAGAAACCGTCAACGGCCGTGGCTTTGGCGTGGAAATCGGCCAAGGCTCCAAACGCCTCACCGCCAAGTACGGCCACCCGGAACTGTCGATGAGCAGCAAGGGCCAGGAATTCCCGGCCTACGACGGTCGCGCCATCCAGGGCATTGGCCTGGCCTACGCCACCAGCAACCGTGGCGGTTGCCATCTGCGCGGCTACACCATTGCGTCCGAAATCCTGGGTATCCCGGTCAAGACCGATCCGCTGGAAAGCCAGGGCAAGCCCGATCTGGTCAAGGCCTTCCAGGATGCGACCGCCGCGTTTGACTCGTCCGGCCTGTGCATCTTCACCACCTTCGCCTGGGGCCTGCAAGATCTGGCCCCGCAGATGCAAGGTGCGTGCGGCGAGCAGTTCACCGTTGATGAACTGGCGAAGATCGGTGAGCGCATCTGGAACATGGAGCGCGAGTTCAACAACCGTGCCGGCTTCACCAGCAAGGACGACAGCCTGCCCGCCCGCTTGACCAGCGTGGAAGGGGCTTGCAAGACCGGCCCCGCCAAGGGCAAGTTCAACGAACTGGCCACCATGCTGCCGCTTTACTACGAAGCACGCGGCTGGGACAGCGAAGGCCGCCCCACTGCCGCAACCAAAGCGCGTCTGGGCCTGTAGCCCGACTGAGCGCTCGGCAGGCTGATTGGGGTCGGATCTCCGCCCGGGAGCGAAGCGAAGGGTGTGTGCTCTGACCCCATTCAGCCAGAACCAACGAGGGGTTGTTCGGAGCTGAAACCAGCTCGAACAACCCCTTCTTTTATTGGAGACCCCTGTCATGACCCACCACGTCATTCTCGGTGCCGGCCCGGCCGGTGTCATTGCCGCCGAAACCATTCGCAAGCTGGCGCCGCAAGACAGCATCACCCTCATCGGTGACGAGCCTGAGCCGTCTTACTCGCGCATGGCCATCCCTTACCTGTTGATGGGCAATATCGACGAGCGTGGCACCTATCTGCGCAAAAGCCCGACGCACTTTGAAGATCTGGGAATAAAAGTGCTTCAAGCCAAGGTGGTGTCGGCGCAAGCAGCTACAAGAACAATCGCATTTGCGAGTGGCGAAACGCTGGTCTACGACACCTTGCTGATCGCCACTGGCTCGCACCCGGTGAGCCCGCCCATTCCCGGCATCCAGTCCGAAGGCGTTCACACCTGCTGGACGCTGGCGGACGCCCGTGCCATTGCCGAGCGCGCCAAACCCGGTGCGCGGGTGCTGCAACTGGGCGCAGGTTTTATCGGCTGCATCATCATGGAATCGCTGGTCGCGCGCGGCGTGCACCTGAGTGTGGTGGAGATGGGCGACCGCATGGTGCCGCGCATGATGGGGCCGACGGCGGGTGGCATGATCCGCGACTGGTGCGAGGCCAAGGGGATTGAAGTCTTCACCGGCACGCGGGTCGAGTCGATTGAACCCGGCCAGCCCTTGAACGTGAAGCTTTCCAACGGCACCACCATGCAGGCCGATCTCGTCATCAGCGCCGCTGGCGTGCGCCCGGCCATCGGCTTTCTGGAACACTCCGGCATCACCTGCCTGCTGGGCGTGTTGACCGACGAACATCTGCAAACCAACGTGCCCGGCGTGTTTGCCGCCGGTGACTGCGCCGAGGCCTTTGACAAGGTCAGCGGCAAGACCATGGTCAGCGCCATTCAGCCCAACGCCTCCGAGCAGGCGCGCATCGCCGCCACCAACATGGTCGCCTTCGCGCGCGGCAAACCGGCGCCGGCCGACCTTAAAGGCGTGACGCAAATCAACGTGCTGGACACCCTGGGCCTCGTCTCGGCCAGTTTCGGCGACTGGCAGGGCAAGCCGGGCCATGACCATGTGGAACTGACCGACAAGGCCACGGGGCGTCATCTGAGCCTGCGTTTTCAGGACGACGTGATGGTGGGCTGCAACGCGGTCGGCTGGACCGAACACATTGGCGTGATGCGTGGCCTGGTCGAAGGCCAGATCAAGCTGGGTGAGTGGAAAGACAAGCTGATGCAGGACCCCACCCGCCTGGTGCAGGCCTACCAGGCCTCGGCACTGGGGCAGCACGACTGGTCCGGCGGCAAAACCGGGCGCAAGCGCTAGGGGCTCGCGCAGGCATGAACATCACCTTCAAGCTTTTCGCCTCGCTCACCGACTACCTGCCCACGGAGGCGAAATACACCAACCTGGTGGCGCTGGACATTGCGCCTGACACCACCATTGGCCAACTGGTGGAGCAGTTCCGCCTGCCTGCGAAGCAGGTGCATCTGGTGCTGGTCAACGGGCACTACATTGCGCCCGAGCAACGCGCCAGCAAAACCCTGACGGAAGGCGATGTGCTGGCCATCTGGCCGCCGATTGCCGGCGGGTGACTCTCTGCCCCCGGTGATGGGTGGGCGCCATGGAAAACTGCAGGCCGGGTCCGCTGGCTTGCGCACCGGCGGCTGCCGCATCATCCGTTGTTCAGGTCGACAAACGCATCCATCACCAGGTGCGGGTTCTTCATCAATTCGTCCTTCCAGGCCCCCAGGTGGCGGTGTGACTGGATCAGGCCGCGGATCGCACCCACGTGGTGCGGGTGGCCGATGGTGATGGCGCCGATCAACAGGTCGCCATCGAAACACAGGCGCGTGTAGATGAAGTTGGTTTCGTCCACCACTTCGGTGAGGTCCCCACCGGGGACGCCATTCCACATCCCGAAGGTGTGGGAGATCAGGCCCACCGTGTCCAGCACGTTCATGCTCAGGCTGCCGCGGTAGGGCACTTCCTTGCCGAGCATGTTCAGTGCGGCGACGCGGCCATGCTCGGTGGCGGTGGGTTGCAAGGCATGCACGACCCACTCGCCGGTGGAGAAGTCACGCCCCTGGGCGACATCGCCGGCGGCGTAAATGTGCGGGACGGTGGTGCGCATGTGCGCGTCGACCACGACGCCGCTTCGGATCTCCGCCTCGGTGCCTTCGAGAAACGACACATTCGGATGCACGCCGGTGGCCAGAATGATCAGATCCGCGTCGATGCTGCGGGTGTCCATGACCAGGCGCGGGCCCGGTTCAATGCCCAGGACGCGTCCGGTGGTGATGACTTCGACGCCGCGGCCCTCCAGCCAGCGCTGCAACATGCCGCTACCGACCGGGGTCATCATCGAACGCAGAATCTGGCCCGAGCGCCCAGCCACCACCGACAGCTTGGCGCCGCTGTTGACCAGCGACTTCATGCACACGCCCGCGACGAAACCCGCACCCAGCATGACCACGCGTGCGCCGGGCACGAGCTTGGCGGCGATCTGGTGGGCATCCTCCAGCGTCCAGCACGTCACCGCGCCGGCCACATCGGTGCCAGGGATGGGTGGCAGCGACGGGGAGGAGCCGGTGGCCACCAGCAAGCGGTCATAGGGGAGTTGTGTGCCGTCTTCCAGATCGACCTGGCCACCGTTCGGACCGGCATGCACCTTGAGCGCCTTGCCATGGAGGTAGCGGATGCCCAGCGCTTGCAGATGGTTGAGCGAGCGGCGCTGGCGGGCACCCCCATCGTCGATGGCGCCGCTGAGGATGTAGGGGATGGCCATGCGCGCATAGGGCTCCCCGGGTTCCCCACCGACCAACGTGATGGTGGCCTGGGAATCATTTTCGCGCAGGGTTTCCGCTGCGCGCACGCCGGCGGGACCGGCACCGATAATGACAAAGTTCATGGTCGTTCACCTTTGTGCATCCGGTGTGGATGCGTTTTCATCAAGCTCGGCAAGCTCTGAGCCTTGTCTTGCCAGAAGCATGGCAGTGCAGCCGAGGACCCTTGTTGCAGTGTAGCGAATATGCCTCGTGGCGCGTCTGCCGCGTGCAAGGTACAAATTACGCCCTACTTGCGACCAATAAAATACAATTCCTTACTTGCTGCCGACTGGCGATGTCTGCAGACGCGTGACCTGAAGCGTTTAGGGAGCTAACAGCCAATCGAAGGACAACCTTGTTCACCAAGATAAAACATGAAAAGCTTGAATTTATATAAATTGGATTTGGCGCTTCTGGCGGTTTTGCCCGTGACGTCCCATGCGGTGCTGTCTTATGCCGCCAAAGAGGTCAACCTGCTATCCAGCCCTTCCCGGTAATATCCAGTGATCGCCACCCTTCTGTCCCGTAGCAGCCCTGTCCGTGTAAAGCTGTCTGTGCGACTACCGCTGGTGCGACGTCGTAGTCAGCCCCGATCCGCGCATGCGTCTATTCCGGCAACATCGTCTATCCCTTACCAGAGCGGTTACGTTCCCTTGATCAATTACGGAGCCCTGCTGTGCATCGTCATCACCGCCTTTTTCGTGTGCAGCTATTCAGACAACTTCTACTTTGGGCGCCCCTCGTATCCGCAGCGCAGCTATGGGCCGCCCAGCCCTGGCCGAGTTACGGTCCTCGGGGCTACCCGCCGCGTCCGAGATACCCACCTCGCCCTTTTATCGACCTCCCCTCTCTCTTACTCGCCCTCACCTATATTCAGTCCTCCGGGCAACCATTCTCCCCCTCCAGTCGTCTGTGTCGGTGTTTTCTGTCATCGTCCTCCACCCTTTCGTTCTCTGCTTTGGCGGCGTACAATCGACCTCCTCCATCGTCGGCGGTATCAGTATTCAGCGTCCTCCCTCCAATCTCTCCTCTGTATTATCAGTCATCTTCCTCCTTCCTATAACAGTATCTGTGTTCTTTCTTCTTTTTCCAGCTTCCCGCTCTTCCGGCCCCTTCACCCGCTGTGCGCTAGGCCTTCGCGTGAGCGTCCCTATGATGATTCTACAAGGCGTTGCGCGGCGTATCGCTAGCGCACCGGTATTCCCACGCCATGGTCGGCAGCGGCTGTACGGTGAGGCGGGACCGCGTCAAGGCGTCCGCGCTGTGCCTGCTGCTGGCCTGGCCCGCGGCCTTTGCTGCGCCACCCCCTGAGGTTCGCGTCGTGGCGCTCAACTGCGCCGACGTCGCTTCAGAGCCATACTGCCGCGGTCCCGTCTCCGACCGTGAGCAAACCTGCGCCTGCCAAGTATCCGGACCAGCCGCGCTCCCAGCCGCAACATACCCAACAGCTCTGATCCGCAGCGCGCACAGCAGCCATCGCAGCCCAAAGATACGCAACGCGCCGCGCCTGTTGCCGCAGCGCGCAAACCCCGAGCACGCAGGACCCGCAACGGGCCCTGCAGTAGCAGCAGCAACTCGCCCGGCACCAGTCACAGCAGCAACAGCAACAGCAGCAACAGCAGCAACAGCAGCAGAGCAGCGCGTGCGACAGCTCGCTGAGCAGCAAAAGGCGCAGCAGCGCCATCAGGAAGCGCAGCAACGTGCGCAACAGGAGCAACAGGCTCAGCAACGTGCGCAGCAGGAACAGGCCTTGCGCGCCTGTCGCGCAAGGTCAGCAAAGGACAGCACCATCTGCAACAAAAAACATAGCTGCTGTGCGCGGCCCCGCGGCGCGGCCAGGAAAACTGAAGCGCGCGGTGAACGAGCAAGTGCGCAAGCTGTCTGGCACTCAGCGCTGTCGGGCGATTGCAGCCAGCGCGGTGGACCAGCCATGTCACTCGGCAAGCTCGACGATCATCGTACCGACACTCTGGCACCCGCCTTCCCTCCGGCTGCGACGATTGCATGTTCAGCCGGGGCCGGCGCCGGCACAGCCACCTGTCAGGGTCCGACAAGGCGCCCGACGTCGGCGCCGATCAGGTGGGTCATACACGACGCCCTTTGCCGGCTGCCTCCGAAAGTCAGGGTGCACGGCCAGTGGAAGTGCGCCGCCCCGGCAGCCAGCCGCTCGACGGACCAGCCGCCCGACGCTGCCGAGCCGGGGCAGGGTCATCGTCCCGGCGCGCCAGGCCTGCAGAGTGTCCCGCCACGTGCGGTCGCCGTCGACACCGGACCAGCGTGGTGCCGCGGGGCGATCACGCGGCTCGACACCCGGCGCGAGAACCCCGACGGTTTGCTGATCGTGATCACGCAGACGCCCCTGCCCGACGGGACGAAGCAGGTGACAGGCTTCCGGCAGACCGAGGATGCGCGCAGCGGGACCACGACACGCGTGTATGCGGATGGCCGCCGCGTCATCCAGTGGCCGACTACGAATCCGGAGTTCCCTCGCGCAGTCTTTTCTACGCCGAGCGATGTTGACCGCGAAATGGGCTGCACCGAGGCAGAGTCCTCTATCGGGACCGTTTCATGGTCTATCGCGATGCCGCCGGTGGGCAGCGCCGGGTGATCGAACGCGTGCGTTACGTCGACTGGTCCGGCGGTCGGCCCGTCTTCGTCGCGCAGCCCCTGGTGCGCCACTACGAACTGAGCCATTACCACGGCGTCCCCCTGGCCTACTATCGGCCTCGCGCGCTACGAGCCGGTCTATTACCGCAGCTATTACCTGCCTTTCGCGGTGCCGGTGTTCATCGTTGCCGGGGGCGGCGCGGGCTGGGTGGACTATGGCGCACCGGCCATTGGTTACAGCGATCCGGCGACGCTGATGGGCGATCTGCAGATCTCGTCCGGGTTCGAAGAAGGTTTCGGCTATGCATCGCCCTGGGGCGTGGCGTCGGTTTTCGAGACGCCCAACGCGGCGGCATTGGCGACAACTTCTCGAAGCTGCAGGACAAGGTCGATGCCCGGGTGCAGCACGGCGACGGCGCGCTGGGGCTGCACCTGGTCGGTGTGGCCTGGCGGCCGCGACCGGTTGATCAGGCCATGGGTGGCGCGCCTGCTGGTGCCAATTTCCGAGGAGGTGCGGCTGCAGATGCGCAAACAGGTGGGCCTGAGCGTGGCGATGCTGCAGAACGGCGAGCCCCTGGGGCTCGGCGACGTGCGGCCGCGCGCTACGCCTGCATCTACCTGTTCCAGGCTGCGCAGCCGCTCGACGTGACCGACCTCTCATCCGGTGGAGCGTGTTTCCTGAACACCGGCGATCTGCTGGTGTTGTCGAGGCCCCCGACAGCGACAGTCCTTTTGCCGACATGAGGGTGGTCGCCAGCGGCGCCGAAAGTTGCCCGCCGGGTGAAGAGGTCCGGGTGCTGCTTTCCGATCTTCAGGACATGCGCAACCGCTTCACCGAGCGCGTGGAAGACAACCTGAGGCGGGTCACCGCCTGCGCGGCCTCGGGCCGTTGCTGAGCGCAGGCTCGCCAATCCGCGCCAGGGATACAGCCGTCCGGAAATCCCATTCGTTGACTGAACCCGCGGTGTCCAGCGCATCGGGCGGCGGGTCCGGTGCTGCGCGAAATGCGCTGCGCGTCATGGCTGCGCCGCGCCTGCACGCCGTTCTTCCTGAAGCCGTCGTCCCGCGTGCCCCGGCTCAGCCGGGGGGAACGCCGGCTGGCGCACCGCCCGACAACGGCATTTCGCCACCCAGCGCGTCGAAAAGATCCGGAATCAGCTTGCCCAGTTCACCCGTGGCAATGGCGACATCGGCGTCAAAGCCGTCTTCCTTGCCGGCCGAGGTGCCGTCGAAAACACCTTCCAGGAAACTGATCTTCTTGAGCTGCAGTGCCTCGGTCAGCACAAAGCCCACGCGGCCGTCCCAGCTGAGCGCCAGCTTGACCGGCAGCTTGCCTTGCGCCACATGGTGGCGGATCTCGTCGTTGAGCAGGTTGTGGCGCGTGAACTTCACCACCGACTTTTCCTCGTCGTTCGACTTCAGTTCGCATTCGCGCTCCACGCTCAGGCGCAGTGGCCATTCTTCGGGCGTTTGCGCCGTCAGCCATTGCGTCATGGCGACCTGGGGCGAGACGGTCGTCTGCACCAGGGTGAGCGGCAGGCCGGGCAGGGCGCTGACCAGCGCGGTGATCACCTCGTCGGCCTTGGCCTGACTGCCGGCGTCCGTCATCAGCAGGCGCGACCCCAGGTCAATCCAGACCAGCACCGATGATTGTTTGGTGAAGGCCATCGGCAGCAGACTCAGCAGGGCGTCTTCACGGATTTCCTTGACCTCGCGCTTGCCGGGCTTGCGACCGGTGGCTTTCTCGATCTGCTCGATCTGCTCCTGCGCCTTGCGCTTGACCACCGCGCCGGGCACGGCCTTGGTCTCGATCTGCAGCTTGAGGATGCGCTGGCCGCCAATGGATTCGACCAGGGCGCCATTTTTTTCGCCCCGGGGCTCGATCCAGCCGATCGATTTTTCCTGCGTGGCGCCGCATTCGACAAAGCACGCGGGCGACAGGGCTTCTTCCATGTGTTCGACCGTGGCGGACCAGTCGGCGCCGATGCGGTAGACGATGAGGTTCTTGAACAAGGGTTTCCTTGAGTGGTTTGTGGATTGGGGAGTAGGGGCCAAACGGGCCTTGCCAGGCTGGCGCAAGGCGGGGGCGCATCTTAATGGATCAGGGGGCGGGGCCGCAGACGGTGAAACGACGCACGCGACGCTTCAAGACCCGAAATACGCGAAGAAAGTGACCATCCCCACTGTCGAATGGTCCTATTTAGCTATGAATAGCATAGCTGTCCTGAGACCGAGAAGGGTCAGCGCCAGCGAGCCCAGCAGGTGCAGCGCCGCGGTGCCCAGCGCCAGCCCGTAACGCTGGAGTTGCATCATGCCCACCACCTCGGCACTGAAGCTCGAAAACGTCGTCAGCGCGCCGAGAAAACCGGTGACCAGCGCCAGCCGCCAGAGCGGGTCGAGTTCGGGCAGGTTGTTGAACACGGCCACGCAGATACCCACCAGATAGCCGCCAATCAGGTTGGCCGCCAGTGTGCCCCAGGGCAGCACCGCCACCGACGTGTTGAGCCACAGGCCCAGGCCCCAACGGGCCAGCGCGCCGACGCTGGCGCCCAGGCAGATGGCGATAACTTGCAGCATGAAGGTTCCAGAAATTGACGGGACAATACAGGCCATGACTGTACCCGTGATGCAAAGCCCCACCGAGATCACCCAGCGCCTGCTGACACCGGGCCAGTCGCCATTTCTGGGTGTGGTGATGCTGGACACCCGGTTTCCCCGGCCGGTCGGCGACCTCGGCAACCTGGCGACCTGGCCGGTGCCGGTGAACATCCGCGTGGTGCGCGGCATCTGGCCCGACAAGGTGGTGCAATCGGCCGCCGGCCTGCACGCCGGGCGCGTCGGGCCGGCCTTCGCGGCGGTGGTGCGAAGCCTCGCGCGTGAGGGCGCGGCTGCCATCACCACCACCTGCGGCTTCCTGGTCCTGTTGCAGAAGGAACTGCAATCCGCCACCCGGGTGCCGGTCATCACCTCCAGCCTGATGCTGTTGCCCAAGTTGCTCGCAGCACAGCATCGCGTCGGCGTGCTGACCATCAGCGCCGCGAAACTGGGCAAGGCATACCTGTGTGCGGCCGGCGTGCCGCGTGAGCGCCTGGCTGATGTGGTGGTGCAGGGCGTGGACCCGAAGGGCGAGTTCGCCATGCGCATCCTGGGCAACCAGCCGGAAATGGATCTGGCGCTGGCACGCGCCGATGTGGTGGCCGCCGCCGTGGCGTTGAAGGTGCGAGAGCCCGCGCTCACCGACGTGGTGCTTGAATGCACCAACATGCCGCCTTACCGCGATGCCATCCAGGAGGCCACGGGACTGAAGACCTGGTGCCTGCTCGATGATGCCAGGCTGTTCAAGCCTTTTCAGGCACAGCCGGAGCCGGATCAAGGCAGCCGCTGACCCGATCGTTCGCTTGCGGGCGCCCCGATTCAGGCGCGCCGACGGAGTTCAGGCGCTCATCTTCTGCGGCAGCCAGGTGACGATGCCGGGGAACAGATAGATCAGGGCCACGGCCACGCACATCAGCAGGAACATGGGCATCGTGACGCGGGCGATCCAGGTGAGCTGGCGGCCGGTCATGCCTTGCAGCACGAACAGGTTGAAGCCCACCGGCGGCGTGATCTGCGCCATCTCGACCACCAGCACGATGAAGATGCCAAACCAGATCGGGTCGATGCCGGCGGCCTGCACGGTCGGCATCAGCACGCCCATGGTCAGTACCACCATCGAGATGCCGTCCAGGAAGCAGCCGAGGATGATGAAAAAGACGGCGAGCGCCACGATCAGCTGCGCCTGGCTCAGACCCAGGCCGGTTATCCATTCGGCCAGATGGCGCGGCAGGCCGATGTAGCCCATCGACAGCGTCAGGAAGGCCGCACCCGCCAGGATCAGCGCGATCATGCAATACAGCCGTGTGGCGCCCATCAGGGCGTCGCGAAAGGTGGCCCAGTTCATCGAGCCCTGCAGCGTGGACAGCACCAGTGAGCCCACGACGCCCACGGCGGCGGCCTCGGTGGCGGTGGCGACACCGGAGTAGATCGAGCCCAGCACCGCAGCGATCAGCAGGACCACGGGAATCAGGCTGCGCGAGCGCGACAGCTTCTGCATAAAGGTGGTCTTTTCGTCGGAGACAGGAACCTGCTGCGGGTTGCGCAGGGCCCAGACCATGATGTAGCCCGAGAACAGCGTGGCAAGCAGAAGGCCGGGCAAGACACCGGCAATGAACAGCTTGGAGATCGACACCTCGGCGGCCACGCCATAGACGATCATGATGATCGACGGCGGGATCAGCAGGCCCAGCGTGCTGGCACCGGCCAGCGTGCCGATGATCATGTGCTCGGGATAGCCGCGGCTCTTCAACTCGGGCAGGGTCATCTTGCCGATCGTCGCGCAGGTGGCGGCACTCGACCCCGAGACTGCTGCAAAGATGGTGCAGCCGATCACGTTGGTGTGCAGCAGCCGCCCGGGCAGGGCCTGCACCCAGGGCGCCAGGCCCTTGAACATGTCCTGGCTCAGTCGCGTGCGAAACAGGATTTCGCCCATCCAGACGAACAGCGGCAGGGCGGTGAGCGTCCAGCTGCTCGACGACCCCCAGACCGTTACGGCCATGGCGTCGCCCGCCGGGCGCGTCGAAAACAGCGTCACGGCCATCCAGGCCACGCCGGTCAGCGTCAGGCCGACCCAGACGCCGCTGCCCAGGATCAGCAGCAGGGATACCAGCAGGGCGGCGGTGATGGCAAGGTCGTTCATGGATTACTCATTTCGCAGCGGTTCATCGGTGCTCGGCGCGAAGCGCTGGCCTCTGATTTCAAGCACCAGTTCGTCGACAAAGGCGATGGCCAGAATCACCGTGCCCACGGCCATGCCGATTTGCGGAATCCACAGCGGCGTGGCGTCGCTGGCGGTGGAAATGTCGTGAAACGTGCGCGATTGCCAGGCCAGGCGGCAGCAATAGAACGCGAACAGGGCCGACAGGGCCGAGGCAAAGCCGAGGGCCCACAGCTCCAGCCCCTTCTTCCAGCGCCCGTTCAAGGCGCCCAGGATCAGGGTCACGCGGATGTGCTCGCCGCGCTTGAGCGTGTGCGCCAGCGCCAGGAAGCCGCTGGCCGCCATCAGGTAGCCCGCGTAGGCGTCGGTGCCGGGCACATGGAAGTGGAACTGCCGGCCGGCGATGGACAGCAGCACCATGCCCAGCAGGAACACCATGAAAAGCGCCGCCAGGGCGGCGGCGCCGTTGTAGAGAGCGTCGAGCGCCTTGCGCATCAGCGGCTCGTCAGGGCTTGGTGTAGGCGTCGATCAGCGCCTTGCCCTCGGGGCCGGCCTTTTCCAGCCATTCCTTGAGCATCACGTCGCCGACCTTCTTCATGTCCGCCTTGAGCTGGGCCGACGGCGCCACGATGCTCATGCCATTGGCCTTGAGCTTGTCGATCGAGTCGGTGTTGGTCTTTTTGGAGCCAGCGATGCCGCGCACCTCGGCGTCAGCGGCGGCCTTCATCACGGCCTGCTTCGTGGGCGCGTCGAGCGCATCAAAGGCCGCCTTGTTGACGATCACCGCGTTCTTCGGCAGCCAGGCCTGGGTGTCGTACCAGTACTTGATGTGCTCGTAGGTCTTGGTGTCGAAGCCGGTCGAGCCCGACGACATGTAGGACTCGACGACGCCGGTGGCCATGGCCTGCGACAGTTCCGCCGCCTGCACCGTCACGGGCTGGGCGCCGACGAGTTCGGCAATGCGCGCCGTGGCGGGGCTGTAGGCGCGCCACTTCACGCCCTTCAGGTCGGCGGCCGAGTTGATCGGCTTCTTGACGTAGATGCCTTGGGGCGGCCATGGCACGGCGTACAGCAGCGCCATGCCCTGCTCGGCGAGTTTTTTCTCCAGGAAGGGCTTTTGCACCTTGTACAGCTTGGCCGACTCGTCATAGCTGTCGGCCAGGAAGGGCAGGCCGTCGGCACCGAACAGCTGCCACTCGTTCTGGAAGTTGGCCAGCAGGATTTCACCGGCCTGCGCCTGCCCGCCCTGCACGGCGCGCTTGATCTCGGGCGCCTTGAACAGCGAACCGTTGGCATGCACCGTGATCTTGAGCTTGCCGCCGGTGGCCTTGTCCACGTCGTTGGCGAACTCCGTGCAGGTTGACCGAGTGGAAGTTGGTGGCCGGGTAGGCGGCGGGCAGGTCCCACTTGGTCTGGGCGGCGGCCGATCCGGCAGCCAGCGACAGGGTGATTGCGGCCATGGTGGTGGTGAGTGCAAACAGGCGACGATTCATGAAAGGCTCCGTGAACAAGGTTGGTTGGTGATGTTGGCACTGTAGTGCCGACGGGGTGAATGATGATTGGTGTTTTCCCTGAATGTCAACAAATCGTTGATAAATTGTTTGTGTTCTATCTACAATCCGGCTCTTGCAATATCGATGCCATGTTGCCGGGCCGGGTCCGGATGGCGCCCCGCGCCGCGGTCGTCCCGACGGCGCGCCTTCAGGAGGATGTGGATGCCGAAGAAAGCCGTTTCCCCCGCGCAGGCGCCCGCCATCCGGCCGGCCGCGGCACGACGCCCATCGTGTCCTCGGCGCACCTGGTGTCGCCGCAGAGCGCCGAGCTGAGCGAGTTCGAGTTCGGCCTGATCGTTGCCGGCAACGCCTTTCACCGCTGGATCGCGCACTGCATGAGTGCGGCCGGCCTGAAGGACCTCACGCCGCTCGACGTGCTGGTGCTGCACCATGTCACGCACCGGGCGCGCGACAAGCGCCTGGCCGACATCTGCTTCATCATGAACGTGGAAGACACGCACCTGATCAACTACGCGCTGAAGAAGCTGCAGAACCTGGGCGTGGTCGTGGGCAGCAAGAACGGCAAGGAAGTGACCTACGCCTCCACCGAGGCTCGGGCGCGGGTATGTGCAGCGTTACCGCGAAATCCGCGAGGCCTGCCTGATCAACGCGCTGAAAGCCGACGACGGCCTGAACCGCGACATCGGTGAACTCGCGAGGCTGCTGCGCGTGCTGTCGGGCATGTACGACCAGGCGGCGCGCGCCGCGGCGTCCTTGTGACGGTGTTCTCTGAGTCAAACCGGCATCATCCCAGCGTCCCATCGGTCATTGTTAGCTATTGATTTATGACTAACTCTGCATTCCCTGATTCCCGCTGTCGCGGTTCTGGCCGCTGGCAGTTCTGGATCGACCGCGGCGGCACCTTCACCGACGTGGTGGGCCGCCGGCCCGAGCCGGGCGGCGGCTATTCGCTGGTGACGCACAAGTTGCTGTCCGAAAACCCCGAGCAATACCGTGATGCGGCGGTCGCCGGCATCCGCCATCTGCTGGGCCTCAAAGCCGGTGAGCCGGTGACGCCGGAGTTGGTCGAATGCGTGAAGATGGGCACCACGGTGGCCACCAACGCGCTGCTGGAGCGCAAGGGCGAGCCCACGCTGCTGGTCACCACACGCGGCTTTCGCGACGCGCTGCGCATTGCCTACCAGAATCGCCCGCGCCTGTTTGACCGGCGCATCGTGCTGCCGGAGCTGCTGTACAGCGAGGTGATCGAGGCAGATGAGCGCGTCGGCGCCATTGGCGAGCTGCTGACCCCGCTGGACGAATCGGCCTTGCGGCGGGCGCTGGCGGGTGCCATCGGGCGCGGCCTGCGCAGTGTGGCCGTCGTCTTCATGCACGGCTACCGCTTCACCGCGCACGAGCAGGCGGCGGCGCGCATCGCGCGCGAGGCGGGCTTCACCCAGGTCAGCACCAGCCACCAGACCAGCCCGATGATGAAGTTCGTCAGCCGCGGCGACACCACGGTGGTCGATGCCTACCTGTCGCCGATCCTGCGCCGCTATGTGGAGCAGGTGGCCGCGGAGATGCCGGGCGTCAAGCTGTTCTTCATGCAGTCTTCCGGCGGGCTGACCGACGCGCACGTCTTCCAGGGCAAGGATGCCATCCTGTCCGGCCCGGCGGGCGGCATCGTCGGCATGGCCCGGACAGCGGAGTTGGCGGGCATCGAAAAAGTGATCGGCTTCGACATGGGCGGCACCTCGACCGACGTGTCGCACTACGCGGGCGAGTTCGAGCGCGAGTTCGAAACCCAGGTGGCCGGCGTGCGCATGCGCGCGCCGATGATGAGCATCCACACCGTGGCGGCGGGCGGCGGCTCGATCCTGGCCTTTGACGGGTCGCGCTTTCGTGTGGGGCCGCAGAGCGCCGGCGCCAATCCCGGCCCGGCGAGCTACCGGCGCGGCGGCCCGCTGGCCGTGACCGACGCGAATGTGATGGTCGGCAAGATCCAGCCGGCGTATTTCCCCAAGGTGTTTGGCCACGGTGCGGATGAGGCGCTGGACGGCGAGGTGGTGCGCGAGAAGTTCGCCGCGCTGGCCGCGTTGACCGGCCGCGCGCCCGAGGAGGTGGCCGAGGGTTTCATCCAGATCGCGGTGCAGCAGATGGCCAACGCGATCAAGAAAATCTCGGTGGCACGGGGCTACGACGTGACGCGCTACACCCTGCAGTGTTTTGGCGGCGCGGGTGGCCAGCACGCGGGCCTGGTGGCCGACGCGCTAGGCATGACGCGCGTTCTGGTGCACCCGCTGGCCGGTGTGCTGAGCGCCTATGGCATGGGCCTGGCCGACCAGAACGTGATCCGCGAGCAGGCGGTGGAACTGCAGCTGAGCGCCGGAGCCCTGCCGGAGATCGTTGCCAAGCTTGACGCGCTGGCCTCGGCCGCCGGGGGCGAACTCGCCCGCCAGCAGGCCAGTGCGGGCGCTATCACGACGCACCGGCGGGTCCATGTGCGCTACGAGGGAAGTGACTCGGCGCTGGTGGTGGGTTGGCCGCAGCAGGGTGCCGACGCGTCTTCGCCGGCGCAGGTGCTCGCCGCCATCACGGCGGGCTTCGAAGCCGCCTACCGCCAGCGCTTTGCCTTCCTGATGCAGGGCAAGGGCCTGGTCGTTGAAGCGGTGTCGGTCGAGGCCGTGGTGGCCGGCGACGCGCCGGCCGAGCCGCGCCACGCCGTGCACCCGCCGCGCGAGGTGCCGCGGCGCAGCACCGTGCCGGTCTACTCCGGTGGCCGGTGGTTTGATGCCGCGCTGGTGGTGCGCGAAGACCTGCGCCCCGGCGACTTGATTCCCGGCCCGGCCATCATCGCCGAGAAGAACGCCACCACCGTGGTCGAGCCCGGCTGGGAGGCGACGCTCACCGCACTGGACCACCTGGTGCTGGAGCGCCGCGAGGCCCGCGCCGTCACCTACGCGGCGGGCACCACCGCTGACCCGGTGCTGCTGGAGGTGTTCAACAACCTGTTCATGAACATTGCCGAGCAGATGGGCCTGCAGCTGCAGAACACCGCCTACTCGGTCAACATCAAGGAGCGGCTCGATTTCAGCTGTGCGTTGTTCGATGCGCAGGGCAACCTGATCGCCAATGCGCCGCACATGCCGGTGCACCTGGGCAGCATGGGCGAGAGCATCAAGACCGTGATTCGGGAGAACGCCGGCACCATGCAGCCCGGCGATGTGTATGTGCTCAACGACCCGTACCACGGCGGCACGCACCTGCCGGACATCACCGTCATCACGCCGGTGTACCTCGGCGCGGCGCCCCAGCCCACGTTCTACGTCGGCAGCCGCGGCCACCACGCCGACATCGGTGGCACCACGCCGGGCTCGATGCCGCCGTTCTCCACGCGCATCGAGGAAGAGGGCGTGCAGATCAACAACGTCAAGCTGGTGGAACGCGGCGTGCTGCGCGAGGCCGAGATGATCGCGCTGCTGCAGAGCGGGGAATACCCTTCAAGAAACCCCGCGCAGAACATGGCCGATCTCAGGGCGCAGATCGCCGCCAACGAGAAAGGCGTGCAGGAATTGCGCAAGATGGTGGACCAGTTCAGCCTGGACGTGGTGCAGGCCTACATGCGCCATGTGCAGGACAACGCCGAGGAGTCGGTGCGCCGCGTCATCACGCGCCTGAAGGATGGCAGCTTCACGCTGCCGCTGGACAACGGCGCGCAGATCCAGGTCGCGATCCGCGTCGATGCGGCCAGCCGCAGCGCCACCATCGACTTCACAGGCACGTCGCCGCAGCAGACCAACAACTTCAACGCGCCCACGGCGGTCTGCATGGCCGCGGTGCTCTACGTGTTCCGCACGCTGGTGGACGACGACATTCCGCTCAACGCCGGTTGCCTGAAGCCCTTGCAGGTCATCATCCCGCCGGGCTCCATGCTGAACCCGAACCCGCCCGCCTCGGTGGTGGCGGGCAACGTGGAAACCTCCACCTGCATCACCAACGCCTTGTTCGGCGCTCTGGGCGTGATGGCCGGCAGCCAGCCGACCATGAACAACTTCACCTTCGGCAACGCGCGCCACCAGTATTACGAGACCATCTCGGGCGGCAGCGGGGCGGGCGGGGTGTTCGACGCGGCGGGCGCGCTGACGGGCGGCTTCAACGGCACCAGCGTCGTGCAGACGCACATGACCAATTCGCGCCTGACCGACCCGGAGGTGCTGGAGTTCCGCTTTCCGGTGCGCCTGGACAGCTACGAGATCCGTCAGGGCTCGGGTGGCGCCGGGCGCTGGACAGGTGGCAACGGTGGCGTGCGCCGGGTGCGTTTCCTGGAGGCGATGACGGCGAGCATCCTGTCCAACGGCCGGGTGCATCCGGCGTTCGGCCTGGCCGGCGGCGAAGCGGGAGCGCCGGGCATCAACCGCGTGGTGCGGGCCGATGGCCGGGTCGAGACACTGGCCCATATCGGCAGTGCGCAGATGCTGCCCGGCGACGTGTTCGAGATCCACACGCCCGGCGGCGGCGGATTTGGCCCCGTAACGGAGAAATCTTGATGAAAACGCTGCATTCCCATCGTCAAAAGGTCGCAATTCGCTATGGATTCAGGAGTTGACCGTGGACGCGTTGATGGACAACTACCGCCTTCTCGCGCGCTACAACACCGGGTTCAATGCCCGTCTGTATGACGCCTGCGAGCAGTTGGATGACGCGGCCCGCAAGGCCCCGCGCGGCGCGTTCTTTGGCTCCATTCATGCCACGCTGAACCATCTGCTCTGGGGCGACATGATGTGGCTGGGCCGCTTTGCGGCGCAAGGCGAAGCCCCGGACGTCTTGCCGGCCGACCTGCTCGCATTGCCCGCCGGTGCCCGCCACGAGACCGAACTGCACGCCGACTGGGCCGCACTGCGCGCCCACCGCGCCCGGCTGGACGCCGCGATCGAAGCCTGGCTGGCCGCGCTGCCGGCGGACTTCCCGCAGCGCAGCATGCGCTACACCAATACCAAGGGGGTGCAACGTGTCCATCCGATGTGGCAGGCCCTGACGCATTTCTTCAACCACCAGACGCACCACCGAGGTCAGGTGACAACGCTGCTGATGCAGGCAGGCGTGGACGTGGGCGTGACGGACCTGATTGCCTGGGTTCAGTAGATAAAAAATCGATAGCAGGAAAGGTCGGCTCGACGCTGGGCGAGGGCATAGAAGGCATGAAAAAACCCGCCGAAGCGGGTTTTCAGGGCGGCCCCGGCGAAGCGGGTCGCTGAAGCGAGCGCGATCCGCTTACTTCTTGGCGGCGCTGGCAGCGCTGGCGGCCGGTTTCGCGGCATCAGCGGACTTGGCAGCGGGCTTCTCGTCTTTCTTGGCATCCTTGGCCTTCGCATCGTCAGCCTTCTTGGCCTTGGCGTCGTCCTTGGCTTTCTTGTCCGCATCGGCTTTGGCTTTCTTCTCAGCGTCTTTCTTGGCCTTGGCTTCATCCTTGGCCTTCTTGTCGGCTTCCTTCTTGGCAGCCGCTTCAGCCTTGGGGTCGGCCTTGGCCTCCTTGGCGGGTGCGGCGGCGGCAGCCGGAGCCGCGGTGGGCTTGGCCTCGGCCTTCTTGTCTTCCGCCTTGGCGGGCATTGCCGCAGCCGGCTTGTCGTCCTTCTTGGCGGGTGCCGCAGCAGCGGGCGCGGCAGCAGCGCCCTTGAAGCCGGCGCCATTCACGGTCAGGCCTTCGGCGGAAAATTTGGCGGCGTTGGTGTCGCCCACACCCTGGACGCGGGTGATGAGGTCATTCCAGTCCTTGTAGTTGCCCTTCTTGCGCTCGTCGATGATCTTGGTCGAGATGGCCGGGCCGATACCCTTGATGCTGTCGAGTTCAGCAGCGGTGGCCTTGTTCACATCCACGGCGGCGAAACACGCGGCGGCATACAGCATGGCCACAAGGGCCAGAATCTTCTTCAACATGGGGTTTACTCCTCGGTCATGAAAAACCCGGCAGGTTTGCCGGGAGGGCCTAACCATAACGGGGCAGGGCGACTCACCGTTGACGCCAGGTCTGTGTGCTGTTCCAGGTGAACGCCCGCAGAGGGTTCGGCGAGAGCGGCGACGTCGCCTGGCGCGGGCTCAGAGCTCCTCCACCCGTTGCGGCGGGTAGCTGTCCCAGGCCTGGCAACCCGGGCACTGCCAGAAGTGATCCTTGGCCTCGAAACCGCAGGCGGCGCAGCGGTAGCGGCTCAAGGGCTTGACCGCGTGGTCGAGCGCTCGCTGGACCAGCGGGTGGAACTGGTCGTGCTCGAGCTTTTCACCGGCAATCCAGCGCGCGGCAGCGATCAGCGACGGCTCCCGTTCCAGATGGCGGATATACCCCGCGCGGGCATCGATGCCCGCCGCGCCTTCCAGCCTGACGATGGCCTCCATCACGTCCAGTGAGGGCATCTGTTCATAGCTGGCGTGCAACAAGCCAAGGACCTGCTGGGTCTGACCGCAGACTTGGGCAGTTTCTGCCAAGGCAATGGCGACCAATGGCGTCGCCGCAGGCGCCGCCTGCATCAGGTCAACCATCGTGGCCAGGGCCGCATCGTGATGCCCCTGTGACCGCTGGAGGCTGGCCAGTTGAATTCGTGGGCGCGCCGATGGCGGCGCGTCAGCGATGGCCTGCTCCAGCAGTCGCTGTGCGGACCCCAAGTCGCCAGAGGCGGTGAAGGTGGCGGCCTGTTCACACAGATAGTGCGCCAGTCGCCCGGCAAAGCTGGCCTCGCCCGAGGCTTCGAGCTTGCGCGCCACCTCGGCCGCCTGCGGCCATTCCCGCGAGCGCTCATAGATGGCCAGCAACGCCAGCCGGGCCTGATTCTCGAAAGGCGTGTTGTCCAGCTTGCGCAACGCATCCTCCGCCCGGTCGAGCAGGCCGGCCTTGAGGAAGTCAAGCGCCAGCGCGTGCTGGGCGCGGGTGCGGTCGGCAGCCGTCAGGTCACCCCGGGAGAGCAGATGTTCGTGAACCCGAACCGCGCGGTCGTATTCGCCTCGCCGACGAAACAGGTTGCCCAGCGCGAAATGCAGCTCGGACGTGTCGGGGTCGTTCTGCACGGCCTCGATAAAGGCATCGATGGCCTGATCCTGCTGCTCGTTGAGCAGGAAGTTCAGGCCCTTGAAATACGCCTTGGGGGCACGCCGGTTTTCAACGCGGAGCTGTCGCAGGTCAAAGCGCGACGCGACCCAGCCCATCATGAAGGCCAGGGGCAGGCCCAGCAGGATCCAGACGAAATCAAAGTCCATGGGCAGGCGGTGACGGCGGGGTCGGTTCGCTGGCGGGGGTGGGCGCGGCATCGCGCTGAACCCGCCGGGCGGCCTTGCGGTGCTTCCACCAGCGCGGAACCATGCCCAGGACACCGATGGCCACGCCGGCGGTGAAGGCGGTCAACACCACCAGCACCAGCGGGGTGCGCCACTGTGTGCCAAAGAAAAAATGCACGGTGGCATCCTGCTGGTTGTTCAGCGCGAAGGCAAACAGGGTAAAAAAAATGGCTGCCTTAAGCATCCACTTAAGCAGCCACAAGAGTTTCTTCATGAGTCTCCCCGGTGACGGATCGATTCTAGCGTTGCCCCCGGCAGGCTGAAGCTGCAGAGCGACGCTGCTTGCCGGCCGTTCAGGTCGGTTTCGCGGCGTTCAGTTCCGCTGTGCGCTTGTCCACGGCTTCGCGCAGGGCCTTGCCGGGCTTGAAGTGCGGCACGCGCTTTTCGGGAATCGCCACGCTCTCGCCTGAACGCGGGTTGCGTCCCATGCGCGGCGGGCGACGGTTGATCGAAAAACTGCCGAACCCGCGAATTTCAATGCGGTGCCCCCGCACCAGCGCATCGCTCATCGCGTCCAGAATCGTCTTGACGGCGAATTCTGCATCGCGATGGGTGAGCTGGCCAAAGCGGGCCGCCAGTTCTTCGACGAGGTCGGATCTTGTCATCTGGCAAGTTGCGGACAGAGCGCGCGGACGGCTTGCGCCACCAGGCACGGTCTGTCCTGCAAAGTTACTTCGACTCGTTGTTGTCCAGCTTGGCGCGCAGCAGTGCGCCGAGGCTGGTCGTGCCAGCGTTTTCACGCGCCGACTGCTGGCTCAGGGACTGCATGGCTTCGTTCTGGTCCGCCATGTCCTTGGCCTTGATCGACAGCTGGATGTTGCGGGTCTTGCGATCCACGTTCACCACGACGGCCGTGACTTCGTCGCCTTCCTTGAGCACGTTGCGGGCATCTTCCACGCGGTCGCGGGAGATTTCGCTGGCGCGCAGGTAGCCGATGATGTCTTCGCCGAGATCGATTTCAGCGCCACGGGCGTCCACGGTCTTGACCTTGCCGGTCACGATCTGGCCCTTGTCGTTGACCGACACGAAGGTGGTGAAGGGATCCTGGTCGAGCTGCTTGATGCCCAGCGAGATGCGCTCGCGGTCCACGTCCACGGCCAGCACCAGAGCCTCGACTTCCTGGCCCTTCTTGTAGTTGCGCACGGCGGCTTCGCCGGTTTCGTTCCAGGACAGGTCGGACAGGTGCACCAGGCCGTCGATGCCGGCGGCCAGGCCGACGAACACACCGAAGTCGGTGATCGACTTGATCGGGCCCTTGACGCGGTCGCCGCGCTTGGTGTTCTGCGCGAATTCCTGCCACGGGTTGGCCTTGCACTGCTTCATGCCCAGGCTGATGCGGCGCTTGTCCTCGTCGATCTCCAGGACCATGACTTCGACTTCGTCGCCCAGCGCCACGAGCTTGGCCGGGGCGATGTTCTTGTTGGTCCAGTCCATCTCGGAGACGTGCACCAGGCCTTCGATGCCGGGCTCGAGTTCCACGAACGCGCCGTAGTCGGCGATGTTGGTGATCTTGCCGAACATGCGCGTGCCTTGCGGGTAGCGGCGGTTCACGCCCATCCACGGGTCATCGCCCATCTGCTTGAGACCCAGGGACACGCGGTTCTTCTCGGTGTCGAACTTGAGGATCTTGGCGGAGATTTCCTGGCCGGCCTGAACGACTTCGCTCGGGTGGCGGACACGGCGCCAGGCCATGTCGGTGATGTGCAGCAGGCCGTCGATGCCGCCGAGGTCGACGAACGCACCGTATTCGGTGATGTTCTTGACCACGCCACGCACCACGGAACCCTCTTTCAGGGTTTCCATCAGCTTGGCGCGCTCTTCGCCCATGCTGGCTTCCACCACCGCGCGGCGGCTCAGCACCACGTTGTTGCGCTTGCGGTCGAGCTTGATGACCTTGAATTCCAGGGTCTTGTTCTCGTACGGAGACAGGTCCTTGGTCGGGCGGGTGTCCACCAGCGAGCCAGGCAGGAAGGCGCGGATGCCATTGACCAGCACGGTCAGGCCGCCCTTGACCTTGCCGCTGGTCGTGCCGGTGACGAATTCGCCGGATTCCAGGGCTTTTTCCAGGCTCATCCACGAGGCCAGGCGCTTGGCCGTGTCACGCGACAGGATGGTGTCGCCGTAGCCGTTTTCGATGGAGCCGATGGCCACCGACACGAAGTCGCCGACCTGGACTTCGACTTCGCCCTTGTCGTTCTTGAATTCTTCCAGGGGCACGTAGGCCTCGGACTTGAGACCGGCGTTGACCACCACGAAGCTGTGCTCGATGCGCACGACTTCGGCGGTGATGACTTCGCCCGGACGCATTTCGGTGCGTTGCAGCGATTCGGCAAATAGGTCGGCAAAAGATTCAGACATTGATTTTCCTGATGCGCAGACAGGTCTTACGGCGGCGGAATTGCCATCGTTTGCGGAAGCTGACTGCGGCGGTTGCTTGCGGGGAACCCGCGGTTAAGTTGAAAAACCACACAGCCGGTGCGCGTGAGGCGCGGTGGGGGCCGGGTGGGCTGCGACAAGAGCTGTCAGGCTGCTGCCGTTTTGCGCAGCCGCTCAAGACACCTTGAAGGGCTGCACGTCCTGCCACCAGCGCAATACTTCTTCAACCGATTCTTCGATGGTCAAATCTGAATTGTCCAGTAGCCGGGCATCTCCGGCTGGCTTGAGTGGCGCCACGCTGCGGGATGAGTCCCGCGCGTCGCGCGCTTGCAGGTCAGCGCGAAGACTGTCAAGTGTAGTCGAAATTCCCTTTGAAATCAACTGCTTATGGCGGCGTTCGGCGCGCTGCCCGGCGCTGGCGGTCAAAAAGACCTTGAGCGCTGCGCCGGGGAAGATCACGGTGCCCATGTCGCGCCCGTCCGCGACCAGGCCAGGCAGTCGGGAAAAGCCCTGTTGAAGCGACACGAGCGCCGTGCGCACGGACGGCAGCGCAGAAACCCGCGAGGCGTTCATGCCACCTTCTTCGCTGCGGATGGCATCGGTCACGTCGGTGCCATCGAGCATCACCTGTTCCCCGCAAAAAGTGACTGCCATCTGCCGGGCCAGCCTGGCGATGGCTGCCTCGTTGCCGGGCTCCAGCGCGATGCCGGCGCGCAGTGCCGCCTCAGCAGTGACGCGGTACAGGGCACCCGAGTCCAGGTAGTGATAACCCAGCTTCCGGGCCACTCGACCGGCCAGCGTGCCCTTGCCCGAAGCGCTGGGTCCGTCGACGCAGATGACGGGCAGGCGGCCCGGCGCCGCCTGGGCGAGCGAGAACAGGGCTTCAAAATAGTCGGGGAAAGTCTTGGCCACGCACTTCGGGTCTTCGATTCGCACGGGCAAGCCCGCCGGGTTGAACGCTGCCAGTGAAAAGCACATCGCCACCCTGTGATCGTCGTAGGTATGGATGGAGGCGGCCGCCCACTGCGCGGGCGAGGCCGGTGGCGTGACGCGGATGAAGTCCGCACCTTCCTCGACTGTGGCGCCGAGCTTGCGCAGTTCGCGGGCCATCGCGGCAATGCGGTCGGTTTCCTTGACGCGCCAGCTGGCGATGTTGCGCAGCGTCGTGGTGCCGTCGGCGTACAGCGCCATCACGGCCAGCGTCATTGCCGCGTCGGGAATGTGGTTGCAGTCGAGGTCGATGGCCCTCAAAGGCCAGGCCCCGCGCGACACCTCCAGCCAGTTGGTGCCGCTGGCGACCCGCGCGCCCATGGCCTGCGCCGCGTCGATAAAGCGGATGTCACCCTGGATCGACGCCGCCCCGACGCCCTGGATCCTGATGCCCTGCGCCCCCGGCCGCGGCGGCGCAATCGCGCCCAGCGCAATGAAATAGCTGGCGGAGGAAGCATCGGCCTCGACATGAATCTCGCCGGGCGACTGGTACCGGCTGCCGGCCGGGAATGGTGAATCGCTGCCAGCCGTCACGCCGCACCTGGATGCCGAAGCGCGCCAGCAGGTTCAGCGTGATCTCGATGTAGGGCTTGGAGATCAGTTCGCCCACCACCTCGATCACGATGTCGCTTGCCGAAGCGAGGGGAAGCGACATCAACAACGCGGTCAGGAACTGGCTGGAAACGTCGCCTCGCACCTGGATCGGCGCATCCAGTTTCAGCAGGGGTGGGCCGATACGCAGCGGCGGGTAGCCCTCGACGCCCGTGCAGGTGATCGAGCAACCGAGTTGTCGCAGCGCGTCCACCAGGTCACCGATCGGACGCTCGTGCATGCGTGGCACGCCGGACAGCTCGAAATCCCCGCCCAGCACCGCCAGGGCCGCCGTCAGGGGCCGCATGGCAGTGCCGGCGTTGCCCAGGAAAAGGCGCGCCGGTGAACGGGGAAGCCGGCCACCGAGGCCGGCCACTGTGACCGTGCTGCCGCTCGCGGTGACACCGCAGCCGAGCTGGGTCAACGCATCGAGCATGACGCGGGTGTCGTCGGAATCCAGCAAGTCATGGATCACCGTGCTGCCATGGCTCAGGGCCGACAGGAGCAGCACGCGGTTTGAAATGCTTTTGGAGCCGGGCAGGGTGACGGTGCCGTCCGCGCTGACCAGTGGGGGAATATCCAGAAATTCGGTGGAAAACATTCAGGTCTCCGCGGGTCCGTGGGGTCGCCAGGCCGGGTTCATTGACAGGCGGCGCCGCGGCTTTGCCGCGAGCGTCGAAGTCGTCATGGCCTGTGCGGCTTCGCTGAGCTGATCCGCCAGTGCGCCCGCGTCTCGCTGGCCTTGCTGATCAGGCTTTCCAGGGCCTCGGCATTGCCGCTGCTGATGGTCTGCTCGAAAGCCTGCAGCGCGTGCTGGAATATCCGGGACTGCGCCAGAAGCTCCTCGCGATTGGCCAGAAGGATGTCACGCCAGACATTGGGCTCGCTGGCCGCAATGCGCGTGAAATCGCGAAAACCGGGGCCGGCCAGCGCCAGGAACTCCTTGCCTTGCGGCTGTCCCGTGATGGCATTCATCAGGGAGAAGGCCAGCACGTGCGGCAGGTGGCTGACCGCCGCGAAGGCAGCGTCGTGGGATTCCGGTGACATTTTGGTCACGTGACAGCCGATGGCGGTCCAGACATCCATCGCCTGCTGGAGCTGAACGGTGCGGGTGCGCTCGATCGGCGTCAGGATGACCTGCTTGCCGGCGTAAAGATCCGGGTCGGCATTGTCCACGCCGGCGACCTCGCGGCCCGCAATCGGATGGGCAGGCACGAAGCCACCGACCTGCTCGCGCAAGACGCGGCGCGCTGCGTCGACCACATCGCGCTTGGTGGAGCCGACGTCCATGATCAGCATGTTCGGCGTGACCAGGTGCCGGATCGCCTTGAAGGTCGCTTCCGTGGCGGCCACCGGCACGGCCAGCAGCACGATGTCCGCGCCGGAGACGGCCAGCAGCGCCGAAGGCGCTTCCACATCGATCACACCCATGAGGCGCGCCCGCTCGGTCGTGGAGGGCGACTTGCTGTAGCCCACGACGCGCTTGACCAGGCCAGCGCGCTTGAGCGCCAGCGCAAACGAACCGCCCATCAGGCCGCAGCCGATCAACCCCAGTTGTTCAAACATCCCGACTCCCGGACTTGCGTGAATGAGAAACGTCTTGCGCGTGAGACGCCATGTTATTCACCCGCCGGGTAGGTGCCCAGCACTTTGTAGAAGGCGCAAAGGCCCTTCAGATCCTTCAGGGCTGCCGCCACACTGGGCTGCGAAGGGTGGCCTTGCAGGTCGATATAGAAATAATATTCCCACTGCCCGGAGCGCGCCGGACGCGACTCGAAGCGTGTCATGGACACGCCATGCGTCTTCAGCGGCACCAGCAAGTCATGCACCGCGCCGGGGCGGTTGGGCACGGAGACGATCAGGCTCACACAGTCCTGGCCCGAGGCCTCGGGCGCCGGCAGCGTCTGCGGCAGGCAGATGACTGCAAAGCGGGTGCGGTTGAAGGCGTCGTCCTGGATGGCGTGGGCGGCGATGTGCAGGCCGAATTCGGTGGCCGCCCGTTCGCTGGCAATGCCCGCCCAGGCGGGGTGGGTGGCGGCCAGCCGCGCACCCTCGGCGTTGCTGGAGACCGCACGCCGCTCCACGTCGGGAAGATGGGTGTTGAGCCAGCCCTGGCATTGCGCCAGCGCCTGGGGGTGTGCCAGCACCACCTCGATGGCGTCCAGCGAAGGGGACAGGCGCAGCAGGTTGTGGCGCACCAGCAGGCTGGTTTCGCCCACGATATGCAGCGGCGATTGCAGGAACAGGTCGAGCGATCGGGAAATCACGCCTTCGGTGGAGTTCTCCACGGGCACCACGCCAAATTCGGCCGTGCCGGCCGCCGTGGCACGAAACACCTCGTCGATGCTGACGCAGGGCACCCGCTCGATGCTGGAGCCGAAGAACTGCAGGGCGGCCTGTTCGCTGAATGTGCCGGTCGGGCCCAGGAATGCGACGCGCTGGGGCGCCTCCAGTGCGCGGCAGGCCGACATGATCTCGCGCCAGATCATGGCCACGCTGGTGTTCTTCAGCGGGCCCGGGTTGGCGCTCTGCAGTCCATGAATCACCTGCGCCTCGCGGTCCGGTCGGAAGACAGGCGAGCCTTCGGCCCGCTTGATATCGCCGACCTCGTTGGCCAGTGCTGCGCGGTGGTTGAGCAACGCCAGCAGGTCGCGGTCGACCGCATCGATCTGGATGCGCAGTTCAGGGAGGGTCTTGGCCATGTCGGTTCAGTGCGTGTCTCGTGGGTTCAGCGCCAGTCTGGCTTCAATTCTCGCATGCAGGCCGGCCAGCCGGGCTTGCACCCAGCCGAACAAGCCGGGGCTTGAATTGCGCCAGCCCATGGCACGGTTTTTTGCCGCTTATTGAGGGAAATTGGCATCTGCCCAGCGTCATTCGGCCATGTATAGCTACTAATATAGTAGCAAAACAGGGCGGCAGGCGGTGCTTATTCGGTGGTGGGTGTGCCCCCGGTGATGCCGTCGGCCGGTTCATCCGGCGCGGCTTCGGCCTCTGCCGCGTTGGCGTCGTTTTCCACGATGCGCTGCAGGCCGCTGAGCCGGGAGCCCTCGTCCAGGCCGATCAGCGTCACGCCTTGCGTGGCGCGGCCGAGCTCGCGGATCTCCGCGACCCGGGTGCGCACCAGCACGCCCTTGTCGGTGATCAGCATGATCTCGTCGTCGGCATGCACCAGCGTGGCGGCCACGACCTTGCCGTTGCGCTCGCTTTGCTGGATCGCAATCATGCCCTTGGTGCCGCGTCCATGGCGCGTGTATTCGGTGATGCTGGTGCGCTTGCCATAGCCGTTTTCAGTGGCCGTCAGCACACTTTGCTGCTCGTCTTCGGCCACCAGCATGGCGATCACGCTCTGGCCGTCCTCCAGGTTCATGCCCTTGACGCCGCGCGACTGCCTTCCGTGCGCCGTCACTTCGTCTTCATTGAAGCGCACCGCCTTGCCACCGTCGGAGAACAGCATCACGTCGTGCTGGCCGTCGGTGATGGCGGCGCCGATCAGGAAGTCGCCTTCGTCGAGGTTCACGGCAATGATGCCGACCTTGCGCGGGTTGCTGAAGTCGGTCAGCGGGGTCTTCTTGACCGTGCCCATGCTGGTGGCCATGAAGACGTACTGGTCCGCCGGGAACGTGCGCTTCTCGCCCGTCAGCGGCAGGACCACGTTGATCTTTTCGCCCTCCTGCAGCGGGAACATGTTGACGATCGGGCGCCCGCGCGAGCCGCGCGAGCCCTGCGGCACTTCCCAGACCTTGAGCCAGTACAGGCGGCCGCGGTTGGAGAAACACAGGATGTAGTCGTGGGTGTTGGCGATGAAGAGCTGGTCCACCCAGTCGTCTTCCTTGGTCGCCGTGGCCTGCTTGCCGCGGCCGCCGCGCTTCTGGGCGCGGTATTCGCTCAGGGGCTGGCTCTTGATATAGCCGCTGTGGCTGAGGGTCACCACCATGTCGGTCGGGGTGATCAGGTCTTCGGTGCTCAGGTCAAAGGCGCTGTGCTCGATCTGGCTGCGTCGCGCGCCGATCTTGCTCTGGCCGAATTCCTGGCGGATGGTGGTGAGTTCGTCGGTAATGATGGCCGAGACGCGCTCCGCCCGGGCCAGGATGTCGAGCAGGTCCTCGATCTCGGCCATCACTTCCTTGTATTCAGCGACGATCTTGTCCTGCTCCAGCCCGGTCAGGCGCTGCAGGCGCATCTGAAGGATTTCCTGCGCCTGCGTGTCCGACAGGCGGTACAGGCCATCGTTGCCCATGCCGTACTCTTTTTCCAGCCCGTCCGGGCGGTAGTTGTCGGCATTGATCACGCCGCCGTCGGCGCGGGTGCGGGTGAGCATCTCGCGCACCAGCTGGCTGTCCCAGGGGCGCGCCATCAGCTCGGCCTTGGCCACCGGCGGGGTGGGCGCATTGCGGATGATTCGGATGAATTCGTCGATGTTGGCCAGCGCCACCGCCAGGCCTTCGAGCACGTGGCCGCGTTCGCGCGCCTTGCGCAGCGTGAACACCGTGCGGCGCGTCACCACTTCGCGGCGGTGCTGCAGGAACACGCTGATCAGGTCCTTCAGGTTGCACAGCTTGGGCTGGCCGTCGATCAGCGCCACCATGTTGATGCCGAAGGTGTCCTGCAGCTGCGTCTGCTTGTACAGGTTGTTCAGCACCACCTCGGGCACTTCGCCGCGCTTGAGCTCGATCACCAGGCGCATGCCGGACTTGTCCGACTCGTCCTGGATGTGGCTGATGCCTTCGATTTTCTTCTCGTGCACCAGTTCGGCCATGCGCTCCTGCAGCGTCTTCTTGTTCACCTGGTAGGGCAGCTCGTCCACGATGATGGCCTGGCGCTGGCCGCGGTCGATGTCCTCGAAGTGGCACTTGGCCCGCATGACCACACGGCCACGCCCGGTGCGATAGCCGTCCTTCACGCCGTTGATGCCGTAGATGATGCCGGCGGTGGGGAAATCGGGCGCCGGGATGATTTCCATCAGTTCGTCAATCGACGCTTGCGGGTTGCGCAGCAGGTGCAGGCAGGCGTCCACCACTTCATTCAGGTTGTGCGGCGGGATGTTGGTCGCCATGCCCACGGCGATGCCGCCGGAGCCGTTGACCAGCAGGTTGGGCAGCTTGCTTGGCAAGACCAGGGGCTCTTTTTCGGAGCCGTCGTAGTTCGGGCCGAAGTCGACGGTTTCCTTGTCGATGTCGGCCAGCATCTCGTGCGCGATCTTGGCCAGGCGGATTTCGGTGTAACGCATGGCGGCGGCGTTGTCGCCGTCCACCGAGCCGAAGTTGCCCTGGCCGTCGACCAGCATGTGGCGCATGGAAAAGTCCTGGGCCATGCGCACGATGGTGTCGTAAACCGACTGGTCGCCGTGCGGATGGTATTTACCAATCACGTCGCCGACGATGCGGGCCGACTTCTTGTAGGCGCGGTTCCAGTCGTTGTTGAGTTCGTGCATGGCGAACAGCACGCGCCGGTGCACCGGCTTGAGGCCGTCCCGGGCATCGGGCAGGGCGCGCCCGACGATCACGCTCATGGCGTAGTCGAGGTAGCTTCGGCGCATTTCCTCTTCAAGACTGACGGGCAGGGTTTCTTTGGCGAATTGGGTCATGAAAGGTATTTACGCGGTAAGTGCGCGATTTTAGGGCGAACCGGTTGTAGCAATTGAGCAACATATCTCGGCAAATGGGGGCAAGTCCGGCACGTGGGGACCCTTTTACGGGTGGATTCGCCAGTTACCTGTGGCACAATAACTTCAACGTTTGCGGTGATGGTCATCTCAAGCGTCCATTTTCGCAGCGAGGCTGCGCCTTTTTCCCCAAGAGGAGAACCATGAAGAATCTGAATAACGTGGCAGTGCTGTTTGCAGCAGCAGCTTTCGCCTTCCCCATGGCCGCGAGCGCGCAGAACGTGCAGCCGTTCCCGGCCAAGCCGATCGCCAGCCCCACGGCTGAGCAGTTCAAGTACGCCACCGGTGCAGACCAGTGGCGTTCGACCGACGGACAGCCCGTGATGAACGGCACCAACGAACTGTGCTGGCGCGATGCCAACTGGACGCCCGCCACGGCCTACCCGGGTTGCGATGGTGCCGCCATGCCGCCGCCCCCGCCCCCGCCAGTTGCTGCGCCGGCGCCGGTTGTGACGCCTCCCGCTCCCCCGCCGCCGCCGCCCGCCGCCACCAAGGTGACGTACGCTGCTGACGCCTTCTTCGACTTCGACAAGTCGGTCCTGAAGCCTGAAGGCAAGGCCAAGCTCGATGACCTGACCGGCAAGATCAAGGACATCAACCTGGAAGTCATCATCGCCGTGGGTCACACCGACTCCATCGGTACTGAAGAGTACAACCAGAAGCTGTCGGTCCGCCGTTCTGAAGCCGTGAAGGCCTATCTGGTGTCCAAGGGCATCGAAAAGAACCGCGTTTACACCGAAGGCAAGGGCGAGAAGCAGCCTATCGCTGACAACAAGACCGCCGAAGGCCGCGCCAAGAACCGTCGCGTGGAAATCGAAGTGGTCGGCACCCGCGCCAACAAGTAATCTCCGGATTGCTCAAAAAAAGCCCCAGCGATGGGGCTTTTTTTATGGTTTCGACGAAAATCAACCCATGAATCAAACATTGAACGCCGACCCGGCCGAACTGGCCAAGTTCTCCGACCTGGCCCACCGCTGGTGGGATCCCGAGAGCGAGTTCCGCCCGTTGCACCAGATCAACCCCCTGCGGCTGGAGTGGATCAACACGCTGACGCCCCTGGCCGGCCAGCGCGTGCTGGACGTGGGCTGTGGCGGCGGCATCCTCGCGGATGCCATGGCGCGCAAGGGCGCCGATGTGCTGGGTATCGACCTGTCGTCGAAGTCACTCAAGGTTGCGCAGTTGCACGCGCTGGAAGCGCAGACGGCCGGCGTCGCCTACCGCGAAGTCAGTGCCGAGGCGCTGGCGGCGGAGCAGGCCGGCAGCTTCGACGTGGTGACCTGCATGGAAATGCTGGAACACGTGCCCGATCCAGGTTCGATCGTGCGGGCCTGCGCCACTTTGGTCAAACCGGGCGGCTGGGTGTTCTTCTCCACGCTCAACCGCAACCCCAAATCCTTCCTGTTTGCCGTCGTCGGCGCCGAGTACGTGCTCAACCTGCTGCCGCGCGGCACGCATGAATACGCCAAGATGGTGCGTCCCAGCGAGCTCGCGGGCCATTGCCGCGCCGCTGGCCTGGATCTGGAGGGCACCCGCGGCATGCAGTACAACCCGCTCACCCGACACTATTGGCTGAGCGCAGACACCAGTGTCAACTACCTGTTCGCCACCCGCAAGACGGGCAACGGAGCCTGAAGGCGTGTTTGACGATGTGCGGGCCGTGCTGTTCGATCTGGACGGCACCCTGATCGACAGCGCACCTGACCTTGGCGCGGCCGCCGACAAGATGCGCACGGACCGCGGCCTCGTCTCCCTGCCGCTGGCGCATTACCGTCCCATGGCCGGTGCGGGTGCCCGGGGAATGCTGGGTGTGGCCTTCGGTCTGACGCCTGATCATGCGGACTACAACACGCTGCGCGAGGAATTTTTCGTCAACTACGAAAACTGCTTGACCCAGCGCACCTTCGCGTTCGAGGGTGTGGCCGAGCTGATCAGCGCACTTGACGCACGCAAACTGGCCTGGGGCGTGGTGACCAACAAGTCCAGCCGCTTCTCGGAACCCCTGACCCAGGCCATGCCGCTGTTTGCCACGGCGGCGGCGGTGGTCAGCGGCGACACCACGCCGCACCCCAAGCCGCATCCCGAGCCCCTGTTCGAAGCGGCGCGCCGCCTGGGCCTGGCGCCGGCGCATTGCCTGTACGTGGGCGACGACGAGCGCGACATCGTGGCCGGGCTGGCGGCCGGCATGGGCACCGTGGTAGCCACCTATGGGTATCTGGGCCAGCAGGCCGATTTTTCGCAGTGGCGGGCGCATGCAGCGATCCATTCGCCCCTGCAGCTCTTGAAATTGCTCGATTGCGCCTAAAATGAGCGCTGAGGGGCTGCATTGGTTTCGACGTGGGTTGGAATCGTAGCGGTGCATGTCGAGCTGAATGCGCTCGTAAAACAGATTCAAACAAACTAACTGCAAACGACGAACGTTTCGCACTCGCTGCTTAAACACCAGTGAGCTTTACAACAGCAGGCCGATGGGCTGGGCAAGGGTGGCGCAAGCTGTCCAGGCTGTAAAGTTATTCACATCGGCTGGCTCCGCGTCGGGTACCTTGACATGGGGCGAGACAATAGGGTGCTGGCGTCCGGTGTAGCGTGCGACTGCGCGACACCGGTGGCGAGACTCAAATCAGACCGCTAAACATGTAGATCTGTGCGAGGAAGGTTTGCGGACGGGGGTTCAAATCCCCCCAGCTCCACCATATACCTGATAAAGGCCGCTAGGATTTCCAGGTGGCTTTTTTTTTGGAAATCAACTACTGTTGGGCAAGGCTTGACAGGGAGTCACACAGCCAGTCGAAGCAATTCTGGGGTGCTGGCGAGGGTGCAGGTCGGAATGATCGGGGGGTGGCCAGCATGTAGTCGGCGCCAACCCATGATGCTCAGTCGTTGCGCGAGACGGTCACCTCCTCGCCCAGCAGGCCGCGCGGTCGCAGCACCAGCATCGCGGCGATCAGCACGCCGATCAGCACCACCTGCAGCGCCGCGCCGCGCGCCTGCTCGGCCTGCGGCAGCGAGCCGCGCAGCAGCGTCGCCGGCTGCTGCTCCAGATCGCCCAGACCACGAAGCGCGCCGAGCACCGCGCCGCGCGTTGTTGCCCGAGCCGCCGACGATCAGCATCGCCCAGAGCTGGAAGGTCAGGATCGGCAGGAAGTCCTCGGGCGCGATGTAGCCGACGAAATGCGCGTAGAGCGCGCCGCCCAGCCCCATCAGCATGCAGCCCAGCACGAAGGCCTGCAGCCGGAACGCGGCGGCGCGCTTGCCCAGCGAGGCCGCGGCCAGCCTCGTCCTCGCGGATCGCGCGCAGCACGCGGCCCCAGGGGCTGCGCGACCAGCCGCTCCAGCGCCCACCTAGACGACGCCCAGCACCAGCGCGACCAGGCCGAGATAGGCCAGGTTCCAGGCGCAGGCCGGTGCCCAGCTCGGCCTGCGAACGGGCTTGCGGGATGGACTGGATGCCGAAGGGCCCGCCCGTCAGCGCCCTGCGCGTTCAGCGCCACCAGCTGGATCATCACCGCGACGCCGAAGGTGGTGATGGCCAGGTAGTCTTCGCGCAGGCGCAGCGCCGCGACGCCGACGATGCAGGCCGGCCAGCGCCCGACACGCGCCATCGCGCCGAGCCAGCCCGACGACGATCGGCAGGCCGAAGCCGCCGAAGCGGTCGCGGCTCCGGCGGGCCGGTCAGCGATGGCCGAGGCGTAGGCGCCGACCGCGACGAAGCCGGCGACGCCGACGTTGAACAGGCCGCGTGAAGCCCCATTGCAGGTTCAGCCCCAGCGCGATCATCGCGAAGATGCCGGCGAAGACCAGGAAGAAGGTGCCGTAGGTCAGCCGAGGCCGAGCAGGTCGTCCATCAGCCGCTGCTCCCCGAACAGCCCGGTCGGGCCGCACCAGCAGGATGCGCGATCAGCACCACGAAGGCGGTCGCCGCGCGGTATTCGGCGCCGACCAGCGGGGACCGAGACAGCTCTCCGCCAGGCCCACGATGTAGCCGCCCAGCACCGCGCCCGCGCACGCTGCCGATGCCGCCCAGGATCGCCGCGGCGAACAGCGGCAGCAGCAGGTCGAGCCCGAGCGTCGGGCCGCATCTGCCCGACGATGCCCGCGAAGACGCCGGCGATGGCGGCCAGCATCGCCGCCGATCACCCAGGTCGCGCGCATCACGCGCATCCGTGTCCACGCCGGCGACGCGCGCCAGCGCCGGGTTCATGCGCGGTCGCCCGCATCGCGCGGCCCAGCGTGCGTGCGCGTCAGGAGCAGTTGCAGCGCCGACCATCAGCGACCAGCGTCAGCGCCGATCACCAGCATCTGGTCCGGCGTGATGCGCAGCCCGCCCATCGATGCTGCGCGGCACCAGCGCGGATCGCGATCTGGAGCTCGCGCGAGTAGTATTGCGGGCAGCGTGCCGTAGAGGAACTGCAGCAGGTTGCGCAGCGCCAGCGCCGCGCCGAAGCTCGCGATCACCAGCGTGATCGGCCGTTGCCCTTGCGCAGGCGGCGGAACAGCAGCCAGTCCAGCGCCAGCGCCAGCGCGCGCGGTCAGCGCCGCGGCGGCGACCATGCGCGCACGAGCAGTTGCCAGCCGAAGCGAGAAGGGCCCGAGCGGCTCCATCGCGCCGCCGCCCGTGCACGGCCAGCGACGAGCGCCAGCGCCGAGACGGCGAGATAGGCGCCCCAGGTCATGAACTCGCCATGGCCGAAATTGGCGAAGCGCAGGATGGAATAGGTCAGGCGTCAGCCCGATCGCGCCGAGCGCGATCACCGCTGCCGACGATCAGCCCGTCGGCGAGCAGCTGCAGCATCAGTCGCCCGCGGCCTGCCGCCCAGGTAGAGCGCCGGCCATCGCGCGGGTCGCTCGGCCAGCGTCGGCGCGCCGGGCCTTCCAGCGCGTTCGCGCCCTTCGACCAGCACCACGGCGCGGTCGGCGATGGCGAGCGCGGCCTTCACGTTCTGCTCGACCAGCAGGATGGTGACGCCGCGTGCGCGCACCGCCTGCAGCTGTGTCGAACACCACGCCGACCAGCTTGGGCGACAGGCCCGCCGAGGGCTCGTCCAGCATCAGCACGCGCGGGCGAGGCGATCAGCGCGCGCGCCACCGCCAGCATCTGCCGCTGCCCGCCGGACAGCCGCCCGGCGGCGCACCTTTCGCTGGCGCGTCGAGGTCGGGGAACAGCGCGAAGCATCGTCCTCGATCGCGCTCGCGGCGTCGGCTTGCGCGATCAGCGCCGGCGGCCAGCTCCAGGTTCTCCGCGACGCGTGAGGTTGGCGAAGACGTTCTCGGTCTGCGGCACGAAGGCCAGGCCCTCGTGCACCATGCGGTGCGCCGGCATGCGCGGTGATGTCCGCGCCCGTCGAGCAGCACGCGGCCCGACGCAGATCGGCACCAGCCCCGCCGACGGCCTTGACCAGCGTGGACTTGCCCGCGCCGTTGGGGCCGAGCATGGGCGACGATCTCGCCCGGCGCGACGCGTGACGCGAGGCGCCGCGCAGGATCGGCAGGCCGGGCTCGTAGCCGGCCTCGACGATCGCTCGATGGCAGTAGCGGCGCTCATGCCGCGTCATCCGCCAGATAGGCCTCGACGCACGCGCGGGTCGCGCTTGCACCGTCCTCCGGCGCGCCTTCGCAGCAGCATGCGGCCCTGCGCCATGCACCATCACGCGGCCGGCACAGCGTCATCACCAGGTCCATGTTGTGCTCGATGATCAGGAAGGTCGATGCCGCGCGGCGTTCAGCTCCGCGATCTTCTCCATGATCATGTCCAGCAGCGCCGGATTGACGCCGGCGCCGGGCTCGTCGAGCAGGATCAGCTTCGGCTCGGCCACCAGCACGCGGGCGAGTTCCAGCAGCTTGCGCTGGCCGCCCGACAGCACGCGGGCCGGCTCGTCGCGCCAGCTCGCTCAGGCCGACGAAGTCCAGCCAGTGCATCGCGCGCGTCGCGGTTGCGCGTTCCTCGCCGGCGCACCGCGCCGGGGCTCGAGCCAGTTGGCCCAGAAGCGCTCGCCGCGTCTGGCCCGGCGGCGCCAGCATCACGTTCTCGAGCACCGTCATCGCGGGGAAGGGGCGCGGGATCTGGAAGGTGCGCGCCGAGGCCGCGGCGCGAAGACCTGCGTCGGGGCCGCAGCCCGTCGATGCGCGCGCCGTCGCAGCGCGAGCGTGCCGCCATCGGGCGTGCAGGCTCGCCGGCGAGCAGGTTGAACAGCGTCGTCTTGCCGGCGCCGTTCGGGCCCGATCAGCCCGGTGATGGTCGCCGCGCGCGCAGCGTGAAGGACACGCCGTCCACGGCGCGGTGGCCCGCCGAAGCGCCTTGCGCAATCCTTCGGCCACCAGCAGCGGCGCTGTCTCCCGGTCTTGCGGGCGGCAAGGCCGTCAGGCCGGCTTTGCGCCGAGCGTCAAGGTGCTCGTTATGGCTTGGCACTGCGCAAGCTGCCCGGCCCGAGATAGCGCGCATGACGGGAGACCGCCGATCGCGACCGATGACAGCTTCGAGCTCTACGACCTCCGGGTCGAGGTCGTGGCGCCGGCGGGCGCGACGCATCTGTGTGCGGCGCCAAGCCCGGCGATCACTTCGAACTGCGCGGCGAGATGCTGCACCTGCCGCCCGGCCAGGGCTTCTCGATCTATTCGCTCGCCGCGGTGCTGCCGCTGCTGGCGGCCAAGCAGCGCGACGACCCATCCCAACGACTGGATGACCACCGACGCCGAGGTCGCCTGCCCCGACCCGAACTGCCCGAGCGCGCTTCCGCATCACGCGCACCGGGCAGCGCGGCGGTTCCGCCATGGCGAGACGACGGCAGTGCCGCTGCGAGCGCAGGCCGAGCCATGACCGTCGAGACGCTTCGAACTCGCGCCCGGCTACCGCATCTCCGCGCATCATCCGCGGCGGCTGGCAGCTGGCCGGCGGCCATGGCGCGGTCGAGCGCGAGCGCGCCATCGCCGATATGGCGCGCCTTCGTCGACGCCGGCGTCACCACCTTCGACTGCGCCGACATCTACACCGGCGTCGAGGAGATGTATCGGCGAGTTCCGCGCCGGCGCTGCGCGCAGGCGCGAGGCCTGCGCGCGGCTGCAGGTGCACACCAAGTTCGTGCCCGACCTCGCGACCTGGCCACGCGTCGACGCGGCCATGTGCGAGCGCATCATCGACCGCTCGCTGCAGCGCCTGCGGCTGGAGCGGCTCGACCTCGTGCAGTTCCACTGGTGGGACTACGCCATGCCGCGGCTGGCTCGAGGCCGCGCAGTGCGCTGGCAGCGCGCTGCGCGAGGAGGGCAAGATCGCGCCACGTCGGCGGCACCAACTTCGACACGCCGCACACGCGCGGCGATGCTCGATGCCGGCGTGCCGCTGGTCACCATGCAGGTGCAGTATTCGCTGCTCGACCGGCGGCCGGCAGACGGCGCTGGCCGCGCTCTGCGCGCGCAGCGGCCTGCAGCTGCTCTGCTACGGCACGGTCGCCGGCGGGTTCCTCTCCGAGCGCTGGCTCGGCGCAGCCGGAGCCGCGGAGCCGCTTCGACGAACCGCTCGCTGGTCAAGTACAGGCTGATCATCGAGGAGTTCGGCGGCTGGGACGCCGTTCCAGGCGCTGCTGCGCGCTGCTCGACGGCATCGCGCGCCGGCATGGCGTGTCGATCGCCACGCGTCGCGACGCGCTGGGTGCTCGACCAGCCGGCATGTCGCCGGCGCCATCGTCGGCGCGCGCTACGCCGACGCATCTGGCGACAACCTCGCCGTCTTCGCGCCTGCGCCTCGACGCCGGGGACCAGCGCCGCCATCGACGCCGTCCTCGCGCAGCACCCCGGCCCGCAGGGCGATTTCTACGCGCTCGAGCGCGACCGCACCGGCCCGCACGGCACGCATCATGAAATACGAGCTCAACAATGACCTGACCCTGCGGTTCGAACCGGAGCAAGCTGAAACGATGCGACCTAGTGTTCATGGCGACCACACTGCCACGATGGCCGACTCGCAGCCTTGGCGATGCTCGCCACCGCGTCGCCCAGGCGCCGGCCTCCACGCATCACCGTCGGCGTCGTCGTCTCGCTCACCGGCCCCGGCCGGCCGCTTCGGCCAGGCCGCGGCGAAGTCGGTCGAGCTCGCCTTCAACGAGCTGAACGAGGCCGCGCGGCGCCGCAGGGCATCGCCGGCTGCCGGCTCGCCTTCGACGTGCGCGACGCGCAGTCCCAGGGCTCGGTCGCGGTGGACCAGGCCGCGCGCAGCTCGTCGACCTGCGCCGGTGCCGGCGATCATCGGCGGCATCATCAGCTCCGTCTCGATCCCGATCGTGACCACGCGTCACCGGCCCGGCCGGCGTGGTGCAGATCTCGCCGGCCTCCTCCTCGCCGACGCTGACGCGCACTGGCGCGCCGAGGGCCAGACCCACGGCTGGTTCTTCCGCACCATCACCTCGCGACGCGCTGCAGGGCACGGCGGCGGCGAAGTACGCGCATGGACCAGGGCTGCGACGCTGGCGATCATCCACGTCAACAACGATTTCGGCGTGAACATGGTCAACCGAGTTCCGCCGCGCCTATGTCGCGCTCGGCGGGCAGATCATCGACGTCGTCGCCCTACAACCAGAGCCAGGCGAGCTACGCGCCGAGGTGACGCAGGCGCTGCGCGGCGACCCGCCGGCGCTCTACCTCGTCTCCTATCCCGGCGACGGCACCAACATCGCGCGCACCTGGATCCAGCAGGGCGGCGCCGCAGACGCTTCCTGCTCAACGACGGCATGAACAGCGCCGGACTTCATCCGCGACGTCGGCCCGCAGCTTCCTCAACAACGCCTTCGGCACGTCCTCCGGCACCGTGACGACGCCGTCCACCGAGTATCTTCGCCGCGCCTATCCGGCCATGTCGCGGCGGCTTCGGCGCCGAGCGCGCCGGCCGCCGACCGCGCCTATCGACGCCGCCGCCATCGTGGGCCTCGCCATCGCGCAAGGCCGGCCGGTTCGAGGCCGGGCCGATCCGCGACGCGATCCGCGAGGTCACCGACCCCGGCGGCGAGGTGGTGCATGCCGGCCCGCGACGGCTTCCGCACGCGCGCTGGAACTGCTCAAGGACGGCAAGCCGCATCCGCTATGTCGGCGTGATCGGCGCGGTGGAGTTCGACCAGAACGGCGACATCACCGGCCCCTTCCGCAAGTGGCGCATCCAGAACGGCGAGATCGCCGACCGTCGGCCAGATGACCACCGAGGAAGTGCAGGCCGTCCAGCGGCAGCTGCCGCTGCCTCAGGCGCCGGCGCGGCCTCGCCGCTGCGCAGGCGAGGCGCGACGTCGGTTCCGGCGCCATTCAGCCGCTCCGCATGCGCACCGCCATAGGCTCTGGCCACCGCGCACGCTGCTCGCCCCGGGCTCGAGTCAGCCGCATCGTCACCGGCCTCTGGCAGGTGGCGGACCAGGAACGCGACGGCACGCAGCTCGACTACGACGCGCGGCCGCGGCGACCTCGCCGAGTATGCCGCGGCCGGCTTCGACAGCCTTCGACATGGCCGACCACTACGGCGGCGCCGAGGACATCGCCGGCCGTGTTCGCGCCGGCGCAGGGCGGGCAGGCGCCGCCGCGATGCCTTCACCAAATGGTGCCCGACGCCCGGCCCGATGACGCGCGACGTCGGTGCGCGAAGGCGTGCGGCGCAGCCTCGAACGCCTGCGGCGTGCGCGCGCGTCGACCTGCATGCAGTTCCACTGGTGGACCTTCGAGCACCCGGCCTGGCTCGATGCGCATGAAGGAGATGGCGGCGCTGCGCGCGGAGGGCCGCTGATCCGCCACATCGGCGTCACCAATTTCGACACCGACCATCTGCGCGTCGCTGGTGAAGCACGGCGTGCCGATCGCGACCAACCAGCTGTGCTTCTCGCTGCTCGATCGCCGCGCGGCCGGCGACATGTCGGCGCTTCTGCCTGGCGAACGGCGTGCAGCTGCTGGCCTATGGCACGCTCGGCGGCGGGTTCCTGTCGCGAGCGCTGGGTCGGCGCGACGGAGCCGGCCGAGCGAATCGCCGACTGGTGCAAGATGAAGTACCGCCGCTTCATCGACGCGATCGGCGGCTGGGGCGTGTTGCAGGGCGTGCTGCGCGCGCTGCAGAGCGGTCGCGCGAGCGGCACGGCGTGTCGGTCGTCCAACGTCGCGACGCGCTGGGTGCTGGAGCATCCGGCGGTGGCGGCGGTGATCGTCGGCGCGCGGCTGAGCGAGCGCGAGCACCGCGCCGACAATCTGCGGCTGTTCTCCTTCGCGCTCGACGACGAGGACCGGGCGCGGCTCGACGAGGCGTTCGCCGGCACGCAGCCGCATCCCGGGCGATTGCGGCGACGAATACCGCAAGCCGCCCTTCCTCACCGCGGCCGGCGACCTCAGCCATCACCTCGACAGCGCTGCCGCAAGATCTACGGGCGCGAGCCGGTGCCGGGCCGCGCCGGCCGCTGGCGCGTCGACTGCGGCAGCGTCTGGGAACCGCTCTGCGGCTATTCCCGCGCCGTGCGCGTCGGCGAGCGCATCCTCGTCAGCGGCACGACGGCGACGCACAGCGCCGGCGCGGTCGTCGTGCCCCGGCGATCCCGGCGGGCAGGCCGTCTACATCCTCGACAAGATCGCCGCCAGCATCGAGGCGCTGGGCGGCACGCCTGGACGACGTCGTGCGGACCCGCGTCTAGCTGCGCGACGCCAACCACTGGGAGCCGGTCGGCGCGCGTGCACGGCCGCGTCTTCGGCGACATCCGGCCGGCCAACACGCTGGTGCGAGGTCGGGCGCCTGGTCGGCGATCTACCTCGTCGAGATCGAGGCCGAGGCGGTGTTCTTCTATTTTATAAAAAAAAAAAAAAAAAAAAAATATAATAATATAACATCAATATTAATAATATAAATAAAATTACATAATATATAATAATCATATAATAATAACTTATCATTATCAAAAAAAAAAAAAAAAAAAAAAAAAAAAAAAAAAAAAAAAAAAAAATATAATATAAAACAACATCATATAATCATAACAAAATCTAATCATCTAATCTAAACTATAAACAATATATAATATCAACAACATATTATCATATAAATAAAATAATTCAACATCAACTTTAAAACCTATCAACTCAAACAAAAAAACATTATCAAACAAACCTAACTCAACCAACACCTAAACTAAACCTAACTCTTACAACTTATCAAAACCAAATACCACTAATAAACACCAACTACTAACACCCTTACTTAATATATTCTCTACCACCACTAATACTATCTAAACAACTATCAACTACTCTACTATACTACCTATAAAACTCACATAACCCATCTTCCAACACCAACATAATCATATACACCACCGTGAAAACCGAAATCTGCCACAACAGCAACACCCAACCTAATCTACAAAAAAAACAACCCCAGCACAAAGAGTATGTATCCTTCCCCTTAACGATATGTCGAAGCCGATCGCGATGTAGCCGAAGAACGTTTACCTCTAGTGCGGCCAACAGCGGATTGGCCACCGTCATTCGCGCCTGGATCGACCGTGAGTCTTCATTCCTGCTGACGTATTACAGCGTGCCGAACTCGTGCGCCCAGCCGACATCGACGACGCTCGTCATCGGGGCAACACGCTGAACCGCAGGTCGAAGGGCGCACCTTGCCCACATCGCCTACCGCCTGCACTCTCAGCCCGGTCAGCTCGACGGGCAAGTTCTTGCCTTTGACGCGCACAAAATCCGGGTCGCCATCTGCGGCCAGAAGGCGCGAAAGCGGGTTTCGAGCGCGGCCGGATCCAGGGCGCGCAAGGTATCATAGGTCGCTGCCTGGGGCGCATTATTGGTGTCATTGACCGCCGCGAGGTTGATGCCCGCTACGAGAGGCTCGAGGTTCAGTCTCACCTCGAAGTTCAGGCGACCGTCAACCAGCGTCATGTCCGCGATCGCCGTCACCACCTCGTGCGCCATCGCCGCCGGGGCAATGAGCCCAGCGCGAGACTTTTCCACAGGCGGCCGACACTAGCCCGTTGCGCCAAGGCTTTTGCCCACTTGTAAAGTACCCATCATGCGTTCATTGATCCTTTGTCTCGCCCTTGTTGCCAGCCCGGTGATGAGCCACGAATTCTGGCTCGAACCTCTGGCTTACCAGATCGAACCCGGCCGCAAGCTCACGGCCGAACTCATCAACGGCGAATTTTTCGCCGGGACAAAGTACCCTACATTCCGCAGCGTATTGTCAGCTATGCGTGTTTGCGGTGCAAGTCCGCCAAGTTGCGCTGGGCCTGACACCCATGATCAGCAGGTGCTGCTGTCCCAGGACTCTTGGTCGGCTACCGTCCAAGGTTCCGATCCTCGACTAGGCGCAGTGGGGGAAGTTCCAGTCCTTTGCGAGCCACAAAGACCTGGGCGATCTGCTCAAGCGGCTCACCGCGCGCTCCCTGCCCATCAGCAATTTCGTGGAAGCCTACTCCCGGTATTCCAAGACCCTGATCGGCGTGGGCAAGAGCGCGGGCGCAGACCGCCGCACCGGCCTGGAAACGGAGATCGTGGCGCTGACCAACCCCTATACCGACGACCTGAGCCGCGGCATGCGCGTCCAGCTTTTCTACCGCAGCGAGGTCCGGCCCAACGCCCAGATAGCGGTCTTTTTCAAGGCGCCGTGCAGCTAGGTGACGATCACGACGGTGCGGACGGACAAGGCCGGCGTCGCCGTGGTTCCGGTCCTCGCGGGCCATGCCTACATGCTCGACGCCGTGGTCTTGCGCGAACCCGACGCCCGGCTGACCGAGCAGATCGGCGCGGCCTGGGAAACGCTCTGGGCCAATCTCACCTTCGGCGTGCCGAAGTAGCATCGCCCGCTGCCGCCGGGTCTTGAGGGGAAGCCTGCGGCGCGCGATCCGGCGCTGCGGCATCGGCCCGCAGCCTGCCCCCTTGAGCGATGACGTCGGGCAGGGCGATACTTGGGGCCATGCAAATCCAGGACATTCTTTATTCACAAGGCTTCGGGACGCGGCGCGTCTGCGCGGGGCTGGTGCAACAGGGCTTCGTGACCGTGAGTGGCGAGCCGTGCAGCGACTCTGCGGCCGACTTCGATCCCAAAGGACTGCAGTTCACTGTGCAGGGCAAGCCTTGGCCGTACCACGAGAAAGCCTACATCCTGCTGCACAAGCCCGCCGGTACCGAGTGCTCGCAAAAGCCATCGACCTACCCGAGCATTTACACGCTGCTACCGGCACCATTGCGCCAGCGCCCGCAAAAGGGGCCGGTGCAGGGCGTGCAGGCGGTCGGGCGGCTGGACCAGGACACCACCGGCCTGCTGTTGCTGACCGACGACGGCAAGTTCATCCACCGCATGAGTTCACCGCGCCACCACGTGCCAAAAGTCTACGAAGTGACGACCAAACACCCGCTTGATGACGTTCAGGTGCGCAAACTGCTGTCTGGCGTGGTGCTGGACGACGACCCGAAGCCCGTGAAAGCCGCCGCCTGCGAGGTGGTGGACGACTTTCACCTGCGGCTGACGCTGACCGAAGGCAAATATCACCAGGTCAAGCGCATGCTCGCCGCCGTGGGCAACCGGGTGGAAGGCCTGCACCGCTCGCAGATCGGCGGGCTGGCGCTGACCGAGGCGTTGTTGCCGGGCCAGTGGCGCTGGCTGGAGGGCGAAGACCTGGCTTTGATCAGCGGTTGAGCAGGTTTTCTGATTTTTCCGAAAAATATCAAGAAAATTGGCAGCAGTCCAGCGTCGAATGGACATTGAAAGCTATCAATTGAGTAGCTACGGGAGGCCGGTCAGAAACTGCCGGATCGCCTCGTTTACGGCTTGCGGCTGCTCGCGGTGGGGGGAGTGGCCACAGCCTGGCAGCTTGAGCAGCCGGGCCTGCGGCGCATTCGCGGCAATCTCGTCGATCTGTGCCATCGTGCCGTAGGGGTCGTCCACGCCCTGGATGGCCAGCAGAGGGGCCGTGATGCGCCGGCAGTCCTCGCGGATGTCGAAGGCGCGAAAGTCTTCACTGAGCCAGATGTCGTTCCATTGCCAGAAGGCGCCGTCCACGTCGGCGTGAAAGCGCGCCAGCCGCTCGCGCAGACCGCCGCTCTGGAAAGCCTCGCGCGCCTGGGCAATGGCGGCAACTGAAATGTCTTCCACCATGACGTGCGGCGCCATCACGATGCAGGCGGTCACCTGAAAGCGGCTCGCGTAGAGCAGGGCGATCGTGCCGCCGTCCGAGTGGCCCACCAGAACCGGATGATCGATCCCGAGCTTTGCCAGCAGGGCAGGCATGACTTCCCAGGCTTCCCGGTGCATGTAGTCCGGCCGCAGGCGTCCGGAGCGCCGGCCAGCCTGCTCCGAAGAATCGCCGCGCACGTCGGGCACCGGGTCCGAGCGGCCGTAGCCCCGGCGTGAAATCACCACACCGGCACGCCCGGTGGCGGCGCAGAGTTGCCTGGGCCAGTCGCGCCACATGGCCACCGATCCCAGGCCTTCGTGAAGGAAAACCAGTGGCGCAAGCGGGTCGGGGCGCGCCGGCCCGGCGATGCGATGCACTTCGATCCCGACCCCGTCAATGTCCATCAGATTCATGCGTCGATATTAAGCGCCTGGTCGGGGTCTGCGGGCTGCCCGGCTACACTTGACTTCTGCTGAGAAAGTAGTTTTTGTGATGTCATTTCGCCGTTTTTCCCTCCTGCTTGTCGCCTTGCATCTTGTTTTGCCCGTGCCTGTCCTGGCCGCCGGTCCGGCGCCGCTTTTCGTGCTGAATTCGCTGGAAGGCAACGTCAGCGTGATCGACACGGCCACCTGGAAGGAAATCAAGCGCATTCCCACCGGCAAGGAACCGCACCACCTGTACATGACACCCGATGAGAAGTCGGTCATCGTGGCCAATGCGCTGAGCGATTCGCTGACTTTCATCGACCCGCGCACCGCGGAGGTGCAGCGCGAGGTGCGTGGCATCCTCGACCCCTACCACCTGCGTTTTTCGCCCGACATGAAGTGGTTCGTCACGGCGGCCAACCGGCTGAACCATGTGGACATCTACCGCTGGGACGGCAAGGATCTGAGCCTGGCCAAGCGCATTCCCACCGGCAAGACACCGAGCCACCTGTGGATCGACAGCAAGAGCAGCACGGTCTGGTCCACCATGCAGGACAGCGACGAGCTGGTCGCCATTGACCTGGCGAGCCAGGCATTGAAATGGCGCGTCAAGACCGGCGCGATGCCGGCCGACGTCTTTGGCACGCCGGACGACAAGACCGTGCTGGTCGGCCTGACCGGCGGCGACGGCGTCGAGGTGTACGACGTGAGCGGCAAGGAAGGCCGGCTGGTCAAGACCATCAAGACCGGCAAGGGCGCGCATTCGTTCCGTGCTTTCGGTGACGGGCGGCACGTGCTGGTGAGCAACCGCGTGGCCAACACCATCAGCAAGATCGACTACCAGAAGATGGAGGTCGTCGACCAGTTCCCGGGCCCGGCCGGCCCCGACGACATGGACATCTCCGCCGATGGCAAGACCATCATGCTGGCCTCGCGCTGGGCCCGCAAGCTGACGGTGATCGACACTGCCACCCGCACGGTGGTGCGCCAGATCAACGTGGGCAAGTCCCCGCACGGGGTCTGGACGCTGGACCACGCGCCGCGGCAGTGATGCCCCTCAGGAGTAATTGATGACGAGTTTTTCGCGCCTTGGCCTGCTTGCTTCAATAGTCATAGCAAGTTTCATCCATCCGACGCTGGGATGGGCCCAGAATACTTCGAAAACCACCTGTGCGAAGCCGTTGTACCTGACATTCGACACCGGCCACATGGAGATTGCGCCGTTCGTCGCCGAGGTGCTGAACCGTCAGAAGGTGCGAGTCACCTTCTTTGCGGCCAACGAGCGCACGCCCGCCGGGAGCGGCAGCCTCAGCGCCCACTGGGCGCCGTGGTGGAAAGCCCGTGCCGGCGAAGGTCACGAGTTTGCCTCGCATACCTGGGATCACGTCTACTGGCGCGGTGATGTGCGCGGCACGGTGCCGGCCTTCCGCGTACGGCCTTCGGCTGGCGCTTTCGAGGGGCGCGAGTTCACCTGGGACGCCAAGAAGTACTGCGCCAATGTCGCGTATGCCGCGGAGCGCTTGCAGGACATCACGGGCAAGAAGCCGCTGCCCCTGTTTCGCGCGCCGGGCGGCAAGACCTCGCCCAAGCTCCTGGCGGCAGCGAAAGCCTGCGGGTTTGAGCATGTGGGCTGGTCGCCCGCAGGCTTCCTGGGCGATGAGCTGCCCAGCGAAAAGTACCCGAATGAGGCCTTGCTGAAGAAGGCGCTGCGTGACATCCGGGAGGGTGACATCCTGCTGGCCCACCTGGGCATCTGGTCGCGCCAGGACCCCTGGGCCCCAGCCGTTCTGGAGCCGCTGATCGTGGGCCTCAAGGAGCGCGGGTTCTGTTTCGAGACGCTGCGTGAGCATCCGGCCTACAAAGGCTGGATTGCCGCGAACGGCGGTTGACCGGCAGGCCACTGTGGACTGGTTTGCTGACCATTTCGCCGCCTGGCAACAGTGGTTGTTCGAGACGGTGGTGCAGCCGCTGGCGTTTGCGCTGGGTGCCGGCAACCTGCTCGAAATCGCGTATGACGGCACCGGCTGGCTGGTGGTGGGGCTGCTGCAGATCGCCGTGATGGTGGCGGTGATCGGGCCGATGCAGCGCCTGTGGCCCGTTGAACCCGTCACCGACCGGCGCGCGGTGCTCGTGGATGTGATCTACACCGTGATCCACCGGCTGGGCCTGTTCAAGCTGGTGATGTTCTTCACCTTCGAGAACTGGCTGGAGGCGGGCCTGGGCGAACTGCGCGGACGCGGTCTGGGCACCTTCCACCTGGACCAGCTCTGGCCCGGCGTGACCGATGGCGCCGTCGTCAGTTTCATCATCTACCTGGTGGTCTTCGATTTCGCCAACTACTGGCTGCACCGCGCGCAGCACCGGTTCAACTGGTGGTGGGCGCTGCATTCGCTGCACCACTCCCAGCGCCAGATGACGATGTGGACGGACAACCGCAACCACTTGCTTGACGATATCCTGCGCGACCTGCTGTTCGTGCTGCTGGCGATCCTGATCGGCGTGGCGCCGGGGCAGTTCGTGGCGCTGGTGGCCCTCAGCCAGCTCAGCGAGAACTTCCAGCATGCCAACCTGAAGATCTGGTTCGGCCGCATCGGCGAGCGGCTGTGGGTCAGCCCGCGCTTTCACCGGCTGCACCACAGCGTGGGCATCGGGCATGAGTCGGCGGGCAAGGGCACGCTGGGAGGTTATAACTTTGGCGTGCTGCTTCCCTGGTGGGACATGCTGTTTGGCACAGCCAACTTTGAGCTGCGCTTTGACCCGACGGGCGTGCGCGACCAGGTCGAGCAGGGACGCGACTACGGCGCCGGCTTCTGGGCCCAGCAGGTCCAGGGGCTGAAGCGGCTGGCCGGACGCGGGTGATCGGGCGGGCTCGCGTTATGCTTGCGCCATGACCCTGATACTCGACTCTTTCTGGCGCGCTGTCGCGTACTGCCTGCATCCGCGGGTGATTGCGCTGTCGTTCCTGCCGCTGGTCATCATGGTGGCGCTGTCGCTGGGCCTGGGGTACTTCTACTGGGAGCCGGCGCTGGACGGGGTGCGCGCCATGCTCGAGTCTTCCGCCTGGATCACACGGCTCTGGGGCTGGCTGGAAGGCGTAGGCGTGGGCAACCTCAAGACCGTGCTGGCACCCCTGATCGTGATTTTTGCGGTGACCCCCGTGATCGTGCTGCTGTCGCTGCTGATCGTGGCCGTGCTCATGACGCCTGCACTGGTGGCCCTGGTGGCCGAACGGCGCTTTCCCATGCTGGAGCGAAAAAAGGGCGGCTCCCTGGTCGTCAGCATCTTCTGGTCCCTGGGTTCCACCCTGCTGGCCCTCATAGCTTTGGTGGTCTCGCTGCCGCTGTGGCTGATCCCGCCCTTGATTCTGGTGCTACCGCCGCTGATCTGGGGCTGGCTGACCTACCGTGTCATGGCCTTTGATGTGCTGGCCGAACACGCGAGCAAGGCCGAGCGTGTGGCGCTTTTCCGCCGGCACCGCGGCCAGCTGCTGGGCATCGGCATCCTGACCGGCTATCTGGGCGCAGCGCCCAGCATCGTCTGGGCCTCGGGCGCGCTTTTCGCTGCGGCGTTCGTGGTCCTGGTGCCTGTCGCGATCTGGATTTACACACTGGTGTTTGCTTTCTCCTCACTGTGGTTTGCGCACTTTGGATTGGCCGCCCTGGAAAAGTTGCGGGCGGAGTCGGGTACGAGCGCCACGTCCGTTCCCGAAATCCTGGAGCCGCTAGCATTGGGGGATGACATCAGCCCTCAACAGCCCGCCACAACCCCACCCGCCACCCCCTTTGCTTCCTGAAGCCGGGCCCGCCTTCGGCCTCATCATCATTGGCGACGAGATACTTTCGGGCAAGCGCGCCGACAAGCATCTGCCCAAGGTGATCGAAATGCTCGGCGCGCGCGGCCTGTCGCTGGGCTGGGCTGAATACGTGGGCGACTCACCGGCGCGCATCACGGCCGCACTGCAGCGCGCTCTGGCCTCGGGCGACACGGTGTTTTCCACCGGCGGCATTGGCGCCACGCCGGACGATCACACCCGCCAATGCGCCGCCCGCGCGCTCGGCGTGGATCTGGTCCTGCACCCGCAGGCTGGCGCGTTGATCCGTGAGCGCATGCAGGACATCGCCCGCGAGCGAGGCGAGCCCTACGAGCCCGACCGGCCGGACAACAGCCATCGGTTGAACATGGGCGTGTTTCCCGTGGGCGCGCGGATCATTCCCAACCCGTACAACAAGATCGCCGGTTTCAGCTGCACCGGCCCCGGTGGCGGCATGGTGCATTTCGTTCCGGGTTTCCCGGTGATGGCCTGGCCGATGCTCGAATGGGTGCTGGACACCCACTACCCCCATCTGTTCAGGGCGGGCGCTTGGATCGAGCAGTCAGTGATCGTTTTTGGCGCGATGGAGGCCACGCTGACACCCTTGATGGAGGCCATCGAGCGCGAACATCCGGGCGTCAAGGTCTTCAGCCTGCCCAGCGTGGACCATCCACAGTACGGTCGGCACATCGAGCTCGGCGTCAAGGGCGATCCCGTCGACACGGCGCAAGCATGGCCGGACTTGCTGGCGGGGCTGAAGCAGTTCGATCTGAAGCTTGGCCCCGAATTGGTGCGAAAAATATGACGCCTTTATTTGGTGCATTGACGGTTGCACCAAAATAGTGCGTCCGTCCAGCGAATTTTTTGCTCGATGTGAACCCGCCGCCCCGGACTCCGGCCGAACTCAGGGCAAAATGTTGAATGGTGCGGGGCCAGCTGGCGAACCGGTGTGGCACAAAACCTGCATTCCGTTCACTGAACCAATTTTTTGCAACCTTCCAACCAGGAGAATCTGATGGCAAAGACCGTCGCAGACGTCATGAAGATGGTGAAGGAGAACGAAGTCAAGTTTGTTGACTTCCGTTTCACCGATACCCGTGGCAAGGAACAGCACGTGACCGTGCCGGTTTCCCATTTTGATGAGGGCAAGTTCAGTGACGGGCACGCGTTCGACGGCTCGTCGATCGCGGGCTGGAAGGGCATCGAAGCCTCTGACATGCAGCTCATGCCCGACCCCAACACCGCCAACATCGACCCCTTCTTCGAAGAGTCGACGATGATCCTGAGCTGCGACGTGGTCGACCCCGCCGACGGCAAGGCCTACGAGCGCGATCCGCGCTCGCTGGCCAAGCGCGCCGAAGCCTACATGAAGGCCTCGGGCTTCGGCGACACCGCCTACTTCGGCCCGGAACCCGAGTTCTTCGTGTTCGACAGCGTGCGCTGGGGCAACGACATGTCGGGCTGCTTCTCCAAGATCGACTCTGAAGAAGCGGCCTGGAACACCGGCAAGGAATTCGAGCACGGCAACTCGGGCCACCGCCCGGCCGTCAAGGGCGGCTACTTCCCGGTGCCGCCGGTGGACAGCTTCCAGGACATGCGCTCCGAAATGTGCCTGGTGCTCGAAGCCCTGGGCATTCCGGTCGAAGTGCACCACCATGAAGTGGCCAACGCCGGCCAGATGGAACTCGGCACCAAGTTCAGCACGCTGGTGCAGCGCGCCGACTGGGTCCAGTTGCAGAAGTACGTGATCCACAACGTGGCCCATGCCTACGGCAAGACCGCCACCTTCATGCCCAAGCCCATCGTCGGCGACAACGGCTCCGGCATGCACGTGCACCAGTCGGTCTGGAAAGACGGCAAGAACCTGTTCGCCGGCGACGGCTATGCCGGCCTGTCGGACTTCGCGCTGTACTACATCGGCGGCATCATCAAGCACGCCCGTGCGCTGAACGCCATCACCAACCCCGGCACCAACAGCTACAAGCGTCTGGTGCCCGGCTTCGAAGCCCCGGTGAAGCTGGCCTACTCGGCCAAGAACCGCTCGGCCTCGATCCGCATCCCGTTCGTGGCCAACCCCAAGGGCCGCCGCGTCGAAGCGCGTTTCCCCGATCCGCTGATGAACCCGTACCTGGGTTTCTCGGCCCTGCTGATGGCGGGTCTGGACGGCGTGGAGAACAAGATCCACCCGGGCGAAGCCGCCACCAAGGACCTGTACCATCTGCCGCCGGAAGAAGACGCGAAGATCCCGACCGTTTGCCACAGCCTGGACCAGGCGCTGGAGTACCTCGACAAGGACCGTGCCTTCCTGACCAAGGGCGGCGTGTTCACCGACACCTATATCGACGCCTACATCGAACTGAAGATGCAGGAAGTCACACGCTTCCGCATGGCCACCCACCCGGTGGAGTTCGACATGTATTACTCCCTGTAAGTCAGCCGGGAAGTGGTATAAAAAAGGACGGCGCAAGCCGTCCTTTTTTCGTTGGGGCATGGCCCCGGAGTTTGACAAGGCCGGTGTTTGTCCGATACTGGGCGCTCGGCCGGTCGATGGTGCAGGCGGGGAACAAAATTGAAACACGCATTTCTGATTTCTTTGGTCGCTTTGCTGGGCGTCTCCGGTGCCTGGGCGCAGGAGCGCATATTCCGATGCCCGGGCAACGTCTATACCAACAGTGCCAGCGATGCCAAGGCAAAGAACTGCAAGCCGATCGATGGTGGCAATGTCAGTGTGGTGACCGGAACCAAAGTGAAGCCGCCAGCTTCAGGCGCGGCGCCGGCGGCATCCGGCAGTGCCAGCCAGAAGGTGGACTCGGGTGACCAGCGCGCCCGTGATTCCGATGCCCGGGGTGTGCTGGAATCCGAACTCAAGCGCGCCGAGGCGCGCCGTGTCGAACTGCTTGCCGAGTACAAGGACGGCCAGCCGGACAAGCAGGGCATCGAAAGCCGAAACTACCAGCGTTACCTGGACCGGGTGGAAGAACTCAAGGCCGCCATCGCCCGCAATGAGAGTGATATTGCCGGCATCCGCCGCGAGCTGGGCCGCTCGGCGCCCGCCGCGCCTGGCGCACCATCTGGGGCAAAATAGGCGGCTTGAACCCGCATACGCCCCAACCCTCCAGATTCCTCGCGTTTGACTTGCTGGCCACGCTGGTGGCCGTGGTGCGCGGCGATGGCACGGTCCTGTTTGCCAACGCCGCGCTGGAAGACGCGATGGGCACGTCGCGTCGCAGCATCGAGGGCTCCGCGTTTCCCGACAGCTTCTCCGAGCCGCACATCCTGCGCAATGCGCTGGACAGTGCGCACAGCAACGAATTCGCCGCCCTGCGCTTTGATGCCATGCTCACGCGGCACCACCATGAGCCCCTGCCGGTGCATGTCATCGTGGCGCAGACCGAGCGTCCCGGCGAGATCATCATCGAGATGTTGCCGCTGGAGGCCCAGGCGCGCCAGGATCGCGAGGAGCGGCTGATCGACCAGGCGCAGGCCAACAAGGAACTGATCCGCAACCTGGCCCACGAGATCAAGAACCCGCTGGGCGGCATTCGGGGTGCGGCGCAGTTGCTCGAGATGGAGATGGACTCCGCCGAGATGACCGAATACACCCAGGTGATCATCCGCGAGGCCGACCGCCTGCAGACGCTGGTGGATCGGCTGCTGGCCCCGCATCGCAGGCCGCATGTGGTGGGCGACGTCAACATCCACGAAGTGTGCGAACGGGTGCGCTCGCTGATCCTGGCCGAGTTCCCGAAGGGCTTGCGCGTGGTGCGCGACTACGACATTTCGATCCCCGAGTTCCGCGGGGACCGTGAGCAACTCATCCAGGCGCTGCTCAACATCACGCACAACGCGGCGCTGGTGCTGGCCGAGCGCATCGCCGAAGGCAACGCGGAGATCGTTTTCCGCACCCGCGCTGTGCGCCAGGTGACTTTTGGCAAGCAGCGTTATCGCCTGGCACTGGAATTGCATGTCATTGACAACGGGCCTGGCGTGCCAGACTCGATCAAGGACCGCATTTTCTTCCCGTTGATCTCGGGGCGTGAAGGGGGTTCCGGCCTGGGGCTGACGCTGGCACAGACGTTTGTGCAGCAGCACCATGGCCTGATCGAGTGTGACAGTGTGCCGGGCCGGACGGATTTCAAGATCCTGATTCCGTTGCCATGACAGTCAGAACCTAGGGACACCCGAACATGAAGCCGATCTGGATAGTTGATGATGACCAATCGATCCGCTTCGTTCTGGAGAAAGCCCTCCTGCGTGAGAACCTGCCGACCCGCAGCTTCGTCAATCCGCGTGAGGTGCTGCAGGCGCTGGACGCTGCGGGCGAAGATGGCGGCCCGCAGGTGCTGGTCAGCGACATCCGCATGCCTGGCGGTTCCGGCCTGGACCTGCTGACCAAGGTCAAGGAAAAGTTGCCGGGCCTGCCGGTCATCATCATGACCGCGTTCTCCGACCTCGACAGCGCCGTTTCGGCGTTTCAGGGCGGCGCTTTCGAATACCTGCCCAAACCCTTCGACCTGCCCAAGGCGGTGGAACTGATCCGGCGCGCGGTGGAAGAAAGCCAGCGCGAGGAGGTCGCCGAGGAGCGCATGGCGGCAGCGCCGGAAATGCTCGGCCAGGCCCCGGCCATGCAGGACGTCTTCCGTGCCATCGGCCGCCTGTCGCAAAGCAACGTCACGGTGCTGATCACCGGCGAATCCGGCTCGGGCAAGGAACTCGTGGCGCGTGCCCTGCACAAGCACTCGCTGCGGGCCAACGGCCCCTTCGTGGCCATCAATACCGCAGCCATCCCGAAGGACCTGCTCGAGTCCGAATTGTTCGGCCACGAGCGCGGCGCCTTTACCGGCGCGCAGACCATGCGCCGCGGGCGCTTCGAACAGGCCGATGGCGGCACGCTGTTCCTCGACGAAATCGGCGACATGCCGTTTGACTTGCAGACCCGCCTGCTGCGCGTGCTGTCGGACGGCAGCTTCTACCGCGTCGGTGGCCACAGCGCGGTCAAGGCGAATGTGCGCGTGATTGCCGCCACCCACCAGGACCTGGAGCAGCGCGTCAAGGAAGGTGGCTTTCGCGAGGACCTGTTCCACCGGCTCAACGTGATCCGCCTGCGCCTGCCGCGCCTGACCGATCGCCGTGAAGACATTCCCATGCTGACGCGCCACTTCCTGCAGCAGAGCGCCAAGCAGCTCGGTGTGGACCCCAAACGAATCTCGGATGCGGCGGTGGCGAAGCTCGGACAGTTCAACTACCCCGGCAATGTGCGCCAGCTGGAAAACATCTGCCACTGGCTGACCGTGATGGCGCCGGCCCAGATGATCGAGGAAAAGGACTTGCCGCCCGAAGTGCTGGCCAGTGCGGCACCGGTGGCCCAGCCGGTCGCCGTAACGCCGGGCGGCGGCGCGGGGGGGGGAGGTTTCGCGCGGATCACAGCCCTTGGCGGCCGGTTCAACCGACCGACTGCCTGATCAGCCGATCGTTGTGCCGGGTCTCGCGCCTGCGGCCGGTGACAGGCTCGCCGTGTCTGGCGACGACGCCTGGGAGCACGGTTTGGAAGTCGAAGCGCACGAGCTGCTGGCCTCCGGTCGCCATGACGTATGGGATGCGCTCACTCGGCGGTTCGAGTCGAAACTGATCCTGGCCGCGCTGGCCAGCACCCGCGGGCGGCGCATCGAGGCGGCGCAGAAGCTCGGCATCGGCCGAAACACCATCACGCGCAAGATCCAGGAGCTCGGCCTGGAGTGATTTCAGGCTTTTCTGGCCTTTCCCCAGCGTGGATGGGTCATTGCCAGCTATGAAATAAGGAGTTATCCCGGCAGGTCCAGCGTCACGATGACCGGCGCGTGGTCGCTCGGCTGTTTGTTCTTTCGCGGCACCCGGTCGATGGTGCAAGCGCGGGCCAGCGGTTTCAGGGCCTCGCTGATCAGGATGTGATCGATGCGCATGCCGCGGTTCTTCTGGAAACCCAGCATGCGGTAGTCCCACCAGCTGTAGCTTTTTTCGGGCTGGGCAAACAGGCGGAATGAATCGGTCAGTCCCAGCGCGATCAGGGCCTGCAGGTGCGCGCGCTCTTCGTCGGTGCAGTGGATGGTGCCTGCCAGGCCCACCGGGTCCCACACGTCGAGGTCGTCGAAGGTGATGTTGTAGTCGCCCAGCAGCACCAGATTCGGGGATGCACCGCCAGTTCGTCGCGCACCCAGTCGCGCAAGGCCTCGAGCCAGCGCATCTTGTAGGCGAACTTGTCCGAACCCGGCTCCTGGCCGTTCGGGAAGTAGGCGCCGATCACGCGCACGCCGGCCACGGTGGCGCTGATCACGCGCGCCATGTCGTCCGCAAAGCCCGGGATGTTCTTCACCACGTCGGTCACCGGCGCGCGGGTGATCAGGGCCACGCCGTTGTAGGTTTTCTGGCCGAACCACTGCGCGTGGTAGCCGGCCTCCTGAAACGCGGCGGCCGGAAACTTGTCGTCGGTGAGCTTGAGTTCCTGTAGCGCCAGCACGTCCACCGGTGCGTCCGCCGGTTGGGCGGCCAGCCAGTCGAGCACCTGCGGCAGGCGCACGTTCAGGGAGTTGATGTTCCAGGTGGCGATTTTCATGAGCGGCCAAAGTAGGGAATTCTAAGTCGCCGTGATTCCTTTACGATGGCAGCAATTCACAAGAATCCGGTCCATGTTTTCATCGCGATATTTCCCTGCAACCTGGATGGGCGCGCTCGCACTCGTGTTGGCGCTGGCGGGATGTGCAGCCCCGCCCCTCGGGCCGAAGCCGCCACCGGAGCACGCCATGCCGGCGCAGAGCACCGGCCGCTTCGCAGCCATGGAGCAGGCCGTCAGCACGGCACATGGCCCCGACGCATCGGGCTTTCGGCTGGTCGAGAGCAATGTCGATGGGCTGAAGTGGCGCCTGGTGCTGATCGACAGCGCCACCCACTCGCTGGATCTCCAGTACTACGTCTGGTTTGGCGATGCCACGGGCCAGTTGCTGATGGCGCGCGTGATTGCCGCGGCCGACCGCGGCGTCAAGGTCCGCATGCTGTTCGACGACCTCAACACCATGCTGCACGACATGACCAGTCCCGAGCTGCGCGATGCCCTGCTGGCGCGCATCGACAGCCATCCGAATATCCAGATTCGCGTCTTCAATGCCTGGCAGCAGCGTGACTGGGTGGGGCGCGTGGCCGAAGGCGCAACCGAGTTTGAACGCCTGAACCGGCGCATGCACAACAAGCAGATGATTGCCGACAACCGCGCGGCGCTCCTGGGAGGGCGCAATGTTGGCGACGAGTACATGGGCCTGAAAGCCGAGTTCAACTTCCACGATCTCGACGTGCTGGGCGTCGGGCCGGTCGCGCGCCAGGCCAGCGCGGTGTTTGACCGCTACTGGAACAGCGACTGGGTGCGCCGGATTCCACCCATCGGCATCCCCGAACGCAGCCCGGGTGACGCCAGCGGTGATCGAGCTGCCGCCCGAGGCGGCGGCCCACCCCGCGATGCAGGCCGTCCTGACCGGTGCGCGCAGCTGGTCCGGCGAACTGGATGGGTTGCCGCAGTCGCTGGCCATCGGCAAGAGCGAAGTCCACACCGACCCGCCCTCCCGCGCGCCGGGCGTGCACAACCACATGCCCGAGGCGTTCCGCGCGTTGATGCGCTCCGCGCGCCGCGAGGTGCTGATCACCAACGCCTACATCATTCCAGACGAGCAGTTCATCGCGGACCTGCGCGAGCTCACAGGGCGTGGCGTGCAGGTGAGCATCCTGACCAACTCGCTGGCGTCGCATGACGTACCGGCGGTCAATTCGCATTACGAGGGCTGGCGACGTCCGATCCTGCACAGTGGTGCGTCACTCTATGAAATGCGCTCCGATGCGGCCATCCAGGCGGAACTGGTGGACACGCCGCCAGTGCGCAGCGGATTTGTCGGGCTGCACGTGAAGGCGATGGTCGTTGATCGGGAGCGCAGCTTCATCGGGTCGATGAACCTCGATCCCCGCTCCGAGGTCTTCAACTCGGAAATGGGTGTGATCATCGACAGCCCGGCCCTGGGGCAGGCCCTGGCGAAGGGCATGGAACGCGACATGCGTGGCGCCAACAGCTGGCAGGTCAGCGTCGCCGAGGACGGCACACTGCGCTGGACCAGCGACGCAGGTGAGCGCAGTTTGCAGCCCGCGCGCGGCTTCATGCAGCGGGTTGAAAACCTGTTTTTCAAGCTCATGCCGGCGAGCTACTACTGATCACCATGGCAAAACCGACAGCCCGGCCTTGCGCCCATGGCGCCACTGGAACCCGTGTCCTGGCCTGCGGCGCGGCCCTGATCTTCGCGCTGGTCCTGGCTGGATGTGCCGGGTTCGTGCCGCAGGAAGGGCCGCCGCCGGAACCCGCTTCCTTGACCGGGCGCTACCTGACGCTGACCACGCCCTTCGTCGCCGTGGGGGACTCGCAGGAGCACCTGTCCACCGGCCATCCACTGCATGACAACGACAGCGCGGTCGACGCCTATGTCGAAGTGACCCAGCGGCCGCCCGAGGTGGCGCTGTTTGGCCGCCGGATGCTTGAATGGGCCCTGCAGCGCTACCCTGATGAGCCCTATGTCCATCTGGGGGACGTGATGGATCTGTCGTGCCGCATCGAGGCGGACCGCATGACGAAAATCTTTCGCGCCACCGGGCGCACCGGCGCCATCCTGCCCGGCAACCACGACGGGCTGATGTTCGGCATCTACGGCTACAACATCCTGGAGGCGGTGGCCGATCCCGAAGGAAAGCGATGGCACGAGGCCTGCAAGCGCGGTGCGGGCCTGGACGATGGCAGCCGAAGGACCGCCAACGAGGCCTTCAGCAAGCGCGACTTCCTCAACCTGTACCTCGGCGAACATGCCAAGGTGCAGACCGAGGTGCCCGGGCTGCAGGCACCACCCGCGTCGGGCAGGGTGCGTCTGAGCTGGCGCAATCCCAACCCGGATGCTTTTCTTTCGGCCATCGAAGCGAACCTGCTCGACGGCCAACAATACGCCGATTCCTTCATCGCCCAGCGCCTCAAACTCCCGCGCGCGCCCGGCGCGGATCGCAACGTTATCGTGATCGGGCTTGACACCAATCAGGCCGGTGCCCTGGTCGGTACGCTGGACGTGATCATGGGGCACAGCCCCGGCAGCGTGGGCCACATCCATCCCGACCAGATCCAGGCCGTCACCGAGTGGGTGGACGAGGCCATCATCAACGGCGACATCGTGGTGTTTGCGGGTCACCACAACTGGCAGGGCCTGGGCCTGCCTTCGCGCACCTTTTTGCGCGGCCTCATGGGCAAGCTGCGGCAGCCCCTGGTGTACCTGTCGGCGCACACGCACAGCGGGTTCTGGGCAATGCACCACTCGATCGTGCGCCAGCCGCTGCTGGAGCTCAATGTGAGCTCGCTCTCCGACTGGCCTATCGCCTACCGGCGCATCAGCTTTGCCTGGAACGAAACGGACAAGCGCCTGCTGGTGCGGGGCGATCTGATGCCCCATGGCGACAAGCCAAGCACCAGCTACGCCGACCTGCTGGCCGCCTGGGAGGCCGAGACCTGCCAGCGCGCCGGTATCCCGCTCGAAGATATCCGCCAGCATGACCAGGCCGTGGTCAAGCTGCAGCGCGAATCACGCGGCAGTCTGATGGAGTGGTTGCTTTCGGCCATTCCGGCCTGCGAGACCTGCCAGCAACCGCTCTACGAACATGCCCAGGCCTACCAGGACGCCATGCTCCAGACGCTGTTGCAGGGCGCACCCTACGCGAGGGAGATGGGTGACCACATGCCCAAGCTCACACTGCCGCGGGCTTGCGGCGCGGAGAATTTCGTCACCTGTGCCAACGCACTCATGGCGGAAAAGGCGACGGATTTCAAGGGCCATGTGAACCTGTTCCGGCGCAAGGCTGCACTGGTGGCCACGGTCAATGACTATCTTGACCTCCTGGATGGCCCCCGGGCCAAGGCCTACATGACGTGCCGAGCGGTGCAGGCCGCCAAGATCGATTTCGATGCGACGGAAGACGAGCGCAACGAGAACCGCAGCGAGGACAAGCGGCGCGCCGAGCAGTTTTTCCGCATCGAGGCCAGTGTGGGACTGGATTGAACTGAGCTCAATGGTCAATTCAGCATTGACTGAGAAGCAGCGGTCATGAGGACAAGGATGACCAGCCCTTGATCGCACCGGATTATGGCTTCGCCACTGGCCGTCGCGACATCTGTGCACGGGTCCGGTCGCACCGTCAAGATACGCAGATCGAAGCGCATGGTCTGCCGAAAGAACTCGGACCCTTGCAGCGGTTCACGGCATGCGAATGTCGTGCGCGGCCTGCGATGGTCATTGGGTAAACTCCAGCCTGGAAAAATCAACCACTCTGAAAAGGAAAGACATGGCCACGCGCAAGACAACCAAGCAAACGGAACTCCAGCAAGCCGGCAAGCAACTGAGCAGCGCTGCCAAGGCGGTGGGCACTGCCGTGTCACACAAGTTCGAGGCCATGGGCGACGCCATGTCCGCCGGAATGGCCAAGGCGAAGAAGCAGGTCTCGGCCAAGAGCGATGAAGCCAAGCGAGACTGGGGCAGCCTGGTGAAGGCGGCTGAGGCGAAGCTCAAGAAGTCGCAAGCGCAGCTCAAGAAGGCGGGCGACGATGCCCGCAAGTCGGTGCTGGCCGCCGAGAAGAAGCTCGAGGCGACCAAGCGCAGCACGAGCAAGAAGCTCGCCGCGTTGCAGAGCAGCGCAGAGCGTTATGCCAAGGCACATCTGAAGGCCGTCGAGAAGGAAGCCACAGCACTCAAGAAAGCCGTCACCGGCAAGATCGCATCGGCGAAGAAGGCGGCACCTGCGAAGGTCGCAGCCAAGAAAGCACCGGTGAAGAAGGCTGTACCCGTAAAGGTTGCTGTCAAGACGGCAGCGGCGAAGAAGGCAGCGCCAGCGAAAGTCGCCACCAAGCGGCCTGCCGCGCGCTGACGCGGGGGAAGATGGGCACGCGACGCTGAGGACGGCGTCTACCCGTGCCCGGGACCTGCCCAGACCCCGGCTTCGCCTGCCGCTGAAGCTGTCATCCCAAGGCTTGTCACGGTCCTGACCCGCGCATCCGTGCACGGGCCGATGCTGGCGAGTGACCTTGACCAGGAAAAGTGATGCATCCGGCGAAATTTTGGGCTATTTTTGCCCGTCTCCAGCGTTGAATGGTCTTTTCAAGCTATCGAATTTGGAGCGAATCCGGGCGGCTCGCGCTCTGCTGCGCTGGCGTTTACAGTAGCGCTGTTGGCGCGGAACGGTCCGCGACCCTTTCCTGAAAGTGTTGACGCCCATGTCCTCTACCCGTTTGAACCCGCTGGACGCCGCCTGGCTGTTCACCGAGACGCGCGCCACGCCCAACCACGTCGGCGGTCTGCTGCAGTTCAGGCTACCGCCGGATGCGCCCAAAGACTTCATGCGCCAGCTCATGACCGAGTTCCGCAGCCACCGCAAGTTCACCGCGCCGTGGAACCGCAAACTCAAATACGCCTTCAACATGAATCCGGTGGCCGAGTGGGTGGAGGACCGCCAGATCGACCTCGAATACCACGTGCGCCATGCCGCGCTGCCCTGGCCGGGCGGCGAGCGCGAGCTGGGCGAGCTGGTGGGGCGGCTGCAAAGCACGCCGATCGACCTGACCCGCCCGCCCTGGGAGTGCACCATCATCGAGGGGCTTGACGGCAACCGCTTCGCGCTGTTCATCAAGATGCACCACTCGCTGATCGACGGTGTCTCGGGCGTGAAGCTGTTGCAGCGCGCCATGGCTTCGACGGCGGCTGCCAGCCTGGCGCTGCCGCCTTTCTGGGCTTCGGGTGTGGCGCCGCGCGCCAGCCAGGCCGCCCGGCACCCCGAGGCGCTGATGCCCACCGTGACCCACGCGGTGGCTGGCGCCATGCAGGAAATCACGATGCAGGCCAAGACCGTGCCGCAGCTGGTGACGGCCTTTGGCAAGATGGCCAAGAGCGCCATGGGGTCGGGCGACGGCATGGTGGTGCCGTTCAGCGCGCCCATGTCGGTGCTGAACGGCCGGGTGCGCGAAAAGCGCCGCTTTGCCACCCAGCGCTTTGCCATGGAACGGCTGCGCGCCGTGGCAGGGGCGGCGGGCTGCACCCTGAACGATGTGGTGCTGGCGATCTGCGGCGGGGCCTTGCGCCGCTTCCTCGACGAGCGCAAGGCGCTGCCGGGCAAATCGCTGACGGCCGGCATTCCGGTGTCGGTGCGCCCCAAGGACGACGACGGCGCGGGCAACGCCATCAGCTTCATCATCTCCACGCTGGGCACCGACATCGCCGACCCCATCGCGCGGCTCGACGCCATCCGCGCCTCGGTCAAGCATGCCAAGGAGCATGTGCAAAGCCTGCCGCGCCAGGCCATGATGCAGTACACCGTGTTGCTGATGGCGCCCACCATCCTTACGCTGCTCACCGGCATCGGCGGGCGCACGCGGCCGATGTTCAACATCACCATCTCCAACGTGCCCGGGCCGGAGAAACCGCTGTATTTCCGCGGTGCGGAGTTGCTGGCCACCTACCCGGCCTCCATCGTCACGCACGGGCAGGCGGTCAACATCACCTGCCAGAGCTACGCCGGCTACATGAACTTCGGCTACACCGGCTGCCATTCGTCGGTGCCCAGCATGCAGCGTCTGGCGGTGTACACCGGCGAGGCCCTGCAGGAGCTTGAAGATGCGGTGCTGCCCAAGGCCCTCATTGCGGACAAGGCGCCACGCAAGAAGCCCGTCCAGGCAGCGGCCGTGCCAGCGCGCAAGACCGTGGCGCGCAAGCCGGCGGCCCGCAAGGTGGCGCCGAAGGCTCACACCGAAACCGCGCCGACGCCGGTGGCCCGGCGCAAGGCCAAAGCTGCGGCCCCGCGTGCCAGGGCGCCCGCCGCCTGAGCTCAAAGACGTCCCAAAAAAAGCCGCAGGCCTCTTCGGAGCTGCGGCTTTTTTGATTCCGGCATGGCCCTTTCGCCACGACTTTGATGCGATTCAGTCGTGCTCGCGCTTCTTGCCATTTCCCTCCCTGCCCCCTTTGTTGCCCTCTTTCCCACCTTTGATGTCGTGCTTGTTGCCGCTGCGGTGGCACTCCACACAGTTGTCAAACTGGCGAATGCCCTCTTCAACGTGCTCGCGGCGGATGTTGTCCGGCGTGTGCTCATGGCACCCGTAACAGGTGTAGCGGCTGTAGTCATTGCGCACATGGCAGGTGACGCAGGTGGTTGTGTGGTCGCGGTCCAGGACAAAGTACTTGGCGTGCTCAAAAGTGGCTGGCGTCCACTTCTGCTGGGTATGGCATTGCCCGCAGTTGCCGGTGATCTGTTTGTGCAGGGCGTCAGTCGGTGACTTGTGGCAGTTTTGGCACTGATTGCTGGTTTCCTTCTTCAGCAATGCGTGGTCGAAATAGCCTTTCAGGCGGTAGCGCTTCACCCCCGCGTGGTCGCTGTGGCAGGCCACGCAGTCCTGGCTGATGAGCTCCTGGTGGAAGGGTGTGGATGTGAGCGGCTTTGCCACCGGAGCCCCCGTGGTTGTCAGGCGCCCAATGTCGCCGGGCTTGTGGCAGCTCACGCATTTGGACGAAGCGACCCCGGTGAATGAAACATGGCAGGCAAAGCAGTCCGTATCAAGCTGCTTGTGACCAGGAATCAGCTTGCCGGGGCCCACCATCAGGTGCGGATAGGCAAAGGTCAGCACGGCCAGCACGATCAGGTTGATGGCCAGAATGATCTTGAGAGTCCGGCTCATACCCAACCCCAGAACAGGAAGATGCTGAAGATGTGGCCCAGGGCCAGAACCGCAAACACGATGAAGATCGGGATGTGAACCTTGCGCCACTGCGCCATGGCACCCAGCGCCACTGAATCCCAGAACACAGCTTGTTCAACCTCGGTCTTGGACAGACCCCGCAGCTGGAAGCGTTCCCTTTCGCCTTGTACATGCTGGCGTGACTGGTCCAGCAGCATCTTGCCAACCATGCCACTGATGACGTTCACCCCCATGGCCACCGTCGCCAGCCAGGGCAGGATGGCGTTGAAGTGGATGCCGGCATGGATCAGCACCATCAGGGAGCCCAGCCAGGCGCAAAACTCATGCAGTCTGAGCAGCGACTTGGGGTTGCCCGAAGTCACCCACTTGCGCTTGCGCGCCGAGTAGAAGAGAGAGCCAATGATCAGCAGCGTGCCCGGTATGCCCAGATAGCGCCCCACCCAGACCAGGTTCAGGCGGTGCAGGAGATAGTCTCCGGCCAGTGTGGCCGCGGCCAGCAGCCCGAGCAACAGGGTAAAGGGCAATACATGTTCGCGCCAGAGTGAGCTTTTCATTTACGCCTCCAGGGTGACAGCCGTCTTGGGCGTGCAAACGCAGAGCAGGCAACTGCCCGGCTCGGGATCAAAATCCGGCGCCTGGGTGTAGGCCACCTCGCCAGAGCGGATACTGGTCTGGCAGCTGCCGCAACCACCCGCCCGGCAGCCCGAACTGACCGAAATGCCGCGAGCCTCTGCAAAGTCCAGCAACGAACCCATGCCAGGCTTCCAGGTTTCCTGCTTGCCTGACCTGGCAAAGGTCACCAGGACAGCGTCGCCCGTGTCGTCACCCTGGGTTTTGGCCCGCGCGGCGGGTGCTACGTTCTTGCGCGGTATGGATGCCGGGCCAAACGCCTCGAAGTGAATCCGCCCGTCCGGGACACCCCAGTTTTCCAGCGCGGGCACCAGGCTTTGCAGCATGGGCGTCGGGCCGCAGATGTAGTAATGGTAGGGCTTGAGCGGCAGCAGGCGGCGCAGCAGGGCCACATCCACCCGGCTGTGGTGGCCGTGAACGGACGCCGACTGAAGCCCGGCCAGGTCATCCACCTGCGGGTCGCTCAGGCACAGATGCAGGTGGACGTTCGGATGTTGCGCGGCCACGTCTGCCAGATGCTTTTGCATCACCAGCTCGGACCTGTTGCGCACGCCGTAAAACAGCCACACCTCGCGCCCCGGCTGCTCCGTGAGGCACCAGTTCAGCATGCTCAACATGGGCGTGATGCCAATGCCGCCGCCGATCAGCACCACCGGCGCGTCGCTGCGGTCGATATGGAAATGACCGGCAGGGGCACGCACTTGCAGCGGGCTGCCAACCTGGACATGGTCATGAAAAAAGTTCGACGAAGCGCCTGCAGGATGAGCACTTCCAGCGGGCGAGGGCGCGCGCTTGACGGAAATCCGGTAGCGGTTGGCCTGTGGTGCGTCGGACAGGGAGTAGCAGCGGATGACAGATACCGTGCCGCCCATTGGTGCGGGAATGTCCAGCTGAAAGGTGAGGAACTGGCCCGGCAAGAACGGGGCGAGTGGTTTGCCGTCCCCGGGCACGAGATAAAACGAACAGACCTGCTCGGCAGTGTCTTCCAGAGCCTTGCGTTCGACGTGAAAGATGCGGTACCCCGCCCATGCGGCTGCAGCGGTTTGCGCCATCTCGGGCGCGGCGGCCGGATTTACGGCAATTTCAAACTCTGCGGCGACGTCGCGCAGTGCTTGGTACGTTTGCCAATGGCGCCAGAACCCAAGGCACAGATAGACGGCAATTTGAAGCAGGACACCGCCGACAATCCAGAGCAACAGGTAGAGAGATGTCATAGATGGTACGAAGCTTATGCAGCCAGCCTTAACGTTTGATTAACAGGTGTCGTCAAACCGCTCTCGCTCGGTGCCGCATTTGCAGCTTCCTACGCTATTCCGATAGCCCGTGCGTTGTCAGTTCGCTCGCGTACCGATGAAAGCTGTGCCTGCCTCAACGCCTTGGCGTTCGGGTATCAGAAAGGTTGATTCCGGGCAGACGGCGCATTTCATGGGATTACAGCGTGTGAGGTTGAGCCAGCGACACGGTGTAGGAGCAGTCCCATGTTTGACTGCCTGGAATTCTAGGCAGGCCGTCTTGAGGTGTTCTTGGGGAGCCGCCAGAAGGCCGGCGCAGACCGAACCGATGTCGAAGGCCCGCCTCGCACACCAAGGCACCTTTCGCAGGCGGCTCCTGGAGCCGAAACGAAGGCTTAGATGTGCAACGCTGCCAGCGCACCGACGACCAGGCCCGCGCCGCCGGCGACGAACATCGCCAATTCCAGCCACTTTTTCTTGGTGAGCAGAGCGATCGCCGCCATGGCGATGGAGACCTGCAGCACGGTGGTGGACTGCGCCCAGCGGTGGTGCTGGTGCATTTGTTCGTCGCTCTGCTTGTCCCACGCGGAGGCGTCGGCTTCGAGCTTGTCGGCCACGAGCTTGATCTCGTTTTTTTCCTTCTCGTAGCGGTCCACCTTGGCCTGGTACTTGGCCTTTTCGGGCTCGCCGGCCGCCAGGTCGCGCGCCAGTTCGGCCAGCGACTGCTTGGTACTCTTGGACTGGAAGTAATTCCACTGGTTCGACGCTTCCGTCTTCTTGATGGCGGCGTTGTTCTTGTACAGGCCGGCATTGGCCTGCGTGGCGCCGCCCATGTAGCCGAAGATCGCGCCCACCGTGGCGATGACGGCGGTGAACAGGGCGATCTGGTTGATCATTCCGCCGTGTTCGCCACCGTGGCCGCCTTGCTGGGCGTGCTCGAGTTCGTGGTCGTGCGGGCCATGCACGTGAAAACCGTGTCCTGACATGTCAGATTCCTTGTGTTTGAAGTGCGTTGTTCTGGTAGGTGACGAAGCTGAAGGCCAGTCCCTCGGTGGAGGTGTGGCGTTCGCGGGAGATTTCAACCCAGTCCGGGCCGAATTGTGGGGCGTAGGCGTCGCCTTCAAAGGCGGCGTCGATTTCGGTGACGACAGCGCTACGGGCCAGTGGCAACGCCTGGGCGTAGACCTCGGCGCCGCCGATCACCCAGGCGTCGCGGTCCGGCGGGCAGAGCGTCAGGGCTTGGTGAATTGAGGCGGCGCGTTGCGCGCCTTCGGCCTGCCAGTCGCTTTGGCGCGTCACGACGATGTTGAGCCGGCCCGGTAGCGGGCGGAACCGGGGCGGCAGCGATTCCCAGGTCTTGCGACCCATGATCACCGGGCAGCCCAGCGTGGTGCGCTTGAAGTGCGCCAGGTCTTCCGGCAGGCGCCAGGGCAGGGTGCCGTTCTTGCCAATGACGCCGTTGGCAGCGCGGGCGAAGATCAGGTGCAGGGTCATGGGCTAGACGGCGACCGGTGCCTTGATGGCAGGGTGGCTCTCGTAGCCCTGCACCTCGAAATCCTCGTACTCGTAGTCGAAGATCGACGCCGGCCGGCGGTGGATGTGCAAGCGCGGGTAGGGCAGGGGCGCGCGCGCGAGTTGCAGCGCCACCTGTTCGGCGTGGTTGCTGTAAATATGGCAGTCGCCGCCGGTCCAGATGAAGTCGCCCACGTCCAGGTCGCACTGCTGCGCCACCATGTGCGTCAGCAGCGCGTAGCTGGCGATGTTGAAGGGCACGCCCAGGAAAATGTCGGCGCTGCGCTGGTAGAGCTGGCAGCTCAGTTTGCCTTTGCCACCGGCTTCGGTGGCCGGCGCCACGTAGAACTGGAAGAAGGCATGGCAGGGCATCAGCGCCATCTGGCTTAGTTCGGCCACGTTCCAGGCGCTGACGATGATGCGGCGCGAATCGGGGTTGGTCCTGAGCGTCTTGATGACCTCGGCGATCTGGTCGATGTGCCCACCGTCCGGCGTTGGCCAGCTGCGCCATTGCACACCGTACACCGGGCCCAGGTCGCCGTCGGCGCGCGCCCACTCGTCCCAGATGCTGACGCCACGCTCCTTGAGCCAGTTGTTGTTGCTGGAGCCGGTCAGGAACCACAGCAGTTCCTGGATGATGGAGCGCAGGTGCACTTTCTTGGTGGTCACCAGCGGAAAGCCCTCGTTCAGGTCGAAGCGCATCTGGTAGCCGAACACGCTCTTGGTGCCGGTGCCCGTGCGGTCGGCCTTGAACACGCCGTGGGTGTCCACGTGACGCATGAAGTCTTCGTATTGCGAGCGAATGGGGCGAGCCAGGGAGGGAGAAGGAGACGGCTGGGACATGCCTGGGAACCGGTTGGGTAGTGGAAGCCCGCCGTTCTGGGGCGGGAAACTGGAAATTCTATTCGCTCGCAGCAAGAGGTGCGGTTCAGGAAGGTGCAGAATCTACGCGAATCCGGCTCCGTCGACGCCGGTCAACCTTGATCCTGACCGGCCACCGGCCAGAACCTGTCCATGCTGCTTGTCATCTTTGCGTGCCTTGTACTGATCGCCCTGACGACCGTGATTCACTATGAAGCCCTGCGGACGTTGAATGCGAGGCTGCCCGTCTTGGGAATTCCCCGGCGCACCAAATTGCTGGTCGTGATTTTTTCCGCTTTTGTTGCCCACGCGCTGGAGATAGTCTTGTATGGCGCGGCTTTCTACATGCTGGTGCAATACATGGGTGGCGGAACCCTTGCCGGACCCAGTGGTTTTTCGCTGGTCAGCTGTCTGTATTTCTCGGCGGAGACCTATACGTCGCTGGGCTTTGGCGATCTCATCCCGGTCGGCCCGATCCGTTTGCTGGCCGGCGCCGAAGCGCTCAACGGGCTGTTGCTGATCGGCTGGACAGCGTCATTCACCTATATCTCGATGGAACGTTTCTGGACGATCCGCCAGCCCGACCAGGACGCCTGAGCCTCCAGGCCTGCGCCCGCTTTCAGGTGCGAACGATGCGCCCCGGATTCATGAGGTTGTACGGGTCGAGCGCCTGCTTGATGGCGTGCATCATGCCCAGCGCCACGGCAGACTTGTAGCGCGGCAACTTGTCGGTTTTCAGGCTGCCCACGCCGTGCTCGGCCGAGATGGAGCCACCGAAGCGCGCCACGGCGTCGTACACCAGCACGTTGACGCGGTCCTCCTGGTCGCGCAGGAACGCGTTGGCGTCCAGCCCCTCGGGCGCCTGCACGTTGTAGTGCAGGTTGCCATCACCCAGATGCCCGAAATTGACGAGGCGCACGCCGGGGATCTCGCGCTGCAGCACGGCGTCGGTCTGCGCCACGAACTCGGGGATGCGCGAGACCGGGACCGAGATGTCGTGCTTGATGTTCAAGCCTTCCTCGGCCTGCGCCAGGGGAATGCTCTCGCGCAGGTGCCAGAGGTGACGCGCCTGGTTCAGGCTTTCGGCGACCACCGCATCGCTCACGCAGCCCTGTTCCATGGCAGTTTCCAGCAGGTGCTCAAACAGCGCGCGGGCGTGGGTTTCGGATTCGTGGTCCGAGTTTTCCAGCAACACACAGAAAGGCACATCCTGGTAGAGCGGCACGCTGAGTTGTCTGAAATGCTTGTCTACCAGGCTCAGCGCGAACTGGCCCATGACCTCGAAGCCGGTCAGGCCCGCACCCAGGTGCCGGTGCGCCAGGCCCAGCAGCGCGACAGCCGCCTCCAGGGACGGCACGGCCGCCCAGGCGGTGAGCCGCGCGGCAGGCAGGGGGTAGAGCTTCATCGTCGCGGCGGTGATGACGCCCAGCGTGCCTTCGCTGCCGATGAACAGGTCGCGCAGGTCGTAGCCGGTGTTGTCCTTGCGCAGGCCCGACAGGCCGCGCCAGATCTCGCCCTGCGCGGTGACCACTTCCAGCCCCAGGCACAGGTCGCGCGCATTGCCGTACCGCACCACCTGGGTGCCGCCGGCGTTGGTGCCGAGGTTGCCGCCGATGGTGCAACTGCCCTCGGCCGCCAGGCTCAGCGGAAACAGGAAGCCGGCCACCTCAGCTGCGTCCTGCAGGCTTTGCAGGATGCAGCCTGCCTCCACCGTCATGGTGAGGTTGGCGCTGTCGATGCCCCGCACCGCGTTCATGCGTGTCAAGCTCAACACGATCTGGCGGCCTGAATCATCGGGCACCGAGCCCACGGCCAGACCGGTGTTGCCCCCCTGCGGCACCAGGCTGACACCGGTCGCGGCCTGGTGCTGTGCGCAGGCCTTGACGATGGCGGCCACCTCCTCCGTGCTACCGGGGCGAACCACGGCCAGCGCCTTGCCATGCGCGCGCTTGCGCCAGTCCTGGGTGAAGGCGCTCAGGTCACCGTCGGTGAATACATGGGCGGCGCCGGTGATATGCCGCAGCGCGTCGAGCAACGCATTCATGGTGCGGCGGGAGATGGGTCTTGCCCGGATGCAGTGGCCCTTGCCCTGGCGTATTTCAGGCGCAGCCGCACATGCAGCGTGCAGGCGGCAAAGAGCACGAGACACAGGAGTACCTGCAGAAGGGCCAGCCAGCTGCCGGGTGGCGGGTCACCCCAGGCGCGCACCACGCCCTCGATGAAAAACAGCCACACCACCAGGCTCAGCCAGCGGTAGGTGTACATGCGGTTCTTCAGCAGGCCGGCCAGCGGCAGGCACAGTGGCAGGGCCTTGAGGACCAGCCAGGAACCGCCCGGGCGCAGGGGCGCCAGCCACAGCTCCCAGGCGAGCGCCAGCGCAATCAGCGCCAGCAGGCTGGCCACCGCCAGGGTGCGGGTCAGGCGCACGGTTTTGTCTTGTGGGGTCATTGCAGTGGCATCATAGCGGCCATGAAAATTCAGGCGTGGTGGCAAACCTTGCAGAGTCTCAAGGACTTTCCCTGGCTGGAGACCGCCCGCACCCTGCGCGACCGTTTCCGCGAGGACCACCTGGGCCTGACGGCCAGCAGCCTGACCTTCACCACGGTCATTTCACTGGTGCCGCTGTTCACCGTGCTGCTGGCGGTGTTTTCGGCCTTCCCGGCCTTCAACAAGCTGCAGGGCGTGATGCAGCAATGGCTGTATGACAGTCTTTTCCCCGAATCGATTGCGCGCCAGGTCATGGGCGCGCTGAACCAGTTCTCGGCCAAGGCCAGCCGCGTCGGCGCGATGGGCTTCGCCTTTCTGCTGGTCACCGCCTTGTCGCTGGTCCTCACCATTGACAAGACCCTCAACGGCATCTGGCGCGTGCGCCGGGCGCGGCCGCTGGCGCAGCGCGTGCTGATGTACTGGGCGGTGCTGACGCTCGGGCCGCTGGCGCTGGCCGCCCTGCTGGCCGCAGCGTCCTACGCCGCATCGGTCTCGCGTGGCCTGGTCAGTGCCCTGCCGGCGGTGCTGGGCCTCGTTCTGGATCTGATGGAATTCGCCCTGGTGGCCGGGGGCGGCGCGGCCTTGTTCCGTTACGTGCCGAACACGACGGTGCGCTGGGGCCACGCCCTGGCGGGTGGATTCTTCGTGGCCGTGGGGCTCGAGCTTGCCAAAAAAGGACTCGCGCTGTACCTGAACACCTTGCCGGCCATGTCCGCGATCTACGGCGCTTTCGCCGCCGTACCGATCCTGCTGCTGTGGATCTACATTGTCTGGGTCGTGGTGCTGCTGGGCGCGGTCATCGCGGCCTATCTGCCGAGCTTGCTGGCGGGCGTGGAGCGCCGTGGCGGCACGCCGGGCTGGCGCTTCCAGCTGGCGATCGAGGCCATCCGGGCGCTCGACGCCGCGCGCGCCACCCCTGCCAAGGGCCTGGATGTGGCGGATCTGGCGCGCCAGCTCAAGGTTGACGGGCTCCAACTTGAGCCGGTCATCGACACCTTGCTGGCCCTGGACTGGGTGGGCCAGCTCGACGACGGGCGGGACGTGCTGCTGGTGGACCTTGAAAAGACCAGCGCTGCACCGCTGGTGAGCGCCTTGCTGCTCGCGGACGGCCCCAGCGTCGAGAGTTTCATGAAAAACAGCCGGATCCCAGCGTTGAATGGACTTCAACTGCTACAAATAATGGAGCGATCCGGCGGCTGATGCGCTTCGCGCGGGGCCTCAGTCAATGCGAAACGGCGCGTTGAGGAAGCCCCGGAAACGAGCCCGTCCCCCGCGGGTTGGCGCGCCGGTCAACCGGTAGCGGGGGAAGCGCTGCAGGAAGCGCCCGACCGCAATGCGCCCCTCCAGCCGCGCCAGGCTCAGGCCGGCGCACTGGTGAATGCCAAAGCCGAAGGCCAGGTGCTTGTTACCTTCGCGGCGCAGGTCCAGCGACTCCGGACGGGCATATTGCGCCGGATCCCGGTTGGCCGCGCCGATGCACAGCGTCACGAGTGCGCCTTCATCCAGCGCCACGCCGCCCACTTCCGACGCCTTGAGCGCGCGCCGGTTGCCAAGCTGGTTGGACGATTCGAAACGCAGGAATTCGTCCACGGCCAGCGTCAGGATCGCCTCTTGGGCGGCCGTGTCACCGGCGCGGCGCGCCAGGTCCGTCAGCAGTTTGTCGCGGTCTGCCGGATACTCCTGCAAGGTCAGCAAGGCGTTGCCGATCAGGTTGGTGGTCGTTTCGTGGCCCGCATTGAGCAGGAAAACGCAGTTTTGCAGCAGCTCGACCTCGCTGAGTTTATCGCCCGTACGCTCGCCCTGGATCAGGCGTGTCAGCACGTCGTGCTCCGGGTTGCCGGGGCGCCGGCGCCGCTCGGCCACCAGGCCCTTGAGGTACACCAGCATGTCGCGCACGCTCTGGTTGCCAAGCGCTTCCTGTTCCGGCGTGAGCACCGGTTCCAGCGCGCCCAGGATGGCCAGCGACCAGCCGCGCAGCGGCCCCCGGTCGGCGACAGGCACATCGAGCAGGTTGCCGATGATCTCGACCGGGATCGCCGAAGCGAAATCCTCGATCAGGTCGCCGCCACCCTTCGCTTCGATCGCATCGAGCAAGCTGTCCACCAGCGTGATGAGGCCCGGTTCCATTTCAGCAATGGCGCGGCGCGTGAGCGCCCCCATGATCAGCTTGCGCACCCGGGTGTGCAGCGGGGGGTCGTTGAAGACCAGGCTGTGGGTGTGATGCTCGAACAGCGCTGATTCAGCCCCGTACTTGGGCGCGAACTCGACCTGCTTGTCGGAGCTGAACGTCTGGGCATCGCGGTACACCTTGATCAGGTCGGCGTAACGCGTGAGAAAGTACGAGCCGTCGGGCATTCGCCGCACCGGATCGGTTTCGCGCAGCACGACGTACACCGGATAGGGATTGGCCAGGAAATCAGCAGGCAGTTTGCGCAGGTCGAATGACGCGGCGATTTCGCGCGCACGGACCTCGCTCATGGGCGGCGTGATGTCGGCGGGGGTCGGGATGAAGAGACGGCTCATGACGCGAGGAAGTCGCGGATAGCGAACAGCGTCTCGTCCGGAGCCTCGGCCATCTGGTGGTGACCTACGGGGACATAGGTCACCTGCACCTTCTTCCCGGTCTCCCGCGCCTTGGAAATCAGACCTTGCGCGGCCTGCGGCGGTGTCATCTGGTCCACTTTGCCGAGCAGAAACAGCACCGGGCAGGCGATGGCGCCGACGGCGTTCTCGCCATTGGCGTAACTGTTGCAGGCCTTGAAACCCAGGTAAAAGATATTGGTGGTTTTGTTGCTGGCCAACACACGTCGGTTCTTGGCCAGACTGGCTCCGTATACCCAGGTGCCGGGACCTTGTGTCGATGGTGGTGCGGCCAGGGTGCTGCGCGACAAGACATTAATCATCTTTAATGCCTTTTCCGGTTCGTTCAGTGAGGCATCGAGCAGAACCTGAGAGACCTTCATCGGATAGGCGATGCCAATCAGAACCAGATGGCTGACGCGACCCTTCAGGCGCGCAGCCGCTTCCAGTGCGATCAGCGAACCCCAGCTATGCCCTACCAATGCCGCACGCCTTACACCGGCCGCGTCCAGCAGCGCAGCGATGAATTCGGCCGCTTCCTCCACCGTGGACGGTGCCTCGCCGCCGCTGCGGCAGTGGCCCGGAAGATCCACCGCCAGACATTCCAGCCGTGGGTGGCCATGTAGCGAGTTTGCAGAATCCAGACGCTGTGGTCATGCACGACACCGTGAATGAACAAGACGGTGGGCTTGGCGGGATCGAAGGCCTTGCCGCCGGTGTAGCAATAGGTCTTGGCGCCATTGACGAGGAGTTCCATGATCAGGCTCCCGCTTTCTCTGCTGCCTTCAATGCGCGCTTGAGGTCGTCGATCAGGTCGTCGGGGTCTTCCAGCCCGATCGACAGGCGGATCGTGCCCTGGCTGATGCCCGCGCCGGCCAGCGCCTCGTCGCTCATGCGGAAGTGCGTGGTGCTCGCCGGGTGAATCACCAGCGAACGGCAGTCGCCCACGTTGGCCAGGTGGCTGAAGATCTTGAGCGTTTCGATGAACTTCTTGCCTTGCTCGCGGTTGCCCTTGAGGTCGAAGCTGAACACCGAGCCCGCGCCGCGCGGCAACAGCTTTTGTGCCAGCGCGTGGCTCGGGTGAGTGTCCAGCATCGGGTGGCCGACACGGCTGACAAAGGGCTGGGCGGCGAGGAACTCCACCACCTTCTGCGTGTTGCTCATGTGGCGCGCCATGCGCAAGGGCAGGGTCTCGATGCCCTGCAGGATCAGCCAGGCAGTGTGCGGGCTCATGCAGGCGCCGAAATCGCGCAGGCCTTCGCGGCGCGCCCGCAGCAGGAAGGCCCCCACCGTGCTTTCCTCGGTGAACACCATGTTGTGGAAGCCCTCATAGGCCTCGGTCAGCTCGGCGAACTTGCCTGCCGAGCGCGGCCCTTCCCAGTCGAAGCTGCCGCCATCGACCACGACGCCGCCGATCACTGTGCCGTGGCCCGACAGGAACTTGGTGGCCGAGTGGTAGACCAGATCGGCGCCATGCTCGAAAGGTTTGATCAGCCAGGGCGAGGTGAGCGTGGAGTCCACCAGCAGCGGCACGCCGGCCTCGTGGGCGATGCGCCGAAATCGTGGGAATGTCCAGCACGTCCAGCCCCGGGTTGCCCACGGTTTCGCCGAAAAACAGCTTGGTGTTCGGCTGCACGGCGGCGCGCCAACCGTCGATGTCGCCCGGTTTCACGAACGTGGTGTCGATGCCGAAGCGGCGCAGCGTGTAGTGCAGCAGGTTCTGCGAGCCACCGTACAGCGCCGTGCTGGCAACGATATGGGAACCCGCGCCCATCAGCGTGGCAATCGACAGATGCAGCGCTGCCTGGCCACTGGCGGTGGCGATGGCGCCGATGCCGCCTTCGAGCGCTGCCATGCGTTGCTCGAAGACCGCGTTGGTCGGGTTGCTGATGCGGCTGTAGACGTGGCCGGCGCGCTCCAGGTTGAACAGCGCCGCCGCATGGTCGCTGGACTCGAAGACGAACGATGTCGTCAGGTGAATCGGCACGGCGCGCGCGCCGGTCGTGGGGTCCGGGGCGGCACCGGCGTGCAGTGCCAGGGTGTCAAAACCGGGGTCGGAATAGCCGGACATGGGGGTCTCCAGAAGGTTCTGTGGTGGCGAATGTGTTGTTGCGGGCAATTGTGGGCTATATTCTTTCGCAAACACGCCACAGCGGCGACACAGGAGATCACCATGAAAGTCAGCGGCATCCTTCGCGTCAAGGGCAACACCCTGTTCACTGTCACTCCCGATGAGTCGCTGGCCAGCGCAGTGAACATCATGGCCGAGCGAGACATCGGCTCGCTGGTGGTCATGGAGCACGGTGATCTGGTCGGCATGCTGACCTTCCGCGAAGTCATTCAGACCATCGTGAAAAATGGCGGCATGCTGGGCACCACGAAGGTTCGTGCGTCGATGGACGACCACCCCCTGACCTGTACCACGGAGACCGAGATTGACGAAGTGCGCCGCATGATGCTGGAGCGCCATGCCCGCTACATGCCCGTGATGGACAAGAAGATGCTGATGGGCGTGATCAGCTTCTACGACGTGGCCAAGTTCGTCGTCGAGAGCCAGAGCTTCGAGAACAAGATGCTCAAGGCCTACATCCACGACTGGCCGGCTGAAGAGCCGGAAACTGACGGCAAGACCGGGCCCGACGTCCCCTGAAGTCAGGCCTCGCGATTCACGCCGTTCTGGCGTGAATCACCTTTGACCCGCCCCGATCAGCCCATGCTCGCGTGGATGACCTCCCGCACGCGCGGGTAGATCTGCTGGTTCCACTTCTTTCCGCTGAACACGCCGTAGTGGCCGACGCCGGTCTGCACGTGGTGCGTCTTCAGGTAGGGGCGAATGCTGGGACACAGGTCGTGCGCCGCCACGGTCTGGCCCACCGAGCAGATGTCGTCGCGCTCGCCTTCCACCGTGAACAGGGCCGTGCGGCGGATGGCCGCCGGGTTGACGGTGCGCCCGCGGTAGCTGAGCGCGCCGCGCGCCAGATCGAAGGTCTGGAACACCTTTTCCACCGTTTCCAGGTAGAACTCGGCCGGCAGGTCGTTCACCGCGAGGTATTCGTCGTAGAAATTCTGGATCGTGCGTGCCTCCTCGACCTCGCCCTCCACCAGGTGCTCGTACATGTGTTTGAAGGCCTGCTTGTGGCGCTCCGGGTTCATGCTCATGAAGGCGGTGAGTTGCACGAAGCCGGGGTAGACGCGGCGCATGAAGCCGGCATGGGGCAGGGGCACCCGGCTGATCAGGTTTTTCTCGAACCACTCGATCGGCTTGCTCATCGCCAGGGTGTTCACGCCGGTCGGGTTGACGCGGCAGTCCACCGGGCCGGCCATCAGCGTCAGGCTGAGCGGCTGGGCCGGGTGGTCGTCCTCGGCCATCACGGCGGTGGCCGCCAGCGCTGCCACGCAGGGCTGGCAGACTGCGACCACATGGGCGCCGGGGCCGATGGCGGCCAGGAAGCGGATCATGTGGTCGATGTAATCGTCCAGGGCGAACGCGCCCTGGCTCAACGGCACGTCGCGCGCGTTGTGCCAGTCGGTGATGTACACATCGTGGTCCTGCAGCAGGGTGCGCGCGGTTTCGCGCAACAGCGTGGCAAAGTGGCCCGACAGCGGCGCCACCAGCAGCACGGGCGGGTGCGGCTCGCCGCCCGTGTGGGCCTTGCGGAACCGAATCAGCGTGCCGAATGGCGCCGACATCACGGCTTCCTCTGTGACCGGCACTTCCTCGCCAGCCACGGTCACGGTGTCAATGCCGTAGGCGGGGCGGGCGTGTGTCAGGCGCATGCGCGAAATGACTTCGCTGGCGGCCGAAAGGCGGCGCACCAGGCTGCGCTCGGTCTTTTGCAGCCACAGACTGGCGCTGGCGTGCTGGGCCATCAGGCGCAGCGGCGACATCAGGTCGGACTGGAGTTGGTAGGCCTGATAAAGCATGGGGTTCCTGAAGAGGGGGTCGTGTCGCTGTCCTTGAAGGCAATTAGCGGGCCAGCCAGCGCTGCGGGACATGCACCGGGCCGGTGCGCTTCGGTCTGGCACAGCCTTTGCGTTGCCGGGTCAACCACCCTAGGAGACTGTTCATGTCCAAAGCCGTACTCACCATCAGCAGTCGCAACTACGGCGCCTGGGCCCTGCGCGGCTGGTTGATGGCGAAACTGGCCAAGCTCGATTTCACCGAGCATGTGGTGCCGCCCGACGACCCGGCCATGAAAGCCGAGATCCTGCTGCTGTCTTCGTCCATGCTCGTCCCCTCACTGCAGCACCAGGGCCTGAAGGTCTGGGACACGCTGGCGATCGGCGAGTACCTGCACGAGATCAAGCCCAAGGCCGGCCTGCTGCCGGCCGACCTGGCGGCGCGCTCGCACTGCCGGGCGATCTGCGGCGAGATGCACTCGGGCTTCAGTTCGCTGCGCTCGGCGCTGCCGATGAACATCAAGGCGTTTTTCCCGAAGTACAAGGTGTGGTCTCGCGCGCAGGGCGACATCGCCCGCATCGTCGAGATCTGGAAAGAGTGCCTGGCCACCTACGGCGGGCCTTACCTGTTTGGCGCCCACCCTTGCATGGCAGACGCCATGTATGCGCCGGTGGTCACGCGCTTCCTGACCTACGATGTGGCGCTGGACCCGGTCTGCGCGGCCTACTGCAAGACCATCATGGCACTGCCCGCCATGAAGGAGTGGGTGGCCGCCGCGCAACTCGAGCCCGACGAAATCGACGAACTCGAAGCGGAATTCTGAGATCTTGCGGGACAGACCAAGAATTTACACGCAGTGAAATTTTGCTCTGTCCTCAACTGACTGGATCTTGCGGGACAGACCAGGGCAATGCCGGCTCTGTCCCGAACCGATCAGGCGAGACTCAGGCCCAGGGCGTGGGGTCGGGGATCGGGCACACCGCTTCAACGTCCACGGTCTTGAAGTCGGCCGGCGAGACGATCTCCAGATACTCCATGTCGGGCGAGTAGTCGAACAAGTAGTGCCGGATGCCCGGGCGCTGGTGCACGCAGTCGCCGGCCTGCACCAGGGTCACCTGGTCTTCGTACATGAACTTGGCCCAGCCCTTGACCATGATGACGATCTGGAAATCCGCCTCATGCCGGTGCCAGCCGGTGCCCTTTTCAGGTGCCATATTGGCCTTGACCAGGTGCGCGATGACCTTGCCGTGCGTGGCTTCGGCCACGCCGAGGTCGCGGTAGAGAAAGAAATCACGCAGGCCGCCGGGCGCGTAGTCGGTATCGGCGGGCTTGACATGGGAGAACAGGGTGGCGGTGCGGTCCAGCATGGGGTTCCTCCGGGTTGGGCAGCGCAAAAAGAGTTGCTGCGGCGCAGCATCAAGCATGAAATGTTCCAGGCGGTTTGCACCAGATCGGCGTGGGGCCCCCGGCCCGCCATGGGTCGGGGATAATCGGTTTCATGAGCGGCAACACCTTCGGCACCCTATTCGCAGTCACCAACTTCGGTGAATCCCACGGCCCGGCCATCGGCTGCGTGATCGACGGCTGCCCGCCTGGCATGGCACTGAGCGAGGCCGACATCCAGGGCGACCTGGACCGCCGCCGCCCGGGCACCAGCAAGTTCGTCACCCAGCGCAACGAGCCCGACGCGGTGGAAATCCTCTCCGGCGTTTACGAGGGCAAGACCACCGGCACGCCGATCGCCCTGCTGATCCGCAACACCGACCAGCGCAGCAAGGACTACGGCAACATCCTGCAGACCTTCCGCCCCGGCCACGCCGACTACACCTACTTCCACAAATACGGCCTGCGCGACCCGCGTGGCGGTGGTCGCTCGTCGGCGCGCCTCACCGCACCCATGGTGGCCGCCGGCGCGGTCGCCAAGAAATGGCTGTTTGAAAAGTACGGCACCAGCTTCCATGGCTGCATGACGCAGATCGGCGATATCACCATCCCGTTCGAAAGCTGGGACCACGTGCCCACGAACCCGTTCTTCGCGCCGGTGGCTGATGTGTCCGCGCTGGAGGCCTACATGGGCGAACTGCGCAAGGCCGGCGACTCCTGCGGCGCGCGCTTGCGCGTGACCGCCCGCAACGTGCCGGTGGGCCTGGGTGAGCCGCTGTTCGACAAGATGGACGCCGACATCGCCTGGGCCATGATGGGCATCAACGCGGTCAAGGGCGTGGAGATCGGCGCCGGCTTTGCCAGCGTCACGCAGCGTGGCAGCACGCATGGCGATTCGCTCTCGCCCCAGGGTTTCAAGGGCAACAACGCCGGTGGCGTGCTCGGCGGCATCAGCACCGGGCAGGACCTGGAAGTGAGCATCGCCATCAAGCCGACCAGTTCCATCCTCACGCCGCGCGAGTCGATCGACATCGAAGGCCATTCCACCGAGGTGGTCACCAAGGGCCGCCACGACCCCTGCGTGGGCATCCGCGCCACGCCGATCGCCGAGGCCATGCTGGCGCTGGTGGTCATGGAGCACGCGCTGCGCCACCGCGCCCAGTGCGCCGACGTGAACCTGCCGGTGTCGCCGATCAAGGCCTCTTTCCTCTGAGGCTGTCGCCATGAGCGCGGGCGCCGCCGGCCGCCGCCAGCTGATTCCCTTTGCGGCGCTGTCGGCCGGCTATTTCGCGCACATCGGCTTTTTCAATCCCTACCTGCCGCTGTGGCTCAAGGAACTCGGCTTCGGCCTGTTCGCCATCAGCGTACTGACCTCGGTGCAGGCTGCCACGCGCCTTTTCGCGCCCTACGGCTGGGGCTGGCTCAGCGATCACACCGGCGAGCGCGTCAGGCTGCTGCGCTACGGGGCCACGGCCGCGCTGCTCGTGTCCGTCGGCCTGTGGTTCGAGCTCAGCCCGCTGTGGCTCGGCGTGGTGCTGCTGGTCATGTTCACCCACACCAGTTCGATGATGCCGATGAGCGAGGCGGCCATGGCGCACCTGGTCAGCCAGGGCGGCAGCTTCGACGCCCGGCGCTACGGCCGCGTGCGTCTGTGGGGTTCGCTGGGCTTCCTGGTCACGGTGTTCACGGCGGGCGCCTGGTTCGAACATTTCGGCATGAAGGACTTTCCGGCCTGGACCACGCTGAGCCTGGCGGCCGTCACGCTGGCGGTCTGGTTCCTGCCCGACCTGAAGGAGGCGATTCCCGCGCATGAGGCCCGGGTCCCGGTCTTGCCGGTGCTGCGCCAGCGCGCGGTTCAGTGGTTTTTTGCCGCGGCGTTTTTCCATGTGCTCTCGCACATCGGCATCTATGTGTTCTTTTCGCTCTATCTGGACTCGCTGGGCTACAGCAAGACCATGATCGGCGTGCTGTGGGCGGTGTCGGTGATCGTCGAGATCGGCTGGTTCTTCACGCAGTCACGCTGGCTGCCGATGCTGAGCCTGACCGGCTGGCTGATGCTGTGCTCGGCGGCGATGGTGCTTCGCATGGGGATCACGGCCAGCAGCGCCAGCGTGCTGGTGGCGCTGCTGCTGGCGCAGGCGCTGCACGCCTTTACCTTTGCCACGCATCACACGGTGTGCATCGCGCTGCTTTCGCACCATTTCCCGGGGCGTCTGCGCGGGCGCGGGCAGGCGCTGTACACCGTCATCGCCTACGGCCTGCCGGGCGTTCTCGGGGGTCTGGCAGGCGGCGTTATAAGCTCAAAATACGGCTTGTCCAGCGTCTTCTGGCTATCTATAGCTACCAGTTTGATAGCGACCGGCTGCGCCTTCAAGGTCTGGCGTCTACAGCATCCAGGATCTTCTGCACCGGGTTGAAGCCGGTGACCAGCGCGGTGGCCAGCAGGATCAGCGCGCCGCCGGCCCAGATGCCCGAGCCCAGCGCCTCGCCCAGAAACAGGTGGCCCCAGGTCACGCCAAACACCGGGATCATGAAGGCCGGGCTGATTGCCGCGACCGAAGACACATGGCGGATCACCCGAAGGTGCATCCAGTAAGCCAGCCCCGAGGTCACCACGCCCAGCACCAGCAGGGCCAGCATCGCCGCCTCGGAATAGCGTGCCTGCGGCCAGCTCCAGGCCGCACCCGGCATCAGCAAGGCCAGGGAGGCGAGGTGGATGCCCGCCGCGATCGCCAGCGGCTCCATGCGCTTCGTCGCACGCTTCATCAGCGGCGTGGCCACGCCGTAGCAGGCCGCCGCGCCGATGCAGGCCAGCGCGGCCAGCAGCACCTCGGGTGTTGGCGCCACCGGGCCCAGGCGCACGATCAGCGCCACGCCGCCGAAGCCCAGCACGCAGCCGGTCAGCTTGCGCGCGGTCAGCGTGTCTTCCTTCATCCAGGCCGCCGCCAGCGTGCCAAACACCACGGCGGTGCTGTTGAGCAGGGCGCTGTAGCCGGCCGGCAGGCGCAGCGCGGCCCAGGCGAACAGCAGGAAGGGCACCGCCACCGACAGCGCGCCGAGCATCGTCAGCTCGCGCCAGTGCCGCCAGGGCCAGCGCTGCTTCATGGCGGCCATGATGACCGTCAGCGTCAGCGTGGCCAGTCCGATGCGCAAGGCCGCCATCACATTGGGCCCGAACACCGGGCTGGCAATGCGCAGGAACATGAAGGAGGCGCCCCACAGGGCGGACAGCGCAACCAGCTGCGCGAAATGACGGGTTTTCACCGGGGTGATTTTCAGGCAGACGCCATCACCGCGCCGGACAAGTCCGGGACAAGGCTGTGGTGGACGGCGCCAGGTCGTCTTGCGACATCCGTCCGGCGTCGATGGGGCGCAGTCAGCGATGGCCTATTCGTTGGTCGGAAAAGGCCCGATGCCCGGGATGGTGAGCTCAAAAGCCTGGCTGGCGGTGCATCGTTCGCGCCACCGTTCGGGCGCACCATGAAAAAACCCAGCCGTGCGGCTGGGTTGTCAGGAAGTTGCAGCCCCCGTGAGGAGCCGCAAGTTGGGCATATCAGCTTGGCAGACTGTCGCGAGAAATCATGCAGGCCGCATAGTGCCCAAGCTGCTTGGGGGGCTGGGCGTGACCGCCGGCGCCATCTGACCCATGCCGGCCGATTTGCTTCAGAAGGGAAAGGGCCGCATTCAAAAGACGCTTGATGAACACTGGGAACCTCGCTACAGAAGTTGATTCGGTGTCCCATTAAGTCGATTGCGCGGCATTTTGGCAACAGAGATAACCCTTTGTTGCTATCAAAATTGCTTTTTTGCAACACCGTCATTTACGCGGCCTTCACAGCCAATACCGGGCAGGGGACCGACAGCAGGAGTTCCTGCGCCACGCTGCCCAGGATGAGTTTGCCCACCGCGCTTCGCTTTCGCAGGCCGATGATGAGCAACGAGACCGGCAGGGATTCGACCAGCGCCTCGATTTCCGCAACCGCACTTTTGCCCCGGACGAACTGCTTGAATTCGGCGTTGAGACCGGACCCCGCCAGCAAGGCTTCCACCCGCTCGACATCCTGGGCATCTGCCTGGGATTCGTCGTCCCCGTGTCCGCCGGGGCTGGCATTGACCACCATCAGGCGTTCATTGCGGCGTTCGGCAATTTCCATGCCTTTTTCAAGAGCGGCCCGCCCTTCCGGACGCGGCGCATAAGCGACAAGAATTGTCATCGACTTTCTCCTTTTTCCGGAGTCTAGTGTACGGGCAGGGCAGGCGCTGTGCGTCCCCCATCTAACGCACGAAGGTCGCGAACAGGTAGACCTCGAAGATCACCAGGTGCACCATGCCCTGCGGCACCTTGGTGCGCGCGGTCCAGCGCGGTGCGCCAGCGCTTCGCCACGGGGGGCGACGACGACCTACCCCGGCACCTTCGGTCTTCGGTTCCATCGGCAATGCTTGCCGACCCTGCCGTGGGGTGCGTTCACGTCCTGCATCTGCAACCCGTCGCGCGGCACAAGCCGCCCCAAGCGCCGCAATGCGAAGCGCACACGGCGCTCGGTCAGGTCGCGCAGATCGCTTGCTTGTGCAGGGCGGGACCTTGAACACACTTGCACCGCAGAACTTCTTGGGTTGGAGCAAAGACGTGGTGCGGCTCCCTGGCTGGTTCTGCAGCAGCAGCTTTTTGAGAACTTCGACATCGGACGAACCTGAACAAAAGATCTGGCGCTGGCCGCATACTTCGCCCTGTCGCAGCTGCGGCTTGTCGCGAAGCCCGATCCGCAAACCCTCCTGGCACTTCATCCTCCGGAAAATCCATCCCATGCCCAACACTCGAAGCGCAAATGCCGTCCGGTTGGAATTCGTGCCGGGTTGCCTGGTTCAATCCAACTTGTCGGGCGCGGCCTTCACCGGCGATTGGCTCTGGGTGGCTGGCGACGAAGCCTGCGGTCTGGACCGTATGCGCCGGTTGGACCCTGTAGGGCGCGAGGCCCTGCGCTTTGGCGAGGTACGTGACTTCCCACTGGCCGATCTGCTGGACCTTCCCGGTACGGCCGGGGAAGAGGCCGATCTGGAAGGTATGGCCGTGGCTGATGGTTTCCTGTGGGTGGTGGGCTCGCATGGCCTGAAGCGCAAGAATGCCAAGCCGGACCGGGACCACGCCGACAACGCGAAGCGGCTGGCGAAGGTGGCGCTTGACGGCAATCGGCGCCTGCTGGCCTGTCTTCCCCTCGAAACCGACGGCAGTGGCGCGCCCCGCCTGGTGCGGCAGGCCCAGGATGGCCGGCGGGCGTTGCGCCTGAAGGGCGACTCGCAAACCAACCTGCTCACCCGGGCGCTTGCCGATGACCCCCACTTCGGCCCCTACATGGCGATCCCGGGTAAGGACAACGGCTTCGATATCGAAGGGCTGGCCGTGGACGGCCGCCGGCTGCTGCTCGGTCTGCGCGGCCCGGTGTTGCGCGGCTGGTCGGCAATGCTCGAGATCGCGGTCGAAGCCCGCGGTGACCAACTGCGATTGGTGCCGCTGGATGACAGCGGCAGGCTGATTCGCAAGCACTTCCTGCAACTCGACGGCCTGGGCATCCGGGACCTGCACTTCTCCGGCGACGACCTCTATATCCTGGCCGGCCCGACGATGGTGCTGAACGGAGAAATCCGGGTCTTCAAGTGGCCTGCAGCCCGGCCCTTGCTGGCGGCCAACCGCGAACCGGTGCGCTTCGAGGCGGCGCTGACCGAGTCGGTCTCGCTGCCCCACGGACGCGGCACCAACCGCGCCGAAGCGATCTGCGACCTGCCGCCGGCATTGTCTGGCGGCAAGGCGCGCTGGCTCGTGCTGTACGACGCACCGGGTGCCGATCGCAAGGAGGGCGAGCACACCGTCTTCGGTGACCTGCTGCGCCACGATTGAGTGTGTTCGCCCCGGCCTGACCCGACCGTCCCATGCTTGCATGCCCGGAGATCGACCCCGCGTCACCGCTGCAGTTCGTCATCAATGCGGCAGCGGGCAGCAGCGACGCGAATGCGAAGCGCGACGTGATCGACGCCGCGCTGCGGGCTGGCGGACGTCGAGGGGACCTGCTGTTCAGCCGCCCCGCCGATTTGGCCCAGGTGGCGCACGAGGCAGCGACTCAGGCCATCGTCACCCGTACGGCCGTGGTCGCCGTCGGCGGCGACGGCACCCTCAACACGGTGGCACAGGCCGCGCACGCCTTGGGTTGCGCCATGGGTGTGGTGCCGCAGGGCACGTTCAACTACTTCGCCCGCACGCATGGCATTCCAGCGGATCCGGCCGAGGCCACACGCCAGTTGCTGGGCTGGACGCCTTCGCCGGTCCAGGTGGCTGCCATCAACGACCGCGTGTTCCTGGTCAACGCCAGCCTGGGTCTGTACCCCGATCTGCTGGAAGACCGCGAGGCGTACAAGGCGCGCTTCGGCCGCAGTCGCTGGGTGGCGTTCGTGGCGGCCTGTGCGACGCTGCTGCGCGCACAGCGCCGGCTGCGACTGCACATTGAGATGGGTGGCACGGTTCGCGACGTCCAGACCTTGACGCTCTTTGTAGGCAACAACCGGCTGCAACTTCAGCAGTTCGGTGCGGAGCCAGAAGACACCCTGGCCGGTACGCCCGGCGACGGCAGCATGGCCGCGCTGATGCTGCGGCCCATCGGCATGCTGTCGATGATCCGGCTGATGCTGCACGGCGCCATGGGCACGCTCGGCGATGCGCAGAGCGTGGAACGCTTCGAGTTCGAACACATGGTGGTGAGGCCCACGCTCACGCCCGGCCGCCGCGGGGTGAAGGTGGCCTTCGACGGCGAGGTCACGCGGCTGCGCGCGCCGCTGGACTTCCGCGTGCTTGCCAGGCCCTTGTACCTGCTGATGCCGCGGCGCGATGAAGTCGTGATCGACACCGCGTCCGACACCGGGGGGTCAGGCGGATGAGCATTCTGCTGCAGATCTCGGACCCGCACTTCGGCACCGAGCAGCCGCCAGTCCTCGAAGCGCTGGTGGCGCTGGCCCGGCGGCAGCGGCCCGATCTGCTCGTGCTGTCGGGCGACATCACGCAGCGCGCACGGCCGGCGCAGTTCCGGGCGGCCCGCGCGTTCACGGACCGTCTGGGCGTTCCGGTGCTGGCGGTTCCGGGCAATCACGACATACCGCTGTTCGACCTGTGGACGCGCCTTTGCCGCCCCTATGCGCGCCACATCGCGGCTTTCGGTGACGATCTCGAACCCGTTCACTCCTCGCCCGATTTGATGGTCATCTGCGTCAACACCACCCGTGCCTGGCGGCACAAACATGGCGAGGTGTCCGGGCAGCAGATCGAGCGCGTGGCCCGGCTCATGGCGGGCGCCGGCGCTGCGCAGTTGCGCGTGGTGGTGGTGCACCAGCCCGTGGCCGTGACGCGCGCCAAAGACGCGCCGAACCGGCTGCGAGGGCACGCCGCCGCACTGCAGCATTGGGCCGCCGCCGGCGCCGACCTTGTCATGGGAGGGCACATCCACCTGCCCTACGTGATGGCGCTGCACGGCCTGCCACGGCCGATGTGGGCGGTGCAGGCCGGAACGGCGGTCTCGTCGCGGGTGCGCGCGGGAGTGCCCAATTCGGTGAACCTGCTGCGCTGGGGCGCGGATTCACCCTCGGGCGGCTGCCAGATCGAGCAATGGGACTTCTCGGCTGCCGAGCAGGCCTTTGTTCGCGCCAAGCTCAGCGAAGTCCGGCCCGCCCGCGCGTGACGCCCAAGGGGTCGGGCTGCGGCGCCTGCCCTGCGCGCAGGGGTGCCGTTCGGCATTCGATGTGTCGAACCAACTTGACGGGCCACGCGAACGGGGTCTGAAATTCGACGGCTTGCCGCGCATCGACCAGACCCTTCGCGAAGACCCGCGGGCTTGAACAACGGGCGGCAAGGTGCGTTTTCGAGTTCCCGCACCCGGGCGCTGATGGTCGGCACCGCCATGTCCGGTCACCCGGCCGCGCGGGCGAGGCCGTCTTCCTTGGTGGCGAGCCGGAAGCAGCCCCGACGATGGCCGTTGACCATGGCCATCGAATATCGAAAAAACAGAAGTCTTAATCTGTCTGGAGCTGGTTTTTCCGAATCATGAACAGCCCAAGAATAGCGTCTCGTGTTATTCATCAAACAGGAAACGATCATGTTCTATGCACTCAACTGGTTTATGGTGGTCAGCCTTCTCATGCTTTGGTCGATCGCGGCCTGGGCGGTCCATGCCTTCTCTGTGTGGGCGGTCTCGAATGCCGGCGCGTTGGCAGGCGGCACAAAAGGCTTTGACAGCTTTCATCTGCCAGAGTGGCTGGCCCCCTGGCTGCCGCCGGAGATCATGCAGGCGATGAGCGCGCTGCTTTCAGGCCTGGCGCCGGCTGTCGACAGCGCGCTTCAAGCCGCCCCGGTGCTGGCTGGCGGCCTGACCGTGGCGACTTGGGTGATCTGGGGTCTCGGCAGCGCGCTGCTTGTCCTGCTGGGGGCGGGCGTGCACCTGCTCATTGCGATGGCGCGCCGCCGGGGTGGCGGCTCCGGCCTCGGGCCGCGCCGGCAGGTCGCCGCATGAAGGCAAGGGCTGTCGCGCGAGGGCGCAGGTGATGTGACGCGATGGCTGCAGGCGACGCTGTTCCTGGGCACGCCTGCGTGCGAAAGGACCGGCCAGCGCCGGCGCGAGCGCAATGCCGCGCCAGGCGTTTGCGCCCGGTCCTGATACCGGCGCCGAGGCCGAGCGCTGGGCGGCCCGTCTGGCAGACCGGCCTGCGGTGGGCCGATGCGTGTCGGTATAGTGCCGGATCATGAACCTGCTCATGTTTCTTGGCGGCCTGATCCTGCTGGTCATCGGCGCCAACGTGCTGGTGCGCGGCGCGTCCAGGCTGGCCCTGTCGTTCGGCATCAGCCCGCTGGTCGTCGGGCTCACCATCGTCGCCTTCGGCACCAGCGCGCCCGAGCTTGCGGTGAGCGTCGGCGCGGTACTCGACGGCAAAACCGACATCGCCATTGGCAACGTGGTGGGCAGCAACATCTTCAATGTGCTGTTCATCCTGGGCATCAGCGCCCTGATCGCGCCGCTGGTGGTCAACATCCAGCTGATCCGGCAGGAAGTGCCGATCATGCTGGGCGCGAGCCTGCTGCTGCTGGCGCTGTCGCTGGATGGCCGGATCTCGGCCCTGGATGGGGGCTTGCTGTTCGCGCTGATGGTCGCCTACACCGTGTTCCTGGTCGTTCAGTCGCGCCGCGAGACCCAGGCCGCGAAGGACGATTTCGCCGAGGAGATCCACCCCGCCGAGGCCGGCGCCTGGGACAGCCACTGGGCGGCACAGATCGGCCTGATCGCCGCCGGCCTGGTGGCGCTGGTGTTCGGCTCGGACTACCTGGTACAGGCCGCGATCAGTTTCGCCAAGGCCATGGGCGTGAGCGACCTCGTCATCGGTCTGACCATCGTCGCCGCCGGCACCAGCATGCCCGAGGTGGCCACCAGCATCACGGCCGCGTTCAAGGGCGAACGCGACATCGCCGTGGGCAACGTCGTCGGCAGCAACACCTTCAACATCCTGGGCTGCCTGGGACTGTCGGGGCTGGTATCGGGCGACCTGGGCCTGTCCATTGCGCCATCGCTGCTGACCTTCGATATCTGGGTGATGCTGGCGGTGGCGCTGGCCTGCCTGCCGGTCTTCGTGACCGGGCGCGAGATCGCGCGCTGGGAAGGCGGCGTCTTCCTCGGCTATTACCTTGCCTACGTGGCCTACCTGATCCTGGCCGCGCAGCAGCACGACGCGCTGCAGGCCTTCTCGGGCGTGATGCTGGGCTTTGTCGTGCCGCTGACCGTGGTGACGCTGGTGGTGGTGACGATTCGCCGCCCGTCCGCGGCCCGCGCGCCGTGAGTCGATGAGACCTTCCGGCCAAATGCCCGCTCGCACCGAGCGAGCCGCTGGTCTGCGGGGGCGGGGGCTGGCGCTGTAAGTCAATGCGGGCCTGATGCTGATGGCATGGGCCTGGGGCAGCACGTGGAGGCTGCGTCTGTTCTTAGTCTGAACGGAGCCTCTCGATGATCTATGCGACCCTCAAGACCCTGCACGTACTGTCCATCATCGTGTGGATCGGGGGCATGGTTTTTGCGCACTTCTTCCTGCGCCCCGCCGTCGCCCAGCTCGAACCGCCAGTGCGCCTGCGCCTGATGCACGATGTGCTCGGCCGCTTCTTCCAGGCTGTGCTGGCGGCCTCGTTGCTGACGCTGGTCAGCGGTGTCTGGATGCTGGGCCGCGTGGCCAAACTGGTGGTGCAGTCGGGGGCAGCTTCGAGATGCCGTTGGTCTTGACCCTTATGGCCGTGCTGGGGGTGGCGATGGTGGCGATCTTCATGACCATCCGCTTCGTGCTCTACAAGAAGTTCGGCCGGGCCATTGCGGCGTCCGAATGGACCGCCGGCGGTGCGGCTCTGGCACAGATTCGCATGTGGGTCTCGATCAACCTCTGCCTGGGAATCCTGGTAGTGCTCGTGACGCTGATGCGCTGGACGCCCTGATGGCTTCCCGGCGGACCTTGAGCCTGCGAACGTCGGCAGGCGCAAGGGTTCAGCAACCGTGACGACCCGGTTGCAGGGGCTTCCCACAGCCCAGTCCAGACCCATTTTGCCGCCATCCCAGCGTCAATAGGTCACGGTCAGCTGTTGATTCAGGAGTCACCCCCGGGTGCCCCGCGCCGCGCCGTTTCAATGTCCAGATACGGCATCGGCTCCGTCGCCGCCCGCGCCTACGGCACGATGGTCGTGAACAGGTAGACCGCGAAGATCACCAGGTGCACCATGCCCTGCAGCACGGTGGTGCGCCCGGTGCCCAGCGACAGCGTGGTCACCATCAGCGACAGGAGCAGCAGCACGGTGGACTTCGGGTCGATGCCTAGGGTCAAAGTCCAGCCGGTGGCCAGCGCCACGAGGGCCACGGCTGGAATCGTCAGGCCGATGCTGGCCAGCGCCGAGCCGATCGCCAGGTTCAGGCTGGTCTGCAGGCGGTTGGCGCGCGCCGCGCGCAGGGCCGCCAGGGCCTCGGGCAGCAGAACCACCGCCGCGATGATGATGCCCACCAGCGCCTTGGGCGCACCCGCGTCCACCACGGCCGCCTCGATCGTGGGCGACAGGGCCTTGCCCAGCAGCACCACGGCGACAAGGCAGGCCAGCAGCAGGGCGCCGGCCAGGCTGGCGGCCACAACGCCGGGGCGTTCCGCATGGGTGGATTCGTCGGCCGCGGCATTCGGCGGCAGAAAATAGTCGCGGTGCCGCACCGTCTGCACCAGGGCAAAGGTGCCGTACAACACCAGTGAAATGAGGGCGATGAAAGCCAGCTGGCTCGGGCTGTAGACCGGCCCTGGCACGCTGGTCGTGAAGTTGGGCAACACCAGCGTGAGCACCGAGATGGCCGCCAGGGTCGCCAGCGCGGCGCTCACCCCATGCTGGCCAAAGCTCTGCTCACGGTGGCGCGTGCCGCCCACCAGCAAGCACAGCCCGACGATGCCGTTGAGGATCAGCATGACAGCGGCAAAGACCGTGTCGCGCGCCAGCGCGCTTGTCGCGGCGCCGCCGACCAGCATCAGCGAGACGATCAAGGCGACCTCGATCACCGTGACCGCCAGCGCCAGGATCAGCGTGCCGAAGGGCTCGCCCACACGGTGCGCGACCACCTCGGCATGGTGCACCGCCGCCAGCACGCTGCCGATCAGGCCCACGGCCAGCAACAGCGGGTACCAGCGGCCATCCCCCAACAGGGTACCGGCCAGGATCAGCCAGCCCGCGATCGGGGCGAATAGGGTCCACGGCGGAATGAAGCTGAATTTATTCATGGACTGTGGGTCCTGGCGGGCGTGTTGATGAGGCGGGTGAAGCGATAGGCCGGCCCTTCGGGTTCATCGGTGCGGGCAAGCCTGCACTGTAACCAGAGTCGGCCTGCAGACGGGTCCGTGCGGACAATCCACGGTTTTCCCAAGCTCTATGGGCATCAGTCCGGCTTCGAATGGACATTGAAAGCTATGAATTCAGGATTGACTCCCGACGCGCCACGCCACGCCGCCAGCCCGCCACTTCAGAGGCCATGGCGCGCCGCGCGAGCCGCGCGGCTCTGTTGCCCAAACCGATGGGCCGGCGGGATGGCCTACCATTGGCATTTGTGCCCCGATTCGAAAGACACCTGATGAAAACCGCGTTAATCCTCAACGGCCCCAACCTCAACCTGCTCGGCACGCGCGAGCCCGCCGTCTACGGCTCGGCCACGCTGGCCGACGTCGAAAAACTCTGCGAGCAGGCCTGCGCCGCGCACGGCCTGAAGCTGGATTTCCGCCAGAGCAACCACGAGGGCGTGCTGGTGGACTGGATTGCACGAGGCCGGCCGCGCTGCAAGCGGCGGGCACCCTGGCCGGCGTGATCTTCAACGCGGGCGCCTACACGCACACCAGCATCGCGCTGCACGACGCGATCAAGGGCACGGGCATCACGCTGATCGAGTTGCACATCAGCAATGTGCATGCGCGCGAGGCCTTCCGCCACCACAGCTACCTGTCGCCGGCGGCCAAGGCCGTGATGTGCGGCTTCGGCGTGCAGGGCTACCCGCTGGCGATTGCCGGCCTGGCCGCGATGGCCGGCTGAAATGACGGCAGTTTTCGCGACCGTCGATGAGATGCGGACATCCTCCGGCGCCTTGAAGGCCTGGGCACGCGGCGCGAGACGCCCTGCGGCGCGGGCGTCATGGTCTGGCATGTCTGGGGCAACGCGGGCGATGGCCGCCAGCCGCCGGTGGTGCTGTTCCACGGTGGCAGCGGCAGCTGGACGCACTGGCTGCGCAATATCGAGCCGCTGGTGGCGGCCGGACGCCAGGTGATTGCCGCCGATCTGCCCGGATTCGGCGCCTCGGCCTTGCCGCCCACCGGCGGTGACGCTGACGCGCTGATCGCACCGCTGGCAGAGGGGCTGCAGGCGCTGCTGGGCGGCGTGCCCTGCGATCTGGTGGGCTTCTCGTTTGGCGGCATGACCGCCGGCATGCTGCTGGCAGCGCACCCCGTGCTGGCGCGACGCTTGGTACTGGTGGGTGCGCCGGCCATGGGTGTCACGCCCGAGCGCCAGTTCGAACTCAAGGCCTGGCGGCATCTGAGCTCTGCGGCGGAGCAGGAAAACGTGCACCGCTACAACCTGGCTGCGCTGATGCTGCGTGACACCGCGTTGATCGACGGCCTGGCGCTGGAGTTGCACATCGCCAACCTGCAGCGCGACCGCATGCCGCGCCGGCGCCTGGCACACACCGACATCCTGGCGCGCTCGCTGGCGCGCGTGAGCTGCCCTGTCCATGCCATTTACGGCGCGCACGATGCGCTGTACAAGAGCTGGATCAGCCAGCTGGCCGCTGCCTATGCGGGCGCTACGCCGGACTTTCGCGGCCTGACGCTGATCCCGGATGCCGGGCACTGGGTGCAGTTCGAGCGGCCGGAAGCCTTTGACGACGCGTTGCTGGCGGTTCTGGCGCCATGAAGACCGGATTCGCAAGGAATTTCAGGCCGCTTCCAGCGTCTGATGGTCATTATTTGCTATCGAAAACGTAGAGCACATTAGCCTTCCGCCTGCCAGTTCCTCACGATTGCGCGCACCGCGTCCATCATCCGCCATGCCCACCATCACCCCCATCGTCATCCCCGCGTCCGAGGTCGAGATCACGGCCATTCGGGCGCAGGGTGCGGGCGGGCAGAACGTCAACAAGGTGTCCAGCGCGGTGCATCTGCGCTTTGACATCCCCGCGTCTTCATTGCCCGAGGATGTGAAGGCGCGCCTGCTGTGTCTGCGCGATGCGCGCATCACCGACGAGGGCGTGCTGATCCTCAAGGCACAGCGCTACCGCACCCAGGAGCAGAACCGCCAGGACGCAATACTGCGGTTGCACGAGATCGTCAACAGCGTGGCGCATCCGCCCAAGGCGCGGCGCGCGACGAAGCCCACCTACGGCTCGAAGCAGCGCCGGCTGGAGGGCAAGAGCCAGCGTTCGGCGACCAAGGCGCTGCGCGGCAAGGTGGCCGGCCGGCTGAACGATTGACGCGCGCCGTCGCGGCGGCCGTACACCCCTGGAACGGCGCCGGGAGCAGGAATCCTGCGGATCGCCTAGCATTCGAAGCTCTCAGAACCATTCGGCCCCGCGCCCTTTTCCACCATGACCACCACCCTCAAGATCGATTTTGTTTCCGACATTGCCTGCCCATGGTGCGCCGTGGGTCTGGGCGCGCTGGAGCAGGCGCTGGATGCCCTCAAGGGCTCGGTCAGCGCCGAGCTGCATTTCCAGCCCTTTGAGCTCAATCCGCAGATGCCGCCCGGCGGCCAGGACATTACCGAGCACCTGACCGAGAAGTACGGCTCCACGCCCGAGCAGCAGGCGCAGATTCGCGCCACCATCCGCCAGCGCGGCGCGGAGGTCGGTTTCATCTTCAACCCGGCCGGGCGTGGCCGGGTCTACAACACCTTCAACGCGCACCGCCTGCTGCACTGGGCCAGCCTGGAAGACGCTGGCAAGCAGGTGGCCTTGAAAAAAGCGCTGCTGGCAGCCTACCAGGGGCGCGGGGAAAGCCCGGAGTCGCCCGAGGTGCTGCTGGCGGCCGTGGCCGAGGCGGGGCTGGACGGGGTTCGTGCCAACGCAATCCTGGCCAGCGACGAATTCGCCGCCGAGGTGCGCGCGCAGGAGCGCTTCTATCAGAACGCCGGCATCCACTCGGTTCCCGCAGTGATCATCAACGACCAGCATTTGATCTCCGGCGGCCAGCCCGCGGCGGTGTTCGAGCAGGCGCTGCGGCAGATTGCCGCCGAGAGCGCCCGGGCGTGAAACCTGCGATGCACCGGACCAGGCTGTTTGCCACCCTCACGATCGGCCTGATTGCCGTCGGGTGTTCCGGTGGCAGCGCGAGCAGCGGGGCGGCCGTGTCGCCGGGCGTCGAGTCGGTCAGCATCCTCGCGGTGGGGGATATCGCGCAGTGTGGCAGCCAGCCCGCCGCCAGTTCTGCAGCGGCCAAGACCGCCGCGCTGATCAGCGGGCTGGTGCCGGAGATGCCGCTTCTTCTGCTGGGTGACCTGGTCTACAACTCGGGGACGCTGGCCGAGTACCGCAGCTGCTATGAACCCACGTACGGCGCGTTCATGGCGCGGAGCTTCCCAGCACCGGGGAATCACGACTACGGTGTGCCTGGCGGCGCCGACTACTACAGCTATTTCGGCGCACGAGCCGGTCCCGACAAGCGCGGCTATTACAGCTTCGAGGTGGGCAGCTGGCACGTCATTTCGCTGAACAGCAACATTGACATGGCCAGGGGCTCTGCGCAGGAGGTGTGGCTGCGCGCAGACCTCGCGGCGTCCCGCAGCAAAAAATGCACCCTCGTCTACTGGCACCACCCGCGGTTTTCATCGTCCAGCACCCACGGCGATGATCCACGCTCCTCCGACACCTGGCGGACCTTGTACGAATTCAATGCCGATGTGGTTCTGGTGGGGCACGATCACACCTACGAACGCTTCGCACCCCAGACGCCGGATGGCCTGGTCGATCCGTCCCGGGGCATCCGGCAATTTGTGATCGGCACGGGCGGCGCGGCCCTCTATGATTTCGGCACGCCGAAGCCCAACAGCGAAGTCCGCGGCGCGGGTTCCTTCGGCGTGGTCAGGTTTGTCCTGGGCGATGGCAAATACAGCTGGGAATTCCTGCCGGCGTCGGGCAGCAACTTTACGGATCGCGGCGAAGCGAGCTGCGTGCAATAGCTGGTTTTCGCCTTGCAATGGAACCTCACATGACCTTTGTACTTCCTGCCCTGTTCGTCTCCCATGGCGCACCGCTGTTCGCCACCGACGCCGGTACCACCGGCCCGGCGCTGCACGCCTGGGCGCAAGCCCATGCCCCTGCCGAGGCCTTGCGCGGCATCGTCGTGATGTCACCGCACTGGATGGCGCGCGGTCCCACCGTCATGACCAACCCGGCACCCGCCACCTGGCACGACTTCGGCGGTTTCCCAGCCGCGCTGTACCAGCTGCAATACCCCGCGCCCGGCTCGCCGGAGCTGGGGCAGCAGGTGCTGGCGCTGCTCCAGGCCGCGGGCATCGCCGCCCAGGCAGACGCGCAGCGTCCGCTGGACCATGGCGCCTGGGTGCCGCTGATGCATCTGTATCCGCAGGCCGAGGTGCCGGTGGTGCAACTGGCGCTGCCGCTAGGCGCCGGCCCCAAAGAGGTTTTTGCGCTGGGCCAGGCCCTGTCGGCGCTGCGCAGCCAGGGCGTGCTGCTGGTGGGCACCGGAAGCATGACCCACAACCTCGGCGAGTTCTTCGGCGGCGGCCGCGAGCCTTCGCCCTATGTGCTGGAGTTCAGCCGCTGGGTCGAGTCGGCCGTCGTGCGCGGCGACCGCACCGCCTTGCTCAACTACCGTGAACTCGCCCCGCACGCCCACCGTGCGCACCCGACCGAAGACCACTTCCTGCCGGTCTTCTTCGCGCTGGGTGCTGCCGGCTGGGGCGGTGACACACCGCTGCAGACCGACTACATCAGCCGCGAGGTGATGTACAGCATGCTGGCCATGGATGCGTTTGCGCTGGGTGGCTCGAATGCCCCTTGATGAGCAGAAATATGAATGAAATGGGCAACAGCCCGGCGCCAAACGGGCGGAAGTTGCTATCGTTATTGCACCGTCCTGCGGCGTCGGAAGAAGCCCGGCCGTGGCTGCTGGTGCTGATGCACGGCGTGGGCAGCAACGAGGAAGACCTGTTCGGCCTGGCAGAGTTCGTGCCGGCGCCGTTCCATGTGGTGAGCTTGCGAGCGCCCTTTGAGCTGGGGCCGGGCAGCTACGCCTGGTTCGAGTTCAGCGTCGCGTCCGACGGCTCGCGACGCATCGACCGCACCCAGGAAGCGGCCAGCCGCGAGGCCGTGCTCTGCACCGTGCACGCGCTGGCGCAGCAGCTCGGCGTGCCGTCCGCGCGCGTGGTGCTCGGCGGCTTCAGCCAGGGCGGCATCATGGCGCTGAGCCTGCTGCGCACCCGGCCTGCGCTGCTGCAGGCCGCGATGGTGATGCACAGCCGGCTGTTGCCCGAGGTGGACGCGCTCGCTGCGCGACCCGAGGCGCTGCACGGCAAACAGCTCTGGGTCAGCCATGGCCTGCAGGACGGCGTGATTCCCGTCGCCAGCGCGCGCGCCATCCGCGATCTCGCGGCCACGCTGCCCCTCGCGTTGACCTACCACGAATACCCCGGAGCCCACGAGATCCGGCCGGCGGAGTTGCAGGCGGCGATGTTGTGGCTCGGGGATCTGGCGGGCTGAAGCGCCCAGAGCGTCACGCCGCTTGCCGCGACCGTCCGGTGTCGTACGCATGCAGCAGCCGGTGGTTCAAGCCCCAGTGCGCCATGGCGGCCATCAACACACCGGATTCGCCCTCGGCGACGAGATCGTCCGCCTCGGCCAGACGGACGCACAGGCCCAGCACCTTTCTGCGCAGGGCCGGGTCATCGATCTCGGCCATCAATTCGGCCAGCGTGTATTCGTCCACCGGGCAGGCGTCCGCCCAGGCGAGCTGTCTGCTGGACAGCAGGTCCTCGCAGAACTGATCGACGACCGCATGCAAGGCTTCGCGCTCCAGCCCCAGTTGCCGGTGCACAGCGAGTTCATCGAGCAAGGCCAGCTCAGCCGCGCCGACATCCCCATCGGCGATGACGGTCAGGGCCACGATGCGGGCAGCGGCCTGTGGGCTGTTCGGGGCATATCGGCGCATGAATGTTTCCTTCGTCCGGATTGTTCAGGTGGCCATCCTTGACAGCCGTGCGCCAGTGTCATCCTGGAAACCCTCCCGGAAAAGCAGCTTTTCCGGAAACGCGACTTCGAAAAAAACGGAAACTCATCGCCACAGCTGCGCCACATGCACATAGAGCGGGATGCCGATCAGGATGTTGAACGGAAAGGTCAGTCCCAGCGACATGCCGAAGTACAGCGAGGGGTTGGCCTCAGGGATCGCATGGCGAATGACCGCAGGCACGGCGATGTAGGACGCGCTGGCGGCCAGCACCATCAACAGGGCCACATTGCCCGTGGACATGCCCAGCACCGAGCCCAGCGCCAGCGCAATGCCGGCATGCACCAATGGCCCGGCGATGGCATAGACCAGCAACCAGACGGACTGTCCCCTCAGCTTGCCCATGTTGCGCGCGGCCAGCAGGCCCATGTCCAGCAGGAAGAAGGCCAGCATGCCCTTGAACAGATCGACCGAGAAGGGTTTCATGGCGGCCTGGCCCGACTCGCCCGTCAGCACGCCGATCAGCATCGCGCCCAGCAGCAGGAGCTGCGCGCCATCGGTCAGGGCTTCGTGCAGGATGCGGCCCAGGGGGGCGTTGCTGGATGCGGATACGGGCTCATTCGAAAGCGTAGTTGTTCGACGCGCATGATTGGCCAGCACCACCGCAAGCACGATCGCGGGTGACTCCATCAGCGCCATGGCGGCGGCCATGTGCCCCCCAAAGCTGATGCCATGGTTGTCCAGGTACTGAACGGCCGTGATGAAGGTGACTGCGCTGACCGAGCCGTAGGTGGCGGCAATCGCCGCGGCATCGAAGCGGTTGAGGAAGCGGCGCAACGTCAGGTAGCCCAGCACGGGCACCAGCGTCGCCATGGCCAGCGCGGCCGCAAGGCTGATGAGCACGTCTGCGGTCAGGCCGGATTGGGCCAGGGAAAAACCGCCCTTCAGGCCCAGGGCCATCAACAGGTAGAGCGACAGGAACCGCGAGATGGGTGGCGGTATCTCCAGATTCGACTTCAACGACCCGGCCAGAATGCCAAAAACGAAGAACAGGATGGCGGGGTCGAGGAAGCTTTGCATTGGTGGGATTTTCGTCTTAATCGAAGAAGTCGTTCAGCCACGACTTCTTGCGCCGGCGCGGGTCGTGGTGCCCAGTGCGGTAGTCCGAGTCTTCAAAGTCGGCTCGCCGGTGCTGCTGCGAGGCTTGCACATGAACTGGTGTGGCGGCGTTTGTCGCTGTGGCCGCACGGTCCAGCAGTTTGTCGAGTTCGCCGCGGTCAAGCCAGATGCCGCGGCAGGCGGGGCAGTAGTCGATTTCGACACCCTGGCGGTCGGCCATGACGAGGGTGGTATCGGGGCAGGCAGGGCATTTCATACGTTTCTTTCGTGGGATGGTTCGATGGAAATCGAGGAACGGGAGAGATTCACGGGTGGTGCTTCACAGGAACCAGACCGTCGCGCTACCCATCAGGCTGACGGCACCCGTTGCGGCCAGTAATCTGGCATCACGCTGGTTTTTTCCTGCGTACTCATGCCATGCTGCGTAGAGAACCGCCGCCGCGAAGATGAGACCGCCGGCGGCCATGTCTGGCGGGACGAAATCACTCATTGGAGCCCCCGAGGGCGAGTCTCGCGGTGCGGCCGCGGGCAGGCTTTTGACTGCGCTGAAGACTGCGCGTCAAAACCCGGGTGGCCCGGCTCAGGGATCGGTCCAGCGCGGTGCGCCAGTCGCGCGCCAGCGACGCAATCACCACCGTGCCAGCGCTTTCGGTCTTGAGCTCGACCTGGCAGCGCTTGTCGATGCCCCCACGGGGTCCGTTGACGTCGGAAAACTGCACCTTCGCACGCGGCACCAGGGCCTTCAGCCGGCGCAGGGCAAAGCGCACGCGCGCGATGGACAGGTCGCGCATGGGGGTGGCGTCGGCATCGCGGGATTCGACGATGATCTGCATGAAAGGTTCTCCGGTGAATGGAAGGAAGCTCGAAGATAGACGGCATCCGGCTTCCAGAAAAGCAGATAATTTGTTATCAATACTCCTGAAAAAACTGCCGATGAGCACGCCGTTCAATTACAAGCACCTGTATTACTTCTGGGTGGTGGCCAAGGAAGGCGGGATAAGCCGGGCCGCTGACAAACTCGACATGGCTGTGCAGACCGTGAGCGCCCAGGTGCGCGAACTGGAACGCTCGCTGGGCTACGCGCTGCTGAAGCCGGCAGGGCGCGGGCTGGTGCTGACAGAGGCCGGTCTGACCGCCATGCGGCAGGCCGACCAGATCTTTCAGCTCGGCGAGGAACTGCCGGCGCTGGTGCGGGACGCGGTGAGCACACCGGCGGTTCGCCTGGCCGTCGGTATCTCCGATGGTCTCCCCAAGCTGGTGGTGCACCGTCTCCTGCAACCGGCCCTGACGGAGCCGAACCTGCGGCTTCTGTGCCACGAGGGCGAACCTTGACGATCTGCTGGGCGATCTGGCGCTGCATCGGCTGGACGTGGTGCTGTCGGACCGGCCCGCACCCTCGAACCCCAACATCAAGCTCTACAGCCACGCCCTGGGCTCTTCGGCCTTCGCCTGGTACGGCACGGCCGAGCTCGTGACGGCCGCGAGCAAGAACTTCCCGCAAAGCCTGGCCGACATGCCAGTGTTGCTGCCGACGGCGCATACCGCTGTGCGCGCCCGTCTGGACCACTGGTTCGAGCAGCACGCCATCCGCCCGCGCGTGGTGGGAGAGTTCGAGGACAGTGCCTTGCTCAAGACCTTTGGCGCCAGTGGCATGGGCCTGTTTCCGGCGGCGGAATGGGTGCATCAAAACCTGCTGGCCCATTACGCCGTGCAGCGCCTGGGCCCCTGCGAAGGCGTCACTGAGGAGTTCTTCGCCATCGGGACCGAGCGCAAAGTGAAGCACCCGCTGGTGCAGCGCTTGCTTCAGGCGCCGCTTTAGGCTTTCTGACCCTTGGCCGGGACGTTGGCGGTGCGCACGCTGAGCAGCATGGTCACGGCCAGGATGCCGACCACGACACCCAGCGAGACGCCGACCGGAATCTTGTAGAGGTCGATCAGGCACATCTTGGTGCCGATGAACACCAGGATCACGGCCAGACCGTAGTTCAAGAGGTGGAACTTGTTGGCCACCGCCGCCAGCAGGAAGTACATGGCACGCAGGCCCAGAATCGCGAACACGTTGCTGGTCAGCACGATGAAGGGGTCGCTGGTGATGGCAAAGATGGCGGGGATGGAGTCCACGGCAAAGATCACGTCGGTGAGCGCAATCAGGCAGATCACCATGAACAGCGGCGTGGCGATCTTGCGGCCGTTTTCCACGGTCCAGAAATTTTCGCCGTCGTAATTCTTGCTGACCGGCAACAACTTGCGCAGCAGCTTCAAGGCCGGGTTGTCCTCCAGGTCGGGCTCCTTGCCGGCCGCCCACCACATCTTCACCCCGGTGAGGATGAGGAAGGCACCGAACACGTACAGGATCCAGTGGAACTCGGCCAGCAGCCAGCCACCCACCAGGATCATGACGGTGCGCAGCACGATGGCGCCGATGATGCCGATCATCAGCACCCGTTTCTGGAACGCCGTGGGCACCGCGAAGTAGGTGAAGATCATCAGGAAGACAAAGATGTTGTCCACCGCCAGGGACTTCTCGATCAGGTAGCCGGTCAGGAATTCCAGCGACTTGGTGTTCGCCATCTCGGTGGAGCCGGTGCTGTCCTTCACGGCCCACCAGAACAGGCCGTTGAACAGGAAGCTCAGGGCGATCCAGACCAGCGACCAGTTCAGCGCCTCCTTGACCCCGATGTCGTGCGAACCCTGCTTCTTGAGCACCACGAAGTCAATGAACAGCGACACCAGCACGATGGCACCGAAGGTGGTCCACAGCCACAGGGGAGCAATTGTTTCCATGTCCAGTCAGCCTTAAGAATTTGAATACAGCAAGCGTTTCGGCCTGCACCGCCTGTGCATCGTGCTTGAACGCCATCGCACCGGTGTGGGTGAAGTTTAGTTTGAAATAAGTATGTTTAGACTGATTCAATATTCAATTTGGTTCGTAAAAAAGGGAATGTTTAGGCGGAGTTTCCTGCTTCTGCCCGGGCCTGCAGAGCGGCAACATGGGCTCCTCAAACAGAAGGGCCGAACTTGATGCACCTGATGACGATCGAAGGCCTGGCGCCATGACGGGCTCGCTACCGAGCTGGACGGAGCGATTGCGCCAGTCACTGCCCGGCCGCGAGGCGCTGGTGGCCCACCGGTGGCTGCGACCCGTCGCCGGCAGGCTGCTCGACCCTCGCCTTTGGCGCCTGCAGCACGAGTCTGTCGCGCGCGGCGTTGCGGTGGGCACTTTCTGGGCGTTTGTCATTCCGGTCGCCCAGGTCGTCGTGGCGGCGGCCCACTGCACCTGGTGGCGCGCCAACATCCCGGTCGCCGCTGCCATGACGATGGTGACCAATCCGCTGACGATCAGCTTCTGGCTCTGGCTGGCCTACCAGTTGGGCGCGCTGGTTCTGGGTGAACCCCTGGCCGCTGCAGCACCACAAGGCGTTGGCGCAATCGAATGGCTGTCCGCATTCGGCTGGCCGACCCTGCTTGGCATGGGCCTGTTTGCAGTGGGCGGGGCCGCCGGAGGGTACCTTGGCGTCAAGCTGTTCTGGCACGTGCGTGTGTGGGCCCGGCGGCGCTCACGCCGCAAGCCTTGATCGCCTGGCCATGAGTTGCCTGACGGCCCGCCGTTCGGGTCGGTCCCGACCCGGCACGCCCCACCTGAGTGGCTCGGGCGAACCTACAATCGGTCCGCGACGGCCCCCCTTTTGCGAAGAGTCAACCGAGTGCCTGCGGGCTCGCGCTCTTTTTCTATGGAGAACCCTGTTCCTATGTACCTCAACCCATTGACCCTCCTTGCGGTTGCCGCCGCACTTGCGCTGGCCGGTTGCGGCAAAAAGGACGATCCCATCAACCAGGCCGCGCAGGCGCCCGCAAAGCCGGCCGCCTCTGCTGCGTCAGGGGCCGCCTCGGGTCCGACCAAGGATGGCCGCCCCGGTATTGCAGAGGTCAAGGCGATCGCCGAGGAAGCGTTCATCTACGGCCTGCCGCTGGTGATGAACTACGCGGTGATGCACGAGTTCGTCGTGGACAAGAACTCCGGGCAATACAAGGGGCCGTTCAACACCATCGTCAACGAATCGCGCGTCTTCACCTACAAGGACACGGCCGTCGTTACGCCCAACAGCGACACGCCGTACTCGATGCTCTGGCTGGACCTGCGCGCCGAGCCGATGGTGATCTCGGTGCCGGCGGTGGACAAGAAGCGCTACTACTCGGTGCAACTGGTCGACGGCAACACCTACAACTATGGCTACATCGGCAGCCGCGCCACCGGCAGCGAGGCCGGCAACTATCTGGTCGTCGGCCCGGACTGGAAGGGCGAGACACCGCCCGGCATCAAGAAGGTGTTCCAGTCCACGACGCCGTTCGGGCTGACCATCTTCCGCACCCAGCTGTTCAACGCGGCGGACATGCCCAACGTGGTGAAGGTGCAGGCGGGCTACAAGGCGCAGCCGCTTTCAAGCTTCCTGAAGCAGCCGGCACCGCCGCCGGCGCCTGAGACCGCATTTGTCCCGGCCACGACGGCCGGCATCAAGGACAACTTCTTCGCCTACCTTGATGCGGCGCTGCAGTATGTGCCGGTTACCGCGGAGGACCGTGGCGTCCGTGCGCGGCTGGCCAGCATCGGCATCGGACCCGGCAAGACCTTCGAATTCAAGGACCTTTCGCTGGAGCACAAGGCCGCATTGTTGCTGGCGATGAAGGAGGGCGACGGCAAGATCGACGCATTCATGACGAATGGCATGAAGAACGTCAATGGCTGGAAGGTCGGCGCCATGTTCGGCGACCGCGGCTTCTTCAATGGCGACTGGCTCAAACGCGCCGCCGCGGCCAAAGGGGGCATCTATGGCAACGACGCCGTCGAGGCCATGTACCCGATGACGCGCGAGGACGTCAGTGGCGCCGTGCTGGACGCCAGCAAGCACGACTACACGCTGACCTTCCCTGCCGGGCAATTGCCGCCGGTGAATGCCTTCTGGTCCGTGACGATGTATGACGGCAAGACGCAGCTGCTGATCGAAAACCCGATCAACCGCTACCTCATCAACTCACCCA
>CAVSCI010000012.1:0-154901 GCA_963726365.1 uncultured beta proteobacterium | reverse complement strand
GGCAAGGCCTGGGTCGAAATGATCCACCGTTACCTCGCCACCGGCGTCGGTGTGCTGATCCTCACGCTGGCCGCCCTGAGCTGGATCGAGCGGCGGCGCGCCCACGGCGCCTTGCCGGTCAACCCCTGGTGGCCCACGCTGACCCTGTTCTGGGTCTGCGTGCAGGGCGCGTTCGGCGCGCTCACCGTCACCATGAAGCTGTTTCCGGCCATCGTCACGCTGCACCTGCTCGGCGGCCTGGCACTGCTGGCCTTGCTTTGCGTGCAGGCAGTGCGTTTCCAGCAAGCGGCGCCGGGCCAGGGTCCGGTGGCACTGGCGCCCGGCCTGCGGCTCGGGTTGTGGGTCACTGCGGCGCTGGTCGTCGTGCAAGCCACGCTGGGCGGCTGGGTCAGCACCAACTACGCCGTGCTGGCCTGCAGCGATTTCCCGATGTGCCAGCAAAGCTGGTGGCCGGCCATGGACTTCTCGCAGGGCTTCACGGTCTGGCGCACCCTGGGCCACACGCCAGACGGCGCGCCCATCGACTTCTCGGCCCTCACCGCCATCCATTACGTGCACCGTCTGGCCGCCTACGCGGTCCTCACGGCGCTGGCCTTGCTCGCGTGGCGCCTTCGCCGCGCCGATGCACTGCCCGCACAGGCGCGCTGGATCGCGGGGCTGGCCGTTTGGCAGTTCGCCACCGGCGTTTCCAACATCGTGCTGGACTGGCCGCTGGTGGCCGCGGTGTCGCACACCGGCGGTGCCGCCGCCCTCGTGGTGGTCCTGACCTGGGCGCTGGGCGCCAGCCGTACGGCCGGCGCCGTGGCGCCCGTCACCCGAACAGTTTCTTCAAGGCTTCCCGCATGACCGCCGCCGCGTCCCCCGCCAGCACACCGTCGGTGATCCGGCAGTTCAACGCGCTCACCAAGCCGCGCGTGATCCAGCTCATCGTGTTCTGCGCCCTGATCGGCATGGTGCTGGCCGTGCCCGGCGTGCCGAGTTGGGCGGACGCGCTTCGCATGGTGCTGGCCAGTGCCGGCATCTGGTTCGTGGCCGGTGCGGCGGCCGCCTTCAACTGCCTGGTGGAAAAGGGCATCGACGCGCGCATGAAGCGCACCGCCTGGCGCCCCACGGCCCGCGGCGAGCTGAGCGACCGGCAGGCGCTGGTGTTTTCAGCGGTGATGTGCGCCATCGGCTCGGCGTTGCTGTACGTCTGGGTCAATCCCGCTCACCATGTGGCTCACCTTTGCCACCTTCGTGGGCTACGCCGTGATCTACACCGTCATCCTCAAGCCGCTCACGCCGCAGAACATCGTCATCGGGGGCGCCTCGGGCGCCATGCCGCCGGTGCTGGGCTGGGCCGCCATGACGGGCGATGTCGGCCCCGAGGCGCTGATCCTGTTCCTCATCATTTTCCTGTGGACGCCGCCGCATTTCTGGGCGCTGGCGCTGTACCGGGTCGAGGACTACCGCAAGGCCGGCCTGCCGATGCTGCCCGTGACGCACGGCAACGAATTCACCCGCCTGCAGGTGCTGCTCTACACCCTGGTGCTGTTTGCCGCCTGCCTGATGCCGTTTGCCTATGGCATGAGCTCCTGGCTGTACCTGGGCGTGGCCGTGGTGCTGAGCGCCGGCTTCATCGTCTACGCCTTCGTGCTGTGGCGCGATTACTCCGACGCGCTGGCGCGCAAGACCTTCCGTTTTTCCCTGATCCACCTGAGCGGGCTGTTCGCCGCGCTGCTGGTCGACCACTACCTCTTCTAGCCTGCGATGAACAAGCGAAATACTCTTAAAACAATAGCGTATGGCGGCCTTTTGACGCTGGGTGCTGGCCTGATCAGTGCCTGTTCCGACGCAAAGCCGCAGTTTCGGGGCGTGGACATCACCGGTGCCGACTATGGGCGCGACTTTCCGCTGCCTGACCACAACGGCCGGCCGCGCAGCATCAAGGACTTCGCCGGCAAGGTCGTCATCGTCTTCTTCGGCTATACCCAGTGTCCCGACGTCTGCCCCACTTCCATGGCGGAGCTGGCCGAAGTCAAGAAACTGCTGGGCACGGACGGCGACAGGCTGCAGGGCATCTTCATCACCGTCGACCCCGCGCGCGACACCGCCGAGATGCTCAAGGCCTACATGACCAACTTCGACCCCAGCTTCCTGGCGCTGATCCCCACGCCCGAGCAGCTGGCCGCCATCGCCAAAGACTTCAAGGTCTACTACAAGCGCGTCGAAGGCAAGACCCCCACCAGCTACACCATGGACCACTCGGCCGGCAGCTACATGTACGACCCGCAAGGCCGCCTGCGCCTGTACAACCGCTATGCCAGCGGCGCGCCGGCCCTTGCCGCCGACGTAAAACTGCTGCTCAAGGGCAGCTGAAGGCGCGCCACCGGCGCAGGGCAGGGAAAATTCAGTCTTTTCGCCCGGTATCCAGCGTGGAATGGACGTTTTCCGCTATTCAATCAGGAATAAAAAAGCCCGGCGAACCGGGCTTTTTGATGCAGGCGGGGCGGGGTGCCCGTCAGGCGTAGGCCGCCAGCGCCGTCTTCATCTTCTTCATCGCCGCCACCTCGATCTGGCGGATGCGCTCGGCGCTCACGCCGTATTCCGCAGCCAGGTCGTGCAGCGTCAGGCCGCCGGAGCCGTCATCGTTCACCTTGAGCCAGCGCTCCTCCACGATGCGCCGGCTTCGCGCATCCAGCGCGTCCAGCGCCGCGGCAATGCCGTCGCTGGCCAGCACATCGCGCTGGTGCGCCTCGATCATGGCGGTCGGCTCGTGGCGGCGTGTCGGCCAGGTAGGCAATCGGCCCAAACGCCTGCTCACCGTCGTCCGAAGGGCTCGGGTCCAGCAGCACGTCGCCACCCGACATGCGCGTCTCCATCTCCATGACGTCCTCGCGCTTCACGTTGAGCTGGCGCGCCACCGCATCGATCTCGCCCTCGCTCAGCGTGTCGCGGTGGGTCGCGTCGTCGGCGCCGGCATCGGCCTTGAAACCCTGCTTCATCGAGCGCAGGTTGAAAAACAGCTTGCGCTGCGCCTTGGTGGTCGCCACCTTCACCATGCGCCAGTTCTTCAGGATGTACTCGTGGATCTCGGCCTTGATCCAGTGCAGCGCATAGCTCACCAGGCGCACGCCCTGGTCCGGGTCAAAGCGCTTCACCGCCTTCATCAGGCCGATGTTGCCCTCCTGGATCAGGTCGCCGTGCGGCAGCCCGTAACCCAGGTACTTGCGCGACACCGACACCACCAGCCGCAGGTGCGACAGCACCAGCTTGCTCGCGGCCTCCAGGTCGTTGTCGGAGCGGAGCTTGCGCGCAAAGGCCTGCTCGTCTTCCAGCGTCAGCATCGGCAGGCGGTTCACCGCCGAGATATAGGCATCCAGATTGCCCAGCGCGGGCAAGGTCAGCGAAGAACTGGCCCACGGATTGGCCAGCGCCAGCGCGTTAACAGACGATCCAGTTTGAACGGTCATGCCAGAAATCCTTTCATGGAAGCCAAATATTAGCACTCTCTGTGATCGAGTGCTAAGCGATTAGTTCCATAAGCCTGTACTTATGCGGGGTAAACAACTTCAAGGAGATCGAACGCTTGGCCGTACCTGTCAGAAACGGACGCTATGCAAAGTTTCCGAGACGGCGATGCAGCGGCTGGTTCCATGTTTCTCACCCTTGCCGCCACCGACACCAGCGGGCAAGCCGCTGCGGTCTCGTGAAAAAGCCCGCTTCGTGGGGCTCTTTTTTTCTGGCGCCTGGGCCGGGCGCTCCGTTGTCAATTTATCTGGCTCAGCCCACCACCAGCCGCGACGCACCGGCCGGCTCGATGCGGCCTACCACGGCCGCGCGGTCAAACCCGTGGCGCTGGAAGATCGCCAGCACTTCATCCAGCGTGTCCGGCGCGCATGACACCAGCAGGCCGCCGCTGGTCTGCGGGTCGCTCAGCAGGGCCTGGTCGGGCGGGGCAAAGCCGGCGGGCAGCGACACCTCCGCGCCATAGCCGAGCCAGTTGCGGCCCGACGCGCCGGTGACCATGCCTTGCGCGGCGAGCTCGCGCACGCCGCTCAGCAGCGGCACGTTGGCCCAGTCGATGTGGATGGTGCAGTTCGCCCCGCGGGCGATCTCCAGCGCGTGGCCGGCCAGCCCGAAGCCGGTGATGTCGGTCAGCGCGTGCACGCCGTCCAGCGCGGCCAGGTCTGGGCCGGGGGTGTTGAGCTTGGTGGTGGTGGCGATCATCTGCGCATAGCCTTCGGCGCCCAGCGCGTCTTTCTTCAGCGCGGCCGACATCACGCCCACGCCCAGCGGCTTGCCCAGCACCAGCACGTCGCCAACGCGCGCATCGGCGTTGCGCTTGACGCGCTTCGGGTGCACCAGGCCCATGGCCACCAGGCCGTAGATGGGCTCGACCGAGTCGATCGTGTGGCCGCCCGCGATCGGGATGCCGGCCTCGCGGCAGACCGAGGCGCCGCCGTCCAGGATCTTGCCGATGGTCTCCAGCGACAGCACGTTGATCGGCATGCCCACCAGCGCCAGCGCCATGATGGGCGTGCCGCCCATGGCGTAGACGTCGCTGATGGCGTTGGTGGCGGCGATGCGGCCGAAGTCGAAGGGGTCGTCGACGATCGGCATGAAGAAGTCGGTGGTGGCGATCAGTGCCTGTTCTTCGTTGAGCTGGTAGACGGCGGCGTCGTCGGCGGTCTCGATGCCGACCAGCAGCTCTTTCGGGATCGGCATGTGCGCCGTGCCCTTGAGGATCTCGGACAGCACGCCGGGCGCGATCTTGCAGCCGCAGCCTCCCCCGTGGGAGAGCGAGGTCAGGCGGGGCTGGGCCAGGGGGGCGGTGGGTGTGTTCATGGTTATGCCGCGTGCCGAGCCGCCTCAAAGAAGGCATGCGCCCCCTCGGGGGGCAGCGAACAAGTGTGAGCGTGGGGGTTCATAGGTTCTCCAGAATCTCGTGAATCAGCAGGTGCAGGTGGCGCTGCTCGGCGGCGGGGTCGAACAGCGGGGCGCGCCGGGCGCATTGCTCGGTCAATTGTCTCAGGTCGCTCGCCGGCGCGTGTGACTGGGGGTTTGCCAGCCCGGCGGCGCAGCGGCGCAATCCTTCGGCCAGTGCCGCGGCGTCCCCGTGCGGGAAATACCCCGCGTAGTCGTCCCCCAGCATGCCGACGTTGCCCGGCACGCGCGAGGCCAGCACCGGCGTGCCGCTGCGCACCGCTTCCATGATCACGTGGGCGCCGCCTTCCATGCGGCTGGCGTGCACCAGCACGTGCGCGCGCTGGATGCGCCGGCGCACCGCCTCGTGCGGCAGGCCGCCGAGCCAGCGGTAGTTCGGGCATTCGGCGGCCGTGGCCCGGGCCTGCTCGCCCAGCGCGGGGTCGAGCGGGTCGCCGATGTGGTCGATCAGGATGCGGGGCTCGTCCTTGAGCAGTCGCGCCGCGCGCATCAGCGTCTCGGGTGATTTTTCTTCGCGCAGGTGGCCCACCATCACGGCGCGCAGATGGCGGCGGGTCTTGGGCAGGGTCTGGCGCGCGGGGGTGGACTGGAAGATCACGCGGGCCTTGCCGCGCAGCGCGGCGGGCAGTTCGTCGGGCCCTTTTTCCTGCAAGACGACCAGGCGCTGCGCCAGCCCCAGGGACTGCTGCGCCAGCGCGTCGATGTGGATGTCGCGGTACAGGTCGGTGCCCGTCAGCACCACCACCAGGCCCCGGCCCGGGTGGGCGGCGGCCCAGGCGGCAATCGGCGCGGCCGAGCGCCGCGCGTGCAGCGCGATCATCACGCGTGTCCTGCGCGGTGTCAGCGTCGGGCCAGTCGCGCACGATGCGGGTACGATAGTTCGGTGCCAGCATCTGCTGCCAGCGCTGGGCGGTCTGCCAGTTGCCATTGTTGGCATCGGCCAGCGCCGGGCTGACGATGACCACCGAAACTTTGTTCATGACGGGTTTATAGCGCGATGATGATGCCCCTGCCTTCTGACCGACCCTTCTGGCGCGCCGCCATCGCCGCGCGCACCGGTGGCCGAGTCCTTCTGGCGCAGGCGCTCAAGGACAGCCGCGCGCGCACGATGGCCCTGTTCGACGCCTATGAAGCCGCCTTGCGCCCGGTGGGCATGGCCGTGCCGTATGACACGACGCTGAACCCGCCGCTGTGGGAGCTGGGCCACATCGGCTGGTTTCAGGAGTGGTGGCTGGCGCGCAACCCCGAGCGCGCGGCCGGGGTGCAGGCCGATCCGCTGTGTCCGCGCTCGCCCGTCGCGCAGGGCCGGGGCCGATGCGCTGTACAACTCCAGCGCGGTGCCGCACGCCAGCGCGCTGGCATCTGCCGCTGCCCGACGCGGATGCGACCCGGGTCGACCTGGCCGCCACGCTGGACGACAGCCTGGAACTGCTCGCGCACAGCGATGAAACCGACGAGGGGCTGTATTTCCACCGGCTGGCGCTTTTTCACGAAGACATGCACGCCGAGGCGGCGGTCTATATGGCGCAGGCGCTGGGGATCACGCTGCCCGCGGAATGGGCATTCCCGGGTCAGCCTGCTGCCGAGATGCCCCCGCATGGCCTTGGCATCGCGTCACTGGCAGCGGCCGGTGCCGGGCTGGAGGGCCTGGTCTGCAAAACGCCCGCCGGACACTGGACACTTGGCAGCGCAGCCGATGAAGGTTTCGCCTTCGACAACGAACTCGGCGCGTATCCGGTGGCGCTGCAGGCTTTCGGGATCGACGCGGCGCCGGTGTCCTGGGCGCGCTATTTGCCGTTTGTCGAGGCCGGCGGGTACCACGATGCACGCTGGTGGTCGCCCGAGGGCTGGCAGTGGGTGCAGGAGGCAGCGCAGCGCCGGTCCGTGTTCGGCCAGCGCGCGGGCGAAGGCGCTGCGGGCGAGGGCCCGGGCCTGCCGCGTGACCTGCGAAGGGACGAAGGCGTTTGGTTCCATCGGCGGTTTGATCGCTGGCAGCCGCTGGCCCTGCAGAGCCCCGCCGTGCACCTGAGCGCCTACGAGGCCGACGCCTGGTGCCGCTGGGCCGGTCGGCGCCTGCCGACCGAGGCCGAGTGGGAGTGCGCTGCGATGACGCTCCCATCTGCGCAGCCGCCATTCCAATGGGGCCGCGTCTGGGAATGGACGGCCAGCGCGTTCGAGCCTTTCCCGGGCTTTGAGCCGCACCCCTACCGCGACTATTCGGCGCCGTGGTTCGGCACGCGCCGCGTCTTGCGCGGCGCCAGTGCGGCGACTTCGCCGCGCATGGCGCACCCGAAGTACCGCAATTTCTTCACTCCGGAGCGCAACGACATCTTTGCCGGCTTTCGCAGCTGCGCGGCAAGCGCCGGGACGTCCTGAAACCGAGATTTCAAAGTTTTTTGGCACATTCCCAGCGTCGGATCGTCACAGTTTGCTATCAATAGCGAAGTAACCAGTCTCTTCGACCCGACCTCAGGCCTGCGCCCAGAACACGGAAAACCAGTCTTTCGCATCCGTCCAGACCTGGGTGCCCTGAAAGCCGGCGGCGCGCAGCAGCGCCTCGAAGTCCGGCACCTGCCATTTGTACGAGTTCTCGGTGTGGATGCGCTCGCCGCAAGTGAAAGCCCGCTTGCCGCCGGGCCAGTGCACCGTCACGTCGCGCAGCGCCTCCAGGTGCATCTCGATGCGCGACACGGCGCTGTTGTACAAGGCCACGTGCCGCCAGTCGGGGAGCTGGAAGTCGGTGCCCGCCAGGCGGTTGATGCGCGGCAGCAGGTTGCGGTTGAAGGCGGCGGTCACGCCCAAGGCATCGTCATACGCGGGTTCCAGCACGCTGGCGGCCTTGACCCGGTCCACGCCGATCAGCAGGCCGCCGCCGGGGCCACCGCGCGCGCAGGCGCCATGCACGTCGCGCAGGAAGCGCAGCGCCTCGTCGGGCGTGAAGTTGCCGATGCTGGAGCCCGGGTAAAACACCAGCAGCGGGGCCGGGTCGCTGCCGTCGCCGGCTGACAGCGCCTCGGGCGGCAACGCCAGCGACTGCGAGAAGTCCATGCCCACGCCGACCACCTCCAGCGCCGGATGCTGCCGCTGCAGCGCGGCCAGCGCGTCGCGCAGGTAGTCCACCGAAATGTCCACGGCGACGTAGCGCTTCGGCTTGAACACCTCGAACAGCCGCGCCGCCTTCTGGCAGTTGCCCGCGCCCAGGTCCACCAGCGTGGCCCCTGCCGGCACGCAGCGGGCCATTTCCGCGGCGTGGGCGGCGAAGATGCCGGCTTCGGTGCGCGTGGGGTAGTACTCCGGCAACTCGGTGATGGCGTCGAACAGGCGCGAGCCCAGGGCATCGTAGAGGTACTTGGGCGCGGTGAAGGCGGCGGGGGCCATCAGGCCGCGCAGCAGTTCGTCGCGCACCGCGGCCTGGTCTTCACGGTGCAGTTGCACGAAGCGAGGGGTGCGGTGAGGCGATGCGGGGGCGGAGGCTGAAACCATGGCGCAATGTAGCAGGCGCTGCGCCAGCAGGGGATTGGCCTTCTGGGGTGTAATCCGGCGTGGTTTGTTTGTAACTGCTGGAGTCATTTCATGTCTGCTTTTTCCGTTTCCCGCATCGTCCGGTCGTTAGCGGCCTTGGCACTTGTCGCCTTCGCCGGCCACGCCGCCGCACAGGCCGTTTTCAAGTTCACGGCCATTCCCGACGAGTCGCCGACCGAGCTGGCGCGCAAGTCCGCGCCGCTGGTCAAGTACCTGGAGAACCGCCTGGGCATGAAGGTCGAGTTCACCCCGGTGACCGATTACGCGGCCTCGGTCGAGGCGCTGGCCAACAAGCAGGTCGACATGGCCTGGTTCGGCGGCTTCACCTTCGTGCAGGCCAATGTGCGCTCGGGCGGCAAGGCCGTGCCGCTGGTGCAGCGCGCCGAGGACGAGACCTTCAAGTCGGTCTTCATCACCACCGACCCCGCCATCAGGACGCTGGCCGACCTGAAGGGCAAGAACGTGAGCTTCGGCTCGCAGTCCAGCACCTCGGGCCACCTGATGCCGCGCAGCTTCCTGCTGGAAGCCAAGGTGGACCCGGACAAGGATTTCAAGCGCGTGGCCTATTCGGGCGCGCACGACGCCACGATTGCCGCCGTGGCCGCCGGCAAGGTGGACGCCGGCGCGCTGAACATCTCTGTGTGGGACAAGTTCGTCGCCGACAAAAAGGTCGACACCTCCAAGGTGCGCGTGTTCTACACCACGCCGTCCTACTACGACTACAACTGGACGGTGCACGCCGACATGCCGGCCGCGCTGAAGGAAAAACTGTCGAAGGCCTTCCTGGACCTGAACCCGGCCACGCCCGAGGGCAAGGAAATCCTGGAACTGCAGCGCGCCACGAAGTTCGTGCCGACCAAGGCCGACAACTACAAGGGCATCGAAGCGGCCGCCCGCAGCGCCGGCTTGCTGAAGTAAGACGCCCGGCCGGGCCAGGGCGCCAGAATGGCATGGACCAAGTTTCATAGCAGACAATGACCATTCGACGCTGGGCCACGGCTCATTCTTCATGAAAATTGCGCTGCAAGCCTGTTCCGGCCGCCATCCGGCGGCGCGTGCCGGTGCGCCGGATGCACTGCGGGCCTTAAGCCTGGAGGTCGGCGCGGGCGAGCAGGTCGCCGTGATCGGCCCTTCGGGCGCCGGCAAGACCACGCTGCTGCACCTGCTGGCCTGCGCGCTGGCGCCGTCAGGTGGCGCGCTCGCCCTGGACGGCCGCGATCCCTGGACCCTGCCGCGTGGCGACCTGCATCGCTTGCGTGGCCAACTTTTCCTGGCGCCGCAGGTGCCGCCGCTGCCGCCGCGCCAGCGCGTGGTGACGGCCGTGCTGGCCGGGCGATTGCCGCACATCAGCCTGTGGCAGAGCCTGCGCAGCCTGATCTACCCCAGCGCCATCGCGATGGCCGATGCCGCCCTGGCGCGCTTCGACCTTTCGGACAAGCTGTTCGACCGGGTGGACCGGCTCTCCGGCGGCGAGCGCCAGCGCGTCGGCCTGGCGCGGGCGCTGGTGGCCCTGGAGGTTCGCCGCAGCGCCGGGCCGCCCCAAGCAAGGCGGGTCCCCTCGGGGGGCAGCGCAGCACACGAAGTGGCAATCGTGGGGGCGACAACTTTGCTTTTGGTGGATGAGCCGCTGTCCGCCCTGGACCCGACGCGCGCCGCGCAGGCCATCGCCTCGCTCACGCAGGCGGCGCGCGAGCGCGGCGCCACGCTGGTGGCCACGTTGCACCATGTGGAGATGGCGCTGGCGCATTTCCCCCGCATCATCGGCCTGCGCGAGGGCGAGCTCGCTTTCGACCTGCCGGCCACGCAGGTCACGCCGGAGCGCCTGCGCGCGCTGTATGCGCAGCACCTGGACGAGCTGACGGGCCCGGCCCCCGAAATGGTGGAAGTCCCCGCCGCGGGTTCGCCGCCGGTAGTCATGCATTGCCGCTGAAGCCACCGCAGCAGCTTTTCATGAGCGCGTCGAGCCTTCCGTTGCCTCCCCCCGAGCGGCGCGACCCCGCCTGGCTGGGTCGCATGGCGTGGGCGGCGGCCGCGCTGGTGCTGCTGTGGCCTTTGCTGGTGCTCACCGAGTTCAAGCCCTGGGTGCTGCTGGAGCCGGGCAGCCTGAAGCCGACCCTGCGCTTTCTCGGCGACTTTTTTCCGCCCGCATTGAACCCGGATTTCCTGGCGCTGGTGGCGCGCGAGACCTGGCGCACCGTGGCCATGGCCACCGCCGGCATTGCGCTGGCGCTGGTGCTGGCGGTTCCGCTGGCGCTGCTGTCGGTGCGGGTGCTGTCGGTGTCGGGCCTGACCGGGCGCATGGCGCTGATGCCGGCCGTGCTGCGCCAGGCGGTGCGCGCCCTGCTGATCGTGCTGCGCAGCGTGCCCGAGCTGATCTGGGCGCTGGTGTTCGTGCGCGTGGTGGGCCTGGGCCCCACGGCCGGCGTGCTGGCCATCGCCCTGACCTACGGCGGCATGCTCGGCAAGGTCTATGGCGAGATCCTGGAGAGCGGCGAGGCGCATGCCACCACCAGCCTGCTGCGCAATGGCAGCGGGCGCCTGCAGGCCTTCTTCTACGGCCTGCTGCCGCAGAACGGCGCCGAACTCACCAGCTACACCGTGTACCGATGGGAATGCGCCATCCGCTCGTCCGCCGTGCTGGGCTTCGTGGGTGCTGGCGGACTGGGCCAGATGATGGATTCTTCGATGAAGATGTTCAACGGCTCTGAAGTGGCCACCATGCTGCTGGTGTTCATGGCCCTGGTGGCCCTGGCCGACCGCGCCAGTGCGGCGCTGCGCAAGGCGCTGGGCTAAGGTCGCGCGATGAGGAACCCAGCAACCCCCGCGGCGAACGAGCGCTTCAGGCTGCCGCCGCCGCTGTTCGACGCGCGCTGCCGGGCCTGCTGGTGGGTGGCCGGGCTGATCGTGCTGACGGTCCTGAGTTTTGGGACGCTGGACCTGCAATGGGGCAAGTTTCTTCTCTGTGGATGCCGCACGCAAGATGGGCCGCTTCCTGGGCGAGCTGCTGGCGCCCGAGACCAGCGCGGCGTTCCTGAAGAAACTGCTGCCGGCCACGCTGGAAACGCTGGCGATGTCGGCGCTGGGCACCCTGCTGGCGGCAATGCTGGGCCTGGCGCTGGCGTTGCCCGCCAGCCGCACGCATGCGCAGGACCGCGCGCGCTGGCGTGGGTTGACGCGCCTGGTCCTGAACGCGTTGCGCAGCATCCCAGAGCTGGTCTGGGCCGCGCTGCTGCTGATCATGGCCGGGCTGGGGCCCTTTGCCGGCACGCTGGCGCTGGCACTGCACACCAGCGGCGTGCTCGGGCGCCTTTTTGCCGAGGCGATCGAGAACGCCCCGGAAGGCCCGGCGTTCGCGCTGCGCGTGCGCGGCGTGGGCGAGGGCCGGGTGCTGCTGTACGCGACCCTGCCCCAGGTGCTGCCGCAGTTGCTGAGCTACACCCTGTACCGCTGGGAAAACAACATCCGCGCCGCCGCGGTGCTGGGCGTGGTGGGCGCCGGCGGGCTGGGCCAGATGCTGGCCTTTCACATGGGCCTGTTCCAGATGGGCGAGACCAGCTCGGTGCTGATCGCGATGATGGCGCTGGTGGCGCTGGTGGACGCCGCCAGCTACCTGGCGCGCCGCCTCATGTCGCGCTGAACGGTCATTTCTTCGCCTTGGCTGCGGCGACCTGCGCGGCGAGCTCGTCACCGGTCTTGTAGTGCGGCACCTTGAACACCAGGCGCTTGCTGCGCTGCCAGAAGCTGTTGCTGCCCTTGACCTCGTCGTTCCAGTATTTTTCGGCGAGCTTCAGGTTGCCGGCCTCGTCGAGCTCGAACGCATCCTTGGAGGCTTGGCCCCCGAAGATGTAGAGCTTGCCGTCGATCATCTTCCAGGTGTCGGCGTCGCCGCCCCAGGGGATGCCGTAGACCAGGCCGTTGGCGCAGTAGCCGCCGTATTGCGGCAGGTAGCGGGTGGGGGCCTGGTCGAACAGGGCCTTGTTGCCGGTGCTGGCAAAGCGGAATGTGACGCCCTCGTAATTGCTCTTGAACTGCGGCGAGCCCTGCACATACTGGTTCTGCGTGAAGTAGGCCACCACGTCGGCGCCTTTGAGGAACAGGCGACTGTCCACCTCATCAGGCACGGCGTTGACCGGTTGCAGCGCCGAGGAAGGGTTTTGCGCGTTCATCGCGCCACAGCCGGCGAGAGACACGACCAGGGCCAGGGTGGCCACCGTGCGGGCGGAAAGCGGGATCAGTTTCATGGGGAAGACTCCGTTGAAAGAACAGGGGAAGGGCGGGCCGGGGTCGCCAGCGCCGGCCGGTCACGCTCAGGACGGACCGGATCCGCGAGCGGTTCATCGGGCGGTCCCTCGGCATAGGGTGCGGGCCAGCCGAGCAACGCGCTGGCTTGTTCGCAACGCGCGCGCAGGTCGGTGGCGTCCGCGCCACCCAGGTGCAGGATGCCATAGCGGTAGCTGCCCAGCCACTTGAAGTCGCGCGCCATGGACCCGCGGGGTTTGGGGAATTCGAACAACAGTGCATCGGGAAAGGCGGCCCTCAAGGCCGCACGCTGCGCAACCGTGGGCATTGCCGGCACGGCATTGGCGGAGAACGCGCGGTACACGAAGCTGGACGCCGCCCCATCCGCAGGGGCTGCGCCGGGCAGGCTGGCCGGGTCGTGGCCATGCGCCAGGGCCAGCGCGATCCGGTGGAGGTCCACGCCGTGGACGCGTGCATGAATGTCCGACAGCTGGGCGGCCATGCGCGGGTTGAATTCGATCACTGTGAGGCGGTCGGTCGTCGGGTCGTGGAAAAACTCCATGTTGAACAGGCCATGCGTGAAGCCGACAGTTGTCAGGAAGCGGCGCGCCACGTCGAGCGCGCGCGCCTGCACCCGGGCGTCGAGGCGGCTGGGCGCGTCGAAGCGCATGAAGGCCTGCGTGTCCGGGTACATGACGGCGTCCACCACCCCGATGGCCCGCACCTCGCCCTGCCAGACATAACCGTCGAGGTTGTACTGCGGCGCGCTGACCGGTTCCTCCACCAGCAGGCGGTGCGCGCTGCCGGTGCCCGGCAGGCGTGCTTGCAAGACCTGCTCGAACGGTTCCACCAGGTGGCGGATGATCCACAGTTCCCAGGCGCCAAAGCGGGTGTGGCGCTGGAGTTCCTCGCGGTTCGCCACGCTGCGCGCCAGCACGGAGAAGGCCGCCTTGACCGGCTTGACGAAGGCGGGGTAGTCCAGCCCTTCGGGCGCGGCTTCGCCATACCGGGCGGCCAGCGGGGCGAACAGCGGATTGGCCTCGGGGCAGACTTCCTGCAGCACGCGCCGGGCGTGCAGCTTGTGCTGACAGGCCAACACGGCTTTCACCGGCGTGCCCGGCCAGCCCATGCGCTCGGCCAGCAGCGCGGCGGCCAGCGCGCCGAACTGCTCGTGGCTGGAGGTGACCGCCTGCCAGCCCTCCCGGGGTGCTTGGCGCGCCAGGCGATCGACGAAGCGGTTGAGGTCGAACCAGGCCAGCCGCAGCTGGTCCGGGAAACTGAACAGGTCGAAGCCGGCGCTCGCGGTCGGCCAGTGCGACGCGTGGCGTGCAAAGCCGGCGCGGTCCCAGTCAAAATTGAAAAGGACCAGCGTGGTCCCATGGAGCTCAGGCGCTGTCATGATGCGTAGCGGGCGACGAATTTGCGGTCGATATGGTCCTTCCAGTGCCAGACCCAGCGCCCTTCGAAACTCAGGTTGCCCCACGAAGCGATGGCGTAACGGGCGCCGCAGGCCAGCAGGTTCAAAGTGCGCGCCGGCGGGGTGTAGGGCGCCAGGGGCTGGTCTTGCAGCGCCGCGCGCAGGTTGTCCAGCAAGGGCGGCCCGGCACGCACCGCGTGCACACCGCTGCGCGGATGCGGTGCATCAATCCGGCTGGCCACGTCGCCCGCGGCAAAGACATGCGGGTGGCTGAGGCTTTGCTGAAAGGCGTTGACTGCCAGGAAACCCGCATCGTCCAGCGCCAGCCCGCTGCCGGCCAGCCACCCCGGCGCCTGCGCGCCGATGGCCAGCAAGGGGGCATCGCACGCCAGGCGGGCGCCGCTGGCCAGCAGGACTTCACCGGGGCCCACGCCCGTGCACGCATCCGGCAGCACCGTGATGCCCAGGCGACGCAGCGCCTTGATCACGCGCTTCTGGACGTTTGGCGGGTAGCTCGTCGCCGGCGCAGGGCCACCGGTCACCAGCGTCACGCGGCTGCCCGCAGGGAAGCCCGCGCCGCCGAGGGCATGGGCGGCGGCCATGGCGAGTTCCAGCCCGGCCGCGCCGGCGCCCACCACGGCCAGGTGGATGGGGCGGCTGCGACCCATCGCAGCCACCTGGGGCCAGAGCTGGCCGAAGCCTTCGATCGGGCGCACGAACAGGGCGTGCTCGCGCGCGCCAGGCATCAGGGCTTCGATCTTCTCGCGGTCCATCACCGGTCCGGTGTTCACGCTGAGCCAGTCCCAGGACAGCGTCTCGCCGCTGGCCAGCGTGAGCGTTTTCAAATCGGCGTCGAGGGCCACGCCGCTGGTCGGGAAGTAGCGTGCGCCGCAGCGTGCCAGCAGCCCGTCCAGCGGGATCATGCACTGGTCCAGGGTGTAGTGGCCCGCCACGAAGCCCGGCACCATGCCCGAGTAAAGCTGTCGCGGGTAGGGCGCGATGACGGTGAGGTGCAGGTCGGCCGGGCGGCTTTGCGCCAGGCTGTGCAGCACGTGCACATGGGCGTGGCCTGCGCCGAGCAGAACCAGTTTCTTGAGTCCCGATTTCGAGGTCATGGCGCGAGTGTGACATCCCCGACGTAGCCCAGGCTCTTGCCGCCAGTGTTGTCGGAATCGGCGCCGACCGCGACGGCCTCCAGCGGTGCAACGCCAGGGCTTTCGTGCCCGAAGGCACGCCGGAAATCGGCAACGACGTCCCGGTCATGGCTGACCCATTGGCCCAGATACTGGGGGCCGCTGTCCACCACCAGCATGCGCAGGCGCGAACTGTAGGCGTTGTTGATCAGCGTGCCCACGGGCAGGGTGTTGTCCCAGACGTAGCACAGCGTGGCGGCAGGCAGTCTCTCGCCGCTGAGCGTGCGTGCCATGCGCAGCACGTTGCGATCCGTGAAGCTCAGGTTGTCCACGGGCATGTTGAACAGCAGGCAGAGCTTCAGCGCCGTGTCGTCGGCGTCGCGACGCCGCAGGTCCGCGTCGGGCAGGGGCTGGTCCAGACGCCATCGCCAGCGCAGCTGCGTGCCGGGCGCCAGCACGACATCGGGCAAGTCATGAACCAGGTTGGCGTAGGAGTGATCGGAGCGGACCCGCAGGACGGCGTTCCCGTCGATGGTCGTGATGTCGAAACGCGTGAGCGGCTTGGCGCTGGCGGGCAGTCCCACCACGCGCCAGGGCGCGGCTGGCTTGCCGCCTGTGACCCCCGGAAAGGGCGCCAGCGCGGGAGCGGGCTCGGCCAGTGCGCTAGCGACCCAGATCGTTAAGAGACCAGTCGTAGTCCAGATACGTGATGGCGGCATTCTTTTCCCTGATTTTCTGTCGGTCCGCCGGCGCGTCGGCCAGCAGGTCGGCATGGCGCGCGAACACGTCGGCCAGTTGCCGGAAGCCCTTGTGCCCTTTCTCGAAGTCGTCCTTGAACCACTTGAAGATCAGGCTGACCTGCAGCTTGCCGTCGGCATAGCGGTTGCGCGTGCGGTCGCCCAGGAAGCGGCGCAGGCCGTCTTCGAGCTGGGCGTCGAGCTTGGCCGCAGTGAAGGCCTCGGGCCGTAGCGCCGGGCAGCCGATACTGGCGCAGACGATGGCGGTGTGGATGCGCGGGTCGGCGTAGGTCGGGCGCAGCTGTTCGTGCTCGATCCAGTCCAGCGTCCGGGTTTCGCCGAGCAGCGTGAAGAACGATTTTTTCCAGGGGCTTTGCAGCAACGAGCCCAGGTCCTTGATCGACGCGAGGTCGGGGTACTTGCTCAGGATCAGCTCGATGGTGAAGCCGTTGTAGGCGTTGATCAGGAAGGCCATCTGCTGTTCGCGCGGCCAGCCGTTGAAGGTGGCGCGCGGCACGGCCGACCAGGCGGCCAGCACCCGGCCCAGCTCGGCCCGGTCCGCCGCGAAGCCGCGGTAGTTCACGCGCGACTGCCGGTTGTCGGGCAGCCATTTCACGTGCCTGGCGAGCAAGGCGTCCCAGGTGGCGTCAGCGGCAACCAAAGTGGCATTATCTTGCCCAAATGAGGTCGCTCCCAGCGTCAAAAGGACCAGTCCTGCTATGGATTGAATAGCGAGTCGGCGGGTCGGTTTCATTTCAGCTCCGCTTCCAGTCGTGGTACCGGCGCACCCAGTCGAGCAGGCGCACCGGCTGGTGCGCGCGCTTCCACTCGCCGGCGGCGTATTTGTTGGCCTCGGCCAGCGTGGGGTAAGTGTGGATGGTGCCCAGAATCTTGTTCAACCCCAGGCCGTGCTTCATGGCCAGCACGTACTCGGCCAGCAGGTCGCCGGCGTGCGTGCCGACGATGGTCACGCCGAGGATCCGGTCCTTGCCCGGCACGGTGAGCACCTTCACGAAACCGTGGGCTTCGCTGTCCGCAATGGCGCGGTCCAGGTCGTCGATGCCGTAGCGGGTCACTTCATACGCGATGCCCTTTTCGGTGGCCTCCTGCTCGTTCAGGCCGACGCGCGCGACCTCGGGGTCGATGAAGGTGGCCCAGGGAATCACCGAGTAGTCGACCTTGAAGGATTTCAGGCCGCCGAACAGCGCGTTGACCGCCGCGTACCAGGCCTGGTGCGCGGCCACATGGGTGAACTGGTAAGGCCCGGCCACGTCGCCGGCGGCGTAGATGTTGGGGTAGATCGTCTGCAGATACTCGTTGGTCTCCACGGTCCGCTGGGTGGGGATGCCGAGTTCTTCCAGGCCGTAGCCGCTCAGCCGGGCGACGCGGCCCACGGCACAGATCAGTTCGTCAAAGGCGAAGCGCTGCTCGACGCCCGCGTGTTCGACCACGATGAATTTTTCGATCCCCTTCGCGCTCGCAGCGCAGCGCCTTGTGCCCGGTCAGCACCTGCACGCCGTCGGCCTGCAGCGATTCGAGCGCCAGTTGCGAGACCTCCACGTCTTCGCGGACCATGATGCGCGGCGCCATTTCGACCTGCGTCACCTGCGCGCCCAGGCGCTGGAAGCTCTGCGCCAGCTCGCAGCCGATCGGGCCGCCGCCCAGCACCACCAGGCGGCGCGGCACCTCGTCCAGCGTCGCAAAGGCGTCCCACAAGGTGTCGCTGGTGACATAGCCCACGTCGTCCAGGCCCGGCAGGGGCGGCACGAAGGGGCGCGCGCCGGCGGCGATGACGATGGCGCGAGTGGTCAACGTCTGCGTGCCGCCATCGTTGAGCGCGATCTCCACGGTCCAGGGGTTGACGATCTTCGCGTAGCCCTGCAGCACCTCGACGCCCAGGCCGGTGTAGCGCTCGACGCTGTCGTGCGGCGCGATCGCGGTGATCACGTCGTGGATGCGCTGCATCACGGCCTTGAAGCTGAACGCGCGGCATCGCGTCGGTCAGCCCGTAGCGCGCGCCGTGGCGCATCTGGTGCGCCAGCTTGGCACTCCTGATCAGTGCCTTGCTGGGGACGCAGCCGTAGTTGAGGCAGTCGCCGCCCATCTTGTGCGCCTCGACCAGCGTGACCTTGGCCTTCACCGCCGCGGCGATGTAGGCGGTGACCAGGCCGCCGGCGCCCGCGCCGATGACGACGAGGTTGCGATCAAACGTCCTGGGGCGCACGGCGTTCCAGCGCGCATAGACCTTGCGGCGCTGCACGATGGCGAGCACTTTCTTCACGATCAGCGGCAGCAGGCCCAGCAGCACGAAGGAGCCAATCAAGGCCGGCGACAGAATGGATTTCAGCGAATCGATCCGGGCCAGCTGTGTGCCCGCATTCACATAGACCACCGTGCCGGCGGCCATGCCGACCTGGCTGACCCAGAAGTAGGTCCAGGTCTTCATGCGCGTCAGGCCCATCAGCAGGTTCAGCACGAAGAACGGCATGACTGGAATCAGCCGCAGCGTGAAAAGGTAGAACGCCCCGTCGCGCGCAATGCCCTTGTCGACCTCGGCCAGCTTGTTGCCGAAACGTTGCTGAAGGGTGTCGCGGAACAGGTAGCGTGCGGCCAGCATGGCCAGCGTGGCGCCCAGCGTCGAGGCAAACGACACGATGACCGTGCCCCAGACCAGGCCGAAGACGGCACCGCCCGCCAGCGTCATGATGGCCGCGCCGGGCAGCGACAAGGCCGTGATGGCCACGTAGACACTGAAGAAGACCATTGCCACGAGCAGCGGGCGCTGCGCGTGCAGGGCGGCAATGGCGCCCTGGCTTTCCTTGATGTAGGCCAGGCTGAAGAAGCGGCCCAGGTCGAGCGCAAAAAACGCGCCAATCCCCGCCAGCAGCACGAGCGCGATGACCAGTTTGCGTGAGTTCAAGATGTCCTTTGATGGGGGTTCTGAGAGCTTGGCCTGAGTCTGCAGGGCATTCTTACAAAAAAGACTGAAGTGTGCGGCGTAAGGAATGCCCCGCCCGCGCGACCAATGTCGCAAGGACTAAAGGCCACGCCCGGCACGACCCCGCCGAAATCGAACAGAATCTTCCCTTTGGCTTGTCTTTCCAGTTTGCGGCGTTTTCGCCAGACCAACCTCTGCGCAAGGAATTGACCCTATGACCCAGGCCCTTGTGGGTGTCATCGGAGGCAGCGGCCTCTACCAGATGGATGCGCTCGAAGGCGCGCAGGAGCAGGTGATGGACACGCCGTTTGGTGCGCCCTCCGACGTGCTCGTCACCGGGCGGGTGCACGGCGTGCCGGTGGTTTTTCTGGCGCGGCATGCACGCGGGCACAAGCTGTTGCCGTCCGAGGTGCCCTACCGCGCCAACATCCATGCGATGAAGCAGCTGGGCGTGAGATACCTGCTTTCGCTGTCGGCGGTGGGCTCGTTGCGTGAAGACTTCCTGCCGCTGGACATGGTGCTGCCCGACCAGTTCATCGACCTGACCCGACGGCGCGACAGCACCTTCTTTGGCCAGGGTGCCGTGGCCCATGTGTCGATGGCGCAGCCCGTGTGCCCGGCGGCGGCGGCCGCGCTGGCCCGTGCGGTGCGCAGCGTTCTGACGGACGAGGGGGCGGGCGAAAAGCCGACGCTGCATGAGCGCGGCACCTACGTCTGCATCGAGGGCCCGCAGTTTTCAAGCGGGGCGGAATCCCACTGGTACCGTTCCATGGGGGCAGGCGTGATCGGCATGACGGCCATGCCCGAGGCCAAGCTGGCGCGCGAGGCACAGATCGCCTACACCACCCTGGCCATGGTCACCGACTACGACTGCTGGCACCCGCGCGAGGCGCACGTAAATGCCAACATGGCGCTGGAGAACCTTTTCAGGAATGCCGGTCGGGCCCAGCGCATCGCGGCCGAGACCATCCGCCTGCTGGGCGCCGAAAAGCCTGTCAGCGAAGCCCACAGCGCGCTGAAAAATTCATTGATCACCCAGCCCGATGCCATGGCCCCCGAGGTGCGCGCGCGCCTGGCGGTCCTGCTGGTCTGATCGCCTGACACCTTGACCACTGGAACTGCACCCCTTCGCCATGAACGCCACACTGCCGCTGCTTGAGAAAACCCTGTTCCCGGCCCTGACCCGAGGCCGCCTCGACACGCTGCAGGTCAATCTGGGCTACCGCTGCAACCAGAGCTGCCTGCACTGCCATGTGAACGCCGGCCCGAACCGCACCGAGATGATGGACAACGCCACCCTGACGCTGATCCCTCAGGTGCTGGCGGCGCGCGGCATGGGCACGCTGGACCTGACCGGTGGCGCACCGGAGCTGCACGAGGGTTTTCGTGACCTGGTGCGCACCGCCCGGGCGCACGGCGTGCGCGTGATAGACCGCTGCAACCTGACCATCCTTTTCGAACCGGGGCAGGAGGGGCTGGCGCCCTTCCTGGCCGACCAGCAGGTGGAGGTGGTGGCGTCCCTGCCGTGCTATTCGGCGGCCAACGTGGACCGCCAGCGCGGTGACGGTGTGTTCGACAAGAGCATCGCCGCGCTGCGCGAGCTCAATGCGCTGGGCTATGGCCAGCCGGGCAGCGGCCTGGTGCTGAACCTGGTCTACAACCCGCAGGGCGCCTCGCTGCCGCCGGACCAGCAGAGGCTGCAGGCCGACTACAAGCGCGAGCTTTTCGAGCACTTCGGCATCGTGTTCAACGAGCTGCTGGCGCTGACCAACATGCCGATCCAGCGCTTTGGTTCCACGCTGGTCTCCAAGGGCAGCTTCGACGCCTACATGGACCTGCTCAAGGGCAGCTACCAGCCGCAGAACCTGGCTGGCGTGATGTGCCGCAGCCTGGTCAGCGTGGACTGGCAGGGCTGGCTCTACGACTGCGATTTCAACCAGCAGCTGGATCTGCCGCTGGGCACCAGTGGGTGCGCCGGCATCTGCGCGACCTGCTCACGGTGGACCTGCAGGGGCAGGCGATCCGGGTGAGCGGCCACTGCTACGGCTGCACGGCCGGGCAGGGCAGCAGCTGCGGCGGCGCGCTGGCGCATTGAGCGCTCGGGCCTGAAGGGACATCGATGATGGCGCCACCCCTGAACCTGTCGCCGCTGGTCATCGTCATGCCCGTGCTGAACGAGGCGGCGGGAATCGCCGCGGCCTTGCAGGCCCTGGCGCCGCTGATCGCACGCGGTGCGCGGGTGGTGGTGGCCGATGGCGGCAGCGGCGATGACACGCTGGTGCGCGCGCAGCGCTTTGACGGCGTCGAGGTACTTTCGGCCCCGCGCGGGCGCGCGGCACAGATGAACGCCGGGGCACAGGCGGCGGGCGCGAACGGCGTCCTGTTGTTCCTGCACGCCGACACCACGCTGCCGCCGGACGCAGATTGCCTCATCGCGCGCTCGCTCGCCGAGGGCCGCCAGGTCTGGGGCCGTTTCGACGTGCGCATCGCCGGGCGCTCCAGGATGCTGGGTGTGGTGGCGGCCCTCATGAACCTGCGCTCGCGCTGGAGCGGCATCGCCACCGGCGACCAGGCGATGTTCATGACGCGCGCCGCCTTCGACGCCGTCGGGGGCTTTCCGGTGCAGCCGCTGATGGAAGACATCGAGCTGTCGAAGCGCCTGAAGCATCTGTCGCGTCCGGCCTGCCTGCGCCAGCGCGTGACGACCTCCGGGCGGCGCTGGGAAAGCCGCGGTGTCTGGCACACCATCGTGCTGATGTGGCGCCTGCGCTGGGCCTACTGGCGCGGTGCGTCGCCGCAGGCGCTGGCGCGGCGGTATGAGCAAGACCGCATGCCGATGCCGCCCTTGAACACGCCCCGCATCGTGGTTTTCGCCAAGGCGCCGCTGGCCGGGCTGGCCAAGACGCGCCTGATTCCGGCATTGGGGGCTGAGGGGGCCGCACAGCTCGCGCGTTGCATGCTGGACCACGCGCTGGCGCAGGCATTGCAGGCACAGGTCGGCCCGGTGGAGCTGTGCATGAGCCCCGGCCCCGGATGACGCCGCCTGGCAGGGGGTGGCGTTGCCGGGGGCGGTCTTGCGTACCGCACAGGGCGATGGCGACCTGGGCGAGCGCATGGCGCGCACGGTGCACCGCGTGACCTCCGAACCGCAAGGTCAGCCTATCCTGCTGATGGGCACCGACTGCCCCGCGCTCACGGCCGGGGTGATCGCCGAGGCGGCCCGGCAACTGGCGCGTCACGACGCGGTGCTGGTGCCCGTGGCCGACGGCGGCTATGTGCTGCTGGGCCTGCGGGCGGAATGCCCTGAGATCTTCCGCGACATGGCCTGGAGCACGCCCAGTCGTGGCCGCCGAGACCCTGCGCCGCCTGGCTTTGAGGGGCCTGCGCGTGTGGCTTGGGCCGACGCTGCACGACATCGACGAGCCCGCCGACCTGTCTTTACCTGCCCCGGGCCTGGAATTTCAGGTCAGATTGGCCTGTGCCCATCGTCAAACGGTCGTAAGAAGCTATGAAAATAGAAGTCATTCCAGGGCGCAGCCTCCCGGGTGAGGCGTTTTCCATCAGATCAGATTCAGCCCTGTGACGCGGCGCAGCCAAGGTTTCACAAGCGCGCTGTCCAGCGACCAGCGTCCCACACCAAAGATCGCCAGCGCGGCCAGCAGCACGCCCCAGGTGACGTGCTGTTGCAGGGCGGCCGGTGCGATCTCGCTCAGGCTGATCACCGCGACGACATTCATCACCGACAGGCCCAGCGCCGCAAAGCGCCCGCCCAGTCCGAGCAGCAGCAGGACCGGCAGGACCAGTTCCCCGCCGGTGCCCATCACGGCCGCCACACCGGGCGACAGCAGCGGCACCTTGTACTCGTCACTGAACAGGGCGAGGGTGGTTTCCCAGTCGCGGATCTTGGTCAGGCCGGAGCGAAAGAAGGCCTCGGCCACATAGCCGCGCGCGAGCAGCGCTGCCAGCGGTTGGGTGTTGTCCAGCACGGTGGTAAGGCGGTTCCACAGCGAGGCGCCGCGTTGAAGCAGGGGGAAGGTGGACATGCGGGTTTCCTGGGTTCAGGGTTTGAAGACGGAAGGAATGGAGGCGGCGGCAGGGCTATGCGGCCGATCCGGGTGCGGCATCCATCGGCTGGGCGCCCAGCACCAGCCCCTGCGCCACGGCGCCCGGGAGCCATTGACCGAGATCGAACCCGGCATCGACAGCCAGGGCTTGGTTCAGGCTGTCCAGCAGCGAACGGCGTTGCAACAGGGCCACAAGCAGCGCAGCCTCGGCGGGCGTGCAGGCCGCAACAAGCGGGCGCAGGGCCTGTCGCCACACCACAGCGTTTTCAGCGTCGTGCGCCTGAACCCGCGCGGCGGCCACCGCCAGGGGCGGATCGTCGTGCAGGTGCGCGGTGACCAGGCTGGCCACCGGCCATTCGCTGATCATCACCACCGTGCCCGGGGCCAGCCGCAGGGTGAGGGTGTCGGGATCGGTCTGGGTCAGGAGCGCGAAGGAGGCGGGATCGGCGCCGGCATCGGGCGCACCTGCCGCGCGGTGCAGTGCCCACTCCACGCGCGCCACATCGGCCAGGTAGGGCACGTCGGCCAGTTGCGGGTTGTGCGCGACGAATTCAGGCAAGGCCTCGCCCCAGCATGCCAGATCACCGCGCGCGGGCGGATGGCGGTGCCAGAACTCGCGCGCCAGGATGGCAAAGCTGTCGTCGCCCACCAGCGCCGTGGCCACGGGATAGGCCGCGCGCAGACTGCGCCCGGCCAGGTCGTGGCCGTTGGCCTGGTAAGCGTTCAGGCCCCGCTCCCAGGGCGCAAGGATTTGTGACCTGAGCGCTGTCAGGGCGTCAGCGGCCTGGGCACTGCCCGGCAGGGCCAGCAAGGTGCCCAACAAGGCCTGTTGTTGATGTACGAGCGCGGTCATGCAAGTGCCGTCTCCAGGGCAGGTGCGGCGTGGCTTTCAGCGGCCGCCTGGCGCGCGCGCGCCGCCTCGTCCAGAAGCACGCCCAGGGCCGGCACGCCGGTGTCCCATTCGATCAGGGTGGGCACCGCGCCAAAGCGGGCGATGGCGTGGCGGTACAGCGTCCAGACTGGATCGCTGACGCGGCTGCCATGGTCGTCGATCACGATGTCGCCGCAGTGAATGTGGCCGGCCAGATGGATTTCGGCCACCGCTCCGCCAGGGATCTGGTCCAGCCATTCGCGGCAGATCTGCAGCGGCTCGCCGGGGTCCCCCAGCAGCTGCGCGTTCAAGGCGTTCACATAGATGTTGTTCACATCCACCAGCAGGCCGCAGCCGGTGCGCTGCGCCAGTGTGGACAGGAACTGCGTTTCGCTCATGTCGGCGTCCCGCCAGCGCAGGTAGGCCGACAGGTTCTCCACCGCGATGGGACGTTGCAGGCGGTCCTGCACGCGCTGCACGTTGGCGCACATTGCGTCGAGTGCCTCGTGGCTGAAGGGCACGGGCAGCAGGTCGGCGGCGTGCACGCCCGCCGGACTCCGGGTGCCGTCCACGCCGGGCAGGGTGCCGCGCGCAAAGCTGGCGTGGTCGCTGATGCGCACGGGATCGATCTCACGCACCAGCCGGGCCAGCTGGTCCAGGTGCCATTCGTCAATGCCTCCGGCCGAACCCAGCGACAGGCCGACGCCATGCAGGCTGACCGGGTAGATCGCCCGGCCCTCGCGCAGCACGGCCAGTGCCGCGCCGCCGGGTGCGAAGAAATTCTCGGAATGGACTTCGATGAAATCCAGTGCCGGCTGCCGCTCAAGCAACTCGGCGTAGTGGGGGTGCCGCCACCCGATGCCCACGGCGGGCTCGCGGCGTGCGCGGTCTGTGGCCGGGTGCGGGGTGGCGGACTTCATGATGCAGGGTCTCAGGCCTTCTTGGCGGCGGCTTTGGCTTCGTCGGCGCTCAGGCCGCCCATCTGCTTGCAGGTGCCCTTGGCGACGTATTTCCATTCGGTCTTGTCGTTGTCGACCTTGGACTGGCCGGCGCACGAGTGGACGCCCGCCGTGTTGGCGCAGTCGTTCTGGCCGGCCTTGGCGATGCCGAAGCATTTTTCCTTGGCGGCGTCCTGCGCCATCACGGGCGAGGACAACAGGGCGAGGGACATCAGGGAAGTGGCGGCGGCGGCGATCATGGCACGTTGGTTCATTTGAAAACTCCTTGAGGCAGGTTGATGAAGGTCAGGGTGAAGGAACCAGAAGGCAGTTTGCGGGAAAAGGCAAAGCCATCTGCTGGTTGTGGCTTGGTCATTCGGCGAACCCGGTTCTTACAGTCGCCGCAAAAAATTTCTCAGAGAAGGTCGGCGATCTTGTCCCAGGCTTCGGCGGGAATCGCGTCCGGTGTAGGTCTCGACCAGCTTGCCGGATTTGTCCAGCAGCCAGGCGGTGGGCAACTGCGCCGGCCTCACGGCGTTCCCCTTGTAGGCCGGGTTGCCGGACCAGAGGGACGCAAAGCGCTGGTTGGCGGGCACCAGGGTGGTGACCAGCTTTTCGTAGTCCAGGGCGTCCTGCTCGCGCCGGTCGAAACTGATGCTGACCAGTTCGAAGGGCTTGCCCTGCCAGCCCTGCGCGTTGGCGCGCAGCTCCGGCATCTTGTCGCGGCAGACCGCGCAATCGGTGGACCAGAACAGCACCAGCACCACCTTGCCGCGCAGGGCCACGAGATCGAAGGCAGCGCCGGTGAGCGTCTTGCCCTGGATCACCGGCGTTTCTCCGGCTTGCAGGGCCAGGGCGGGATGCGGCGCGAGGGCCAGTGCCAGCCCCAGTGAAAGCAGGGTCCGGGTGATCAGCGAGGGGGGCATGGAAGGCTCCGGTTTCACGTTGAGGGCAAAGCTTTGTCGCCCGGCTGCCGATTTCCTTACACTTGCAACCCATATGTCCATCACCGAATCCGGCCCCTTTGACCAGCAGGTCGCCTCGCACCGCGACTACCTGCTGCGTTTCGCCCGGCTGCAACTGCGCAACGAGGCCTGGGCCGAGGACGCGGTGTCGGAGACGCTGCTGGCGGCGCTGAGCAAGCCGTTATCGTTTGCCAACCGTTCGCAGCTCAAGACCTGGCTGGTCGGCATCCTCAAGCACAAGGTCATCGATGCCTTGCGCCACCACGGGCGCGAGGTGTGCGTGGGCAGCGGCACCGAAGACGAACAGGCCGACCCGCTGGAGTTCATCGCCTTCAAGGCCGACGGGCATTTCGGCGAGAGTCCGGCTGAGTGGGGCAATCCCGAGCAGGACCTCAGCAGCCGGCAGTTCCTGGAGATCCTGGAGGCCTGCGCCAGCAAGCTGCCCGCCAGCCAGGGCCGGCTGTTCCTGATGCGCGAGTGGCTGGAGCTGTCCAGCGAGGAAATCTGTAAGGAACTGGACCTGACCGCGACCAATCTTTACGTGCAGCTGCACCGCGCCCGCCTGAGGTTGCGCGAATGTCTTGAACTGAACTGGTTTGCCCATCCCCGGGCCGCATGATGTCTTCGTACCCTTTCAAACGCACCTGCAAGGAGGTTTCCGCGCTGCTCATTGCGCGCGAGGACCGTGATCTGCCTGTGGCCGACCGCGTGGCCCTGCGCCTGCACATGGCGATGTGCCAGGCCTGCCCGCGTTTCGAGCGCCAGGTGCTGACCATGCGCAACGCGATGAAGCAGTGGCGTCAGTACGCCAACGACGCGGGCGACGAGCGCTGAACCAGGCCGAATGGGCCCGGCACCACGCCGCGTTCAGGACAGCAGGGCCTGGGCGAACTCGCTTGCGTTGAAGGTCTGCAGGTCTTCGAGCTTTTCGCCGACACCGATGAAGTAGACCGGCACCGGCTTCTCGCGCGCGATGGCGCACAGCACGCCGCCCTTGGCCGTGCCGTCGAGCTTGGTGATGACCAGGCCTGTCAGTGCCAGTGCCTCGTCGAAGGCCTTGACCTGCGCCAGCGCGTTCTGGCCGGTGTTGCCGTCGATGACCAGCAGCACCTCGTGCGGGGCCGTTGCGTCGGCCTTCTGCACCACGCGCTTGATCTTCTTGAGTTCTTCCATCAGGTGCAGCTGCGTCGGCAGGCGCCCGGCGGTGTCGACCAGCACCACGTCACGGCCGCGTGCGCGCCCGGCACTGACCGCGTCGAAGCTGACGGCGGCCGGGTCACCGCCTTGCTGGCTGATGATCTCGACCGTGTTGCGGTCGGCCCAGATGGCGAGTTGCTCGCGCGCGGCGGCGCGGAAGGTGTCGGCCGCGGCCAGCAGAACTGTGGCGCCCGAGCTGGCAAGGTGGCTGGTCAGCTTGCCGATCGAGGTGGTCTTGCCCGCGCCATTGACCCCGGCCACCATGATCACGGTGGGTCGATGCTCGCCGATGACCAGGGTTCTTTGCAGCGGCATCAGCAGCGCGGTTATGGCCTCGGCCAGCAGGCCCTTGACGGCGCCCGGGTCGGTGGTTCTGGCTTCCTTCACGCGGCGCTTGAGATCGGCCAGCAGGTAGTCCGTGGCCTTCACGCCGGTGTCGGCCAGCAGCAGGGCGGTTTCCAGCTCCTCGTAGAGGGCGTCGTCGATCTTCGTGCCGGTGAACACCGTGGCGATGCTGGAGCCGGTCTTGCGCAGGCCGAGCTTGAGCTTGTCCAGCCAGCCTTTGCGCTCGGTCGCGGGTGCGGCGCCGGGCGGCAGTGCCTCGGCAGGCGCTGGCACCGCGTTTTCGGATGGCGGCGCCATTGCGGGGCTGGGTGCGGGCGCGGGCGCCGGCGCCGTCGTGGGCTCTGTCACACTGTCGGGCGCTGGAACCGTAGCCGGCGGCGGTGCCATCGGCCCGGCTGGTTTGGCAACGGCCACTGCCGGCCCAGCGGCTTGCGGGTGGGCCGCAGCCTCTGCCGATGGGGCAGGTATCGCGACGACGGGCACCGCGGCTGCGGGCGCGTCGACGGCCGGATCGGCCTGCGGCACGGGCGGCACGGCCGGAACCGGGGTCTTTTTCTTGAAAAAACTGAACATTTGTGGATTTCTGGAATCAGTCCCATTCTATGAAACGATTTACACACACTGTGGCCCTGTTCCTGGGCCTGGCCATCGGGGGTTCGGCCCCGGCACAGAGCCATCCGTCAACGGCCACCCACCAGACGCCCGCCGGCAGCGCTTCGGTGAGCCAGTTCAAGCTGGCGAACGGGCTCACGGTCATCGTCAAGCCCGACCGGCGCGCTCCGACGGCGGTGCACATGCTGTGGCTTCGCGTGGGGGCGATGGACGAGGTCGATGGCACCAGCGGCGTGGCGCACGTGCTGGAGCACATGATGTTCAAGGGGACGCCCACGGTGAAGGCTGGCGAGTTTTCACGCCAGGTCGCGGCGATGGGCGGACGTGAAAACGCCTTTACCTCGCGCGACTACACCGGTTATTACCAGCAGATTCCGGCCGACCGGCTGGCGGATGTCATGCGACTGGAGGCCGACCGCTTCGCCCACAGCCAGTGGGCGGATGAAGAATTCGTGAAGGAGCTCGAGGTCGTCAAGGAGGAGCGGCGCCTGCGCACCGAGGACAAGCCGCATGCCTTGCTGTATGAAAACCTCAATGCGACGGCGTTCATGGCCTCACCGTACCGCCGCCCTGTGGTGGGCTGGATGAGCGACCTGGACGCCATGACGCCGGCGGACGCTCGGGCGTTCTGGCAGCGCTGGTACATCCCGGCCAACGCCGCCGTCGTGGTGGCGGGCGACGTGGAACCGGAGCGCGTGCGGGCACTGGCCGAGAAGTACTATGGATCGATCCCCGCGCGCATTGTGCCGCCGCGCAAGCCCCGCGAGGAACCGCAGCAAAAGGGCCTGCGCCGCATCGACTTCAAGGCGCCCGCCGAACAGGCCTACGTCTCGCTGGCATTCAAGGTGCCGCGCCTGACGGGCCTGGAGCCGTCACCGGACAATGACGACGCGCTGGCCCTGACCGTGCTGGCGGCGGTGCTCGATGGCTACAGCGGCGCGCGGCTGGACCGGGCGCTGACGCAGGGCCCGGACCGGCTGGCCGACAGTGCGGGGGCCGGCAACGGCCTGATGGGGCGGGGTCCGCAGCTGTTCACGCTGGACGGTGTGCCGGCGCCGGGCAAGACAACGGAGCAGGTGGAGGCCGCGCTGCGCGAGCAGGTCACCCGGATCGCGCGCGACGGCGTGAGCGAGGCCGAACTGAACCGCGTGAAGACCCAGTGGGTGGCCAGCGAGGTCTACAAGCTCGATTCGGTGATGAACCAGGCGCGGGAACTGGGCAGCAACTGGGCGCTGGGTCTGCCGCTGGACGCGGGCGAGCAACTGATCGCGCGCCTGCGCAAGGTCACCGCAGCCCAGGTGCAGACCGTGGCCGCGAAGTATTTTGGCGATGACCAGTTGACCGTGGCCCTGTTGCGTCCCCAGCCCCTGAGCCCCGACCGCAAGCCGCGCACCCCGCCGGCAGGCGCTCGCCATTGACCGGGGCAGCGCATGATTACTCTGAAAAAGATAGCTGTGAAAGACCTTCTGACGCTGGCCTGTGCCCTGTTTTTCCTGAATTTTGCCTATGCCGGCATTCCAATCCAGCATTGGACCCAGCCCGGCGGCGCGAAGGTCTGGCTGGTCGACAGCCCGGCTATTCCGATGGTGGACGTGCAGATCGACATCGACGCCGGCGGCCGGCGGGATCCGGCGGATCAGGCGGGGCTGGCCAGTGTCACGGCCGGCATGCTCTCCAAGGGCGTGGCAGCGCGGGGCAGCGAGGCGGCGCTCGATGAAAACCAGCTGGGCGAAGCCTGGGCCGACCTCGGGGCTTCGTTCAGCGCCAGTGCCGGCAGCGACCGCATGAGCTTTTCGCTGCGCTCGCTGAGCTACCCCGACCTGATGGAGCGGGCTGCGGCGCTGGCGGCGCGCCAGATCGGTGAACCGTCGTTTCCCGAGCCGATCTGGCTGCGCGAGCGAGAACGCCTTTCCGCGGCGATACGGGAAGCCAACACGCGCCCGGCCACGGTGGCGGGACGCGCCTTTTCCAAAGGCGTCTACGGCGATCACCCCTATGGCTTCGAAATGACGGAGGCCACGCTCGCGCGCATGGGCGTGGCCGACATGCGCAGGCTGTACGCACGGCTGATCGCACCTTGCCGCGCGAAGGTCAGCATCGTCGGCGCGCTCAACCGGACGCAGGCCGACGTGCTGGTCACGCAACTACTTTCCCGCCTGCCGGCGGGTGACGCGGCGGCCTGCGCGCCGCTGCCCGCCGTCCCCGAGGTGGCGCCCTTGACCGCGTCGCAGGACCGGCGCATTCCGTTTGATTCGGCCCAGGCGCATGTGTTCATTGGCCAGCCAGGCCACAAGCGCGACGATCCGGACTTCTTTGCCTTGCTGGTGGGCAACTACACCCTGGGCGGTGGCGGCTTCGTGTCGCGCCTGACGACCGAGGTGCGCGAGAAGCGCGGCCTCAGCTACAGCGTCTACAGCTACTTTTCGCCGGGTCTTCACGCTGGCGCATTCAGCGTTGGCCTGCAGACGCGCCCGGACCAGGCCGAGCAGGCGCTGAAGGTCTCGCGCGAGGTGGTGGCGCAGTTCGTGGCCGAAGGCCCGACGCCGGCTGAGTTGAAAGCCGCCAAGGACAACCTGATCGGCGGCTTCGCCCTGCGCATCGACAGCAATCGCAAGTTGCTGGACAACGTGGCCAACATTGCCTGGAACAATTTGCCGCTCGACTACCTGGACAGCTGGACCCGGCAGGTTGAAAAAGTCACCGCGGCCGACGTTCGGGCAGCATTCGCACGCAAGTTGCAGCCCGAACGCATGGTGACGGTGGTGGTGGGCGGCGCAACCTGACGGGGGCCATGGCGAAGCGTTTCCCGCAGGCTGCACGCGGGCTTGGGTCGGGATGCGGTATGGTCTGGTCCACACCACCCGAGGGCCTGTGCCATGAATCCCAACGTTGACGAACTGCTGCAACGCATGCAGGCACTGCGCGAGGAGCTGGAAGCCGAGTTCAAGAAGAAGCGCGAAGAAATCGAGTTCGTCATGCAGGGCAAGCGCTTGCGCTTTGCCGAGGAGGTCCAGCAGCGCCAGCGCCTGTACCGCATCGGCCTGCTGCGCTACCTGCGTGATGCGCGCTGTCTGGTGTTGCTGACCGCGCCGGTAATCTATTCAGGCTTTGCCATCTTCGCGCTGATGGACCTGTTCGTCACGCTCTACCAGAGGCTGTGCTTTCCGGTCTATGGCATCCCGAGGGTCCGGCGGCGCGATTACCTGATCTTCGACCGCACCGACCTGCCGTACCTGAACGCGATCGAACGGTTCAACTGTTTCTACTGTTCTTACGGCAACGGGGTGGCGGCCTACCTGCGTGAGGTGGCGGCCCGCACCGAACAGTACTGGTGTCCGATCAAGCACGCCCGCCGCGTGCTGGGCGCCCATGACCGCTACCCGGATTTCTTCGAGTTCGGCGACGCCGAGAGTTTCCGCCAGGGGCTGGAGCGCCTGCGGGCGCAGCATGCGCGCGAGGTCAACGACCTGTGACGCGACGCCTTGCGCGCGGGCTTGAACGACTCAGGACTCAGATGTGCGCGATGATGCGCGGTGCGTGGCGCATGTGCAGCGACAAGCCGAGGGCTTCCATGTGGTTGCCGTTGCGCGCCAGAATGGTATGGGCCAGTGGCAGGAAGTGCTCTTCCTCGAAGCGCGCATGGGCCAGGTAGCTTTCCACCAGGTGCTCCACCCCGGCCACGTTGAGTTCGCTCGAGTGCCCTTTCGCCACCTTCTTCAGTTCGGGCTCCAGCTTGGACCACGCGGCCTCGACGGTGCGGTGCTCCGCGGTCAGCTGGTCCACCATGACCCGGACACGGTCGCGTTCCTCACCCTTGACGGCGCTGGCCAACACGGCGGGGAACAGCTCTTTCTCTTCCTCGGAATGGTGCTCGTAGACGGCATCGCGAAAGAACCCCAGGGTTTGCTCGGCGATCGTGCGCGCACGGGCGGCGGGCGCCAGCAGCGCAGGCAGTTCGCCAAAGGTCTTCAGGTGCGAAATGATGCCCGCGTGGCAATTGGAAAAATTCAGCAGGGGGGCGTCGCTGGCTTCGTCAATCGGTGGGGTCGGCGCGTGGTTCATGAAAGGTCACCTCATTGGGTGCGGTCGCCGGCCAAATGACGGCTTCCGCGAAACTTGTGGGCTCAATATAGCAAACGATGCCGGCCGCCTGCGCAGGAACCCGGTCGTTTCTTGATCCACGTCATTTGTTCAGCCGTCGGCTTGACCCAGGTTTAGCAGGGCTTGCGCGAGCAGGTGCGCCACGCTGACCGCGTTGGTCGGGTGGGGGATGCTGTCAGTGCTCCAGATGTCGCCCACGCCCGCCTGGCGCATCATCCGCAGCGCCTCTTCGGACAACAGGGCGTGGGTCACGGCGCTGTCCACCGTCCCGGCGCCGGCCGCCAGCAACAGCCGGGCCGCCTGCGCCACGGTGTGTCCGGTGCTGGCCACGTCGTCCAGCAGTACCACCGCGCGACCGGCCACTGGTACCGGTGGAAGTTCGACTTCCACCGCATGGTCGCCATGGCGCACCTTGGCGCACACGGCATGGTCGAAGCCGTGGCGTGCGGCCGCCTGGGCAATCCACTGCGCGGATTCGCCATCGGGTCCCATCAGCAGCGCGCCAGGGCGTCGCTGCGCAACCAGGTCGGCCAGCAGGGGCGCGCCGCTCAGGACGATGGCCTGTCGCGCCGGGACTGCCTCGGTCAGCGTGGCCACACGGTGCAGGTGGGGGTCCACCGTGATCACGGCGTCAAACAGATCCGCCAGGAAACGCCCGACGATGCGTTGGCTGACGGCTTCGCCCGGGCGGAAGGCGATATCCTGGCGCATGTAGGCGAGGTAGGGCGCCACCAGCGTCAGATGGCGGGCGCCCAGTGCCCGGGCGGTCCGGGCGGCCAGCAGCAGTTCCACCAGTTTCTCGTTCGGATGGTCCAGGGTGCGCAGCACCACCACCCTTTCAGGCAGGGTATCCGGCAGGCGCAACTTGATCTCGCCATCGGGAAAGCGGTGACGCTCCACCCGCGCAAAAGCCAGGCCGGAGGCTTCAGCCAGGCGCGACGCGGCGGCGTGCTCTTCGTCGAAATACAGCAGGATCGCGGGCGGGCTCATCAGAACTCCACGAAGACGTGCGGCACTTCGTCGGCCCGGCCGATCGTGAAGCCGCTGGAACGCGTGCTGGCCAGCCGCGCAAACTCCAGGTCGGCAGGATAGCTGGCGTGGACCCGGTAGAGCACGTCGCCCGCGGCCACCCCGTCGCCGAGCTTGCGGAAAAGATCCACGCCGGCGCCCTGGACCTTGGGGGCGCCCGCCAGGCGGGCCACGCGCGCGATCTGCAAATTGTCGATCCCCGCCACCACGCCCGACCCGGTGGCGCGCACCTCCAGGCTGAGCGGTCCCAGTGCCGGCTGGTTGTGATCGAAATTGCGCGTCCCCTGCGCCGCAATGATGTGGTTCATGCGGGCCAGCGCACGGCCCGAATCCAGGATGTCGCGCGCAATGGCAAAGCCGTCGCCGCCGCGCACGTCCGGGTCGCACTCGATCAGGCGGCCGGCCAGGCGCAGCGCCTTCTGGCGCAGATCGATCGGCGCGCGCGGGTCGTTCTCCAGCACCCGCATGACGTCGCGCGCCTCCAGCACCGGACCGATACCGTTGCCGATGGGCTGGCGACCATCGGTGATCACCACATCGAGCGTGATGTGCATGCGGCCGGCCACGTACTCGAACAGCCGGCGCAGGCGCTGCGCCTCGGGCATGGAGCGCACTTTTGCCGTGGGGCCGATGGGAATGTCCAGCACCAGGTGGGTGGAGCCCGCCGCGATCTTCTTGGACAGGATGGAGGCCACCATCTGGCCCGGTGAGTCGATCGACAGCGGCCGCTCCACCGTGATCAGCACGTCATCGGCCGGCGACAGGTCCGCCTTGCCGCCCCAGGCCAGGCAGCCGCGGTGCTCGCGGACGATCTGCTCCAGCTGCGCAAACGCCAACTCCACATTGGCCAGCACGGCCATGGTGTCGGCCGTGCCCGCCGGCGAAGTGATGGCGCGCGACGAGGTCTTGGGGCACAGCATGCCGTGCGCGGCGACGATCGGCACCACCAGCATCGAGGTGCGGTTGCCGGGAATGCCGCCGATGCAGTGCTTGTCCACCACCAGCGGCTCGTGCCAGTCGAGTTTGCGGCCGCTGGCCACCATGGCCTCGGTCAGGAAGTACACCTCCTCGCGGTCGAGTTCGGCGCGGTTGCAGGCGACCACGAAAGCGGTCAGCTCGATCTTGGAGTAATGGTAATGGGCGATGTCCTGCACGATGGCGTGGAAGTCGTCGCGATCGAGGCGCTCGCCATCGATCTTGCGGAACAGCGCTGCCATGGACGCCGCCGGTTCGGCCTGGGAGACGTAGGCGGGATGACCGTCCAGCACCCCGAGCTGGTCGAAGGCATCCTCGGACAGCCCCAGCTCCTGACAGCCCACGATGGCCGGATCGTCCACCACGTTGACCGTGGCCAGGATATGGCAGCCATTGGCATGCACTTCGACCTTGGAGAGCGCCTGAAATCCTTCAGCGCGGTACACATCGCAGTCGCGGTGCAGGTAGGCCACGTTCTCGTGCCAGGTGTCGATGGCCACCCGGCGCAGCGCCAACGCGGGCGCCAAGGCCGGTTCCGGGGGCGCTGGCGCCGGGTCGGGAAGTCCAATTTGTGCAGGGCTCATGGCGCAAGCCTACCGCGAACACGCTTTGCCGGCCAGTGACGGGCGTCAAGCAAATGGATCGAGGATCGGTTTAAGCTTGCATAGTGGCCGCGCAAAGTCCTGGTGGGCGGGCCAACCCGGAGCCTGAAACCTCATGCCAATCTCGAACCTGACCCCTGACGACCTCCGTTTCATGGTCGACCCCGCCACACTGGGCTTTGCAGACACCACCGAGCTGCTGCGTGAGCCGCTGCCCTGGATCGGGCAGGAGCGCGCGGAAACGGCGGCGCGCTTCGGGCTGCGCATGGAACAGGCCGACTACAACCTGTTCGTGCTGGGCGAGGTCGGCAGCGGGCGTTCCTCCTTGCTGCACCAGGAAATGCTGTCGGTCGCAGCCGGGCGGGCGGTGCCGCCCGACCTCTGCTATCTGCACAATTTCGACGCCCCGGAACGCCCGCGCGCCTTGCGCATGCCCGCCGGGCAGGGGCGCCAGTTCCGCCAGCTGATGGCAGCCCTCAACCGGACACTGCAGGCCGAAGTGCCCAAGCGGCTCGAAGGGCAGGAATTCAAGACCAGCAGCGAACAGCTTGAGAAGGCGCACGCAGCGCAGGAGGCGGCGGCATTTTCCGAACTGGCGGCTTTCGGCGAGGCACGCAGTTTTGCGTTGCGCCGTGAAGACGGCCACCTGGTGTTCACCTTGCGCGGCGAGAACGGCCAGGCCTTGACGGAGAAGGAGGCGGCGGAGTTGCCCCGCGAGCGGCGCGCCGAATTCGACCGCGCCGAGCAGGAGCTGCACGCGGAGATCAATCGTTTTATGGACAAGTCCGGCGCCAAGGAGCGTGTCCTGAACGAGGCCCTCACGGCGCTGCGCCGGCAGGTGGTCAAGCCGATGCTGGAGCGCGAGCTCCAGGCGATTCGCGTTGGCCTGAAGAAGCAGATCAAGGATGCCGTCAAGCTGGGCGCGTACCTGGACCAGGTTCAGGCCGATGTGCTGGAAAACATCGAGCTTTTCCAGGTGTTCGAGCCCGACGATGAAAGCCGCCAGGAGGCGCTGGACACGGTGCTTTCACGCTACCGGGTGAACCTGGTGGTCGATAACGACGGCATGACTGGCGCGCCCGTGATCGTCGAGAACAACCCCTTGTTTCGCGCCCTTTTCGGCAGCATCGAGTACCAGTCCGAGAACGATGTGCTGGTCACCGATTTCTCGCGCATCCGCGCCGGCAGCCTGCTCAAAGCGCATGGGGGTTTCCTGATGCTGCACCTGCGCGACCTGCTGGCCGACCCGCTGGTCTGGGAGAAGCTGCGCCGCTTCCTGCGCAATGGCCGCCTGCAGATCGAGGAGCCGGGCACGGCGATGGCCTCGATGGGCGCGGTGTCCCTGGAGCCCGAGGCGGTCGATGTGCGGGTGAAGATCGTGCTGATCGGCGCGGTGGAGCACTACTACGAGCTGCAGGAGGGCGACCCGGAATTTGCCCGGCATTTCCGCGTCAAGGTGGATTTCGCGGAGAGCTTTGCCGGCACCGAAGCGACGCGGCACGCCACCGGCATCTTCGTGGCGCAGGTGTGCCAGCGGTTGGGCCTGCCCCATTTCACTGCGGCCGCCGTCGCGCGCCTCCTGGAAGTGTCCCACCGGGAGGCCGATGACCAGACCCGGCAGAGTGCCATCTTTGCGCGAACCGAGGCCCTGGTGACCGAGAGCGCCTCCCTGTGCCTGGCGCGGCCGGGCGCGCTGGTGAGCGTGGCGGACGTCGAGTCCGCCCTGCATGCGCGCGACGCCCGGCACGACTACATGGCGCAGCGGCTGCGGGAATCCATCAGCGAGGGCGACCGGCTGATCTCGGTGCAGGGCAGCACCGTCGGGCAGATCAATGCGCTGACGCAGGTGGACCTGGGCGACGCCCGCTTCGGTTTCCCGGTCCGGGTCACGGCCCGCACCTTCGCGGGACACGAGGGGCTGGTGAACATCGAACGCGAGGTGGCCTTGTCCGGCCCGATCCACGACAAGGGCGTGCTGATCCTGGGCAGTTACCTGTCGGCGTCGTTTGCCCCCATTGCGCCGCTGGCGCTGAGCGCCTCCATCGTGTTCGAGCAGGAATACCACGGGGTGGAAGGCGACTCGGCCTCCTGCGCCGAGCTGTACGTGCTGCTGTCCAGCCTGGCAGGGCTGCCGCTGCGCCAGGGCCTGGCGGTGACCGGCGCGGTCAACCAGCATGGCGACGTGTTGCCCGTGGGCGGACTCAACGAAAAAATAGAAGGCTGGTTCCGCGTCTGCGAGCGCGCCGGGCTCGACGGCACCCAGGGCGTGCTGATTCCCGAACGCAACCGCCGCCACCTGATGCTCGACCGCGACATCGTCGACGCCGTGGCCCGCGGCCTGTTCCGTGTGCATGCCGTAGCGCACGTGAGCGAAGGCATCGAACTGCTCACCGGCCAGCCTGCGGGGCTGGCCGACGACGTTGAGGCCTTTGCCGAGGGCAGCGTGTGGGCGCGCGCGCAGCAGACCCTGCTGGACTATCGGCGCGCATGCTTGCGGGCGGGGCGCGGCGCCTTCGGGCGCAGTGGACGGGGGCCTGGCGGGCATTGATGCCCTGCACCGTCATCCCGTTTAAGCTCGCGGCATGAGAAACCAGATCCCCGACACCCCTGCGCCAGCGCCAGCGAAGCCGCGTCGCCTGGAAGGCCACCCTTCGCACGAGATCCGCATCATTGGCGGGTTGTGGAAGCGCACCCGGCTCAAGGTCGCCGACCGGCCCGGTCTTCGGCCCACCCCCGACCGCGTTCGCGAGACCCTGTTCAACTGGCTGGGGCAGGACCTGAGCGGCTGGCGCTGCCTGGACGCCTTTGCCGGCACTGGCGTGCTGGGCTTCGAGGCCGCCTCTCGCGGCGCCGCGCAGGTGCTGATGCTGGAGCACGATGCCGCGCTGGTCACGCAGCTCATGACGCTCAAGACCCGGCTCGGTGCCACGGCGGTCCATGTCCAGCGCGGTGACGGGGTGATGGCGCTGAAGAAGGCCACGCCCGGCACGCTGGAGCTGATATTCCTCGACCCGCCGTTCGACTCGCCGCTGTTTGAAAAAGCCCTCGCCGCCGCAGCACATGCCGCATCGCCGGAAGGTTTCATCTACCTCGAGGCGCCCAGTGCCTGGACGGACGAGGCGTTGCAGCCGTTTGGGTTGCGACTGCACCGCCACCTCAAGGCCGGCGCGGTGCACGCGCACCTGCTGGTGCGCCTGGCCTGATTTCGCATCTTTCGCTGCCCGCCGTATCATCCCGCCCAAACGAGGAGAGTTCCCCATGACCTGCAGCGTGCTCGCCGTCTATCCCGGCACCTTTGACCCCATGACCCTGGGCCATGAAGACGTGGTGCGCCGCGCCTGCCAGTTGTTTGACCGCGTGATCGTGGCGGTGGCAGCGGGTTATCACAAGAAGGCGCTGTTCAGCCTGGACGACCGCATCGAGATGGCGCGCGAGTCGGTGAAACGCTACCCGCAGGTCACGGTGGAGAGTTTCTCGGGGCTGGTGCGCGACTTCGTCGTCGCGCGGGGCGGCAAGGCCATGGTGCGGGGCCTGCGCGCCGTGACCGACTTCGACTACGAGTTCCAGCTCGCCGGCATGAACCGCGCCCTGATGCCCGATGTGGAAACGGTCTTCCTCACGCCGGGCGACAAGTTCCAGTTCATCAGCAGCACCTTCGTGCGCGAAATTGCGCTGCTCGGCGGCGAGGTCAACAAGTTCGTCTCGCCGCATGTGCTGGTACGGCTGCAGGAAAAGGCGCGCACGGGTGTCAAGCCCTGAGCCGCTACTGTTTCAATAGCTGGTCGTGACCTGGCGACGCTGGGTCGATGCCGTTCTGATTGCGAAAACCTAGAGTTCCGCACCTTCCACCAGAAACCGCACGCGCCGCAGGCCCTGCCACTCGTCCGCATCGAGCCGGAAGGCCAGTTTCACGCGGGCCGGCAGCGGGTCGGTGTGGCCGAACCAGATGGCGTCCACCGGCTGGCCCTGGTGCTTGAGCTTGAGCGAAAGGTGCTTCTCCCCGACCAGGCGCTGCGAGACCACTTCGACCTCTTCGCTGAACGTGGGCGCGGCAAAGCCCTGGCCCCAGACCTCGCGGTGCAGCGTGTCCACCAGGTCGGTGCGGCGGTACTCGGGGGCCAGCGGGCCGTCGGTCTCGAGCCGGCGCGTCAGGGTGGCGGCGTCCAGCCATTCGCGGGCGACCTGGCTCAGCGCGGTGTTGAACACCTCGAACTGGTCCGCTGCAATCGTGCAACCCGCTGCCATGGCGTGGCCACCAAAGCGCAGCAGCACGCCGGGATGGCGCTTGGCGACCAGGTCCAGCGCATCGCGCAGGTGAAAGCCGGCGATCGAGCGGCCCGAGCCCTTGAGTTCATGGTCCTTGCCCGGCGCGGCGCTCGCGGCAAACACGAAAGTCGGGCGGTGCAGCTTGTCCTTCAGCCGCGAGGCGACGATGCCGACCACACCTTCGTGGAACCCGGGGTCGAACACGCACAGGGCGGGCGGCGCCTCGATATCGCCATTGACGCCCCCGGCCAGCAGCGACTCGGCGATCAGGAAGGCCTGGTCGCGCATCCCGCCCTCGATCTCGCGGCGTTCGCGGTTGATGCCGTCCAGCAATCGCGCCAGCTCGTCCGCGCGGCCCGCATCATCGGTCAGCAGGCATTCGATGCCCAGCGTCATGTCCGACAGGCGCCCGGCGGCGTTGATGCGCGGGCCCAGGGCAAAGCCGAAGTCGAAGGTCGTGGCCACATTCGCCTTGCGCGCAGCGGCGGTGAACAGCGCGGCCATGCCCGCCGGCAGGGCGCCGGCGCGCACGCGCCTGAGGCCCTGCGCGACGAGGCGGCGGTTGTTGGCGTCGAGCTTTACCACGTCGGCCACCGTGCCCAAAGCGACCAGAGGGAGCAGGGCGTCCAGCTTGGGTTGTGTGGCGGCGTCAAATGCGCCTCGCCGACGCAGTTCCGCGCGCAGCGCCAGCAGCACGTAGAACATCACGCCGACGCCGGCGATGGATTTGCTCTCGAACAGGCAGCCGGGCTGGTTCGGGTTGACGATGACGTCGGCGTCGGGAAGCTGTAAAGCCCCCACGCTCGGCACTGGCGTGTCCTCGCTGCCCCCCGAGGGGGCTGCCCCTGCCTTGGGGCGGCCCGGCGGCGGGGCGGCCGCCGGCAGGTGGTGGTCGGTCACCAGCACCTGCAGGCCGAGCGCGCGCGCTTCGGCCACGCCTTCGATGCTGCCGATGCCGTTGTCCACGGTGATCAGCACGTCGGCGCCGCTGTCCTTGACGCGCCGCGCGATCGGCGGCGGTCAGGCCGTAGCCATCGACCACGCGGTCGGGCACGATGTAGCCGACGTGTCTGCGCGCCGAGCGCGCGCAGGCCGCGGATGGCCGACGGCGCAGGCGGTGGCGCCGTCGCAGTCGTAGTCGGCCACGATGCACAGGCGCTTGTTTGCGGCGATGGCGTCGGCCAGCAGCACGGCGGCCTCAGCCGCACCTTTCAGGCCCGAGGGCGGCAGCAGGCGCGCCAGGCCGTCGTCCAGTTCGTCCCTGGTGCTGACCCCGCGCGCGGCAAACAGTCGCGCCAGCAAGGGGTGCACGCCGGCCTGCTCCAGCGCCCAGGCGGCGCGGGGGGGGATGTCGCGGACTGTAAATTTCATAGCGAACTCAGACGCTCTGACGCTGGGATACGTGCCAAAAAACCTTGAAATCTTCTGGAAAAAGCCCTGCGGCGCGGCTTCGAAGGTCTGGAATGCGCGCTCGCCGCACAGCGTGAGCCGCACCGCCTGGCCGCGCTCCAGGGCCGTCAGCAGCGCTGCACAGTGCGTGGCGTCCAGCTGCTGCCAGGCCTGCGCCCAGGCGGCCCAGTCCTGGCGCAGCGCGGCGTCGCGCAGGTCGGTGGCCACCTGAAGGGCGGCTCGGTGGGCGGCGGGGCATCGCCATTCAGCGCGCCGGCGCCGCTGACCCAGAACGAATTGACCGGCGCCAGGCCCTGTCCGGCGCGCTCGTCATTCACCGGGTGGGTGTAGAGCAGCATCTGCATCTCGCTTTGCAGGCGGTGCAGCGTGCGCGCCTGGGGCGACTCGGGCATCCAGGCCGCAACGTCGCGGCCACTGACACGGTCGATCGATGCCGTGGTCAGTTCGCGAAAAAGCTCGCCGCGCGCCAGCCAGCGGCCGGTCGCATCGAAGCGCAGTTCAAGGCCGTCTTCGGCGAAAAAAGGCGCCATCGCCGCCAACAACGTGCGCGAGTGATCCTCGGTGAGGTTCAGTGCCGACGGGTCTTGCATCAGCACCTGGTCCATGCCGACTTTCCAGTGGCACGGTGAGATCCAGGCCCAGGCGTCCAGTCCGGGTGCGCCGCCGCCCTGGCGAAGCTGGTGCGCCGCCCACGGCGTGCGGCCGGGCCCGGCGTCCAGGCCCAGGATGCGGGCCAGCGCCCGCTCGTGGGGCGGCTCGGGGGCCATTTCGTCAACGCTTTCGGCGGGCGCCGCCTGCAGCCGGTCCAGCAGAGCCTGCAAACGGGGCAAGCGCAGCGCGGCCAGCGCGTCCCGGGCGGCGGGTGCGCTGCCCGCCGCAAAGGGAATCAGCAGGTGAATGGGGTCGGCCATGGGCGGTATTGTCCGGGATGGCCGGCCCGGACCGGCTCCAATGCCACAATCCCCCCCTGTTTCCATTCCCGATCGGCCCATGCAAATTCCCTATGAACTGATTCTCGGCTGGCGTTACACCCGGGCCGGGCGCGCGACCCGGCGCAACGGTTTCATTTCCTTCATCTCGGGCGTCTCCATGCTGGGCATTGCATTGGGCGTGGCCGCGCTCATCATCGTCCTGTCGGTGATGAACGGCTTCCAGAGAGAAGTGCGCGACCGCATGCTGGGCGTGGTCTCGCATATCGAGATCTATGCGCAGGGCGGTGCGGCCCTGCCCGACCTGGACCAGACGCTGGCCGAGGTCCGCGCCAACCCGAACGTGATTGCCGCCGCGCCGTTCATCGCCACGCAGGCCCTGCTGGCGCGCGGCGAGGACATGAAGGGCACGCTGGTGCGCGGCATCGACCCGGTGCTGGAGCCCGGCGTGACCGATCTCGCGGTGGAGCTGAAAAGCACCGGCCTGGCGCGCCTGGTGCCCGGCGGCTTTGGCGTGGTGCTGGGGATCGACCTGGCGCGCAGCCTGGGCGTGCGGGTGGGCGATCCGGTCACGCTGATCGCCCCGAGCGGCCAGGTGACGCCGGCCGGCGTGGTGCCGCGCCTCAAGCAGATGACCGTGGTCGGCACCTTCAACTCGGGCCACTACGAGTACGACTCGGCGCTGGTGATGATGCACCAGGACGATGCCGCCAAGATCTTCCGGCTCGAAGGCCCCAGCGGCGTGCGGCTGAAGCTGCGCGACCTGCACCAGGCGCGCACGGTGGCCGACCAGCTGGCGGCCAGCCTGTCGGGCGACCTGCTGATTCGCGACTGGACGCGCCAGAACCGCACCTGGTTTGCCGCCGTGCAGCTGGAAAAACGCATGATGTTCATCATCCTGACGCTGATCGTCGCGGTGGCGGCGTTCAACCTCGTCAGCACGCTGGTCATGACAGTGACCGACAAGCGCGCCGACATTGCCATCCTGCGCACGCTGGGGGCCAGCCCGCAAAGCATCATGGGCATCTTCGTGGTGCAGGGCGCGATGGTCGGCGTGATCGGCACGCTGGCCGGCCTGCTGCTCGGCCTGGGCGTGGCCTTCAACATCGACGTGATCGTGCCGGCGCTCGAAAACCTGCTGCACGCCAGTTTCCTGCCCAAGGAGATCTACCTCATCAACCACATGCCGAGCGACCCCCAGCGCAGCGACATCATGCCGATTGCCATCATCTCGCTGGTGCTGGCCTTCCTGGCCACGATCTACCCCAGCTGGCGCGCCAGCCGCGTGAACCCGGCGGAGGCGCTGCGTTATGAATGAAGCCCCCACGCTTGTCGCTTCGCGTACTGCGCTGCCCCCCGAGGGGGCCCTGATCGGCTTGGGGCGGCCCGGCGCCGATCAGCCCGTGGGCGAAGTCGTGTTGCAAGCCGACGGCCTGACCAAGCGTTTTTCCGAAGGCCGGCTCGACGTCACGGTGCTGCAGGGTGTGGACCTGCAGGTGCATGCCGGCGAGACGCTGGCCATCGTCGGCGCGTCGGGCTCGGGCAAGAGCACGCTGCTGCACCTGCTGGGCGGGCTCGATGCGCCCACCAGCGGGCGGGTTCGGCTTCAGGGCCAGGATCTCTCGACCCTGTCGCCGGCGCTGCAGGGCGGGCTGCGCAACCGTCACCTGGGTTTTGTCTACCAGTTCCACCACCTGCTGCCCGAGTTCAGCGCACTGGACAACGTGGCCATGCCGCTGTGGATTCGTCGTGATCCGCGTGCGCAGGCGGCGCAGGTGGCCGAGAAGATGCTGGCGCGGGTGGGGTTGAAGGACCGCATCCATCACCGCCCGGCCGAGTTGTCGGGCGGCGAGCGCCAGCGCGTCGCCATTGCGCGCGCCCTGGTCACGCAGCCGGCCTGCGTGCTGGCCGACGAGCCCACCGGCAATCTGGATCGCGTCACGGCCGATGGCGTGTTCGAGCTGATGCTGGAGCTTGCCCGCGAACACGGCATGGCCTTTGTGGTCGTGACCCACGACGAGACGCTGGCCGCGCGCTGTGGCCGGCAATTGCGCCTGGTGCTGGGCAAGCTGTCTGAAGCCCGGGCGCTGGAGGCACACCCATGAAGCTCCCGAAGTTCCGCATGGCCGAGAAGTCGCTGTTTGCGATCCTGCTGCGCTCGCCGTGGTGGATCAGCCTGGCGCTGGCCGGCGTGATCGCGCTGATTTCCAGACTCGCCCTGCCGGCTGAGATGTTCTGGTTCGGCGCCATGGGCGGCTTCCCTTTCCTGGTGATCGCCGTCATGGCCGCGCGAAGGCAGATGCACGAGCCCAGTGCGGCGCGCGTGCAGCAGACGCTGCAGGCCGCAGGCGCCCTGTCCTGGCGGAATTTCTCCGCGGCGCTGGAAGATGCCTGGCTCAAGGAGGGCTACACCGTGAACCGGCGCCACGGGCGCGAGTCGGACGGCGCGGACTTCGCGATCCACAAGGCTGGCGCGACCACGCTGGTCAGCGGCAAGCGCTGGAAGGCTGCCAGCCTGGGGGTGGAGCCGCTGCGAGAGTTGCAAGCGGCCATCGGGCAGGCCGAAGCGCGCGACGGCATCGTCGTGGCGCTGGGGGACGTGACCCCGCAGGCCGCGCGTTTTGCCAAAGAGAACAACATCCGTGTGCTGCAGGCGCCGGAACTGGTGAAGCTGTTGCGCAACACCCGGCTGGACGGCGCCTCCCGCGCCTGAGCGACCGCCGGGTCACGCCCGACCCGCCCGCCACCGCTTGCCGTCGGTGCGCCCGCATCGCGCCGTCCGGAGCTAGCGCGCGCCCGGCGGTGGCTTCACAACGCGCTTTGGCGGGATTCCGAGGGCCGCCCGGGCCAGTTCATCGGCTTCGCCATTGCGGTGGCGCGGTATCCACTGCAGCTTTGCGTGGTCGAATGTTTTCAGCAATGCACGGGTCTCGTCGAACAGCGAGGCCAGGCGTGCGATCGGCTTCGTCATCCCGTCACCGAGTTGCTCCACCACGACGCTGTTGTCGCAATAGGCGAGCAGCGCTGTCGCGCCGCGATTCCGCAGCTCGCGAAGGGCTGCCAGCAGGGCCGTCAGCTCGGCTTCGTTGTTGCAGCCTTTCGAGTGGGTCGCCTGCGAGAGGGTGTGACGGGCGCCATTGGGTTCGATGATCACCGCGCCGATGCCCATGCGGCCAGGGTTCGGCATCGCGCTGCCGTCGCAATAGACGACCCAGCAAGGGACGCTCGAAGAATCAGGATCAGTCATGGTGCAGGCTACCTGAAAAACGGCCTCACAACTTCCGCCAACCTCGCCATGCTACCTGCTCAACGCCGGAACACGGATGTCGGTCAGCTTCCAGTCGGCAAAGCCACTGCGCTGGAAAACCAGCACGAGCCGGTCCTCGGGCTTCTCCTGCGGATTGGCCGGGTCGACGGCCTGTGCGACCAGCTGATCGACGTCGATTCTCTCGTAGGTCCAGTGGCGCTGATGGGGCCTGGAACCGGAACCGGAGACTTCATCAGGCTTGTCGCCGGCTTTCGGCAAAGGCTTGCCGGGTGCCGCGGACTTCGGACCCAGGTAGCCCGCCTGCATCGCCCGCATCACGACCCGCGGGCGCACCAGCGCGTCCACCAGCGGACGCAACAGCGCGATGCCCAGGATGGATGCGGAGGCCGCCAGACCGCCTGCAGCGTCCCCGGCCTTGCCCGCCCCGACACCGATTTTTTCGGCAATCTGTGCCGTCAGGCTCTCGCGAAGCAGGGGGTAGTCCACATGCTGGCTGAAAGCCTCTGCGTCCCCGGCCTGGACCGCGGCCTGCATCTGCCGGATCACGATGAAGGGCGACCAGTACCAGTAGCCCGCCACGGCGAACACGACGACGATGGCGACTGCGGCCGAAACGGCCCTCAGGGTTCTTGATGCCAAATCTGCTCCTGATCAGGTCGGGCCCGGCAAGCGGGGCAGGTTTTCAAGCGCGGTCTGCAGATGCACGGTGCGATCCGGCACCGGCGAGCCCCGACCCGGACTTTGGGCCGCACAAGCGCCAAGGAGGGCGGCGCCTGAATTGTGGCAGGATTGCCAGAACGGACAGGAGGACGCCATGCGTCGGAGGCTTGGGCTTGCACTGTGCGGGCTGTTCAGCGTGCTGGCAACGCCGTCGGGCCTGGCGATGCAACTCGAACGCACCGGCGCGGACCTGTATGCGAAGGGCACCATCGTTGAAGCCGACTTTGCGGCCTTCCGGGCGCAGCTTCAAAGGCCCGGTTTGTCCCGGTTGATTCTGGTCAACTCGCCGGGCGGCAACCTGTGGACGGCATTGCGTGTCGCAGAAATGGTGCGTGATGCGAAGCTCGACACGGTGGTATCGGGCCGTTGTCTGTCCAGTTGCTCGCTGTTGTTCGTGGCGGGCACGCGACGGCAGTTTGGTTCGGGCCACCCGCCCCGTATGACGCTGATCGGCATTCATGGCGCTCACGATGGCGCCACGCGAATGTTGCTCCCCGAGGCCGGCGTCCAGATCGCTGCGTTCTACCGAAAGCAGCTGGGTGAAAAGATGGACGCGGGCGTTCTCAAGGAGGCGCTGTACGGCCTGAATGACGCTTCAGGGTTTCTGTTGATTCCGGAGTTGCAGCGCACGCGGGTTGACGAGCGGGATGCACGTTTTTGTCCGTCGCTTCGCGCCCGGGCCGTGGCTTGCAGGCGCTACCCGGGACAGAACGCGCTGAGCCTGGGCGTGGTGACCGATGCCCGCACCGTGGCGCTCAGGTTGCCGGCGGCGATGCGGCTGTAACGCCTCTTGCTGCATCGGGACCGGGATGCTGCGAGGGCCGGTTCCCGCCGCCGGCAAGGCCTGTTTGCGCTGGCGGCTTGTCGTAAACTTGCCGCAAGCCGCCCCGGCGCGCCGGCCTTGCGCCAGCGTGGCGGGGTGTTCATCTCGCAATCCCAACCGGCAGATCCTGACATGTCCAACGCAAACGACGCACCCGAAGTGATCATGTTCGTGCGCCACGGCGAGAAGCCCGGCGAAGGCACCAAACCCCATGGCGTCAACCATCACGGCGAGCACGACGGGCACTCGCTGTCGGTGCTGGGCTGGACGCGCGCCGGCGCGCTGGCCGGCCTGTTCGCCCATGCACCGTCACGCGCGCATCCGCACATCGTGCGCCCGGGTCGCGTCATCGCCACCCGCCCCACCGAGGAAGCCAGGAGCAAGCGCGAGATCCACACGGCAGCGCCGACGGCCCAGCGACTGAAACTCGCCATCGAGGACGGCCATACCCACGGCAACGAAGCCGAACTGGTCGAGGAGGTACTCGGTCGGCCTGAAAACGCGCTGGTGGTCTGGCATCACGGCACGATGGCCAAGATCGTGCGCCACTTTCCGATCGTGAATCAGGAAGAGGTGCCCAAGCACTGGCCGGACGAGCGCTTCGACCTGATCTGGGTGCTGGTGCGTGAGCCCGGCGAGGCGCTGGCCTACCGCTTCGTGATCGTGCCCCAGATGCTGCTGGCCGACGACCTGGAAGCCGCCTGAGCCCGAGGACGCTCCTGAAAAAGTAGCTATCTCGTCCCCCGCCAGCGCCATTGCGTTGTGTCCACCTCCGGGCGCGTACAGTTCATGTCCGAAGGACAACCGGAAAAGAAAGACTATGAAAACCTCCCTGCTGCTCATCTCGGCCTTGCTCTCAGGCTGCGTGGCCTACCCGGCCTACTATCCCGCCCCGGCCGCCCCGAATCTGGGCCAGGCCCAGGCGGCCGCCAACGAACAATGCGCCAAGTCCGGCAAGGTTGCCGTGATGGTCGAGCCGACCAGTTGCGACGGCCAGAACTGCACGACCCGATGGGTTTGCCGGTGAACGGCGACGCGCGCGGCTGATCCGCGCGCTCAGCGCCCGCTCACCGCCTCGATCCGCGTGCCGTCCTTGATGCGGTCGTCGGGCTGCACGATGACGGTCTGGTCGGCCTGCAGCCCGTCCAGCACCTGCGCAGCCGTGGCCGAGCGCGCGCCCACTTTCACCACCGTGCGCCGCGCGGCGCCGCCGTCCACCACGTAGACGGCCCAGCCCTCACCGGCGCGGAACAGCGCGCTGGCCGGCACCTGCAGCACGTCCTTGTCCTGCTTCAGGATGAACTCCACCTCCACGCGATAGGCGTCACCGAGCGCGGCCCATTGTCTCGCGCGGCGAGGCGAAGCCCAGGATGACGCGGGTGCGCTGCTCTTCCACGCCCAGTGCGGAGACCTTGGTGAAACCGCCCGGCTCGATGCGCGTCACGCGGGCGTCCAGCACGCCGTCGCCGCCCCAGCGCAGCACGCGCGCCTTCAGGCCCGGCGCCAGCCGCACCGCGTCGGTGGACAGCACCTCGACCTCGATCTCCAGCTGCGCCGGGTCGCCGACTTCCATCAGCGGCTGCCCCATGGCGACGGCCGTGCTGCTCTCCACCGCTCGCTTGAGCACCCGGCCGGCCACGGGCGAACGCACCGCCAGCACCCGGCCGCGGCCGGCCTGGCCTTCTTCCGCCAGCGCGGCCTGCGCCACCTGCAGCCGGTGCGCGGCAATCTGTTCGTCCGAGCGGGCGGTGGACAGGGCGGCGCTGGCCGTGTCGGCCTGCGTGCGCGCCTGGTCGAACTGCGATGCGGTGACCATGCCCTGCGCACGCAGTTGCTGCATCCGGCTCAGTTCACCCTTTGCCACGCTCTCAGAGGTCGTTGCGGCCGCCACGCGCTGGCGCGTCGCGCGCAGGGCGCTCTCGCCGGTGGCGACTTCGGCCAGCGCCTGGCTGCGTGCGCGCGGGTCGAGCAGGGCGGCGCCGGCGGGGTCGATCTCGGCGACCACCTGCTGGGCCTGCACCGCGTCGCCGGGCTGCAGGCTGATGCGGCGCACCACACCGGCCAGCGGCGCGGTGATCACATAGCGCTGCTGTATGCGCGTCTTGCCTTCTTCCGTGAAGGCCTGCTCCAGCGGGCCGCGGCGGACCTGCGCCACGCTGGCCATCTGCACCGGTTCGCGCATGGCCAGCCAGGCCAGCACGACCAGCGCGAGCACGCCGGCGCTCCAGAACACGATCTTGCGGGGGGATGCGTTCATTTTCATGACGGGACTTCCAAGGGGTTCATTGTGCGGCAGGCGGGTGTTTCATTCGCGCGTCTTGAGCACGCCAATCAGGTCCAGCCGGTGGATGCGCTCGCGCACGGCCAGCGCCGACAGCACGGCCGAGATCACCGTGGTGAGGGCGGCAAACGCGTAGGCCGACGGCGCGATGTGCATCGGCACGCGGTACAGGTCGGACTGCAGGTTGTGCGCCAGGTACCACGACAGCCCGTAGCCCACCGCAAAGCTCAGCGGGATCGACACTGCCACCAGCAGCGCCAGCTCACCGAGCAGGATGTAGCTGACCTCGCCCTGGGTGAAGCCCAGCACGCGCAGGCTGGCCAGCTCGCGCCCACGCTCGGCCAGCGCAATACGCGCCGAGTTGTAGACCACGCCGAAATTGATGATGGCGCCCATCAGAACCGAGATCCACATGAACAGGCCGGTCATCTGCGCGATGCTCTTGTACAGCGCCTCCACCGCGGCCAGCCGCGAGCCGGCGCCAATCACGCGCGGTCGCCGGTCCAGCGCACTGAAAACGGCGGGTTCAAGGCCATCGTCCACGGTCAACAGCGCGCCACTGATCAGGTCGCCGTCGCCCAGGGCGCGGTTCAGCGCATCGAGGTTCATGTAGGCCTGCAGGCCGACGTGCTCGCGCACCAGGCGCGCCACCGGCAGCGCCAGCTGCTGGCGCCGCCCCTCCAGCACCTCCACCCACACCTGATCGCCCACGCCCACGCCCAGGCGGGCCGCCAGGTAGTCGTTCAGGACCAGGCCGTCCTCGGGCAGGACGATGCGGCGCAGCTGCGCATCGATGGGGCGGCGCAGTTCGCTTTGCGGCGCCAAGCCCTCGATGCTGGTCGTCATGCTGCGGTTCTCGCTGCGAAAACGCACCGGCACCGAGCGAACGCCTTCGGCCAGCCGCACGCCTGGCAGCGCCCGAAGCTCGTTCACCGCCCGGTGCGGGCCGGGTTCGATGAAGCTGGCCGACACGTCGTGCTGCTGGGACAGGCGAAACTGCAGCTCCACCATGGTGTTGATCGCGCTGTCCTGAAAGCGCGCCATCATCATGATGGCGCCGGCGCAGGCCAGGCCCTAGCACCGTCAGCAGCGCCTTGAACGGGCGGCGCTCGATCTGGCGAAAGATGATGCGGGTCGGCTGCGAAAGCCAGCGTGCGGGCATCAGGCGCTCGGCCACCGAGCGCGTGAAACGCTGGGGCGCCGGCGGGCGCATGGCCTCGGCCACCGGCGCGTCGGCCGCCGCGTACACGGCGCGCCCGGTGCCGAGCAGGGCCGCCACCAGGCTGACGCCGATGCCGGCCAGCACCACCGGGGCGGACAGGTTGAAGTCCAGGAACGGAAAGCGGAAATAGGTCTGGTACATCGCCGCCATCAGCGTGCCCAGCCAGGCGCCCCCCGCCACCCCCAGCGCCGAACCCAGCAGGCAGATCAGCGTGACGATCAGGCCATAGTGCAGCGCCACATCCAGCGTGCTGTAGCCAAAGGCCTTGAGGATGGCCACCTGATCCCGCTGCGTGCCGACCAGGCGCGTGAACACCACGTTCAGCAGGAAGGCCGCCACGCCCAGGAAGATGGTGGGGAACACGCGCGTCATGGTGGCGAGCTGGCGGAATTCCTCGTGCAGGAAACGGTACGAGAGCTGGTCCATACGGCCGTGCGCGCCGAGGCTGCCGTTGCGCGCCAGCAGTAGGTCCATCGCGGCGATGGTGTCGCGCTCATTGGCGCCGGGGCTGAGCCGCACCACCACCTGGTTGAAAGCGCCATTCATGTCGAGCGCCGCCGCCAGCGCGCGCCGGTTCATCCACAGGATGGCGTAGCGCTGGTAGTCCGGGAACATGGCGCCGGGCTTGATCTGGTAGACGTACTCGGGGGAGAGCGCCATGCCGACGATGGTGAACCACTGGGTGCGGCCGTACACGGTGGCGCGCAGCCGGTCGCCGGGCTTGAGGTTTTGCGCCTGCGCGAACGATTCGCTGACCAGCACCTCGTCGTCGGCAAACGGCGCCAGCATGCGCCCGCTGCGCAGGTACAACCGGTTCTGCGCGGGTTCACTCTGGTCGGGCAGCGACTGCACCACCGCCTCGATCGGTTCGTGAAAGCCCGGCAGCTCGACCTTGGCGCCGGCAATCAGCCGGGTCTCGACCTCGTTCACGCCGGGCAACTCGGCCACGCGCTGCGCCAGTGCCTCGGGGGCGCGCTTGACCTGGGCCCAGACGTCGGAAAACCGGTAGTCGCGGTACAGACGGTCGCGCGTGTCCTGCAACGAATCCAGCGTGGCGGCCGACATCACCAGCATCGCAATGCCCGAGGCGATCACCATCGCGATGGCCAGCGCCTGGCCGCGCATGTGCCAGAGGTCGCGCAGGGCTTTTCGGTGCAGGGCTTTCATGCGCATCACCAGTGAAGCTCACGGGCCGGCAGGCGCTCGGCATTGACCTGCTCGCGCCCGATGCGCCCGTCGGCCATGAACAGCACCCGGTGCGCCATGCGCGCGATGTCCACGTTGTGGGTGATGACCACGGTGGTCGTGCCCATCTCGGCGTTGACGCGCTCCAGGGCTTCGAGCACGTGCACGCCGGTGGCCGAATCCAGCGCGCCGGTGGGTTCGTCGCACAGCATCACCACGGGCCGCTTGGCGATGGCGCGGGCAATCGCCACGCGCTGCTGCTCACCGCCCGAGAGCTGGGCCGGGAAGTGATCGAGCCGCTCCTTGAGGCCCACCATGGCCAGTGCGTCGTCGGGCGGCATGGGGCTGGGTGCGATCTCGGTGACGATGGCCACGTTTTCCCGCGCCGTCAGGCTGGGAATCAGGTTGTAGAACTGGAACACGAAGCCGACATGCTCGCGGCGAAAGGCGGTGAGCTGCGCGTCATTGGCGCGGGTCAGGTCTTCGCCGTGGTACCAGACGTGGCCGGCGGTCGGCACGTCCAGCCCGCCCAGGATGTTCAGCAGCGTCGATTTGCCGCTGCCCGAGGGGCCCAGCAGCACGACGAACTCGCCCGCGTACAGCACCAGATCCACGCCGCGCAGGGCATGCACCTCGACCTCGCCCATGCGGTAGACCTTGGTCAGGCCCTCGGCCCGGAAGATGACTTCACGCGCTGCTGCGTCCATGCCGCCATCGTAACGACCAAGCGCCGGAAAAATCCAGCCCCGAAGTCAAGGCCGGGTCACTATTGAATCAATAGCTGTTCATGACCATTCGAGAAAAGGCCGGCTCCGGGCAACCGGCCATTGGTTCTGACCTGAATTCAGCGCCAGCCCGCAGTTCAGGCGCAACCCCATGAAGCGCTGGCGGTTTCCAGCGCGCGCATCACAGAGTCCAGGTCGAACGAGGCCGGCTTCTGCCGCGGCGGCATCCGACTCGCGGCGACCTCGCCTCAGCGCGTCAAACCAAAGCCATGGAGCTTCCTCGCCGCCGTGCCGAACTGGCCGAGTTGGTAGACGGCGGCACCTGCCGGCGAGAAGGTGAACGACTCGAACGGCTCGGCGAGCATCTTGTCGAGGTATTCCCGCGGCGCAATGCCCGTGGTGACGTGCGGACTGAATTGTTCGCCGGCTGATTTCTGCACAAACGCCGACACGTAGCCGATCAGCAGCGGGTCGATGACCGGATCGTCCGGCGTCGTGGCGAAGGCGTCCGAGCCTCCGGTTGCCACGGTGAACGGCGCCACGGCATCGATCAATGCCCGCTGCAGTTCGCGCAGTTCCGGACTCGGCCTGCGCGACGATGCCGGCCAGACCGAGGTTGCCGCTGGGGATGTAGTAATACTTGAAGGCCTCCATGCGCAAGCCGGGCACATCGATGCCGGCCAAAACCTTGCCCGCCGCAGCGTAGATCTTGTCGAGTTCCGCCGTGCTAACGAAACGCTGAAGCAGCGTGACGTGCGGACGGTGCGTCGCATCCAGCGCGAAACCCTTCGGGAACACCTTGAGCAGGCGGGCGTTGTTGGCTTCGCAATGCTGGAGCATCGTGGCGTCGGGCTCCAGCAGGATGTTGATGGCGGTGACCGGGCCCGGCTCGAACGGGAAGACCCGTTTCCAGTCGTCCTTCATGCTGACGACGGTCCAGCCGGACCCCTTCGCCTGCTCGTAGAGCGCCGGCGTGAAGGCCCCGAGCTGCGGCGTGGGCAGGCCCAGCACCGGGCCGTACGCGTATTCACGCGCCGCGTCATCGTGCAAGACCAGCAGTCCGAACCGCGCGCCGCCGCCACCCAGCGTGTATTCCAGCATCTGCTGGTCGCCGACCGAATTGCCGAAGGCCGCAAGGGGCGCGCGGCCGATATGCTGGTGGATGGTGACCGGCTTGCCGGCCTTGTCGTTGTTGAAGTTCAAGTGCGGCAGGCGCATGAGAACGGGCTTGCCGTCGCGCAGCTCGAATCGGGTCTTGATGCTGCTGCCGATGACCTGCTCGGGCGTGACCCCGTAGACGCGCTCGCCCCATTGGCGCACGAACTCGATGCCGCCGCCCGTGACGATGTAGTTCCTGAACCCGTTGGCGCTCAGGTAGGCGAGCAGTTCGAGCATCGGCTGATAGACCATGTCGGTGAAGCGCTTGCCGGTCTGCGGATGCCGCGCGGTGGCGATCCAGTCCTCCACGATCCGCCCGAACTCGACGGTGCTCATGCCCGCGTGGGTGGCCGTGACGACTTCGACAAGCTCGTGTTCAGCGCCATCGAGCGCGGCCTTCAGATCCCCCTTGATCAACGAGGCGAACGGCTCCCGGGTCTGCCCATTCGGGGTGCTGCGGCGCCAGCGCCTTCACACGGTCGAGCGCGAAATACGCCTGCACGGGCGCCGGCTGCTCGCACCAGAGCGTGCCGTCGTTGTCGAAGGTGGCGATGCGTTCGGGGACGGGGACAAAGGATGGCGAGCCTGCCCTGGTCACCGTCTCGACGAAGCTGACAATTGCCTGCTTGGCCGGCCCGTCGTTCCAGGAGGGAAGCGGGTCGGGCAGGACTTCGGTCAATGATTCATTTTTCATGTCAGTCTCCCAGGGCGTGTTGACTTCCAATCCGAGAACAAGAAAAAAAGCCCGGGCGACCGATTGATCGGCCCCGGGCTGTTGATTCAGCGCGCCCGGCCTTCAGCCGGACGCAGCCCCATCGCCTCAGTCGATGGGGCGCGCAGCGGATCAATCGGCTCTGGCCGCTTCCAGGTCGCGCATCACGGCATCCAGGTTGAACGAGGCCGGCTTCTGCCGTGGCGGGAACTTCACGAAGCCCTCGATCATGCTGGCCACCACGCCCTGCATCAGGTAGACGGCAAAGGCATTGGAAATCATCCAGTCGTAGTACGTATTCGAGTTCTCGTCGGCCCGCTCGAACGGGTCGCGCCGCAGATTGAACAGCTTCGGGACCCGCAACTTCACGAACGGCTCCATCCAGCACGCCAGTTGCTTGGCGCGTTGCTCCATCAGCACCATCTTCCAGTCGTTCACGCGGATCGCCATGATGTCGCCGTCGTCGCTGATGTAGAAGTGGAAATTGCGTGGACTTTCCTTCACCTCGCCCTTCAGGTAGGGCAGCATGTTGTAACCGTCGAGGTGGACCTTGAACGTCTTGTCGCCGGCCTTGTAGCCTTCAAGCAGCTTCTCCTTGATGTTCGGCTCGCCGGCGGCGGCGAGGAAAGTCGCCATCCAGTCCTGGTGGCTGAAGATGCCGTTGAGCACCGTGCCGGCCTTGAACTGGCCCGGCCAGCGCACGAAGCAGGGCACGCGCCAGCCGCCTTCCCAGTTGGTGTTCTTCTCGGAACGGAACGGCGTGATGCCGGCATCCGGCCAGGTGTTGAAGTGCACGCCGTTGTCGGTGGAATACATCACGATGGTGTTGTCGGCAATGCCCAGCTCGTCGAGCTTGTTCAGCATCAGGCCGATGTTCTCGTCGTGCGCCACCATCACGTCGTTGTAATCGCCCTGGCCGCTCTTGCCCTTGTGCTTCTCGGCGCAGTGGGTGCGGAAGTGCATCGCCGTGGTGTTGTACCAGAGGAAGAACGGCTTGCCGGCCTTGTGTGTCTCGTCGATGAAGCGCAGCGCGCGCTCGGTCACCTCGTCGTCGATGGTCTCCATGCGCTTGATCGTCAGCGGCCCGGTGTCCACCACCGTCTGCCCGCCCTTGCCGTCGGCCTTGCAATGCAGCACGCCGCGCGGCCCGAAACGCTTCTTGAACGCCGGGTCCTTCGGGTAGTCGGGCTGCTCGGGCTCTTCCTCGGCGTTCAGGTGGTACAGGTTGCCGAAGAACTCGTCGAAGCCGTGCATCGTCGGCAGGTGTTCGTCGCGGTCACCGAAGTGGTTCTTGCCGAACTGGCCGGTGGCATAGCCCATGGGCTTGAGCAACTCGGCAATGGTCGGGTCCTCGGCCTGGATGCCGTTGGTGGCACCCGGCATGCCGACCTTGGTCAGCCCGGTGCGGATCGGGTTCTGGCCGGTCATGAACGCGGCGCGGCCCGCGGTGCAGCTCTGCTGCGCGTAGTAGTCGGTGAAGGCCACGCCTTCGTTGGCCACGCGGTCGATGTTGGGGGTGCGGTAACCCATCTGGCCGCGGCTGTTGTAGCTGATGTTCCACCAGCCCACATCGTCGCCCCAGAGGATCAGCATATTGGGTTTCTTGTCTGCCATCTTCGTTTCTCCTTTTTCACGCTACTGACACAAATTCCGGACCACCGACTGGCCGTCCGGCTCCAAAAAACATTCCTGACCTTCATGGCCCCGCCGTCTCGCGGTCGACGCTGCTGAAGAGCGACTTCGGCGCCTTGTCGCCATGACAGAAGCGGAACTTCTTTCCGCTGCCACAGGGGCAGGGCTGATAGGCGCCCCGCTTCTGCGTCCTGCCCGGCGACCCACGCCATCACGTCGGCGGGCATGCGGTTCTGCCGCAGCAGTTGCACCATGAGGTTGAAGGTCGGACCGGTGTGGGTGAAGAACAGCTCCAGGCCCGGGCACAGGTAGTTCTGGCCCGGTTCGCCGTCGCGCGACAGCGCGAAGCGGTCCTTGGGGCAGCCGCCGTTGCACCAGTTGAGCACCTTGCAGTTGCGGCACTGTTGGCGTCAGCGTGTCGCGCTTGTCCTGGCCGAACTTGCGCTGCGCGTCCGACGCCACCAGCTCCAGCATGTGCGTCTGGTGGATGTTGCCCAACTTGTATTTGGGCTCGACGAAGTGATCACAGGAGTACAGATCGCCGTTGTGCTCCAGCGCCGGGCCGTAGCCGCAGGTGGGCGCGTGGATGCACAGCAGGTGGCGGCCGAAGAAGGCCTCCAGCGTGACGTCGAAGAGCTGCACGTAGACCTGGCCCACATCGTGGCGCACCCACTCCTCGAAGATGTCGATGAGGAATCGGCCGTATTGTTCGGCGCCCACCGTGCGCTCGGTCACCCGATTGCCGGTCTGCGTGTAGAGCAGGCGCTGCTTGCCGGGCTGCTCGCTCCAGCCCTTGTTGGCGATCTGGATCGTCTGCTCGGTGGCGCGCTCGATGATCGGGATGAACTGCACCCACTTCGCCTTCAACTCGTCGCGGAAGAAGCGGTAGACGGCGCGGCCGTGCTGCTGGTTGGCGGCGTTGACGGTGCACAGGATGTTGAAGTCGACCTCGTGCTTGCGCAGGTAGCGCCAGCCGCGCATCACCAGGTCGAAGGTGCCCTGGCCGCGGCGGTCGACGCGGTAGGTGTCGTGCAGCTCGCGCGGGCCATCCACGCTCAAGCCCACGAGGAAGTTGTGCTGCTTGAAGAACAGCGCACCACTCGTCGTCGATCAGCAGGCCGTTGGTCTGGAACGTGTGCTGCACGCTCTGGCTGGGCAGCCGGTGCTTCTCGACCAGCTCGACGGCGTGGCGGAAGAACTCCAGCTTCATCAGCGTGGGCTCGCCACCCTGCCAGGCCACCGTGACCTGCGGCACGCGGTGCGACTCCAGCAGTTGCCGGATGTAGGCCTCCAGCGTGGCCGCGGACATGCGGTGTTTGTCGTTCGGGTACAGCGCTTCCTTGGACAGGAAGAAGCAGTAGGTGCAATCGATGTTGCAGGTCGAGCCGCTGGGCTTGGCCAGCAGATGGAAGCCCGGGGGCGTTTGCGCGCTCGGCGGCGGGCAGGTCGGCTCGGTGTTGACAACTTCAGGCATGGAGGTATTCGTAACCAAGGTACGGTCCCTAGAGAAAGCGCAGCAGCACGGCAAAGAAGGCGAACAGTCCGATGAGGATCAGAATGGCGCCGACGGCGTAGAGCGGTGTCTTGTGGCCTTCGGCGGTCATTCCCGCGATCGCCGCGTAGCCGCCGCTCCACAGGTATTGCAACGTCCGGCGGAAATCGACCAACGCGATGATCGCGACCACGATGCCGCAGAAGATCAGCGCCAGCCCCAGGTACAAGGGGGCTTCCGGAAAGCGGGGGGCGCCTGCGCCGGGAATCGCCTGGGCGTTGTGCAGGAACTGGACGATGGCAAAACCGAAGCCGATCAGCGAGACCGACGTTCGAAGGTAGGCCAGCATCGTGTTCTCGACAGCCAAACGGGTGCGAATCCAGGCAAAGTGGCTGTCCGCCGACACGCGGACTTCAAACCGGCCGGACGCTTCACTGCTTTGGGGATCGCTCATTGCACCGCTTCCTTGTCAGAAACAATCACCAGCCCCTTGCGCGCCGCAAGCGCGGCATGCGTGGAAATCAGGCGACCAATCGGCATTCTAGGTTGGCCTCTCAGGGGATTCCTGCGGGGACTGACCCAGCCAGGCGTTCGCCGCCGCCACCGCCTGGTTCAGCGCCTCGCCGATCTGGGGCGTCGCGAGGAAGACGTTCTCTTCACCGATCACCTTCAGCACGCCCGTCTTGGCCAGCTGGGCGCGAACGGCCGGATCCAGGCCCACCAGCATCAGCTTGCTGTTGCGCTGGTTCAGCGTCTGCGCATAGCGCTGCAGCACGGTCACGAAGGTGCTGCCGATGTCGCTCTTGCCGCGCAGGTTGATCGCCACCACGGCGTGGGTGGCATCGCCGACCGCCGGCAGCATCTCTTCCAGGTTGCGGGCCGCGGCGAAGGCCAGGCTGCCATAGACGTGCAGCAGCGTCAGCTGATGGCTGGGCAGGTGCCGGGGTGGCGACTGCTCCAGCGGAAAGCCCTGCGGCTGCAGCAGCCACTGCTTGACGATGACCTTGTTCGACTGGCGAACGGTGTTGAGCAGGATGCTCAGGGCCACGCCGAACAACACCGCGAACTGCAGCGGCACCACCAGGATCGCGACGAAGGTGACGACCATGCTGACCTTCGAGATCCGGCCTGCCTGCCAGACCATCACCGCCTGCTCCATTCGAAACCCCTGAATCCCGGCGACGATCAGCAGCGCGGCCAGCGCGGGCATGGGCACCCGCTCCACCAGCGGTCCGGCCAGCAGCACGATGAGCGCCACGAACAGGCCGACGAAGATGTTGGCCCAGCGCGACCGGGCGCCCGCACCCATGACCAGCACCGTGCCGGAGACCGAGCCGCCCGCAGGCAGGCCACCGACCAGGCTGGTGGCCATGTTGGCCGCGCCCTGGCCGAGGAAGTCGCGCGAGACGTCGGGGTAGCGGCCGTCGGGGTTGGGCGTGCCCTGGCTGACGCCTGCGCCCTGCACCAGGCCGATGATGGCGATCGACAAGGCCGGCAGCCACAGCGACAGGACCAGCGACAGCTGGGGCAGCGCCAGCTGCGGCAGCTCGCGCGGGATGGCCGACAGGGTGCCCACGGTGGGCACGATGGCGAAACTGGCGGACGTTGACAGGGCCGGCAGGTTCAGCAAGACCAGGGTGATGGTCGCCACCGCGATGGCGATGATGAAGGCAAAGCGCCGCGTGGCCTTCAGCCACAGCAAGAGCGCGATCAGCCCCAGCGTCAGCAGGCCGATGGCGGAGGCCTGCGGGTTGATCTGGCCCAGGTGCAGCAGCAGGTCCAGCGACTGGGCCACGCGGTTCGAGAAGCTGCTCTGGTAGCCGGTGAGGTCGCTCAGCTGGCCCAGGATGATCAGCACGGCCACACCGTTGAGGAAGCCGGTCATCACCGCGTTCGAGACGAAGCGGATCACGAAGCCCAGCCGGAACAGGCCGGCCAGCAGCTGGAACACCCCCACCATCAGCACCAGCACCACCAGCCCCTCCGCCCGCTGGCCTGGCGGGAAGTCGATCAGCACCGCGCCAGCCGCCACCGACAGCGCCCCGGTGGTCGACACGTTCATGAAGACCGAGCTGGAGAAAATGGCGCCGACCGGCACCGACACCATCAGGGTGTAGATGCCGAGCAAGGGGTTCACCGCGGCCAGCAGCGCGTGGCCCATGGCCTGCGGCACGTTGACCACGGCAAAGGTCAGCGCGGCGATCAGGTCGGCCGCGAGATGGTTGCGCTTGGGCCTCATGCCCCGCGTCGCCCTGCGCAGCTGTTCGATTTGTGTCTTCATGGCGATTGATCGTTGAGTCTGCGGCCGGTCAGCGGATGTCGCCTGCGGAACCACGGCCGAGCCACCAGCGCGCGATGCGCGCGACCGGGCCGCGCAGCAGCAGGTACGGGACAAAGGCCAGCAGCAGCGCGACGATCGCCGCCTCGGCCGGATGAAAGGTGTCGAACACCACGATCTGGTAGATGACGTCCATCACCAGCCCCAGGAGAATGATCCGCGCCGTGGCCACCATGCCCTCCTGCAGGCGGGGACCGCGCTGCTCCGGGTTGCGCAGAATCGACCAGAAATAGGGGCTGCGACCGGCCCGCGCATCCCGCACCCCGGCCAGCGCGGCGGCGACCGTCGCCATGATCGGCTGCAGGATGACGCGAAACGTCATCGGCCCGCCCGGGCGCTCGACCAGGTTCTGCCAGATCCGCATGAGGACCTCCCCCGAAAGGCCGTACCACGCCACGCCTGCCAGTAAAAAAACGATCATCAATGCCCAGACCACCTGGGCCAGCAGGATTTGATTGCGGCTTGGTTTTTGCTCATCGCTGTCTTTGCCGGGTTTCGTGGGCTGCCTTGTGCGCGGTGGAGGGTACTGTCTTCATGGGTGCCACCGGATTATGGTGGGAACCGTCGAAACCGTCATTTCTCCGGACGCCGAGGCTCCAGGCTTGTGCCTGAACCGGCCCGGGAGTCAGGACCGGTTCACTATTGAATCAATAGCCGATTGCGAAATGTCGGCGCTGGGAACGGGCACATCTTGTTCATGAATGGCGCTGAAGCCGCCTCACAGCACCCGGTTGAACCACAGCAGCGACAAGCCGCCCGACAGCAGCGCCAGCACGGCGGCCGCCAGGGCCAGCAGGCCGGAGATCTCGGTCTCTTTCTTCTCCACCGTCAGGCGCGAGCCCAGCTTTTCGTAGACGGCCTTCAGGTTCTCCGCGGTGCCGGCGTAGAAGTATTCGCCCTGGGTCTGCAGCGCGATCTTCTTCAGCGTCTCCTCGTCCAGGCGCACGCGCATCGACCAGCCCTCGAAGCCGATGGTTTCGCCGTCCACCGTGCCGATGCCCACGGTGTAGATGCGCACGCCGCGGTCGGCGGCCATCTTGGCGGCCTCCAGCGTGTCCACGCCGGTGGTGCGCTGGCCGTCGGTCAGCAGGATGATGGCGGCCGAGTTGTAGGAGCCGGGCGCCACTGGTGTGAACTCCTTCTGCGGCTTCTTCGGCGCCGCGTCGATGGCCATGGGGCGTGGCCGACCGCTGGCGCGCGCCACGGTGTCCAGGTCGATGCCCTGGTCGGGGAACAGCTCGGCCAGCGCGATCACGATGGCGCTGCCGATGGCGGTGGCGCGCTGCATCTGGAACTTGTCGATGGCCGCCACCAGGTCTTCGCGGCTGAGCGTGGGCGGCTGCACCACCTGGGCGGTGCCGGCGAAGGCGACGATGCCCACGCGCACCTTGCGCGGCAGTTCCTCCAGGAAGGCCTTGGCCGCGACCTGCGAGGCGACCAGCCGGTTCGGCTTGACGTCGGTGGCGCGCATGCTGCCCGAGACGTCCATCGCCAGGATGATGGTCTCCTGGTCCGACGGCAGCGTCACCACCGCGAACGGCCGCGCCGCGGCCAGCAGCATCGCGGCCAGCGCCAGCAGAAACAGCGCCGGTGGAATGTGCCGGCGCAGGCCGGGGCCCTTGCCCAGGGCCTCCTTGACGATGGACAGGCTGGCGTAGCGCAGCGCCAGCGCACGGCGCCGGCGCAGCAGCCACAGGTAGAGCAGCACCAGCAGGGGCAGCGCCAGCAGCAGCCAGAGGAATTGGGGCCAGAGGAAGGTCATGGTCGCGTCCTTGGGGTCCTTGAATGCGCCGGCTCAGGCGGCCTGGTGCAGGTGGCGCGGCAGGCGCCGCCGGTGTTGCGCCGGGTGCGCTGGCGGCGCAGGTCGGCGAAGCGCACCACTGCGTCCACCAGGTCGCCGCCGGTGGACAGCTCCAGCGTGTCCACGCCGGCGTGCGCCAGCGCGGCCCGCAGGTCGGCCTCGCGCTGCGCGGCAATGCGCGCGAATCGCTGGCGGAAGCCTTTGTCGCTGGTGTCCACCATCAGTTGCTCGCCGGTCTCGGCGTCGCGCACCGGGATCAGGCCCAGGTCGGGCAGGGCGAGCTCCAGCGGGTCGTGCAGGCGCACGGCCACCACCTCGTGGCGCAGGGCGAGCTGCGCCAACGGCTTTTCCCAGCCTGGCTCGCTGATGAAGTCCGACACCACGAAGACCGTGGAGCGCCGGCGCACCACGTTGCCGGCCGCCGTCAGCAACTCGTGCAGCCGCGTGCCGGTGCTGTCCTTGGTCTCGGGGCGGTGCTGCAGCGTGTGCAGCATCTGCAGCACGTGGCGGCGCCCGCCGCGCGCGGGAATGACGGTGTCGACCCCGGTGCCATAGACCAGCGCGCCCACGCGGTTGCCGTGGCGCGTGAGCAGGCGCGCCAGCACGGCCACGAATTCGGCCGCCACCCCCTGTTTGCGCTGGGTGTGGGAGCCGAAATCCATCGACGGGCTCAGGTCGAGCAGGAACCAGGCGGCCATCTCGCGGTCTTCGGTGAACACGCGCACGTGCGGCACCTGCAGCCGGGCCGTGACGTTCCAGTCGATGTGGCGCACGTCGTCGTGGTGCTGGTATTCGCGCAGGTCCGCCAGGTCCAGGCCGGCGCCGCGCATCAGCGTGCGGTAGTCGCCCTGCAGCAGGCCGTCGAGCCGGCGGATGACCGACCATTCGAGCCGGCGCAGCACCCGTTCGGCGCCGCCGGTCTCGTCCGCCGCGGGCGCGACCGCAGCGGGGTCCGGTTGCGCCTGTTCGACGGCGCCCTTGCGGCGAAACGGGTTCCTGAAGACCATGTCAGGCCGCGAGTTTTTCGTGTTCCAGCGGCTTGGCCGGAACCGGGATCTTTGCCATGATCTTCTCCACCACGGCATCGGCCGAGAGCCCCTCGGACAGCGCCTCGTAAGACAGCACCAGCCGGTGGCGCAGCACGTCGGGCACCAGATCGGTCATGTCCTCGGGCAGCGCATAGCTGCGCCCGCGCAGCAGGGCCAGCGCGCGCGCGCCCTCGGTCAGGTTGATGGTGGCGCGCGGGCTGGCGCCGAAGGTGATGAAGCGCGCCAGGTCCTTGAGGCCGGCTTTCTCGGGTGTGCGCGTGGCCGCCACCAGCTTCACCGCATACTGGATCAGCGACGGGTCCACGTAGACCCGGCGGCATTCGGCCTGCAGCGCGGCGAGTTGCTCGGTGGTGGCCACCGCCGTCACGTCCACCGCCGGGCCGGTCACGCGCTGCACGATCACGAACTCTTCTTCATCGGTGGGGTAGTCCACCAGCACCTTCATCATGAAGCGGTCCACCTGCGCCTCGGGCAGCGGGTAGGTGCCCTCGGTCTCGATCGGGTTCTGCGTGGCCATGACCAGGAAGGGCGAGGGTACCCGGTGTGTTTCGCCAGCAATCGTCACCTGGCGCTCCTGCATCACCTCCAGCAGCGCGCTCTGCACCTTGGCCGGCGCGCGGTTGATCTCGTCGGCCAACAGCAGGTTGGTGAAGACCGGCCCGAGCGCCGTGCTGAAGTCGCCGGTCTTCTGGTTGTAGATGCGCGTGCCGACCAGGTCGGACGGCACCAGGTCGGGCGTGAACTGGATGCGCTTGAACTGGCCGCGCACGGTGTTGGCCAGGGTCTTGATGGTGAGCGTCTTGGCCAGCCCGGGAACGCCCTCGACCAGCAGATGGCCCTGGGCCAGCATGGCGATCATCACGCGCTCCAGGAAGCGGTCCTGCCCGACCACGACGCGCTTGACCTCGTAGAGGATCTGTTCCATCAGTTGCGCGGTGTCGGCGGGCTTTTGCGGGATTCATGTCCATGAGGGCTCCTAAAGGGTTGAGGACAGAGCAAAGTTCACTGCGTGTAACGCTGGGTCTGACCCGCAAATTAAATGGTTGAGGACAGAGCAAAGTTCACGGTGTGTAACTCTTGGTCTGTCCCGCAAGTTTTCAGAATGGGTGCAGGCCGACGGCGGCCGCGGCGTTTTCGATCGGCACGGCAAAGCCGATGCCGATGAAGGTGCGCGCGGGGGTGGGGTTGAGGATGGCGGTGACGATGCCGACCACCTCGCCGTCCATGGTGACCAGCGGGCCGCCGGAGTTGCCGGGATTGGCGGCGGCGTCGAACTGGATCAGGTTGTTGAGCTGCTGCTTGCCCTCGGGCGAGCGGAACACGCGCTTGAGCCCCGAGATCACGCCGGCGGAATACGACGGCCCGATGCCGTAGGGAAAGCCCACGGCGACCACCTGGTCGCCGGGGGCCAGGTCGTGCGTGGAGCGCATGGTGGCGGGGATCAGGTCGTCGGGGATCTTGTGCGCCTGCAGCACGGCCAGGTCGTTCTCCGGCTGCGCGCCGGTGATGGAGGCGGTGGCTTCCAGCCCGTCGGCAAACAGCACCTTGATGGTGTCGGCCGACTGGACCACATGCAGGTTGGTCAGGATCACGCCTTTGTCAACGATCACCACGCCGGTGCCCACGCCATGCTCGATATCGTCCCCGCCCTTCTTGCCCTTGCGAAAGCCCATCACGCGCACGACCGAAGGACGGATGACGCCGGCCGCCCGCGCGGCCGGCGAGGGCAGGGGGGTGTTTTCCAGCGTGTGCAGCACGGCGGCGTTGATGTCGTCCTGCGTGAGCGCGCGTGCGCCGGGGCGCAGGGCGAAGGTGATCGTGGCGATCAGCAGGACGCCCAGCAGGCAAATCGCAGCCCACAGGAGGCGGGGGTCGGTGAAGGAAAGTCCCTGAAGGCGCAGCCGCCAGGACACAGGACCGGACGGGACAGATGGAGATGATGCACTGTCGACACCGTCTGGCGCAGTACCTCGCTGCGCCGCGGACACCGGCGGCGCCACCGGTTGCGGGGGCGCCGAGCGGCTGTAGAGGGCGGACTTTCGCATCGGTTGGCCTGCAGATTGAGCGATGGAGCCACAACGTTAGCATGCTTCGTTTGTCCCTGCACGTGTCTTGCAGGGCTTGCGGCATGATGGCGCCATGAGCGACTGGATCGACACCCACTGCCACCTCGATGCGCCCGAGTTTGGTGCGGAAATCGGCGCCGTCCGGGAGCGCGCCTTTCGCCATAGCGTCAGGCACTGCGTGATCCCGGCGGTCGAAGTGGCGAATTTCGACACAGTCCGCGCACTCGCGCACCAGTTCGGCGACAGCTATGCGCTGGGCATCCACCCGCTGTACGTGGCGCAGGCGGGCGACGCTGACCTGGCCGCGCTCGACTTGGCGCTGACGCGCCATCGCGACGACCCGCACCTGGTGGCCGTCGGCGAGATCGGGCTGGACTATTTCGTGCCTGAACTCAATGCCAGTCCGCTGAAGGAACGTCAGGAGGCCTTCTACCGCGAACAGCTCAAGCTGGCGCGCCGGCACGGCCTGCCGGTGATCCTGCATGTGCGCCGCTCGGCCGATGCCTTGCTGCGGCCGCTGCGCGAACTCGGTGCCCCCGAGGGGTGGCGCGGCATCGCCCACGCCTTCAACGGCAGCGCGCAGCAGGCGCTGGCCTTCATCGACCTGGGTTTCAAGCTGGGCTTTGGCGGCGCGGTGACCTATGACCGCGCCCTGCAGTTGCGCCGACTGGCCGCCGAACTGCCTCTGGAGGCGCTGGTGCTGGAGACCGATGCGCCCGACATCCCGCCGCACTGGCTGTACGTGACAGCCGAACAACGCGCGGCTGGCCAGTCGAGGCGACGCAACGAGCCGGGGGAGTTGCCGCAGATCGGGGCGGTGGTGGCGGGATTGCGGGGGATGTCCGTGGAGGCGCTGGCGCTGGCGACTTCGCGCAATGCGGTCGAAGCGTTGCCGAAGCTGGCGGGGCTGGTGGAGGGGTTTGGGGTGGAATGTTGAGGGTTTTTGGCTTCATCCCATCGTGGAATGGTCTTGATCCGCTATCTATTTTTAAGCGCTACTGATTGCCGAAGCCAGCCGGGGCGAGACCCGGCTGGCTTGGGTCGCCACTCCGGTTTTTTCGGGACCCAGCGTCATCAAATAAAAAAACAATAGCAATAAAAGACCATCCGACGCTGGGATAATGCCAAAAATGTTCAGATTTCCCCCAATCCGGCGCTTCGGGCAGGCTGCATGCTGAAGAAGCCCGCCATCGCCGCCAATCCCCCGCCAGCCGGCACCAGACTGACCGGCCTGCCCCCCGTGGTCTCCGACCGCACCGCCCTGCTGATCCTCGGCAGCTTCCCTGGCACGGCCTCGCTGGCGGCGCAGCAGTATTACGGGCATCCGCAGAACCATTTCTGGCGCATTATTCAAGCGATATGGCCATCAACCCATCGTCAGATGGTCATGGACAGCTATGAAAACAGGATTGCCTGGCTGCTCGACCACGGCCTGGGCCTGTGGGACGTGTACGCCAGTTGCGAGCGCCAGGGCAGCCTGGACACGGCCATCCGGCACGCGCAAGTCAATGACTTCGCGTCCTTGAAGGCGCGCTGCCCGGCCCTGCGCGTCATCGCCCACAATGGCGGCGAAAGCTACAAGCATGCGCGGCACACGGCGATGCTGGGGGTCGAAGTGCATCGCCTGCCGTCTACCAGTCCGGCCAACGCCTCCTGGCGCTTCGAGCGCAAGCTCGCCGCCTGGCGCGACGTCTTTGAACAACACGGATTGATTTGAGAATCGAGAACATGGCCCGCCGAAAAACAGACCTCGACGACGACGAACTCCCCGAGGTCAACTTCTCCGACTACAACGGTGTGCGCTGCCTGCACCTGGGCACAGAGTGGGTGCAGGGCTCGATGATCCTCGACGATCCGTACAGCATCGACCTGGAATATGTGCAGCGCATGATGGCCTGGCTGCTGTTTGTCGACCCCGCCAGCGTGGCGGCGCGTCACGCCATGCAACTCGGCCTGGGTGCTGGCACGCTGACCAAGTTCTGCCGCAAGAACCTGCGCATGAAGACCACCGCCATCGAACTCAATCCCCAGGTCCTGCACGCCTGCCGGGGCTGGTTCAAGCTGCCGCCCGACGATGCAAAGCTGAAGGTGGTGATTGCCGATGCCTCGCTGGAAATACTGCATGACGAGTGGCACGGCACGGTGGACGCACTGCAGGTGGACCTGTACGACCACGAGGCCGCCGCACCGGTGATGGACGACGAGGCGTTCTACGGCGACTGCCGGGCCTTGCTGACGGACGAAGGCTGCATGACGGTCAACCTGTTCGGCCGGGCGTCGAGCTACGAGCGCAGCCTGTTGAAGATTGCCGCTGCCTTCGGCGAGGATGCCGTCTGGGCCTTCAAGCCCACGCGCGAGGGCAATACGGTGGTGCTGGCGCAGCGCACGCCCAGCCGGCCGACGCGCGAAGCGCTTGCCCAACGCGCCGAAACCATACAGACTCGCTGGAACCTGCCCGCCACCAAATGGTTGCGGGTGTTCAAACCCTTCAAAAAATGAACACTGTCGCGCCTTCCCCTAGCCACACCCCGACCCCGCACCAGGGCCCGGTCGACTGGCGCCGCCTGGTCGAGTGGGCGCGTGCAGACGGGCTGATCACGCGCGAGGAGGCCCAGCGTACCGTGGCCCGTTGCGCCCAGGCGGAAAGTGTTCAGCACCCGCTGGTTCGCCTGGCCAGCGTGTCGATGATCCGTGCCAGCGACGGCAAGCCGCTGGATATCGAGTCCCTGACCCAGTGGCTGGCGGGCCGCGCCGGGCTGGAGTACCTGCGCATCGACCCGTTGAAGGTCGATGTGGGCAAGGTGTCCGAGACCATGAGTGCCGTTTACGCCGAGCGCCACCGGGTGCTGCCGGTGCAGGTGACCCCCACGGAGGTGGTGGTGGCCACGGCCGAGCCCTTCATGACCGACTGGGTGGCCGAGGTGGAGCGGCAGTCGCGCCGCAAGGTACGCCGGGTGGTGGCCAGCCCCGGGGACATCCTGCGCTACACCGTGGAGTTTTTCGCGCTGGCCAAATCGGTGCGGGCGGCGCAGAAGGCCGGCGGCAGTGCGGGCAGTGCCAGCTTCGAGCAACTGGTGGAGCTGGGCAAGGCCAACAAGCAGCTCGACGCCAATGACCAGGGTGTGGTGCGGGTGGTGGACTGGCTCTGGCAGTACGCCTTTGACCAGCGCGCCAGCGACATCCACCTGGAGCCGCGGCGCGAGCAGGGCGTGATCCGGTTCCGCATCGATGGCGTGCTGCACCCGGTCTACCAGATGCCGATCGGCGTCCTCACTGCGATGACGGCGCGCATCAAGTTGCTCGGGCGCATGGACGTGGTGGAAAAGCGCCGGCCGCAGGACGGCCGCATCAAGACGCGCAACCCGCGTGGCGACGAGATCGAGATGCGCCTGTCGACCTTGCCGACGGCCTTTGGCGAGAAGATGGTCATGCGGATCTTCGATCCGGACACCACGGTCAAGGACCTGGACGCCCTCGGTTTCAGCGCCCACGATGCCGCGCGCTGGCAGGCGCTGGTCGAGCGGCCTTACGGCATCGTGCTGGTGACGGGGCCCACCGGCTCGGGCAAGACCACCACGCTGTATTCCACACTGCGACGCCTGGCAACCGATGAGGTGAATGTCAGCACGGTCGAAGACCCCATCGAGATGATCGAGCCCGCTTTCAACCAGACCCAGGTGCAGACCCAGCTTGACTTCGGTTTCCCCGAGGGCCTGCGCGCGCTGATGCGTCAGGACCCTGACATCATCATGGTGGGTGAAATCCGTGACTTCCAGACCGCTGAAATGGCCGTGCAGGCGGCGCTCACCGGTCACCTGGTCTTCAGCACCCTGCACACCAACGATGCGCCCAGCGCCATCACGCGGATGATGGAGCGCGGTGTCCCGCCGTACCTGATCAATGCCACCGTGCTGGGCGTGCTGGCCCAGCGCCTGGTGCGGACCTTGTGCGAGCACTGCAAGGTGCGCGATGAAGTCTCCACGCGAGAGGAGTTGGAGGCGGTGGTCAAGCCCTGGAAGATCAACGGGGGCTACCGGCCCTACAAGGCCGTGGGTTGCGTGGAGTGCCGCATGACCGGTTTCATGGGCCGCATGGGCCTGTACGAGCTGCTGACCGTCACCGAGGCCTTCAAGGACAAGGTCAACCAGCAACCCAGCATCGATGCCCTGCGCCGCCAGGCCGTGGCCGACGGCATGCGGCCCTTGCGGCTGGCAGGTGCCTTGCGCGTGGCCGAGGGCCTGACCACCCTGGCGGAAGTGCTCATTGCGACGCCGCCGGTTGAATGACGCAGGCGTCCGGGTATACCCGGATGTTTTTCGCACCGACTGGCCCGAAGAAGTGTGTCGCCCGGGTGTCAGGTAGGTGAAATCCACATCGCGCGAAGGCCTGTTCCCCCGCAGAATGGCCCCTTCGGAAAATCCATTTCGAGGAGATCACTTGTGAAAATAAAGAGTCAGAAAGACTTCTTCTCCGGGCTGATGTTCACCATCGTCGGTGCGGCCTTTGCGCTGGGGGCGACGACCTACACGGTGGGCACCGGCGCGCGCATGGGGCCGGGCTACTTCCCGCTGCTGCTGGGCATCCTGCTGGCCGTCCTGGGGGCGGCGATCCTGTTCAATGCCATGGTGGTGGAGACCCCTGACGGCGACAAGATCGGCAAATGGGCGTTCCGCCCGCTGACCTTCATCATCCTGGCCAACGTGCTGTTCGGCGTGATGATCGGCGGCCTGCCCAGCATCAAGCTGCCGGCCATGGGCATGATTCTGGGGATCTACGTGCTGACCATCGTCGCGAGCATGGCCGACGGCCATTTCAAGCTCAAGGAAGTGCTGGTTCTGGCCACCATCCTGTCGCATTGGCAGCTACCTGGCTTTCGTGGTGCTGCTCAAGCTGCAGTTCCCGGTGTGGCCCACTTTCATCACCGGCTGAGGACGACACCATGGATCTGATCAACAACCTTTCGCTGGGTTTTGGCGTGGCCTTCACGGTCCAGAACCTGCTCTACTGCTTCGTCGGTTGCCTGCTGGGCACGCTGATCGGCGTGCTGCCCGGCATCGGCCCGGTGGCCACCATCGCCATGCTGCTGCCCGCCACCTACGCGCTGCCCCCGGTGGCGGCGCTGATCATGCTGGCCGGCATCTACTACGGCGCGCAATACGGCGGCTCCACCACTGCCATCCTGGTGAACCTGCCGGGCGAATCGTCCTCGGTGGTGACCGTGATCGACGGCTACCAGATGGCGCGCAAGGGGCGGGCCGGGCCCGCGCTGGCTGCGGCCGGCCTGGGCTCGTTCTTCGCGGGCTGCGTCGGCACGCTGATCCTGGCGGCCTTTGCCGCGCCGCTGACCGAGGTGGCCTTCAAGTTCGGCCCGGCCGAGTACTTCTCGCTGATGATCCTGGGCCTGATCGGCGCCGTGGTGCTGGCCTCGGGCTCGCTGCTCAAGGCCATCGCCATGATCGTGCTGGGCCTGCTGCTGGGCCTGGTCGGCACCGACGTGAACTCCGGCGTGGCGCGCTTTTCCTTCGACATTCCGGAACTGACCGACGGCATCGGCTTCGTGGTGATCGCCATGGGCGTGTTCGGCTACGGGGAGATCATCAGCAACCTGTCCACGCCGGAGCATGAGCGCGAGGTGTTCGTCGGCAAGGTGACCGGCCTGTTGCCGACCAAGGAAGACTTCAGGAACATGATCCCGGCCGTGCTGCGCGGCACGGCGCTGGGTTCCATGCTGGGCATCCTGCCCGGTGGCGGCGCGCTGCTGGCGGCTTTTGCCGCCTACACCGTCGAGAAGAAGACCAAGCTTCGCCCGGGCGAAGTGCCCTTCGGCCAGGGCAACATCCGCGGCGTGGCGGCGCCGGAGTCGGCCAACAACGCCGGTTCGCAGACCTCCTTCATCCCGCTGCTGACGCTGGGCATTCCGCCCAACGCCGTGATGGCGCTGATGGTCGGTGCGATGACCATCCACAACATCCAGCCGGGCCCGCAGGTGATGACCAGCAACCCGGAACTGTTCTGGGGCCTGATCGCCTCGATGTGGATCGGCAACGCCATGCTGATCATCCTGAACCTGCCGCTGATCGGCATGTGGATCAAGCTGCTGACCGTGCCCTACCGCTGGCTGTTCCCGGCCATCGTGCTGTTCTGCGCGATCGGCGTGTACTCCACCAACAACAACACCTTCGACATCTGGATGGTGGCCATTTTCGGCGTCATCGGCTATGCGTTCATCAAGCTGGGCACTGAGCCCGCCCCGCTGCTGCTGGGCTTCATCCTGGGCCCGATGATGGAGGAGAACCTGCGCCGCGCGCTGCTGCTGTCGCGCGGCGACTGGAGCGTGTTTGTCACGCGGCCGCTGTCGGCCGGCCTGCTGGCGGCGGCCGCTGCTGTTGCTGGTGATCGTGCTGCTGCCGGCAATCAAGAACAAGCGCGAAGAAGCGTTCGTCGAAGAGTGACGCCGGCTTGATTCAACAGGAACGGCGCCTTCGGGCGCCGTTTTTGCTGGATTGGCCTCGTACACGCGTTTCGGCCCCTCGGTGCCGCACAATGCAAGCAGTCTGATTGATCAAAGAGGCGGTGAACCCATGAAACGACGTCATCTATTTCTGGCTGCAGGCGCGGCCGTCGCGCTGCCGCTGGCCTTGCCAGTCTGGGCGCAGAGTTACCCGACCAAGCCGGTCCGCTTGATGGTGCCGTTCCCTGCGGGCGGCGCGACCGACATCTTTGCGCGCACGCTGTCACAAAAGCTCGGTGAAAAACTGGGCGTCGCGGTGGTCGTCGAGAACCGCCCGGGTGCGGGTGGCACCATCGGCTCCGACCTGGTGGCCAGGGCGCCGGCGGACGGCTACACGCTGCTGCTGGCCACCTCCAGCACGCACACCATCGGCCCGGCGCTGAATCCGAAAATGCCCTACGACGCGGTGCGCGACTTCACCCCCATCTGCCACGTCGGCAACGCACCCAGCATCATGCTGGTGCCCAACAGCGCGCCGGCGAAGACCCTCAAGGAGTGGGTGGACTTCGCGCGCAAGAACCCGGGCCGGCTCAACTACGCCTCCAGTGGCAACGGAACGATCGTTCAGCTCACGGCCGAGCTGTTCAAGTCGCAGGCGGGCCTGTTCCTGGTGCACATTCCCTACAAGGGCACGGCGCTGGCCATACCCGATCTGGTCAGCGGCAAGGTCGATGTGCTGTTCGACTCGCTGCCCACCGGGCTGCCGCATGTGCGCGATGGCCGCTTGCGCGCACTGGCCGTGACGTCGGCGCAACGCACGCCCATGGCGCCGGATTTGCCGGCCGTGGCTGAATTGCTGCCCGGCTTCGAGTCCAACACGTGGTTTGGCCTGTATGGCCCCAAGGGCTTGCCTGCCGAGGTGACGGCACGGGTCAACACGGCGGTCAACCTGGCGCTGGCCGACGCCGATGTCAAGGAGCGCCTGGCGCGCCTGGGGATCGAGGGCGTGGGCGGGACGGCCACGCAGTTCGCCCAGATGACGGCTCTTGACGCTGCCAAGTGGAGGAAAATCATCGCCGAGCGCAAGATCACTGCGGAGTGAGCCCCGGGCGCTTCGCCCCTTGCCTTTTCCCCTCACAGATTCACCGGAGCCCTTCGAATGAACTTCAATTTCTCGAACCCCTACGCCAGCACGCGGCTGCCGGTTTTTGCGCGCAACGTGGTCTCCACCTCGCACCCGCTGGCCGCCCAGGCCGGGCTGCGCATGCTCTACAACGGTGGCAACGCCGTGGACGCCGCAGTGGCAGCAGCGGCGGCCATGACGATCTGCGAGCCCGTGAGCAACGGATTGGGCAGCGACTCCTTCTGCATCCTGTGGGATGGCAAGGCCTTGCACGGGCTCAACGCCTCCGGTCGCGCGCCAGCTGCCTGGACGCCGGAGTACTTCCGGCGAAAGTACGGACAGGACGTCGCAACGCCCCCCAAGCGCGGCTTTGACGCCGTCACGGTGCCGGGCGCCGTGAGCAGTTGGGTGGCGATGAGCGAGCGTTTCGGCAAGCTGCCCTTCGCTGACCTGATGCAGCCGGCTATCGAGATCGCCGAGCGGGGCTACCTGCTGCCCGTGGTGGTCCAGCAGAAGTGGGCGGCCGCCACGCCCGAGCTGCAGTCGCTGCCGGGCTTTGCCCAGGCCTTCATGCCCTGGGGTCGCGCGCCGAACGTGGGCGAGCTGTTCCAGTTCAAGGCCGCCGCGCGGGGGCTGCGCGCCATCGCCGAATCGCGCGGCCAGGCGTTCTATGGCGGCGAGATCGCCCAGGCCATCGAGCGCTTCTCGGCGGAACATGGCGGCAGCCTCAAGGCCAGCGACTTTGCCGCCTACCAGCCCGAATGGGTCAAGCCGATCGCCAGGGACTACCGAGGCTACACCCTGCATGAGATCCCGCCCAACGGCCAGGGCATCGCCGCGCTGATCGCGCTGGGCATCCTCGACAAGTTCGACGTCGCAGGCATGCCAGTGGACGGCGTCGATTCGCAGCACCTGCAGATCGAGGCCATGAAGCTGGCCTTTGCCGACGTCTACCGTTATGTGGCCGAGCCTTCGTCGATGGAAGTGAGCGTCGAACAGATGCTCGATGACGCCTATCTGGCCAGCCGCGCGAAACTGATCGACATGAAAAAGGCGCAGGATTTCGGCGCCGGCAACCCGGTCAAGGGCGGCACCATCTACCTCACGGCGGCCGACGAAAACGGCATGATGGTCAGCTTCATCCAGAGCAACTACATGGGCTTCGGCTCGGGCTGCGTCGAGCCGAACTTCGGCATCAGCCTGCAAAACCGCGGCCATGGCTTCAGTGTGGATGCCAAGGCGTCCAACCCGGCCAATCTCGTGGCGCCGGGCAAGCGGCCGTTTCACACCATCATTCCGGCGTTCCTCACGAAGGACGGCCAGCCGGTGATGAGCTACGGCGTGATGGGCGGCAACATGCAGCCCCAGGGCCACATGCAGACGCTGGTGCGCATGCTGGACTACGGCCAGAACCCGCAGGCCGCCTGCGATGCGCCGCGCTGGCGCTACAACGCCGGGCTGGAAATCAACGTCGAGTCGGCGCTGAACGCGCAGACGGTGCAAGGTCTGGCTGACCGCGGGCACCGCATGGAAGTCATCAACGACTCGTACCAGGACTTCGGCGCCGGGCAATTCATCTGGCGCGCCGGCGACCCGAAGGTGGAGGGCTATGTGGCCGCCAGCGACGCACGCCGCGACGGACAGGCTGTTGGCTTCTAGTCCGGCTTCTACTCCCCATTCCGCCAGCCTGGCGCCCGGCCTGGCGCTGGCCGTCGCCGGCTCAATCGCCTTCAGCGGCAAGGCCATCATCGTCAAGCTGGCCTACCGCCACGGCGTGGACGCGGTCACGCTGGTGATGTACCGCATGCTGTTCGCGCTGCCCATTTTTGCCGTCATGGCCTGGTGGGCGAGTCGCGGCAAGCCGTCGCTGACCCGCCGGGACTGGCTGGGCGTGGTATGGCTCGGATTCACGGGCTATTACCTGGCCAGCGCGCTGGACTTTGCAGGGCTGCAGTACATCACTGCTTCCCTGGAGCGGCTGATCCTGTACCTCAACCCGACCCTGGTGCTGCTGCTGGGCTGGCTGCTGTACGGCCGGCGCATCCGGCGCCAGCAGGCGGTGGCGATGGCCGTGAGCTACAGCGGGGTGGTGCTGGTGTTTGGCCACCAGCTCACGCTGGATGGCAGCGCTGTGGCGTGGGGCGCGCTGCTGGTGTTCCTGAGCACCATCAGCTACGCCCTGTACATGAGCTACAGCGGCGAACTGGTGCACCGCCTGGGCGCGCTGCGGCTGGCAGGGCTGGCCACGTCGGTGGCCTGCCTGCTGTGCATCGCGCAGTTCGCGGTGCTGCGCCCGCTCTCCGCGGCCGTCGTTGCGCCCGAGGTGCTCTGGCTGTCGCTGCTCAACGCCACGGCCTGCACGGCGCTGCCGGTGCTGCTGGTGATGATGGCCATCGAGCGCATCGGCCCGGCGCTGACGGCGCAAACCGGCATGATCGGGCCGATGTCCACGATCCTGATGGGCGTGCTGATTCTGGGCGAGCCGCTGAATGCATGGATCATTGCCGGCACAGCGCTGGTGGTGGGCGGGGTTTTTCTGGTGACACGTCACAAGCTGTAGGCTGACTTTTCAAGGAGTATTCAAGATGGATCTGGGTATCGCAGGCAAATGGGCGCTGGTGTGCGGCGCAAGCAAGGGGCTGGGCCGGGGCTGCGCCCAGGCGCTGGTGCGCGAGGGCGTGAACGTGCTGATCGTGGCGCGGGGACGCGAGGCGCTGGAAAAATCAGCTTCTGAATTGGGAGCAAGCAGTGGCCATGCGGTTCCAGTGCTGGCTGTGGCCGCAGACATCACGACGACCGCCGGGCGGGCCGCTGTCTTGCCGCGCCGGGTGGCCCGGGGTGAATTTCGACATCGTGGTTACCAACGCCGGCGGCCCGCCGCCAGGCGACTTCCGCGACTGGGACCGCGACGCCTGGATCAAGGCCGTGGACGCCAACATGCTCACGCCCATCGAACTCATCAAGGCCACGGTGGACGGCATGGCCGCGCGCGGCTTTGGGCGCATCGTCAACATCACGTCGAGCGCGGTGAAGGCACCGATTGACATCCTGGGCCTGTCCAACGGCGCACGCAGCGGACTGACCGGCTTTGTGGCGGGCGTGGCGCGCAGTTCGATCGCGGCCAGGGGCGTCACGATCAACAACCTTCTGCCTGGCAAGTTCGACACCGACCGCATTGCGACCACGTTGCGTGCCTCCGCCGAAAAGACCGGCAAGAGCGTCGAGGAAATCCGCCGTGCGCAACAGGCGCAGATTCCCGCCGGCCGCTACGGCACGCCGGCGGAGTTCGGGGCCATATGCGCCTTCCTGTGCAGCCAGCAGGCCGCCTACATCACCGGCCAAAATATCCTTCCCGACGGGGGGGCGTATCCGGGGACGTATTGAGCCTTGAGGATCGATGGGCGGCTGGCCCGCCATGCTGCGGTTCACCGCCGCGACGACACCACGATCCCGCCGACGATCAGCGCGAACGCCAGCGCGTGGAATGGCCGCGGCGTTTCGCCCAGAAAGGCGGCCGACATCATCGCCGCGAACAGCGGCGTGAGGTTGGAGAAGAACCCGGCCACGGCCGGGCCGGCGCGCTGCACGCCCAGGCCCCAGCAGCGATAGGCCAGCACGGCCGGGCCGACGGCCACGAACGCCAGCGCGGCCGCCAGCGGCCAGCCCCAGGTGATGCGGGCGTCGGTCAGCGCCCATTCGCCGGCCGTGAACGCGCCCGACCAGGCCAGCCCGAACACCACCTGCGCCATCAGGAACGCGGCCCAGTCGCTGCGGATGGCGGCCGGCTCGTCGCGGCGGGTCAACAGCCAGCTGTACCAGGCCCAGGCTGCCGTGGCCAGCAGCATGTACAGGTCACCGGTGACCAGCCGCAGCTGCATCAGTTGCGCCCAGTCCCCGCGCGCGAGCACCACCAGCACACCGGCCATGGACAGCCCGGCACCCAGCAGTTGCGCGCGTGTCACCTGGACGCCGAAGAACAGCGCGCCGGTGGCCAGCATCCACAGCGGGATGCTGGACGCCACCAGCGTCACGTTGAGTGGCGTGGAGGTCTTCAGTGCCAGGTATTGCAGTGCGTTGTAGCCGCCCACGCCCAGCAGGCCCAGCAGGGCAAAACGCCGCCAGTGCGCCCACAGGCCGCTGTTGCGCCGCAGCACCCAGCTGCCAGCGGCAGCAGGATGGCAAAGGCCAGCACCCACCGGAAAAAGTTCAGCGTCACCGGCGGGATCAGGCCCTGTACCAGGCGGCCGACCACCGCGTTGCCGGCCCACAGCAGCGGCGGAATCGTCAGGAGCGAGGCTGTGCCGGGGGTGAGTCGTTGCGTCATGCGCACGACTGTAGCGGGTGCGTCGTGGTGCGGGGCGGCAAGGGTTGCGGATTCATGGCAGGATGCGGGGCATCAGATTCAAATGCCCTGTTTCAGGAGACTTTGCCATGACCCTCGCCATCCAGATTGACCAGCCCGGTGGTCCCGAACAACTCAAACTCGTCGACGTGACCGTCGGCGACCCCGGCCCTGGCGAAATCCGCATCCGCCACAAGGCCGTCGGCCTCAATTTCATCGATGTGTACCAGCGCAGCGGGCTTTATCCGTTCCCCATGCCGCTCAAGCTCGGCATGGAGGGCGCGGGCGTGGTGGAGGCGGTGGGCGAGGGCGTGACGCACCTGAAGGTGGGCGATCGCGCCGCCTATGCCAGCCAGCCGCCCGGCAGCTATTGCGAGGTGCGCGTGATGCCGGCCAAGTGCGTCTGCGTGCTGCCGGATGCGATCAGTTTCGACACCGGCGCGGCCATGATGCTCAAGGGCCTGACGGCGCAGTACCTGCTCAAGAAGACCCTGCCGGTCGAGGGCCTGCAGCACGGCGACTTCGTGCTGTTCCATGCCGCTGCCGGTGGTGTGGGCCTGATCGCCTGCCAGTGGGCCAAGGCGCTGGGCCTGCAACTCATCGGCACGGCCGGCTCCGACGAGAAATGCGCGCTGGCGCTGGCCAATGGCGCGGCGCATGCCATCAACTACCGCACCGAAGACTTCGCCGCGCGCGTGAAGGAGATCACCGGCGGCAAGGGCGTGAAGGTGGTGTACGACTCGGTCGGCAAGGACACCTGGGACAAGTCGCTCGACTGCCTGCGTCCCTTCGGCCTGATGGCCAGCTTCGGCAATGCCTCGGGTCCGGTGGCGCCGTTTGCGCCGGCCATGCTGGGCGCCAAGGGCTCGATCTACGTCACGCGCCAGACGCTGTTCAGCCACATCAGCACGCGCGAGAGCACGCAGGCCATGGCCGACGACCTGTTTGCCGTGGTGCTCAGCGGGCAGGTGAAGATCCACATCGAGCAGCGTTTCCCGCTGGCGCAGGTGCAGGATGCGCACCGCGCGCTGGAAGCGCGCCAGACCACCGGGTGCACGATCCTGACGCTTTAAGGCTCTGCGCCGCTTTTTGATTGTTTTTGGCCGGTAGCCAGCGTGAAAAGGTGATTGTTTGCTATCGATAACGTAGTTGTGAGTCTCCTGCCGGAGGCGCCCGCGCCGGCAGAGGCTTGACGGAAAGGAGCCTTTGATGCGCTATATCGACGGATTTGTGGCCGCCGTACCGGCCGGAAACAGGGACGCCTACCTGCAACACGCCAAAGCGATGGCTGCCGTGCTGCAGGAGCATGGCGCGCTGCGTGTTGTGGACGCGTGGGGCGACGACGTGCCGGAGGGCAAGCTGACCTCGTTCACGATGGCCGTCAAACGCGAAGACGGCGAGGTGGTGGCCTTCGGCTGGATCGAGTGGCCCTCCAGGGCGGTGCGCGACGCCGGCTGGGAAAAAGCCATGCAGGACCCGCGCATGAGCGGTGCGCCAATGCCGTTTGACGGCAAACGCATGATCTACGGCGGCTTTGAAACCCTCTCGGACCTGCCCGCATGAGCGCCGCACGGCCGCCCGAAGGCGCGAAGGCCCCCTCGGGGGGCAGTGCAGTACGCGCAGCGACAAGCGTGGGGGCGACATGAACGCCCGCGCCCGAAACACGGTGTGCCTGTGGTTTGACGGCGACGCCGAAGAAGCGGCGCGGTTTTACGCGTCGGTGTTTCCGGACTCGGCCGTTACCGCGGTGCATCGCGCGCCCGGCGACTACCCGGCCGGCAAACAAGGCGATGTGCTGACCGTGGAGTTCACGGTGCTGGGCATGCCCTGCCTGGGGCTGAACGGCGGGCCGGGGCATCCGCACACCGACGCGTTTTCATTCCAGGTGGCCACCGCCGACCAGGCGGAAACCGACCGCTACTGGAACGCCATCGTGGACAACGGCGGCCAGGGCATCGCCTGCAGCTGGTGCAAAGACCGCTGGGGCATTTCCTGGCAGATCGCGCCCGCCATGCTGATGGACGCCATTGCCCACCCCGACCCCGCCAAGGCCCGGCGGGCCTTTGAGGCCATGATGACCATGGTGAAGATCGATATCGCCACCATCGAAGCGGCGCTGCGCGACTGAGCCGGCGGTGCCTCACCGACAGCGTCCGGGGGAGCCACGCGTTGCGGGGGCAGCGAGGCGGGAGCCTACCGTCCTCGACGCACCCGCAGCAACTCGTCGAGGATCAGCGCGCTCGCGCCGATGGTGATGGCGCTGTCGGCGATGTTGAACGCCGGGAAATGCATGCCGCGCCAGTGGAAATCCAGGAAATCGACCACGTAGCCGTAAAGCACCCGGTCGATGACGTTGCCCACCGCGCCACCCAGGATGCAGGCCATGGCAAAGCTGAACAGCTTTTGGCCGCTGTGTGACTTGAGCATCCACACGATGAACAGCGCGGCGCAAGCGCCCAGAGCGGTGAAGAACCAGCGCTGCCACCCCCCGGCCGAGGCGAGGAACGAGAAGGCCGCCCCGGTGTTGTGCACGCGCACGATGTTGAAAAAGCTGGTGACCACCGTGCTGTCGCCAAGCTGGTAGTAGCCCAGGATCAGAACCTTGGTGAACTGGTCGGCGATCAGGATGATCAGCGCCAGGCCCAGCCACGGCAGCATGCCACCGCCCGAACTGCGCACCAGTGATGTTTTTCCTTTGGCCATCACGCCACCGTCCGGACTTCGCCGGCGCCGTAAAGGTTGCTGGTGCAGCGGCCACAGATTGTCGGGTGTGCCGGGTCGTGGCCCACGTCGTCGCGGTAGTGCCAGCAGCGCTCACATTTCACCGCCGTGCTGGGCTGCACCCGCACCCGCAGCTCGCTGCCGGCCTGCAGATCGACGACCGAGGTGATGAAAACGAATTTCAGGTCGTCACCCAGGCTGGCCAGCAGGGCATGGTCTTGCGCGGTGACTTCCAGCGTCACATTGGCTTGCAGTGATGAGCCGACCTTGCCGTCTGCGCGCAGCGCCTCGATGTCCTTGTTGACCGTGTCGCGAATCTCGCGGATGCGGTTCCATTTCGCGAGCAGGTCGCCATCCACGGCACCTTGCGGGGCGAACGTGTCCATGAAGATGGACGCCCGGGTACCGGCCGGCGTCTTTCCTGCTGTGCCCAGCACGGCCCAGGCTTCCTCGGCCGTGAAACTCAGGAACGGGGCCATCCAGCGCAGCATGGCCTGCGTGATCTGCCAAAGCGCGGTCTGGGCACTGCGGCGTGCCAGGCTCCCCGATGCGGTTGTGTAGAGCCTGTCCTTCAGGATGTCGAGGTAGAACGAGCCGAGGTCTTCCGAGCAGTAGATCTGTAGTTTGGCCACGACCGGATGGAATTCGTAGATCTCGTAGTGCGCCAGGATGTCGGCCTGCAATTGCGCCGCCCGGCTCAGGGCGTAACGGTCGATCTCCAGCATCTTGCCCAGCGGCACGGCATCCGTGGCCGGGTCGAAGTCGCTGACATTGGCGAGCAGGAACTTGAGCGTGTTGCGCACCCGCCGGTAGGTGTCCACGACGCGCGCCAGGATTTTTTCATCACCGGCGATATCGCCCGAGTAGTCGCTGGCCGCGACCCACAGGCGGATGATTTCGGCGCCGAGCTTCTTCGAGGTCTCCTGCGGGTCGACGCCGTTGCCCTGGCTCTTGCTCATCTTGTGGCCCTTGCTGTCCACGGTGAAGCCGTGGGTCAGAATGGCCTTGTAGGGCGCGCGGCCGTACATGGCGCAGGCCGTCAGCAGGGAGGAGTGGAACCATCCGCGGTGCTGGTCGTGGCCTTCGAGGTACAGGTCGGCTTCCGGCCCGGATTCGTGGCCACTGCCGGGGTGCGAGCCCTTGAGCACCGTGGTGTGCGTGGTGCCGGAGTCGAACCAGACTTCAAGGATGTCGCTGCTCTTGGTGTAGTGCGCTGCATCGTCTGTGCCGAGGATGGATGCCGTCGTGGCCTTGCTCCAGGCCTCGATGCCGCCCTGCTGCACCATGTCCGCGGCGATGTCGAGGATCTCCAGGGTGCGCGGGTGCAGCTCGCCGCTGTCCTTGTGCAGGAAGAACGGCAGGGGCACGCCCCAGCTGCGCTGGCGGCTGATGCACCAGTCGGGACGCCCGGCGATCATGTCGCGCAGGCGGGCCTTGCCGTTTTCCGGGTAGAAGGCGGTCTGCTCGATGGCGTCGAGCGCCAGCTGGCGCAGCGACTTGGGTGCCTTGTCTTGCGTGAACACACCTTCGCCCTCGTCCATGCGGATGAACCACTGGGCGGCCGCACGATAGATCACCGGCGTCTTGTGGCGCCAGCAATGCGGATAGCTGTGCACGATGTTCTCGGTGGCAAACAGGCGGCCTGCGTCGCGCAGGGCATCGATGATGACCGGGCAGGCCTTCCAGATGTTCATGCCGCCAAAGAGCGCCAGTTCGTCGCTGTAGCGGCCGTTGCCCATGACCGGGTTCAGGATGTCGTCGTAGGCCATGCCATGGGCGACGCAGCTGTTGAAGTCGTCCACGCCATAGGCCGGCGAGGAGTGAACCAGGCCCGTGCCGTCCTCGGCCGTGGCGTAGTCGGCCAGGTAGACCGGGCTGAATCGGTCGTAGCCGGGATTCACATGGGCCAGCGGATGCTTGAAGTTGATGCCGCCCAGGGACTTGCCCACGGTGGTCGCAATGACCGTGCCTGTGAGCTGGTAGCGCTCCATGCACTTTTCGACCAGGCTCTCGGCCAGCACCAGCAGGCCGCGCGGCGTGTCCACCAGGGCGTAGGTCAGCTCCGGGTTCAGGTTGAGGGCCTGGTTGGCCGGCAGGGTCCACGCGGTGGTGGTCCAGATGACGGCGAAGGCTTCCTTTTCGAGCGCCTTCAGGCCGAAAGCCTCTGCCAGCCTGGCGGGTTCCGCGCACAGGAAGCCGACGTCCAGCGTCTGCGACTTCTTGTCGGCGTATTCGATCTCGAACTCGGCCAGCGACGAGCCGCAGTCAAAACACCAATAGACCGGCTTCAGGCCGCGGTAGACAAAGCCGCGCTCCACGACACGCTTGAAGGCACGGATTTCATCGGCCTCGTTGCTGAAATCCATCGTGCGATAGGGATGTTCCCAGTCGCCCAGCACGCCCAGGCGCTTGAAGTCGGTGCGCTGGATATCGATCTGCTCGGTGGCATAGGCGCGGCTCCTGGATTGCATCTCGTCGCGCGGCAGGTTGCGGCCGAACTTCTTCTCGATGGCGTTCTCGATCGGCAGGCCGTGGCAATCCCAGCCGGGGATGTAGGGCGCGTCCAGGCCCTTGAGCTGGCGCGCCTTGACGATCATGTCCTTCAGGATCTTGTTGACGGCATGGCCCATGTGGATCTGGCCGTTGGCATAGGGCGGGCCGTCGTGCAGCACGAACTTGGGCGCGCCCTGCGCGGGAGGCGCGCAGCTGCTTGTACAGACCCTCGTCGTCCCACTGCTTGACCCAGCCCGGCTCGCGCTTGGGCAGGTCGCCGCGCATGGGAAACGGCGTGTCGGGCAGGTTCAGGGTGGCGCGGTAGTCGGTTTTGGCGTCGGACATGACAGGCATTTCGTGAAAGCTTCGACAAGCTCAGCCCGGACAGGGGTCGGGCGCGGGGGACAAGGGGGAAGCCGTTCGCCCTGAGCTTGTTCGTTGGGCGGCGACCGGGCAGACAGGTCGTCTAAATTCGGTCGCGGGTGGTCTGGCGATGGGTTTCCGTGTGCATCGACGCGAAAAAAGCGCGCGCCTCGTCGCAGTCCCGGGCGATACCCGCTGTCAGGGCGTCCAGACTGTCGTACTTCAACTCATCGTGCAGTTTGCGCAGCAGTTCCACGCGGACGATTTTACCGTATGCCCCGTCGGCGCCCAGAGCAGCCGGCCATTGCAGGCAATGGGTTTCCAGCAGCACCCGGCCCCCGTTGACATCATCGGGCCCCAGCGAGGGTCGAATGCCCAGGTTCGCCACGCCGGGGAGCGGTTCGGCATCCAGGCCATGCACCAGCACCGCAAAAATACCGCTGGCGGCCGGGTTCCAGTGAGAAAAGCGCAGGTTCAGGGTGCGAAATCCATCGCCGTTGCCGGCGCCGCTGGCGCCCAGATCCCGCCCGAGCTTGCGGCCGTGTACCACGTGGCCGCTGATGCAGTAGGGCCGGCCGAGCAGGCGCGCCACGTCGTCCATGCGACCGTCCCCCAAAGCATCGCGCACGGCTGAACTGGACACGCGCAGGCCATGCACCTCATAGCTGTTCATGCGCGCGACGTCAAAGCCCAGCGATTGCCCGGCGGCATCGAGCATGGCGTAGTCGCCGACGCGTTTGGCCCCGAAGCGGAAGTCGTCCCCGACCAGCACGTAACTGACGCCCAGGCCGCGCACCAGAACATCGTCGATGAAGGCCTGGGGCGACAACGCTGCCAGGCGGGCATCGAAGGGCAGCACCACGGTCTGCTGCACGCCGCAGCGCTCCAGCTCGGTGAGTTTGTCGCGCAGCGTGGCGATGCGCGCGGGCGCCAGTTCGGGCTTCTTCAGGCTGCCCGCGAAGAAATCGCGCGGGATGGGGCTCGAAAGTCATCACGCAACTGGGCACGCCGCGGTGCGCGGCCTCGTTGTTCAGCAGCGCCAGCATGGCCTGGTGGCCACGGTGCACCCCATCGAAATTGCCGATGGTCAGGGCACAGGCGCTCGCGATGCCGGGATGGTGGAAGCCGCGGAAAACCTTCATTGATCAGTATCTAATTAATAGCAAAAAGCGCCCTGCTGGCACTGGAGAAGTCGCAAAAATGTCACGAAAACAGGGTATATTGTGACCCAGCAGAGCGGCGGAGGATTTTTGATCGTCAGCCTGCGACTTCAGCGTTCCGTGTCAGTGGTTTTTGACTGTTGGAAGGATGCATGTTGTGAAGGTCTTGAAGCTGTCAGCCCAGGGCTTGCCCCAGTCCTGGATATCGCTTGAGCAGGCGGTGATCCACTATGCCGCTGAAGAGGTCCGCTGGGAGGCGGGCCGCGAGATTGCCGTCTTCCATGGCGGACACAACGCGCTCACTGGCCGGCAATCCGTGATCACGGTCAACAGCATCATTGGCACCAAAGGCGTGTCCGGCATCAACCCGTTTGACCTGCGCCCCGGCCTGACCAACAGCAAGCTATTCGCACGCGACCGCAATGTCTGCGCCTACTGCGGCGACGTCCTGCATGAGGATGAACTCACGCGCGAGCACATCATTCCGTTCGCGCAGAACGGCATCGACACCTGGATGAACGTGGTCACGGCCTGCCGCCCCTGCAACCACCGCAAGAGCCACCGCACGCCCGAGCAGGCTGGCATGCCGCTGCTCTACACGCCCTACGTGCCCAGCCTGTGGGAGGACTTCATCCTGCGCAACCGGCGCATCCTGGCCGACCAGATGGAATTCCTGATGGCGCATCTTCCCAGGACGTCGCGGCTGCACGGGTGAGTCTGGCCGGGCTTTCGGGCCCGATTCAAGATTCAACGGTATTGGCCACCACGGAAAAAAGCCTGCCGGTCCGAAGACTGGCAGGCTTTTGTCTTTGTCGCTGGCTGGCGGTTTCAGGCAAACACGCCCGCCGTGTCCTGCATGCGCGCAGACACCTCGCCCAGGTGGTGCAGCGTGTCGCCAAACGTCATCTCCAGTTGCGTGAGTTTCCTGAAGTAGTGGCTCACGATGTACTCGTCGGTCACGCCGATGCCACCGTGCAACTGCACCGCCTGCTGGCCGACGAAGCGCATGGAGGTGCCAAGCTGGTACTTTGCGCGCGCCATTGCGCGGCGGCGCTCGTCGGCGGGGGCATTGAGCTTGAGGCTGGCGTAGTAGCTCATGGAGCGGGCCAGTTCCAGCTGCATCTTCACATCGGCCATGCGGTGGCGCAGCGCCTGGAAGCTGCTGATGGCCACGCCGAACTGCTTGCGCGTGTTCATGTATTCCGCGGTGATGGCCACGGTCTTGTCCATCACGCCGACCGCTTCGGCGCAGGCGGCGGCAATGCCGATGTCGATGGCGTGTTCGAGGGCCACGAGGCCATCCGCAGTGATCAGGCTGGCCGGCGCATTCGTGAGCTGCAGATCGGCGGCGCGCGCGCCATCCTGCGTTCCGTAGCCGCGCGTGGCCACACCGGCAGCGTTGCGCTCGACCAGGAACAGCGCGATCTTGCCGTCGACCGTGGCGGGCACGATGAAAGCGTCGGCCTGGTCGCCCGCCGGAACCAAGTTTTTCATAGCAGACAAGGACCATCCGGCGCTGGACTGGGTCGCTTTGGCTTCGCAAATGTCGAGCTTGTAGCGTGCCTTTCGCTCCTGGTAAGCCAGGACCACCAGCGCCTCGCCCGAGGCGATTTTCGGCAGCCACTGCGCCTTGAGGGCGTCACCCGCATAGCCGGACAGCACGCCACCGGCGATCAGCGTCTGGGTCAGGGGCTCCAGCACGATGCCGCGCCCCAGCTCTTCCATGACCACCATGCCTTCGACCGGTCCCATGCCCATGCCACCATCGCCTTCGGAGATATAGAGCCCCGCGAGCCCCAGTTCGGCCAGCTCGTTGTAGGCGCTGCGGTCGAAGCCGCCGGCCGCCACGGTCTTGCGGCGGCGCTCGAAGTCGTAGCCCTTGTCCACCCACTTGCGCACGGCGTCGCGCAGTTGTTCCTGGTCGTCAGAAAAATCGAAATCCATGGCGTGTTCCTCTTGTTCAGTTCGTGACCGGCGCTACCCGCTGCGCGGGGCCGCGGTCTGTTGTGCATTCAGCCCAGCACCACCTGGGACACGATGGTGCGCTGCACTTCGTTGCTGCCGCCGTAGATCGTGGTCTTGCGCATGTTGAAATAGGTCGAGGCCAGCGGCGCATTGGCCACCACGCCGCCTGGGAAGCCGCCCAGCGCACCCGCGGCCGCGTCACCCTGCCAGCCGGCTTCCATGGCCTCATGGATCAGCGGCAGGCTGTAGGGGCCGGCGGCCAGCATCATCAGTTCGCTGTAGCGTTGCTGGATCTCGCTGCCGCGGATCTTCAGCAGACCGGCGATGTCCAGCGAATTCTTGCCCGTCTTCTCGGCCGACAGCACGCGCAGCACCAGCATTTCCAGCGCCACGACGTCGACCTCCAGCTTGGCGATCTCGTCGCGAAAGCGCATGTCGTCCCAGACGCCTTCGGTTTTCGCGATGCGCTTGAGCCGCTCCAGCTCGCGCTTGGCGCGGTTCACGTCCGCGATGTTGGTGCGCTCGTGGCTCAGCAGGTGCTTGGCATAGGTCCAGCCCTTGTTTTCCTCGCCGATCAGGTTTTCGGCGGGCACCTCGACGTTGTCGAAGAAGACCTCGTTGACCTCGCACTCGCCGTCGAGCAGGCGCACCGGGCGCACCGTGACACCGGGCGACTTCATGTCGATCAGCAGGAAGCTGATGCCGGTCTGCGGCTTGCCCTCGGAACTGGTGCGCACCAGGCAGAAGATCCACTCGCCGTACTGGCCCAGCGTGGTCCAGGCCTTCTGGCCGTTGACGATGTACTTGTCGCCGCGGCGCTCGGCGCGGGTCTTGAGCGAGGCCAGATCCGAGCCGGAACCCGGCTCGCTGTAGCCCTGGCTCCACCAGACCTCGCCGCTGGCGATGCCGGGCAGGAAGCGCTGCTGCTGCTGCCGGCGATTGCCGAAGGCCATGATCACCGGAGCCACCATCACCGGGCCAAACGGCACCACGCGCGGTGCACCGGCCAGCGCGCATTCTTCCTCGAACAAGTGCTTTTGCACCGCGTTCCAGCCCGGGCCGCCGAACTGGGTGGGCCAGCCATGGCCGAGCCAGCCCTTCTTGCCGAGAATCTTGCCCCAGCGCTGCATGTCGTCGCGGCTCAGGCGCAAGGCGTTGTGCACCTTGTGCGAAATGTCGGCGGGCAGGTTGTCCTTGACCCAGGCGCGGATGTCTTCGCGGAATTGCTGTTCTTCAGGGGTAAATGCCAGATCCATGGGATGTCTCCAGAGAATTCAGGTTTTTAGCACGGTCGTTCGCTCAGGGCTGTCCACCCTGCGACAAACCCAGCTCGGCGCAGAGCCTTTGTACGGTATCCCGCAACTGGGTGACATCGTGCTCCAGGGCGTCGATGCGGGTTTGCAGGTGAGAAAGTTCACCCACACCTGGCATGTGGACTTCGGACGCCATGGCGGCCTGCGCCATGTCCACCGGCCCGCACACCAGGTGCGCCCAGCGCTGCTCGCGCGCACCGGGCGCGCGGGGCAGCTTGACCACCAGCGGGCCGCCCTTTTCTTCGGAGCGGTCCTGAAGCTCCTCCAGGAAGCCTTCGACCGAAGAGATATCGGCGAATTTGTACCAGCGCTCGGTGTTGATGCGCAGCTCGCCCGCCGTCTGCGGGCCGCGCAGCATCAGCAGCCCCAGCACCACGGCCGATTGCTCGGGCACGTGGTACACCCGCTGGAAGTTGTGTTCGTAGCGGGTGACGCGTCCGCCGCTGGTCTCGAACACCAGCGACAGGCCCTTGAGCGCGTCCAGCGCGAGCTGCGCCTGCTCGTCGTCAATCTGCATGATCGGGTCGCGGGTGGTCTTCTGGTTGCAGCCGGTGACGACCATGTTGAGGGTGAGCGGGTAGCTGTCAGGCACGGTGCGTGCCTTTTCCATCAGCGTGCCGAGCACGCGGGCTTCGACGGGGGAGAGGGGGCGTAGGGACATGGGCGGGGATAATCGATCAGTTGAGGGCGGTGCCAAAGGGCTGTCTGGCAAGGTAGCAGAAAAAATGAAAAACATCGTGATTTTGATCTCCGGCACGGGCTCCAACATGGCGGCCATCGTCCGGGCTGCCCAGCGCGACGGCTGGCAGGCCCGTTTCGGAGCCCGCGTGGCGGCGGTGATCAGCAACAAGCCGGATGCAGCCGGACTGAAATTTGCCGCAGAGCAGGGGGTCGAGACAGCGGTGGTGGATCACAAGGCCTATGGTTCCCGCGAGGACTTCGATGCGGCGCTGGCCATGGCCATTGATGGGTATCAACCGGCATTGGTGTTGCTGGCGGGTTTCATGCGCATCCTGACACCTGCGTTCGTGTCCCGTTACGAAGGGCGTCTGCTCAATATTCACCCTTCGCTCCTGCCTGCCTATCCCGGACTGCACACTTACCAGCGTGCCCTTGACGACGGCTGCTGGTTTGCCGGCGCCACGGTGCACCGCGTCACCGCGGATCTGGACCACGGACCGATCCTCGCGCAGGCCGTGGTGCCGGTGCTGCCCGGCGATACGTCACAGACGCTGGCCGCCCGCGTGCTCACACAGGAACACCGGCTCTATCCGGCGGCCATTGCCCGGCTGTTGGGGGAATCGTCCTGAAAACGTAGCAAAGTAGGTCGATTCGACGCTGGAATAGTGCCGATTCAGTCTGAAATCCGGGTGAAGCGAGGCTGTCGGACGCCGTCGATGGTCACTTCCTCGCTGAACATCGCGGCGGGACGCACCCAAAGGCCTTGCTCGCCATACAGGGCACGGTAGAGCGTCATGGCCTCGAGTGTCTCGCTGTGGCGCGCGTTGCCGGTCACTTCATAGAGCCCGCCCTTGTAATGGCGGTAGCGACCGGGCGGTGTCACGATCAGGGGTGGCAGGATGTCAGGCATGGCGATGAGGTGTAGGCGAGGGCTTGAGCAGGGTGGGACAATACACCCCATGCATCCTAAAGCCCTGCTGGACGCCTGCGCCGAAATCGTCAGGCTTTCACTCCAACTCGACCATCCTGCGGACGCCACCGTCTCGCGCTACTTCCGTGAGCATCGCTCGCTAGGCCCGCGCGAACGCGCAACGCTGGCTGAGACCGTCTACACCGTGCTGCGCAAGAAGCTGCTGTTCGAGCACATGGCGCGCTCTGGCAGCGGGGCCAAGGAGCGACGGCTGGCGATCCTGGGCTTCCATGGCCCGCGCGATTTTCTGAAGAGCGCCCTGACCGACCAGGAGAAGAACTGGCTTGACCAGTGCGATCTGGTGCAGCCCGGCGACCTGATGGAGCGCCACCGCCACAACCTGCCCGAATGGCTGGTGCAGCCACTCAAGGACCAGCTGGGCAATGAATTCTGGCCGCTGGTGGACAGCCTGAACCAGGGTGCGACGCTGGACCTGCGCGTCAACACGTTCACGGACAAGCGCGCCGAGGTGCGCAAGGAACTGGCCATTGCCGGGATCAAGTCGACGCTCACGCCGTATTCGCCCTGGGGCCTGCGCATTGACGGCAAGCCGGCGCTGACCAAGCTCGACGCGTTCGCCCGTGGCGCGATCGAGGTGCAGGATGAAGGCTCGCAACTTCTGGCCCTGCTGCTGGATGCCGGCCGCGGCGAAATGGTGGTGGACTTCTGCGCCGGCGCTGGCGGCAAGACGCTGGCGATCGGTGCCGCCATGCGCAGCACCGGGCGGCTGTATGCCTTCGATACCTCGGCGCACCGGCTGGACGCGCTCAAGCCGCGGCTGGCGCGCAGCAAATTGTCCAACGTGCATCCGGCGGCCATTGCGCACGAGCGCGATGACCGCGTCAAGCGGCTGGCCGGCAAGATCGATCGCGTTCTGGTGGATGCACCTTGCTCCGGTCTGGGGACGCTGCGACGCAACCCCGACCTCAAATGGCGCCAGTCGGCAAAGGCCATTGAAGAGATGACGGCCAAGCAGTCCGCGATTTTGCAGAGTGCCTCGCGCCTGCTCAAACCCGGTGGCAGGCTGGTGTATGCGACCTGCAGTGTGCTGCCGCAGGAGAACGAAGCGATTGCGCAGGCCTTTTCCGCGGCGAACAAGGATTTCACACCCCTTGAAGTCCGGGATATCCTGACCCATTTGAAGGTGGAAGGGGCGCCGGGCCTTTGCAGCGGGCCGGTGAGTGGTGGCGAGTTTCTTCGCTTGTGGCCACACCGGCACGGAACCGATGGTTTTTTTGCCGCGGTCTGGCAGAAGAATGTGGGCTAGCCTTTGCAGGCGGCAAATTGCGTTACAGGTGTTCTGCTTGCCTTCAGAAGCTAAAATGCCCGGTTGCCCTTGAGGCAAGCCCACTATTCCTAAAGAGACGGATTGATGATCTTGTTACCCGACTGGGCCGTGCTGAATGCGGCAATTGACTGGCTGGCCCATGGTGTTTTGAACCTTTCCTGGTGGCAAATGATCCTGGGGGCCTTGGCGATGACGCACATCACCATCGTCAGCGTGACGGTGTATCTGCACCGTCATCAGGCCCACCGCGCACTCACCTGCATCCGATAGCCGCACACTTTTTCCGCTTCTGGCTCTGGCTGACCACCGGACAAGTCACCAAGGAGTGGGCCGCCATTCACCGCAAGCATCACGCCAAGTGCGAGCAGGCCGAGGACCCGCACAGTCCCCACGTGTACGGCATCCGCAAAGTGCTTTTTGATGGCGCTGATTTGTACCGGATCGAATCACAGAACCTGGAGACCCTGGCCCGCTATGGTCACGGCACCCCGGATGACTGGCTCGAGCGCAACGTTTATTCCCGCTTCTCGTGGATGGGGATTGCCCTGATGATGGTGATCGATCTGGTCCTTTTTGGCGCCGCGGGTCTGGCTGTCTGGGCTGTCCAGATGGCCTGGATTCCGATCACGGCTGCCGGCATCATCAATGGGGCGGCCCACTATTGGGGCTATCGAAACTTCGAGGCGCCGGACGCCAGCACCAACGTTTCGCCCTGGGGCATCATCATCGGTGGCGAGGAGCTGCACAACAACCACCACACCTACCCCACATCGGCCAAGCTGTCGGTCAAACCTTACGAGTTCGACATTGGCTGGATGTACATCAGCCTGATGCAGAAGGTGGGGCTGGCATCGGTCAAGAAGACGCCGCCAAGGCTGGCGTTCGGCGATATTCGCCCGGTGGCTGACGAGAAGACGCTGGAGGCCGTGATCGCCAACCGCTACGAAGTCATGGCCGGGTACGCGCGCCGCATGCGCGACGTTTTTCGCCAGGAGCTGGAGGCGCTCAAGGCGCGCAAGCTGGATGCCGGCGTGGTCACGGCAGCGGGGCGCTGGCTGCACCGTGATTCCGACAAGGTGCCTGCGACTGCGATGCCCCAGCTGACCCAGGCACGTGCCGCGAACGCGGTGCTCGACAAGATGGTGGTGATGCGCGAGGAACTGCGCCAGATCTGGTTGAACACCTCCCACACCCGCGAGCAGCTGGCCGCAGACCTGCAGGCATGGTGCCGGCGGGCTGAGGACAGCGGCATCGCCGCGCTGCGCGAGTTCTCGATGCAGCTGCGCGCTGCGCGCGTCCAGGCGAACTGACCGAGAGAACACCGGGCCGGTTCTACGGGCGGTTCTTTCAGGCAATAAAAAACCCGCTGGAAACAGCGGGTTTTTTTCGGAAGCCAGGCCTGAATTACTTCAGTTTGATTTCCTTGTATTCCACATGCTTGCGAGCTTTCGGGTCGAACTTCATGATCGACATCTTCTCGGGCGTGGTCTTCTTGTTCTTGCTGGTCGTGTAGAAATGACCCGTGCCAGCCGTGGACTGCAGCTTGATTTTTTCGCGTCCGCCTTTGGTTGCCATGATTTTTCCTTTGCTTAAGCCTGGCCGCGTGCGCGCAGGTCTGCGAGCACGGCCTCAATGCCGTTCTTGTCGATCAGGCGCAAGGCAGCGCATGAAACACGCAGGCGCACCCAGCGGTTCTCGTTCTCGACCCAGAAACGACGGTATTGCAGGTTCGGCAGGAACCGGCGCTTGGTTTTGTTGTTGGCATGGGAAACGTTGTTTCCCACCATCGGGCCTTTGCCCGTTACTTCGCAGACGCGTGCCATAGGGACACTCCGATCAAACAGCCTGGGCCCGTGCCGTCCTGATCGAATCAGGGCTGGCGGCCTTCAGCCTCACCTCGCCAGAAAAGGGTGGCGGTAACCCGTTTGCCAGTCCATACGCCCAAATCAACGGCCGAAGGGTTTTGGCAAAGCCTTGAATTATAACGAAATTTTGCACCGCATCGTTATTGGCTCCCGCCCTGTTCCAGGAAGCGCTGCGCATCCAGCGCTGCCATGCACCCCGTGCCAGCGCTGGTGATTGCCTGGCGGTAGACATGGTCCTGCACGTCGCCGGCCGCGAACACCCCCGGCACGCTGGTCATGGTGGCGAAGCCCTTCAGACCGCTCTGGGTGACGATGTAGCCGTTCTCCATGGCCAGCTTGCCCTGGAATATGTCGGTGTTGGGCGCGTGTCCGATGGCGATGAAGCAGCCCTTGAGTTCCAGGTCCTCGGTGCTGCCGTCTGCAGTGTTCTTCAGCCGGATGCCGGTCACACCGCTGGCGTCGCCCAGCACCTCGTCCAGCGTGCGGAAAGTCTTGAGTACGATTTTGCCGGCGGCGACTTTCTCCATCATCTTGTCCACCAGGATCGGCTCGGCCTTGAACTTGTCACGGCGGTGCACGAGGTAGACCTTGCTGGCGATATTCGACAGATACAGCGCCTCTTCGACTGCGGTGTTCCCGCCGCCAATCACGCAGCAAACCTGATCGCGGTAGAAGAAGCCGTCACAGGTGGCGCAGCCCGAAACGCCGCGGCCCATGAAAGCCGTCTCCGAGGGCAGGCCCAGGTACTTGGCGGATGCGCCCGTGGCGATGATGAGTGAGTCGCAGGTGTAGGTGCCGCTGTCACCCGTGAGGGTGAACGGCCGCTGGCTGAAGTCCACCGAGTTGATGTGATCAAAAATGATCTGGGTCTTGAAACGCTCGGCGTGCTCCAGGAAGCGCTGCATCAGATCCGGCCCCTGCACGCCGTGAACGTCGGCAGGCCAGTTGTCCACCTCGGTCGTGGTCATCAGCTGACCGCCCTGTGCGATGCCGGTGATCAAGACTGGATTGAGGTTGGCACGCGCGGCATAAACGGCGGCGGTGTAACCGGCCGGGCCGGAACCGAGGATCAGGACTTTGGCGTGTTGGCTGTTGGGCATGGTGTTGAATTCCGTTTGGGCGCTACACTGCGGCCAGAAATTTCACCAATCGTTGCACACTTCAGTGCAGCAATCTGGGAGACTCAACAGGTGCAGTTTGCAAGAAGGAACTTGTTTATTGCGGAAAGTCGCAGAAGTTTCTTTGCCATTGTACGAACACCACATGCCGCGTGGGGATTGGAGGGTATTGATATGGCCATGTTGTCCAATCTGGACTTGATCCGCAGGGTGCCCCTGTTTTCCAGGCTGACCGATGCCCAGGCCGCTGCCGTTTCGGGAGCCATCGTCAAGCGCCGCTACAAGCGCGGTGAAAAAATCGTGGAGCAGGGAAGGAAGAGCAATTCCCTCTTCATCATGCTGACGGGACGCGCACGGGTGATCAGCATGGACAACCGGGGGCGTGAAGTGATTCTTGCAACCCTGCAGCCGGGCGACTACATCGGCGAAATGAGCCTGATTGACAATGAGCCCCACTCCGCGTCGGTCCAGGCCGAAGTCCAGACCGATGTCCTGGAACTTGCACGCAACGACTTTGCCCGCTGCCTGCCCGAGAACAACTCCATGGCCTATGCCGTGATGAAAGGCCTGGTGCAGCGCTTGCGCCATGCCGACCAGCAGATCGAATCGCTGGCGTTGATGGATGTCTACGGTCGCGTCGCGCGCGCCTTGCTGGAGTTCGCAGTCCCGGACAATGCGGGGCACATGATCATTCGCGACAAGATCTCCCGCTCTGACATTGCGAAAATGGTGGGTGCTTCCCGTGAAATGGTCAGCCGCGTCATGAAGGATCTGGAAGAGCGTGGTTTCGTCGAGACGCTCGAAAATGGTGCGATGTTGATCAAGGAGCACCTGGGCCCGGCGAACTGAGCCGGGATCTTTCGCCTGAAGTAAGCTTGGGCCTTCAGACGCCTATGACTTACTCTCTTCACACGCTCAACACCTCCAATTCGCGCGCTGCGGCGCCGGAACCTTCAGGCGCAGCCCGGTTTGCACAGGAAATCGGGCTTTTTCTCGGCATGATCGCCCTGGTTTTCTGCCTCCTTGCCTTTTTGAGCCATAGCATTCAGGACCCCGCCTGGTCCACCTCCGGCGTCAATGAAAGCCCCCGGAACTGGGGTGGACGTCTGGGGGCCTGGTTGTCGGACATGGGCTTTTATTTGCTGGGCTTTTCGGTCTGGTGGTGCCTGGCCGCCGGAATCCGCGCCTGGCTGACTGCGCTGGCGGGCTGGATGCGGGGGCCCGAGGCTGCACCGGACTCCCAAGTCAAGCGCGGCGCCATGGCCCGTTTCGCGGCCGGAAGACTGTCTTTCTGGCTTGGGCTGTCATTGCTGCTGCTGGCCAGCACAGCGCTGGAATGGTCCCGCCTGTATCGACTGGAGCCCCTTCTGCCGGGTCATGGCGGCGGTGTGCTGGGTTACCTGACCGGGCACGCCAGCGTGAAATGGCTGGGGTTCACGGGCTCCGGCCTGGTCTGCATCGCAGTGGGTGTCATCGGCGCTGCCATGGTGTTCCGCTTTTCGTGGGGTCATCTGGCCGAACGCATTGGCGCGCGACTGGACGCGCTGGTGAGCTCGCGGCGCGAGAAGCGCGAGATCGCCGAAGATCTGGAACTCGGCAAGCAGGCCGCCCGCGAACGCGAAGAGGTGCTGGTCGTCGAACGCCGGGAAAGTGTCGAACATCACCCGGAGCCGGTCATGATCGAGCCTCTGATGGTCGACCTTCCGAAGAGCGAGCGCGTCGCCAAGGAGCGCCAGAAGCCACTTTTCATCGAACTTCCGGACAGCAAGCTGCCCCAGGTGGATCTGCTCGACGGAGCGTTGCTCAAGCAGGAAACCGTGGCCAACGAAACGCTGGAGATGACCAGCCGCCTGATCGAGAAGAAGCTCCGCGACTTTGGCGTGGAGGTGCGTGTCGTGCTGGCCTCGCCGGGTCCGGTGATCACACGCTATGAGATCGAGCCCGCCACCGGCGTGAAGGGCTCGCAGGTACTGAATCTGGCGAAGGACCTGGCGCGGTCCTTGAGCCTGGTGTCGATCCGCGTGGTGGAAACCATTCCCGGCAAGAACTACATGGCGCTGGAGTTGCCCAACGCCAGGCGTCAATCGATCCGGCTCTCGGAAATCCTGGGCTCGCAGGTGTACAACGAGGCCAAGTCAATGCTGACCATGGGGCTTGGCAAGGACATCATTGGCAATCCTGTGGTGGCCGATCTGGCCAAGATGCCGCATGTGCTGGTGGCGGGCACCACCGGCTCCGGCAAGTCTGTCGGCATCAACGCGATGATTCTGAGCCTGCTCTACAAGGCCGAGGCACGCGACGTGCGGTTCCTGATGATCGACCCCAAGATGCTGGAGATGTCGTTCTATGAAGGTATTCCGCACCTGCTGGCGCCGGTGGTAACCGACATGAAGCAGGCGGCCAATGGCCTGAACTGGTGCGTGGGTGAAATGGAGCGCCGTTACAAGCTGCTGAGCAAGCTGGGCGTGCGCAACCTGGCGGGCTACAACGCCAAGATCGACGAAGCGAAGGCGCGCGAGGAGTTCATCTACAACCCGTTCAGCCTGACGCCGGAGTCGCCTGAACCGCTGGACCGGCTGCCGCATATCGTGGTGGTGATCGATGAACTCGCTGACCTGATGATGGTGGTGGGCAAGAAGATCGAGGAACTGATTGCCCGGCTGGCCCAGAAGGCGCGCGCCGCCGGCATCCACCTGATCCTGGCCACGCAGCGGCCCAGCGTGGATGTGATCACCGGCCTGATCAAAGCCAACATCCCGACGCGCATTGCCTTTCAGGTGAGCAGCAAGATCGACAGCCGGACCATCCTGGACCAGATGGGTGCCGAGGCGCTGCTGGGCATGGGCGACATGCTCTACATGCCTTCCGGCACGGGCCTGCCGATCCGTGTGCACGGGGCCTTTGTCAGCGACGACGAGGTGCACCGCGTCGTCAACTACCTCAAGAGCCAGGGCGAGCCCAATTACATCGAAGGCTTGCTCGAAGGTGGCACGGTCGATGGCGAGGAGGGCGCGCTGGGCGACGGTGCCGACGGTGGCGGCGAGAAAGACCCGATGTACGACCAGGCCGTCGAAGTGGTGCTGAAGAATCGCAAGGCCAGCATCTCGCTGGTGCAGCGCCACCTCAAGATCGGCTACAACCGCGCGGCGCGCCTGGTCGAGGACATGGAGAAGGCCGGACTGGTGAGTTCCATGAGCACCAGCGGCCAGCGGGAAATTCTCGTGCCAACGCGGGATGAATGAACTTGAGCGCGTTCGCCGGGTCTTAGCCGCATGAAATCCCTCTATCCCCTGCCACTCGCACGCCTGTTGGGTGCTACTTTTTTTGTGGCTTTTTCTGCCCATTCGGCAATGGCTTCCGGAATGGAAAGCCTGGAAAACTTCATCAAGACGACGCGTTCCGGGCGCGCCTCCTTCACCCAGGTGGTGACCTCGCCGCCCAAGGAGGGGGCCGCTCCGCGCAGCAAGAGCTCCAGCGGCAGTTTCGAATTTCAGCGCCCGGGCCGGTTCCGCTTCACCTACCAGAAGCCCTTCGAGCAGAGCATCGTGGCCGACGGCCAGACGCTGTGGATGTACGACGTGGACCTGAACCAGGTGACGGCGCGCAAGCAGTCGCAGGTGCTCGGTTCAACCCCGGCGGCCCTGATTGCCGCTGCGCCTGACTTGAAGGCGCTGCAGGCCGATTTTTCCCTGGAGGGCGCCGCCGACAAGGATGGTCTTCAATGGGTTCAGGCCACGCCGAAGGCCAAAGATGGCCAGTTGCAGGCCGTGCGGGTGGGTCTGCGCGCCACAAATCAGGGCAGCGAACTGGCGGTGCTCGACATCCTCGACAGTTTTGGCCAGCGCTCGGTGCTCACCTTCACCGGCTTCGTGCTCAATCCGGCCTTTCCAGCCGACGCGTTCCAGTTCAAGCCGCCGGCCGGCGCAGACGTGATCCGCCAATGAAATCACCGGTCGGGTCCGCCGCGAAGGACTTTGCGCCGCTGGCCGAGCGCCTGCGCCCCCGCACCCTTGGTGAGGTCATCGGCCAGCAACACTTGCTGGGCGCGGGCATGGCATTGCGCCTGGCGTTTGAAACCGGCCAGCCCCACAGCTGCATCTTCTGGGGTCCACCCGGCGTGGGCAAGACCACCATCGCCCGCCTCATGGCCGATGCTTTCGACGCGCAGTTCATCGCCATCAGTGCGGTATTGGGTGGGGTGAAAGACATCCGGGAGGCGGTGGAGCGTGCGCAGGCGGCCCTGGCGGGGGCGGGCACCGGGTCGCCCCGAGGGCCGGGGCCCGCCCCTCAGGGCTCCCTTCTCGGTGCGCGGCGCACCATTGTGTTCGTCGACGAGGTGCACCGTTTCAACAAGAGCCAGCAGGATGCATTTCTGCCGCACGTGGAGAGCGGCCTGTTCACCTTTGTCGGCGCCACCACGGAAAACCCTTCGTTCGAAGTCAACTCGGCCCTGCTGTCGCGCGCCGCCGTCTACGTGCTGCAGCCTTTGTCCGAGGAAGATTTGAAGCAAATTGTGGCCAAAGCCATCGTCGTCGGGTCTTTGCCTGCTATTGAAAACGAAGCTGTCGAGCGTCTGGTGGCCTACGCTGACGGTGACGCGCGCCGCCTGATCAACACGCTGGAAACCCTGGCCGTGGCGGCCGGCAGCGAGAAGATGGCCATGATCACCGACGCCTGGCTGCTCAAGGTGCTTGGTGAGCGCCTGCGCCGGTATGACAAGGGCGGCGAGCAGTTCTATGACACCATCAGCGCGCTGCACAAATCCGTGCGCGGCTCGGACCCCGATGCCTCGCTGTACTGGTTTGCGCGCATGCTCGACGGCGGCGCGGACCCACGGTACCTGGCGCGCCGGCTGATCCGCATGGCCACCGAGGACGTGGGTCTGGCCGACCCCCGCGCCCTGCGCCTGGCGCTGGATGCCAACGAGGTCTACGAGCGCCTGGGCAGCCCTGAGGGCGAGCTCGCGCTGGCCGAATGCCTGGTGTACCTGGCGATGGCGCCCAAATCCAACGCGGTCTACAAGGCCTTCAACGAGGCCAGGGCTTTCGTGAAGAAAGACGGTACCCGCCCAGTGCCGATGCACCTTCGCAATGCGCCGACCAAGCTCATGAAGGAGCTGGACTACGGCAAGGACTACCGGTATGCCCACGATGAGGACGGCGGTTTTGCCGCTGGCGAACGCTACCTTCCCGACGGCATGCCGCCACCGGGCTTCTACCGGCCGGTCCATCGGGGTCTGGAGATCCGGATCGCAGATAAGCTGGAAGAACTCCGACGACTCAATAATCAGCAAAACTGATTGAGCCACATTGCCGCTGATGCAGCGCGCAATAGAGGGTAAACCCCTCCTGTCGCCTGCGTTTCAGCTTGGCCCCCCTTCGCTACAATCGCGTCCACCCACCCGCCATCCTGTTCGCCCTGGCGGGTTTTTTGCTAGGTAGCTGGTTCAGCTCACAAGGCCAGAGCCGCCAGAGTCACCCATCAGTGACCCTGTCAGGCGCAAAAGCCGGTCACAAAAACGGAGTACTTCAATCGATGGACATCTTTCTGCAGCAGATCATCAATGGTCTGGTTCTCGGAAGCATGTACGCCCTGGTGGCCTTGGGCTACACCATGGTGTACGGCATCATCAACCTCATCAATTTCGCCCACGGGGAAGTCCTGATGGTCGGCGCCATGACCAGCTGGACTGTCATCGGCCTGATGCGCGATGGCATGCCCGGCACGCCGGGCTGGATCATCCTGATCATCGCCATGCTGATTTCCTGCGTGGTGGCGGCCGCACTGAACTTCGTGATTGAAAAGGTGGCTTACCGCCCGCTGCGCAACAGTCCCAAGCTGGCGCCGCTGATCACCGCCATCGGCATGTCCATCCTGCTGCAGACGCTGGCCATGATCATCTGGAAGCCCAACTACAAGCCCTATCCGACGCTGCTGCCCAGCACACCCTTCAATATCGGCGGGGCGGTGATCACGCCGACGCAGATCATGATCCTGGGCCTGACGGCCGTCTCGCTGGCCACGCTGATGTACCTGGTCAACCACACCCGGCTCGGGCGTGCCATGCGGGCGACGGCCGAGAACCCGCGCGTGGCCGGCCTGATGGGTGTGAAGCCCGACATGGTGATCTCGGCCACCTTCATCATCGGTGCCATTCTGGCCACCATCGCCGGCATGATGTACGCATCCAACTACGGCACCGTGCAACACGCCATGGGTTTCCTGCCCGGCCTCAAGGCCTTCACGGCGGCGGTGTTCGGCGGTATCGGCAACCTGGCGGGCGCGGTCGTCGGCGGCATCCTGCTCGGGCTGATCGAGTCGATCGGTTCGGGCTACATCGGCACCCTGACGGGCGGCCTGCTGGGCAGCCACTATTCGGACATTTTCGCCTTCATCGTGCTGATCATCGTGCTTACCCTGCGCCCCTCGGGCCTGCTGGGTGAACGCGTGGCGGATCGCGCCTGAACCCCGGGAGCTCAAGATGAAACAAAACAAGATCGTTGTTTTCCTGGTGGCCGCGGTCGCACTGCTGGTCCTGCCGCTGATCCTCCAGAGTTTCGGCAATGCCTGGGTCCGGATTGCGGACATGGCGTTGCTCTACGTGCTGCTGGCGCTGGGTCTGAACATTGTGGTGGGCTATGCCGGCCTGCTGGACCTGGGCTATGTGGCATTTTTCGCTGTGGGTGCCTACATGTACGCCCTGCTGGCCTCGCCGCACCTGACCGAAGCGTTTCCGGCGCTGGCTGCGATGTTTCCCAGTGGCCTGCACATGCCGTTGTGGGTCATCATTCCTGCGGGGGCGGGGCTGGCGGGGCTCTTTGGCATCTTGCTGGGCGCCCCCACGCTCAAGCTGCGGGGTGACTACCTGGCGATCGTGACCCTGGGTTTCGGAGAGATCATCCGCGTGTTCCTGAACAACCTGGACCATCCGATCAACATCACCAACGGTCCCAAGGGCATCAACCAGATCGACTCACTGAAGTTCTTCGGTCTCAACCTGGGCAAGCCTGTCACCTTCATGGGTTTCGAGTTCGCGTCTGTCTCGTTGTACTACTACCTTTTCCTGGCGCTGGTGCTGGCGAGCGTGCTGATCAGCCACCGCATGCAGATGTCGCGCATCGGCCGTGCCTGGATGGCCATCCGCGAGGACGAGATCGCTGCCAAGGCGATGGGCATCAATACCCGCAACATGAAACTGCTGGCCTTCGGCATGGGCGCCACTTTTGGCGGCGTCTCCGGCGTGATGTTCGGTGCGTTCCAGGGATTCGTTTCACCTGAATCGTTCAGCCTGATGGAGTCGGTGATGATCGTCGCCATGGTGGTGCTCGGCGGCATCGGGCATCTGCCCGGCGTCATCCTTGGGGCCGTGCTGTTGTCGGCACTGCCTGAGGTGTTGCGCTATGTTGCGGGCCCATTGCAGTCGATGACCGACGGGCGTCTCGACTCCGCCATCCTGCGCCAGTTGCTGATTGCGCTGGCCATGATCATCATCATGCTGATGCGCCCGCGGGGATTGTGGCCTGCGCCCGAGCACGGCAAATCGCTGCAAGGCAAACAAGGAACGTGACATGAGCGATACCGTATTGAAAGTCGCCGGCGTTTCCAAGCGATTCGGCGGCCTGCAAGCCCTCAGTGACGTGGGCATCACCATCCTGCGCGGCCAGGTGTATGGCCTGATCGGCCCCAACGGCGCCGGCAAGACGACGTTCTTCAACGTGCTGACGGGCCTGTACACGCCCGACAGTGGCAGTTTCGAGCTTGCCGGCAAGCCCTACAAGCCGCATGCAGTGCACGAAGTGGCCAAGGCCGGCATCGCCCGCACTTTCCAGAACATCCGGCTGTTTGCCGAAATGACCGCGCTGGAGAACGTGATGGTCGGCCGGCACATCCGCACGCACTCCGGCCTGATTGGCGCGGTATTGCGCACACCGCGCTTCAAGTCCGAGGAGGCAGCCATCGCCGCGCGCTCACAGGAACTTCTCGAGTACGTGGGCATTGGCAAATTTGCCGACTACAAGGCGCGAACCTTGAGCTACGGCGACCAGCGGCGGCTGGAGATCGCCCGCGCGCTGGCCACCGACCCACAGCTGATTGCGCTGGACGAGCCGGCGGCTGGCATGAATGCCACTGAAAAGGTCATGCTGCGCGAACTGATCGACCGCATCCGCAAGGACAACCGCACCATCCTGCTGATCGAGCATGACGTGAAGCTGGTGATGGGCCTTTGCGACCGCGTGACCGTGCTGGACTACGGCAAGCAGATCGCCGAGGGGACACCGGCCGATGTACAGAAGAACGAAAAAGTGATCGAGGCTTACCTCGGCTCGGGAGGACATTGACATGGCAGCGACTCTCCTCAAGGTCAAGGGCCTCAAGGTGGCCTACGGCGGCATCCAGGCCGTCAAGGGCGTGGATTTCGAAGTGCGCGAAGGCGAGCTGGTTTCATTGATCGGCTCCAATGGCGCCGGCAAGACGACCACGATGAAGGCCATCACCGGCATCCTGCCGATCAACGACGGCGACATCGAGTATCTGGGCAAGAGTATCCGGGGTCAGGGGCCATGGGACCTGGTCAAGCAGGGCCTGGCCATGGTGCCCGAGGGCCGCGGCGTCTTTGCCCGCATGACCATCACGGAGAACCTCCAGATGGGCGCCTACATCCGCAACGACAAGGCCGACATCCTGGCCGACATCGACAAGGTCTTCACGATCTTTCCCCGCCTCAAGGAGCGCAAGGACCAGCTGGCCGGGACGCTGTCGGGTGGCGAGCAGCAGATGCTGGCGATGGGCCGCGCGCTGATGAGCCGCCCCAAGGTGCTGCTGCTCGACGAGCCCTCGATGGGCCTGTCGCCCATCATGGTCGACAAGATCTTCGAAGTGGTGCGCGACGTGTACGCGCAAGGCGTCACGGTCCTGCTGGTCGAGCAGAACGCCAGCCGCGCGCTGGCCATTGCCGATCGCGGCTACGTGATGGAGTCGGGCATCGTGACCATGAGTGGACCAGCGAAGGAAATGCTCCACGATCCCAAGGTGCGTGCGGCCTACCTCGGCGAGTGAGCGGCGCAGGCACATTCAAGATTCCGCAGTCGGTGCTGGTGGTGATCCATACCCCGGCGCTGGACGTGCTGCTGATCCGCCGCGCCGATGCTGAAGCGTACTGGCAGTCGGTCACAGGCAGCAAGGACCGGGAGGACGAAGCCTTCCGTGACACCGCCATTCGCGAGGTGCTTGAGGAAACCGGCATCGACTGCTCGAGCGGGACGCCGCTTTCTGACGGCCTGTTGGACTGGGGCCTGGAGAACATCTACGAAATCTACCCGCGCTGGCTGCACCGCTACGCGCCGGGAATCACGCACAACACGGAGCATCTTTTCAGCCTGCAGGTGCCCGCCGGCACGCCGGTGAGCCTCAGCCCGCGGGAACACACGGCGTTCCTGTGGCTACCTCTGCACGTGGCGGCCGACGCCTGCTTTTCGCCCTCCAATGCCGAGGCGGTCCTGATGTTGCCGCGGTTTTTGCGGTAAGGTTGACGCTGTGAACCCCTCGCAAGACACGCTGCGCATCGCCACCTACAACATCCACAAGGGTGTTCAGGGGCTCGGGCCGCGCCAGCGGCTGGAGATCCACAACCTCGGCCATGCCGTGGAGCAACTCGACGCCGACATCGTCTGTCTGCAGGAAGTGCGCAAGCTGCACCGGCGCCAGGCCCGGCAGTTCCGTCACTGGCCCGACCTGCCGCAGGCGGAATACCTCGCGCCAGAGGGCTATGAGTCGGTGTACCGCACCAATGCCGTCACGCGCCACGGGGAACACGGCAATGCGCTGCTGTCACGCTGGCCGGTGGTCACGCACCAGCACGAGGACATGTCCGACCACCGCTTCGAGCAGCGCGGCCTGCTGCATGTGGAAGTGGCCGTGCAGGGGCGGGCGGTGCATGTGATCGTGGTGCATCTGGGGCTGATTCCGGCCAGTCGGGTGCGTCAGGTGGCGCAGTTGCGGCGCTACATCGAGCGCGAGGTGCCGCAGGCGGCGGCGCTGGTGGTCGCCGGCGACTTCAACGACTGGGGAACCCGCAGCCAGCACGCCATGAACGCGATCGGGCTGAGCTCGTCGGACACCGAGCGCTGCCCGACCTATCCGTCCCGGCTGCCCATCGTGCAGCTCGACCAGATCTTCGCCCGTGGGCTCAAGCCGCTGAACCTGCATGTGCCGCGCGGCAAGATATGGGCGCAGATGTCGGATCACCTGCCGCTGATCGCCGAGTTTGGGTTCTAGCATGCCGCAGGCTGCGTCCACCGGTCGGGACGGTCATCAGATCAGGCTCCTGGAGGGCAGTCGCGAGTATTTCCCGGCCCTGATCGCCGCCATGAATCGCGCGCGCTCCGAGGTGCGTCTGGAAACCTACATCTTTGATTTTTCCGGCGATGGGGCCTTGGTCGCCGAGGCGCTGATTCAGGCGGCGCAGCGCGGCGTAGCCACCTGGGTGGTGGTGGACGGCGTTGGCACCGGCCCGCTGCCGGCGCTCTGGCGCGAGCGCTTCAAGGATGCGGGCGTGCAGTGGCGAATCTATTCGCCGCTGGGTCGCCTGGGCCTGCTGATTCCCAGCCGCTGGCGTCGCCTGCACCGCAAGCTGTGTGTGGTGGACGGTCGCCTGGCCTTTTGTGGGGGGATCAATATCCTGGACGACTTTCACGATCCGCAGCACGGCAAGCTGAGCCACCCGCGGCTCGATTTCGCCGTGCGCGCCTCCGGTGCACTGGTGCTGCAGGCCCATGCCGCCACAGGCCAGTTGTGGTGGCGCATCCAGGCGGTTCGCAACGTGCGCAAACGAAACTTCCCGCAGGCCCTCAGCACCCTGCGCGAGGCCGGCCTGACCCTGCCCTGGAACCAGGAAGACGCCGGCGTCGAGCCCGATGACGGGCGGGTGGCGCACGCCAGCCTGCTGCTGCGCGACAACCTGCTCAACCGCAGCAAGATCGAGCGCGCCTACCGCAAGGCCATTGGCAGCGCGCGCGAGGAAATCATCATCGCCAACGCCTATTTCCTGCCCGGGCGCAAGCTGCGCAAGGCGCTGATTCATGCGGCGCAGCGCGGCGTGAAAGTGCGGCTTCTGCTGCAGGGCAAGTACGAGTATTTCATGCAGTTCCACGCTACCCGCCCGGTCTACGGTGCGCTGATGGCGGCCGGGGTGGAGATCCACGAGTACACCGCCAGCTTCCTGCACGCCAAGGTGGCGGTGATCGATGCCACCGGTGAGCGGCCCTGGGCGACGGTCGGTTCGTCCAACCTCGACCCCTTGAGCCTGCTGCTGGCGCGTGAGGCCAATGTTGTCGTCGAAGATGCGGCGTTTGCCGCAGAGCTGCGAGGGCGCCTGTTGCAGGCCATGGCGCACGAGAGCCGGGCCGTCGATGTGGCCGATTACGCGAACCGCCCGCTGCGCCAGAGGATCAAGGAGCGTATTGCGCTGGGCCTGCTGCGGTTCGGCCTGTTCCTGACGGGCAAGCGTTACTGAAGGAGACTCCTGAATAGATAGCTGGCTATGACCGTTTTACGCTGGGTTCTTGTCAATAACCCCAAAAATAAATCGCTGGTACCATCATTCCATGTTAATGAAGAGATCCGACGCCATGAGCCCAGCCGAAATTGACGAAGGCACGCCGGTATCCGTAAAGATCCGCGAGCGCATCAAGGCCGCCCGCAAGCGCTTCCACGCCAACGACAACATCGCGGACTTCATCGAACCCGGCGAACTCGAGAAGATACTCGACGAGGTTACCGTCAAGATGCAGGGTGTGCTCGACAGTCTGGTGATCGACACTGACAACGACCACAACACGGCCGACACCGCGCGCCGCGTGGCCAAGATGTACGTCAACGAAGTCTTCAAGGGTCGTTTCGTGCAAGGTCCCGGCATCACCGAATTTCCCAATGCCGAGCACCTGAACGAGCTCATGATCGTCGGGCCCATCACCGTGCGCAGCGCCTGCAGCCACCATTTCTGCCCGGTCATCGGCAAGATATGGATCGGCGTGCTGCCCAACGAACGCACCAACGTGATCGGCCTGTCCAAGTACGCGCGCATCGCGGAATGGATCATGAACCGCCCGCAGATCCAGGAAGAAGCCGTGATCCAGCTTGCCGACCTGATCCAGGACAAGACCCAGCCCGACGGGCTGGCCATCGTCATGGAGGCCAGCCATTTCTGCATGGCGTGGCGCGGCGTGAAGGACATGGACAGCAAGATGATCAACTCCGTGATGCGGGGCGCCTTCCTGAAGGACCCCAACCTGCGCCGCGAATTCCTCTCCCTCATTCACCGTTAGGACACCCATGCTCGTACGCCTGCTCTACGCCAGCCGCGCGGTGGAACCGAACCCCGCGGTCATCGACGACATCCTCGCGCAGTCACGCCAGTTCAATCCTTCCTGCGGCATCACGGGCATCCTGTGCTACGGCGGCGGCATCTTCCTGCAGGCCCTGGAAGGGGGACGCATGGCGGTGAGCGACCTCTACGGGCATATCCAGAAAGACCCGCGGCACAAGGATGTGGTGCTGCTGCACTATGAAGAAATCGCCGAGCGCCGTTTCGGCGGCTGGACCATGGGACAGGTCAACGTCGAGCGCATCAATACCAACATCCTGCTCAAGTACGCCGAGCGCGCCGAACTCGACCCCTACACCGTCTCGGGCACCGTCTCGCTGGCGCTGCTCCAGGAACTGATGGCCACGGCCTCCATCGTCGGACGCACGTGACGTCCGCCAGAGGCGCCCGGGCATGAGCGGCGAACCCCTGCTGGCCCGCCTGCCCCATGTCGTGCAGTGGGGCGACTGCGACCCGGCCGGCATCATTTACTACCCCACCTACTACCGCTGGATGGACGCCGCCACCTGGCACCTGTTTGCGCAGGCCGGCTACACCGCCGCGCGCATCCGCGCGGAACAGGTCAGCCTGCCGCTGGTGCATGCCGAATGCAGCTTCGTGCGCTCGCCCACCTTTGGCGACGCCTGCGTGGTGGAGTCGAGCGTGACACGTTTCGGCGGCAAGTCGTTTACCGTGCAGCACCGCATCGTGCGCAATGACGGCAGCGAAATGGCGAGCGGCAGTGAAATCCGGGTCTGGTGCCGCTATGTCAACGGCCCTGGCTCCCAGCTTCGCGGCGAGCCCCTCCCGGAATCCCTCAAGGCGCTGCTTACTGCGGGCGCCTGAGGGCAGACCGGCAGCGGCATGAATCGATGCCCGGCTCGGCCCTGGCCCTCGTCCTCCTCGCCGGCCTGATCCACGCCAGCTGGAACATTGCCGCGAAGAAGGCTGGTGGCGATGCGCGCTTTGCCGCCTTCACGGGGGTTGTCCTGATGGTTTTCTGGGCGCCGCTGGGCCTGTGGCTGGGCTGGCAACAGGTGCCGCTGTGGGGTCGCATCGAATGGGCTTTCATTGGCGTGAGCGGTGTCCTTCATCTCGTCTACTACCTCACGCTGTTGCGCGGCTACCGCAAGGCCGACCTCACGGTGGTCTATCCGCTGGCGCGCGGGTCCGGGCCACTGCTGTCTTCGGTGGTGGCCATCGTGTTGCTGGGGGAGCAGATTTCGGCGCTGGGCGCAGCCGGCATTGCGGGCGTGGCGGGCGGGGTCTTCCTGGTCGCTGGCGGCCCCGGATTGCTGCGCGCCACGCACGACCCGACCCGACGCGCGCGCGTGATGCGCGGCCTGCGCTACGGGCTGCTGACCGGCGTCTTCATTGCCAGCTACACCGTGGTGGATGGCTACGCCGTCAAGGTGTTGCTGATGTCGCCCATCCTGCTGGACTATTTCGGCAATTTTGTGCGCCTGGCCTTTGTCGTGCCCGCCGTGCTGCGTGACCGGCCCGCCGCTGTCGCCCTGTGGCGACGCCAGTGGAAGCATGCGCTGCTGGTCGGCATCATCAGCCCGGTCTCCTACGTTCTGGTGCTCTACGCGATGCAGGTTGCACCGCTGTCGCATGTGGCCCCGGCACGCGAGGTGTCGATGTTGTTCGCAGCGCTGCTGGGCGGGCACCTGCTGGGCGAGGGCGATCGCGCGCTCCGCCTGACCGGGGCCGCGCTGATTGCCGTCGGCGTCATGGCGCTGGCCCTGGGCTGAGGAGGTGGCACCGTGACCGGGCAACCCCTGATCCTGGGCTGCGACTTCAGCAGCAGTCCCTCGCGGCGCAAACCGGTCGTCGTGGCGCTCGGTGAGTTGTCTTGGGACTCGTTTTTGAAGGAAAAAGGCCACTCTCCAGCACCGAGTGGGCGCATTCTGCTATTGAAACTGGAGCGATTCGAGACGCTTGAGGCCTTTTCCGACTGGCTTGACGCACCGCGCCAACCCTGGGTCGGCGGTTTTGACCTGCCTTTCGGCCTGCCGCGTGAACTGGTCGAGACACTCGGCTGGCCCGCCGACTGGCTGGCCTGCCTGCGCCACTATGCCGCGCTGAGCCGCGAAGACATTCGTGCCCGCTTCGCCGCGTTCTGCGACGCGCGTCCTGTGGGCGGCAAGTTTGCCCACCGCGCCACCGACCGCCCGGCCGGATCGAGCCCCAGCATGAAATGGGTCAACCCGCCCGTGGCTTTCATGCTGCACGCGGGCGTGCCGCTGGTGCTCAATGCCGGCGTCCACCTGCCGGGCTTGCATGACGGCGACCCCGATCGCGTCGCGCTGGAGGCCTACCCGGGCCTGCTGGCGCGCGAGATCCTCGCAGCCATGGACACCCGCGCTGGTCGACCCGTGCGACGCAGCTACAAGAGCGACGAGCGCGCCCGCCAGACGCCCGAGCGACTGATTGCCCGCAAGGACGTGCTCACCGCGCTGGAGCACGGCCAGACCCGCCTGGGTCTGCGCCTCAAGCTGACCCATGCCCAGCGCGACGCCCTGGCTGACGACGCCAGCGGCGACAGCCTGGACGCGGTGCTCTGCATGGTGCAAGCCGCCTGGGCGGCGCGGCAGCAGGCCGCGGGCACCAGCCCGCCCGATGGTCCTGGCTGGGGGCTGCCGGCGTTCGATCCGCTGGAAGGCTGGATCGTGACCCTTTAAACTTTGCGTCTTTGGCACTTCCAGATTGAGCCAGGGACTGATGATGAAGAACCCACCTCCGCGCGCCCGTGGCCGCCGCCAGTTCATGCAATCGCTGCTGCTCGCCTCCGTGGCCCTGACGGGCGCTGACCTGGCGCAGGCCCAAGGTACAGCCGCGACGATCCCGGCCCGGATCGGCACCGTCTACACCGGCGATGTGATCAACGGGAAAAAGGTGGTGAGCTCGCTCAACACCAACGACCTGGAGCCCGGCAAGAAACACCTGCTGTACTTCCAGGGCGTGCAGATGTCCACCGGGCAGTACTGGTATGTGTCGGTCATCGTGGCCAAAGGGGCCAGGCCGGGCAAGCGCTTCACGCTGACCAGCGGCGTGCACGGCGATGAAATGAGTTCGGTGCACACCGTGCAGACCGTGTTGAATCGCCTCAACCCCGCCGAGATGTCGGGCACCGTGATGGCTGTGCTGGACATCGCGCGCCCGGCCATGGAGAGCATGCAGCGCCGCTGGCCCAGCTCCGGGCGCGGCCTGGAGCTGACCGACATGAACCGCGAGTGGCCTGGCAACGAAAACGGCTTCAGCGCCGTGAGCCGCCAGGCCGGGCTGGTGTTCAACCGCCTGCTCAAGCCCAACACCGACCTGGCGATCGACTTTCATACCGGTACCACGGGGCTTGACGCTTCGGCCTTCCACATCGGCGACATGAGCATTCCCGACGTGAAGACCATGATGATGCTTTACCCCATTCCGCAGATCTGGGACAACGCGGCCTACCCGGGCTTGCTGCACAACGCCTACGTCGACGCCGGCATTCCCTGCTTCACGCCCGAAATCGGCGTGGCGCGGCGGCTGGACCTGGACCTGATTCCGATCTTCATCGAGGGCACGATGAACGTGTTCAAGCACTACGGCGTGATTGCCGGCAAGGTGGGCCGCACCGCCACCGATGCCAACGTGTACATCGGCAAGAGCGCCTTCCCGGTCCTGATCACGCACGGCGGGTTCATCGAGCTGTTCGTCAAGCTGAACGACAAGGTCACCCCCGGCCAGAAGGTGGCCGTGCAGCGCAACGCCTTCGGGGAAGTGCTGGCTGAATACGCCAGCCCGGTGAGCGGCCAGATCGGCGGCCTGCGCAGCGAAGCCACCTCAGAGCCCGGCAATGTGCTGATGTTCATCCTGTCCAGCGGCGCGCCGGTGCCTGGCGCACGCCCTTACGACGAATAATCAGCGGCGCGCGGGCTGGCGGATTGTGCAAAGCCACGGTCCGCAGCACCTGACGCCATAATCAAATTTTGGCTGACAGGCTGGGAAACCATGGATTACGAACACTTTGTCGTTGCGGCTGCACGGGTCGTTGAATTCACCGGTGTCTTCGTGCTCCTGCTCGGCGCACTCATCGCCACCCTGGCCTTTGCCAGGCGGCTGGTGCGCCGCGTCAGCCTGCAGGACGCCTACCACGCCCTGCGCGCCGACCTCGGCCGGGCGATCCTGCTGGGGCTCGAATTCCTGGTGATCGCCGACATCATTGGCACCGTGGCGATCGAGCCCACCCTGCAGAACCTGGGCGTGCTGGCGGTGATCGTGGCGATCCGCACGCTGCTCAGCTTCGCGCTGGAGTTGGAGGTGAGCGGGCGCTGGCCGTGGCAGCGGCCGGCGCCGCAGTTGCCTGCGAGTCGGCCGGACTGATGACCCAATGAGCACGAGAATGATCCGTGCTTCGGTCGCCGAGCTGAACGCCGTACTGCAGGGCACGCCCTTTCTGAAGCCCTATGGCTTCTCGGTAGTGTCCTGCGCCGTCGGCGAGTGCGTCCTGCAGGTGCCCTTCGACCCGGCGCTGGAACGTCCCGGTGGCATCGTCAGTGGCATGACCCTCATGGGAGCCGCCGACGTGGCCATGTGGCTGGCAATCATGACCCGGCGCGGCACGGACGAACAGTGGGTGACCTCTGACATGAAGACCGCTTTTCTGCGCAGCGGCCGCGAGGAAGGCATTTTGTGCACTGCCCGTGTGCTCAAGCTGGGCAAGCGTTCGGCGTATGGCACGGCCGAATCCCACGGCGCCACATCGGGCCTGCTTGCGCACCATGTCATGACTTATGTCAAAGTCTCCGTCTGAACAAAGGCAGGTCGACGCCCACGCGGATGCCGGGCGGGCGCGGATTGCGGCGCCGAAACCCTTTCCATTCGTTGCAGGAGAAGGTCAATGATCATCGTGACGGGCAGCCTGGTGGCCAGGGACGGACGGCTTGCCGAGGCGCTGGTCCTGAGTCTGGAGCATGTGCGGCGCTCACGCGCGGAAAGCGGGTGCCTGTCCCACGCAGTGCATCAGGATGCCGAGAACCCCTCACGGCTGGTTTTCCTTGAGGAATGGGCGGATCAGGCCGCGCTGGCCACGCACTTTGCGGTCCCGGCGTCGCGTGCCTTTGCCAGGGCGATCACCGCGATGGCCGTCGAGCCGCCGATGCTCAAGGTGTTCGAAGTCACAGGAAGCGGTGTCTGACACGCACTGTGTCCGCACTCACGGTGGCCCGGAATTCTCTCCGGACACAAGGAGCGTCAAACGCTCAAGAAGCGTGCGGGGGTCGTGCTGGCCTTGGCTACGGTACTGTTGCCACATGCCGAGGCCCTGCCGGATACCTTCCGCGTCGAGCGCGGCATCAGCATCCAGGTGCCGGCAGAGAAAATCTTTCCGCTGAGCGACGACTTTCACCGGTGGGAGCGCTAGGCAGCCTGGGAAAAGATCGATCCTTCGATCCGGCCCACCTGCAGCGGAGCAGCCCGTGGCAAGGGGGCTTTCTACGAGTGGAGCGGCAACAATGAGGTCGGTCACGGGCGCATGGAAATTTCCATGCTCGGGGCGAACCTGTTCAGCGGGCCGTTCCACCTGATAATTCAGCTAAAACAAGTCTTCCCCATCGTGAAATGGTCTCTGTCTGCTATGAATTCAGGATTTGACATGACTGGCATGAACTGGCGCCGAGCGTTTGCCGTCTGGTTGCTCATCGCCGTGGTCGAGTCGATCCATGGGGTGTTGCGCCAGCTTTTCCTCGTCCCGGCGATCGGCGACCTGCCATCGCGACAGTTAGGGGTGTTCGTTGGTTCCGCGCTGATCCTCCTGATTGCAGGCCTCACGGCGCGCTGGCTGGGGGCGGTGACTTTGCGCGCGCAGCTGGCGGTGGGCGCCCTGTGGGTGGTGTTGATCGTGATCTTCGAGTTCGGCCTGGGCGCGGTGCTGGGGTATCGCTGCGAGCGCATGCTGGCGGACTACCAGCCTTCTCAGGGCGGACTCATGGGGCTGGGGCTGGTGGTGCTGTTCCTGGCACCCGCTTTCGGCACCCGATTTAAGCGCTGAGGCATGTCCTTGATGGAATCGGCCAGGCTCGCGCTCTTCGGCGGGGATGTTGAACGGCGGTGACGCGCTGGTGGGCCGTCAAGCCAGAGTCTGGCGCCCTTAACCCTTGGGACTCGGGTTTTTTCGACCTGCCCAAGGCGTGCCATACTTCGGCGCATGCGCTTGAATATCCTGTCCTTCCCTTCTGTGCGAATGAAATCTTGCTTCCTGGCCCTCTCGCTGGCTTGCGCCGCTGCGGCCTTCGCGGAGCCATCGACCGACCCGCGAGACAGCGCCGGCTGCCAGGCCGAGGAAGCTTCGCTGCAGCAGGACATCGCTCTCGCACGCTCCAGGGGCCAGATGCTGCGCCGGCGGCAACTCGCCGACGCCCTGGCCGCGTTGCGCAAGCATTGCGAAAATCTTCCTCCGATCACGGACCGCGCGACGCTCATCCGAAGGCAGGATCAGGAAGTGCAGCTGCTGCGCGCCGAACTCGAACGCGCCGAAGCCTATCTGCGCAAACTGAAGGCTGAGAGTCCGTGACCGGCTGCCCGGGCCATGCAAAGTGTCCCCGGGGAGGGACGGACATGCCTTCGATTCGTTGTTGATCAGCGCTGCGGCATGTCCCGGGCGGAGTAGCCCAGGCTGACGGTCGCATCGTCGGGGATGGGCGGCATGCTGGTGTTCCAGGCCTCCCAGGCCGCGCGCATCGCCGCCAGCCGCGCCGGCTCGCGGGCGGCATGGTTGGCGCGCTCGCGTTCATCGGCGGGGATGTTGAACAGGTAGTCGTGGCCGTCCACGCGCAGGTACTTCCAGTCGCCGTCGCGCAAGGCGCGCTGGCCGCGGTGGTTCATGCGCCAGTGCAGGGGTCGGCGGAAGCTGTGGCCGGGATCGCGCAGCACCGGCAGCAGCGAGACGCCGTCCAGCGGATGCGCCGCATCGGCCGGCGCACCGGCCGCGTCGAGCATCGTGGCCGACCAGTCCATGGTCATGCATTGCTGCGCGCTCACGCCGCCCGGGGCGATGGCGGCGGGCCAGTGCGCGATCCAGGGCACGCGGATGCCGCCTTCGGTCAGGTCCATCTTGCCGCCGACCAGCGGCCAGTTGTCGGAGAAGCGCTCGCCGCCGTTGTCGCTGGTGAAGACGACCAGCGTGTTGTCGGTCAGCCCGTGCCGTTGCAGCGCCGCCATCACCTGCCCGATGCCTTCGTCCATGTGGTGGATCATGCGGCGGTAGGTGTGGATGTTGCCGCCGTGCAGGTGGAACAGGTTGTCCTTCACCTCCTGCGCCAGGGCTTCGTCGTCGCGCGTCTCCCAGGGCCAGTGCGGCGCGGTGTAGTGCAGGCTGAGAAAGAACGGCGTGCCGGCCTGTGGCGCCGTCGGCCATGCGCTCGATGTAGTCCACCGAACGTTGCGAGATCAGGTCGGTCAGGTAGCCTTCGTCGGCGCGTTCTTCCTCGCCGAACCACAGGTCGTGCTGGCCGCGCGAGTCACAATGGGTGAAGTAGTCCACGCCGCCGGCCATGGGGCCGAAGAACTCCTCGTAGCCCGAACGCAGTGGCCCGAAGGACGGCGGGTAGCCCAGGTGCCACTTGCCGATCAGCGCGGTGCGGTAGCCGCTGGCGCGCAGCAGCGAGGGCAGGGTGGGGTGCTCGGGCGGCAGGCCCAGCGTGGTGCTGCCTCGGCTGGCGCTGTTGATCGGCTCCTCGGCCGCGCCGCGCAGGCGGTACTGGTAGCGCGCCGTCATCAGCGCAAAGCGCGTGGGCGAGCAGACCGGTGAGTTGGCATAGCCCTGGGTAAATTTGATGCCACTGGCGGCCAGGCCGTCGAGCACCGGCGAGACTGCGCCGAATTCCGCGTCCCGCCCGCCGTAACAGCCCAGGTCGGCAAAGCCGAGGTCGTCGGCGACGATGAAGATGATGTTGGGACGTGCTGCCATCACCGCGTCAGGGCTGATAGCCGGACTTCTGCACCACCGGCGCCCACTGCGCGCGATAGGCCTTCAGCATCGCCACCGTCTGGGCCTGGGTGCTGACCACAGGGGTCATTTTGGCGTCATTGAACTTGCGCTGGGTGTCGGGGTCCTGCATCACCTCGCGGATGGCCGTGGCCAGGCGCTCCACCTTGTCTTTCGGCATCGTGGCGGGTGCGAAGAAGGTGTTCCAGCCGGTGGCCACGAGGTTCAGCCCGGCCTCCTTGAAGGTCGGCACCGAGGGGCTCCACGGCGAGCGTTTGGCGCCCGAGGTGGCCAGGATGCGCAACTTGCCGGACTCGAACTGCGGCAGCAGCGTGTCCAGTGTGTCAAACGCCACCGGCACCTGCCCGCCGATCAGGTCGGTCAGCAAGGGGCCCGAACCGCGGTAGCCGATCACCTGGGCCTGCACGCCGGCCTTCTCGGCCGTCATCAGCGCAAAGAAATGCGGCAGGCTGCCGGTGGCCGGCACGCCGAAGTTGGCCTTTTCTGGATTGCTGCGCAACCAGGCCAGCAGGTGGGAGAGCTCCCGCACCGGCACGGCGGTGGCCACGGCCAGGCCGAATTCGTAGTCGTTGACCTGTGAGACCGGCGTGAAGTCGCGTTCGGCGTCGTAGCCGTTGTCCTTGAACACCAGGGGCGCCACCACCATGACTGCGGGGTTGGCCAGCATCAGCACGCTCTGGCCGGCCGGCGCGGCCTTGACCTGCTGCGCAGCGAGGCGTCCGCCGGCGCCGGTCTTGTTCTCCACGATGACAGGGATGCCGAGCTTGGCCTGCAGCTTTTCGCCCACGATGCGGGCCACCCGGTCGCTGGAGCCGCCGGGCGCGTAGCCGACGACGATGCGCAGCGGCCCCTCGATCGGCTGCGCTTGCACGGTCATCGGGGCGACTCCGGCTATTGCCGTAAGAATCGCGCCCAGCATCAATGTCGTTCTACGCTTCATGAAAAACTCCTGGAAAGGGGTGGTCGCCCGGGTTGTAGCGATGAATGTAGTCCAGCGACAATGGATTGACCTAGTCAACCATCCTCGGGACATACCCTGATGACGCCTCCTCATTTGATGCAGCCCATGGCGATGGACGATTTGTTCCCGTACTGCACTTCGCGCCTGCCGCCTTACGCTTCGATCTGGCCGGCACTGTCGCGAGTGGCCTTGGTAGGGGCCTTGCTTTCGGGGACCGGCGTTCTGTCGGCCAGGGAGTTCGCCGGGGTTGTTTCCTACGTCTCGGACGGCGACACCCTCTGGGTGCAGCCCGACTCGGGTGGTGCGCCGCGCAAGCTGCGCATCGACGGCATCGATGCGCCGGAGATCTGCCAGCCTGGCGGCACGGCCTCACGCGAAGCACTGGCGCGTCGCGCAATGCACCAGCGCGTGGTCGTGGTGGTACGGCGCGAGGATGACTACGGTCGGGGCCTGGCGCGGATCAGGATCGATGACCAGGATCTGGGTGCGCAGATGGTGCGCGAGGGCCAGGCCTGGTCGTATCACTGGCGCCACAGCACCGGGCCCTACGCGGCCGAGGAAACTGTCGCCAGGCGCACGGGGCGCGGATTGTTCGCGGCGAGCGCTCCCGAGATCCCGCGCGAATTCCGCAAACGGCATGGCCCATGCCACATCCCGAAGCCTTGAATTCGATGGCTCAGTGACCGCCGCCGCAGACGGCGCAGCTGGCCTGGCGGCCAATGCGCACTTCGGTGAACTCCATGCCCCGTCCGTCGAGCATCAGCAGGCGGCCCGCCAGCGAGGTGCCGATGCCGCACAGCAGCTTGAGCGCCTCGGCCGCCTGCAGGGTGCCGATGATGCCCACCAGCGGCGCAAACACACCCATGGTGGCGCAGCGGGTTTCCTCGTGCGAGGTCGATTCCGGGAACACGCAGGCATAGCAGGGGCTGGCATCCGTTCGCGGGTCATAGACCGAGACTTGCCCGTCAAAGCGGATGGCCGCGCCCGAGACCAGGGGCTTGCGGTGTTTCACGCAGGCGCGGTTGATGGCGTGGCGGGTGGCGAAATTGTCGGTGCAGTCCAGCACGACATCGGCCTGCGGCACCAGGACGTCGAGCAGGGCGTCATCGGCGCGGTGCAGCACCGGGGTGACGTGCACATCGGGGTTGATCTCGGCGATGGCGTCGCGCGCCGAATGCGCCTTGGGCTCGCCCACGCGCGCCAGCGTGTGCGCGATCTGGCGCTGGAGGTTCGTGGCGTCCACGCGGTCGTGATCAACGATGGTAATGTGCCCGACGCCTGCGCTGCCCAGATAGAGCGCCACGGGTGAACCCAGCCCGCCGGCCCCGATCACCAGCGCATGCGACGCCAGCAGCTTTTCCTGCCCCTCGACACCCAGCTCATTGAGCAGGATGTGTCTTGAGTAGCGCAGCAGCTGTTCGTCTTGCATGGGATTTCAGGCGCGATGTGTTCAGGACCGCATCGCTGCGCCTGACTTCAATTTTCCTTGGGCTCCGCCTTGCGCTCGACCTGCGTCTTGCTGATCAGCACCGGCTGGCCCTTGAGGCGGTTCAACGCCTGCGTCAGCGGGAAGTCCTTGTCACTGCCGAATTCAGGTGGTTTGCGTTCTGCCAGCGGCTTCTTGGATTGCTCTTCGAGCTTCTTGCGGGCTTCCTCGCGGGCGTCTTCGCGGGCCTGCTCCTTTTTCGGGTCGACCTGCTCCTTGTCGATGCCGTTGCCAAGGTGCTTCTCCAGGTCGGCTTCGCGAGTGCGCAGAGCTGCGAACGTGTTGCCTTCGGCCGATTCGTCAACCATCACGTCGGGCAGGATGCCCGTGGCCTGAATGGTCTTGCCGCTGGGCGTGTAGTAGCGTGCGGTGGTCATCTTCAGCCCGGTATCGGGGCCGAGCGGTCGAACGGTCTGCACGGATCCCTTGCCAAAGGTCTGGCTGCCCATGATGGTGCCGCGCTTGTGGTCCTGCAGCGCACCGGCCACGATTTCGCTGGCGGAGGCCGAGCCCTCGTTGACCAGAACCACCAGCGGCACGGTCCTGAGTGCAGCGCGGGTGCTATCCGCCATGCGCTTGAGCGGATCGCTGCCGCGGCGGGCATAAAACTCGGGTGAAGCCTTGTAGGTGAACTTGCTCTCGGCGAGCTGGCCGTTGGTCGAGACCACCGTCACGTTTTCCGGCAGGAACGCAGCGGAAATTGCTACGGCAGCGTCGAGCAGGCCGCCCGGGTCGTTGCGCAGGTCAAGCACCAGACCCTTGAGCTTGGGCTCCTGCTTGTAGATTTCGTCGATCTTGCGCACGAAGTCGTCGACCGTGCGGTCCTGGAATTGGGACAACCGGACCCAGGCATAGCCGGGCTCGATGACCTTGGCCTTGACGGACTGGGTCTTGATTTCCTCGCGCGTGATGGTCACGGGAAAGCTGCGGTTTTCCTCCTTGCGGAAGATCGTCAGCACGACCTTGGTATTGGGCTCGCCGCGCATCCTTTTCACGGCTTCGTTGAGTGCCAGCCCCTTGACGGCGGTACTGTCGATGCGGGTGATCAGGTCGCCAGTCTTCAGGCCTGCGCGGTCAGCGGGCGAGCCCTCGATGGGCGCCACCACCTTGACCAGACCGTCTTCCTGGGTAATTTCTATGCCCACCCCGACAAAGCGGCCGGAGGTGCCTTCGCGAAACTCCTTGTAGGACTTCTTGTCGAAGTACTGGGAATGCGGGTCCAGGCTGGAGACCATGCCGGAGATGGCGTCGGTGATCAGCTTCTTCTCGTCCACCGGCTCGACATAGTCGCTCTTGATCATGCCGAACACAGCAGCCAGTTGCTGCAGTTCTTCCAGCGGCAGGGGCGCCAGGCCACCGCGCGCCATGGTCTGCAGCGAGACCGTGGTGAGCGCACCGGCCAGCACGCCTACGGAAATCCAACCGGCAATTTTCAGTTTTTGACCCATGTTTCAGCACCTTTTGGGGAAATATACAGCCTTGGAGTGCGAAGCGCCCCGGGGGTTCCGTGAAGTCCCGCAAAGATGCGGGGGGCAGGTGTATCCGGCTCGTTACAGGTCGGCGACGCGGGCGGCATTGGACGGGCTGTTTCTTCAGGCTTTGCCCTGATTGGCCACTGCCGCTGCCGCCTTTGCAGCGGCCTCGGCATCGCCCAGGTAGTAGCTGCGGATGGGCTTCAGGTCGGCGTCGAGCTCGTACACCAGCGGGATGCCGTTGGGGATGTTCAAGCCGACGATATCGGCGTCGGCAATGCCGTCGAGGTACTTGACCAGCGCGCGGATCGAATTGCCGTGCGCCGAGACCATCACGCGCTTGCCGGTGCGGATGGCAGGCGCCATGGACTCGTTCCAGAACGGCAGAACGCGCGCCACCGTGTCCTTCAGGCATTCCGTGAGCGGCACTTCCTCGGGCTTGAGTCGGGCGTAGCGCAGGTCGGTGCGCTCGCAGCGCGGGTCATTCGCATCCAGCATGGGGGGCGGTGTGTCATAGCTGCGACGCCAGACCAATACCTGCTCGTCGCCGTATTTCCTGGCGGTCTCAGCCTTGTTCAGACCCTGCAGGGCCCCGTAGTGGCGCTCGTTGAGGCGCCAGCTGTTGACGACCGGCAGCCACTGGCGGTCCAGTTCATCCAGGGCGTGCCACAGGGTGTGGATGGCGCGCTTGAGCACGCTGGTGTAGCAGAGGTCGAACTCATAGCCCTCTGCTTTCAGCAGCCGGCCTGCGTTCTTGGCCTGCTCCACGCCGGTGGGGGTCAGGTCGACATCGGTCCAGCCGGTGAAGCGGTTGTCGAGGTTCCAGGTGGATTCGCCGTGGCGGATGAGAACGAGTTTGTACATGGTGATCGGGTGTTTTAGCGAAGGAAAATACCGGAATTAACCCTCCATTCTAGAATCCGGGTTGTTTTAGGCCGCTCACGAAAGGTGCGAAGTGAAGTTTTTGATGGACAACTGGATGTTGATTGCCGTGGCGCTGGCGTCTGCCGGCATGCTGGCGTGGCCCGTGATTTCGAGCGGCGCACGCCCAGGCTCGCTGACGGCCAGTGGCGCAGTGCAGCTGATCAACCGCGAAAAAGCGGTGGTTGTGGATGTGTGCGAGGCTTCGGAGTATGCCGCCGGACATGTGGCGGGCGCGAAGCACGCGCCGTTGGGTGAACTGGAGCAGAAACTGCCCGGCATGATCAAGAACAAGGCCTTGCCGGTGATTCTGGTATGCGCCTCTGGCGCACGCTCGAGCCGGGCCGTGGCGATTGCAAAAAAGCTGGGCTACGAACAGGCCCATTCGCTTTCGGGCGGCATGCGCGCCTGGAGAGACGCCAACCTGCCAGTCGAGAAAGCCTGAACCCGAGGATCGCCATGCAAGCCGTGAAGATGTACACCACCGCCGTCTGCCCTTACTGCATTCGCGCCAAGCAGATCCTGAAGTCAAAAGGGGTCGCGCAGATCGAGGAAATCCGCGTGGACCTCAACCCGGACGAACGTGTCAGGATGATGGAGATCACCCGCCAGCGCACCGTGCCGCAGATCTTTATCGGCGCCACGCATGTCGGCGGCCATGACGACCTGGTGGCGCTGGACCGCAAGGGCGCCCTGATGCCCTTGCTGGAAGCCGCCTGAGCACGCTGTCCGCGCGCTGACACGGCTTCCGATCGGACGACGGCCACGCACCTGAGATAATCCCCCCCGTTCTGACGCGGAACCCGCTGTGGGCAGTTTGCAGCGAGTCCTCCATTGTCCCGACCCTCCCCCTCTTTTCCCTTTCCCATTCCAACCGAGAGTTTCCATGGCCGACCTTGACCCCGTTTTCCAGATCCAGCGCGTCTACCTGAAAGAGTCTTCGCTGGAGCAGCCCAATTCGCCCGCGATCCTGCTCGAGCAGGAGCAGCCCGCCGTGGACATCCAGCTTGCCGTGGAAGCCACCCCGGTGGCGGAGGGCGTGTTCGAAGTCTGCGTCACCGCCACGGTGCAGACCAAGATCAAGGACCGCACCGTTTTCCTCGTCGAATGCAAGCAGGCCGGCATTTTCGAGATCCGCAACCTGCCGGACGACCAGATGGGCCCGATCATGGGCATTGCCTGCCCGCAGATCGTCTATCCCTATCTGCGCGGCAATGTGGCCGACATGATCACCCGAGGCGGTTTTCCGCCGGTGCATCTGGCCGAGATCAACTTCCAGGCCATGTACGAGCAGCAGCAGGCGCAGGCCGCCGGCCAGGCTGCGCCCATCACGAACCAGTGATTTCGGTATGAAAATGGCCATTCTCCAGCGCCGAATGGTTCAGTAGTGCTATGAAAATCATAGTTTTCGGCGCGGGCGCCTGGGGCACGGCGCTGGCCGTCAGTGCGGCCCGGCATCCGGGCGGGCACACGGTACAGCTGTGGGCCCGTGATCCGGAACAGGTCCAGGCCATGCAGGCAGCCCGGGAAAACGCCCGCTATCTGCCCGGCGTGGTCCTGCCGGCCACAGTGGCGCTGCATTGCGCGCCTGCCGACGCGCTGGTGGCATCCGCGCACCCGAACGATCTGGTCATCATTGCCACGCCCATGGCAGGGCTGCGCGCCACGCTCATGGCCTTGCAGGGTTGCCGCGCCCCGGTGGCCTGGCTGTGCAAGGGCTTCGAGGCGCCGCAGACCGGCGGACAAGCGCCGTCCATCGGGATGCTGGGTCACGAAATCCGCGCCCAGGTGGCGCCGGCGCTGATGGCGGGCGCCCTCAGTGGACCAAGTTTTGCGCTGGAGGTGGCGCAGGGTCGGCCCACGGCGCTGGTGGCCGCCAGCGAGCACGCGACGGTGCGTGACGCGCTGGTGGCGGCCTTTCACAGCCCGACACTGCGCGTTTATGCCAGCGAAGATCTCGTGGGGGTTGAAGTCGGCGGTGCCGTGAAGAACGTGCTGGCGATCGCCACGGGGCTTTGCGATGGTCTGAACCTGGGGTTGAACGCGCGTGCCGCGTTGATCACCCGGGGCCTGGCCGAGATGACGCGCCTGGGCCTGGCGCTGGGCGCCAGGGCCGAGACCTTCATGGGGCTTTCAGGCCTGGGCGATCTGGTGTTGACGGCCACTGGCGACCTGAGCCGCAACCGCCGGGTCGGCCAGTTGCTGGCGCAAGGCATGACGCTGCAGCAGGCCGTGGATTCGCTGGGTCATGTTGCCGAAGGCGTCTACAGCGCGCGCACGGTGGTGCAGCGCGCGCGTTCGCTGGGCGTGGACATGCCGATCAGCGAGGGCGTTGTGGCGCTGCTGGATGGCGCGCTCCAGCCGGCACAGGCTGTGGCTGCCCTGATGGGTCGCGAAGCGCGCGACGAGGGCCTCTGAGACTCAGGTCGGCGTGTAAGACAGCCGCACGTAGATGGGTGCGAAAGCCTCCGCCTGAATGATCTCGATCAGCGTTTCCTTGGCCAGCTCCAGCAAGGCGATGAAGGTGACCACCAGCACGGGCGTGCCTTTGGACGGGTCGAACAAGGCTTCGAATTCGATGAAGCGGCGCCCTTGCAGCTTGCGCAGCACCATGCTCATGTGCTCGCGCACGCTGAGCTCCTCCCGGGTGATGGTGTGGTGCTGCACCAGCCGTGCGCGCTTGAGCATGTCGCGCCAGGCATCCTGCAGGTCGGCCAGGCTGACGTCGGGAAAACGCGGCCGCAGCGATTGTTCGATGTGGACTTGCGCCCGGATGTAGTCGCGACCTGCCTGCGGCATTGCATTGAGCTGCGCTGCCGCCAGCTTCATCTGCTCGTATTCCAGCAGGCGGCGCACCAGCTCGGCGCGCGGGTCTTCGGGTTCCTGGCCTTCGACGACCTTGCGCGGCGGCAGCAGCATGCGCGACTTGATCTCGATCAGCATCGCCGCCATCAGCAGGTATTCGGCGGCGAGCTCCAGGTTGCGCCCGCGGATTTCCTCCACATAGCTCAGGTACTGGCGCGTGACGCCGGCCATGGGGATGTCCAGGATGTTGAAGTTCTGCTTGCGGATCAGGTAGAGCAGCAGGTCCAGCGGCCCCTCGAAGGCCTCCAGGAACACCTCCAGCGCGTCGGGCGGAATGTAGAGGTCGGTGGGCAGTGCGAACAGTGGTTCGCCATACAGCCGGGCCACGGCGATGTGGTCCACGACCTCGGGCATGCCGGGCGGAGCGGGCGCCGCGCTCAGTTGCGCCAGCGCGGCGTCATTGGAACTCGTCATGAGTGCTATCTAATGAATAGCTTGCAGTGGCCATTTGACGCTGGCTGGCGTCAGAAAAGGCGTCAAATCAGCCGTGATTCTGGTAAACGTAGGGCTGCTGCGGCACCCGGGCCTCGTCGAACTCTGCGAGTGCATCCCGGTCCTGCGCCTTGTCCCACAACAGGGCACGTCCTGCGATCTGCTGTTCCAGCAGTTGCGGCTTTTTCGCCTTGAGCTGGTCCATGAACTGGGTGTATTCGGAGCTGTAGTCGGGGCGGCGGAAGATGCGGGTGAGGGACATAAACTGTAGCCTTTGTGGCAAACCTCCAGGGTGGAGGAATCCGTCATTTTACCGGGGATGCCAGGATGAAGACCATTTTGATCGGGGGCGGGCTGCTGGCGCTGTTCGTTCTGGTGGCTTGCGACGACCGGCGCATCAGCGAACTCGAGGAGGGCGTGGCCACCGAGGCCGATGTCCGCGCGAAGTTCGGTGAGCCCGAAAAGGTCTGGGACACACCGGGCGGTGGGCGCACATTCGAATACAACCGCCAGCCCGCCGGTCAGCGCAACTACATGATCACCGTCGGCCCGGACGGCCGGATGAACGCGCTGCGCCAGGTGCTCACGCCGGCCAACTTCGCCAAAGTGCAGCCTGGCATGAGCCGGGACGATGTGCGCAAGCTGCTGGGCAAGCCTGCGAAGATCACACCCTACGAACGCAAGCGCGAGGTGCATGCCGACTGGCGCTACCTCGACGCACCCAACACGGCGATGGTGTTTACCGTGATCTTCAGCCCCGAAGACCGGGTCGTGCGCACCCTCTCCGTGCCCGACCCGGAGGCGAACGAGAACCGCGGCGGGCGCTAGCGTTCAGCCGCCGAAGGCTGGCCCACGCGGTGGCGGCGGCCAGGCCGGAGGCAAGTGTCGGGGTACTGATCCTGTGCGGGGACAGCATCGGTAAAGCCGCAGCGTCGCGCCATGTCCAGCGGCTGGTGCATCAGGCCGCAGACGATCAGTCGCACGCCCGCTTGCTGCAGGTGCGCTTAGGCTCATCAGGCTGTCGGCGCCGGACGAATCGATGTAGATCACGTTCTTGAGGTCGACCACCAGCACCTCGCCGGGCAGATGGTCTTCAAGCGCCTCGACCAGCTTGACCGCGCCGAAGAACAGCGCGCCGTACAGGCGGCACACCTGCACCCGGCCCTCCGTACCGGCCAGCAGGGGCGGTCGGCGGCGGTGACGGTCTCGCTGCGCGAGAGGCTGGAGATGCGGTAGATGAAGGTGACGCAGGCCGCGACCAGGCCCACCTCGACGGCCACCGTCAGGTCGAACACCACGGTCAGGAAGAACACGGCCAGCAGCGTGACGCGGTACGGCATGCGGTACTGGCGCAGGTGGATGAACTCGCGCCACTCGCCCATGTTCCAGGCGACGAACATCAGGATGGCGGCCAGTGACGCCAGCGGGATGTGGGCCGCCAGCGGCGCGGCCACCAGGATCACGATCGAGCAGGCTGACCGAAGTGCACCATGCCGGCAACCGGGCTGGAGGCGCCGCTCTTGATGTTGGTCACGGTGCGCGCGATGGTGCCGGTGGCGGGCATGCCGCCGAAAAAAGGTGTCACGAAATTGGCGATGCCCTGGGCCATGAGTTCCTGGTTCGGGTCGTGACGGTCGTCAATCATGCCGTCGGCGACCCGCGCGCACAGCAGTGACTCGATGGCGCCCAGCAGCGCCAGCGTGAGCGTGGGAATCAGCAGGAACTTGGCCGACTCCCAACTGAACGCAGGCCAGGCGAACGCGGGCAGGCCGGACGGGATGCCGCCGAAGCGGCTGCCGATGGTCTCCACCGGCAGGCCCAGCAGCCACACGGCCACGGTGGCCAGAACCAGCGCGACGATCGACCCCGGGATCGGGCGTGAGCTTGCCGGTGAACTGAATCCCGCCGCCGATCTTGGGCATGAAGAACTGCCAGGCCACGATGGTCGCCAGCGACGCCAGCGCAATCGACGAACGCAACGGGATTGAAGGTATGGATCGCAGCGCTCAGCGTGGACAGCATCCCGAAGAAGTCTGCCGGCATGGCGGCAACCTGCAAGCCCAGAAAATCCTTGACCTGTGAAAGCGCAATCAGCACCGCGATGCCATTGGTGAAGCCGATCACGACGGTGATGGGAATGAAGCGGATCAGCGTGCCGAGCTTGAACAGTCCCATCAGGAACAGCAACACGCCGGACATGGCGGTGGCGATGATCAGGTTGCCCAGTCCGAAACGCTCGACGATGCCATAGACGATCACGATGAATGCGCCGGCCGGTCCGCCGATCTGCACGCGACTGCCACCCAGCAGCGAAATCAGGAAGCCGGCGATGATGGCCGTGAAGATGCCGGCCTCGGGCTTGAGGCCGGAGGCAATCGCAAAGGCCATCCCCAACGGGAGCGCCACCACGCCGACTGTCAACCCGGCGCCCACGTCGCGCACGAAGCGATCCCTGGAATAGTCTTTCATTGCGACGAACAGGCGTGGTTTGAAGTCAGGTGAGGGGCGGCGCATGGGAATGTCAGTGGGCGAGTTGGCGCAAGGGGACACCATTTTGCGCCCTTTGCAGTCGGCCTCTGGAGGTGGCCAAGGGTGCTTGCGCGTCAGCAACGTCGGGTGAACAGGGGGCCCACAAGTGCTCGGCCGGATGCTACAGTCCCTGGAAGACCTGAAGATACCGCGCGTGAAGATACTTCGATGTTGTCTGTTGCTGCTGTCGATGGCTTGGCTGGCATGGCCCGGCTTTGCCAATGGCGAAACCTTCGGGCCGGGTGGATTTCTTGCTGGCAAGGTGCTGGTCGACCCGCAGGGGCAACTGGGTCCGGACGAAGCCCTGGCTGGTCTGCGCGCCGGGCAGGGCCAAGCTTATTCTCCGACGACTTTCTACCCGACCCGCGGCACCGCGGCGGTCTGGTTCTGGCTGGATGTGCCGGCAACCGCCTTGCCGGTCCCTTCAGTGCTGCTGATCCCCTACCCTGGGCTGAACTCGATGCGGCTGTTCGCGCGCGATGCCGGCGGCCTTGGCTGGCGTGAATGGGTTTCAGGCGACGACCTGGCGGTGTCGCGCTGGGCGATTCCGCACCTGTTCCCGGTGTTGCCGGTGGAGCCGGCCAGCATGCCAGAGCGCAAGTTGCTGCTTCGGGTGCAGAACTCGCACACCGTGACTTTCCCCTGGCGTATCGAGGAGCGGGCATCGTTTGAAGCGGATCACCAGCGTCTGGTGCTGTTGCTGGGCATGTACCTGGGCCTGGTGGCACTGGTGGTGATTCTGGGGTTGACGAATGCGTTCACGCTGCGCGAGCCCGTCCATGCCATCTATTCGGTGTACGTCATTTCCCTGGCGCTGATCCAGAGCAGCCTGACGGGCGTGGCGGGCCTGTTCTTCTGGCCTGACCATGCGGCATGGAATGATCTGTCGGCCACGGTCCTTCCCATGGTGGCTTTGGCGGCAGCCGCATGGTTTGTCCGTGCGGTCGTCTCTCCGGTCCCCTCGCGCTGGCTGGGCTGGCTGCTCGTGGGCTACGCCGCCGCCGCACTGGTCATTGCAACCCTGTTCGCAACGCTTGGGCGTGATCCGGTTTTCCGGTTCGCGAACTTCTTCTTTCTGGCGGGCATCCCCCTGCTCGTGGGTTCCCTGGTCTGGTATTCGCGTACCCGTTCGGTGCACGGCTGGTGGCTCGTCGGCGGTTTGTCGGCCATGTATGCCGGCGCCATTTTCACGGTGATGCGCAACCTCGGTGTCATGCCGATGAACATGGTGACGCAGTACGGCGCCCAGATCGGCGCCGCCATTGAAATTCCGCTGTTGATGATCGGTCTTTACATGCGCAGCCGAGACCGCCGCGATGCGCTGGTGCGACGCGCTGCCCTGCAGACACGCGACCCGGTCACGGGCCTGGTGAATGACCGGCTGACACGCGAACGGGTCGACCATCTGGTGCACCGCTTGTCCACGCAGCCCGGCCAGGCTTGCGTGATGCGGGTGCGGGTGGGCAATCTCAAGGAAATCCTGGCGCAGCACGGCATCCAGGTGATGGCCGGGGCAACCCTGCACGCCGCCTCATGCCTGGCACTCATCACGCGTGAAGGTGACACGGCGGGGCGCCTGAGGGACGGCGACTTCGTCGTGATCCTGGAGCGCACACTCAGCGAAGAACAGGCCATGCATGAAGCGGCCCGCGTGGTGGCACGCGGGCTGTCCTATTCATCGCGCATGCCTGCCGGTCTCACGATCCGGTTCTATGTCGCGCTGACCCTCACGGCCCACGAGGCAAGTGATGCAGATATCCTGCTGGCGGATCTGGAGAGGCTGCTGGACGATATCGCCGCCGCACCGCAGCGCGTGATCCGGATTGCGTCGTCTGTTAACGCACCCGCATCCCGGGCAGCGCGCCCGCTGAGGGTGTGAGCACGTAGATGCCTGGCTCGGCTTTTTCGTCGGCGTGGCTGGCGGCCAGCACCATGCCTTCGCTGACGCCAAACTTCATCTTGCGCGGCGCCAGGTTGGCCACCATCACGGTCAGCTTGCCGACCAGGTCTGAGGGCTTGTAGGCGCTGGCGATGCCGCTGAAGACGTTTCGCGTCTTGCCTTCGCCCAGGTCCAGCGTCAGACGTAGCAGCTTGGTCGAGCCTTCCACGGCCTCGCAGTTGACGATCAGCGCGATGCGCAGGTCGATCTTCGCGAAATCGTCGATGGTGATCAGGGGGGCGATTGGCTCGCCGCCGGGCAGGATCTTCTCGGGCTCAGGCAGCGCGGGCGCCTCGAACAGCGCGTCGAGCTGCTTCGTGTCCACGCGCTGCATCAGGTGCTTGTAGTCGCCGATGGCGTGGCCCGCGTCCATGCGCAAGGCGGCGTTGACGAACGTCAGCGGCGCCACCTTGAGAAAAGCTTCTACCTGCTCGGCCAGTGCGGGCAGCACAGGCTTGAGGCAGGTCGTCAGCAACCGGAACGCCTGGATGCAGGTGGTGCAGACATCGTGCAGGCGCGCCTCCATGCCAGCCTGCTTGGCCAGCTCCCAGGGTTTGTTCTGGTCCACGTACTCGTTCACGCGGTCGGCCAGCAGCATGGTCTCGCGCAGCGCCTTGCCATACTCGCGCTCGGCATAGAGTTCGGCAATCACCGGCAGGGCATCGCGCAGGTGTTCCAGCAGGGCATCGCCGTCTGCTGAGACCTCGCCCAGCAGACCGCCAAAACGCTTGCTGATGAAGCCCGCCGAGCGCGACGCGATATTGATGTATTTGCCCACCAGGTCGGCGTTCACCCGCGCCATGAAATCCTCGGGGCTGAATTCCACGTCTTCGTTGCGGCTGTTGAGCTTGGCGGCGATGTAGTAGCGCAGCCATTCCGGGTTCATGCCCAGGCTGAGGTACTTCAGCGGGTCCAGCCCGGTGCCGCGGCTCTTGCTCATCTTCTCGCTGTTCACGGTCAGAAAACCGTGCACGAACACCGCGTTGGGCGTCTTGCGCCCGCTGAAATGCAGCAGCGCCGGCCAGAACAGCGTGTGGAAGGTGATGATGTCCTTGCCGATGAAGTGGTACTGCTCGGTCGCCGGGTCGGCCATGAAGGCGTCGTAATCCACGCCGATCTTGCCGAAATGGTTCTTCAGCGAGGCCAGGTACCCGATCGGCGCGTCGAGCCAGACATAGAAATACTTGCCGGGTGCATCAGGAATTTCGATGCCGAAGTAGGGCGCGTCGCGGCTGATGTCCCAGTCGGCCAGGCCATGGACGGCTGATCCATCGACACTTTCAACCGGCGTGAGCCATTCCTTGATCTTGTTGTAGACCTCGGTCTGCAGGTGGCCGCTTTCCTGCGTCCACTGCTCCAGGTAAGCCACACAACGCGGGTCGGACAGCTTGAAGAAGTAATGCTCCGAATTGCGCAGCACCGGGGTCACACCGCTCAGGGCCGAGTACGGGTTCTTCAGCTCCGTCGGGGCATAGACCGCGCCACAGTTCTCGCAGTTGTCGCCATACTGGTCTTTCGTGCCGCACTTGGGGCATTCGCCCTTGATGAAGCGGTCGGGCAGGAACATGTTCTTGTCCGGGTCGAAAAACTGCTCGATGGTCTTGGTGGCGATCAGGCCGGCGGCCTTCAGGTCGCGGTAGATTGCCTGGGCCAGTTCGTGGTTTTCCGGCGCATCGGTGGAATGCCAGTTGTCAAAGGCGATGTGAAAACCGTCCAGGTAGGGCTTGCGCCCGGCGGCGATGTCGGCCACGAACTGTTGCGGCGTCTTGCCGGCCTTCTCGGCCGCGATCATGATCGGCGCGCCATGGGCGTCGTCGGCACAGACGAAATGCACCGTGTGGCCCTGCATGCGCTGGAACCGCACCCAGATATCGGCCTGGATGTATTCCATGATGTGGCCGATGTGGAAGTTGCCGTTGGCATACGGCAGGGCGGTGGTGACAAAAAGCTGGCGCGGCGCGGGCTTCGGGGACGTGGGGGACATTGCTTGCTTTTTTCTAGGGGAATCCCTGATTTTATAAGTTGTCGCTAAACTCCACCGCACTTCCTCCGTTTCTGTGAAAGAACCCTGAATGGCCACCACTGACCAGTTGCTGCAAGCCCTGCAAGCCGTTGTTGATCCCAACACCGGCAAAGATTTCGTCACCACCAAGGCGCTGAAGAACCTCCAGGTCGCTGGCGGCGACGTGTCGTTCGAGGTCGAACTCGGCTACCCTGCCAAGAGCCAGATTCCTGTCTTGCGCCGCGCGCTGATTGCCGCGGCAAAGGGTGTGGCCGGCGTGGAAAACGTCTCGGCCAACGTGACGCAGAAGATCGTGGCCCATGCCGCCCAGCGCGGCGTGGCCTTGCTGCCCAAGGTCAAGAACATCGTCGCCGTGGCCTCCGGCAAGGGCGGCGTGGGCAAAAGTACCACCGCCGTCAACCTGGCGCTGGCGCTGGCCGCCGAGGGCGCGTCCGTCGGCCTGCTCGACGCCGACATCTACGGCCCCAGCCAGCCCATGATGATGGGCATCGAGGGCCGCCCGGATTCGACCGATGGCCAGACCATGGAGCCGATGGAGAACTACGGCGTTCAGGTCATGTCGATCGGCTTCCTGGTGGCGCAGGACGAGGCCATGATCTGGCGCGGGCCCATGGCCACGCAGGCACTGGAGCAGTTGCTGCGCCAGACCAACTGGAAGGACCTGGACTATCTGATCGTCGACATGCCCCCCGGCACCGGCGACATCCAGCTCACCCTCTCTCAGCGCGTGCCCATGACCGGCGCCGTGATCGTCACCACGCCGCAGGACATCGCGCTGCTCGACGCCAAGAAAGGCATCAAGATGTTCGAGAAGGTCGGCGTGCCGATCCTGGGCATCGTCGAGAACATGGCCGTGCATGTGTGCAGCAACTGCGGCCATGTGGAGCACATCTTCGGGGCCGACGGCGGCAAGAAGATGGCCGCCGAGTACGGCATGGACTACCTGGGCGCGCTGCCTCTGGACATCCAGATCCGCCAGCAGGCCGACAGCGGCAAACCCACCGTGGTGGCGGACCCCGACGGCGAAGTCGCGACGATCTACAAGGCCGTCGCGCGCCAGATGGCCATCAAGATTGCCGCCAAGGCCAAGGATTTTTCATCGAAGTTTCCTTCGATCAAGATTTCGAAGGATACGTGAGGGTTGGGGGCTGATTTCCAAGGGAAATCGACCTCTTTCCAGCGTGGAATGGTCGTTGTTTGCTATTGATTTGGGATTTTTCTTGAGGCCGCTGGCCGGGTCTCGGCCCGGCGGCCGACTCACTTTCTCTTGCTTCGCCAAGAGAAAGTAAGCAAAGAGAAGGCGAGCCGGGCGTCGGGGCCGCTTCGCGGTGCCTTGCGCTGCTCGAATCCGGCGGGAGGCTCAGAAACTCGGGCCTGCGGCCCTCAGACATCTGAGCCTCTTGATCCGCCGGCTCCTGCGCTGCTCAGCCCTGCCGCAACGGCGTGGGGAGGAATATCCAGACATCCAGACATCCAGACAGCCAAACACCAGCCCGCGCGGCTTCTGGGGCCAGCACCCCCAACGTCGGGTCGTGAGAAATCCGCCCGGTACAGGCGCGATGCGGCACCCGGTTTTCTCTCCCCCGCCGTCATGCGGAGGCGAGTAGCGCAGTGACGGGCGGAAACAGGAGCGAAGATGTCTGAGCCCGCAGGGCGAGTTTCTGCGCTCCCCGCCTGGCACGAGCAACGCAGCGTACCGGCGCCGCCGGGCGACGCATCCGGCTCGCCTTTCTTTGCCTACTTTCTTTGGCGAAGCAAAGAAAGTAGGGGCGCCGGCGGGCGCACATCCCGGCCAGCAGCCTCAATAAAAATCCTGAATCAATAGCAGTCCTGAATCAATAGCAATCCAGGACCATCCCATGCTGGGAATATGCCAAAAAGTCTCGATATCCTCCCCGCAGCGGCTGCCCGCCCGACCGCTCGGGCTCAAAGCCCGGCCGCTTCCTTCTCCCGCAACCTGAACCGCTGGATCTTCCCCGTCGCCGTCTTCGGCAACTCATTCACGAATTCGATGAAGCGCGGGTACTTGTAGGGCGCGAGGTGTTCCTTCACGAAGGCCTTGACCTCGGCTTCGGTCAGGGTCTGGCCGGATTTCAGGACGATGAAGGCCTTGGTCTTGATCAGGCCGTCGGTGTCCTGCTTGCCGACCACCGCACATTCCAGCACCGCCGGGTGCTGCATCACCGTGGCTTCGACCTCGAACGGCGAGACGTAGATGCCGCTGACCTTGAGCATGTCGTCGTTGCGCCCGGCGTAGGTGTAGTAGCCATCGGCGTCGCGGGTGTATTTGTCACCGCTCTTGGTCCATTCGCCCTGGAATGTGTCACGCGACTTTTCGCGGTTGTTCCAGTACATCAGCGCTGCGCTGGGCCCCTTGACGAAAAGGTCGCCGATCTGGTTGGCGCCGCTCACCACCTCGCCCGCCTCGTTGCGCAACTCGATCTCGTAGCCTGGCACCGGCTTGCCGGTGGTGCCGTAGCGCACGTCGCCGGGGCGGTTCGACAAAAAGACGTGCAGCATTTCGGTCGAGCCGATGCCGTCGATGATCTCGCAGCCGAAATGGCGGGTCCAGCGCTCGCCGATGTCGCGCGGAAGTGCCTCGCCGGCGGACGAGCACAGGCGCAGGCTGACCTGTGACTTCGCGCGGCAGATCGGGCGAGGCCAGCATGCCGCCGTAGCCGGTGGGCGCGCCGTAAAACACCGTGGGACGGTTTTCGGTCATACGCTTGAACACCGCTTGCGGCGTGGGCCGCTCGGCCATCAGCAACACGCTGGCACCCACGCTCAGCGGAAAAGTCAGCGCGTTGCCCAGGCCGTAGGCAAAGAACAGCTTGGCGGCAGAGAACACCACGTCCGATTCGCGCAGGCCCAGAACGTTCTTGCCGTACAGCTCGGCCGTCCAGTAAAGGTTGCCCTGGGTGTGGACCGTGCCCTTGGGCTTGCCGGTGGACCCCGATGAATAAAGCCAGAAGGCGGCCTCGTCGGCGAGGGTGTCCGCAGGCTTCACCATGGGTGCATGGCCCGATGTGGCGCTGGCAAAATCGATTGCGCCTTCGGGCAGCGCGGCAGTCGGGCGCGACACGACCAGGGTCTTGAGCTCGTGCGGCGTCTGTGCCATGGCTGTCTGCAGCGTGGGCAGCAGGGCGCCGGAGACGAGCGCCGCCTGGGCGCGGCTGTTGTCCAGCATGAAGGCGTAGTCTTCGGGTGTGAGCAGGGTGTTCAATGCCACCGGCACCACACCGGCGTAAAGTGCGCCCAGGAAGCCCACCACCCAGTCGCTGCTGTCGTGCATCAGCAAAAAGACCCGGTCCTCGCGACGCAGGCCCAGGGCGACCAGGCCGCTGGCAAAGCGCTGCACCTGATCGGCCAACTGGCTATAGCTCAGGGTGCCGAGATCGTCGATCAGGGCGGTTTTGCCGGCGCGCGTCGCGTTGAGGGTGATCAGGTGCTGAGCAAAGTTGAAACGGGCCGGGGGCGGCAGGATGTTGGCGAGCATGGCGTGGGGTTCCAAAAAATGTTCAGCAGGGCGCTCTGCAGGGCTGGACGCTGAAGCCGGGGCGAAAACAGGTCAAATAATTCAGGCGAAACGGCGTGAAGCGCCGGACTTTCTTGTATAAATGCATTATTGTGCTTCCACCATAATATGCATTAAAGTGCATGTCAAGCGCAATAGTTGAGTTTCTGACCGGGGGTTTTCCCGGGCAAGCTCGCCGTTGGAGTGCAAGTGATGACGACTGAATTGATGGATCGAGGCGACGCGGCAGGCGACGCCCAGCCGGATCCGGCCGCGCCCGGGGCGGAAGTCCGCAACCCGTTTCTGGTCGCGCTCGGCGAGCGGGTGCGCACCCTGCGTTCACGCCGCGGCATGACGCGCAAGGCCGTGGCGCTGGCCGCCGACGTGTCCGAGCGGCACCTGGCCAATCTTGAGTACGGCACTGGCAACGCCTCCATCCTGGTGCTACTGCAGGTGGCGCAGGCACTGCACTGCACGCTGGCCGAACTTCTCGGCGACATCACCACGTCCTCGCCCGAGTGGCTGCTGATCCGCGAGTTGCTGGAGCACCGCAACGAAGCCGACCTGCGCCGGGCCCGCCAGGCACTGGCGGAGCTGCTGGGCGCCGGTAGTGACGACCGCACCCGTCATGCCCGCATTGCGCTGATCGGCCTGCGCGGCGCGGGCAAGAGCACGCTGGGCAAGCGGCTGGCGGACGACCTGGGCTATGCCTTCATCGAACTGAGCCGCGAGATCGAGAAGTTCGCCGGCTGCGGCATCAGCGAGATTCACAACCTGTATGGGGCACACGCCTACCGCCGCTACGAGCGCCGGGCACTTGAAGAGGCGATCCAGATCTACCCTGAGGTGGTGATCGCCACGCCGGGTGGTCTGGTGTCGGATTCGGCCAACTTCAACCTGATGCTGTCGCACTGCTACACCGTCTGGCTGCAGGCCGACCCCGCCGACCACATGGCCCGCGTGGCTGCCCAAGGCGACATGCGCCCGATGGCGGGCAACAAGGAGGCGATGGAAGACCTCAATCGCATTCTGGAAGGCCGCTCCGCTTTCTATTCCAAGGCCGATCTGGCTTTCAACACCAGCCAGTACAAGCTCGACGAGGGCTTCGCAGCCTTGCGTGCCCAGGTGCGCAAGGAGTTGAAGTTGCCAGTGTGAGGCAAGGGTATGGGGCGGAAATTTGTCAACATGCATAAAAATGCATTTGACAAAACGCGATACATGCATTATTATTCATATCATTGCAGTCGACTGCACTGAGTAAGTCCCCTCTTCATCCCACCTTTTGCCGCCCAGGAGCCCAACATGTCGTCGAACCCGATCGTGGATTACCAGACCAGCCCATCCCAGTACAAGCACATCAAGCTGGCCTTCGATGGTGCCATCGCCACGCTGTCGATCGACATTTCCGAAGACGGCGGCATCCGCCCAGGCTACAAGCTCAAGCTCAACTCCTACGACCTGGGCGTGGACATCGAGTTGTACGACGCGCTGAACCGCATCCGTTTCGAGCACCCTGAAGTGCGCACGGTGGTCGTCACCAGCGCGCGCGACCGCATCTTCTGCTCCGGTGCCAACATCTTCATGCTGGGCCTGTCCAGCCATGCCTGGAAGGTCAACTTCTGCAAGTTCACCAACGAGACCCGCAACGGCATTGAAGATTCCAGCCGTCATTCCGGCCTGAAGTTTGTCGCCGCCCTCAACGGCGCCTGCGCCGGCGGTGGCTACGAGCTGGCCCTGGCCTGCGACGACATCGTGCTGGTCGATGACCGCTCTTCCACCGTCTCGTTGCCTGAAGTGCCGCTGCTCGGCGTGCTGCCCGGCACCGGCGGCCTCACCCGCGTGACCGACAAGCGCCATGTGCGCCACGACCTCGCCGACATCTTCTGCACCACATCCGAAGGCGTGCGCGGCCAGCGCGCCGTGGACTGGCGTCTGGTGGACGCCATCGCCAAGCCCCAGCAGTTCCAGCAGGTGGTGCGTGAGCGCGCCGAGAAATTCGCCGCCCAGAGCGATCGCCCCGCCGACGGCAGGGGCGTGACGCTGACCCCGCTGGTGCGCACGCTGGAAGCCGACCGCGTGGCCTATCAGCATGTCACGGTCGAGATCGACCGCGCCCGCCGCGCCGCCACCTTCACCGTCAAGGCCGCCACCGGCGCGCAGCCGGCCGACATCGCTTCCATCGAAGCCGCCGGCGTGGCCTGGTGGCCGCTGCAGATGGCGCGCGAACTCGATGACGCCATCCTGCACATGCGCACCAACGAGCTGGAAATGGGCACCTGGGTGCTCAAGACCACCGGTGATGCCGCTGCGGTGCTGGCCTCCGATGCCGTGCTGCTGGCGAACAAGGACCACTGGCTGGTGCGCGAGACCATTGGCCTGCTGCGCCGCACGCTGGCGCGCCTGGACGTGTCCTCGCGCAGCCTGTTCGCATTGATCGAAGAGGGCTCCTGCTTTGCCGGCACCCTGGCCGAACTGGCCTTCTGCGCCGACCGCGCCTACATGCTGGCCCTGCCGGACGACGCCGAAAAGGCGCCCAGGCTCACCTTGAGCGAGATGAACTTCGGTTTCTTCCCGATGGTCAACGACCAGTCGCGCCTGCAGCGCCGTTTCTACGAAGAAAGCGCACCGATGGAAGCCGCCCGTGGCGCCATCGGCCAGGCGCTGGACGCTGACGCCGCGCTGGCCCTGGGCCTGGTGACCGCCGCCCCGGACGACATCGACTGGGCCGACGAAGTGCGCCTGGCGCTGGAGGAACGCGCCGCCATGTCGCCCGACGCGCTGACCGGCCTGGAGGCCAACCTGCGCTTCAGCCAGAAGGAAAACATGGCCACCCGTATCTTCGGCCGTCTGACCGCCTGGCAGAACTGGATCTTCCAGCGCCCCAACGCCGTCGGCGAGAAGGGCGCGCTCAAGGTCTATGGCAAGGGCGAGAAAGTCGCCTTCGACATGAACCGGGTTTGATTCATCAGTTGTGCCGCAGGTTTCCCGGTGGAGCCTGCGGCAACCGAAATGGAGTCCACCGTTGATCGTCAAAACCTCAACTGAACAGGAAGCATCATGAGCAGCATCAACTACAGCGAAAAGATCCCCAACAACATCAACCTGGCCGAAGATCGCACGCTGCAGCGCGCGCTCGAGCAGTGGCAGCCCAACTTCCTGAACTGGTGGGACGACATGGGCCCGGACGGTTCGCAGAACTTCGACGTCTACCTGCGCACCGCCGTCAGCGTGGACCCGCAGGGCTGGGCCCAGTTCGGCCACGTGAAGATGCCTGACTACCGCTGGGGCATCTTCCTGAACCCGGGCGAGGCCGACCGCAAGATTCATTTCGGCGACCACAAGGGCGAAGCCGCCTGGCAGGACGTGCCCGGCGAGCACCGTGCCAACCTGCGCCGCATCATCGTGACGCAGGGCGACACCGAGCCGGCGTCGGTCGAGCAGCAGCGCCACCTGGGCCTGACCTGCCCCAGCCAGTACGACCTGCGCAACCTGTTCCAGGTGAACGTGGAGGAAGGCCGCCACCTGTGGGCCATGGTCTACTTGCTGCACAAGTACTTCGGCCGTGACGGCCGCGAGGAAGCCGAAGGCCTGCTGGAACGCCGCAGCGGCAATGCCGACAACCCGCGCATCCTGCAGGCGTTCAACGAGAAGACGCCGGACTGGCTGAGCTTCTTCATGTTCACCTACTTCACCGACCGCGACGGCAAGTTCCAGCTCTGTGCGCTGGCCGAAAGCAGTTTCGACCCGCTGGCCCGCACCACCAAGTTCATGCTGACCGAGGAAGCGCACCACATGTTCGTCGGCGAGTCCGGCGTGGGCCGCGTGATTGCCCGCACCTGCGCGGCCATGAACGAACTCAAGACCGACGACGTGGGCAAGCTGCGCGCCGCCGGCGTGATCGATCTGCCGACGATCCAGCGCTACATCAACTTCCACTTCAGCGTGACCATCGACCTGTTCGGCGCCGACCAGTCGAGCAACGCCGCCGCCTTCTACAGCTCGGGCCTGAAGGGCCGCTACGAGGAGGGCAAGCGCACCGACGACCACGTGCTCAAGGGCAACACCTACAAGATCCTGGACGTGGTGAACGGCCAGCTCGTCGAGAAGGACGTGCCGATGCTCAACGCGCTCAACGAAGTGCTGCGCGACGACTACATCAAGGACTCCGTCGGCGGCGTCGACCGCTGGAACCGCCTGATCGAGAAGGCCGGCATCCCGTTCAAGCTGAACGTGCCGCACAAGGCCTTCCACCGCAGCATCGGCACGCTGGCCGGCGTCAAGGTCGCGCCCGATGGTCGCGTGGTGTCCGACCAGGAATGGAACGCCAGGGTCGGCGAGTGGCTGCCCTCCGCCGAAGACCGCGCCTACGTGGCCAGCCTGATGGGCCGCGTGATCGAGCCCGGCAAGTTCGCCAACTGGATCGCGCCGCCGGTCATGGGCATCAACCGCCAGCCGGTGGATTTCGACTACGTGCGGTTCAACTGAACGTCCTCGGTCTTTTGCCAGCCAGCGGTTCTGAATCCGCTGCGCGGCTATGGGCATGTGCCGCCGCTCATGTCCCCCGACCGAGGCTGACGCCTTCAGGTCTCCTCCTTGACTTCGCTATGGCACGCGCCCATACCCCGCAGCTACCCCGGCTGTTTGACGGGCAGGTCCGTCAACACACGATGCCGGATCAGGTGGTTGGGGTGTTCTGCGCAGTGAGGTCAAGGAGGAGGCCGCAGGCCGGGGGACACGAACGAGCAGATACCCAGCCGCCTGATCCCCAGCTGATGCAGCCGTTCCTGAAGTAGAGTAGTCAGCAAGAATAGAGAGGAAAAGACCATGACCGAAGCCGTCATCAAGCAACACCTGATCGACCCCGAGATCTGCATCCGCTGCAACACCTGCGAGGCGATCTGCCCGGTCGGCGCCATCACGCACGATTCGCGCAACTACGTGGTCAAGGCCGACGTCTGCAATCTGTGCATGGACTGCATCTCGCCGTGCCCCACGGGCTCGATCGACAACTGGCGCATGATGCCGCGCGCCAAGGCCTACCCCATTGAAGAGCAACTGCTCTGGGACGAACTGCCGCCTGAACTCTCGGCCGATGAGCTGGCCGCGGCCGGCGTGTCCGAGGGCGAGGTGGCGCAGGCGGCCGAACAGGCGCCAGTGGCCCCCGCGACCGACGTCACGGGCCAGACGGCTTTCAATTCCGCGGCCTATGGCGCCACCTTGCCGCCCTGGTCGGCCGCGCATGCCTACACCAACCTCTACGGCCCCAAGGCCGCAGAAAGTCAATCACCGCGACCGTTGCGGGCAACGTGCGCGTCACCGAAGTCGGCAAGGAGTACGACACGCACCACATCGTGCTCGACTTCGGCGCCATGCCCTTCCCGGTGCTCGAGGGCCAGTCCATCGGCATCATCCCGCCGGGCACCGACGCCGAAGGGCGGGCGCACCATGCGCGCCAGTATTCGATTGCCAGCCCGCGCAACGGCGAGCGTCCCGGCTACAACAACCTGTCACTGACCGTGAAGCGTGTGCTGGAAGACCATCAGGGAAAACCGGTGCGCGGCGTCGGCTCCAACTACATGTGCGACCTGAAAGTGGGCGACAAGGTGCAGGTGATCGGGCCGTTCGGTGCCAGCTTCCTGATGCCGAACCACCCGCGCAGCCACATCGTGATGATCTGCACCGGCACCGGCAGCGCGCCGATGCGCGCCATGACCGAGTGGCGCCGCCGCCTGCGCGCCTCGGGCAAGTTCGAGGGCGGCAAGCTGATGCTGTTCTTCGGCGCGCGCACCAAGGAGGAGCTGCCCTACTTCGGCCCGCTGCAAAGCCTGCCCAAGGATTTCATCGACATCAACTTCGCTTTCTCGCGCACGCCGGGAAGCCCCAAGCGCTACGTGCAGGACCTGATGCGCGAGCGCGCCGCCGACCTGGCTGCCCTGCTGCAGGACCCGAACGCGTATTTCTACGTCTGCGGCCTGAAGGCCATGGAGGAGGGCGTGGTGATGGCGCTTGCACGACGTGGCGCAGAACGCCGGCCTGAACTGGGAGGCGATCGGCCAGACCCTCAAGCGCGAAGGGCGTCTGCACCTGGAAACCTACTGAGCCGGGGCGAAGCTCAGGCTTGCTGGCGCAGGATGTCTGTCAGTGCGGCGATGAACAACTGGTTGTCTGTCGCAGTGCCGACAGAGACGCGAATGAAGGTTTCGTAGCCGGCTTCTTTCCAGGGCTTGATGATGATGCCGCGCGACAGCAAGGCCTCGGCAACCGGTCCGTTGGGTCGGTGCAGGTCCAGAAAAAGGAAGTTGGCCGCGGACGGGGCCACGGTCACACCCAGGGCGCGAAGCTGCGCGCCCATGATGTCACGCTGCGCCACGGCGGCGCGCACACTTGCCGTCATGTGATCCGGGTCGCCCCAGGCCGCCAGGGCGGCCACCTGGGCCGCCGTGTTCACGTTGAAGGGCGTGCGCACCCGGTCGAGCATCTGGACCAGGCTCGCGTGCGAGGCCAGCCCATAGCCCACCCGAAGTCCCGCCAGCCCCCAGGCTTTGGAGAACGTTCGCAGGACGATCCAGGGACGCTCCTGCTGGCGCAATCGGGTCAGTGCGTCGGCAAAACCGGGTGACAGCCGGGCGTATTCATAGTAGGCCTCGTCGATCACCAGTAGCGTCTCGGCGGGCGCGGCCTTCACGATGCGGTCAAAGGCGGCATCGTCCAGCATGCACCCGACCGGATTGGACGGGTTGCTCAGAATCGCCATTTTCGGCGGACGCACGCCGCCTGTCAGGGCCTCGCACCACGCCGAAACGTCGAACTCCATGGCCGGCGTGACCGGCACCATGTCCACCTGGGCGCCCATCATGCGGGGATAGATCTCATGCAAGCCGAAGGAAGGCCGCAGCGTCACCACCCGATCGCCGGGTGACAGGAACGACAGACACAGCGTTTCAAGCAGATTCTCTGATCCGTTTCCGATGACGACCTCCGCCGGTTGCAGTCCCGTGCGCTCGGCAATGGCGGCGCGCAGGGCCAGACAGTTCGCATCGGGGTAGAGGCCGGCAGCCTGTGCAAGTCCGCCCAGCGCATGGGCTACCGCGGGGCTCGGGCCGGAGGGGTTTTCGTTGCTGCCCAGGCGGGCAATGTGGTCCACGCCGTAACGCTGGCGCACCGCATCGGATGCCAGCCCGGCGTTGTAGGCGGGAAGGTCCCGGACTTCCGGGCGGGCGATCTGGGAGATACGATCAATCGTGGCCGTTGTCATTCGTGTACTTTCGTGGGCTCGGGATACAGATCGAAGACCTTGCCCGGGTTAAGCAGGTTCAGGGGGTCGAGCGCCTGCTTGATCGCGCGCATCGCGGTCAGTTCGGCCGCCGAGCGGCTCACGCCCAGGTAGGGCTTCTTGTGCAGGCCGATGCCGTGCTCGGCAGAGATGCTGCCCCCTCGCCTGGCCAGCAGTTCATAGACAAGGGCTTGAACCTCGTGGGAGGCCTGCTCGGCCGACTGGGCGTGGTCCAGCGAACGCGCATCCGTGGTCAGGTGCAGGTTGCCGTCGCCCAGATGGCCAAAGCGCAGGCTTCGCTGGCCGGGCCAGCGTTGTGAAAGGGCTTCGATGCAGGTCTCGGCGAACTCACCGATCATCTCGATCGGCAGGCTGATGTCAAAGTTGATCGGATCCAGGCGTGCCGGAAATTCCGCGCTGGCCTCGCGAATGCGCCACAGGGCGCTGGCCTGTGCCTGGGTCTGGGCCATGACGGCGTCCAGCACCAGACCCTGGTCCATCGCTTGCGCCAGAACCGTCTGCAGGCTCTCGGCCAGGGTGGCCTCGTCGCTGCCGGTGACGTCTGCCAGCACCGCAAAAGGATAGGTTTGGCCGAAAGGCGAGGCGGTCTGGCTCCATTGCAGCGAGGTGGTGAAGAAGTCTTCCCACATCAGCTCGAACGCCGCCAGGGCGCCCGGAAAACTCGCTTGCAGCAGGCGCAGCAAGCGGATCGCTGCCGCATAGTCGGGCAGGGCGACCAGTGTGCTCACCCTGGCACCGCTTGGCCGGGTGCAGGCGCAGGATGGCCCGGGTGATGATGCCCAGCGTACCCTCGGAGCCGACGAACCAGTGCTTGAGGTCGTAGCCGGTGTTGTTCTTGATCATCGGGCGCATCATGTCCAGCACCGTGCCATCGGCCAGCACGACTTCCAGACCCAGCACCTGCTCGCGCATCATGCCGAACTGCAGTACGCCGTTGCCCCCCGCGTTGGTGGCCAGGTTGCCGCCGATCTGGCAGGAACCTCGCGCGCCGAGGTCCACGCCGAGCTGAAAGCCGGCGGCAGCCGCCGCCTCCTGAGCCGCCTGCAGCGTGACGCCGGCCTGCAGCGTCAGGGTCGCCGCGCTGGGGTCTGCTGCTTCCAGAGGTATTCATGCGCTCCAGGCACAGGGCCACCGCGTCGGCATGCGGCATGGCGCCGCCCGCGAGCCCGGTCAGGCCACCTTGTGGCACGACGGGCACCCGGTGCGCATGGCACAGGCGAAGGGCCGCGGCGACGCCCTGGGTGTCGGTGGGGCGCAGCAAAGCCAGCGGACGCACGGCAGGCGCCCCGCTCCAGTCGGACTGGTGGCGCGCTTCGATCGCATCGCCCACGCACACCGACGCGGGACCCAGCGCGTCGATTAGCGCCTGGATGAAACCGTCAGGGGCTGTGGTGCCCGGATGCATGTCAGGGTCGCGCCTGTTCGACAAAACGCAGCACCGCCTGCAGCATGGCCTGCAGATGCGGCTGCACCTGCGCGGCGGCCTCAGGCAGGTAGTCGAACGGCATCTGCTCCTGCATGTAGGTGCATTGCGCCATTTCCATCTGGATGGCGTGCACGCCGGTGGAGGGCTGGCCGTAATGACGGGTGATGTGTCCGCCCTTGAAGCGACCGTTGAGCACGGCGGTATAGCCCGGCGCGGCTTTCGCGATGGCCAGCACGGCCTCGGCCAGTGCCGGATCGCAGCTCGCGCCATCGGCGGTGCCCAGGTTGAAGTCGGGCAGCCGGCCTTCGAAGAAGCGGGGAACGATCGAGCGGATCGAGTGCGCATCCCACAGCACCGCCACGCCATGCAGCGAACGGATGCGCGCCAGCTCACGGTCCAGCTGCGCGTGATAGGGCTGCCAGACTGCCTCACGGCGCGCGGCGATTTCGGCATCGTCCGGTGCTCCACCGGCCAGGTACAGCGGCGTCCCGTCGAACGCATCCGTGGGGCACAGGCCCGTGGTGTTCTGTCCAGGGTAGAGGTTGGCGTTGTCCGGCGGGCGATTCAGGTCCACCACGTAGCGCGAATGGGTGGCCCGCAGGATGGACGCGCCCAGGCCGACGGCGAAGTCGTACAGGCGGTCGAGGTGCCAGTCGGTGTCATGCACCTCGCGCGCCTGCGGCGTCAGGCGCGATGCAATGTCTGGCGGCAGGAAGGTGCCGGCGTGGGGCATTGAGATGAGCAGCGGCTGCGTGCCCTGGTGAAAGACAAAGGGCGCTTGATGGGTGATCGGGTTCATGGCGTTTCCGGTCATTCGGGTTGTCGGGTGCACTCGGCGGCCTCGTTCAGGAGCTGGTTGCGCGCAGCCACAAAGGCCGTGGCCGCGGGCTCGTGTTGTCCATGACGACCAGCCGTCACCCGCTGGCGGCCCGCCACCCATACTGCCTGCACGGCCGAGGTCCGGTGGCTGGCAAACACATGGGCCGAGAGCATGTCCGCTCCGCTCACGCCTGCAAGTGCGAGGTGCTGGGCATCGAGCGCCACCAAGTCGGCCTGTTGTCCCACCGCAAGGCCGGCGACCGCCCGGCCGCTGGCCCGCGCGCCGCCGGCCACGGCGGCCAGGGTCATCGCCGTGGCCGTGTGGCGCTGCTGCGCGGTGGCGAGCACGTTGCGCTGGCGGGTCTGCAGGCGCTGGCTGTATTCCAGCAGCATCAGCTCCTCTGCCGCGCTGACCGTGGCATGGCTGTCGGAGCCCAGCCCCCAGCGCCCGTTCGCCGACTGCCAGGCGGGCATGTCGAAGATGCCGTCGCCCAGGTTGGCCTCAGTGCTCGGGCAGATGCCGGCCACGGCGCCGGTGGCAGCGGCCCGGGCGATTTCGTGCCCGCTCAGGTGCGTGGCATGCACCAGGCACCAGCGCTCATCCACCGGCGCATGGTTCAGCAGCCATTCCACCGGCCGCTGGCCGCTCCAGGCCAGGCAGGCGTCGACTTCGGCGGTCTGCTCGGCGATGTGGATGTGCACCGGTGCGGTGGCGTCGAGGGCGTGCAGCCCGGCCAACGCCTCGCGTAGCGCATCGGGTGGCACTGCCCGAAGCGAATGCGGGGCGAGGCCGAGGCGCGCGCCCTGCGCGTCGCACAGCGGCTTCAACCGCTCCAGCAGCCGGAGCATGTTGTCCGTGCTGCGGATGAAGCGCCGTTGCCCGTCGGTGGGGGGCGTGCCGCCAAATCCGGCGGTCTGGTAGAGCACCGGCAGCAGGGTCAGGCCGATGCCCGCCGTCTTTGCGGCGCGCAGCAGGCACAGCGACAGGGTGGCATCGTCGGCATAGGGCTGGCCGTCCGGGTCGTGGTGCACATAGTGGAACTCGCAGACCGAGGTGTAGCCGGCTTCCAGCATCTCGATGTAGAGCCAGGTGGCGATGGCCTCCAGCTGCTCCGGGCGTGATGCGCCGGGCGAAGCGGTACATCTGCGCGCGCCAGCTCCAGAAGCTGTCGGCCTGTTCGCCGCGGTATTCAGTCAGTCCCGCAAAGGCGCGCTGGAACGCGTGCGAGTGCAGGTTCGGCAGGCCGGGAATCACCGGGCCCGCAGTTTGGTCGACCCCGGCGGGCCTGGCGCTGTCCGGCGTGACGTCCGTGAGCTGGCCCTGTGCATTCCAGGCCAGCAGCACGTCGCGCGCCCAGCCGGTGGGCAGCAGGGCGTCGGCGGCAAACAGGCGATTCACAGAAGGGGTGTCAACCATGGCAGGCCTCAGGGGGCACGGCCATGCCCAGGGTGTTGACCGCGACGCGCCCCTGGCGCACCACGGTGCAGGCCGGGCGCTGGCCGAACCAGTAGGCCAGCTCGGCCGCGTCGTCCAGGTTCCACAGCACGAAGTTGGCCGGGCGCCCCACGGCCAGCACGCCGTGGGTGTCCTGCAAGCCCAGTGCCCTTGCCGCATGGCGGGTGATGCCGGCCAGGGCTTCGGGCACGGTCAGGCGGAACAGCGTGCAGGCCATGTTGGCCATCAGCAGGAGGCTCAGGGCCGGCGAGGTGCCGGGGTTGTGGTCGGTGCTGACGGCCATGGGCACACCGGCCTCGCGCAGCGCCTGGATCGGGGGCAGTTGGGTGTCGCGCAGCGTGTAGTAGGCGCCGGGCAGCAGCACGGCCACGGTGCCGGCGGCCTTCATGGCGGCAATGCCCTCTAGGTTCAGGTGTTCGATATGGTCACACGACAGGGCACCGAAGCGCGCCGCCAGGGCCGTGCCGCCCATGTCGGACAGCTGCTCGGCGTGCAGCTTGACCGGAAGGCCCAGCGCCTGAGCGGCCTTGAACACCTGTTCGGTCTCGGCGAGCGAGAAGCCGATGCGTTCGCAGAACACATCCACCGCGTCCACCAGACCCTCGGCAGCCAGTGTGGGCAACATCTCCTGGCACACGAGGTCGATGTAGTCCTGGCTGCGGCCGGCGTACTCGGGCGGCAGCGCATGGGCGCCCAGGAAAGTGGTGCGGACCGTGACGCCATAGGCCTCGCCGAGGCGGCGCGCCACGCGCAGCTGCTTGCGTTCGTGTTCGAGCGTCAGGCCGTAGCCCGACTTGATTTCGATGGCGCAGACGCCCTCGGCCAGCAGTTCTTCGAGCCGGCGCGCGGCCAGCGCGAACAGCGTGTCTTCATCGGTCTCGCGCGTGGCGCGCACCGACGAAACGATGCCACCGCCGGCGCGGGCCACCTCCTCGTAGCTGGCGCCAGCCAGGCGCATGGCGAATTCGTTGGCGCGCTGCCCGCCGTAGACCAGGTGCGTGTGGCAGTCCACCAGGCCGGGGCCCAGCAACGCCCCGCAGCCGTCCAGGCGCGGCAGACCGGCATATGTCGCGGGCACGCCATTGCAGGCTCCCATCCAGATGATCCGACCGTCCGCCACGACCAGGCTGAGCTCGCCGGGTTCCGTTGCGGGCCCTTCCAGCGCCCCGGGCAGGGGGCGAAGGTGTTCCCAGACGCCATCGGCGGTCGGCAAATTCGCTATCAATTGCGTAGCTAATAACTGACCGTTTCACGCTGGGTTCAGGCCTATTTTTCATGAAAATCAGCTCCCACAGTCTCCAGATGCACCCACAGCAGCGCCGGATCATCGCCCTGCGGCCTGGCCAGCCAGCCCTGCGCCTCGCCGTCCCACCACAGGCCCTGCCCGGCGGCGCAGTCCTGCGCGGCCCCGTCGGCGTGCAACTGCCAGTGACCGCGCACCGCCAGCAGCAGGCCGCGGGGCGCCGGCGCCAGGGCGGATTCGTGCGCGCAGCACCTTGACCTCGGCGCGCAGCGTGCTGCGCCGGGTCATCACGTTGAAATCCTGCGACGGTCCGCCGAGCAGCGTGCAGTCCAGCGTCTCATCGCCGGAGAACGCAAACGGCTGGAGGGCTTCGTCGAGCCGGTGGTCAATGCCCCCAGCCGATTGCAGATGCACCCCATCGCCGTCGAGCAGCAGGATCACCCGATCCACCCCCGCGAACACCGAGAACGGCCCCGACTGCGCTATGGTGGCGAGGCTCACCCGCCAGTCGAAGGTGTCCATGCCCGCGCCCGGGGGCCAGCACACGATCTCGCGCGTGCTGCCGCCGCCGTTCTTCCACGGCGTGGGGCTCAGGTCGGCGAGGGTGAAGCGATGGAACATGGATTGAGCGCCGCCGGGCCGCCCCAAGGCGCGAGGGCCCCTTTGGGGGGCAGCGACCCGCGAAGCGGCGGAGCGTGGGGGCAACATCACTTGATCATCGGCAGCTTCAGCCCGTGCTTCTTCGCCGTGGCAATCGCCTGCTCATAACCGGCGTCGGCATGGCGCATCACGCCCGAGGCGCAGTCGTTCACCAGCACGCGGGCCAGCCGCTCGGCGGCGGCATCGGTGCCGTCGGCCACGATCACCATGCCGGCATGCTGCGAGTAGCCCATGCCCACGCCGCCGCCGTGGTGCAGGCTGACCCAGCTGGCGCCGCCTGCGGTGTTGAGCAGCGCGTTCAGCAGCGGCCAGTCGCTCACCGCGTCGGTGCCGTCTTTCATGGACTCGGTTTCACGGTTGGGGCTGGCCACCGAGCCGGTGTCCAGGTGATCGCGGCCGATGACGATGGGGGCCTTGAGTTCGCCGTTCTTCACCATCTCGTTGAAGGCCAGTCCTGCCAGATGGCGCTCACCCAGGCCCAGCCAGCAGATGCGCGCGGGCAGGCCCTGGAAGCTGATGCGTTCGCGCGCCATGTCGAGCCAGCGGTGGGTGTGCTTGTTGTCGGGGAACAGTTCCTTGATCTTGGCGTCGGTCTTGTAGATGTCCTCGGGGTCACCGGACAGCGCCACCCAGCGGAAGGGTCCCTTGCCTTCGCAGAACAGCGGGCGGATGTAGGCCGGTACGAAACCGGGGAAGTCAAACGCGTTCTTCACCCCGTGGTCAAACGCCACCTGGCGGATGTTGTTGCCATAGTCCACGGTCGGAATGCCCATGGCCTGGAAGTCCAGCATGGCCTGCACATGCACCGCGCAGCTGCCGGCCGCCTCGGCCGTCAGTCTGGCGTGCTGGGCCGGGTTGCGCTGCGCGGTCTTCCATTGTTCGACCGTCCAGCCGATGGGCAGGTAGCCGTTGATCAGGTCGTGGGCCGAGGTCTGGTCGGTCACCAGATCGGGCTTGATGCCGCCCGCGCGTGCCCGCTTGACCAGTTCCGGCAGCACCTCGGCGGCGTTGCCCAGCAAGGCGATGGACACCGCCTCTTTTTTCCCGGTGTGCTCCTTGATCAGTTCGATGGCGTGGTCGATGTCACGCGCCTGCTTGTCCACGTACCGGGTGCGCAGCCGGAAGTCGATGCTGGCCTGCTGGCACTCGATGTTCAGCGAGACGGCGCCGGCCAGCGTGGCGGCCAGCGGTTGCGCGCCGCCCATGCCGCCGAGGCCCGCGGTCAGGAACCACTTGCCCGACAGGTCATTGCCGTAGTGCTGGCGGCCGGCTTCCACAAAGGTCTCGAACGTGCCCTGCACGATGCCCTGGCTGCCGATGTAGATCCAGCTGCCGGCCGTCATCTGGCCGTACATGAACAGGCCCTTGCGGTCGAGTTCGTTGAAGTGCTCCCAGGTGGCCCACTTGGGCACCAGGTTGGAGTTGGCAATGAGCACGCGCGGCGCGTTGGAGTGGGTCTTGAACACGCCCACGGGCTTGCCGGACTGGATCAGCAGGGACTCATCGTCGTTCAGGTCCTTGAGCGAGGCCAGGATCTGGTCGAAGCAGGCCCAGTCGCGCGCCGCGCGGCCGATGCCGCCGTACACCACCAGAGCCTGCGGGTTCTCGGCAACTTCCGGGTCCAGGTTGTTCTGGATCATGCGGTAGGCCGCCTCGGTGATCCAGTTCTTGCAATGCAGTTCGGTGCCACGCGGGGCGCGGATCACACGGGTGGGGTCGATGCGGGGATCGTTGTTGGTGGTCATGGGCGGCTCCTTTGTTCAAACGTAATGAGAAGGGGGGGACGGATTCAAACCACGCCGGGCAGGGCCACGTCGGCCGCCGCAGCCAGCAGGGCGCCGCTGCGCACCATGCCGATGGCGGCCTGCATGTCGGGCTGCATGTGGCGGTCGTCGCCCAGCGTGGGAACATGGGCGCGCAGCAGGTCCACGGCCTGCTGCAGCGCTCGGCTGGTCTGCAGCGGCGCATGGAAGTCACAGCCTTGCGTGGCGCACAGCCATTCGATGGCGATGACGGCCATGGCGTTTTCCGCCATCGGGGCCAGTCGACGCGCACCGTGCGCGGCCATGGACACATGGTCTTCCTGGTTGGCCGAGGTGGGAATGGAGTCCACGCTGGCCGGGTAGGCCCGCTGCTTGTTCTCGGACACCAGCGCGGCCGCGGTCACCTGCGGAATCATGAAGCCCGAGTTCAGGCCCGGCTTCGGCGTCAGGAAGGCCGGCAGTCCCGACAGCGCCGGGTCCACCAGCATGGCGATGCGGCGCTCGGCCAGGGAGCCGATTTCGCAGATGGCCAGGGCGATCATGTCGGCGGCGAAGGCCACCGGCTCGGCGTGGAAGTTGCCGCCGGACAGCGAGTCGTCGGGCTTGCCATCCACACCGGGGAAGATCAGCGGGTTGTCCGACACGCCGTTGGCCTCGGTCTCCAGAAAGGTGGCCGCGTGGTTGAGCACGTCCAGGCAGGCGCCCATCACCTGGGGCTGGCAGCGCAGGCAATAGGGGTCCTGCACCCGCTCGTCGCCGCTGAGGTGCGAGGCGCGAATCGCGCTGCCCAGCAGCAGCTGGCGCAGCGCCTCGGCCGCCGCGATCTGGCCCTTGTGGCTTGCGCAGGGTGTGGATGCGCGCGTCGAACGGCGCATCGGTGCCGCGGGCCGCGTCGGTGGACAGCGCCCCGGTCAGCAGGGCCGACTGGAACAGGCGCTCGGCCTCGAACAGCCCGGCCAGCGCATGGGCGGTGGAAAACTGCGTGCCGTTGAGCAGCGCCAGCCCTTCCTTGGGGCCCAGCACCACAGGCGCGAGCCCGACGCTGGCCAGGGCCTCCACGGCGCTCTTGCGCCCGGTAGGCGTGTCGGCCTCACCCACGCCGATCATCACCGCCGTCATGTGCGACAGCGGCGCGAGGTCGCCGGAGGCGCCCACCGAGCCCTGCGCCGGCACCACGGGAATCACCCCGCGCACCAGCATGGCTTCGAGCAGGCTCAGCGTGGCCGGGCGAATGCCGGAGGCGCCCTGCGCCAGGCTGGCAAGCTTGAGCGCCATCATGAGCCGCGTGACCGGCACCGGGGTGGCCTCGCCCATGCCCGCGCAATGCGACAGCACGATGTTGCGCTGCAGTTTCTCCAGGTCTTGCGCGGGGATGCGCACGCTGGCCAGCTTGCCAAACCCCGTGTTGATGCCATAGACGGGCTCACCCCTGGCGACGATGCGCTCCACCGTCGCGGCACTCGCGGCCACGGCTTCGGCGCAGGAAGGGTCGAGCGTGGGGGTGGCGCCCCGGAAAATGTCGCGCCACTGGGCCAGCGTGACGCGGCCGGGCAGCAGGGTGAAAGAGGTCGGGGACATTGGTATGTTCCTGTATAGACAAGTAGTGGCTGTGGCTGAATTCAATGCAGGCGCCGGGCCCTAGCTGGCCAGGGCGTTGCCGTCGGTGCGGAAGCGGCTGCCCAGCCGGTAGCGCGCACCGGGATGCAACATGCGAACGATGGTGATGGGCACCTCGCGCTGCCAGGTACGCCGGGTCAACAGCAGGCAGGGCTGGCCCGGCTCCATCTGCAACAAGCTGGCCTGCTCCGGTGTGGGCAACACGGCGTCGACCACATGTTCCATCTGATCGAAGAGCACGGTGCGCACCAGGAAGTCTGAGGGTTGCTCCTGCGAAAAATCCTGCTGGGCAAAGCCGGGGACCATCGCCGGATTGACGTAGCGGTCTTCCAGCTGCACGGGCACCCCGTCTTCCTTGTGCAGGCACACGCTGTGAAACACCGAGGCGCCGGTATGCAGCCCCAGGGCCGCGGCGGTTTCCAGCGTGGCGGAAATGCGTTCCACGACGATGACCTCACAGCTGTAGTCATGCCCTCGTGAACGGATGTCCTGGGCCAGACTGGCGATGCGCAGCAGGTGCGATCGGGGCTTGTCTTCGGCCACGAAGCTGCCGACGCCGGCCACCCGGCGGATGCGCCCCTGCTCCAGCAACTCGCGCAGCGCGCGGTTGACCGTCATGCGCGAGACCCCGAACTGCTGCACCAGGTCGTTCTCCGAGGGCAGGCGGTCGCCGGCCGTCCAGCGCCCGTCCTGTATGGCTCCGGCCACGAAGTCCTTGATCTGCTGGTAGAGCGCGGTGCCGCTGGAGGCGTCGGCCTGCGCCTTCGCGCGCGCCACCGGGGTGGCGCGTGCGCGTGAAAACGGTGCCGATACAGGGGTGGCCATGGTGTCGGGTCGCCCAGGTTTCAATGCACGTCCGCCGCCATCGACTCGGCGCGGATCTCTTCGGTCAGCTGCGCCTTGATGGCCATGAACTCTGGCGAGGTCTTGAGGGTGTAGTGGCGAGGGTGCGGGAAATTCACCGCCAGCTCGGTCTTGATGCGGCCGGGCCGGGCGCTGAACACCGCCACGCGATTGGCCATGAAGATGGCCTCGTCGATGTCGTGCGTCACGAACAGAACGGTCTTCTGCGCCGACTCCCAGATGCCCAGCAAGAGCTCCTGCATCAGCACCCGGGTCTGGTTGTCCAGCGCGCCAAAGGGCTCGTCGAGCAGCAGTATTTTGGGGTCGTTGGCCAGCGCGCGCGCGATCGCGGTGCGCTGCTGCATGCCACCCGAGAGCTGCTTGGGAAAGTGGTGCTCGAAACCGCGCAAGCCGACTTTCGCAATGAAGTAGTCGGCGCGTTCCTTCTGCTGCGCCTCGGGCATGCCACGCTCGCGCAGGCCGAAGCGGATGTTCTGCTCGATGCTGAGCCAGGGAAACAGCGTGTAGCTCTGGAACACCATGCCGCGGTCGGCCCCCGGGCCTTCCACCTTCTGGCCGTCAAGCAGCACGGTTCCGGCCGTGGGGTGGTCGAGACCGGCCACGATGCGCAGCAAGGTCGACTTCCCGCAGCCCGAGGGACCGAGGATGGTCACGAAGTCGTTTTCCCGGACGTCGAAGTCGACGGGTGTGAGGGCCTGGGTCTGCTTGCCCTTGGGGCTGGTGAAGACCCTTGAGACACCCCGGATCGAGAGTTGGTTCTTCACAGGGAGCTCCAGGCGAACAGGCGGCGGTTCAGCGCCTTGAAGGCAAAGTCCGATATCAGGCCGATCAGGCCGATGACGATGATGCCGAAGATGATCTGGCCGGTGTTGAGCAGCGACTGGCTGTCGGTGATCATGTGGCCGATGCCCGAGGACGAGCCGATCAGCTCGGCGACGATGACATAGGTCCAGGCCCAGCCCAGCACGAGCCGCAGGATTTCGGCGATCTCGGGCGCCGCGCCAGGGATCAGCACCCGCTTGACGATGCCCGGCGGTTGCGCGCCCAGCGTGTAGGCCGCCTCCACCAGGTCCTTGCGCGCCGAGCCCACGCTCACCGCGACCATCAGCAGGATCTGGAACACCGAGCCGATGAAGATCACCAGCACCTTCTGCATCTCGCCGATGCCGGCCCACAGGATCAGCAGTGGAATGAAGGCCGACGCCGGCAGGTAGCGGCAGAACGAGACGAAGGGCTCCAGGAACGCCTCGATGCCCTTGTGCGCCCCCATGGCGATGCCCAGCGGCACGGCGATGAGCGTCGCCAGCACGAAGCCGCCGAACACCCGCGACACCGTCATGCCGATGTCGTGGATGAAGTTGAACTCGGTGAACAGCAGCCAGCCTTCGCGCGCCATGGTCACCGGACTGGCCAGAAAGGTGGGCGAGACGTAACCGCCCAGGGTGAAGACGCCCCAGACCGTAAAGAAGAGCACGAAGAATCCCAGGCCCAGCAGCCACTGCGCGCGCGGACTCACCGGCTCCAGGGGAGCCAGCGCGCGACGCCGTGGCCGCGCCGGGGCCGGCGGTACCGGCATCGCGGGTGCGGTGTTCATGGGCTTACTTGATGAAGCTGGCGTCGTACATCACGGCGAAGTCTTCCGGTGCCTTGCGGATCACGCCGGCTTCCAGCAGGATCTTGGAAGCATCCTTCATGAAGGCCTGCAGTTCGCCGGCAAAGAACTTCTGGTTGGCGGCCTTGTCCTGCCAGCGCAGGAATGAGGACGACTTGGCAAAGGCCTCGCCGCTTTGCTTGACGGCAGCGCCCATGATCTCGTTGGACTTGACCGGGTCGGCCTTGATCATGGCCAGGGCATCGAAGTACGCATTGACCAGACCTTGCGCCGCCTTCGGGTTGGCCTTGAGCCAGTCGGGTGCGCAGCCCAGCGTGTCCATCACCATCGGGTAGTCCAGCGTGGTGGCCAGGATCTTGCCCGATGCGGGGTTGTCGCGAACGGTGGACAGGTAGGGCTCGTAGGTCATGGCCGCATCGTTCTGCCCGGCCACGAAAGCCTGCGCCGCAGCCTGCGGGCTGAGCGTGGTGGTTTTCACGTCCTTCAGGCTCATGCCGTTCTTGCTCAGCATCCATGCCAAGCCGAAATAAGGCGCTGTGCCGGGCGCGTCCACGCCGATGGTCTTGCCCTTGAGGTCGGCAAAACCCTTGATATCGCCGCGCACCGCAATGCCATCGGCGCCGTAGGACTTGTCGAGCTGGACGATCTGCACGATGGGCACGCCATTGGTGTTCCAGGCGACGTGGGTCTCCACGGTGGTGGCGGCGCACTGGATGGCCTTGGCGGCAAGCGCCAGGTGGCGGTCCTTTTGCGGGATCATCTTGATCTCGACATCCAGCCCCTGCTTCTTGAACAGGCCGGCCTTGTCGGCCAAGGTCAGCGGGGCAAAACCGGTCCAGCCGGACATGCCGATCACCACCTTGGTGTCTTGCGCGGCGGCTGGCGCGCCCAGGCCCGCCAGGCAAGCGCCCACGGCCAGCAGCGTTGCTGTCTTCTTGAAAATAGTCATGCCCATCACATTCTCCGGTCGGTTAAAGAGTTGATTAACTTCCAGGAACCTTGTGCGCGATGCCTGGCAAGCTGATTGTGCCAACGAACGCAAACCTGTCTATACAGGATAAACCCTAATCCCCAAACTGGGTCGGCGGAGCCTTCGATTTCAGGGCTCCTGGCTCCATACATCCCATTGTTGGTGCATGGAATGGGGAATAATGACCGGGTTTTGACTGTCTATACAGGTAAGGTCGATGACGGGCGATGAGCATGCAATTCCCGGGCCAAGTGACGTCCGCCGCGCAGTTCGCATCGCTTGTGGGCCGGTGCCGTATCGGTCTGTATCTTTCTCCCGGGGTGGGTTTGCACCCGCGTCCTGATCCGCTAGGCTTGCACCCATGGAAAAACATTCAGTTCAGCCGATCCGCGTTGTGCGGCCCCCGCCGCGCGGGCAGCTCAAGGGCCGTCAGCCCGAGGCCGCCGCGCTGCGCGACGTCCGCGCCCTCATCGGCCTGGCACCGCCCGGTGGCCACCGGCGCGATCTGCTGATCGAGCACCTGCACGCACTGAACGACGCCTTCCACGGCCTCTTCGAGCGCCACCTTGTGGCCCTGGCCGCCGAGATGCGCTTAGCCCTGGTCGAGGTCTTCGAGGTGGCCAGCTTCTATCACCACTTCGAGATCCTCAAGGATGACGCCACGGCCCCCGCGCTTACCGTGCGGGTGTGCAACGGGCTGAGCTGCGAGATGGCGGGCGCGCGCGAGCTGCTTGCGCGCCTGCCCGCGCTGCTGGGCGCAGCGGTGCGCGTGGTCCAGGCGCCGTGCATCGGCCGTTGCGAGCAGGCGCCCGCCGTGCTGGCCGGTCAGCAGGCCCTGCCCTTGGCCACGCCAGCGTCCGTGGAAGCAGCGGTGAAGGCCTTGGGCGCTCAGAGCAACACAGCGGGCATGCCTGAGGGCTTGCGCAGCGAGGTTTTTGAACAAAATAAGGCGTTCCCCAGCGTCGAATGGACACAGATAGCTATCAATACAGTAGCTTACGAAGACTACCGTGCGCAAGGCGGCTACAGCCTCGCCGCCGCCGTGGTCAACGGCGAGCACGAGGCCGACGCCGTTCTGGCTGCGCTGGAGCACGCGGGCCTGCGCGGCCTGGGCGGCGCAGGTTTTCCGGCCGGGCGCAAGTGGCGCATCGTGCGCGAGCAGCCCGCCCCCCGGCTGATGGCCGTCAACATCGATGAGGGCGAGCCCGGCACCTTCAAGGACCGCCATTACCTGGAGCGCGACCCGCACCGCTTCCTCGAAGGACTGCTGATCGCCGCCCAGGTCGTGGGCACCGAAGCCGTCTACATCTACCTGCGCGACGAATACCACGATTGCCGCCGGCTGCTGCAACATGAACTCGCCGCCCTGATGGCCAACCCGCCGTGTCCGCTGCCGCACATCGAGCTGCGCCGGGGTGCGGGCGCCTACATCTGCGGCGAAGAGTCCGCCATGCTCGAAAGCATCGAAGGCAGGCGCGGCGAACCCCGCATGCGCCCGCCCTACATCGCCCAGGTGGGGCTGTTCGGGCGGCCCACGCTGGAGCACAACTTCGAAACGCTGTTCTGGGTGCGTGACATCGTGGAGAAGGGCCCCGACTGGTTTTCGGGCCACGGCCGCCACGGGCGCCAAGGGCCTGCGGTCTTTCAGCGTCAGCGGCCGCGTGAAGCAGCCTGGCGTCAAGCTGGCGCCCGCGGGCATCACGCTGCGCGAACTCATAACCGAATACTGCGGCGGCATGGCCGAGGGCCACGCGCTCTATGCCTACCTGCCCGGCGGCGCCAGCGGCGGCATCCTGCCCGCGAGCCTGGCCGATGTGCCGCTGGACTTCGACACCCTGCAGCCCTACGGCTGCTTCATCGGCTCGGCGGCCGTCATCGTGCTCAGCCAGCACGACCGTGCCCGCGACGCCGCGCTGAACGTGATGCGCTTCCTGGCCGATGAGAGCTGCGGCCAATGCACGCCGTGTCGGGTCGGCACGGCCAAGGCCGCGCAGCTCATGGAGGCCGAGCACTGGGACGCCGAAACGCTGGACGACCTGGCCCTGGTGATGGGCGACGCGTCCATCTGCGGCCTGGGCCAGGCCGCGCCCAACCCGATCCGCTGCATGCACAAATACTTTGCGCACGAGGTGGGCGAAGGCACCTGGCGCGGCGACCTGCCCCAACCCGGCGGCAAAGGCGCCGCCGTCGCGGGGACCGCGCCCACCACCCGCCCGGAGCTTGCCCCATGAGCGCACCGCCCAACGACCCCGGCATTGCCTTCGAGCTTGACGACGAACTCGTCACCGCCCAGCCCGGTGAAACCATCTGGTCTGCCGCGCGCCGCCACGGCGTGCTGATACCCCACCTGTGCCACAGCGACGGCCTGCGCGCCGACGGCAACTGCCGCGCCTGCGTGGTGGAAATCGAAGGTGAGCGCACGCTCGCCCCCAGTTGCTGCCGTACGCCCGCGCCGGGCCAGAAGGTGCGCGCGCAAAGCCCGCGCGTCCGCAAGAGCCAGGAGATGGTGCTGGAGCTGTTGCTGGCCGACCTGCCGGAGCCGGGCCACAAGTGGAACGGCGACAACGCCGGGCAACCCCATGGCGAGCTCAGCGCCTGGGCCGCACGCCAGGGCGTCACGCCGCGCCCGGCCCTGACCGCCCTGCGCCGCGAGCAGCCAGCCCCAGACCTGTCCCATCCCGCCATGGCGGTGAATCTGGACGCATGCATCCAGTGCACCCGCTGTGTGCGCGCCTGCCGAGAAGTGCAGGTCAACGGCGTGATCGGCATGAGCGGGCGCGGCGCGCACACCCAGGTGGTGTTCGACCTGGACGACCCGATGGGTGAAAGCTCCTGCGTGGCCTGTGGCGAATGCGTTCAGGCCTGCCCCACCGGCGCGTTGATGCCCAAAACCCGGATCGGCTCGCAGGCGGTGGACCGCCAGGTGGATTCGGTCTGCCCGTTCTGCGGCGTGGGTTGCCTGATCACCTACAACGTGCGCGACGAGCAGATCGTCAGCGTCGACGGCCGCCACGGCCCTGCCAACGAAGGGCGCCTGTGCGTCAAGGGCCGCTTCGGCTTCGATTACGCGCATCACCCGGCGCGCCTGACCCGGCCGCTGATCCGCAAGGCCGGCGTGCCCAAAGACCCCGCCCACCTGCACCGCGACCTGCACTGGAGCGAGGTCTTCCGCGAAGCCAGCTGGGACGAGGCGCTGGACCGGGCCGCCGGCACGCTCAAGGCCCTGCGCGACACCTATGGCAAGAAGGCCCTGGCCGGCTTCGGTTCGGCGAAGGGCAGCAACGAAGAGGCCTACCTGTTCCAGAAGCTGGTGCGCACCGGCTTCGGCAGCAACAACGTGGACCACTGCACCCGCCTGTGCCACGCCTCCAGCGTCGCCGCGTTGCTGGAGGGCGTGGGCTCCGGCGCGGTCAGCAACCCGGTCAGGGACGTGGAGCACGCCGACCTGATCTTCGTGATCGGCTCCAACCCCACGGCCAACCACCCGGTCGCCGCCACCTGGATGAAGAACGCCGCCCAGCGCGGCGCCAAAATCATCGTTGCCGACCCGCGCCGCACCGACCTGGCGCAGCACACCTGGCGCACCCTGCAGTTCAAGGCCGACACCGACGTGGCCCTGCTCAACGCGATGCTGCACGTCATCGTGAGCGAAGACCTGATCGACGCCACCTTCATCGATGACCGCGTGGACAATTTTGCAGCGCTGAAGGCCAATCTGCAGGGCTACAGCCCCGAAGCCATGGCCCCCATCTGCGGCATCGCGGCCGAGACGATCCGCGAGGTGGCGCGCGCCTACGCCACCAGCAAAGCCTCGATGATCCTGTGGGGCATGGGCGTGAGCCAGCACGTGCACGGCACCGACAACGTGCGCTGCCTGATTGCGCTGGCGGCAATCACCGGCCAGATCGGCCGCCCCGGCACCGGCCTGCACCCCCTGCGCGGGCAGAACAACGTGCAGGGCGCCAGCGATGCCGGGCTGATCCCCATGATGTACCCCAACTACCAGCGCGTCACGGACACCGCCGCGCATGGCTGGTTCGAGGACTTCTGGGGCATGAAGCTCGACCCGGAACCCGGCTACACCGTGGTCGAGATCATGGACAAGATCCTCGCGCCCGAGGCCGACCCGCACAAGATTCGCGGGCATGTACATCATGGGCGAGAACCCCGCCATGAGCGACCCCAACCTGAACCACGCGCGCCACGCCCTCGCCAGCCTGGAGCACCTGGTGGTGCAGGACATCTTCCTGACAGAGACCGCGTGGCTGGCCGACGTGGTGCTGCCGGCAAGCGCCTGGCCCGAGAAAACCGGCACCGTCAGCAACACCGACCGCATGGTGCAACTGGGCCGCCAGGCGCTCACGCCCCCCGGCGACGCGCGCGCCGACCTGTGGATCCTCCAGCAGATCGCCCGGCGCATCGGGTTGGACTGGGACTATGAAAACCAGAGCAAACTAGCACCCAGAAGACGCTGGGTACCATGGCGTGGAGATTGTATTTGACGAGATGCGGCAGGCCATGAGCACCGCTATCGGCGGCATCACCTGGAAGCGCCTGCAGCGCGAGTCCAGCGTGACCTACCCCTGCCTGACCGAAGACGACCCCGGCGAACCCATCGTCTTCCACGACCACTTCCCCACGCCCGACGGCCGCGTGAAGCTGGTGCCGGTGGACATCATCCCCGCCAACGAACGCCCGGATGCCGACTACCCCTTCGTCCTGATCACCGGCCGCCAGCTCGAACACTGGCACACCGGCAGCATGACCCGGCGCAGCGAAGTGCTCGATGCGCTGGAGCCTGTCCGCCACCGCCAGCCTCAACGGCGACGACCTGGCGCGTCTGGGACTGCAGGCGGGTGACACGGTCCGCGTGGCCTCCCGGCGTGGCGAAGTCACGCTGCGGGCCCGACGCGACGACGGCACGCCCTCGGGCACGGTATTCATCCCCTTCGCCTATGTGGAGGCCGCGGCCAACCTGTTGACCAACGCCGCACTCGATCCGTTTGGCAAGATTCCGGAGTTCAAGTACTGCGCGGTGCGGGTGATGGGGGTGTAGGAGGGGATGGGGCGATGTGATGGGTGAAAAGCTTAAAGCTGCTGGCGAAATGCTGCTCAATGCGAGCCTGGATGGCGCGTGGTTTGA
>CAVSCI010000011.1:0-244845 GCA_963726365.1 uncultured beta proteobacterium | reverse complement strand
ACCCGGACTTCCGGTGCGCCTGGAGGCAATCCTGTCCACCTTCGTGTCTGACGATACGCAGCCCTTCTCGGGTCCCTGATCGAAAGAGCGCCCGCGGCCGTCAATGCGGGCTCACGTTACCGCCTTGCGGGTAGGCGCATACGTCGGCGCCGTCGCGGGGCAGCGGACCCAAAGTCAGACGCTCGAACGGGAGCAGGATGGGCGCCAGAATCATGCGCAGGATCGCTTCGGGCAAGTCGCGCCGAACACCGCCGCCGCGACCAGAAAGCGACAAAGCCGACGCCGGCAGCTCATCGGAACCGGCAGGCCGCCAGCAAAGGCAAGGCGCGCCCAGAAAAGGACTGGCGTTTCAATCCGACAACCCTGGAAAGTCAATAAGTACACAAGAGATCCTTGCCCCGGGGTTTCCGGTCGATGCCAGAGCTTCGCCTGACGAACCCGGAAAACCTCAGTTCTGCACGTCCGGTCACGCCGAGTCGTAGGGTGTTTGCACTGATCAGGGGCGCGACAGCGCGTAAGTAACGCTCGCGCGAAGGCCCTGGGCGAATACCGCCGACACCTGTGAACCACGGCGTGCAAAATCCGGCAATGGAAACATCTCACGACCGGATCGGATTGCTGGATTTCGGCCGCGCCGCGCTGGGGCTCCTGCCCTCGGCCATGAGCTCGTTGTGGGCGACCCTGAAGCTCTACGCGGTCACCCCGGAAAGCCATCAATCGATCGGGACGATCCTGGAACACCAGGCACAGAGCATTCCGGACAAGGAATGCCTGCTGTTCGAAGGCCAGCGCTGGAACTACCGCGACTTCAATGCCTGGGCCAACCGCATCGCGGATGTACTGCAACAACAGGGCGTGAAACAGGGGGATACGGTGGGCCTGCTGTTCGAGAACTGTCCCGCCTTGCTGGCCTGCGTGGCGGCAGTCGCCAAGATCGGCGCGGTCGCCGGCATGCTCAACCCCAACCAGCGTGGCGCGGTGCTGAGGCACAGCATTCGACATCATCAAACCGCGGCTGATGGTGATCGGCGACGGCTGCCTGCCAGCGCTTCACTCGGCGAGCCCGAAGCAGCCTGCCGGCGTGCCCTGGCTGTGGGCCGGAATCGGGCCGGTGCCCACGGGCTTGATCAGCCTGCCCGCCGCCTGCGCAGGCGCCAGCACCGAAAACCCGGCGTCCACCGGCAGCGTTCTTGCCGGAGCACCCTGCTATTTCATCTTCACCTCGGGCACCACGGGCCTGCCCAAGGCCTCGGTGATGACGCACCTGCGCTGGCTGCGCAGCGGCTACGGCATGGGACAGGCGGCGATGCGGCTGAGGGCCGACGACGTCTTCTACTGCCCGCTGCCTTTCCATCACAACAACGCCCTGACGCTGTGCTGGAGCGCGGTGCTCACCAGCGGCGCGACGCTGGCCATGGCGCGAAAGTTCAGCGCCTCGGCCTTCTGGCGCGACATCCGCTCGACCCGCGCAACCGCCTTTGTCTACATCGGCGAGCTGTGCCGCTACCTGCTCAACCGGCCCGCAGACAAACGCGATCGCGATCACCAGGTGCGGGTGGTGATCGGCAATGGTCTGCGACCCGAGATCTGGGACGAATTCCAGCAGCGTTTCGGCATCCAGCACATCTGCGAGTTCTATGGCTCCAGCGAGGGCAACCTGGTCTTCATCAACGCTTTCGGGCTGCCCCGCACGGCCGGCTTCACACCCATGCCCTACGCCATCGTCGCCTTCGACACCGAGAACGAGCGCCCCCAACGCGATGCTCAGGGCTTCATGCACCGCGTGGCGGTCGGCGAGACCGGCCTGCTGATCACCGAGGTCAGCGCGGCCTATCCCTTTGACGGCTACACCGATGCCCAGGCCACCGAGGCCAAGCTGCTGCATGACGTGTTCCGAAAGGGCGACGTCTGGATCAACAGCGGGGACCTGGTGCGCTCCCAGGGCCTGCGCCACATTGCCTTCGTCGACCGCGTCGGCGACACCTTCCGCTGGAAGGGCGAGAACGTCGCCACCACCGAGGTCGAGCGCGCCATCGGCGCCGTGCAGGGCGTGGCGCAGGCCAGCGTCTATGGGGTTGCGGTCGCGCACAGCGAACGGGCGCGCCGGCATGGCGGCCATCGTGATGCAGCCCGGCGCGGCCTTCGACGGCCAGGCCATGGCGCAGCAGCTGTGGCCAGGCCCTGCCCGCTTATGCCGTGCCGCTCTTCATGCGCATTGTGAAAACCCAGGAAACCACCGGCACCTTCAAGCTGCGCAAGGTCGAGCTGAAGCAGCAGGGTTTCGATCCGGCCACCATCGACGATCCGCTGTTTGTCTTGCTGAACCGGGACAAAGGCTACGAAACGCTGACGGCTGGAATCCACCGCCGGATTCTGGCTGGCAAGGTGAAGCTGTGACCCGCGTGGGGCAAAGCCTTTACGATCCATCCCCTGTCTGAAGTTCAAGGAACCCCATGGTCACGACAATCAAAGCAAAGGGCGAACCGGCCCCGACCAAGCGCAGCAGGGCAAGCGCCAAAGCGCCGTGCGAAGCCGGTACGCAAGCCTGCGCTGGCCCCTGCCGTGACCGCCACGCCAAAACGGGTCAGACCAGCCACCGACCCGCTTGGCAAGGCCGTCAAGACGGTGAAACAGGTCACCCGATTGGTCCAGCACAGCCCGGTGGGCAAGGCCGGTGCTGCGGCCCAGGCGATGGTCCGAGCCGGCAAGTCCAGCCGCCTGGCGCAGGAAGTACGTAACAAGGTGGTGGTGGTGACGGGCGCCAGCTCCGGCATCGGCGAGGACTGTGCGCTCAAGCTGGCCGCGGCCGGGGCGGTCGTCATCCTGGCGGCGCGCACGCCGCAGAAGCTGGCCGAGACGGTGACCAAAATCGAGCAGCAGGGCGGCCGCGCCTTTGCCTATGCCTGCGACATTGCCGACCTGGCCGACTGCGACCGGTTCTGCAAGACCGTGCTGGAAAACCATGGCCACGTGGACATCCTGATCAACAACGCCGGGCGCTCGATCCGGCGCTCGGTGAAGCATTCCTTCGACCGCTTTCATGATTTCGAGCGCACCATGCAGCTCAATTTCTTCGGTGCCTTGCGCCTGATCTTCGGCTTTGCGCCGACCATGCTGTCGCGCAAGCAGGGCCACATCATCAACATCTCATCGATCGGCGTGCTGGCCAGCCCGCCGCGCTTCTCGGCCTACGTGGCGTCCAAGGCGGCGCTGGATGCCTTCTCCTGGTGCGCCGCGTCCGAGTTCGCCGACAGCAACGTGCGCTTCACCACCGTCAACATGCCGCTGGTGCGCACCCCGATGATCGCGCCGACCAAGCTCTACGACGCCTTCCCGGCCTTGTCGCCGGACGAGGCGGCCGAGCTGGTGATGAAGGCCGTGATCGAGAAGCCCAAGCGCGTGGCCACCGGCTTGGGCCTGGTGGGCGCGGTGGCGCAGGCGCTGACACCAGGCATCAGCGAGTTCGTGCTGAACCAGGCCTTTCGCCTGTTCCCCGACTCGCTGGCCGCGCAGGGCAAGAACGGTGAAGACGGCGAAACCGCTGCGCAGGACCTGGCCGGCAATCCCGTGGCGCTTGCCCGCAAGCTGTTCTCGCAGGTGTTCAGCGGCGTGCACTGGTAGCCGATTGGAGAAAACCCCATGAGCTTCCAGCGCCGTCCAATGGCCGCCCGCGCGTTCGGGTGGCTGGCGCGGGTGTCGAATGCGCTGCAGGCCTGGACCCAACGCATGACCCCGGCCCCCTTCCGGCTGCTGCAGATCGGCTCGGCGTTCTGGCAGTCGCGCGTGCTTTACGTGGCGGCGCGGCTCGACCTGGCCACGGTACTGGGCGACAGCGATTTGTCAGCGGCCGATCTGGCTGACAAGGTAGACGCCGATTCACGGGCGCTGCTGCGCCTGCTGAGGATGCTGGCGGCCATCGGCGTGTTCGACGAGGTGACGCCGGGGACGTACCGCAACAACAAGCTCTCCAGCGCCCTGCGCACCGACCGGGCAGACAACGTGCGCGCCATGGTGCTGATGCACAACGCGCCGGAGATGAGTCTGCCCTGGCTGGAGCCGCTGGAGCAGGGCATCCGAACGGGCGAGGTGCCGTTCCGGCTGCAGCACGGCCAGGACCTCTATGACTACATGGACAGCCACCCTGCGTTCGATGCCCTGTTCGCGCAGGCAATGGACCGGGTGGACGCCCTGACCGGCGACAGCTTCGCCACCGAATTCGACTGGCAGGCGTTCGACCGGATCATTGACGTGGGGGGCTCCAAAGGGGCCAAGTCGATGGCGATCCTCAAGCGCCACCCGCACCTGCAGGCCGTGGTGGTGGACCGGGCGCAGACCGTCGCCGGCGCGGCGGATTTCTGGCGCGAGCGTCACGGCCCCGACGTGGCGCAGGCCCTTGGCGCGCATGCGCTTTGAAGTGGGCGATGTGCTGACGGCGGTGCCGGCGGCCGCCAGCCCCCGGGACGCCTACCTGCTGAGCGCGGTGCTGCACGGCTTCGATGACGCCACCTGCGTGCAGGCGCTGCGCACCGTGGCCCGGGCCGCTGCTGTGCAAGGTGCCGCCATCGTGCTGCTGGAGATGGTCATGCCCGACCACCACGCCGACCTGACGGCGGCGTCTTTCGACATGCAGATGTTCATGGGCACACGGGGCGGCGAACGCACGCGCGGCGAATGGGAGCACGTGTTTGCGCCCAGCGGCGTGCGCCTGGTCGAAATCGTCCATCTGGCCTCGTTCGGCAAGATGCTGGTGCTGCGGCCGGAGCAGACAGCCTGACAGCAGCGAGGACAGCTCGCCAACATGTGAGCCCAGGCAGAGACCCCGGCGCTGGGTGCCTGTTGAACTCCGTTACATCTGAAATGCCTGCTGCGTCACTTTCCAGTTGAGTCGCGCGTTATAAACCCGCAGGCCGTCCATCAGGCTTGTCAATCGGAGTATCCAATGGAAATGAATCAAACCTCGAACCGCATCCACCCCTTGATGGCGGGCGCAGCCGTATCCGTCATCCTCGTGAGCCTGGCGGGCATCGCCGCCATCACGGGCGTTTTGCCGAATTCCCATGCCACCGCGGCACCAGCCGCAGATGCGCAGACGACGCCGGTGACCGCCCAGGCTCCCGCCGTCGCACCGATATCTGCCCCAGCGCAGCCTGTCGTGAACCCAGTCGCGACGGCTCCTGCCGTCCGCGATGAACGCGCAACGCACAAAACTGCCACGCAACGCCCTCCGGTCCAGCACGCACAGGCGCAGTCCGTCCAACAGTATTCCCAGGCACCTGGGTACCAGCAGCCAGCACCCGCAGACGCGCAATCAGCGCCCGCTTACCAACAGCCCGCACCAGCAACCGCATCAACACCTGCCTATCAGCAACCCGCACCGGCACCTGTTGCACAAAACAGTCCGATTGGCATCGGCGTAGGCGCGGTGGTCGGCGGATTGCTGGGCAATCAGGTCGGTGGCGGCAAAGGCAAGACCCTGGCCACCATCGCCGGGGCTGTGGGTGGTGGCTATCTTGGCAATGAAATTGCCAAGCGAGCTCCATAAGGCCTGGGTCCGGTTACCAAGCAACCTGGCCGGCACGGAAACAAGTGGCGACCAGCGTAAATGTCCGCAGGGTCTGCGGGGCAAGTGCGCCGCAGGCCATGTCCGGCACCGATGCACCAGAAATGAGAAACCCGGCTCTCTGGCCGGGTTAGTCCCTGAGTACAGGGCACGCAGTGCGTGAGGCAATCGCCCAACCCAAATATGCGCTTTCTTCAGTTGGACGATTTGTGCCAGATCAAAGAACCGCCGGACTTCGGCGATTGCACCAGGTTCAGTGAATGAACCTCGTTGCCAGTTTCGTCATTAGTTACCCTTGCCGTGGCCTTTGCCATGGCCCTTGCCGTTGCCACGCTGACCATTGTCCTGATGGCCACGACGCTCTTCGTACCGCTCTCGCACCCATTCTTCCTGTACAAAATAGACCGGCTGACCGCAGGCGTTGTAGCGTCCGCAATACTTCCCCCAGTTCTTCTGGTGCCCCGGCGGCACATACAAATAAACGGGCCGCTGATAGACCGCTACGGGCGACGGGAGGATGACGACCGGCTCCGGATAGACGACGCGAGGCTGTGGGAAGTTGCCAATATCGATCCGGCCGTAGACACCCGGCTGATAGATACCGACGGACACCCCCACGCTGGTTTGTGCAAAAGCAGGTGCCAAGGCGAGAGCACCCAGCAGAAGTAGGATCTTTTTCATCAGGGTTCTCCAAAAAAAGTGACTGAATCCAACACCGGAAGCCACGCTACAGGCACGTCCGACGAACAGCACGAGCGCCAGCCATCACACGCTACCGATGCTTCGAGAAAATTGCATCCTGCACTTTCAACGCGCGAATCGTCTGTTGGCTGACACACACAGTGCGACATCCACAGTAACGGTTATCCAAAAAGGTCTGATGTCAGTCTCACGCAAACGGTGATGGTGTGCTGGATCTGCGGTGACCACCGCTCGCAGCCTGAAAACACACGTTCTGACGAAAATTGCCACTTTCCCTATGTCGAATGGTCGTAGTCGGCTATCTATTTTGTAGTTCTCACCAGGCTTGGCCCCGCACGGCACGGCGTAGCGTCGGGCACGACAGAACCCAGCCACGGGCCGCTCCGCCCTCTGAACGACGCTGGCACCTACTTTTGCGGCATTTCCGCCAGTTGGGCCAGTTGCGCCTTGCGCGCGGGCTCGATGCGGATCGCCTCGGAAAAGGCGGCCCGCGCCAGTTCGGGCTCTGAAGAATGCCGGTAGGCCATGCCCAGCCCGACCCAGGCCAAGGCATTGTTGGCGTCCAGGCTGATCGTGCCCTGGTAGGTCGTGACGGCGGCACTGTAGCTTCGGGTTGCCAGCTGGAAGCCCCCCAGTTTCATGCGCGCGGGCACCGACTTGGGATAGGCGGCCACGGCCTGCTCGAAGCTCTTGCGCGCCTCGTCCAAGCGGCCATCAGCCCACAGCTTGTCCCCCTGGACGATGAGCGGATCGCTGGCGGGCTTGACAGCATCGACCGCCCAGCCTGATGAGGCTAGCAGGCTGAGAGAGACGGCTACGGAGGCGGCAAACTTTGAAATCACGGAATGTCCTTGACTGTTGGAACCGACAAAGCAACGCGACGACGCCCGGTTGCCCGGGCGCCGTTGTGGGTGGTTTACTTCATCGAGTCCTTGCCGTAGCGCTCTTCGAAGCCCTTGCGGACTTTCTCGACCGCGTCCTTGCTGATGCCGTTGAAGTACCAGTCATGGCCTTCGATGGGCTTGAAGTACTTGTTCAGGATCTCGTCGGCGAACTTCTCGTTGCCGTCTTTCTTGCGCACGGCTTCGCGCATTTCCGGGATCCACTTGAAGTAGGTGTGTTGCGCCACTTCGTAGATACCGTGCCACCAGGTGTAGTCCGGGCCGTTCATGGCGGCGCCATGACGCGCGCGGCGACCTTCGTGATGCCAGATTTCCCACCAGGTCCATTCGATCTTCTCGTCGAACGGCGCAGCGGTGATGTAGCCCTTGTCCGTCAGCTCCTTCATGGAGGCGGCGATGGGCTTGGCGAACTTGTCGTTGTACAGGTTCACCACGTCGTCGAACTGCTTGTAGTGGCCGCTGATGACGTTGGAGCCATGGCAGGCGTAGCAGACGTTGGTCATCTTCTTGCGGCGGTCTTCCCAGGTCAGGATTTCGGTGACCTTGGAGCCCTTGACCACTTCGCCGACTTTGGGCAGCGGCGTGCCCGGCGGCTGGTCGAATTCGTCGCCGTTGGCCAGGCGCACCATGTTGAGCTTGGTGGAGATGGGCGGGCGCAGCGTCCAGGAGATCCGCTCGCCGACGTCATGGGTGGTTTCCTGCTTGCGCGTGGCGCTCATGTGGCAGGTGGCGCAGGTGGGCGCAGCCGAGTAGTCCACGCCGGCCACCCACTTCTTGGAATCCAGGTTCATTTCCTTGACGTTGGCGCGGTACAGGATGCCGTGCTTGGATTCGTTGTAGATCTCGAGTTGCGGATGGTCCGGACCCAGGTGGCACTTGCCGCAGGTGTCGGGCGTGCGGGCCTGGGCCGACGAGAAGCGGTGACGCGCATGGCAGGCCGAGCAGGAGCCCAGGCTGCCGTCGGCGTTCACGCGGCCGATGCCGGTGTCCGGCCAAGTCTCGGGGGTGGCCTCGCCAGAAGCCTTGTCAAACATCACCGTGCCGCCATGGCACTGCCGGCAACCGGCGTTCACCGCGGCGGGGCCGCCGATGACCTCGCCCATGATGTTGTCCAGCGAGGCCAGGATCTGCCCGCCCTTGGCGTGATGCGAGCGCTGCTGCTGGGCTACTTCCTTCTCGTGGCACTGGGCGCAGGTCTTGGGCGAGACGATGGTGGTGATGAAGACCGGCTTGCCGGCCTTGTCCTTCTCATGCTGGACCACGCCTTTGTCGCCTTCCTTGCCCTTGTGGCAGCTATAGCAGTCCACCTGCTTGCCGGAGTGGGCGCTTTTCCTCCATTCGGTGACGAGCCCGGGGCTTTCCTTCTTGTGGCAATCGAGGCAGATCTGCCCGATCTGCGCGTCCTCCTTCGATTTGGCCGGCGCACCAGTGGCGGCGCTGGCCGTGGTCAATGCAAAGGCTGCGACGAAAAACGCCAGCCATCGAAGCAAGGTCGCAGGAATTTTCATGGAGGTCCCCTCGGGTTACATCAATCCAGGTGGCTGCGGCCCCGGGCGCATCGATCGCGCTGCCGGCCGCCGCCAGCCGACTGATGGTACAAAACCTGCACAGGAAATGAACCGCTGGAAAACGGGATTTCGACGCCGCTTGATGTCGATCAACCATGTGGAAGCGACGGGCGCAGGCCGGTCGCGCTGGCCCGAGGTCAGGCGGTATTGCGGCCGAAGGGTCGCCATCCCCATTTGCAAAAACTATGCTTTTAATAGCTGACCATCCCCGCTTGATATCGGGATAGTGCCGTTCTTCATCAGAGTTCCTTGCCGATGGCCGCCCGAACGCGCATTGCCTTCACGGCGCTGGCCTCAGCCCGAAATCAAGACCTGGTAGGCGTCGCGGGTCTGCGGCGCCACGGACGCCACCAACTGCTCGTACGAGGTCTTGTGCCGCGCCAGCACCCTGGCAGAAGCGACGACCCGGGAACGGCAAAACCAGTGGCAACTGTGCTGCATCAGGAACAGCTCGGCCGACAGGGTAAAGGCCTTGTCCCGGGTCGACTGGCCCTGGCGGTTGTTCACCGCATCCGCGATGCCGTGCGCGTGAACGGCCAGCAGCTTGCGCATGTCGAACGTGGCTTTCGGGAAAAGCCGGACCGCGTAGGGAAATCGGCCAGGCCAGCCGGCTCACCCGCGCCTGCGCCTCATCGACCCGGGCAAATTCGGCGACGAAGCGGTCAAACTGCGCCGACAGCTCGGTCTCTGACGCACTCAGCAGGTTCATGACCTGCCCTTGGCGCTCGGGGTCCGCCTCGCCCAGCGCGCGCAGGTAGCCGTCGGTCAGGGTTTCCATCAGCTTCTCGATCTGGAAGCGCCCGAGATGACGGCCGAGCAGGGCAATGCGCCGCGCCTGATCCCGTGCGTTGAGCGCATAGGCACCCAGCGCGATCACCATCACCAGCGTTACGATTTCCATGGGCACTAGCAGGTCGTTTGAGCAGGTTATGAGTGTAGTTGTCGGCTCCAGCCCCTGAAACCTCGGGGCACAGCGCAAAAACAGGCTTCAGGAGTGCCAAAATGTGTCTGAAACCAATCAGGATGCCCTTGCCCGACCATATGTCCCCTGCCGATCCGGAAACCGCGCTCGCCCTGTCTTTGCAGCAGGGCCGTTGCCGCGACCCATTCAGTCACCTCGGACCGCACACGGACACGGTTTCGGGCCTGACCACGCTGCGGGTGTACTTGCCGGGCGCCACCGCGGTTGTTGCACGTGCCCGCCAAAGCGGAGAACCCCTGGTTGAACTGGCGAACTGCGGCGGCGAAGGCCTGTTCGTCGGCCGGCTCCCCGGGGCCGCAGGGGCGGACTACCAGCTCGACGTTGACTACGGTGGCCATCGGTGATCACTGGAAGACCCCTACCGCTTCGGCCCCTGGCTGGGCGACATGGATGTCTGGCTGCTGGCCGAAGGGCGACACCATCGCCCCTGGCAGAAGCTCGGCGCGCATCTGGTCTCGGTGGCCGGCGTGGCCGGCACGGCGTTTGCCGTCTGGGCGCCCCATGCGCAACGGGTTTCCGTGGTGGGGGACTTCAACGGCTGGGACGGCCGGCGCCACCCGATGCGCTGGCGTGTCGAGTGTGGCGTGTGGGAGATTTTCCTGCCCGGCGTGGGCGCGGGGGCGCTGTACAAGTTCGAGATTGTGGACGCCCAAGGGCAGTGCAGCGTCAAGGCCGACCCCTATGCGCGCCGCAGCGAAGGGCCACCCGGCAACGCCGCCTGGGTGTGCGAGGGCGCACTTGCCCCCGACGGCTCGACGCCGGGCGACACTTCGCAGCGGCCCGCGCCCGACCACGGTGCTGCGCCCATTGCCATCTATGAGGTGCACGCCGGTTCCTGGCGGCGGCCGGGCGGCCAGATGCCGGACTGGGACTATCTGGCGGCGACCCTGGTGCCCTACGCCGCCGACCTCGGTTTCACGCACATCGAACTGCTGCCGGTCAGCGAGCACCCGTTCTATGGCTCCTGGGGCTACCAGCCCACCGGCCTGTACGCGCCCACCGCGCGCTACGGCTCGCCGGAGGCATTGCGCCGATTCATCGCCACGGCCCACGCGGCCGGACTGAAGATCATCCTGGACTGGGTGCCCGGGCATTTTCCGGCGGATGCGCACGCGCTGGCCCGCTTCGACGGCACCGCGCTGTACGAGCATGCCGACCCGAAAGAGGGCTTTCACCGCGACTGGAACACGCTGATCTACAACTTCGGCCGCAACGAGGTGCGCAACTTCCTGGTCGGCAATGCGCTGTTCTGGGTCGAACAGTACGGGGTGGACGGGCTGCGCGTGGACGCGGTGGCCTCGATGCTCTACCGCGACTACAGCCGACCGGCCGGGGAGTGGGTGCCGAACCGCGACGGTGGCCGCGAGAACTACGAGGCCATCGACTTCCTGCGCGAGACCAACGACATCCTGCATCGCGAGGCCGCTGGCGTGGTGACGCTGGCCGAGGAATCCACGGCGTTTCCGCGTGTGACCGGCGCCACGGCGCACGGCGGCCTGGGCTTCGACTACAAGTGGAACATGGGCTGGATGAACGACACGCTGGCGTATTTCGCGCTGGACCCGATGTACCGCCGCTGGCATCACGAGCGCATCACGTTCGCCATGATGTATGCCTACAGCGAGCATTTCGTGCTGCCGCTGTCGCACGACGAAGTGGTGCACGGCAAGGGCTCGTTGCTGGGCAAGATGGCCGGCGACCCCTGGCAAAAGCGCGCCAACCTGCGCGCGCTCTATGGGCTGATGTGGGCTTTCCCCGGCAAGAAACTGATGTTCATGGGCTGCGAGCTGGCCTCGCCGACTGAATGGAACCACGACGCCGAACTGGACTGGGGCCTGCTGCAGGACCCCGCCCACGCTGGCGTGCAACGACTGGTGCGCGACCTCAATCACGCTTATCGCACCCACCCGGGCCTGCATGCGCGCGATTCAGACCCTGGCGGTTTTGGCTGGATCCACGCCGATGACCGCGACAACTCGGTGTTCAGCTTCATGCGCTATGGTCACGCCGAGCACGAGCATGTGGCCGTGGTCTGCAACCTGACGCCGGTGCCGCGCGACGCCTACCGCATTGGCGTGGCCCATGGCGGCGCCTGGCGCGAGTGCATGAATACCGATTCCGCCCACTACGGCGGAACCAATGCCGGCAACCAGGGCCGCGTCGAGGCCGAGCCTGTCCCGATGCACGGGCAGCCTTGGTCGCTGAGTCTGCATCTACCCCCGCTGGCTGTGATCTGGCTGGCGCCGGAGTCCGCCGCATGAATGCAGTCGCCAGCCCCGTCTGCGAGCCCGGGCGCGCCTGGCCGATGGGCGTGGTGCCGGCCGTGATGGGTGGGCGTGCCGGGTTGAATGTGGCGGTGTACTCGCGCCATGCGACGGCCGTCGAGCTGTGCCTTTACGACGACGAGGGCAAGGCCGAGACAGCGCGAATCCGCTTGCCGGCATGCACCGGAGGCGTCTGGCACGGTTTCGTGCCGGGACCGGGCGCTGGCCAACGCTATGGCCTGCGCGCCCACGGACCATGGGATCCAGCGGCCGGCCACCGCTTCAATCCCGAGCGGCTGCTGATCGACCCCTGGGCCCGTTCGCTGTCCGGCCCGCTGGCCGAGCTGGCGCTGGAGATCGGGCACCGGGCCAGCGCCCCCGATCAGCCTTGCGGCTCCGACAACGCGGAGCGCATGCCCAAGGCCCGCGTGGTCGATATGGCCGCCGAGCTGCACGCTGGCGCGGCGATCATGCCGGGCCCCGACACGCCGATGGCCCGGACCATCCTGTACGAAGTGCACGTCAAGGCACTGACGGCGCTGCACCCGGGCGTTGCGCCCGCACAGCGAGGCACCTACGCCGGGCTGGCCAGCCCGGCCATGCTGGCGCACTACAAGCGCCTGGGGCTGACCGCGCTGTGCCTGCTGCCCGTGCAACTGCATGTGGACGAACACCATCTGGTCGAGCGCGGCATGACCAACCACTGGGGTTACAACACGCTGGCCTTCTTTGTGCCGGAGCCGCGCTATGCGACGCCTGCCGCCCGCGGGCGGGACCGGGACGACGCCGGTGTGCGGGCCGAGTTCCGCCAGATGGTGGACACGCTGCACCGCAACGGCATCGAGGTCATCCTCGACGTGGTCTACAACCACACGGCGGAGGGCAACTCACTTGGCCCGACGCTTTCCTGGCGTGGCCTGGACAACGCCAGCTGGTACGCCCTGGACGCCCACGGCCATCACCTCAACCCCAGCGGTTGCGGCAACACCTTCAACATGGGCGAGGCGCGCGTGGTGCAAATGACCATGGACAGCTTGCGCTGGTGGGTGCAGGCCTACGGGGTGGACGGTTTCCGCTTCGACCTGGCCGTGGCGCTGGGACGCGACCCGGCGCTGGACCGGCGCTTCAATCCCTTTGGCACCCTGTTCTCGGCCATGGCGCAGGACCCGGTACTGGCCCGCGTCAAGTTCATTGCCGAGCCCTGGGACATCGGGCCCGAGGGCTATCAGACCGGCGGTTTCGGGCCGCGCTGGCACGAATGGAACGACCAGTTTCGTGACACGGTTCGCGCCTGGTGGCTCGGGCACGAGTGCACCCGCGGACAGATCGCACGACGCCTGGCGGGCTCGAACGACCTGTTCCAGGGCAGTGGACGCAGCCCGCTGGCCAGCATCAACATGATCACCGCCCACGATGGCTTCACGCTGGCCGACCTCACCTCGTACGTTCACAAGCACAACGAAGCCAATGGCGAGGACAACCGCGACGGGCACGGGCACAACCTGAGCGCCAACGCCGGCCAGGAGGGACCGAGCGACGATCCGGCCATCTTGCAAAGGCGCTCGCAATGGCGCCGCGCCTTGCTGGCCACCTTGTTGTGCGCCCAGGGCACCCCCCAATTGCTGGCCGGTGACGAACTGGGGCACAGCCAGCAAGGCAATAACAACGCCTACTGTCAGGACAATGCCGTGACCTGGCTGGACTGGGCCACGGCAGACGAGGCTCAAATGGATTTCGTGGCCGGGCTGGTACATCTGCGCCAGCGCTACCCGGGCCTGCGGCACCCGCACTGGTTCCATGGCGCCCCAGTCAAAGGCGAACCTTTGCCCGACATCGCCTGGCGAACGGCCGATGGCGAGCCACCCGGCACCGAAGCCTGGGAGCTCCCCGACGGCCGACTGCTGTCCTGCGTCATCACGGTCGGCGACGGCGGGGAGCCCCCGCGCGAACGGCTCATGCTGATCCTGCTGGCCGGCGAAGTACCGGCCAACCTGCGATTGCCCGAAGGGCCGTGGGAGGTCGTGCTCGACAGCGCCAGTGGCTGGGTTGCCGGGCAGGCGGGCCCGCCTGCAAAAACAGTTTCAACGTCATTGCAAGTGACGCCTCCCAGCTTTGTGATTCTGGTCCAGCCCTTGCCCCCCTTCAACGAGCACCCCAGCGAGAACCCAGCATGAGGGACCACGCCACCGCCCACGCCCACCCCCTGCTGTCGCGCCGCAGCAGCGGTGTGTTGCTGCACCTGACCAGCCTGCCCGGACGCCACGGCTCCGGCGACCTGGGCACGCCCGCGCGGCATTTCCTCGACTGGCTGGCATCGGCCGGCCAGTCGCTGTGGCAGATCCTGCCGCTGACGCCGCCCGGGGCAGGCCATTCGCCTTACCAGAGCCCGTCGGCCTTTGCCGGCAGTCCCTGGCTCGTGGACCTCGACGATCTGGTGGCTTGCGGCTGGCTGGCGCCCCCCGCAGACGCGGGTTTCGATCCCCATCACTGCGACTTCGCCCAAGTGATTCCCTACCGGCTGGCGGCACTGAATGCGGCTTGGAAGGGCTTTGTCGAGCGGGCTACCGACGCCGAGCGGGCTGCGCTGGCCGAATTCACCCGGCGCCAGGCCGCTTGGCTGGACGACTACGCCCTGTTCATGGTGCTTGAAGTGCGGCATGGCCCGGCATGGACCCAATGGCCTGCGCCGCTGGCCCGCCACGATCCGAGCGCACTGCGCGTGGTGCGGGATGAGGCTGGATTCGAGCTGGGCTTCTGGTGCTTCGTCCAGTGGCGTTTTCACGTGCAGTGGCAACGCCTGCGGCACGACGCCCACGCGCGCGGCATCCACATTGCGGGCGATGCGCCGATCTTCGTGGCCCACCAGAGTGCCGATGTCTGGGCGCACACCGACCAGTTCTTGCTGGACGAACGCGGCGAACCACGCGTCGTGGCGGGCGTTCCACCCGACTATTTCAGTGCGACCGGCCAGCGCTGGGGCAACCCGCTGTACCGCTGGGACGCCATGGCGCACGACGGCTACCGCTGGTGGAAACAGCGCATGGCGCACCTGTTGTCCCAAGTGGACCTGGCGCGGCTTGACCACTTTCGTGGCTTCGAGGCGTACTGGAAAATCCCGGCCAGCGAGCCGACAGCCCAGGGCGGCCAGTGGTGCGCCGGACCCGGCAAGGCGTTTTTCTACGCCCTCAAGGAAGAGCTTGGTCCGCTACCGATCATTGCCGAGGATCTGGGCATCATCACCGATGCGGTGACCCGACTGCGCCACGAATGCGCCTTTCCCGGCATGCGCGTGATGCAGTTCGCCTTTGGCGACACGGCCCGCAACCCTTATCTGCCGCACAACTTCGAGCCGTGCACGGTGGCCTATACCGGGACCCATGACAACGACACCACGGTAGGGTGGTGGGCAAAAGCAAGCGACGTGGAGCGCCAGGCCGCCCGCCAATATCTGGGCCCGATGGCCGACCAGGAAATCAACTGGGCGATGATCCAGTCGCTCTCTCAATCGGTCGCCCACACGCTGGTGATTCCTTTCCAGGACGTGCTGGGCCTGGACGGCCGCCACCGCATGAACACGCCAGGACAGGCCGAAGGCTGCTGGGCCTGGCGGTTCACCTGGGCCGACGTGGGCGACGCGCCCGCCAGGCGGCTGGCCTCGATGGCCCGAGCCCACGGACGCACATGACCCGACCCTTTCGACAACACGCTGATCAAGGAGGCCTCCCATGGAACTGAACGCACCCCACCAACTCGCCCGCCGCACCATTGCCTTGGTGCTGGCCGGTGGCCGCGGCTCGCGGCTGCACGCGCTGACCGACCGGCGCGCCAAGCCGGCGGTGTATTTCGGTGGCAAGTTCCGCATCGTCGACTTCGCGCTGTCGAACTGCCTGAACTCCGGCGTGCGCCGCATCAGCGTTGTCACACAGTACAAGTCGCACAGTCTGCTGCGTCACCTGCAGCGAGGCTGGTCGTTTCTGCGCAGCGAGTTCAACGAGTACATCGATCTGCTGCCCGCGCAGCAGCGCATCGACGAGACCTCGTGGTACCAGGGCACGGCCGATGCGGTGTTCCAGAACCTGGACATCCTGAGCGCGGAGCGCCCCGACTACATCCTGGTGCTGGCCGGCGACCACATCTACAAGATGGACTACGCGAACCTGATCGCCGACCACGTGGCCCAGGGCGCGCCCTGCACGGTGGCCTGCATCGAAGTGCCGCTGGCCGAGGCCAGTGCCTTTGGCGTCATGGCGATCGACGCAAAGCGGCACATCGTCCGGTTTGATGAAAAGCCAGCCCAACCCGCACCGATGCCCGGGCGACCCGGCCAGGCACTGGCGAGCATGGGAATCTACCTGTTCAACGCCGACTACCTCTACGAAGCCCTGAAGGCCGACGCCTTGACGCAAAGTTCGAGCCGCGACTTCGGCAAGGACCTGATCCCGGCAATCGTGGCCAGAGGCGAGGCGGTGGCCCATCCGTTCGGAATGTCCTGCGTCAAGAGCGCCCCCGACGCCCCCGCCTACTGGCGAGACGTGGGCACCATCGATGCCTACTGGTCGGCCAACCTGGACCTGACCGGCATCACGCCGGATCTGGACATGTACGACCGGCAATGGCCGATATGGACCCATCAGGAGCAGTTGCCGCCCGCCAAGTTCGTCTTCGACGACGAAGGCCGGCGCGGCATGGTGGTCGACTCGCTGGTGTCCGGCGGGTGCATCATCTCCGGCGCGCACGCCCGCCGATCGGTGCTGTACTCCAAAGTCCGGCTGCATTCGTACAGCACAGTCGAGGAAGCGGTTCTGCTGCCGGAAGTCGATGTCGGCCGGCACTGCCGGTTGCGCAAGGTCGTGATTGACAAGGGCTGCCAGATCCCTCCAGGCATGTCGATCGGATTCGACGCGGCCGAAGATGCCCGCCGCTTTTTCCGTACGCAGCAGGGCGTGGTGCTCGTCACCCGTGAGATGCTGGAAAGACTGGCGGCTGAAAAGGCCCCTGGCGAGGCTGGCGCGTGAGGGTTCTCTACGTCTGCACCGAACTCTTCCCGCTGCTCAAGACCGGCGGGCTGGCCGATGTGAGCGCTGCCCTGCCGGCAGCGCTGGCGACGGCCGGTTGCGAGGTACGGGTCTTGTTGCCGGCCTTTCCGTCGATTTCCGCTGGCGTGGAACTCCAGGGGCAAGCCATCGCGCTGCCAGCCACGGGTGGGCCCGATGTCGCGCGATCGGCGCATCCCGTGCCGCGGATCGTGCCTGGCCGCGTACGGGCTACCGGCCAGGCGGTGTACCTGCTGGACGCCCCGGCACAGTACCAGCGTCCGGGCGGGCCCTACCTTGACGCCAGCGGCCATGACTGGCCCGACAACGCGGCGCGCTTCGCGCTCCTGAGCTGGGCTGCCGCATGGCTGGGCTGCGGCGGCGACCCTCGCTGGCAGCCCGATGTGTTGCATGCGCACGACTGGCACGCCGGACTGGCCCCGGTGTACCTGCAACTGCTGGCTGGCGCCGACCCCAGGCCGGCGAGCATTTTCACGATTCACAACCTCGCTTACCAAGGCGTTTTCCCGCGAGACACGCTGGCGCCGCTGGGCCTGCCTGAATCGCTGTTCACGATCGACGGGTACGAGTACCACGGCCATCTGTCGTTCATGAAAGCGGGTCTGCAGTTCTCCGACGCCCTGACCACGGTCAGCCCGCGCTACGCCCGCGAGATCACGACGCCCGAGCAGGGCTGCGGCCTCGATGGCGTGCTGCGCCACCGGTCCGGCCAGCTCAGCGGCATCCTGAACGGTGTGGATTACAGCGTATGGAATCCGGCCAGCGACCCGCTGCTCGAGACGCCCTACGAATACAACCAGATGGCGGGCAAAGCCGACGCCAAGCGCGCGCTGCAGCGCCTGCTGGGCCTGGCGCTGCGCCCGGAGGCCTTGCTGTTTGGCGCCGTCAGCCGGCTGAGCGACCAGAAAGGATTTCATCTGGTGCCCGCGGTGCTGGACGATCTGGTGGCCGGAGGCGGCCAGCTGGTGGTGTTGGGCAGTGGCGATGCGGGCATCGAGGCGGGCCTGCGCGACGCCGCGGCGCGCCACCCCGGGCAGGCCGTCTTGCGCGTCGGGTACGACGAAGCCCTGGCGCACGGCATCATGGCCGCCGCGGACGTGCTTCTTGTCCCCTCGCGTTTCGAGCCCTGCGGATTGACCCAGCTGTACGCCCTGCGTTATGGCGCCCTGCCGCTGGTGCATGGCGTGGGCGGCCTGGCCGACACCGTGACCGACAGCACGCCCCAGGCACTGAAGGACGGCACCGCCAGCGGCTTCGTCTTTCATGAATTCAGCGCCCATGGTCTGCGCCAGGCCCTGCACCGCGCCTTCACGCTGTATCGCCAGCCGGCGGACTGGGCCCGGGTACAGCGCCATGCCATGCAGTTGCGGTTTGACTGGAAAGTCGCCGCGCAGGCCTACCGCACACTGTACGAACAGACCGCCGCCACGCCTGGCACAGCTTATGCATCCAGCCTGAACGGCTCCCGATAGCCGTTTACTCCGCCCCCGCTTCCTCCGGAGAGTTCCCATGTCCAGCGTCCAGCCCTTCAGTTTCGACCAGCCCACGAACTCGATCGAAGCGCTGCGGCGCTCCATCTCCAACCGTCTGGTTTACCAGGTCGGCAAGGACGTGCGCTCGGCCACCCAGCGTGACTGGCTGTTCGCGATCCTTTATGCCGTGCGCGACCGCGTGATGGACAGCTGGCGCGAAGCGCTCGAGACGGCGCAGGACCGTGAACTCAAGCGCGTCTACTACCTTTCCATGGAATTCCTCACCGGGCGCATGCTGACCAACGCGCTGATGGCGGTCGGCATCTACGACGACACCAGGACCGCCTGTGCCCAGCTCGGCGCCGACTTCGACGCGCTGCTGGAAATGGAAGCCGACCCGGGCCTGGGCAATGGCGGCCTGGGGCGCCTGGCGGCCTGTTTTCTGGACTCCATCGCCACGGTCGGCCTGCCAGGCATGGGCTATGGCATCCGCTATGACTACGGCATGTTCGCGCAACGCATCGTGAACGGCCAGCAGGTGGAAGAGCCCGATGGATGGCTGGTCAACGGCAATCCCTGGGAGTTCATGCGGCCCGAGTTCAGCTACGCCGTGCGCTTCGGCGGCCGGCTCGCCACCGAGAATGGGCGCGTCAAATGGATCGATACCGACGATGTCATCGCCACCGCCTACGACAACGCCGTGCCGGGCTATGAGCTGACTTCAGTGGCAACGCTGCGGCTGTGGTCGGCACGCGCCAGCAGCGCCATCAACCTGGACGCCTTCAACAAGGGCGATTACATGCGTGCGATGGAGGCCAAGAACGAGTCCGAGAACGTCTCGCGCGTGCTCTACCCCGACGACAGCACCGACCACGGCCGTGAACTGCGCCTGCGTCAGGAGTTTTTCTTTGTCAGCGCCTCGTTGCAGGACCTGGTGCGCCGCTACCTGAAGGACCACGGCAGCCTGGAGCATCTGGCCGACAAGGTGGCCATCCACCTCAATGACACCCACCCCGCGCTGGCCGTGCCCGAACTCATGCGCTTGCTGGTCGACGAGCACCGGATGGAATGGGATGCCGCCTGGTCTCAATGCAGCCGCATCTTCAGCTACACCAACCACACACTGATGCAGGAGGCGCTGGAAACCTGGCCGGTGGATCTGGTCGGGCGACTGCTGCCGCGCCATCTGCGCATCATCTACGACCTCAACACCCGTTTTCTGGCCAACCTGCATGAGCGCTTCCCGGCCGAGCCCGAGCTGCTGCGCCGCGTCTCGCTGATCGATGAAACTGGCAACCGGCGCGTGCGCATGGCCTACCTGTGCGTGCTCGCCAGCCACAAAGTCAATGGCGTCTCGGCGCTGCACAGCGAGCTGATGGTCCAGACCATCTTTGCCGATTTTGCGCGGGTGTTTCCCGAACGCTTCTGCAACAAGACCAATGGGATCACGCCCCGGCGCTGGCTGGCGCAGGCCAACCAGCCGCTGGCAAACCTGATCGACGGCAGGATCGGCCGCGGCTGGCGCCGCCATCTGGACGAGCTCGCCGGCCTGCGCGACCTCGCCACCGAGCCGGCCTTCAACAATGCAGTGCGTCTGGCCAAGCAGCAGAACAAGCGCCGGCTGGCCGACTACATTGGCCGCGAGCTCGACATCAGGATCGACCCCGAGAGCCTGTTTGACGTACATGTCAAGCGAATGCATGAATACAAGCGGCAGCTCCTCAACGTGCTGCACGTGATCACGCGCTACCACCAGATCCTGGCCAACCCCCAAGCCAACTGGGTGCCTCGCACGGTGATATTCGGGGGCAAGGCCGCTTCGGCCTATCGCATGGCGAAGCAGGTGATCCGGCTGATCAACGACGTCGCAAGTGTCGTCAATGCAGACTCGCACGTCGGCAATCTGCTCAAGGTCGTCTTCATTCCGAACTACCGGGTCACCCTGGCCGAGATGATCATTCCGGCAGCCGATCTGTCCGAGCAGATCTCAACGGCCGGCACCGAAGCCTCCGGCACCGGCAACATGAAGTTCGCGCTCAACGGTGCCCTGACCATAGGCACCTGGGATGGTGCCAACATCGAGATCGCCGAGTACGTCGGGCTGGACAACATCTTCATCTTCGGCAACCGCACCGATCAGGTGGCCGAGTTGCGTGCCCATGGTTACCAGCCGCGCCGCTACTACGACAACAACTACGAGCTCAAGACCGCGATCGACCGCATTGCCGATGGCGCCTTCTCGCCGGAAGAACCCCACCGCTACCAGGATGTCACACACGCGCTGCTGGAGTCGGATTACTACCAGCTGCTGGCGGATTACGGCGACTACGTCGCCACGCAGCAGCGGGTGGACGACCTGTACCGGCGTCCCTCGGAGTGGACGCGCCAGGCGATCCTGAACATCGCGGCCATGGGACCGTTTTCTTCGGACCGAACCATCCGTGAGTACGCCAGCGAGATCTGGGACGTGCAACCCATGTCCGGCAACGCACCTTCCGCCTGATCGCACAGGGTGCTGGGGCAGGTGCACTACGATAGGCACCCGCCATGCCGCACAACGACTTCTCGACCCTCTTCGACTGGCTGCCGATCGGCGCCTATCGCAGCAGCCTGAGCGGGCGCCAGCTGCGTGCCAACCCCGCCCTGGTGCGCATCAACGGATATGACACGGAGGCCGAGATGCTGGCCGCCGTGGATGACATTGGCGCGCAGTGGTACGTCCAGCCCGGGCGGCGCGAAAACTTCAAGATGCGTCTCGACACTCATGGTGAAGTGCGCGACTTTGTCTCGGAGGTTCACCGTTACAAGACGCGCGAGCGCATCTGGGTGTCGGAGCATGCGCGTCTGGTGCATGACGCCGAGGGGCGCCCCCTGTTTTACGAGGGCACGGTCGAGGACATCACCGCGCGAAAGCAGGCCGAGGAGTCGCTGTCCATCACGCTGAAGCATATTGAACAGGGCATCATGCGGTTCGACGGACGCGGGCGCATCGTCTTCTACAACGAACGGGCGATGGCGCTGCTGGATCTGCCCGAGGCACTGCTGGCGAGCCAGCCAACGGCCCACGAACTCGTCATCTGGCAGCAGGCGCGAGGCGATTTCGGTGCGGACTTCGAATTCCTTGCCACCGACGAGGCACGCTCGTTCATTTCCCGCCTGGTGGATGCCAATGACCCGCTGACTGCCAATCACGCGCCGACGACGAGTTACCTGCGCCGGACACGGCACGGCCGCATGCTGGAGATTCAAAGTCGTGCGCTGCCCGATGGCGGAGCGGTGCGCACATATGCCGACGTGACAGCCTATTTCCAGGCGCAGCAGGATCTGGCGGAGAAGGGCCGCATGCTCGAGATCACGCTGGACAGCATGAACCAGGGCATCGCCACGATCGACGCCCGGGGACATATCGTCGTCTCGAACCGCCGCCACCAGGAACTGCTGGGATTCAGCGCGGCTTTGATGGCCAGTCGGCCCACCATGGAACAACTGGTGCAGATTCAGCTGGAACGGGACGACTTTGGCAGTCATTTCAACATTGCCGAAGCCATGGCCCGCGGGTATGGCACCTTTGGCGGCGCCAACTCCCCTTTTGGGGGCCCTGAGACTTACTTGCGAAAAGGGCGTGACGGCAAGACGCTTGAAGTCCGCACCCGCGCGCTTCCCGATGGTGGCGCGGTGCGCACCTACACCGACATGACCGACTATGTGACGGCGCAGGAGGCCCTGGCCCAGAAGCAGGCCTTGCTCAGCGCGCTCATCAACAATATCCCCGACCGGGTTTGGCTCAAGGACACGCAAGGCGTGTACCTGCTGTCAAACCCCGCACACCAGCGCCAGCATGGCCTGAGTGAGCCGGAGATCCTTGGTCGCACGGCACAGGATCTGTTTGGCGACACGTACGGCAACAGCTATCGCCGGAGCGACCTGGAGACCATGGCGTCGCGCGAGCCGATCGTCTATGAAGACCGCCTGGTGAACCGTGAGACGGGCCAGATCCAGCACTTTGAGCTGGTCAAGGTGGCCCTTCGTGACGACGCCGGGCACTGCACCGGCGTGCTGGGCATCGCACGTGACATCACCGTGCGCAAGCAGACCGAAGCGGCGCTGATTGCCGCGCGCGACGCCGCAGACGCAGGCAACCGGGCCAAGGCCGAATTCCTGGCCAACATGAGCCATGAGATCCGCACGCCAATGAATGCGGTGATCGGCATGAGCGAGCTCTTGCTGGACACGCCACTGGCAGAGCCGCAGCGGGAGTTTGCCCAGACCATCCACGCCAGCGGCGAGGCGCTGATGGCGCTGATCAATGACATCCTTGATTTCTCCAAGATTGAATCAGGGCAGATGGACCTTGAACAGGCACCCGTCAACCTGTGCGAATGCCTGGAAGGTGCGCTGGAGCTGACCTGCGGGCCAGCCCGCGACAAAGGCCTGGAACTCCTTTCCTGTATTGAAGACGGGGTTCCGCAAGCGATCGTCGGGGACATGACCCGCCTGCGCCAGATCTTTGTCAATCTCATTCACAACGCGGTCAAGTTCACTCCACGCGGCGAAGTGGTCGTGACGCTGGGGTGGCGTCACGCGCAGGATGGCACGCCGATGCTGAAAGCCTCGGTGCGGGACACGGGCATTGGAATTGCCGCCGACCAGGTGGGCCGCCTGTTTCATTCTTTCAGCCAGGTGGATGCATCCACCACACGCAGGTTCGGCGGGACCGGCCTGGGCCTGGCGATTTGCAGGCGCCTGGTCGACATGATGGGCGGGCAGATATGGGTCGAATCGAAGCCTGGAGAAGGCTCCGTTTTCCAGTTCGAGTTACCCTGCCTGATCGCCTCGCCCGCCCGCGTCCCGGCACGGGAAGACCCGACCGGGCGGCTGGCGGCGCGGCGCCTGTTGCTGGTTCAGGGCAATGCGAGCAGCCGGACGATCCTCGTCGCGCAGACCCGGCGCTGGGGCATGGAAGCACGCGCCACGGCGACAGCGTCCCAGGCGCTAGCCTGGCTTGACGCGGGCGAACGCTTCGATGCCGCCATTGTTGACCTGCAAATGCCGGCCCCCGCTGGTCTCGACCTGGTGCGCGAACTGCGCAAGCGGGTCGACACAGCGCAGTTGCCGGTCCTGGCGCTGACGTCGCAGCCAGATGACAGTGCGCGCGTTGGCGGTCTGGAGCTGATGCAGACGCTGCTCAAGCCGATCAAGCTCCGGGTCCTGTCAGAGGCCCTGTCCACTGCTCTGGATGCCGCCAGGGCAGCCGCCACTCCAGCGTCCCGCACGCCCACGCCCCGACTCGCGCAACAGATTCCGCTTCGAGTGTTGCTGGCGGAAGACAACGTCGTCAACCTGCGTGTGGCCTCGCTGATCCTGGGCGGGCTGGGCTATGACATCGAGGTCGCAGGCGACGGGCGACAGGTTCTGGACGCGGTCGACGCGGCACAGGACAGTTCGCCGTTCGACGTGGTGCTGATGGACGTGCAGATGCCTGTGCTGGACGGGCTGGAGGCCACCCGACGCCTTTGTGCGTTGCACCCGGACAAGCATCGCCCCTGGATCATCGCCATGACGGCCAGTGCCATGAAGGGCGACCGTGAAGACTGCCTGGCTGCCGGCATGGACGACTATCTCAGCAAGCCCGTGCGTGCGGCAGCCCTTGGCGATGCGTTGCGGCGGGCCAGCGAAGGCCTCGCCAGGCGCCGCCAGTCCGCGTAAAGTGTCGTCCTGAGTCCTTGCATCCTCCATCCTGAAACCTCGATTCCGACCATGAACGCCCCCCTTCACCGCGAAATTCCCCCCTGTGCACTACTGGACACCGATCAGGCACTGGCGCAAGTCAGCGCGCAGTGGGACAACGATATCGTGCGCCGACTGACCGACTACATCACCATTCCCGCCAAGTCGCCCGCGTTCGACGCGGATTGGGCGGCCCACGGTTATATCGAGACCGTGGTCCGCAACGCCGCCGACTGGGTTCTCGCGCAGAACGTGCCGGGGCTGACACTGGAGATCGTCCGGCTGCAGCGCCCAGACGGCACGCCACGCACGCCAGTGCTGTTTTTCGAGATTGCCTCCACCAAGGTCGACGCCGGCCAGACCGTCCTGATGTACGGCCACCTCGACAAGCAACCCGAGTTCAATGGCTGGCGCAACGACCTCGGGCCCTGGACGCCCAAGTACGAGGACGGCAAGCTCTATGGCCGCGGCGGCGCGGACGACGGCTATGCGGTGTATGCGGCCATCGCCGCCGTGCAGGCGCTCAAGACCCAGAACGTCCCCCATCCGCGCATCGTCGGCCTGATCGAGACCTGTGAAGAGTCCGGCTCCTATGACCTGTTGCCCTACATCGACGCGCTGCGCGCGCCGGACAACAACCGGCTGGGCGACGTCGGGCTGGTGGTGTGCCTGGATTCGGGCGCGGGCAACTACGACCAGTTGTGGCTGACGACCTCGTTGCGCGGCATGGCCAGCGGCACGCTGAAGGTGGAGATCCTGACGGAGGGCATTCACTCGGGTGACGCCTCAGGCCTGGTGCCTTCGAGCTTTCGCATCCTGCGCCATGTGCTGGACCGACTCGAAGACAGCGCCACAGGGCGCCTTTTGCCGGCCAGCTTCCACTGCGAGGTGCCCCCCGACCGGCTGGCGCAGGCGCAGGCCACAGCTGCCATCCTCGGCCCTGAGCTTTTCAAGCGCTTTCCCTGGGCGCATTACGACTGCGCAGGCTCAACGGCCTTCGCGCTGCCGACCACCACCGACCCCTTGCAGGCGCTGCTCAACCGCACCTGGATTCCGACCCTGAGCGTGACCGGCGCCGACGGCTTTCCCGCGATAAAAGATGCCGGCAACGTGCTACGGCCCTGGACGGCATTCAAGCTCAGCCTGCGGCTGCCGCCCCTGGTGAACGCGGCTGCTGCAGTGCAGGAACTGAAGGCCCTTCTGGAAGACAACGCGCCGTATCAGGCGAAGGTCACGTTCGAAAGCGCCGGTGGCGCGACGGGCTGGAACGCCCCGACGTCCACGCCATGGTTCGAGCAGGCACTGAACACGGCCAGCCAGGCGCATTTCGGGGCCTCGTGCGGCTACATCGGCCAGGGCGGCACGATTCCCCTGATGAACATGCTGAGCGAGGGGTTCCCGAAGGCCCAGATGATGGTCTGCGGCGTGCTGGGCCCCAGGAGCAACGCGCACGGTCCCAACGAGTTTCTGCATGTGCCCTATGCCCGCAAGCTGACAGCCGCGGTGGCCCAGGTCATCGCGCAGATGCCTTGACCGGCGGGGCAATAGCCATGGCAGATTCTGCGCTGTACTCCTTCACCGCCCACGACGGAAACAACCTGGCCGTGATGGAATGGCCGCTGCCCGAGGGCGTCAAGCGCCGAGGCGTCATCATCATCGTGCACGGGCTGGGTGAACACGCAGGGCGCTACGACCATGTGGCCGAACGCCTCAACGGCTGGGGTTTCGCGGTGCGCGGCTACGACCAGCACGGACACGGCGAGTCGGACGGCAAGCCGGGCGCATTGCCGTCCGACAGCTATCTTCTCGACAATCTGGCCGACATTGTGGAAAGCACGCGCCTTCGCATGGATGCCAGCATGCCGTTGATTTTGCTGGGACACAGTCTGGGCGGTCTGGTCGCTGCGCGGCTGGTTTCGCTCAACCGGATCAAGGTGGACGGTCTGGTGCTGTCCTCACCCGCACTGGACGCCGGAATGAACCGGTTCCAGAAATTCCTGGTCAGCGTGCTGCCGCGGTTTGCCCCAGACTTTCGCGTGGGCAACGGACTCGATCCCAGTTTCCTTTCACACGAATCCACCGTGGTGCAGGCTTACCTGGACGACCCCAAAGTGCATGACCGCATCAGCGCGCGGCTGGCGCGGTTCATTGCCGATGCGGGGCCGGCCACCCTGGCCTGTGCTTCGCAGTGGAGCGTTCCCACGCTTTTGATCTACGCAGGCGCTGACAAGCTCGTTGACCCGGCCGGCAGTCGGGCGTTTGCCAAGGCCGCGCCCCGAAACGTCGTCGCCTCACAGTGCTTCGATTCGATGTACCACGAGATATTCAACGAAGTCGAGCGCGAGAAAGTTTTCAGCCGCCTTCGCGCATGGCTGGATGCCAATTTCCAGGGGCAGTAAAGACCGCGCCTATTGCCGCGCCCGTCAGCGGCTACTTTTGTTGCAGCAACCCCCCGAGCATGCCGAACAGGTCGCCCGTGCTCCCAAGGCCGCCTTCGGGAGCATTGCCGTGCGGCGTGAGTTTGTCGATCAGGCCTGGCAGAACCTGCGCAAGCTGGGCCGCGGCGTCGTTCTGGCTCATGCCTAGCTGGGCCGCCAGGTCACCCATCGTGTCGCCACCGAGCACCGCGCCGAGGTCCGCGCCGCTGATCGGCGCATTCTGGCCGGATCCAATCCACGATCCGAGCACGTCAGCCATGCCTGCCTGATTGAATTTTTCCATCAGTCCCCCCAGGCCGCCGCCCTGCCCGTTGCTGGCGAGCATGCCGATCACCGCGGGAAGCAGTGCGCCAAGGCCCGCGGCGCCACTTTGCGGCCCGCCACCCTGCCCGCCCCCTTGTTGAGAGCTCAGCACCGATCCCAACATTGAATCCAGCAATCCCATGGCAGCTCCTTTGAAGTAAAGACGAACTCAGGCATTTTGGGCGGCGCGCTGCTTGAGCGCAAGCCACGCCAGCGCAGCTCCGGTGAATGCCACGGGTACCAGCGAGCCCATGTTCAGCAGCGCCCAGCCTTGCGTCGTGACCAGCGCGCCGGAGGCAAACGAGGTAAACGCCATGGTCGCGAACACACAAAAATTGATGGCGGCCTGCGCACGGTCCTTTTCCTCAGGCCTGTAGGCGCGCAACGAGAGCGTGGTGCTGCCGGTGAACAGGAAGTTCCAGCCCACGCCGAGCAGAAACAGGGCGATGATGAACTGGTGCAAATCCACGCCCGACAGCGCCACTGCAATACAGGCAAAGTTCAGCACCACACCGACGCCCATCACGGGCAAGGTTCCGAAGCGATTGATCAGATGCCCGGTGAAGAACCCCGGCGCGAACATGCCGATCACGTGCCACTCCAGCACCAGTGCCGCGTCGGAGAACGGAAAACCACACACCTGCATCGCCAGCGGGGTGGCTGCCATCAGCAGGTTCATCACGCCGTAGCTAAGGGCCGCACTGGCGGCGGCCACGACAAACACCGGCTGGCGCATGATCTCGGACATCTTGCGCCCGACCGGACTGCCTGCCACCTTGGGCGGCACGGGCGGAAACTGCACGAAGGACATCAATGCCATCGACAGCACGGCCACCAGCGCCAGGCTGAGGTAGGCGCCGGCAAATGGCACCTCGAAAAGGCCCTTGGTGCGCGCCGCCAGGTTCGGTCCGATCACCGCGCCGATCAAGCCGCCCGCCATCACCAGCGACACCGCCTTCTCGCGAAACGCCGGCGGTGACAGCTCGGCCGCAGCAAAGCGGTAGAGCTGGCCGTTGGCGCTGTAATAGCCGGCCACCAGCGTGGCCGTGACCAGCAACCAGAAGTTGCGGCTCCAGACCGCGTAGGCGCACAGCAAGGCCGACAGCAAGGCCACCCCCAGCCCGATCTGGAACGAGGCCCGGCGGCCGTAGCGCGACTGCGTCTTCGCGACCAGGCCGGTGGAGAGCGCCCCGCCGACCACGTAGCCCATCACCGGCAGCGTCGCCATCCAGCCCAGCGGCGCCAGGCTCAGGCCCACCAGGCCGTTGATGGCGATGAAGACCACGTTGTTGGTAAGGAACAGTCCCTGGCAGAACGCCAGAAGGGTGAGGTTGCGTTTCATCAACCGCAGTTTATAGAAGTGTAGAAGTGGCCCGGATGCGCTGGCGCAAGGAGGGGCCGGCACGCCGCCCGGCGAAACCAAGCACGCATCGGACTGCCCCCCCTGGACAGGCGACCTGCGGCGCCGATCCGGGCCTTGCAAGGACTGTCAGCGGGCCCGGGCAGCAGCGCAGGTTTTTGTTTCCAGCCGGCCCCGAACGCTCGATGAGAGGTCCGCCGGGCGCGACCTTGGCGCGCTCCTGCCTTGATCAGCCCAGCGTCAACGCCGCCAGCACCGCCAGCGGCGCCGTCTCGGCGCGCAGCACGCGCGGACCCAGCGTGACCGGCATGAACCCCGCCGCCAGCGCCGACGCTTCCTCGCCCGGTGCCAGCCCGCCTTCGGGACCCGACAGCAGCGTGACCGCTCCGCTGGAGGGCAAGGCCTCGCGCAATGGCCGGGCGTCCGGGTGCAGGGAAAGCACCAGGCGCGTCGCCGGCTCCGGCCCATCCTGCGTCAACAACGGATGCTCCGCCAGCCATTCGGCCAGACTCACCGCCTCATGAAGCACCGGCACCCGGTTGCGCCCGCATTGCTCGCAGGCGGCCACGGCCACGGCCTGCCAGTGCGCGCGCTTCTTGTCCCCGCGCTCGCCCTTGAGCTTGAGCACGCTGCGCTCGGCCAGCAGCGGCGTGAGGCTGGCGGCGCCGAGTTCGGTGGCTTTTTCCACCAGCCAGTCCATGCGCTCGTTGGCCGTGATACCGGCCAGCAGGTGCACGGCGCGCGGCGCCTCGCGCTCGATGGCATGGTGCGCGCCGACCAGCACCTGCACGTCCGAGCGACCCATGCGGGTGACGGTGGCGTCGAATTCACCGCCGGTCGCCCCGGCGCCGTCAGCACCACCGCTGAACAGCGTGATGGTCGCGCCGGGCTGCAGGCGCAGCACCTGCACATGGCGCGCGGCACCAGCAGGCAGTTCGATCACGTCACCGCTGGCGAGCGGCACGGGGCAATGGAAGCGCGGCATTGAATCCACTCAACTCACAAATTAATAGCTAACTATGACCATTTGACGCTGGGAAATGGCCGTTTTCATGCTAAACCCGGCCAAAAGCATAGCCCGAGACCGTTTCAATGCCTTCCACCTCATCGATCAGGCGCAGCAGCGGCCCCAGTTCGCGGTAGCGGCTGGCCGTGGCGCGGATGTAGCCGATGAAGCGCGGCGCGTCCGCGAGGTAGCGCGGCTTGCCGTCGCGCAAGGTCAGGCGCGCGAAAATGCCGGCGACCTTCAGGTGGCGCTGCAGGCCCATCCATTCCACCGCGCGGTAGAACGCGCCGAAATCGCTGTGCCAGTCCTCGTAGTCCATCAGGCCGGCCTTGCGCGCCTTTTCCCAGTAGCGGACGGTCACGTCGAGCACGAAATCCTCGTCCCAGCTCAGGAAGGCGTCACGCATCAGGCTGGCGATGTCGTAGGTGACCGGGCCGTACACCGCGTCCTGGAAGTCCAGCACACCGAGCTGGGTTGATGGCGTGGCGCCAGGCACCGTCGGGATCATCAGGTTGCGCGGCATGTAGTCGCGGTGCACATAGACCTGCGGGGCCGCGAGGTTGCGCGCAATGATCAGGTCGAAGGTCTTGTCCAGCGTGGCGCGGATCGGGCCTTCGACCGCCACGCCCCTGTGCTTCGCGAGGTACCAGTCGGGAAACAGTGCCAGCTCTCGGCGCAGCAGCGCATCGTCATACGGTGGCAGTACGCCGGGCCTGGACGCGAGTTGCCAGGCGATCAGCGCATCCACCGCATGACCGTACAAAGGTGTGTTGGCCTCGGGGTGGTCGGGGTCGATTACCTCCATCATGGTTTTCGAACCCAGGTCACTGAGCAGCATGAAGCCCTGCGGCTCGTCCCAGGCCAGAACCTCGGGGACGTTCAGCCCGGCCGCCTGCATCAGACGCGCCACATTGACGAAGGGCGCGCAGTTTTCAAGCGCGGGCGGTGCGTCCATGATGATGCAGCTGCCCGCACCATCGTTCCGGTCCGCCCGGAAATAACGCCGGAAACTGGCATCGGCGGAAGCCGGCCGCACGCTGGCAGCAGCCAGGCGGTGAATCGCGGATTGATGGCCCAGCCACGCCTGAAACGCCGCCTCGCGGGCGGGATCCGTCCAGACAAGGGCGTCGACCCGCGCTGGCACGCTGGAATCCGGGGGGGAAAGATTTGCGCTCATGGATAATCCATTCTACAAATCCAGTCCCGTCAGGCTGGCCAGACCTGCCTCCTGCCTTCGCCCCGGCCGGACTTTTCGACTGATGATTGCACCCCTTTTCGCCTTTGATGAAGCCTGAGCCGCCGTTCCCGCACTGCCGCCTGACGCCCGTGGCCTGCGTGGTCGCCGGCTTGCTGCACGGCCTCGCGTGGGGGCAGGCACTGCCGGACGGTGATGCGCTGAAACTCAAAAGCAGCCGCCAGCTGGAAGAAAAGATTCCCGGGTCCGTGCGCAAGGACCTGCCCACCTTCATGTCGGGTCAGCGCCTTTCGGGTCGCGTGGACGTGGAAACGCTGATTGAGGGCGCTGCGGAAATACGACGGGGCGGCACCGTGATCCGCGCCGACCAGCTGCAATACACCACTCCAGACGACATGGCCCGGGGCAATGGTCATGTCTACATCAATCGCGAAGGCAATATCTACGAAGGGCCCGCTGTGGAGCTCGAGGTCGAAGCGTTCAAGGGTTTCTTCACCGAGCCCAAGTTTGATCTGCTGAAAAACGGCGCCCAGGGTGACGCTGAACGGATGGACTTTATCGACGACAAGCATTCAGTTCTCCACCAGGCCCGGTACAGCACCTGCCGACGCGACGGCGGTCCGGAATGGCTGCCCGACTGGATTTTGCGCGCCACCCGCATCAATATTGACAATGAAGAAGACGTCGGGCTTGCCGAAGGCGCGACCTTGAGCTTCATGAACGTCCCCATCCTGCCGATTCCCGAGGTCAGTTTTCCACTCAGCGACAAACGCAAGTCCGGTTTTCTGGCGCCCGCCTTCGGCATTGGAAACGTCAACGGGGTAGAGATCTCCCAGCCCTACTATCTGAATCTTGCGCCGAACCGCGACGCGACACTGACGGGCACGCTGCTTTCAAACAGGGGCGTTGATCTGGGGGGCGAATATCGCTATCTGAATCCCACCTACAAGGGGCTGTTGTATGGCAATTACATGCCTTGGGACAGGCTGCGCGACGAGAGTCGATGGGGGATTGCCGCACTGCACAACCAGTCGCTCCCAAGCGGCCTTGGCCTGAACCTCAACCTCAATCGGGTCAGTGACAACAATTACTGGAAGGATTTCCCCCGCGTGCAAACGTCCCTGACCACGCGCCTGCTGCCCAGCGATGCCAGCCTGACGTGGAACCAGGGCAGCTTTTCGGCAGCCGCCAGGACGCTTTACTGGCAGACCCTGCAGGACGTGACGGCACCCATTACGCCGCCGTACAACCGTACACCGCAGCTGACCGGGCGCTACGCCGGCAGCCCGGGTGCCGGGATGGATCTTTCCGTGGACATGGACTACACGCGGTTCGAGTCCAATCCCACGCTCACGGGGCAGCCCAACGCGCAACGCACTTACACGCTAGCCCAGCTGAGCCGGCCCTGGGCACTGCCCGGCGCCTTCGTGACGCCAAAGGTGCAGGTGCACGCCGCCAACTACCTTATTGACGGCGCGCTGTCCACCGGTGCCACCTCCGCCAATCCGGTGGTACCCACCTTCAGCGTGGACAGTGGCCTGATCTTCGAGCGTGACACCAATTATTTCGGGCGCGACGTGCGCCAGACGCTTGAGCCCCGCGCGTTTTACGTTTACACGCCCTACCGAAGCCAGAACGCCTTGCCGAACTACGATACGGCTTCCTTCGACTTCAACTTCACCACCATCTACACCGAAAACGCGTACGTCGGCAACGACCGGATTGCCGACAACAACCTGCTGACGCTGGGCCTGTCGACCCGACTGGTCGATGCCGCCACGGGCGCACAGCTGGCGCAAGTAGGCATCGCGCAGCGCCCGCGCTTCAGCACCCAGCTGGTCACGTTGCCGGGCCAGGCGCCGATTCCACCGGGCTGGAGCGACATGCTGGTGGGTGGCACGATCAACTGGTCCCCAAAATGGAATGCCGCCGGAGCCGTCCAGTTTGACGCCAGAAACGGCAGCTCCGTCCGCACGTCCGTCGGCGCAAGCTACAACCCGGGCAACTACCGGGTCTTCAATGCCGCCTACCGCCTGCAGGCCGGGGTCAGCGAGTCGCTGGATGTGGGCTGGCAATGGCCACTTAACGACCTGTGGGGCGACCTGGGCCTGGACCTTGGCAAGGGCAAGGGCCAGGGTGCGGGCCGCTGGTACAGCGTTGGCCGGCTGAACTACAGCCTCAAAGGGCGCGAACTCGTTGACGCACTTGCCGGCTTTGAGTACGACGCAGGCTGCTGGATTGCCCGACTGGTCCTGACCCGGCTTCAAACCAGCACAACCGCTGCCAATACAAGCATCTCGATGCAGATGGAGTTCGTCGGGTTCACGCGACTGGGCCCAAGCCCGTTGAAAACCCTGCGGGACAACATATCGCGCTATCAGTACCTGCGCGAACAGACCACCACCCCCAGCCGCTTTAGCAACTATGACTAACTTCAATCCTCGCAATGATGCCTGTGCCGTTCCTCGCCAGGCGTTGCGGCAAAACTGTCTGGCCGTCGTGATGCTGCTGGCTGCAGCGCTCCCCCTGGCGGCACCTGCGCAGGGGCTGCGTCCGTCCGCCGGAACAGGGCTTGGCAGCCCTGCGGCCCGTCCGCTCAGCACGGCACAGCGTCCGGCTGACTTCATCGTGGTCGTGGTCAACAGTGAGCCCATCACCAACAACGAGGTCCTGGCCAGACTGGTTCGAACGGAGCAGCAATTGGCGCAGCAGGGCGGGGCCAGGCCTTCGCGCGAGATTCTCGCGCGCCAGGTTCTCGAGAGCCTGATCAATGAGAAGGCCCAGCTCCAGCTCGCCCGGGAAGCCGGCATGAAGGTGGACGATGCCGCGGTGGCGCAGGCTGAACTCACCATTGCGACCCAGAACCAGGTGAGCGTCGCCGAGCTGGAACGCCGCATCCGGCAGGATGGCATGGACGTGCGGAAGTTTCGCGAAGACCTGCGAAACCAGTTGCTGCTGACACAACTGCGCGAGCGGGAGATGGCGGCGAAAGTCCGGGTGACCGAGTTTGACATCGACCAGTACATCCAGGAGAAGCAGGGCGGCAGCGATGCCAGCAGCACGGAGATCAATATCGCCCACGTCCTCATTGCGGTTCCTGAAAATGCGACACCCTCCCAGATCGCCGCCCTGCAGGCCCGTGCCGAACTCGTCGCCACGCGGGCCCGCTCCGGCGAAGATTTTGCCGCGCTGGTGCGCGAGTTTTCCGATGCCCCCGACAAGGAGAAATCAGTCGGTCAGGTCGGCCTTCGCCGGGTCGACCGCTACCCGCCCCTGTTCATCGAGGCGACGAAATCACTGAGTGCCGGCGGCATCGGCGGCCCGGCCCGTTCGGCAGCCGGATTTCATGTCCTGAAGGTGGTGGAAAGGCGTCAGGGCGCCCTGCCGGCAATGACCGTCACGCAGAGTCGTTCGCGCCACATCCTGCTGCGCCCGGACACCCAGCTGACCGAGTCCGCAGCCGTCGCGCGCCTGTCCGACTTCCGGCGCCGCATCGTTGCGGGTCAGGCCGATTTCGCCACACTGGCGCGCGAAAACTCCCAGGACGGCAGCGCCAACGAAGGCGGTGATCTGGGCTGGACCAACCCTGGGCAGTTCGTCCCCGAATTCGAGGAAGCATTGAACCGGCTCTCACCCGGGCAGATCAGCCAGCCGGTCGTCTCGCGATTTGGCGTGCACCTGATCCAGTTGCAGGAGCGGCGCGAAGGCACGCTGAGTCAGCGCGAGCAACGTGAAATCGTGCGCAACCTGGTACGCGAGAAAAAGATGGAAGAAGCGGCCATCCTCTGGGCCCAGGACGTTCGCGGCCGCGCCTATATCGAGTTTCGCGAGCCGCCACAGTGAAGCACATCGCCCGCAAGCGCTTTGGCCAGCACTTCCTGGCTGATCGCGGGATCATTGACGCGATCGTTCAGGCGATTGATCCCCGGGCTGGTCAGGCGATGGTGGAGATCGGTCCGGGCCTGGCGGCCCTGACGCAGCCTCTGGTCGAGCATCTGGGCCACCTGACCGTGATCGAGTTGGACCGGGACCTTGCCGCGCGGCTGCGCGCCCACCCGCAACTGACGGTCATCGAGTCCGATGTACTGAAGGTCGATTTTTCCCTGATCGAGAAGCCTGCAGGGGCGACTCGCCTGCGGGTGGTTGGCAATCTGCCCTACAACATCTCAACGCCCATCCTGTTTCATCTCCTGCAGTATGTCGAGCTGATCGACGACCAGCACTTCATGCTGCAAAAGGAAGTGATCGACCGGATGGTCGCGCAACCGGCCACCAGCGACTACGGCCGGCTCTCTGTGATGCTCCAATGGCGTTACGCCATGGAGAATGTGCTGGCGGTCCCGCCAGAGAGCTTCGAGCCGCCACCCCGGGTGGACAGCGCCGTGGTTCGCATGGTGCCGCATGCGAGACCGGCCGCCGTCGATCCCGCCCTGTTGTCCACCGTCGTCCGCGTGGCCTTCAGCCAAAGGCGCAAGCTGATCCGCCACACGCTGGGCCGCTGGCTCGAAGAAAAGGCCTTTTCAGGACATTTCAACGTTCAGCGCCGGGCCGAGGAAGTGCCTGTCGATGAGTACGTGGCACTGGCGCAGCGGCTGGCCGATTGAGCCAGACGGCAGCGATGGTGCACACCGGCATTCGCCGGACAAGAAAAAGCCCGTTCAATGAACGGGCTTTTTCTTGTGCCGGTCAGTCAGCGCCTGATGCGCCTCAGATGCCCCGGTGATCAGGCGGCCGTGAGCCAGTAGCCCGCGTTGAACGGGCTGCTCATGCGCAGCGCCAGCGGAGAGATGTCCACCAACAGGTCCGTGGGCATTTTCTCGCCATTCTCGGTGCTGGACTCAGCGACGGCAACTGCGCCGGCGTTGACTTCCCCTTTTGCCTCGTTAGCCCGTTCTGCTTGGCTGGTGTGTGCAGAACGGGCTACAGAAAAGAATAGAAGCACCTGAACGGTATCTTCCGGTCTCCCCAGTAGTCCGCGGCATCCCGGAAGATATCCAGGAGTTGCTCACGCGCCTCCTTGTCGAATTTCCCGTTGGCCGGAATCTGCTCCAGAACCACGATGAAACCAGGTTGCGGGCCCGACTTGTGCAGCGGATCCGTCATGGAATCGTACAAGGCATCAAAGTTCTTGCCGAAATGCGCGGGAAAGGTGAATTGCTGGGCAATCAAGTCCAGCACATCCTGCTTGCTTTGCGCAGACGCCAGGTTGGCATATAAAAAGTGATGACCAAGCCCCTGGGCAGCCTCCTGCAGGTCGCTCACGCGGAAAGCGCGGATCGACTGCACGATATTGGTTCTCACATTACGAAGTGGCGTATCCATCTCCGCTGCTCTTTCTTAATAGTCAAAAAACTGGTTGCGACCTTGTGGGCCGGACAAATCGGGGCTGGACCGCTATTCGGCAATCCGGCTGAAACTGGCGTAATGGTCACCTGTGTAATAACAGGTGTCCGGTGTTCTGGGTTGACCACCGCAAACAATGCGGCGAGCGCCTCGATCACGGGAACCCGGGGTCTTCACGGTGTATTCAAGGTAGTAGCCTCGCTGCCTTGGGGGCAGCAAGCGCTCACGATTGCCGAAAACCGAACCATCCTTGCTGTACGGAAACGGTCCGCCTTCACGGATCAGCTGGAGGGTTTGACGCCCTTGGGGCGGCAACTCCGCCGCCGCCATCGTCGCCAAACTGTCTGCCGGCACTGGCTTCCGCGCTTGCACCAAACTGGGGCTTGCCAGACTGGCCAATACCAGGACACCTGCGAGCAAAGACTTACTTCTTCCGACCCATGCAGCTCGCGACATTCGAATACACCTTATGAAAACCTCGGGTTAACCCCGAAATTTCAGGCCGTAGTGTGACCGAACTGCGCTGAAAATGCAAGCGGCTGCCCAAAACTTGGGCAGCCGCAAAAGGGCTTCTCCCATAGGTAAGTTAGTGCTAGCTCTCTATTTTTTACTCAGCGCGCCGCGTTGGCGTCGGCCACGGTCAGCGCTGTCATATTGACAATCCGGCGCACGGTGGTGCTGGCCGTGAGGATGTGCAACGGCTTGGCTGCCCCGAGCAGGACCGGCCCGATGGCAATATTGCCACCCGCAGCAGTTTTCAGCAGGTTGTACGAGATGTTCGCCGCATCAATGTTGGGCAGCACCAGCAGATTCGCGTCACCCGCCAGCGAACTGTTGGGCATCTGCGCCCGGCGTGCCGCGCCGTCCAGTGCCACGTCGCCGTGCATTTCGCCGTCCACTTCGAGCCAGGGCGCCTGGGCTTTCAGCAATTCCAGCACCCGGCGCATCTTCACCGCGCTGGGCTGGCCGGACGAGCCAAAGTTCGAATGCGACAGCAGCGCCGCCTTGGGCCGCAGGCCGAAGCGCATCATCTCCTCGGCGGCCATCATGGTGATCTCGGCCAATTGCTCTGCGCTCGGGTCGTAGTTGATATGGGTATCGACCAGGAAGACCTGACGCCCCGGCAGCATCAGTCCGTTCATGCAGGCGAAAGTGTTGACGCCCGCGCGCTTGCCGATGACCTGGTCCACGTATTCCAGGTGTGTCTGCGTGGTGCCCCAGGTCCCGCAGATCATGCCGTCCACTTCCCCCTTGTGCAGCAGCATGGCGCCAATCAGCGACAGGCGCCGGCGCATCTCGATCTTGGCGAGCTGTGCGGTAACGCCCCGGCGCTCGGTCATGCGGTGGTAGGTTTGCCAGAAGTCACGGTAGCGCGGGTCCAGTTCGACGTTGACCACGTCGTAGTCCAGCTCTTCCCTCAGGCGCAGTCCGAATTTTTCAATGCGCTTTGCAATCACGGCAGGACGGCCGATCAGCGTCGGGCGGGCCAGCCCTTCATCGACCACGATCTGCGCGGCGCGCAGCACGCGCTCCTCCTCGCCCTCGGCGTAGGCCACGCGCTTCTTCGGCGCGCGCTTGGCCGCCAGAAAGATCGGCTTCATCATCGTGCCCGACGCGTAGACGAAGCTCTGCAGCCGCTCGCGGTAGGCGTCCATGTCGGCGATCGGGCGCAGCGCAACCCCGCTGTCAGCCGCCGCCTGGGCCACGGCCGGCGCGATCTTCATCATCAGGCGCGGGTCGAACGGCTTGGGAATCAGGTACTCGGGCCCAAAGGCCAGCTGTTCGCCGGCATACGCAACCGCAACCACCTCGCTCTGCTCGGCCTGCGCCAGTTCGGCAATCGCGTACACGGCCGCCAGTTCCATTTCCAGCGTGATGGTGGACGCGCCGGCATCCAGCGCCCCCCGGAAAATGTAGGGAAAACACAGGACGTTGTTGACCTGGTTCGGATAGTCGGTGCGACCGGTCGCCATGATGGCGTCATCCCGCACGGCCTTGACAAGCTCGGGCATGATTTCCGGCGTGGGATTGGCCAGCGCGAAGATCAGCGGTCGCGCGGCCATGGTGCGCACCATGTCCTGCTTGAGCACCCCCCCGGCCGACAGGCCGAGAAACACGTCGGCACCGACCATTACCTCGGCCAGCGTGCGCGCATCCGTCTTCTGCGCGAACTGGATCTTGTCCTCGTCCATCAATTCGGTGCGGCCTTCGTACACCACGCCGGCCAGGTCGGTCACCCAGATGGCTTCACGCGGAATGCCCAGCTTGACCAGCAGGCCCAGGCAGGCCAGCGCGGCAGCGCCTGCGCCCGAGGTCACCAGCTTGATCTGCTTCGGGTCCTTGCCCGCGACCTTCAGCCCGTTGAGGATGGCCGCGCCCACGGTGATGGCGGTGCCGTGCTGGTCGTCATGGAAGACCGGGATCTTCATGCGCTCGCGCAGCTTGCGCTCCACATAGAAACAGTCCGGCGCCTTGATGTCTTCGAGGTTGATGCCGCCGAAGGTGGGTTCGAGCGCGGCAATGATCTCGACCAGCTTGTCCGGGTCTTTCTCGTTGATCTCGATGTCGAACACATCGATGCCCGAGAACTTCTTGAACAGGACCGCCTTGCCCTCCATCACCGGCTTGCTGGCCAGAGGACCGATGTCGCCCAGGCCCAGCACGGCCGTGCCGTTGGTCACCACGCCGACCAGATTGCCCCGGCTGGTGTACTTGAACGCGGCCGCCGGGTCCTTGACGATTTCCTCGCAGGGCGCGGCCACGCCGGGCGAGTAGGCCAGCGCCAGGTCGTGCTGGTTGACCAGCTGCTTGGTCGCGGCGATCGAGACTTTCCCGGGGGTTGGGAACTCGTGGTATTCGAGGGCGGCTCGGCGCAACTGGTCGCGTTTTTCTTCCGTCTGGGCGGTTTCGGCGGGCATTCGATGTCTCCTGCTGTGGCGGCGGTCGGAGAAGTCCGGCACGCCAGCTCTTTTAAAGCTGGCCGATTCTAGACCTCGCCCCGGGGCAAACCCTAGTAAGTGAATCTGCGTAAAAGGGTGGTCCGCTTTTGACTTTTTTGCACAAGTGGCGGCCAACGGGCGTGTGCGAGCGCCTTTTCCGGAGCCGCGGATTGCTATTGTTTCAATAGCAACTTGTGACCATCCGACGCTGGGTTGGCGCCAAATAGACTCATTTTTCGGCGCAAGCACCGTCAAGGTGATGCGTGAGACGCAGGTCGGCGCGGCCTCAGGCCTGAAGCCCGGCCGCCTCATCAAGAAGGGCGTAATCGACCGCGTAGTACCCCTGCGTGTCGATCGAAACGGCCTCGGGCAGAACTGGCAGCAGTTCCTTCGCCATCACCCCGGGTAAAGTCCCGTCGCCATAGTGAGGGCGAAGTAACAGTGAACTTCGGACGGTCTCGTTAGAGGTAGAGGTCAAGCCCCACGCACAGACGGTGCGTATCGCAGGCGCTGCGTACCCTGATCAATTGAATTTCATTGGCGACAGGAAAACTGTTTCGGCCTGACCCTGCACGAGCCGTCATCCAATGTATCTTCACGATTCTTCGCCGCTGGATCCCGCTTGCGTCAGGTTCGCCACGGTGCCGTGAAAGGTCAACACTGGCGACACATAGGCCCGCTTGGCCACATGTGCCCCGCTATCCCGCTCGCACTGCCTTCGAATCCAGCATCAATAACATCCAAAAACTTCTGCGCTGTTTACTGTGTCCCCAGTTGCGACACCCCTTAAACGCTAAGCCGGCTTGCACGGCATGCTGGAATGGCTTTCCAAAATGCTAGACATTGCTGGTATACTTTGATTGTTTCGCACGCAGAGCGTCGTTCGTCGTCAAGTAAATAGTTCCGGGTTAGCGCTCACCAGGAAGCCGTCCCGCTTTCTCGACGAACCGCCACGCAGCCAATAGGCCGCCGTTGCCGCATCGAAGCACAAGGCCTTGGCGCGACGTGCCGCCGGACGCCACGATATTCGTCCCATGCATCCAGCAGCGCTGCCGTATCGACAAAAGCGTCCGAGTTCGCGACTGGCAGCGACCGCTGTCCCTGCAATGCGATACGGTTTCAAGCATCAGGCGGGACGAGAAGCGCCATCCGACGTGGGCCTTGTCGCGCCGCTGATGCACCACCGGCGAAGTTCGCGTGGCGAGGTACTGGCGCACGAGGTACTTGGTCCAGCCCTCCCGCGCCCGCAACTCCAGCGGCAGGCGCATGAAAAACCGGACCAGCCGAAGGTCGGACCAGACATCGCGCAGGGCAATGCCATAGCGTCCACCCACCCGGTCATAACCAATCTGTCCGTGCGCCAGCCAGTCGATGCTGCGATGCGCCCCGAGCGCCACGTCGTAAGCCTGGTGCAGGGGCGGATGGCGGCGGCCCGCCCGCAGGCGGTCGTCAATGCCCCGGCGGCGCACAAAGTCAGGGTCGAGCAGCGCCAGCGCGGTCTGGCGGTCCGTCTGCCCCGGCAGCCAACGGCGCAGCGGCGTCTTGAAGGCCGCCGGCAGCGCACCCGCCGCACTTCTGGCAAAAATTGCCGGAGACGACAGGTGCTGCAGGTACACGTTGTTGCGCGCGGCGTGCCGCGATTCGCTCCAGGCGCGCGCCCACTGCAGGCGCCTGAGGTGGATGCCCGGGTAAAACGTCGGGATGTCGGTGGTGATATCCCCGCCAGCGCCGTTCAACAGCGACGTAACGCCCTCGCCCGCTGCCCGCGCCAGCAGCGCCTGCACCATCACCAGGCTGTTGTCGATCGGGTGCGCGCCGCCCCAGATCATCTGCGCCAGCGCAGCCACGTCAAGGCCTCCTTCAAACGATGGTGCCGACACCAAGCGCGGTTCGCACGGCCCGGCTGCCACCAGCGAGTGGATGGCGCGAGTCTCCAGGCATTCCGGATCGTCCCCCGCGACCGCCGAGTAGGTCCGAATCGGCGCCAGGTAACTTGTGCCGATCAAGGCCCGCGCGGCCGACACCACCGAGGCAGAATCAATGCCGCCACTCAAGAGCATGGCGGGCTGGCCGTTGACGCGCAGTCGTGAAGCCACCGCGGCCGACAGGACCGCTTCGAAAGCTTCCACGGCCTCCTCCACAGACCGGAACCGGTGCGCGCACGTGTCGTCCGGAAAAGTCCAGTAGCGACTCTCCGTCGCGGTACCCTTGGGCCGCATCCACAGCCGATGTCCCGGATGGAGCACGGATACATTGGCATACCACGAACCGAACGGATCGAAATCCTCCAGATCGGCACCGAAAAGGTTGGCGAGGTGATCCTCGTGGGGGGCCCGCGTGACGCCCGGCAGCCCGGTCAGGGCGTCGTCCGACGAGGCGAAGGCAAAGAAACCGGGCCGATCGACGAAATAGAACGGCCGGCCACCCAACGGATCGCGCGCACAAAACAGCGTCTGTTCCTGCGCGTCCCACACGGCGAACGCAAAGTCACCGAGTAGCCGCGCTGGCGACTCATCACTCCAGCACCGGTACGCGGCCAGGACAAGTTCGACATCCGGACACGCTTTCGGCGGTCTGTAGCGGGGGTGAAGGGCAGCGAACACCTCCTCGCGGTTGTCGATCCGGCCATCGAAGACGATGGTGAACCGCCCCTCCCCACTCTGTACGCGGCTGCGATTCACTCGTCGGACTCCGGCACCTCGCGCAGCAGGCAATGGCCCATCGCGGCGGGGCCACAGGCCCACGTATTGCTGGCGTGCGGCCCGCGCGAGGCAATGCCGCGTATCAAACTTCGCAGGGAAAACGCCAGATCGATCGGCTCACCGGCTGCCTCCTGCCCCGCCTGACGGTGGACGATGCCGCAAAGTCCGCTCATGCGTAGCCACCTCATCAAGGCGTCGCCGAATGCGTCGCGCAGCACTACCTTGGCGCGCCGGGTCGCAGACAACCGACGTGCACCAGATTCATGCGATACCTTGTCAATGCAACCTACCAGGAGCGCCCGGGTCAGGCGCTCGAAATCAGGATCTTTTCTCAATGCTATGCTAAATGTAGCGAATCATGACCCGCCGACGCTGGGATGAGGCCAAAAAGACTCATGTTTTCGGCGCCAGCACCGCCATGGTGATGCGCGAGACGCAGGTCAGCTCGCCGGCGTCGTTGGTCAGGTCGATCTGCCAGACCTGCGTGGTGCGGCCAACGTGGACCGGCCGCGCAATGCCGGTGACCCAGCCGCTGGTGGCGCCGCGAAGGTGGTTGGCGTTGATGTCCAAGCCCACCGCGCGGAGCCCTCGGGGCAAGCTGAAGGCGGCGCCACAGGAGCCCAACGTCTCTGCCAGCACCACGCTCACGCCGCCGTGCAGCAGGCCGTAGGGTTGGCGGGTGTGGGTGTTGACCGGCACGCGGGCGCGAATGAAGTCGTCGCCGACTTCCAGGAATTCGATGCCCAAGTGCTGCACCGCCGTATCGACGTGAAAGGCGGTGAGTTCGGCCACCGAGACGGACTTTTTCCAGAGGGACATGGGGACGCTTCCAGCTTCAATTCAGTGAAGCCGCATTGTCTCAGCCCCCGAAAGGCTGTTGCACGACAGCCAGCCGCCGGGGCGTTTCGTGAAAGCGTGTCGGGGTGCCCTTCGCGGGCGGCCCAAGCCTCAGGCCGCCATCATGCTGCCGGTCTTCAGATAGCCCGAATGCCAGCCCAGCGCGTCGTCCAGCAGGTGCGGCGTGTGCTGGCCCGAGGATTCGCGCTGGGCGCGGTCCATGTACTCCAGCAGCGCCGGCCGGTAGTCCGGGTGCGCGCAGCGCTCCACGATGAGACGCGCGCGCTGCGTGGGCGAGAGGCCGCGCAGGTCGGCCAGGCCCTGCTCGGTCACGATCACCTGCACGTCGTGCTCGGTGTGGTCCACGTGCGAGACCATGGGCACGATGCACGAGATCGAGCCGCCCTTGGCCACCGAGGGCGTCATGAAGATCGACAGGTAGGCGTTGCGCGCGAAGTCGCCCGAGCCGCCGATGCCGTTCATCATGCTCGAGCCCATCACGTGGGTGGAGTTGACGTTGCCGTAGATGTCGGCCTCGATCATCGCGTTCATCGCGATCAGGCCCAGGCGGCGGATCAGCTCGGGGTGGTTGCTCATCTCCTGCGAGCGCAGCACGATGCGTTCGCGGTAGAAGTCGATGTTCGCGTTGAACTCGTCCATCGCATCGTCGCTGAGCGACAGCGCCGTGGCCGACGCCATGGCCAGCGTGCCGGAGCGCAGCATGTCCAGCATGCCGTCCTGCAGCACCTCGGTGAAGGCGGTCAGGTTTTTGAACGGCCCGTCGTTGAGCCCTTCCAGCACCGCATTGGCGATGTTGCCCACGCCCGACTGCAGCGGCAGCAGGTCGGCCGGCAGGCGGCCGGCCTTCACCTCCTGCTGCAGGAATTCGATGATGTGGCCGGCGATGCGCTGGGAGGTCTCGTCCGGCGGCGTGAAATGGTTGCTGCGGTCGGGCAGTTCCGTGTGGACCACGGCGATCACCTTGGCCGGGTCGCAGCGCAGGTAGGGCTCACCGATGCGGTCACCCGGGTTCAGCAGCGGGATCGGGATGCGGTACGGCGGCAGCTCGGTGCCGTAATAGATGTCGTGCATGCCTTCGAGCGCCGGGTTCTGGCTGGTGTTGACCTCCAGAATGATGCGGTCGGCCTGGTCCAGCCAGGTCTTGTTGTTGCCCACCGAGGACGAGGGAATCAGCCGGCCGTCGGGCAGGATGCCGGCCACCTCGATCACCGCCACGTCCAGATGGCCCAGAAATCCGAACCACACGAACTGCGCCACGTGCGACAGGTGGATGTCGGTGTACTGCATCTGCCCGTTGTTGATCTGCTTGCGCACGGCCGGGTCGGACTGGTAGGGCAGACGCATCTCGACGCCATGCACCCGGGCCAGCGCACCGTCGAGCTCCGGTGCGGTGGAAGCGCCGGTCCACAGGCCGATCTGGAAATCCTCACCCGCCGCGTGCAGCAGCTCGATGCGCCGCGCCAGCGCCTTGGGCACCAGTTTCGGGTAACCCGCGCCAGTAAAGCCGCTCATGCCGACATTGGCGCCGGCCGGAATCAATGCGGCAGCCTCGGCAGCGGACATGATCTTCTGGCGCAGGCCAGGGTGGCGGACGCGATCGGAAAGGGGCATGAAAAACCTTTGATGAAACACCTGCCGCGCGACAACAGGCGCGCGGCGATAAGGTGTCATCCTAGCATGACATGCATCAAAAATTAGGGTTTACCCTCAGTCATGTAACTCTCATCCTGTCCTTGGAGAATAATCAGTGTTTTCTGGCATTTTCCAGCGTGATATGGTCGCTTTCAGCTATCACTATTAAAGTGATTCACGAAGATCGGAAGGGGAGATTCCTGATCAGCCCGCGCAGTCAGGCGAAGTCGTTGCTGCGATGCAACATCAAGTCTCGGGTCTGCTCGGTGCTGGCGCTATCTGAAGTGCCTGCTTCAGGCGCTCAGTCGTCATAGCGGTTTGCGATTTGCCGCCTCCAAACCGGCCGTCGGGAGCGTAACGTCATACTCCACGCACGCGGTCCGTCGCTATGGGAGGGCTGTGATGGGCCGATGAATGACGGTAGGCACATCGCGCCGCATCGGGACCTGGCGGCGCAATCGGCACCCGTGCTTGATATCGATCAGCGCGTCACCGTCACCTGGTGACTTAGAGAAACAGCGACTCGGGTTTCTTCCAAGGATCATCTTCGCGAAAGACAAAGAGCTCGCGGGGAAGGAATCCATCCCCGGGCCAGGGCGCGGGTTCGCAGGGCACAATACAGGCCGACGTGACTGGCAGAACCGTTCCCCCCTTTCGCTTGCACCGGGCGTGGTCCGCCATGGTGTGGCTGGCTGTCGCCTTCGGCAGTGGCGGATCGGCTGCCGAGTCGCCGCCCCTCACAATCGCTGGCGAACTCGTCCACTTCACGGATCTGCGCTGCCTTGGCGACGGTACCGTTGCGGCCGGCGCGTCGATCGGCACCGACGGCGCGCTGCTGCACTCTACCGACGGCGGCCTGAACTGGTCGGTGGCGGTACGCGGCGGCGAGTTGGCGGGCGTCACGCCGAGTTTCTTCGACGACCCCACCGACGCAAGCCAGCGGAGCGGCCTGCTGCGGGTCACTGGATTCCGGTCGACCCACTTGCTGCAGTTCGGCTATCCGCTCGGGGCTGCGCTGGAGTCATCGGATGGCGGGCGCAACTGGTCGGTCGCGCCGACGCGCCTTCCGCAGAAGCTCCGCTCGAACGATCCAGTGGCAAAGGTAATTTCGCCGATCGTTGTCGACAGCGATGGCCGGCTGGCCAGTGCACGCCACAACCCGGAACCCGCAGTGCTGTTGTCCGACGACAAGGGTGCGACCTGGTCCGAGACGCGCCTGCCACGCGCTGAGACATCCCTGCACCACCTGGTCGGTGACGGCCGTGGCCGGCTGGTCGCCGTCGGCGCCCTGCAACCAGTGTTCGGATCGGGTCGGCTTGTCGTGGCGCAGTCCGATGACAGCGGCAGGACCTGGTCCGTGGCCATGGACGAGCCCGCTGACCACTTGGCATGCAGCCCGCGCCTGATCGGTCGTGTCAGCGGCGGGCTGATGATCTACAACCCGTGCCGGGACTACGGCAAACGCTACTATCTGTCGAGCGACGGCGGGCGCACCTGGTCGGCGCGGGTGTTCGAGCGGCGCTTCCGGGGAGCCTTCGAGAAGATCGAGGCCATCGACGATCGCCGCTGGGTCGCGCTGTCACAGGAAGGCCCGAACCTCTCGCTGACCGCCTGGGTCAGCGAGAACGGTGGCGAGGACTGGCGCGGTCGGGGGACTGGCTTCGCAGCCCTATCGGGTGACCTGTGGCTGCACATGCAGGCGATGCTGCCCTTGCCGGGCGGGATCGTGCTGGCCTATGTGGGCGACGGGCAACTGCTGCGCAGCGAAGACCGGGGCGACTCATGGAAACTGATCGACACGGGTCTGCCGCGGAAGACGACGCAGTTCATGAGCTCGATCTGCACCGACGGGCAAGGGCTGGTGGTACTCGCGGGCAACAAGGGCATGCAAGTGCGCTCGACCGACGCCGGCATCACCTGGCAACGGGGGCGCTTGGCGCAGGTCCCCCCGTGAGCCGTGCGCCGCAGTCGAACTGCGTACGGCTGGCTGCCGTCGTGTTCCCGCCCATGGGCGCCCCTGCGGGACTCGTCAAGCCCCTCTGGTCCCCTCGAGATTCTTCAGGCCCGCGGCTGATCCGCGAGAGTATCGATTCGCCGTCGCACGAAACGACCCGGTTACCGCTCTGCCCGTTGTTGATCTGCTTGCGTACGGCCGGGGTGACGAACGCGATCGGACAGGGGCATGAAAAACCCTAAATACTTCCATGCGCGCGACCGTGCCTTCGAACCCGGAATCAAGGCAAAATTGCCGCTTCCCCAGCGCCGAATGGCCGCTGATTGCTACGCTTTTTGAAGAAGCTCAGCGTCACGCCGCCCCTCGGCTTCACCCTGACGCCTCACCCCTTCACGACTTGCGGATCACGCCACAGGCCACGCGCGGGCCGGAGTTGCCGGTGGGCTGGGTCCAGTAGTCGTCGGGGTCACGGTGCACGATCAGGGCCTTGTTCACGATGCTGGCGGCGCCGGGCTTGAGCGTCAGGCTGGTGGAGATGAGCTCGAACTTTGCCACGCCCTGCGCGTCGGCCTTCAGATGACGGCAGGTCGCCCACATGGTGCTCGGCCCGGCCGTACTGGCCGTGCGCGTTGCCGCCCGGATTGAAGTGGCCGCCGGCGCTCATGCCGTCGCCGCTGGAGCAGTCGCCGTTTTCATGCACATGAAAACCATGCTCGGCATTGGGCTTGAGGCCACGCACTTCGCCGGTGACCAACACCTTGTCGCCAGTCTGGACAAAAACCAAGGTGCCGCTGGCCGTATTGCCGCGGGTGGCCTGCAGGTCGGCCGCGGCCGTCACGTCGGGCTTCGGCGCAGCGCAGGCCACCAGGCCCAGCAGCAGTGCGGCCGACGAAAGCGCGCGGACCAAGGAAAAGGCGACAGGGGTTGGATGAAGTCATGTCAGGTTTCCAGGCAGGTTGGGTTTGGGAGGCGGGCGAAAAAAATCAGGGCTTGCGGTTGAGCAGGGCATACAAAAGAATGGCGCCAAAGGTGGCGGTGCCGATACCGCCGAGCGCGAACTGGCCGAACTTGAGCGTGAAGTCGCCGGTGCCCAGCACCAGCGTGATGGCCGCGACGATCAGGTTCTTGTTCTGCGAGAAATCGACCTTGTTGTCGACCCAGATCTTGGCGCCGGCCACGGCGATCAGGCCGAACACGACGATCGACACGCCGCCCATCACCGGCAGCGGAATCACCTGGATCACCGCGCCGAACTTCGGCGAAAAGCCCAGCAGCACGGCAATCAGCGCCGCCACCAGAAACACGGCGGTGGAATAGATCTTGGTGGCTGCCATCACGCCGATGTTCTCGGCATAGGTGGTCACACCGGTGCCGCCGGCACTGCCCGAGACCATGGTGGCGATACCGTCGCCGATGAAGGCGCGGCCCATGTAGACGTCCAGGTTCTTGCCGGTCATCGCGGTCACGGCCTTGATGTGACCCAGGTTCTCGGCCACCAGAATGATGGCCACCGGCGCGATCAGCAGCATGGCGTTGCCGGTGAAGACCGGCGCCGTGAAGGCCGGCGCGCCAAACCAGGCAGCGTTGATGAGCCCGCTCAGGTCCATCGGCTTGCCGAGGCCCAGCCCGTTGGTCAGCACGGCGTAGATCAGCGTCGCCACGATCAGGCCCACCAGAATCAGCAGGCGCTGCACCATGCCGCGCGTCAGCACCGCCACCAGGCCCACGCTGACGAAGGTGACGACCTGCATCCAGCTGTCGAAGTTGCTCGCCGCCATGTTCTTCACCGGAATGCTGGCCAGGTTCAGGCCGATCACGGCCACCACGGCGCCGGTGACCACCGGCGGCATGAAGCGCTCGATCCAGCCGGTGCCGATGGCCTGCACCAGCGCGCCGATCAGGGTGTACAGCAGGCCGCAGGCGATGATGCCGCCCAGAGCGACACCGATATTGGCGTTCGGCCCCTTGCCGGCATAGGCCGTGGCGGCAATGACCACGCCGATGAATGCGAAGCTCGACCCCAGGTAGCTGGGCACCTTGCCGCCGGTGATGATGAAGAAGATCAGCGTGCCCACCCCGCTCATCAGGATGGCGATGTTCGGATCAAAACCCATCAGGATCGGCGCCAGCACCGTGGCGCCGAACATGGCGATGACGTGCTGCACCCCCATCACCGCGGTCTGCGGCCAGGGCAGGCGCTCGTCCGGACCGATCACCCCGCCCTGTTGCAGCACGTCCGCGCTTCTCTCGGTCCAGTCCAGCATGCCCATTGATTGCTCCATTTCTTTGAAGCGGCCATCGTAGACGGTTTCTGAAGCAACTCAAGGAAGAGGGCGCCATGAAGGCCGCTACGTTCGCCCGCCAACAGTCTGCAGTTGCGGCATGCTGCTACGCTTGCAATATGAAACCTCTCGTCAAATGGGGATCTGCAGCGTTCGCCGTACTGGTGGTGGCCGCCGCTGTGGCATGGGCCAGCCAGCGCGGCACCAAGGTCCAGGTCGCGCCGGTGGTACGCACCGGCATCGTGCAATCGGTGGTGGCCACGGGGCGGCTCAACGCGCCGGCGCGCATGGACATCGGCAGCGAAGTGACCGCCACCGTGCTGGACGTGAAGGTGCGCGAGGGCGACCGCGTCAAGGCCGGCGACCTGCTGCTGCGCCTGTCCGACGCCGAGGCGCGCGCCGCCTTGCAGCAGGCCCGCGCCGCGCTGGTCGAGGCCCGCGGCCGCGCCACCCAGCAGGCCACGGTATCGGCCCCGGTGGCCAGCCAGGCCGTGGTGCAGGCCGAGGCCACCTTCAAGGCCGCCGAGCGTGACTACGAGCGCACGCGTGACCTGGTGGCAAAAGGCTTTTTCTCGCAGCAAAAGCTCGACGACGCCCAACGCCTGCTCGACACCGCCCGCAGCGCGCTGGAGTCCGCGCGCGTGCAGTCGGCCGCCAACCAGGCCAGCGGCATCGAGCCCGCCATGGCCGCCTCGCGCGTGGCGCAGGCCGAGGCCGCCGTGGAAGTGGCCACGGCCCGCCTGGCGCGGCTGCAGATCACCAGCCCGGTCGATGCGGTGGTGCTGGCGCGCAACGTGGAGCCCGGCACCATGGCGCAGCCCGGCCGCACGCTGCTGGCGCTGGCCGCGCAGGGCAACACCCGCATCGACGCGGCGGTGGACGAAAAACACCTGCGCCTGCTCACCCCCGGCATGGCCGCCCAGGCAGTGGCCGATGCGTTTCCGGGCCAGCGCTTCGACGCCAAGCTCTATTACGTCTCCCCGGCGGTGGACCCCCAGCGCGGCACGGTGGACGTGCGCCTGGAAGTGCCCAAGCCGCCCGCCTTCCTGAAGCCGGACATGACGGTTTCGGTGGAGCTGCTGGCCGGCTCGAAGAAAGACGCGCTGGTGCTGCCATCGAGTGCGGTGCGCGACGCCGACCGCGAAAAACCCTGGGTGCTGGCGCTGCAGGACGGCCGCGCGGTGCGCGTGCCGGTGCGCCTGGGCCTGCGCGGCATCGGCTCGGTGGAAATCCTGGACGGCCTGAAAGAAGGCGACGAGGCCATTCCCCAGACCGAAAAAGCACTGCCCGGCGACCGCGTGCGCCGCGGCCCTGCCCTGGCGCCGGAAAAGGGCATGGAAGTGCCCTCCTTCATCTCGCGCTGACCCACCTCGCCGCGCCACCCCGCATGAAATTCAGCTTCCACCGCACCCGCCCCGCCCTCAGCTCGCAGGCGCGCTGGATGCCGTTCGAGCTGCTGGTCGCGCTGCGCTTTCTGCGCGAAGGCCGCATGCAAAGCGCGCTGATCCTGGCCGGCGTCACCGGCGGCGTGGCGGTGATCATCTTCCTCACCCAGCTCATCAACCAGTTGCAGGGCACCATCATCGACAAGGTGCTGGGCTCGCAGGCCCATGTGGTGATCAAGCCGCTGGAAGAAGCCACGCAGCGCGTGGTCACGCCGCGCGCCGACCAGGCCGTGGCCGCGCTGGTGCAGCCGCGCGAACAGCGGCTGCGATCCGTCGACCAGTGGGAGCGCATCGCCGCGCTGGCCGCGGCCACGCCCGGCGTGCTGGCGGTGTCGCCGGTGGTCAGCGGCCCGGCCTTTGCCGCGCGCGGCAACAGCAACAAGAGCGTGGTGCTGCTGGGCGTGGAGCCCGAGCAATACCGCCGCGTGGTGCGCATGGACGACTACATGACCCGCGGGCGCTTCGACGTCGCCGGCACCGGCGCGCTGATCGGCACCGACCTGGCCAGCGATCTGGGCCTGACCGTGGGCGACAAGCTGCGCGTGACCAGCGCCACCGGCCGCAGCGAAACGCTGGACATCACCGGCCTGTTCGACATGGGCAACCGCGACCTGAACCGGCGCTGGGTCTTCGTCACGCTGAAGCTGGCGCAATCCCTGCTCGATCTGCCGGGCGGCGTCTCCAACATCGACCTCACCGTGCGCGACCTGTTTGGCGCCGACGCCGTGGCCGACACCCTGCGCGCGCAGACCGGCCTGACCGTGGACAGCTGGATGCAGACCAACTCCGGCCTGCTCAACGCACTGGCCAACCAGACCGTGTCGAACAACCTGATCCGCAGCTTCGTGGTGATCATCGTGGCCCTGGGCATCTCCAGCGTGCTGGTGGTCAGCGTGGTGCAGAAGCAGCGCGAGATCGGCATCCTGCGCGCCATGGGCGCGGGCCGGCGCCGCATCATGGCGATCTTTCTGCTGCAGGGCGGGCTGGTGGGGCTGGTGGGCTCGGCGCTGGGCTCGGCGCTGGCCTATGCGCTGCTGGTGGTGTTCTCGCACGTGTTCAAAAGCCCCGACGGCAGCGCCATGTTCGCCGCGCAGCTCGACCCGATGCTGGTGCTGCTGGCGTCCGTGGTGGCCTGCGGCGTGGGGCTGGCGGCGGCGGCGATTCCGGCGCGCAGCGCGGCGCGGATGGATCCGGTGCAGGCGATCAGGGCGTGAGGGGCTTGGATGGATCGGGGGTCTGGTAGCGACCCACTTCGGTCACCGCTGGATTCGACACCCCAACGGCAACTTGCTGAGAGGAGCGGTCGCTTTTATTATTCAGGGGCGCTTCAGCTTGAGATACCCAGTGTTTAGATTCGTTTTCAATCGTAAAGGAGACGACAAATGCGACTGGAGAAGGATGTGTTCGGCTGTTTTCGCAGGTTCGTGGTTGGATGCCTACTGGGCTGTATGCCATTTGTTGCTATGCACAAGAGCTTGTAAATTTCCCGGAGCACAGACCGGCGGCAGTCCAGGCGCAGAGAAAGTGGAGGCAATCTACTCCCGCCCAAGTGCTCAGAATGCTGGAGCCAAACTACCCGCAATCGTGTTGCTGCACAGCGCTTGGGGATGGTCCGACGAACGCGAGGGAACGTCCACGTACGCACAGGCACTTCAAAAAGCCGGGTTTGCCACCCTTGAGTTACGCATGTTTCCAACTCATGGCTCTGCCAAGGCGGGGGGGCCTTCGGCTTATCTGCCCGAACTTTTTGGCTCGTTGAACTTCCTCGCATCTAATCCCGAAATTGACCCCAAGCGTATCGGTGTCGCCGGATATTCATATGGCGGGCTACTTGCACTTGTAGCTGCAACGACTTGGGCAAATAAGACCTATGGGAAATCCGGTCAGCAATTTGCCGCCCATGCGCCTTTCTATCCCATATGCTGGGTGCTGAAAGCAAATGCTCAGGGACGCAAAAATCCGGTACCTACAAGTGCATGGATGGAGTGGACCGGGGCGCCGATAAAAATCTACGCCGGGGCAAATGACGACTATGACAACAGGGACCCAAAAGCTTGCGAAGACGCTGTGAAAGCACTTCCGGAATCCCAACAACGAGTATTCTCCGTACAGGTCTACCCTGATGCGACTCATGGCTGGGATCAAAAAAAGGGGGCCAGTTTCTTCGAGAAATTAGCTTGCAACGGACGTGGTTGCACTAACACCAATCAACCCAACAGGCAGGTAGCCGAACAGAGCACCAAAGATTTGATCGAGTTCATGTCAAACAATCCGGCTCGGTAGGGATGAACGCAATCACAAATTCCGAACAGACAAGCCAATTGAATTTTATTTTGAGCGGGTCAGAAGGGCGCTGCCATGGCGGCCGCTTTGGCCAATGAGCTTTAGTCGGTCATCAGTCAGCTTCTGGAGTGAAGTTGCCTTTTGAGTGGCTGCTCTATAGAACCGGCGACGGGCCAGTTGTGGCCGATTTCAGCCCCTTGCCATAAATATCCATCTCGCCCCTGAGCCGACTCACCCCCCATGCGTCCACAATACCCCCACGCATGACCCCCCCGCCCGCCCCCATCCTGAAGCTCACCGACATCCACAAGAGCTACAACGTCGGCACGCCGGTGGAGACCGAGGTGCTGCACGGCATCACGCTGGCGCTGCGCGAGGCGGAGTTCGTGGCGCTCAAGGGGCCGTCGGGCTCGGGCAAGAGCACGCTGCTCAACATCATCGGCCTGCTGGAGCGGCCGACCGCGGGCACGCTGGAGATTGCGGACCAGCAGACGCTGTCGCTGGACGACGCCGGCCTCACGCGGCTGCGCGGCGCGCACCATCGGCTTCGTGTTCCAGTTCCACCACCTGTTGCCGGCCTTCACCGCGCTGGAGAACGTGCTGCTGCCGTCCATCATCGCCCACGGCACGGCCACGCCCGAGGCCGAAGCCCTGGCGCGCGAGCTGCTGGCGCGCGTGGGCCTGAAGGGGGCCGAGTCCAAGCGCCCCGGCGAACTCTCGGGCGGCATGCAGCAGCGCGTGGCGATTGCGCGGGCGCTGTCGCTCAAGCCCCGGCTGATCCTGGCCGACGAGCCCACCGGCAACCTCGACACGGTGTCGGCCGACGAGGTGTTCGGCCTGCTGCGCGAGTTCAACCACGACCACGGCAGCGCCTGCCTGATCGTCACGCACGACCCGCGCCTGGCCGCGCGCTGCGACCGGCAGATCGAGCTGGTGGACGGGCGGGTGGTGGCGGGCATCGACCCCGCACCCTGAGCTTTCGCACACCGTTCAGAGTGCATGTGGCAAACGCGGATGACCGGTCCGCATCGAACGGTTGACAATGGCGGGGTTCCAACCCGACCCCCGCACTGCCATGACCACCTCCACCCCAGACCCCAAACCCCTGCGCATTGCCGTCATCGCCGGCGACGGCATCGGCCGCGAGGTCATGCCCGAGGGCCTGCGCGTGCTCGAAGCCGCCGCGCGCCGCTTCGGCCTGGCCCTTGAATTCACGTCGTTCGACTGGGCGCATTGCGACTACTACCAGCAGCACGGCCAGATGATGCCGGACGACTGGAAGGCGCAGCTGCAGGACATGGACGCGATCTACTTCGGCGCCGTCGGCTGGCCGGCCACCGTGCCCGACCATGTGTCGCTGTGGGGCTCGCTGCTGAAGTTCCGCCGCGAGTTCGACCAGTACATCAACCTGCGCCCGGTGCGCCTGTTCGAGGGCGTGCCCTGCCCGCTGGCCGGGCGCAAGGCCGGCGACATCGACTACTTCGTGGTGCGCGAGAACACCGAGGGCGAGTACACCAACCTCGGCGGCGTGATGTACGCGGGCACCGAGCGCGAGATCGTGATCCAGGAGTCGGTCTATTCGCGCCATGGCACCGACCGCGTGCTGAAGTACGCCTTCGAGCTGGCGCAAAGCCGCAATCGCAAGCACCTGACCGTGGCCACCAAGAGCAACGGCATCGCGATCAGCATGCCCTGGTGGGACGGCGCGCGCCGATGCCATGGCCAAGGGCTACCCCGAGGTCACCGTGGACAAGCAGCACATCGACATCCTGAGCGCGCGCTTCGTGCTGCAGCCCGGGCGCTTCGACGTGGTGGTGGCGTCCAACCTGTTCGGCGACATCCTGTCGGACCTCGGCCCGGCCACCACCGGCACCATCGGCCTGGCGCCCTCGGCCAACCTGAACCCGGAGCGCAGCTTCCCGTCGCTGTTCGAGCCGGTGCACGGCTCGGCGCCCGACATCTACGGCAAGAACATCGCCAACCCGGTGGCCATGATCTGGTCGGGCGCGCTGATGCTCGACTTCCTGGCCGGCAGCCGCCCGGGCGCGGACGGCCAGCCCGACGCGCGTTTCCGCCAGGCGCACGACGCCATCGTCCAGGCGATCGAGGTGACGCTGATCACCGGCCCGCGCACGCCCGACCTGGGCGGCAACGCCAGCACGCAGGAGATGGGCGAAGCGATTGCGGCGCGGGTGGGGGGCTGACAGGCCGCAAAAGGCGCCTGCAGAGGAAAATCTCAGTCAAATACGGCACTTCCCCAGCGTCGGATGGTCATAGTTTGCTATGAATTGCGAAGTATTGCCTGACGGCCCCGAAGGCCCAGAACCGGTTAGGATTTCCAGACCTTCGCACGCCCCGCCACCGCCCCCATGCCCGGCCCCACGCCCTGCCCCTCCTGCAAAGCGCCCATGTCCATCCACCCGCTGGCCAGCCAGGACGGGCGGCCGCTGGAGCTGGACATCTGCTTTGCCTGCCAGGGCCTGTGGTTCGATCCCCATGAGAACCTCAAGCTCGCGCCGGCCTCGGTGGTCGAGCTGTTCCGGCTGCTGCACGAGCAGCGCGATGCGCCACGCCACCCGCTGGCCGCGCAGCTGGCGTGCCCGCGCTGCGAGCGTCCGCTGGAAAAGGGCTTCGACGTGGTGCGCAGCGGGCGCTACGTCACCTACCGCTGCCCGCGCCGCCACGGCCGCTTCAGCGCGTTCTCGTCCTTCATGGTGGAAAAAGGCTTTGTGCGCCAGCTCACGAAGCCCGAGATCGACGACATCGCGCAGCGCGTGGCCATCATCACCTGCACCGGCTGCGGCGCGCCGGTGGACATCCGCAAGGACCACGCCTGCCCGCACTGCCGCTCGGCGTTCTCGCTGATCGACCCGCAGGCCGTGGAGCGGGCGCTGGACGGCTATGCCAGCGCCGCGCAGCGCCAGGCACACGGCCCGGCCGCTGGACCTGGCCGATGCGCTGATCGGCATCGAGCGCGACCGCCTGAAGGCCGAGCGCGAAGCCCGGGCCGAGCGCTCCGAGCTGTTCAGCCGACATCAACCTCACCCACGGCGACCTGTGGGCGGCGGGGCTGGAAATGGTCTGGAAGATGATCAAGTAGCGCGGCGCGGCCGGCTGAGCTTCTCGCCACGCCGGAAGAAGCGCATCTCCACCCGGTCCGGAAAGCGCGCGCCGGTGCCGACGAAAAGGCTCTCGGTCAGCCAGGCCAGCGCGGGCGACGAGACCTCGAAGGTGGGCGCGCAGCGGAAGTAGATCGCCGCCGGATCGACCGGCTCGCCGCGCACCAGCTTCGCGATGTCTTCCACCGAGCCCCGGCGCAGGGCGCGGTTCATCACGAAGACATGCTCGCCGTTGTCGAGCTCGCAGCAGGTAGCGCGCATCCAGATCGGCGCAGGTGTCGGACACCACGATCTGGAAGTCCGCGCCGCCGGGCAGCACGGTGCCGTTGAGTTGACCGGTCACTTTTCCACCGGTGATCGGAATGATGCGGCGCCGGCCCCGGCTGTTCAGGCCGGTCACCTGCCCGGCTTCGATGGGCGTGGCAACAAAGACCGTGAGATCGGCGATGGGTTCGAGCGTGGGGGTGGGCAGAGTCATGGCAGCCTCGGGATCGTGAGGCCGCCAGCATAAGGGCAATCGGCTGTCGCACCCGCGTAGCTTCCCCGATGCGCGGGCGGCGCCAAGCCGCTACCCTCATGGCCATGAGCGCGACCCACACACCCCTTTCCACGCCGCCTTTCCTTCCCCAGATCCGCCTGTACCAGAACTGGCTGCGCGACACGCGCGGCCTGGCTTTCGACAACTACGACGATCTCTGGCGCTGGTCCACCACCGAGCTCGACGCCTTCTGGCAGAGCATCTGGGACTACTTCGACCTGCAGTCGCCCACGCCGCACACCGCGGTGCTGGAGAAGAACGTGATGCCCGGCGCGAAGTGGTTTCCCGGCGCGCAGGCCAACTACGCGCAGCAGGTGTTCCGGCATGTGGAGCCCGCGCACGCGGCGGGTTTCCCGGCCATCATCAGCCGCAACGAAAAAGGGCAGCAGCACGAGCTGTCGTGGCCCGAGCTGCGCCGCCAGGTGGCCTCGCTGGCGCTGCACCTGCGGGAAGCGGGCGTGAAGCCCGGCGACCGCGTGGCCGCCTACCTGCCCAACATTCCCGAGACCATGGTGGCCTTTCTGGCCACGGTGAGCATCGGCGCGGTCTGGAGCGTCTGCGCGCCCGACATGGGCACCAACGCCGTGCTCGACCGTTTCCGCCAGATCGACCCGGTGGTGCTGATCGCCTGCGACGGCGTGACCTACGGCGGGCGCGACTTCGACCGCCTGGGCGTGGTGGCCGAGATGCGCGCCGCCCTGCCCACGCTGCGCCACGTCATCCTGCACCGCAACCTGGGCCATGCGGGCGACGACAAGTCATCGGATTTGATAGCAGACTATTACCCGTTTCGCGCTGGGCATCGCCCGAAATGATGCCCAAGTCGCCGCTTTCGAGCCGCTCTGGCTGCCCTTCGACCATCCGCTGTGGATCGTCTACTCCAGCGGCACCACCGGCCTGCCCAAGCCCATCGTGCACGGGCACGGCGGCACCGTCATCGTGGCGCTGGCGCTGAAGATCATCCACAACGACGTGGGCTGCAGCTACCACCCCAACAACTGGGGCGAGCGCTACCACTGGTACAGCTCCACCGGCTGGGTGATGTGGAACGCGCAGACCAGCGGCCTGCTCAACGGCACCACCTGCGTGATCTTCGACGGCAACCCCGGCGGCAGCAAGGACAAGCCCGACTGGACCACGCTGTGGCGCTTCGGTGCCGAGCTGGGCGTGACCTTCTTCGGCGCCGGCGCGGCCTTCTTCGCCAACTGCCTGAAGGCGGGCGTGGACCTGTCCACCGTGCGGCGACCTGTCCCGGGTGCGCGCGCTGGGCACCACCGGCTCGCCGCTGTCGCCCGAGGCGCAGCAGTGGGGCACCGGCAATTCGCGGCGATTGCGAAGACCGAAGCCCAGCGCGACATCTGGTGGTGCAACATCAGCGGCGGGACCGATTTCGCGGGCGCCTTCATCGGCGGCCACCGCGAACTGCCGCAGGTGCCGGGCGAGATGCAATGCCGCCTGATGGGCTGCGCGGTCGAGGCCTGGAACGACGCCGGCGAGCCGGTGCTGGGCGAGGTGGGCGAGCTGGTCTGCGCCCAGCCGATTCCGTCGATGCCGCTGTACTTCGTGGGCGACACCAACAACGCCCGCCTGCTGTCCAGCTACTTCGAGATGTACCCGCCGGGGCACGGCCGCAAGCCGGGCGGCGGTGACCTCCCTCCCGAAGCCGGCGGCGTCTGGCGCCACGGCGACTGGCTGCGCATCGGCAACCCCGCCACCGGCAGCACCGGCTGCGTGATCTTCGGCCGCAGCGACGCCACCATCAACCGCCACGGCCTGCGCATGGGCACCAGCGAGCTGTACAGCGCGGTCGAGGCCCTGCCCGAGGTGCTGGATTCGATGGTGGTGGACCTCGAATACCTGGGCCGCGAGAGCTACATGCCGCTGTTCGTCGTGCTGCGCGAGGGGCAGGCGCTGGACGAGGCCATGAACGCCCGATCAACGAGGCGATCAAAGTGTCGCTGAGCCCGCGCTTCCTGCCCAACGAGATCTTCCAGGTGGCCGAGATCCCGCGCACGCTCTCGGGCAAGAAGCAGGAGCTGCCGATCAAGAAGCTGCTGCTGGGCCACCCGCTGGAGAAGGTGCTCAACCGCGAGGCGATGGCCAACCCGGGCTGCCTGGACTGGTACGTGGACTTTGCACAGGGGCGGTGGTGTAAGCCAGCGTGCACCGTCAGAAAACCCGCCGGCTGGACGGGCACAGCCGCAACCGTGATACTCCGCTGCACTCATGGCCGGCAGCGGTGCGATCGCTCCCTGCGCGACAGGCCATCGTCAACCGGGAACATGCCATGGCACACATCGAGACGGACTATCTGATCATCGGCAGCGGCGCCGTGGGCCTGGCTTTTGCCGACACGCTGCTGGACGAGACCGACGCGCACATCACCCTCGTGGACCGGCATGGCAAGCCCGGTGGCCACTGGAACGACGCCTATTCCTTCGTGGCGCTGCACCAGCCCTCGGCCTTCTATGGCGTCAACTCCATGCCGCTCGGGGCCGACCGCATCGACACGGTCGGCGTCAACAAGGGCTATTACGAGCTCGCTTCCGGCCCCGAGGTGAGCGGGTATTTCGACCGCGTGATGAACCAGAAGCTGCTGCCCAGCGGGCGCGTCAGCTACCACCCGATGTGCGACTACCATGGGGGACGGCCGCTTCGTCTCGATCCTGTCCGGTGAGGAAACGACGGTCACGGTGCGCAAGAAAACGGTGGACGCCACCTGGTACAACACCCGGGTTCCTTCGACCCAGACGCCCAAATACCGGGTGGCCGAGGGCGTGCGCCTGGTCACCCCCAACGCACTGCCGCAGTTGTGGCAAAGCAAGGCGCCACGCCCGGCCCACTTCGTGATCGTCGGCGCCGGCAAGACGGCGATGGACGTGGGGGTGTGGCTGCTCAACTCCGGCGCGCCGCCCGAGGCGATCAGCTGGGTCATGCCGCGTGACTCCTGGGTGGTCAACCGCGCGAGCACCCAGCCCGGCATGGAATTTTTCAAGGAAAGCATGGGCGGGCAGGCCGCACTGATGGAGGCCTGCGCCAAGGCGACGTCGGTCGACGATCTGTTCGAGCGGCTGGAGGCCAGCGACCAGATGATGCGCATCGATCCGCAGCGCAAGCCGACCATGTTTCATTACGCCACCTTGGCCAGGGGCGAGGTGGACTTGCTGCGCCGGATCACGCAGGTGATTCGCATGGGCCGTGTGCAGGCCATCGAAACGGGCGAGATGGTGCTGGATCAGGGGCGCGTGCCCGTGGCCGCCAATACCTTGTTCATCGACTGCACCGCGTCTGCCGTTGAACCCCGGCCGGCGCAGCCGATCTTTCAGGGCGACCGGCTGGTGCTGCAGATCGTGCGCATGCCGCTGCCCACATTCAGCGCGGCCCTGGTGGCCTACGTGGAGGCACACCATGACGACGACGCGGCGAAGAACCAGCTGTGCGCGACGATTGCCTTCCCCCACGCGATCGAGGCCTACCCGGCCTGCGTCATGGGAAACATGATGAACCAGTTCAAGTGGGGCCAGGACAAGGCCTTGCGCCAATGGCTGCGCAACAGCCGGCTGGACGGGTTCGGCAAGATGATTTCCGAGATCGATCCGGCCGATGAGGAAAAAGTGGCCATCATGGCCCGGTTCAAGGCCGGTGCGATGGCGGCCATGGGCAACCTGCCGAAGCTCATGCCGGCGCGCCAGACCGGTGGCGCATTCACCTCGTGATCACCACCAGCACACTGCAGGGCGAATCGGCGATCAACGACCTGGAAACAGAGCCCCGCCACCAGCGGGCGGCCCATCCTTCCAGGTGCTTGTGCCCCACCACGATCAGGTTGGCGTCGATCCGGCGGGCGAAGTCGGCAATTTCACTCACCGCATCGCCGACCACCACCTCGCCGCGGGCGGCCAGCCCCTTGTCGGCCAGCCGGCGCAAGCCGATGTCCAGGATCTCCTGGTAGCGGGCTTTTTCTTCGGTCTGCGTGGCCTCGTCGTAGACGCCCCCCTCTGGTCCGATGACGGACAGGGGCAGCGGCATCACCGCGATCAGCGTGAGTTCCGACTGGCTCCATTGCGCGATTTCCTGGCAGTCCAGCAGCGCCTGTTGTCCCGGTTCGGAGCCGTCATAGGCAAGCAGGATTCGTTTGTACATGGCACCCCTTTCATGGTTTGTCCCGGCATTGATACCGCATTCTGGGGGCATCTTAGGCGCATGGGGCGGCAAGCACAAAGACAACCCGCACAAGACGATGGGGCATGACGCCGGTCAGCCTTGAAGGAGCCCCTCAATCTGCCGGTCCTTGTATTCCCAGAGGTCCGCCAGCCAACGGTGCAGAGTGGCGCGGAATTCGGCGTCGCCCTCGTAGTCACCCACACAGAAATCGGCGGGGATGGGCAGCTGGCGCGCCCGCACAATCACCCGTTTCGCGCGTCCGCAAAGGAACTGCCAGAACGTCGGCACGCCGTCCGGGTAGACCAGCGTCACGTCGACCAGGGAATGGAACTGGTGCCCCATGGCGTGCAGCGCCAGCGCCAGCGCGCCGGCCTTGGGCTTGAGCAGGTGACGGTAGGGCGAGGCCTGCGCCGCGTGCTTGGCCGGCGTGAAGCGCGTGCCCTCGGCGAAGTTCATCACGCTGGTGGGCACCAGGGCGAACTTCTCGCAGGCGCGGCGCGTCGTCTCGCGGTCCTGCTCGCGCAAGGCGGGATTCTTGCGCAGGGCTGCGGCGGAGTGGCGCTTCATGAACGGGAAATCCAGCGCCCACCAGGCCAGCCCGATCACCGGCACGTAAAAGAGCTGCTGCTTGATGAAAAACTTGAGCATCGGGATGCGCCGGTTCATCACATGCTGCAGCGCAAAGATGTCGACCGCGCCCTGGTGATTGCTGTTCACCAGGTACCAGCCCCGGTAGGGCAGTTCGTCGATGCCCTGCACGTCCCATTGCGTGCGCTGCGTGAGCCACATCCAGCCGCTGTTGCAGGCCACCCAGGCCGTGGCGATGGCGTTGAGCAGCGGGTCGATGCGCACGCGCACCGCCTTGAAGGGCAACACCAGCCGGACCAGCGCCAGGATGAACAGCAGCGCGCACCAGAAGAGGGTGTTGATCAGCAGCAGCAGGAACGCGATGACGCCACGCACCACGGGAGGCAGGAATCCGAGCATGTTCAATCCCTTGACGAAGGATGGGAGTCCATTGTGCCCAAATGGCCGGGCGCTTTTTGCCTGCGCTGGCCCCGAACGCGCCGTATCGCCCCGTGCTCAGCGCACCGGGTTGTCGATGTGCCCGATGCCGTCGATCTCGATGCGCACCCGGTCGCCCGCCTGCAGGTACTTCGGCGGCTTGAAGCCGATGCCCACGCCCACCGGCGTGCCGGTGGCGATGATGTCGCCCGGGTACAGCGTGATGCCGGCGGACAGGGTTTCGATCAGCGTGGGGATGTTGAAGATCAGATCAGAGGTGCGCGCGTCCTGGCGCAACTCGCCATTGACCCAGCAGCGCACGCCGGTGTTGGCGCCATCGCACGCGTCGGCGCTGACCAGCCAGGGGCCCATGGGACAGAAGGTGTCGAAGGACTTGCCCATGTGCCACTGCAGGTGGCGGTTCTGCCAGTCGCGCGAGGTGACGTCGTTGACGATGGTGTAGCCCCAGACGTGCTGCATCGCGTCCGCTGCCTTGATGCCCTTGCCGCCGCGGCCGATGATCACGGCCAGCTCGGCTTCGTAGTCGATGGCGTCGGACACGCCCACCGGCAGCTCGATGAAGTCGCTGGGCCCGACGACCGATTCCGGCACCTTGCTGAACACGATCGGCACGCTGGGGATGTCGCCGCCCGCCTTGGCGCTGCTGTCGAAGCCGCTGCCGGCGAATTCCTTCGCGTGGGCGTAATAGTTCTTGCCCACGCAGAAGATGTTGCGGCGTGGGCGCGGCAATGGCGCCGTGAGCTGCACGTCGGCCAAGGCCACCGGCGGCAGCAGCGCGGGCAGTGCGTCGCCGCGGGACAGCGCCTCGACGATCGGCAGCGCGCCGCGAACGGCCGCATGGGCCGACAGCGCAAAGGGCTGGACCGACAAACCGTCGGCGCTCACCAGCCCCACCGTGGGGACACCCTGCAGGAGAAAGGCGGCGATCTTCATGGTGGGGCTCCGGACAGGGGATGTTTGAAAGTGCGCGTCGGACGGATGATCCGCCACCGGATTTACGCGGATGCGCGCGGCGCCGAAATGGCGTCAAATGGTAGCACGCACCCCTCAACAACGGCCCGGTCCAGCCCCGGCGGAACCCGCCCCAAAAACGAGACACACGCATGCAACGCCGCACCACCCTGAACGCCCTGCTGGGCGCCCTGATCGCCGCCACACCCCTGCTGGGCGCAGCCCAGGGCGACTGGCCGACCCGCGCCATCACCATGATCGTGCCCTTCCCGCCGGGCGGTCTGGCCGACCTCGTGGCGCGGCCCGTGGCCGAGGCGCTCTCGCGCGAGCTGGGCCAGCCGGTGATCATCGAGAACAAGGCCGGCGCGGGCGGCGGCATCGGCATGGGCCTGGCGGCCAAGGCCAAACCCGACGGCTATACGGTGCTGCTGGCGCTGTCGTCGCTGACGGTGATCCCCGAGGCCGATGCCGTGCTCGGGCGCGCACCGATGTTCACGCTGGCCGAACTGCGGCCGATGGCGCGCTACACGGCCGACCCGACCGTGCTGGTGGTTCGCGCCGACGCGCCCTGGAAAACCGTGCAGGCGTTCGTCGACGACGCGAAGAAACGCCCCGGCGCCATCAACTACGGCTCGTCGGGCAACTACGGCACCATGCACGTGCCGATGGAGATGCTGTCGCAGGTGGCGGGCGTGAAGCTGACCCACATCCCCTACACCGGCGCCGGCCCGGCCGTGGTCGCGCTGCTCGGCGGGCAGATCGACGCGGTGTCGTCCGGGCCCGCCACGGTGCTGCAGCACATCAAGGCCGGCAAGCTGCGCGCGCTGGGGCACTGGGGCAGCGGGCCGCTGGCCGCTCTGCCCGGCGTGCCCAGCCTGAAGGACGTGGGCTATGCCACGGAGTACGCACAGTGGTCGGGCCTGTTCATCCCGGCCGGCACGCCGGAGCCGATCGCGCAGCGCCTGCGCGCCGCCGCCAAGGCCGCGGCGCAGGACCCCAAGGTCCGGGAGGTGATCGGCAACGCCGGCAGCCCCATCCTGTACCTGGACGCGCCGGAGTTCGAGAAATACGTGCAGGCCGACGCACGCACCATGGTCGACGTGGTCAAGCGCATCGGGCGCCTGGACTGAGCCGCCGCAGCCCCCCATATTCATCAAGGAACCCGCATGTCCCTGTCCCGCTTCATTGAACGCGCTTCTGTCATCTTCCGCGGCGCCCGAAAGGCCTGGCCCGCACTGGTCCTGCTGGCTGCGGGCAGCACCGCGCTGGCGCAGACCTACCCCACGCGCCCCGTGAAGATCATCGTGCCCTTTGCCGCTGGCGGCCCCGCCGACAACTACGCGCGCTTCATCGCCCAGCGGCTGCAGGAGTCGCTCGGCCAGTCCTTCGTGGTCGACAACAAGCCCGGCGCGGGCTCGGTCATCGGCACCGACGTGGCGGCCAAGGCACCGCCAGACGGCTATACGCTGCTGCTGATGTCGAACGCGCACACCGTCAACGAGACGTTGATCCCGAACAAGCCCTTCGCGCTGATGCGCGACTTCGTGGCGGTGGCGCCGATCAACTACTCGGACCTGGTGCTGGTCGCCAACCCCGGCGTTCCCGACAAGACCCTGAAGGACTTGATCAAACGCGCCGCGGCCAACCCGGGCAAGATCAACTACGCCTCCAGCGGGCCGGGCACGCCCTACCACATGGCCGGGGAGCTGTTCAAGAGCATGGCGGGCGTGTACCTCGTGCACATTCCCTACCGGGGCAGCTCCGGCGCGCGCACCGACGTGATCGGCGGGCAGGTGGAACTGATGTTCGACGCCGTGACCACCATGGCCGAGCAGGTGCGCGCCGGCAAGGTCCGGGCGCTGGCAACGACCGGCCGGGAGCGATCGACGGTGCTGCCGGACGTTCCAACGGTCAGCGAAGCCGGCGTGCCCGGCTACGAGGCCACCATCTGGCTCGGCCTGATGGCGCCCAAAGGCACGCCGAGAGCCGTGGTGGACCGGCTCAACGAGGCCGTCGGCAAAATCGCCAGCCAGCCCGAGGTGGTCCAGGTCTGGGCGAAACAGGGTGCGGTGCCGCTGGTCATGAGCCCCGAGGTCTTCGACAAATACGCCCGCGATGACATCGCCAAGTGGGCGCGCGTGATCAAGACCGCCGGCATCAAGGCCGACTGATTTCAATCTCTATTTCCCACGTCATGACCCAACTCCACGTCCTCAGCGGCGGCGCCGCCTTCGGCCTGGTGTCGAAACTCGAAGGCCCGTTCGCCGCCGACACCGGCTGCACGCTGGCCGGCACCTACAACGCCGTGGGCGCGATGCGCGACCAGCTGCTGGCCGGCGCGCCCTGCGACGTGGTGATCCTGACCGCGGCGCTGATCGCGCAGCTGGAGGCCAGCGGCCATGTGCTGGCCGGCAGTGCGCGTGCGCTCGGCACGGTCAAGACCGGCATTGCGGTAAAGGCCGGCGCGGCGGCGCCACCGGTCGGCACGCCAGACGAACTCAAGGCGGCGCTGCGGGCCGCCACAGGCATCTACTTTCCCGACCCGGTCAAGGCGACGGCGGGCATCCACTTCATGAGCGTGCTGAAGCAGCTTGGCATTGACGGTGAAGTGGCGAACCGCCTGCGCCCCTTCCCCAATGGCGCCACGGCCATGGCCGCCATGGCCCTGCACGGCGAGCCGCAGGCGATCGGCTGCACCCAGGTCACCGAGATCCTCTACACGCCCGGCGTGCAGCTGGTGGCGTCGCTGCCCAAGGAATTTGAGCTGGCCACCGTCTACATGGCGGCGGTCAGCAGCCAGGCGGGCAGCCCGCAGGCAGCGGCCGCGCTGATCGACTTGCTGGCCAGTGCCGGGGCTGCGCCCCTGCGCCGCGCGGGCGGGTTTGAAGACTGAGCAACGATCACCCCGGCTTGCGGTTCACCAGCACGATGCCCGCGGCCACCAGGGCCAGCGCGGCCAGCAGGCTGGGCGTGACCGCCTCGTGCAGCCACAGCGCGCCGAACAGCAGCGCGAAGATCGGTGTCAGGAACACGAACACCGAGATCTTCGTCGCCGGGTAGCGCCCCAGCATCCACATCCACGCCAGGTAGCTGGCAAAGGCGCCCACCACGGTCTGGATGAGCAGCGACACCGCCGCGAAGGCGCTGAAGTCAAAGTCCCACTGCTCGCCAAGTCCGGCCGACAGGAAAGGCAGCGCGATGGTGCTGACCGCTACCTGGTAGTACAGCATCTTCTCGGCCGAAACGCGCGCCAGCACTGACGAGCGGATGGTCACCGTGGTCAGGCCCCACAGCGCGCCGGCCGCCAGACCCAGCAGGTCGCCGCGCCAGGTCAGGCCCGCGTCGCCGCCCAGGAAACCTTCGCGCAGGGCAAACACCACGGCCGCGAACGCGCAGGCCAGCCCGGCCCATTGCAACGGCCGTAGCCGCTCGGTCTTCACGAAAAGTGGCAGCAACGCCGCCACCCAGAATGGCGAGGTGTAGAGAAACACCGTCAGGCGCGAGGCCGAGGTGTGTTGCAGGCCCAGGTAGATGCAGGCGAACTCCCCGGCAAACAGCGCGCCGGCCAGCAGACCGGCCCACAACGAGCCGTCGCGCGTGAACAGCGCCACACCGCGCCAGCGGCACCAGACCCACAGCAGCAGCGTGGCCCCGGCAAAACGCACCGCCGCCTGGAATACCGGTGGCACTTCGGCCAGCGTGGCTTTCACCAGCACCTGCTGGAAGCCCCAGAACAGGCAGCAGGCCAGCAGCAGCGAGGTGGCGGTGGCGTCGAGGTGGTCTTTGCGGGCGGTCATGGCGATGATGGTAGGGCCTGTCGCCCCGGGCGACGGTCAGTGTGGCGACAACCGCAGGGCACGGCGGTATCGAAAAGGGCCTCAGCCCCCCGTCGCCAGCCGCTGCAGCATGCGCTTGAGCGTGTCCACTTCGCTGGCGGACCAGTGCGCGAGCAGGGCCTGTTCCTGGGCTCGGGCTTCCGCGACCAGGATGCGGGCCGCGCGCAGGCCGGCCTCGCTGGCCGCCACCAGCGTGCGGCGCTGGTCCTGCGGGTCGGCGCGAAGGACCAGAAGACCTTCGTCGGCCATGCGCTGCACGAGTTTGGTCACGGTGGGCTGCTTGGCCAGCACGTCGCGCGCAAGTTGCCCCACGGGCACTGCGCCGTCGCCGGCTTTCGCCGGCCGCCGCGCGGGCGTCGTGCAGCAGGGCCAGCACGCGCCAGGCGATGTGGGTGAGGCCTTGGGCGGCCACGGCATTCTCGAAGTCGCGGTAGACCGAATGGCTGGCCTGGCCGAGCAGGTAACCGAGGTAACCGCCGACGAACCTCGGGTCGGGGGCCTGCGGCGCCGAGGCATCGGCCTGCAGCGGGTGCTCGGTGTAGAACCTGCCACCGTGAAACAGCAGGGGCGAGGCATCGGCCCGATGGCTGCAGCGCTCGACCTCGCCGACGAAGATGACGTGGTCGCCCTCTTCGTAGCGGCTGCGGTTGAAGCACTCGAAGCTGGCCGCCGCGCCTGCCAGCAAGGGCGAGCCCGCCACGCCTTCGATGTAATCGACGCCGGCCCAGCGGTCGGTGTCGCGCGCGGCAAAGCGTTCGGCCAGGTCTTTCTGGTCAGCGGCAAGGATGTTGATGGCGTAGTGCGAACCCGTGCTGAAAGCCAGCATGGAACCAGCCGCCCGCGCCAGGCTCCAGAGCACCAGCGGCGGATCGAGCGAGACCGAGTTGAACGAATTCGCCGTCAGGCCGACCCGTTCGCCGGCCGCGGTTCGGGCTGTGACGATGGTCACGCCCGTGGCGAACATGCCCAGCGAGGCGCGAAACTCGCGCGCGGAAAAAGCCGGCGGCGTGGCCTTGCGGGGCGGGGACATCATCTGTGAATTACATGAAATTTCATTAATAATACTGTTTTGCACGACAGGCTGCAGCCCCAAGGGCAAGCGCTGTCACGAACTGAACAGGGCCACCCATGTTGCAAGAAATCCTAGAGCCCGCCTGGGCCGACGCCTTCGAGCAGGTGCTGCGCCGCTGCGCGCTGCAGAGCGGCGACACCGTGGCCATCCTCTGCGAAACCCAGAGCCGCCCGGTGCTGGCGCAGCTGGCCCGGCTGGCCGCGGCGCGCATCGGGGCGCAGGTTTTCACTGTCACTTGCAAAGTGTGAGCGGCGCCGGGCCGTCCCAAGGCGCGAAGGCCCCCTCGGCGTCCAGCGCCGTACACGCAGTGACAAGCGTGGGGGCTCCGCCCACCCGCTCCACCGGCGCATCCAACGCGATCCAGCAGATCGCCCCCGTCGTCGCCGCGCTGGCCGGCAGCACGCTGGTGGTGGACTGCACGGTCGAAGGCCTGATGCACGCCCCCGAGCTGCCGGCCATCCTGAAAGGCGCCAACGGGACCCAGCCCCGCGTCATTTACATCAGCAACGAGCACCCCGAGGCGCTGGCCCGGCTGCTGCCCGACGACGCCACCGAGGCGCTGGTGAAGGCCCACATCAAGCGGCTGCGCGGCGCCAAGGCGATGCGCGTGACCTCGCCTGCCGGCTCGGACCTGACGATCTCGCTCGAAGGCGCGACGGTCGGCGGCAACTGGGGCTTCACGACCCGCCCTGGCACCATGACGCACTGGCCCGGCGGCATCGCGCTGGCCTTTCCGGCCGCGGGCAGCGTCAACGGCCGGCTGGTGCTGGCCGAGGGCGACGTGAACCTGACCTTCAAGCGCTACATCGAGCGGCCGATCACCTTGACCATCGAGCGCGACTACATCACGGCCATCGAAGGCACCGGGGTGGACGCCGAACTGATGCGCAGCTACATCGCGGCCTGGGCCACCCGCGAAGGTGACAAGGCGGCCTACGCCGTCAGCCACGTCGGCTACGGCCTGAACGCCGCGGCGCGCTGGGACAGCATGGCGTTGTACGACAAGCGCGACTTCAACGGCACCGAACTGCGCGCCTTCGCCGGCAACTTCCTCTACAGCACGGGCGCCAACGAGGTGGCGGGCCGCTACACGCTGGGCCACTTCGACCTGCCGATGCGCCACTGCACCGTGCAGCTCGACGGTGCGACTGTCGTGGACCACGGCCAGGTGCTGGCCTGACACCCGCTGATCATGTTGCTCCCCGCCTTCACCACACTCGGCGCCGGCCCGGTCATCCTGATGCTGCACGGCATCGGCGGCGGGCACCGGGCGTTTGCGCCGCAGGTCGAGACCTTTGCCTCGCTGGGCTACCGGGCTGTCGCCTGGGACATGCCGGGCTACGGCCACAGCGCGCCGATCGATCCCTACACCTTCAAGGGACTGGCGCAAAGCTGCATCACGCTGATCGAGAGCCTGCTGGCGGGCAAACCAACGGGTGTCATTCTTCTGGGCCACAGCATGGGCGCGATGGTGGCGCAAGAGGTGGTGGCGCGCCGGCCCGAACTGGTGAACCGGCTGATCCTGTGTGGCACTTCGCCGTCTTTTGGCAAGCCCGACGGCGACTGGCAGCGCGACTTCATCGCCCAGCGCACCGCACCGCTGGACGCCGGACAGACCATGGCGCAGCTGGCCGAAGTGCTGGTGCCGCAGATGATCGGCCCGGGCTCGCTGCCCGAAGGCGTGGCGCTGGCCACGCACTGCATGGCCGGCGTGAACCCGCCCACTTACCGCAAGGCACTGGAGGCCCTGGTCACCTTCGATCGCCGCGCCGCGCTGGCGCTGATCCAGGTACCCACGCTGCTGGTGGCCGGCGAGTTCGACAAGAATGCGCCGCCGGCCGTGATGCAAAAGATGGCCGCCCGGATCGCCGGCAGCCGCTATGCCGAGCTGCCCGGCATCGGGCACCTGCAGAACCTCGAGGCGCCCGATGAATTCGATGCGCTCGTGCTCGGCTTCCTGGCCGATACGGAGGCCGCCTCCCGGCGCGTCCTGCACTGAACAACAAGCCCACCCGAGAGACCTTCATGACACCCTTGCCCTTCACGCCCGCCGTCGGCGACATGGACTTCACGCCGAAACAGCGCCGGCTGCTGACGCTGGCCCACGAACTCGGCCGCGACAAGTTCGCCGCGCGCGCCGCGCAATGGGACCAGACCGCGACGTTCCCGTTTGCCAACTACGACGACCTGCGCGAGGCCGGCCTGCTCAAGCTCTGCGTGCCCGAGTCGCACGGCGGCCTGGGTGCCGACTACGCCACCTACATGATGCTGGCCGCGGAGATCGGCCGTTTCTGCGGCGCCACGGCGCTGACCTGGAACATGCACATCTGCTCGACGATGTGGACCGGCGTGCTGGCCGACGGCATCGACATGACGCCGGAACAGCGTGTCGAGCACGCCGCGCGGCGCGAACTGCACTTCGGCCGCATCGTCAATGAGGGCGCGATCTACGCCCAGCCGTTCAGCGAGGGCACGGCTGCAGCGGCCGGCCGCGCGCCCTTCGGCACCACGGCGAAGAAGGTCGATGGCGGCTGGCTCATCAATGGCCGCAAGATCTGGGCGAGCCTGTCAGGTGCTGCCGACTACTACGGCGTGCTGTGCACCGAGGACAAGGGCGACCAGCACCCCGACGCGCGCGACACGCTCTACATCAGCGTGCCGGCGACTTCCGAAGGCTTCTCCATCAGCGGCGACTGGGACCCGCTGGGCATGCGCGGCACGGTCAGCCGCAACCTGGCCTTCAAGGACGTGTTCGTCAGCGACGCCGAGCAGCTCATGCCGCGCGGCATCTACTTCAAGGGCGCGCAGACCTGGCCGGCGATGTTCTTCACGCTCTCGCCCACCTATCTTGGCGTGGCCAATGCGGCCTATGACTTCACGGTGCAGTACCTGCGCGGCGAGGTGCCGGGCGAGCCACCGATCAAGCGCCGCCAGTTCCCGACCAAGCAGATCACCGTGGCACAGATGCGCATCCAGCTCGAAGCCATGAAGAGCCTGTTCAGCCGCGCCATCCTGGAGGCAAAGCCAAACCCGTCAAAAGATGAAAAGATGCGCCTGTACGCCGCGCATTACAGCGTCATGGAAGGCGCCAACGACATCTGCCGGCTGGCGATCCGCACCTGCGGCGGCCAGAGCATGCTCAAGCACCTGCCGCTGGAACGCCTGTACCGCGACAGCCGCTGCGGCGCACTGATGCTGCCCTGGACCGCCGAGCTGATCCTGGACCGCATGGGCCGCGAGACGCTGTACGAGCCGGGTGAGAAAGACGAAACCTGATCAAAAAGTGCACTTGGCCAGCGTCAATCGGTCGCTGCGTGCTATTGATTTGTTAGTTTCCTGCAAGTGGCGCCGGCGCCTTCATTCGGCGGCGCCGCGCGCCATCCGCTCGCTGCGCCAGTACACGTCATCGCCGGCCGTCCCATCGGTACGGTAGCGGTTCAACACGCGGGCCAGCACGAACATCAGGTCGCTCAGGCGGTTGAGGTACTGGCGCGGTGTTTCCTTCAAGGCTTCCTCGTTTCCCAGCGCCACGACCGCACGCTCGGCCCGGCGTGCCACGGTGCGGCACACATGCGATTGCGCCGCCGCGCGCGTGCCGGCCGGCAGGATGAATTCCTGCAGGCGCGGCAGTTGTTCGTTGTAGGTCGCCAGCGCCTCGTCGAGCGCCAGCACAGCTTCGGGCTTGAGCAACTCGAAGCCCGGGATGCTGAGCTCGCCGCCCAGGTTGAAGAGCTGGTGCTGGATCTCCACCAGCAGCGCGCGAACGTCGTCCGGCATCGGCTCGCACAGCAGCACACCGAGATTGGAGTTGAGCTCGTCCACGTCGCCCATGGCGTGCACGCGCAGGCTGTTCTTGCTGACGCGCTGGTTGTCGCCCAGGCCCGTGGTGCCGTTGTCGCCGGTGCGGGTGGCAATTTGAGTCAGTCGATTTCCCATGATGGTCATCCTTTCGCGCCTATTGTCAGCCCATCGGCCTGACGCGCCGGAGGCGAGGGCCTATTCTGGCTGAGTCGGGTCTTTGCCGCGCCTGTCACGGCGCACCGGCAAGATTCCCGCGCTGGCCGTAAACTGCCCCCTTACCCGGAGACCCGCCATGAATGCACCCGCCGCCCTCGCCCACCTCGTGCCCGACGTGCACCAACGCGCCGTGCCCGCCGCGCTGATCGACGCCCTGAAGGCACGCTTCGGCGAGCGTTGTTCCACCGCGCTGGCGGTGCGCGAGCAGCACGGGCGCGACGAATCGGCCTTCACCACCGTGCCGCCACCGGCGGCCGTGGTGTTCGCCGAGAGCACGCAGGACGTGGCCGATGCCGTGAAGCTGGCCAGTGAATACGAGGCGCCGGTGATTCCGTTTGGCGTGGGTTCGTCGCTGGAGGGCCACCTGCTGGCGGTGCAGGGCGGCATCAGCATCGACGTGGGCCGCATGAACCGGGTGCTGAGCATCAACGCCGAAGACCTGACGGTGACGGTGCAGCCCGGCGTCACGCGCAAGCAGCTCAACGACGAGATCAAGTCCACCGGCCTGTTCTTCCCGATCGACCCCGGCGCCGACGCGACGATCGGCGGCATGAGCGCCACGCGCGCCAGCGGCACCAACGCCGTGCGCTACGGCACCATGCGCGAGAACGTGCTGGCGCTGGAAGTGGTCACGGCCAGCGGCGAGGTCGTCCGCACCGGCACGCGCGCCAAGAAGTCCAGCGCCGGCTACGACCTGACGCGCCTGTTCGTCGGCAGCGAGGGCACGCTGGGCGTGATCACCGAGGTCACCGTGCGCATCTACCCGCTGCCCGAGGCGATCTCGGCGGCGATCTGCTCGTTCCCGACCATCGACGCGGCCGTGCAGACCACCATCCAGACCATCCAGCTCGGCGTGCCGATCGCGCGCGTGGAGCTGATCGACGCCAACACCGTGCGGATGGTCAACGCCTACGCCAAGCTGGGCCTGCGCGAGGAGCACCTGCTGCTGATGGAGTTCCACGGCTCGCCGGCCAGCGTCAAGGAACAGGCCGAGACGGTGCAGGAGATCGCCAGCGAGCATGGCGCCCAGGCCTTCGAATGGGCCACCACGCCCGAGGAGCGCACCCGCCTGTGGACGGCGCGGCACAACGCCTACTTCGCGGCCATCCAGAGCAAGCCGGGCTGCCGGGCCATCACCACCGACACCTGCGTGCCGATCAGCCGCCTGGCCGACTGCCTGCTCGACTCGGTGGCCGAGGCCGACGCGTCAGCGGCCTGCCCTACTTCCTGGTCGGCCACGTGGGCGACGGCAACTTCCACTTCGGCTACCTGATCGACCCCGACAAGCCCGAGGAACGCGAGACCGCCGAGGTGCTGAACCACAAGCTGGTCAGCCGCGCGCTGCAGCTGGAAGGCACCTGCACCGGCGAGCACGGCGTGGGCCTGCACAAGATGGATTTCCTGGTGACCGAGGCCGGCGTGGGCGCGGTGGACATGATGCGCACGATCAAGCGCGCGCTGGACCCGAAGAACATCATGAACCCGGGGAAGATTTTCTCTCTCTAGACTCGGGAATGGTTTCCACGAAAGTGAGTGATCGCTCCAAAACACAAAGGGCCTGCGATGCAGGCCCTTTTTTTCCGTGACGGCAGGACTTATTGCCGGCGCATCATGATCGCCTTGACCCAGCCCGAGCCCCGCGGCGTGGCCACTTTCATGAAGCCGTTCTGCTCTTCGCCTTCGAAAATCACCTCGTCGAACTTGCTCAGGCTGCCCAGTTCAGGGCCTTCGCTGGGGCTGCGATACACCTTCACGCCGGCAATCTTGGCCACATAGACATCGCCGGCATTGCCCGCGCTGGAGCCCGCCTTGACGCTGGCCGCCGCATTGGCCTGGCTGGCCGGGCCGGCCTTGGCCTGAATCAGCGAGGGGTTGTTGCGGATGGTGCGAACGATGTTGTTCCAGTTGTCCAGGAACGAGGCGGCGATGATCTTGCCCTCGGCGGTGCTGGTGTAGCCGCCGAGCCCGCCGCCGCCATAGCGCCCGAACACCGCCGCGCCGAGGTTGATGTCGGTCTGCGAGGCACTGCCCTGCGCCGCCGCAACCTGGATGCCGCTGCGCGTGTCGGCAATCGTCATCGCGGTCTGCGCCTCCTTGAACTTGACCCCGCCGGCCAGCGCGCCGACCGCCGCCGCCCGGCCCCCCATGCTGCCGAGCAGTCCCCCGATGCCGCCACCGACGCCACCGGCGTTGGGGTCGGAGAACACCACATTCGGGGTGAGGATGAAGTCCGCCGCCACCATCTGGCCCTGGCCGACGTTCTGGCCGCCCTGCAGTTGGCCGCCCGCGGCCAAGGCGCGCTCCTGCGCCATGTTCTGCATCGCCGCGCCGCGCTCGACAATCTGGAAGCAGTTGGACTGCTGGATGATCAGCCGGATGACGGCGGCCGGCGACTGCAGACCGTAGCGCGACAGCGACTGCAACACGGCGTACTGCGGCTCGACCACGGCCAGCGTGCCTTTGGGCGCGTCGCACTTTTCGACCTGACCGGCATCGCCCGCCGGTCCGCCGCCGCCGCCCAAGGTCTGTGCGTGGACGCTCGTGGCAATCAATGCGGCAGCGGAAAGCGCCACCGCGTTCAAGGGATGAACAATGGATTTCAAAGCTGACTCCTGGATGGGGCGCCGTCTGCCTGCGCAGGCGACGAGGTTTTGTATTGCTTGATCCTGGGACTGGGAAGAAGTGGTTGTTCAGTCCGCGCGGGGCGCCCCCGACGGAGCCGGCTCAGCGCCCGAACAGGCCTTTCAACACATTGGCCGGATTGATCACGTCGCCAATGCTCGGGGACGCGGGCGCTGCGGGAGCCGTGCTGTCCTGCCCGGCCGGCGCTGTCGTGCTGCCGCTGGACGGGCTGGCACTGCGGCTGCTGCGCCCGCCGCGTGCGCCCTGCTGCTCCTCGCCCAACATGGCCATGGTGCTGGACTTGACGCGCAGGCGCACCGCCCAGTCAGGCTCCCACACGGCCTTGGGGTCGGCCGGGCGCGGCGGGTGGGCAAAGTTGCTCTCGCTGCCGTAGGCGATCATGCGCAGCATGCCGCCTGCGCTGTCGCCACGCCCACCGGAGCCGCTGCCTTTGGGGGCAAAGATGCCCCTGGGAATGGCGCACTGGGTGGTTTCGGGCTGCAACAGCACTTTTTCCCTGACCCAGCTGTCGATGGTGCCGTTGGGCAGGTAGTCGAACAGGCCCATGCCGGTGTCCGGCGTCTCGGAGCTGGACCACATCACCATGTCGTTCTCGCCGACCTGTCCCATGGCGTGCAGGAAATAGGCGCGCGCGTTCGTCACGCTGCGCCAGTTCAGCGCAATGCTGTCCTTCGGGCTGCCGCTGCTTTGCAGTTCGATGGCGGGCATCAGGTCCTGTGCGGCGCCGAGCGCGAACTTGAAGTTGGCCGGCACGCCGTCGCCCTGCACCTGGTGCTCGCCCACCAGCGAACTGTCACGGCTCAGGCTGACGGTGTTCTTCTCGTTCGGGAACAGCACGTAGCCGGGCCCGACGCGGGCACCTCGGTCCGGCGCATACCGTCCGGCAAAGGCCCTGCCGAAATCCGCCGGGTTGCCACGCGCCAGGTCGATGATGCGCGGCTGCCCGGGACGCACCTCGGTGCTGCAACCCCAGTAGATCAGGATACGGCCCTTCGGTGTTTCGCGCTGGTACTCCTGCGGCACCTCGGAAGGCTCGGTTTCACGAACGGCCTGCGCCGGTGGTGGCGGCAGCAACGGCAGCCGGTCCCCCATGCGCATGCCGGGGGGAATGGCCTGCGCGGCCTCCACGCCGGGCTTGAGCCGGTTGTACAAGGCGATGTCGAGCACGCGCGGCGGCATGATGGTCATTCCCCGGGCCGTGCCGTAGGTGGTGTTGCCGCCGGCGCCGCCAGCGCGCCCGCCCATCATGCCGCCGAGCATGGCACCCATGCCGCCCGGCATGTCCATCTCGGGCATGCCGGCCATGCCGCCGGTGGACACGTCCATCCAGAGTTGGGCCTTCGGCGGCTTGACGTTCTGGGCCAGCGCCACGGTGGCCAGGGAACTGAGGCCGAGCGCCAGCAGCGTGGCATTCAGGGGGTGCAAAGATTTCTTCATGAAACGCTCCTTCGGCAATGGCCTTTGGATCAGCCTCCGCTGCGAACTCGCGTCAGGCCAGGCGCAGCCGCTCGATCAGGCCATTTAATTCATCGAGCGATCCAAAGTGTATGGCCACTTCACCCATTTCTTCCACCTTGCCGTGCCGTTTGACACGCTTTTTCACGCGGACCTCGACCGCGGCGGTCAGCAGGTCGGCCAATTCCTCTTCCACGCGCTTGATGTCACGGGACTTTTCCTTCTTCGGCTTTTGCGGCACCAGGTTGAATTCGGCACCGAGCTTTTTCACCAGGCTCTCGGCCTCGCGAACCGACATTTTTTTCATGCTGATCTGGTTGCCGGCCGTGATCTGCGCGGCCCTGTCCAGCGCCAGCAGCGCCCGGGCGTGGCCCATGTCGATGTCGCCGGCCATCAGCATGGTCTGCACCGGGTCGGCCAGGTTCAGGAGCCGCAACAGGTTGCTGGCGGCGCTGCGCGAGCGCCCGACGGCCTGGGCGGCCTGCTCGTGCGTGAGCCCAAATTCCCGGATCAGTCGCTGCAAGCCCTGCGCCTCTTCCAATGGGTTCAGGTCTTCGCGCTGCATGTTTTCGATCAGCGCCATGGCTGCGGCCGCCTGGTCCGTCACGTCGCGCACCAGCACCGGCACGCTGTCCAGCCCGGCCAGTCGGGCCGCCCTGAAGCGGCGTTCACCGGCGATGATTTCGTATTTGCCGGTGTTTTCCCCTGCGCCAAGCTGGCGCACGAGGATCGGCTGCATGATGCCCTGCGCCTTGATCGACTCGGCCAGTTCGTACAGCGCGCCCTCGTCCATGCGGGTGCGCGGCTGGTACATGCCGGGCACCAGGTCTTCGAGCCGCAGGGAGGCCGGCAGGCCGGCGCTGGCACCGAGCCCTCCCTCGGCGCCGCCCGCGGCGTGGTCCTGCACGGTCGGGCCGAGCAGTGCTTCGAGTCCGCGGCCGAGGCCTTTGGGTTTTTTGGTGGCCATAGTTTCAGTCTTTCAGGAGTTCTTGCAACAGGGCATGGCCTTCGGGCCAGTCGCCCAGGCCTGAATCGGCATTGATGTGCCCACGGGGGCCGATGGGATGCAGCGTGCTGTGCCACTGGGCGGCGAGCGTGCGGGCGTGGTCGAATGTGCCGTAGGGGTCGTCGGCGCTGGCGACGAGCACGCTTCTGAACGGCAAGGGTTGACGCAGGATCGGCGCCCAGCCGGGCAGTTGCTGGCGCAGGTCGTCGCGTTCAGCCTGCGGCGGCGCCACAAGCATCGCGCCCTTGACCAGGTGCGTGTTTCTGGAATGGGCGGCCCAGGCTGCGCTCTGCAGACAGCCCAGGCTGTGCGCGACCAGCACCGCCGGCACGTCGCTTTCAAGCAGGACCTCCTCCAGCCGCGCGATCCAGTCGCCGCGCAGCGGGCACATCCAGTCGGACTGTTCCACGCGCCGGTAACCGTGCACGCGCTCCCAGCGGCTTTGCCAGTGGTCCGGCCCGCTGTTTTGCCAGCCGGGCAGGATCAGGATTCGGGAGGCAGGCGGGGTGGGCACGGTGCTCGGTTGTCTGGAGGTGTAGAGGATCAGATTTCGCTATGTTTTTCATAGCTAAGTATGGCCATTCGACGCTGGAATACTGCCAATTTCTTCACAAATTCATGGAATTACATCTTCTGGATGCGTTCCACCATCTCCCGGGCGAACTCCACAAACGCCAGGCTGCCCTTGGCCGACGGGTCAAACACCACGCCCGGCAGGCCGTAGCTCGGCGCCTCGGCCAGGCGCACGTTGCGCGGGATCACGGTGTTGAACACCTTGTCGCCAAAATGGCTCTTGAGCTGCTCGCTCACCTGCTGCTGAAGCGTGATGCGCGGATCGAACATCACACGCAGCAAGCCGATGATCTGCAGATCGCGGTTCAGGTTGGCGTGCACTTGCTTGATGGTGTTGACCAGATCCGTCAGCCCTTCGAGCGCAAAGTACTCGCACTGCATGGGCACGATCACCCCGTGCGCCGAACACAGGCCGTTGACGGTCAGCATGCTCAGGCTGGGCGGGCAGTCGATCAGGATGAAGTCGTAGTCATCGGCAATCTCGGCCAGCGCGCCCTTGAGGCGTTTCTCACGGTGGTCGAGCGCGACCAGTTCGACCTCGGCGCCGGCGAGTTCCCGGTTGGCGCCCAGCACGTGGTAGCCGCACTTCTCCGACAGAACGGCCGCTTCGCGGATCGAGGCCGACTCCAGCAGGACGTCGTAAACGCTCAGGGCCAGTTTGCGCTTGTCCACGCCCGAGCCCATGGTGGCATTGCCTTGCGGGTCCAGGTCGATCATCAGCACCCGCTGCCCGACCTTGGCCAGGCCAGCGGCCAGGTTGACGGTGGTGGTGGTCTTGCCGACGCCGCCCTTTTGATTGGCGACGCAGAATATTTTGGCCATGGGTGTGTGCAGGGTGGAAAGTGGTGGACGCGCAGGCGAATTACTTGGACAGGGCCAGCCTGATGCCGAAGCCGATCAGAAACACGCCGGCCAGTTTTTCCAGCACGCGCCCGATCACGGGGCTGGCGCGCAGGCGCGCCGCCAGGTAATGCGTGAGCAGCACCACCGTCAACCCGTACAGGAAAGCCAGCGCCGCGATCGTGGCCGCCATCACGCCAAACGTCACCAGCCCCTGGTGCCGGGCCGGGTCGATGAAGAGCGGGAAGAACGCCATGTAGAACACGATGGCCTTGGGATTGAGCAGTGTGATCGTGAACGCCTGCTGGAAGTAGTGGCGCGGCTGGATGTTCAGCACCGGCGCGCTGCCCGGCTTCGCCAGCAGCATCCTGAAACCCAGCCAGGCCAGGTAGGCGGCTCCCAGCCATTGCACGGCAGCGAAGGCCGCCGGATTAGTGGCCAGCAGCGCCGCCACACCGGCCACGGCCATCCACATCAGCACCTGGTCACCCGCGATCACCCCCAGCGTGGCACCCATGCCGCCGGCCACGCCGCCCTTGCTGGTCGAGGTGATGAGCGCCAGATTGCCCGGGCCGGGAATCAACAGAAACAAAATCATGGCGGCAACAAACGCGCCGTAATCCGCAATGCCGAACATTGAAAACCTCGGGTGGTGGAACGATGAGTTTACGTTACGCGACCGGCGTTGCGGCGACAGAACGCTGCAGCCAGACGATGCAGCGCTCCGCATCGAGCCCGGGCACCTGCAGTTGTTCCACGTGAAACACCTTCACGCCAGCGGGAAGGGCGGCCATCTCATCCGCGGGGCTTTTCCCCTTCATGGCCAGCCAGAAGCCCCCCTGCGCCAAGGCGGCGCCGGACCCCTTTACGAAATCAGGGAGCGATGCAAAGGCACGTGAGCTGATGACATCAAATGGGCCGGTCAGGTTTTCCACGCGGGCGTGCAAGGCGCGCAGGTTGGTCAGCCTGAGCGTCGCCGCAACCTGCTGGATGAAGGCGGCCTTCTTGGCCACGGTATCCACGCAGGTCACCGCGATCTCCGGGCAACAAATCGCAATCACCACCCCGGGCAGACCCGCGCCGGAGCCGACATCAAGCAGGCGCGCCGAGGGTCCGCGTGCCGTGGCCCCCGATTCGGCAGTCGCGCCCAGCTGCCTGCGCAGGGGTGCGATCACGGCCAGGCTGTCGAGCAGGTGGTGCGTCAACATGTCGCCGCGATCGCGCACAGCGGTCAGGTTGTAGACCTTGTTCCATTGCTGGATCAAATCGAGATAGGCCAGAAGTTGTCCGGCCTGCGCCTCGGACAAGGCCGCCTCCATTTGCCCGGCGGCGCGAATCAACTGGGCCCTCGTCTCAAAATCAGTTTCGGTCATGGTTTTGGGTGGTCGACACACGCCGGGCTAGAGTTCGATGCGCGGCAGCTGGAGGCCACGATGAGCCTGAAGCGCCTATTCTCGCCCAAGGGCTGTCGCAGAACCACAGCCGCCGGAGATTTCTGAAGACCCATGCACATGGATACAGCGCGGGGATCGCGGGTCAGTGCGCCGGCACCCCACTGCTTGCCCCGGACCCGGGCGTACGCCGCACTCCGGTGTCGGGTCGCCAGATAGACCGGTTTGCGTCAACTATCCGTTGACCGGCGCGTCCGTATTGCCCGGCAATCCTGAGACCCTGCCACTGCCCTTTTTCAGGTGAATCAGCAATAGCGAGATGCTCGCGGGCGTAATGCCGGAAATGCGCGAGGCCAGCCCCAAGGTCTCGGGTCGGTGTTTCGCCAGCTTTTGCCGAGCTTCAATGGACAGCGCGGTGACCTGCATGTAGTCCAGATCGGACGGCAGCTTCAGGCCTTCGAAATATGCAGCGCGCTCCACCTCGTCTTTTTGTCGATCGATATAGCCGGAATATTTGGCGGCAATCTCAACCTGCTCGATCACCGGCGCGCTCAATTCCCCAAGTGTTCCACGTGAAACATCCGGCGACACGAACCGTCCGCCGTCCATCGACATCAGCCCGGCATAGCTCACGTCCGGCCGGCGCAGCAGTTCGAACAGGTTGTATTCGTGGTCGATCGCCTTGCCCAATACCCGCTCGGACTCCGTCGGAGGCAGGTTGCGCGGATTCACCCAGGTCGATTTCAGCCGCTCTGTTTCACGTGAAACCGCGTCGCGCTTGCGGCTGAAGGCCTCCCACCGCGCATCATCCACCAGGCCCAGGCGGCGGCCGGCTTCGGTCAGACGCATGTCGGCGTTGTCCTCGCGGAGCTGAAGGCGGAACTCGGCGCGGCTGGTGAACATGCGGTAGGGCTCGGTCACGCCCTGGGTGATCAGGTCATCGACCAGCACGCCCAGGTAAGCCTCGTCGCGGCGCGGCAGCCAGGCATCTTCGCCCCTGACCTGCAGGGCGGCATTGATGCCGGCAAACAGGCCCTGTGCCGCCGCTTCTTCGTAGCCCGTGGTCCCGTTGATCTGCCCGGCGAAGAACAGGCCGCCGATCTGCCGCGTCTCGAAGCTGCTCTTGAGCGAGCGCGGATCAAAGTAATCGTATTCGATGGCGTAGCCGGGGCGAAGGATGTGTGCGTTCTCCAGGCCGCGCATGGAGCGCACCAGTTCGTACTGAATGTCGAAGGGCAGGCTGGTGCTGATGCCGTTGGGGTAGAACTCGTGGGTCGTCAGCCCCTCGGGCTCCAGAAAGATCTGGTGGCTGTCCTTGTCGGCAAAGCGGTTGACCTTGTCTTCCACGCTGGGGCAGTAGCGCGGCCCTACGCCCTCGATCTTGCCGGTGAACATGGGGCTGCGGTCAAATCCGCTGCGGATGATGGCATGGGTGCGCTCGTTGGTGTGCGTGACCCAGCACGGCATCTGCTTCGGGTGCATCGCGGCGCCACCATACGCGTGCGCCATGAAGCTGAACACCGGCACCGTGTCGCCGATGCCGCCGGGCATGCCGTCACCGGGTTGCTCCATGCACTGGCTGAAGTCGATGCTGCGGCCGTCCAGACGCGGCGGTGTGCCGGTCTTCAGGCGCCCCTGCGGCAGCTTGAGCTCCTTGAGCCGCGCCGACAGGCTGACCGCCGGCGGGTCGCCGGCGCGCCCGGCGGCGTAATTGTTCAGTCCCACGTGAATCTTGCCGTCCAGGAAGGTGCCCGCCGTCAGCACCACGGTGCGGCTGCGAAACTTGATGCCGACCTGCGTCACGGCGCCCACCACCCGGTCGCCCTCCACCATCAGGTCGTCCACCGCCTGCTGGAACAGCCACAGGTTGGGCTGATTTTCCAGCCGGCGGCGAATCGCGGCCTTGTACAGGATGCGGTCGGCCTGGGCACGGGTGGCGCGCACCGCCGGACCCTTGGAGCTGTTGAGAATGCGGAACTGGATGCCGCCTTCGTCGGTGGCAATGGCCATGGCGCCGCCCAGCGCATCGACTTCCTTGACCAGATGGCCCTTGCCGATGCCCCCGATCGAGGGGTTGCAGCTCATCTGGCCCAGCGTCTCGATGTTGTGCGACAGCAGCAACGTCCTGCAGCCCATGCGCGCCGCTGCCAGCGCCGCCTCGGTGCCGGCGTGGCCGCCGCCGACCACGATCACATCGAATTCTTGAGGGTAAAGCATGGGGATTCCGGGAGAGGTGGCGCGGATTCCGCGCTGCATGGCCAGGCTGGCCGGGAGCCGCGATTTTACCGGCCGGCGCGTTCTTCGGCTTTGTCTGAGGATGCCACCCGCCAACGCCGCCACGAAGGCATGCTCAGCTAGCCATGCGGCGATTGCATAACCCTACAGCGACGTCGCCTTGGACATCCGGTGAGCCTGGCCTTAAGCTTCACGTTCTTACTTACAACAACACCAGGAAACAAGCCCATGTCACTGAACTCAAATCCTCAGGCGCCTTCCCACGCCCTGCCCTCCTACCTGAATGCCGACCAGCTCGGCCCTTGGGGCAACTACCTGAAGCAGGTCGACCGTGTAACGCCCTACCTCGGACACCTCTCGCGCTGGGTCGAGACCCTCAAGCGCCCCAAACGCATCCTGATCGTGGATGTGCCGATCCATCTCGACGACGGCACCGTGGCGCATTTCGAGGGCTACCGCGTGCAGCACAACACCTCGCGCGGGCCCGGCAAGGGCGGCGTGCGTTTCCACCAGGACGTGACGCTGTCCGAGGTGATGGCGCTGTCGGCCTGGATGTCCATCAAGAACGCCGCGGTCAACGTGCCCTACGGCGGCGCCAAGGGCGGTGTTCGCGTGGATCCGAAGAAGCTTTCCCTCGGCGAGCTCGAGCGCGTCACGCGCCGCTACACCAGCGAGATCGGCATCATCATCGGCCCGAACAAGGACATCCCGGCACCCGACGTCAACACCAACGAGCAGACCATGGCCTGGATGATGGACACCTATTCCATGAACGAAGGCGCCACCGCCACCGGCGTGGTGACGGGCAAGCCGGTGATCCTGGGCGGCTCGCTCGGCCGGCGTGACGCCACGGGCCGCGGCGTGTTCACGATCGGCGTGGAAGCCGCGCAACGCATCGGCATGGAAGTCCGTGGCGCGCGCATTGCGGTGCAGGGCTTTGGCAACGTCGGCGGCATCGCGGCCCGGCTGTTTGCCGAAGCCGGCGCCCGCATCGTCGCCGTGCAGGACCACGGCGGCACGATCTGTCGCGAAGCCGGCCTGGACGTCCCTGCCCTGCTCGAGCACGTTCGCCTCACGGGCAGCGTGGCGGGCTTCGCTGGCGCTGAAAAGATGGCCGATGACGCGTTCTGGAGCGTTTCCTGCGACATCCTGATTCCCGCGGCCCTGGAAAGCCAGATCACGGCCGCCAATGCCGGCCGGATCACCGCACGCATGGTCATCGAAGGCGCCAACGGCCCGACCACCCCCGAGGCTGACGACATCCTGCACGAGCGCAATGTGCTGGTGCTGCCCGACGTGATCGCCAACGCCGGTGGCGTGACCGTCAGTTACTTCGAATGGGTGCAGGACTTCTCGAGCTTCTTCTGGAGCGAGGACGATATCAACGCCCGCCTGGTTCGCATCATGAAAGAAGCATTCGCCGCCGTCTGGCAGGTCGCCGAGGAAAACAAGGTGAGCCTGCGCACCGCCACCTTCATCGTTGCCTGCAAGCGCATCCTGCAGGCGCGTGAACTGCGCGGCCTGTACCCCTGACCTGCCGCAGTGAAGGGTCGGCTCGTGCGAGGCACAATGCCCGCATGAGCCCCTCCAACAAACTCCTGATCTTCGCCGGTAGCACCCGCACCCAGTCCTGGAACCGCAAACTTGCCGGCGTGGCCGCTGACCTGGCACGCACAGCCGGCGCCGATGTCACGCACGTCGAGCTGGCGGACTTCGAGCTGCCACTGTACAACGCCGACCTGGAGGCGCGCGGCACGCCGGAGCCAGCGATCCGCCTCAAGGAACTGTTCCATGCGCACCCGGCCTGGATCATCTGCTCGCCCGAATACAACGGCAGCTACACCGGGCTGCTGAAGAACACCATCGACTGGGTCTCCAGCCCGGTCAAGGGCCATCCGTTATGGTCCAGCGGCACCCTGCCTTTCGAGGGCAAGGTGGTCGGCTTGCTCAGTGCCTCGCCCGGCGCCCTTGGCGGCCTGCGCTCGCTGGAACACCTGGCGCCGCTGCTGCTCAACCTGCAGTGCTGGGTGGCGCCCAGGCAGTTCGCCCTGTCCCGGGCCGCTGAAGCCTTCGACGCCGAAGGTCAGCTGTCCAGCGACGCCAGCCGGCCAATGTGCGCGCCGTGGTCGAACAGGTGCTGTGGGCCAGCCAGCGGCTGCAGGCCCGGTAGCGAGCCCGTTTGCGGCCTGGCGCGAGCCTGAAGGCGCAAATTTTGAACAAAAACATGCCTATATCCAGCGTCAATTGGTCATTGTTTGCTATGATTCTTGCATCTCCTGAAGATCGGTGATGGACTGCCGCCCCGGCTGCGGCGCGTGTTGCATCGCGCCCTCGATCAGCTCCCCCATTCCCGGGAACCCCGGCATGCCCGGCGGCAAACCGGCCGGCATGCGCTGCGTGCAGCTCGACGACGCCAGGCGCTGCCGCCTCTTCGGCCAGCCCGAACGCCCGGCCGTATGCCGCCAGCTCCAGCCGTCCCAGGAGATGTGCGGGGCGCACGAAGATGACGGTCGCCATGCCCTGGTGTACCTTGCGCGACTGGAAAGCCTGACCGCCCCGCAGTAAGCTCAGCCGCCCGCCAACGATCGAACCCCGGAGACCTTCATGCACATCCCTTCACTCAAAGACATCGTCAGCCCCGAAGAATGGGCGTTGCGCTGCGACCTCGCAGCCTGCTACCGGCTGGTGGCCCTGTATGGCTGGAGCGATCTGGTCTTCACCCATATCAGCGCCAAGCTGCCCGAGTCGGTGTCCGGCGATGACCATCATTTCCTGATCAACCCTTACGGCCTGATGTTCGATGAGATCACCGCCTCCAGCCTGGTGAAGGTCGACATGGCCTGCAACAAGCTGCACGACACGCCCTTCCCGGTCAACCCGGCCGGCTTCGTGATCCACAGCGCGGTGCACGAGGCGCGCCCCGAGGCTGGCTGCGTGCTGCACACCCACACGCGCGCCGGTGTCGGTGTCAGCGCCCAGAAGCACGGCATCCTGCCGATCAGCCAGCAAAGCACCTTCGTGCTCGCGTCGCTGGCCTACCACGACTATGAAGGCGTGGCCTTCCGCGAAGAGGAAAAGCCGCGCCTGCAGGCCGATCTCGGCCACGCCAACTTCATGGTGCTGCGCAACCACGGCCTGCTGACGGTGGGCAAGACCATTGCCGATGCCTTCCTGAGCATGTTCACCCTGGAAAACACCTGCCGCATCCAGGTCGATGCGCTGGCAGGCCAGAGCGGCATGGACGGCCTCACGCCCGTGAACCCACTGATCGTCAAGGGCGTGGCCGAGGCCATGCGGGTGCAGACCGGCGGTCTCGGTGGCGCCTTCGTCTGGCCGTCACTGATCCGCAAGCTCGATCGCACGGACCCCAGCTACAAGACCTGAGCCAGCCGCAAGGACAACCCCGGGACGCGCCTGAACTTGATGCAAATCAAGAATACTCTGCGCGCATCGGCGCAGAATGGTGCGCATCCAGAACTTCCTGTCGAAAGTGAGCCCATCATGTTCAAGCACATCCTCCTGGCAACCGATGGTTCCGCCAGCGCAGAGCACGCGGCGAAGAAAGCGATGGAGCTCGCCCGCATCCACGGCGCCCATGTCACCGCGGCGTATGTCGTGGACCCTTATCCCTATATCGGCATCGGTGAAGTCAATCCCATGGCTTTCCAGTCGTACATGAACTCGGCGCAGGAGGCGTCCACCAAGGCGTTTACCCACATTGCCGACCTCGCGGCGGCCGAGGGCGTTCAGCTTCAGGTGCGGCTGGTGGAGAACATGCAGACCGCGCGCGGCATTGTCGACCTGGCCGATGAGGTCGCCGCCGACCTGATCGTCATCGGCTCCCACGGGCGCAGCGGCGTGCAGAAGCTGGTGCTCGGCAGCGTGGCCGGCAAGGTGGTGGCCCTGTCTTCCCGGCCGGTGCTCGTGATCCGCTGACCTCGGCATTTCCAGCGTCGCCGCAGACGGCGCGATAGGCTGGAGGGACGCGCTCCCCGGCCCCGACTCACCGGGTTAACGGTTTCTGGCGCGACGCCAGCGCCGCCCCAAGCCACAGTGCACCCGCCGAAAACACCAGCCCCCGCGCCAGCCCGCCCGGGCCGTCGGCGATCCAGCCGACGATGGTCGGTCCGACGATCTGCCCGCCCGCAAACACAACCGTGAAGGCGCTGATGCCCGCCGGCCATTGCGCCTGGGGCAGGTTGTGCCGCACCAATGCCGTCGTCGACGCCACCACCGACAAAAACACCGCGCCAAACAGCAGGCCCGAGGCCAGCACCACCGGCCACGCCGAGGTCAACGCGGGCAGGATCGTCGCCAGGCCCAGCAGCGCATTGAGGGTGGCCAGCGCCTGTCCGCCCCGGGCGCGGTCCAGCAGACCGGCCCAGATCCGCGACGACAGCAGCACCGCCATCCCCAGCAGCGCGTAAAACAGCGTCACCGCAACAGCGCTCGCACCCTGCTCACGCAACAACGCGATCACGAAAGTCATGTAGCCGATATAGCCCACGCCGAACAGCGCGTACCCGGCGAGTGCAAAACTGAGCGGACGCCATTCAAACGCCGATTTTTTCAGTCAAACCAGCCGATCCCCAGCGTCGATGGGTCGAAGTCTGCTCCTCTTTATGGAGCGTCCTGGAGGGCCGGCGCAACCCGGCTGTCGCTGCCAGGCAGACACCGGCCAGCGCCCACCAGGCCCACGCCCAGCCGTGTTCAACGCCGCGCGCCGCCTCCAGCACCACCGGCACCAGCAGCGCCGACACCACGATGCCCAGCCCCGTGCCACCGTAGTACAGCCCGATCAGCAAGCCAGCACGCCCCGGCTGCAGCGCCGCCAGCCGGGCCGCCAGCAGCCCCCCGCTGATGAACACGAAAGCGCTCGCCACCCCGGCCAGCAAACGCTGGACCAGCAGCGGTGCTGCATCGGTCACGAAGCCGCTCAATCCCATGAACACGCTGGCCAGCAGCGCGCCCCACATCAACACCGGCGCCGGTCCGAAGCGGCTCATCAGGCGCGGCGTGGCCAGCGCCCCGAACAGATACCCCACGGCGTTCACCGTGTTCATGGCCCCGGCCAGGGTGTACGTCCAGCCCAGATCGGCACGCATGGCCGGCAGCAGCAGGCCATAGGCAAAGCGTGTGATGCCCAGGGACACCGCCGCACCCAGTGAAAGCGCCAGCGCCAGCCCCACCAGTGACAGGGATGCCGGTAACTGCGGGCCTGGCGGCGAGATATTGGACGGCGGCATGTTGAAGGCATTTTGCGGGACCGGCCCGAAATATGTGTACGCTTGGGTTTTCCCCAACGTGAAACCAGAGTCCTGTCATGTCCCCACTCTTCACTCCCATCCAGGCCGGCGCCCTGTCGCTGGCCAACCGCATCGTCATGGCACCGCTCACGCGCAATCGTGCGCCCGATGCCATCCCCACCCCGCTGATGGCCACCTACTACCGCCAGCGCGCGGGCGCCGGGTTGCTGATCACCGAGGCCACGGCGATCAGCCCGCAGGCCCAGGGCTATGCCGACGTGCCCGGCCTGTACAGCACCGAACAACTCGACGGCTGGAAGCGCGTCACCCAGGCGGTTCACGAGGCGGATGGGAAAATCGTCGTCCAACTCTGGCATGTGGGCCGCGTCTCGCATGTTTCGCTGCAGCCGCACGGCCTGGCGCCGGTGGCGCCCTCGGCCATCCGCGCCAAGACCAAGACCGTGCTGATCAAGGACGGCGTGCCGACCTTCACCGACACCTCGGAGCCGCGCGCGCTCGACGTCGGCGAACTGCCCGGCATCGTGCAGGACTATCGCCACGCGGCACGCAATGCCATTGCCGCGGGTTTCGACGGCGTGGAAATCCATGCCGCCAACGGCTACCTGATCGACCAGTTCCTGAAAACCAGCTCGAACCACCGCACCGACGACTACGGCGGCAGCATCAAGAACCGCGCGCGGCTGCTGCTCGAAGTGGCCGCCGCGGTGGCCGACACGATTGGCGGTGAGCGCACCGGCATCCGCCTGGCACCCGTCACGCCGGCCAACGACGTGGTCGACGCCCATCCGCAACCCTTGTTCGACTACGTGGTGCGCCATCTGGCCCCACTGAATCTGGCCTATATCCACGTCATCGAAGGTGCCACGGGCGGCGCGCGCGAGATCGCCGACCGTCCCTTCGACTACGCTGAACTGCGCCAAGCCTGGCGCGACGCCGGTGGCACCGGTGCGTGGATGGTCAACAACGGCTACGACCTCGCTTTGGCCGAGAAATCCCTGGCAGAGGGCGCCGATCTGGTCGCCTTTGGCCGGCCCTTCATCGCCAACCCGGACCTGCCCGTGCGACTGCGCCGGGGCGGCCCGTTCAATACACCGGACCGCACCACGTTCTATGGCGGTGGCGAAAAGGGCTACACCGACTACCCGTCACTGTCGGACTGAAGCGACAGCGTGCGCCGCATTGACGGCGCGGCGCGGCCCCCCCGCAGTGCTTATTCGCCGAGCCCGATGGGCGCGGGCGCCCGCATCACGATGCGGGTGAACAGGCGGTCGTAGGCGGGATCCGGTGGGTACTTGCCGGTCAGAGGATCGCAGTTGGTCTCGAAGGCGGCGTCGAGCTCCTTCCAGTCGGCCTCGTTCAGCACCTTCTCGGCCTCGGGCAGGATCACCTCTTCTTCCAGACGCATGTGCTCCAGATAGGCATCCACATATTGCTTGAACGCATCGGTGAACGTCTGGTGGCGTGACTCGCCAAGCAACTCCCAGGACAGCAGCAGATGCTGCACGTCACGCACCGACTTTTCGCTGTGCATGTGGTCACGCTCCAGCCGGTCCACGGTGCCCATCACATGCGGCGCGGCCTTGGCCACCCGGGGAAACAGCAGGTTCGACTCCTTGGGATGGTGCAGGCGCTCCGGAAACTCGTCGATGTAGAACAGCATCGCGCGCATCACGTCAAAGAAGTTCTCCGGCTTGTCCGCCGGACCGCGCTCCACCATCATCCGCATCGACTGCAACATGGCAGCAAGGGAGGAATGCTCGTCCCGGATGATTTGCAGGCTGGTGTGTTTCATGGCGGTCTCCTGATAGTTGCGCTTGCCCTGTTGCAAGCATGCCAGATCGTACGACTGCAAACCATGATTCAGGTCAAGATTTGAGCCGGCAGGACCAACGGCCTGCCTCGCCCGCGCTCAGGGCGCTGGCGGCCGCCAGCGCTTGAGCAACAGGGCATTGCCCATCACGCTGACCGAGCTCAGCGCCATCGCGGCGCCTGCCACCACCGGATTCAGGTAACCCAGCGCGGCCAGCGGAATGCCAGCCACGTTGTAGGCAAAAGCCCAGAACAGGTTCTGCCGGATCTTGGCCACGGTGCGGTCCGAGATGTCCAGCGCCGCCGCCACCAGCCCCACGTCGCCGCGCATCAGCGTGATGCCGGCCGCGTGCATGGCCACGTCGGTGCCGTCGCCCATGGCCAGGCCGACATCGGCAGCGGCCAGCGCGGGCGCATCGTTCACGCCATCGCCGACCATCGCAACCGTCTGTCCTCCCTGCTTCAGCTTTGCCACCAGCGCCGCCTTGTCCCCCGGCAACACCTCGGCCATCACCTCGCCGTCCTCGGGCCGCAGGCCGAGCCGGCGCGCCATGGCTTCGGCTGCGCCCCGGTTGTCGCCGGAAATCATCACCGGCTTGATGCCACGCGCGCGCAGCACGGCCAGCGCCGCCTGCGCACCGGGTTTGGGTTCGTCGCCAAAAGCCATCAGCGCGCGCAAACGTCAGCCCGGCGGTGGTGCGCTCGGCCATCGCGGACACCGTCGCGCCCTGCTGCTGCAGTTCGGTGGCGCGCGCGGCCAGCGGCCCCAGCGCCACGCCGAGTTCCTCCATCCAGCGCAGGCTGCCAATCAAATAGCTGCGCACGCCGACCTCGCCTTCGCTGCCGCGTCCAGGCACGGCGCGCACGTTGTCGGGTGCGTCAAACGCCAGTCCTCTGGCTTTCGCGGCCGCCACCACGGCACGCGCCAGTGGGTGTTCGCTGCCGCTTTGCAGGCTGGCTGCGGCCATCAGCAGCCCGGCCTCGTCAGCGCCATCCACGGCCACCAGCGCCGTCAGCAGCGGCCGGCCCAGCGTCAGCGTGCCGGTCTTGTCAAAGGCCACGATGTCCACCTTGTGCGCCAGCTCCAGCGCCTGCGCGTCCTTGATCAGGATGCCGTACTTCGCGGCCACGCCCGTGCCAGCCATGATCGCAGCCGGCGTGGCCAGCCCCAGCGCACACGGACAGGCAATCACCAGCACTGCCACGGCGTGGATCACCGCCGTCTCGAAGGGCGCGCCCGCCCACCACAGCCAGGTCAGCAGCGTGGCCAGCGCCACCACCAGCACCACCGGCACGAACACCGCCGCCACCTGGTCCACCAGCCGCTGGATCGGCGCCTTGGCCGCCTGCGCGTCCTCCACCAGCCGGATGATGCGCGACAGCACGGTCTCGCTGCCCACCGCCGTCACCTGCAGCACCACGCGGCCCTCGCCGTTGATCGAGCCACCGGTCAGCTTGTCGCCCGGCTCGCGCGGCACCGGCAGCGGCTCGCCGGTCAGCATCGACTCGTCCACCTGCGTCTGGCCTTCGAGCAGCGTGCCGTCCACCGGAAAGCGCTCGCCGGGCTTGACCACGATGCGGTCGCCCACCAAGCACCTCAGCAACGGGCACATCGACCTCGCCATCGAGCCCGATCAGGTGCGCCACATCCGGCCGCAAGGCGTGCAGCGCGCGGATGGCCGTGGTGGTCTGGCGCTTGGCGCGGGCCTCCAGAAACTTGCCCAGCAGCACCAGCGTCACCACCACCGCCGAGCCCTCGAAGTACAGGTGCGGCATGGTGCCGGGCGCGGCCGTGAGCCAGAGCCACATCGACAGCGCCCAGCCCGCCGTGGTGCCGATGGCCACCAGCAGGTCCATGTTGCCGGTCAGGGCCAGCAGCGCGTGCCAGCCGGCCTTGTAAAAGCGCGCGCCCAGGATGAACTGCACCGGCGTGGCAAGTACGAACTGCACCCAGGCCGGCAGCATCCAGTGCTGGCCGAACAGGTCGCCGACCATCGGCAACACCAGCGGCGCCGACAGCACCAGCCCGATGGCCACCGGCGCGAACCCTGCCCAAGGCGAAGCGTCTTCCGCAGCGTCCATCTGCTCCGGCGTGCGCGGCTCGTAGCCGGCATCGCGCACCGCCCGGCGCAGGCGCGCCTCCATCTGCTCGCCCGGCGCAAACGTGATGCGCGCGGACTCGGTGGCCAGGTTGACCGTGGCCGTCCTGCACGCCGGGCACTTTCTTCAGGGCCCGTTCGACCCGCGCCGAGCACGAGGCGCAGGTCATGCCGCCAATGCCGATGTCGAGCGAGGGGGAAGTGGTTTCAGGCGTGTTCATGGTGCGAAGCGTAGTCCTTCCCACGATGGCAAGGTCAAGGCCTGCGCTAAAACACTATCATTTACAGAGCTGACACTGACCATTTCACGCTGGGTTCTTACATATTTGATCCATAAACTGGCTGGGGGAGGCTTTCGGGGTGACACCGTCGCCCCAACCCGATCGCTTGACATTCCCATCGTGGCAAGGTTCAGACTATGCTCCTCACTTCACTCCGTCAAAGGATCCCCCATGAACCAGACCTTCACCGTCACCGGCATGACCTGCGGCCACTGCGAAATGGCCGTCAAGCGTGCACTCAAACAGGTCGACCCGCAAGCCGAAGTCACCATCGACCGCACGCAGAATCGGGTGCAAGTCGAGTCCTCGCAGCCGCGCGAATCCCTGGCCAAAGCCATCGTTGAAGAGGGCTATGCCGTCGCAGCCTGAGTCCGCTGCGCGCCGGACAGCCAACGTTTCCGGTCAACATCGGCCAGGCAGCCGCACTGTCCGGCGTTTCGGCCAAGATGCTGCGTCACTATGAATCGCTCGGCCTGCTTGGCCGGGTGACCCGCACCGACAGCGGCTACCGTCAGTACGGCGCAGCGGACGTCCATACCTTGCGCTTCATCAAGCGCTCCCGCGACATGGGCTTTTCCATGGCCGCGATCGCCGAACTGGTCAACCTGTGGCATGACCGTCGCCGCGCCAGCGCCAGTGTCAAGACCATCGCGCAGAAGCACCTTGGCGAACTGAACGGCCGGATCGAAGCCATGCAGGCCATGCAGCGAACCCTGCAAGACCTGCTGCACCATTGCCACGGCGACGAGCGGCCCGACTGCCCGATCCTTGACGACCTTGCGGGTTCGCCACAACCTTCCTGTCACGGCTGACGGTCCCGGCGCGCCGACTCACTACACTGGCGCCATGACCAACCCCGTTTCCCTGTATCCGGCTCTTGCGCATGTCAGCCCTGCAATGGCTGAGCTCGGATCGGGTATCGGCCCGGTGACCGTTCCCGCAGGCACCGTCCTTTTTGATGAAAACGCGCCCTGCCAGGGCTTTCCCATGGTGCTGGACGGCGAGGTCCGGGTGTCGCGCGACTCGGGCGACGGCCGCTCGCTGGAGCTCTACCGCGTGGTGCCCGGTGAGCTGTGCCTGGTCTCCAGCGCCTGCCTGTTCCGCAGCCAGCCGCTGTCAGCCAACGGTGTCACGACCAAGCCCACCACGCTGCTCCTGATTCCGCCGCCGGTTTTCGCCCAGTGGCTGGAAACGCCGGCTTTCCGCAACGAGGTGCTCGGCCTGTTCGCCGAGCGCATGGCCGACCTCACGGGCCTGATCGACGCCGTGGCCTTCCGCAAGCTCGACCAGCGCCTGGCCGCTGCGCTGCTGGGTCATGGCTCTGACCTGAGCACCACCCACCAGAGGCTGGCTGACGAACTGGGCACGGTGCGCGAGATCGTCACGCGCCTGCTGCGGCGGTTTGAGCGCGAAGGGTGGGTGGAACTGGCGCGCGAGCGCATCCGCATCACTGACAGTGCGGCCCTGCGTGCGCTGGCCTCGGCCTTGCAGGCCTGATGGCGCTGCCTGCCCCTGCGTGACTTGAGTCACAGACCGGGCCGGCTGGCTGCGGTTCAATGCGGTCTTCAATTTGCTTGAAGGAGCTATTCATGACTCAAAACGTCGGCGGCATTGACCGCATCCTGCGCATCGTGGTCGGCCTGGTGCTGATCGGGCTGGCCGCCACCGGCACGGTCGGCTGGTGGGGCTGGCTCGGCATCGTTTTGCTGGCCACGGGCGCGATCGGCTGGTGCCCGCCCTACGCGATCTTCGGCTTCAACACCTGCGCGACGAAGAACAGGGCCTGATCACCCGCCAAAACCCGCGGTGTGGCAGGGGCTGCCGCGCTGCGGTGTAATTCAGGCATGAACACGCCTGTCGCTTTCACCCCTGTCCAGCAACCGCGCCGCGTCGAGCGGCTCGTCACCGGCCAGCCCACGTCCGACGGCGCGGGTGTCAAGCTCGTGCGCGTGCTCACCCAGGACCTGCAGCAGCGGCTCGACCCGTTCCTGATGCTGGACAACTTCGCCAGCGACGACCCCAAGGACTACGGCGCCGGCTTCCCCGACCACCCGCACCGCGGTTTTGAGACCGTGACCTACATGATCGCCGGGCGCATGCGCCACAAGGACAGCGCCGGCCACGAAGGCCTGCTGCAAAACGGCGGCGTGCAGTGGATGACCGCCGGGCGCGGCCTGGTCCACAGCGAAATGCCCGAACAGGAGGAAGGCGTGATGGAGGGCTTCCAGCTCTGGCTGAACCTGCCGGGCAGGGACAAGCTGTGCACGCCCTGGTACCGCGACATCCAGAGCGAGGAAATCCCCGAAATCGTGACGCCTGAAGGCGTGACCGTGCGCGTCATTTCCGGAGAAAGCCAGGGCGCGGACGGCCCGGTCAAGGGCGCCATGCAGCGCCCGGCCAGCGACTACCCCACCGACCCGCTCTACCTGGACCTGCATTTCCCGGCAGACAGCGCCGTTTTCAGCCAGCGCCTGCCGGCCGCACACAATGCCTTCATCTATGTCTACCGCGGCACGGTCGAGGTCGTGAACGCACAGGGCGAGGGCTCGGCCGTGCCCCTGCATCGCATGGCCATCCTGGCCAACGAGGGCGACGGCGTGATGCTGCGCGCTGCAGGGACCGCGCCCGCCCGCGCCCTGTTGATCGCCGGACAGCCGTTGCGCGAGCCCATCGCCCAGTACGGCCCCTTCGTCATGAACACCCGCCACGAACTGATGCAGGCCGTGGAAGACTTCCAGGCGGGCCGGTTCGTGTAACACCCGAGGTAGAGGCGCATCCCTACCTCTCCATGGCCCGCCAGTTATAATTCTTGGTTACGTTCACACTTCGACCAACAGAACGAAGTCCTCTTTCTCTCTCGCCTGCATCCCAGGCGCAGCACAGTCCTCCAACCGGATTGCCCAGTGTGAACAGTGCACCGCAGGTGTTACCGATTCGTACTTTGCAGGAGAAGTGGCCATGGCCAAAGAAGAACTGATTGAAATGAGCGGCATGGTCAATGAAGTGCTGCCCGACTCGCGCTTTCGCGTCACGCTGGACAACGGTCATCAACTGATTGCCTACACGGCCGGCAAGATGCGCAAGAACCACATCCGCATCCTGGCCGGAGACAAGGTCTCGCTGGAACTCTCGCCCTACGACCTGACCAAGGGCCGCATTACCTTCCGTCACATCGCCGGCCGCACCCCCTTCGTGCCGACACCGCGCCGTCATTGATCCCTTAGGTTCGGCGGCGCCGGGCGCGCAGCCAACTTTACAAACTCTTATCAGGGCGCAATACACCCGAAACATGCCCGGCGCAAACTTGCTTTCAACCTGAACCCCTATCCCGGACTTCAGGCTTCTTCTCACAAAAAGGAGTTCCAAATGAAACAAGTTCACAAACACCTGCTGATCGCAAGTCTGCTCGCCACATTCGGTCTGGCCGTTGCCGCGCAAACGCCCGCCACGCCCCCTGGCCCGCCACAGGGCGGCCCGATGATGGGGCGCATGGCACAAGGGGATCCGGCCAAATTCCAGGCCCAACGCACCGAACGACATGCCGCGCGCATGACCGCCTTGAAGGCCAAACTGCAGATCACCCCGGCCCAGGAAGGTTCGTGGACCACCTTTGCCGCCGCCATGCAGCCGCCAGCGCGACTCGTGGCCGACCGCGCGCAGTTCCGTGCCGAGATGGAAAAGCTCACCACGCCCGAGCGCATCGACAAGATGCAGGCCCTCAAGGCCCAGCGTCATGCCGAAATGACCCAACGCGGCGACGCCACCAAGACCTTCTATGCCGCCCTCACACCAGAGCAAAAGAAGGTGTTTGACGCCGAAACCCTGCGCATGGGTCCGATGAGCAAGAGTGGCGGTCGCCAGGGCGGCATGGGCTATGGACACGGCATGGGCTACGGTCCTGGAATGGGTCAAGGCCCGGGTATGGGCTACGGCCCCGGCATGGGCATGGGCCCTGCCCGCAACTGACCAAGGCATGGGGCGCGATGCCCCAAGACCCTGCATTCCTCGAGGGCTTGACGCAGATCAAGCTCCTGCCGCAAGGGGGCCGGTAAGCTTGCGCGCACTGTGCCCACCACCGACCTCCCTCCGCTGCCCCCCTACATCCCCCCGGAAGACACAGGTGACCTTGCGTTGCCGGTCATCCGGGCCATTTCTCTGGCCCAGCCTCTTCAATGGCTGGCGCGGGGGGCAAGCGACATGGTGCGCTGTGGATGGCTGAGCCTGGTGCATGGCGTGGCGCTGGCGGCCTTCGGCGCCGTGTTGCTGCTGGTCGCGCATGACCGCTTCTGGCTCCTGGCCGGTGCTTTCTCAGGTTTTCTGGTCATCGCCCCGGTGCTGGCCACCAGCCTCTACGCGATGAGCCGGGCGCTGGAGCGCAAGGAGCCGGTCAACCTTCAACTCATCACGAAGACCTGGACACGCTGGCAATATTCGCGCTTCGTCGTGCGCGGCGGCTACTGGTGCCTTGTGCGTTTCGGTCTGTTGCTTGCGCTGGCTGGCACGGGCTGGGTGTTGACCTCCGCCGCCCTGATCACCCTGCTGGCGCCGCAACCCATTCTCGGCCCCGCCGATTTCCTGCGCCACGTGGTGCTGGCGCCGCACAGCTATCTGTTCGAGATCTGGCTGGCGCTTGGAGGGCTGATGGCGGCCCCGCTGTTTGCTTCCACCGTCATTTCCATGCCGCTGCTGCTGGATCGCCGGGTCAATGTCATGCAGGCCGTTCTTGCCAGCTGGCAGTGCGTGCTGAAAAACCCGCTTGCCCTGGCGCTGTGGGCGGCCCTGATCATGCTGTTGACGTCCCTGGGGCTGGGCACCTTGCTCATCGGCCTGGTCTTCGTCATGCCGGTGCTGGGCCATGCGAGCTGGCACGCCTATCGCGACCTGGTCGACGCCTCGTCCCTGCCTGAACGCCTGCCGCCCGAGGGGAGCGCCTGATGTTCGGTTTCTCTGAAGAGCAGATAGCTGCCTTCGGTCTGAGTTTCGGCGTGGGGGGCTTCATGCTCTACATGCTGTTCATCATCGGACACCTTGCCTGGGAATCCAAAGCCGGCAAGTTCGGAACTTTCGTAATCTTTCTCGGTCTGGCTTTCGGCATGGTCGGCTTCGTCGCCAAGTTCATCATCCAGTGGTACATGGAGAAATAAGCGGCGCCCATAGCGCTGGAGGTTGACCCCGGTCAACCCGCACGCCCCGCCGGACCGCTACCCTGCCCGCCATGGACTTCGATCTCATCATTTCGGGCGGCGGCCCGGCGGGGCTGTGTCTGGCCCGAGCACTCTCCGGCTGCGGCCTGCGCTTGGCAGTGGTCGAACAACAGCCGCTGGCGTCGCTGGAAAACCCGGCGTTTGATGGGCGCGAGATCGCCCTGACCCAGCACTCGGCGCAGCTCATGCGCAGTCTGGGCCTGTGGGAGCGCATCGAGCCGCACGCGTTGTCGCCGCTGCGCGATGCCCGGGTGCTCAACGGGCCGTCGCCGTTTGCCATGGTGATCGGCCATGGGCTCGGCAAGCACAGCGAACTCGGCTGGCTGGTCTCCAACCACCTGATCCGCCGCGCCGCCTTCGAGGCGGTTCAGGAGTCCCTCCAGAAAAACGGCGATATCACGCTGATGGCCGGTGAAACCGTAGCCAGTGTGCGCACCGACCGCGGTGCGGCTCATGTCACATTGGCCAGCGGCGCCACGCTGCAAGCCCGGCTGCTGGTCGCCGCCGACAGCCGCTTCTCCACCACACGCCGGGCCATGGGCATTGCCGCCGACCTGCACGATTTCGGGCGAAGCATGCTGGTCTGCTGCATGACCCACGATGTCTCGCATGAGCATGCCGCGTGGGAGTGGTTTGGCTACGGCCAGACGCTGGCGCTGCTGCCCATGAATGATGACCCGGCCACCGGCGAGCACCGGTCCTCGGTGGTGCTGACGCTGCCCAGCCATGAAATTGACCCCCTGGTGACACTGGCGCCCGCCGAATTCAACATCCAGATGGCGCATCGCTTCGAGCAGCGCCTGGGCACCATGACACTGGCCAGCACCCGCCACGCCTACCCCTTGGTGGCGGTGTACCCGCGTCGCCTGATCGGACAGCGCTTTGCCTGCGTCGGTGACGCGGCTGTCGGCATGCACCCGGTCACTGCACACGGCTTCAACTTCGGCCTGCTGAGCATCGACAACCTCGCCAGCATCGTGCGAGACGCCCAGGCCGCTGGCCGCGACATCGCTGCCCCCGTCGGGCTGGACCGTTACGAGCAGACCCAGCGCCGCGCCACACGCCCGCTGTACCTGGCCACGCAGCTCATCACCCAGATCTACACCCGCGATACCCCGCCGGCGCGCGCCCTGCGCACACTGGCGCTGCACCTCGGCGAGCGCTTCACCCCGTTCAAGCGCCTGATCGCGGCGTCGCTGACCGGCGGGCGCCTGACGCGCCAACGCCTTGAAAGCTAAATCTTCATAGCAAACAATCACCTTTTCGTGATGGAATCGCCGCCATCCTGATCTCATAAGGGTTCTTTTCAGGTCGGGCGCTACCTGACAAATCACCAGCCCCTCCGGAGAACTTCATGACAACAGGCCCTGCACCCCGCCAGCTTTTTGCCCTGCTCGCCGTGTTCGCCTTGAGTGCCGCCGGAACATCCGCTGCAGCCCAGAGCCGCGAATTCATGCGCGGTTATGAACAGGGTTTTCGCGACGGTGTGGCCAGCGTTCAGGGTGGTGCTGGCCGCCCGCCGGGCATGCCCGTCCAACCCGGCTGGCGTCCCGGTCGCCTGGTGATCGAGGAAGCTCGGTTCGGCTTGTCCAATGGCCCGAGTTGCGACGCGCGCCGCACCGTGCAGAACATTGTGGACGGCCGCGGCGTCAATGAGGTCTATGCCAGCACGCGGCTGTGTGGCGACCCGGCGCCGAACCGGCCCAAACAGTTGATGGTCACGTTCCGTTGCGACAACCGGCCCGCATTGCGCAGAACCGTCAACGAAGGCCAGATCATGCGTCTTCCTTGCTGAAACCGGGTACGGTCGCAGGCATGGGTCCGGGCAGCCCTGTACCCACCGTTTTCCTTGCTGGCGGTTGAACCTCCTTATCGGTCGCTGAAAACAAGCGTCAGCCCGGAAAACAGCCCACACCACAGTCCACCAAACCAGTGGGACAATGCGGCGCGCGGCCACCCTTCCTGAGCCGCAATGCCAACGGACCCACCGATGACCGACGAAAAAGACATGTCTCCGCAAGAACGCGCCGCGCTGGAGATCACCCTGCCCACGGCGATGGAACTGTGCCGGCTCGGACTGGCCTCGATGATCGACATCCGGCAGTCTTTCGAGATCGAGATGAAGGGCGCGATCCCCGACACCGTGCACATCCCGATGTTCGAAGTCAAGCTCATGCTGGGTCACACCCTGACCGAGGACGAGCAGGACATCCTGGACGCCGGCCAGCCCAAGGACATGGACGCGCAAAGCTTCTTCAAGATGATCAACCAGTTGCACCATGCGCATGAGCACCTGCTGCTCTGCATCTGCAACAGCGGCCGGCGCAGCCTGACCGCTGCCTCGCTGTTGCGCTCGCTGGGTTACCCCAAGGCCCTGTCGGTGGCGGGCGGCTTCCAGGCCTGGAAAAAGTTGCAAATGCCCGATGCCAACGCGGGCGGGCTGAACGCGGCACCTTGAGAACCAGGGCTTTCCCGAAAACTCCTCAGTTCGCCAGAAATCGCTTCACTTCCGCGACCGAGCGCACTGGATCTTCTTCCTGCGGCACATGGCCCAGGTCATCGAAAACAACCAGTTTCGAGCCGGCAATGTCCCTGGCAAAGCGTTGTCCATGATCGGGCGGAATCAGGCGGTCCTGCCCGCCCCAGAGAATCAGCGTGGGAATCCTGATCGTCTTGATCTGCGCCACATCACCGGTGTAGCCCTGGTCGATGCGGCGTGACAGTGCCCGGCGGTTGCCGGCGCGCTGGGTCATGTCGAAGTACAAGTCCACCAGTTCCGGCGTCACTTTCTCCGGGTGCCCATAGACACTTCGCACCGAGTTCTCGACGATCCCGCGCGGCAGGGTGTAACTCATCAGGTTGCGTACCACGGGTGTGCCAGCCAGAACGAAACCCAGCGGCGCGTTCTTCGGATCGACCCCATAGCCGCTGGCATCGACGAGAATCAACTTGGCCACCCGGTCCGGCAGTGCCGCTGCGGTCGCCCAGGCAATCTGGCCGCCCAGCGAATTACCGGCCAGCACAAAGCGCTGGACGCCCAGGGTATCGACCATGGCCGTCACGAACTTCACGTAGGCAGCAATCGAGTAGTCGTTTTCCGGATTCGGCCCGGTCAGCGCAAAGCCCGGCAGATCGAAACGCACCACCCGGCGCTCATTGCGCAGTTCCCTGGCCCAGCCCTCCCAGGTGTGCAGGCTGGCGGACGTTCCGTGCAGCAGCACGATCGGCAATGCGCTGTCGGGCAGGCCTGGCGCTCCGGTGTCACGCGGCCCCTCGTCGCGCACATGCACCTGCAGGCCTTGAACCTCGATGAACTTCGAAGGTGGCGGCGCCCAGCGTGCCGTGAGTTCAGCCACCGGGCGATCGGGCGCCCACGTCGCCACCAGGCCGGCACCACCAAAAAACACGACAGCACCCAGGAGCAGCAGCGCCGATTTGTAAATCAATTTCATGTGCCGGACTCTAAAGGCCTGACGCAGGGTCGTCAAAGCACAAAGCTGTGGACAGTTCCGGCACAACCTGGCACTTGTCCACAGAACAGCGGCCTGCGCCAAAGTTATCCAATTTCCGGATGCACCCGCAAAGCGGTTCCACCCACAGGGGCTTACAGCGTGCAAGTCATTGACTGGAAACAGAAAAACAGGCTTGTCCACAGAAAAAGGCCTGCTTTACTACTATGACTAAATAGAATTAATACCTATAGAAGAAAAGATAAAGACAAATACAGGCTTCTGAAAATTTGCTTCGTCACCACAAAAACCTCGCAATTCGTTGCAAATTGCTCCACATCAAGACACAGACAGGACCCAGGGCAAACAATGGCGGCAGTTGACCCATAAGACCAACAGGAGACGACTTTGCTATCCGCCTTCATTACCCACCCTGATTGCGCGCGCCACGAAATGGGCCCCCACCATCCCGAATGCCCTGAACGACTGGGTGCCATCAACGACCATCTGCTGGTCAAAGGACTGCTGGACTACATGCACACCTTTGAAGCCCCGCTGGCCACCGAAGAGCAGCTCGGCCGCGCGCATTCGGCGCTCTACGTGCGTGAAATCATGACCTCCGCGCCGACAGAGGGCTACCACCTCGTCGATCCCGACACCAGCATGAACCCCTTCACCTTGAATGCGGCCCGGCGAGCGGCCGGGGCGGCCGTGCAGGCGACGGACCTGGTGTTGTCGGGTGAGGTGCCGACGGCTTTTTGCAGCGTACGCCCGCCGGGTCACCATGCCGAGCACGCTGCGGCCATGGGCTTCTGCTTTTTCAACAATGTCGCCGTTGGAATCCGCCATGCCCTGGACGTGCATGGTCTCAAGCGGGTGGCGCTGATCGATTTCGACGTGCACCATGGCAATGGCAGTGAAGACATCTTCAAGGGCGACGAGCGGGTGCTGATGTGTTCGATCTATGAAAAGGGGCTGTACCCCTTCTCGGGCGAAGAAGCCAAAGGGCTGAACATGGTCAACGTCGGGCTGCCCAGCCGCTCGGGCGGAGACAAGTTCCGCGAAGCCGTGACCGACTACTGGCTTCCGGCGCTCGAGGCCTTCCGTCCCGAGCTCATTTATATCTCCGCCGGTTTTGACGCCCACCGTGAAGACGACATGGGCAACCTCGGCCTGGTCGAGGCGGACTACGAATGGGTCACAAAAAAACTCATGGAGGTGGCCAACCGCCATTGCCATGGCCGCATCATTTCCTGCCTGGAAGGCGGCTATGTGCTCAGCCCGCTGGCGCGCAGCGTGGCTGCCCACGTGAAGGTGCTGATTGGCGCTGACTGACTATTTACTCTGCAGGGTCTTGGAGTTCATCAAGCTCCGGTGCCCGATAAAAATTCATGGATAAACACTACCTCACCGCACTTTTTTCCCCCGAATCCATCGCTGTTTTTGCCGGCAAGTGGGATGAGCCCGACACCCAGACTGCCCAGGCCAAGGTGCTGCTTGCCTCCTTGAGGGCACAAAGGTTTTCCGGCACTCTCACGTTTCTCGACATTCACACCACCGGCACGCTGGCCGATCTGGCGCAAACCCGCGCCGACCTGGCCCTGATTGCACTGCCCCATGACGACGTCTCGGCAGCGCTCGACATCGCCGGGCGCATCAAGTGCCGAGCTGCGGTGGTGATCTCCAGCGGCATCAACGCGGCGCTGGCGGCGGAACTCAACCGGGTGGCACGACGGCATGGCATGTACCTGCTGGGACCCAACTGCCTCGGGTTCCAGCGGCCACGGGCCGGTCTCAATGCGAGCCTGGCCGGCGCCTTGGCCACGCCCGGCCCACTGGCCCTGGTGTCGCAGTCAGGCGCCTTGACCTCTTCCATCCTGGACTGGGCAAGCCAGAATGCCGTGGGCTTTTCCACGGTGGTCTCTCTCGGACCCAACACGTCGGTGGATATCGCCCAGGTGCTCGATTTCCTGGCCTCCGACCCCCAGACGCACAGCATCGTGGTTTACCTCGAGGGCATCTCCAGCGCACGCCGCTTCATGAGCGCGCTGCGTGCGGCTGCCAACGCCAAGCCGGTGGTGGTGCTCAAGGCCGGGCGCAAAAAGGCCGGCAATCAGGCCGCAAAAACCCATTCCGGCGCGATCGTCGGAAGCGACGATGTGTTCGATGCCGCCTTGCGGCGCGCCGGTGCGGTGCGCGTGCGGTCGTTCGTGGCACTGTTTTCGGCAGCCAAGTGTCTGGCCTCACGTTACCGGGCGGTAGGCAAGCGGCTGGCCATCATCACCAACGGCGGCGGACCCGGTGTGCTGGCCGCGGACTGGATCAGCGAGATCAACCTTCAGCTGGGCCAGCTTTCGCCTGCGAATGTGGCGGCCCTGACACCCGCCTTGCCGTCCCTGGCCTCTTTGTGCGATCTGCTTGATCTTTCCGAGGACGCCTCGCCGGATCACTATCGCCTCGCGCTGGAGACTGCCAGCAATGAAAGCCTGATCGACGGCGTGCTGGTGATCCACTCGCCCAAAGCCGGCTGCGATTCTGTAGCGGTCGCACAGGCGCTGGCGGATTTCAAGCCGCGCATGAGCAAGCCGTTGCTGACCTGCTGGATGGGAGACGCCTCGGTGGGTGAGGCCCGGGCGATCCTGAACGCCGCCATGATTCCGACCTTTCGCACCCCGGAGGCTGCAGTGGGTGCGTTTGGCAACATCGCCTCGTTCTACCAGAACCAGCAGTTGCTTCAGCAGACACCGCCGCCCCTGTCGGCGCTGGCCAAGCCGGACATCGAAGGCGCCAGGCTGCTGATCGAAAGCGTGCTGGCCGAGCGGCGCAACGTGCTGACCGAGATGGAGTCCAAGGCCTTGCTGTCGGCTTTCCATATTCCCGTCACCAAGACCATCCTGGCGCGCAGCGCGAACGAAGCCATGATGATTGCGACGCAACTGGGCTTTCCGGTCGCGCTGAAAATCGATTCGCCCGACATCACCCACAAATCCGATGTCAACGGCGTTGCACTCAACGTGATGAATGCGGTGGGCGTGCGCGACACCTACAACGACATGATGCAGGCGGTGACGCGCCAGCAGCCCAATGCCCGTATCAGCGGTGTGACCATCCAGAACATGGCGCGCCACAAACGCGGCCGCGAGATCTACATCGGACTGGTCACGGACGACCCGTTCGGCCCGGTGATTGCGTTCGGCGCGGGCGGCACCATGATCGAACTCATGAACGACCGGGCCATGGAGCTGCCGCCGCTCAACCAGTTTCTGGCACGCCGCCTGATCGATCGTGCCCGCGTGAGTGAGACCCTGGGCGAATGGCGTGGCGCCAGCGCCGTGGACATGGATGCCCTGGAGCATGTGCTGTTGCGCGTCTCGGAAATGGTCTGTGAACTGCCGCAGTTGCGCGAGATGGACATCAACCCCATCATCGTTGACGAATCCGGCGCCGTGGCGGTGGATGCACGCGTCGTCATCGACAACGCGCAGCAGGCGCACGGTGGGCGCACCCACAACTACAACCACCTGGCCATCCTGCCCTACCCGGCGCAACATGAGCAGGTCTGGCCGATGCGCGGCGGCGGCCAGTACACCGTGCGACCGATTCACCCGGACGACGCCGAGATGCTGCAGACGCTGGTGCGCAGTCTGTCGTCCGAGAGCCGTTATTTCCGCTTCGTCTCGTCAATGCACGAGTTGCCGCCGGCGATGTTGTCGCGCTTCACGCTGATCGACTACGACCGTGAAATGGCTTTGGTGGCGGTGGTCAAGGAGCGAAAAGCCGGGGAAGACGGCGAGATGGTCGAGACCTCGCGCATCGTCGGCGTGTCGCGCTACATCACCAACCCCGACAGCGCCAGCTGCGAGTTTTCGCTGGTGGTGGCCGATGACTTCGGCGGAAGAGGCATGGGCTCGCGCCTGATGCTCAGCATCATGGACGTGGCGCGCGAGAAAGGCCTGACGGAGATCGACGGCCTGGTGCTGACCAACAATCCCGGCATGCTCAAACTCATGAAAAGCCTGGGATTCAGCGTCAAGTCGTTTCCCGAAGACCCTGATTTCAGGCTGGTGTCCCATCCGTTATGAAATAGACAGCCTTTGGAGGCTGGAGGGCCGGGTGCAGGTCGGCGGCTGTTAACATTGGCCTCTTTTCCGAGCCTTCCACCCCCCATGTCCGTCGTCATTGCAGGAAGCGCGCCTGCCAGCTTTGAAATCAAGAGCGCCAACCTTCCCCTGGTGGCGCTTCGGCTCAAATCCACGAATCTCTCCCTGCTGGCTGACGACTTGTCGCGCCAGTACGGGGACATGCCTGATTTTTTTGACAACGAACCGCTGGTCATTGACCTGACGCCACTGCCCCTTGACACCGGTGATCTCGACTTCGACGCGCTGCTGACGCTGCTACGTCGTTACCGGGTGGTGCCGATTGCCTTCAAGGGCGGCAACGCGGGTCTTGCGGGCGGCGCACTCGCGGCCGGCCTGGTGGCCGCACCAGACCTCGTGGCGCTGAAATCCAGCGTGCCGCACGAGCCCCACGCACCGGGAATTGAGCGCGGCGTCGCGCCTGAAGATCCCGTGACGCCCCCGGCACCCCTGCCGGCGCTGATCATCGACAAGCCGCTTCGTTCCGGGCAGCAGGTCTATGCGCGCGGGCGCGATCTGGTCATGCTGGCCATGGTCAACGCCGGGGCGGAAGTCATTGCCGATGGGCACATTCATGTGTACGCACCGTTGCGAGGCAAGGCAATTGCCGGCGCGCGCGGTAACGTTGAAGCGCGCATCTTCGCGCTCAGCCTGGAGGCTGAACTGATCTCCATTGCCGGCATCTACCGCACCAGCGAAAAAGCCCTGCCCGCCGAAGTCCGTCGCCAGCCCACGCAGGTGCGCCTTGTCGCCGGACCCGAAGGCGACCGGCTGGTGATGGAGCCGCTCCAATCCTGACCCCCCGCCCGACCATCGAGCGGGCGGGCGGGATCCTTTCTTCGAACCTGGGTTTCAATTTCATGACCAAAATCATCGTCATCACGTCTGGCAAAGGCGGGGTCGGAAAGACCACCACCAGCGCCAGTTTCTCTGCCGGCCTCGCGCTGCGCGGACACAAGACCGCCGTGATCGACTTCGACGTCGGCCTGCGCAACCTCGACCTCATCATGGGCTGCGAGCGCCGCGTGGTGTACGACCTCATCAACGTCATCCACGGCGAAGCCAACCTGAACCAGGCGCTGATCAAGGACAAGCAGTGCGACAACCTGTTCGTACTGGCGGCTTCCCAGACCCGCGACAAGGACGCCCTGACGCAGGACGGCGTCGAGAAGGTGCTGACCGACCTGGCCGCCATGGGCTTCGATTACATCGTCTGCGACTCCCCCGCCGGCATCGAGACCGGTGCGCTGATGGCCATGCATTTCGCCGACGAGGCGCTGGTCGTCACCAACCCCGAAGTCTCCAGCGTGCGCGACTCCGACCGCATCCTGGGCATGCTGGGCAGCAAGACCAAGCGTGCCATCGAGGGCCGCGAGCCGATCAAGGAACACCTGCTGATCACGCGCTACAACCCCAGCCGCGTCCAGGAAGGCCAGATGCTTTCTCTCGAGGACATCCAGGACATCCTGCGCATCAAGCTGATCGGCGTGATCCCGGAGAGCGAGAGCGTGTTGCAGGCGTCCAACCAGGGCGTGCCGGCCGTGCACATGGCCGGCAGCGACGTGTCCGAAGCCTACAAGGACGTGATCGACCGCTTTCTCGGCGAAGACAAGCCCCTGCGCTTCATCGATGCGGAAAAACCCGGCTTCTTCAAGCGCCTGTTCGGGGGCAAGTAAATGATGTCTTTCCTGACTTTTCTGCTTGGCGAGAAGAAAAAGACCGCCAGCGTCGCCAAGGAGCGGCTGCAGATCATCCTGGCGCACGAGCGTAGCGGGCGCAATGCCGCCGAGCCCGACTACCTGCCCGACCTGCAGCGCGAACTGATTGCCGTGATCAGCAAGTACGTGAAGATCAATCCCGACGACATCAAGGTCAACCTCGAGCGCCAGGGCAACCTGGAAGTGCTGGAGGTGAAGATCGAACTGCCGGACGCGCGGTGAAGACGCGGCACTGTTTTACTACTGAATAAGTAGCAAAAAATGACCATTTGACGCTGGATTTGATCGTAATTCGTTCCAAAATTCCGCAGAACGACGCCCCCACCCGTCAAGAAGCCGGCGTCAGCGCCGGGTCTGGAGTTCTTCGATCAGGCTTCGGCAGCGCTGACCCACCCGAATCCCCAGCGCCTGTGCCAGCGGGTTCACATGGCTGACGACGCCATCAGCCAGCGTGCTGGCAGCCTCGCCGATGCGCGCGCTGTCGTGGCCCACCGTGCAGGCAGCCAGGCCGTGCGATTGCAGGAACGGCAGGGCCGCCAGCCCGGCAGCATCCTTGCCCACGCCGGCGTCGTTGAACACGCTCAACAGAGGCCGTGCCGCCAGCGCATAGCGCGCCGAACTGATGCCGCCGTGCGAGCCGCTCACCGCCAGGCAGCCCGCGTCCTGCGGGCCCAGTTCGGTGATCGAATCGACGACGCGCAAGGCCGTCATGACCGGCATGGCAAGGCCCTGCGGTGAAGCACTTACTTCTTGCGCGCGGCGATGGCGGCTTCCGCCGTCTTCACCAGGTCCGCGCCGACCGTCGTCTTCCACTTGTCGTACACCGGGCGGGTGGCCTTGACGAACGCCTCACGCTCAGTGGGTGTCAGCTGGGTTACGGTCACGCCCATGGCCGCGATGTCCTTGAGCAGCGGCTTGTCCGCCTCCACCAGCCCCTTGCGCGCCACGGCGATTTCCTGCTTGCCGGCCTCGATGGCCGCCTCGCGCACGATCTTCTGGTCGGCCGGGGTCCATGAAGCCCAGATCTCCTTGTTGACCACGAACACCAGCGGGTCGGCCACATAGCCCCAGGTCGTGACAAACTTCTGGCCCACGTTGTGCATCTTGAGGATGGTGAACAGGAACAGCGGGTTCTCCTGGCCGTCCACGGCGCCGCTGGACAGGGCCGGCTGCGCGTCAGCCCAGCTCATCTGCGTCGGGTTGGCGCCCATGGCGCTGAACATGTCGGAGAAGATGGGCGAGCCGACCACGCGGATCTTCATGCCCTTGAGGTCTTCAGGCGACTTGATCGGGCGCTTGGAATTGGTCAGTTCGCGGTAGCCGTTCTCGCCCCAGGCCAGCGGCACCACGCCGGACTTGTCCAGCGTGGCAAAGATCTTCTTGCCGACTTCGCCCTGCGTCAACGCGTCGATGGCGGCGTAGTCGGGCATCAGGAACGGCAGCGAGAACAGGTTGAGTTCCTTGACCTGCGGCGACCAGTTGATCGTGGAGCCCACCGCCATGTCGATCACGCCCTGGCGCAGCGCTGAAAATTCACGCGTCTGGTCGCCCTGGATCAGCGAGACGCCGGGGTACAGCTTGATGTTGATGCGGCCCTGCGTGCGTTCCTTGACGAGGTCGGCCCAGACCTTGCCGGCCTGGCCCCAGGGGGTCGGGGGCCCAAGCACCAGCGACATCTTGTACTCGGCCTTGTACGCGGTCTGCGCGGTGGCGGCCAGCGGGAGGGTGCCCAGCGCGGCGGCGGCGGCAACGAGGCCGAGAAGGGTTCTGCGGAATTTCATGGGAAAGGTCTCCTTGGGATGAAAAAACAAAAAACACTGACAAAGGGGCTCAATAGCCCAGGTAGCGCGGCAGCCACAGCGCCAGCTCCGGCCAGATGATGACGGCCACCATCACCAGGAACATCGAGAACAGCATCCAGCCGACCCAGCGCACGGTTTCTTCCATGCGTACGCCGGCAATGCGGCACGACACCATCAGGTTCACAGCCAGCGGCGGCGTGAACTGGCCCAGTGCCACCTTCAACGTGAGGATCACGCCGAACCAGACCGGGTCCCATTGGTAGAACTGCACGATGGGCCACAGCAGCGGCACGAAGATCAGGAAGATCGACACGCCGTCCAGGAACATGCCCACGGTGATCAGCAGCAGGATCAGCAGCGACAGCACGCCGTATTCGCCAAGCCCCGAATTGACGATGGCGCGCGTCACCGGGTCGATCACGCCCAGCGTGGACAGCGAATAGGCAAAGATGCCCGCCAGCGACACCACCAGCAGGATGATGGCTGACAGTTCCCCCGACTCGCGCAGGATGACGAACAGGTCGCGGACCTTGATGGTGCGGTGGATCGCCATGCCGACGAAGAGGCCGTAGAACACCGCCACCACGGCGGCCTCGGTCGGCGTGAACCAGCCGGCGCGCATGCCGCCCAGAATCAGCACCGGCGCCGCCAGGCCCCAGGTCGCTTCCTTGAAGCTTTGCCACAGGTCCGGGCGCGGCAGGCTGGCTTCCAGCGCGCCCATCTTGTGCTTGCGCGCCAGCAGCACGGTCGGCACGATCAGCGCCACGCCAGCCAGGATGCCGGGAATCATGCCGGCGGCAAACAGCGCCGGCACCGAGGCGCCCGGCACCAGCACTGAATACACGATGAAGGCCACCGAGGGCGGAATCAGGATGTCGGTGGCCGCCGCCGCGCCCACCACGCTGGCGGAAAACGCCGCCGGGTAGCCGGCGCGTGACATCGCGGCAATCATCACCGCGCCCACGGCAGCCGCATTGGCCGGGCCCGAGCCCGAAATTCCGCCCAGGAACATGGCCACCAGAATCGCCACCAGCGGCAGCATGCCCGGGCCGCGCCCGACGATGGCCACGGCAAAGTTCACCAGCCGCAAGGCCACGCCGGAGCGGTCGAAGATCGAGCCGACCAGCACGAACATCGGGATCGCCAGCAGCGGGTACTTGCCCAGGCCGGCGTAGAAGTTTTGCGGCACGGCCAGCAGCCCGAACCATTGGGCATCGGAATTGGCCAGCGCGATGCAGGCCGCGCCCGCCAGGCCCAGCGCCGCGCCGATGGGCACGCCCATCAGCATCATGACGACGAAGGCGACAAACAAAAGGGTGGGGATCATGACCGGATCCTCACTCCCGGCGGCCACGTCGGATGAACAGGCCCAAGGCGCGCCCGGAGATTGCCACCGACATCACGGGCAGCCAGATCGTGTACCACCACTGCGGCACGCCGATGCCCGGCGAAGTCTCGCCAAAGCGGATGTCGTCGTACACCACGCGGGTGCTCAGCACGGCGATCAGTGCGAACAGCAGGAACATCATGAGCGCGCCAAAGCGCGCCAGCGCCCGCTGGCGCGCGGCCGAGCCGCTGTCAGCGAAGAACTCGATGCGGATCTGGCGGTTGCGCGCCACCGAGGCGGAGCCCGCCACCAGCGCCAGAACGATCATCAGGAACACCGAGAACTCCTCGGTCCAGGCGAACGACTGGTCGGTGAAATAACGCACCAGCACATTCATGAACGTGATCAGCGCCAACAAGCCCATGACGATGACGGTCAGCCAGTCCTCGATCTTCAGCGGAATGACGGTCACTTCGTCCTGCGCGGCCGGATCCGGCACTTCGGCGGGCAGGTGGTGGGGTTCGTGGATATGCATGGGTTCAGGCGCAGGTTAAAGGAGAAGTGTTGCATCCGGTATCGGGTGATACCTCAGGGAAAGTTCCATCAAGGGTTCAATGCAGCATGGCGCGCACCGCCGCGGCCACGGCGTCGGCGCTGATGCGGGACTGGGCTTCCAGCACCGGCGCGTAACCGACCGGGATGCGCGGCGCGCCGAGGCGCTTGATCTTGCAGCCGGTGGCCTCGGCCGCCGTGGCGGCAATTTCGGCACCGAAGCCGCCGGCCTGCACCGCTTCGTGGACCACCAGCAGGCGCCCGGTCTTGGCGCAGGATGTAAGTACTTGCTCACGATCCCAGGGCCAGATGGAGCACAGGTCGATCAGCTCCACATAGATGCCTTCCGCCGCCAGCGCGTCGCAGGCCTGCGCGCAGACCCCCGCCTGGCGGCTCCAGCTGACCATTGTCAACGTCGAGCCACTGCGTCGGATCGCGGCCTGGCCCAGCGGAATCTGCTGGGTTTCATCGACCACGCCCTGCGCGCTCCACAGCGTCTTGTGCTCGATATAGATCACTGGGTCACCCGACTGCAGCGCGGCGCGCAGCAGCGAGTAGTTGTCCTGCGGGGTCGACGGGCAGACCACCACCACGCCCGGCAGGTGGGCAAACCAGGCCTCGAGCGACTGCGAATGCTGCGCGGCCGAGGCGTCCCAGATGCCGCCGGGCATGCGCGCCACCAGCGGCACGCGGCCCTGGCCGCCGAACATGAAGCGGTTTTTTGCCGCCTGGTTGACGATCTCGTCCATGCCGCACAGGGCAAAGTCCACCACGCGCATCTCGACGATCGGCCGCAGCCCGGCCAGCGCCATGCCCACGCCGGCGCCCATGATGGCGGCCTCGCTGATGGGCGCGTCGATCACGCGCTGCGCGCCAAAGCGCTGCTGCAGCCCGGCGTACTGGCCGAAGATGCCGCCGCGCCCGACGTCTTCGCCCAGCACCACGACATTCGGGTCCAGCTCCATTTCACGCTGCACGGCAAGCACGGCGGCCTGCGCGTAGCTGATGGGCGTGCGGGCAGGTGTGTGTGTGTTCAGAACCATGTGCCCGCTCCCGTGGTCTGCACATCGGTGTAGGCGGCGCTAGCCTCGGGCCAGGGCGCAGCATCGGCCGCATCCAGCGCAACCTGCACTTCCGCCGTGGCGTCGTTTTCCAGCGCGTCCAGCGTCGCGAGGTCGTGCCCCAGCGCCGCAAACTTCTGGCGCAGGCGGGCAACCGGGTCGGTCAGCAGCGCGGCAGCCAGCTCCTGCGGGTCGCGGTAGGCGGCCGGGTCCACCGACACATGCCCCTTCACGCGGTAGGTCAGCGCGTGCAGCAGACGCGGGCCCTGCCCGGCGCGCACCTGCGCCACCAGCCCGGCGGCGGCTTGGTAAACCTCGATCACATCGTTGCCATCGACCTGCGTGGCCGCAATATCCATGCTGATGGCGCGTGCCGAGGCGCCCGGTCCGGCCGTCATCGGCCCGCTGGCGGTGGTGGCGCTCCAGCGGTTGTCTTCACAGACAAACAGCACCGGCAGCGCGTACACCCGCGCCCAGTTCAGCGCCTCCAGAAAAGGCCCGCGGTTGATCGCGCCGTCGCCGAAGAAGCACACGGTGATCGCATCCCGGCCCTGCAGCTTCTGCGCGTGCGCCGCGCCCACCGCAATCGGCAGCCCGGCCGCCACCACCCCGTTGGCGCCCAGCATGCCCACCGAGAAATCGGCGATGTGCATCGAGCCGCCCTTGCCGCCGTTGAAGCCGGTGGCCTTGCCGAACAGCTCGGCCATCATGCGGCCCAGATCGGCGCCCTTGGCGAGCGTGTGGCCATGGCCGCGGTGGGTCGAGGTCAGGTAGTCGGCGGGATGCAGGTGGGCGCACACGCCGGTGGCCACGGCCTCCTGCCCGGTGGAAAGGTGCAGCGGGCCGCGCACCCGGGCCGTGCCCGCCGCGCTCTGGCCATAGGCGCTGACGCCGCCCTGACTGGCGATTTCGGCCGCGTTCTCGAACGCCCTTATACGCACCATGGTGCGGTACAGGCCAGCCAGGACGGCTGCGGATTCAGCGGGATTCAAGCGATACCTTCCAGGCCCGTCTCGGGGCCGCCACAAATAGTAAAGATCGTAGCACCGGCCGCTGGGCCTTCGAGGCAGCCCTGAATGCCGGTCTGTTGAGATTCGGGCTTGCCAAGCGGCTCCGGGCGTTTCACACTGTTTCTTGCGACGTGGGCAGGACCCGCATGCGCCAACCGGGCAACCAATTCAAATCAAGGAGAGAACCATGGGCTTCCGTACTGAAAAAGACTTTCTGGGCGAAAAGCAGTTGCCTGACGACGCCTACTATGGCGTGCAGACATTGCGTGGCAAGGAGAACTTCCACATCACCGGCATCCCGATGTCCACCGAGCCCTACTTCGTCAAGGCGTTCGGTTATGTGAAGAAGGCAGCTGCGCTGGCCAACCGGGATCTCGGCGTGCTCGACGCCAAGGTGGCCAATGCCATCGCCGACGCCTGTGACCGGCTGATTGCGGGCGAGATGCGCGACCAGTTCGTCACCGACTTCATCCAGGGCGGTGCCGGCACCTCGACCAACATGAATGCCAACGAGGTCATTGCCAACATCGCGCTGGAGCAGCTCGGCCACAAGAAGGGTGAGTACCAGCACGTCAACCCCAACGACCACGTGAACTTCGGGCAGTCGACCAACGACATCTATCCCACTGCTTTCCGACTCGCGCTGATCCTGCGCCTTGGCAGCTACATGGACGCGCTGCGCCGGCTGCAGGCCGCCTTTTTCGCCAAGGCGAAGGAGTTCGACCGGGTGCTGAAGATGGGCCGAACCCACCTGCAGGATGCCGTGCCGATGTCGCTCGGCCAGGAGTTCCACGGCTGGGGCACCACCATGGGCGAGGAAGTCCAGCGGCTGGCCGAGGTGCGCCAGTTCCTGCATGAGATCAATCTGGGCGCCACCGCCATCGGCACCACCGTGACCGCCGCGCCGGGCTACCCGGAGCTGGCCACCAAGTACCTGTCCGAGCTGACCGGTACCACCTTCATCCTGGCCGGCGACCTGATCGAAGCCACTTCCGACACCGGGGCCTATGTCCTGCTCTCCGGCGTGCTCAAGCGCACCTCCTCGAAGCTCACCAAGATCTGCAACGACATCCGCCTGCTGGCCTCGGGCCCGCGCTGCGGCTTCAACGAGATCAACCTGCCGCAGATGCAGCCGGGCAGCTCGATCATGCCGGGCAAGGTCAATCCTGTGATTCCGGAAGTGGTCAACCAGACCAGTTTCCTGGTCATCGGCCTGGACCTCACGGTGACGCTGGCCGCCTCGGCCGGCCAGCTCCAGCTCAACGTGATGGAGCCGGTCATCACCTTCGCGCTGTTCACCTCGATCTCCACGATGGAAAACGCCGTCAACAGCCTGAACGTCAACTGCATCCAGGGCATCACCGCGAATGCCGATCGCTCGCGCGACATGGTGCTCAACTCGCTGGGCATCATCACCGTGCTCAAGCCCTCGCTGGGCTACAAGCAGTGCGCCGAGATCGCACGCGAAGGCTACGAGAGCGGCAAGTCGCTGCACCAGATCGTCGTCACCGAGCGCAAGCTGATGACCCAGGCGCACTGGGACGAAGTGTTTTCCTTTGAGAACCTGATCGCCCCGAAGTTCGAGCAATGACACTGCGCCGGGCGGGGCACCGCCCGGTTTCCGGAGAAACAACATGACATTCGCTATCGTTCTGCAATTTCTCGTCGTGCTGGCCGCCATCTGGATGGGCGCACGTTCCTCGGGCATCGGCCTGGGCCTTTGGGGCGCGGTTGGCCTGCTGGTGCTGGTGGCCGGCTTCGGCATCAACCCGACCTCGCCGCCGATCGACGTGATGCTGATCATCCTGGCGGTCATCATGGCCGCCTCGGTGATGGAGGCCGCCGGCGGCATCGACTTTCTTGTGCGCATCGCCGAGCGCATCATCCGCGCCAACCCGAAGTACGTGACCATCGTCGCACCGTTGACGACCTGGACCTTCACCTTCGTGGCAGGCACCGGGCACATCGTCTATCCGCTGCTGCCGGTGATCTACGAGACCGCACACCGCAGCGGCATCCGCCCCGAGCGGCCGATGGCGGTGGCCACCATCGCCTCGCAGCAGGCCATCACCGCCAGCCCGGTGGCTGCTGCAACGGCCGCGATGATCGGCCTGTTCGCGGAGAAGGGCATGACCCAGTGGGGCCTGCCGCAGATCCTCATGGTCTGCGTGCCGGCCACGCTCACCGGCGTGATCGTCGCCGCCATCGTCTCCATGTTCCTTGGCAAGGACCTGAAGGACGATCCCGAGTACCAGGCGCGCCTGGCGTCCGGGCAGATCCCCGCGCCGCAGGTTGACACCAGCCGCACACCCCTCAAGCCTGGCGCCAGGCTCTCGGCCTTCATCTTCCTGTCCGGCGTGGCGCTGGTCGTGCTGTTCGGCTTCTTTCCCGAGTTGAGAAAGCTTCCCGGCGCGAAGAGTCCGCTGGCCATGCCGATCGTGATCGAGATCCTGATGATGTCGGTGGCCGCGATCATGCTGTTGCTGACCAAGGTGCCCGTCGACGAGGTGCCCAAGACCGCCACGCTGCGCGCCGGCGTGGTGGCGGTGATCGGCATCTTCGGCCTGGCCTGGCTGGGCGACAGCTTCATCGCCGCGCACAAGGACGTGATCGTCCCGGCGATCGGCGACTGGGCCAAGGTCGCGCCCTGGACCTTCGCGTTCGGCCTGTTCCTGGCCTCGGTGCTGCTGTACAGCCAGGCCGCCACCACCCGCGCGCTGATGCCCCTTGGGATTGCGCTGGGCATCCCGCCGCAGTTCCTGATCGCGATGTTCCCCTCGGTCAACGGCTACTTCTTCATCCCGACCTACGGCTCATTGATCGCGGCGATCAACTTCGATCTGTCGGGCACCACGAAGATCGGCAAGTACGTGCTGAACCATTCCTTCATGATCCCCGGCCTGGTCGCGACCTCGGTGGCGGTGTTCACCGGGCTGGCGATTGCCCGCATGATCTTCTGACGCCGTGCGCTTGAACCTGCTAACTTTTCACTCGGCAGGCACCATGAGCGGCGCGGGCGCCAGATCTCAAAGGCTATATTATTAATAGCATTCCATGACCATTCGAAGCTGGGGTGATGCCATTTCTTATCACAAATCCCGCCATGCCAAGGCTCAGGGAGCCCCAGACACGCCGGGGCCAATGCGTCGGGCGGCCCTCGACCTTCGCGCCATGGCGGCCGCGCTGCCGCTGGCACTGCTGGGCATCGCCGCCTGCAGCCCCCCGGCGCCGCCTGCACCCGCCACATCGGCCTCACCGGCGACCACGGCAGCGCCGGAGCAACGTCACTTCACGGGCACCTGGTCCGTTTCCGGCACCCGGCAGACGCTCGACATGGGACCGGGTCACCGCGCCGAAGCCTTTCGGCTGGGCGGCGCGCTGATGCTGACCGGGGAGCAGCGGCTGGGTCTGGGCTTTCGCTCCGACGTCATCGGGCTCTCGGACAACCGGACCGGCATGCAGGGTCGCAGCGTCTGGACCGACGCGCGCGGCGACCAGGTCTTCAGCGAACTGGGCAGCGCCGCGACCGGGCCCGGCAACCTGATCCAGGGGCGGATCATCGGAGGCACCGGCCGTTTTGCCGGCGTCAGCGGTGAATACAGCTTCAAATGGAACCCTCTGGTCGTCTCCGAGGACGGCAGCGTGAGCGGGCGAGTCGACGGTCTCAAGGGCTGGGCGCTTGTACCGTCGCAGCAAAGCCCGGCCGGGGCCGCCGCGGGAAGTGGACAAGCCGCAGCAGGAGCGAAGCCATGAGCGCAGCGCCGGGCCGCCCCAAGCAAGCTGGCACCGCAGTGCGCAGCACGGAGGTACACCCATGAGTGCACCCGAATCCCGCCCGGGCATGATGCTGTCCACCCTGAAGGCCCTGGCGCCCTTCGCACTCGGACTCGGCATCTGGCTCACGCCCATCCCCGAGGGGCTGACCCGGGAAGCCTGGCACCTCTTCGCCATCTTCGCCGCCGCCATCTTCGCCGTCATCGTGAATGCTTTCCCGCTGCTGACCTCGGCCTTGCTGGCCGGCGCCATCGCGGTGCTGAGCAACACGCTCGACCCGGCCAAGGCCTTCGCAGGTTTTGCCAACCCCAGCGTGTTGCTCGTCGTGGTGGCCTTCCTCGTCGCGCAGGCCGTGGTCAAGTGCGGGCTGGGCCAGCGCATCAGCCTGAAGGTCGTGTCGCTGTTCGGCAAGTCCACGCTGGGCCTGGCCTACAGCATCTTCATCACCGACGCGCTGATCGCGCCCGGCTTCCCGAGCAACACGGCGCGCGGCGGCGTGCTCTACCCGATCATCCTGGCACTGGCCCAGAGCAGCGGATCCGAGCCCGAGGACGAGACCAAACGGCGCCTCGGTGGCTACCTGATGTTCTGCGGCATGGCCAGCCTGGCCATTTCCTCGGCGCTGTGGCTCACCGCCACGTCGGCGAACCCGATCGGCGTCTCGCTGGCGGCCGAGCACGGGCTGAAGGTCGATTTTGGCAAATGGCTGCTGGTGGCCTCGGTCCCGGCGCTGGCGGTCATTGCCGTGCTGCCCCGGCTGATCTTCTGGGTGTTCCCGCCCGGCGTGACCGATACCCCCGGAGCGCCCGAGGCCGCGCGCCAGCAACTGCGCGAGATGGGTCCCATGTCGCGCGACGAGTGGGTCACCGCCGTGACCTTCGCGGTCATGGTCGGCGCCTGGATCTTCGCCGGCGTCCTCAAGCTGAACCTGACGGCGGTCGCCATCGCCGGCCTCGGCACCCTGCTGGCGCTGCGCGTGCTGACGCTGGAAGACATTTATCTGCAGGGCAGCACGCTGGCCACCTTCCTGTGGCTGGCGGTGTTGTTCGCGCTCAGCGGGCAACTCAACGAGCTGGGCTTCATGGGCTATGTCGGCCAGCGTCTGGCCTCGATGCTCGGTGGCATCCCGTGGCCGGCGGCTTATGTCGCGCTACTGGGGCTTTACGTACTGATGCACTACATGTTTGTCAGCCAGTCGGCGCAGGTCCTGGCCCTGCTCGGGGTGTTCCTGGATGTCGGCATCCAGTCCGGCGTGCCCCTGCCGCTGATGGGTTTTGCCCTGCTGTTTGCCAGCAGCTACTTCTCGACCCTCACGCCGCAAGGTGGCAGCCAGAACATCATCTTCGCCGCCAGCGGCTACCTGACGCAGCCCGAACTGTACCGCCTGGGGCTGATCACCACCGTGTTCTGCACGGTGATGTTTCTGGTGATCGGCACGCCGTGGATTCTTTGGGTCGGCTGAATCAGCCGCCTCTGGCTTGCGACCACGGGACCCGAAAAAAATGCAGCGCCGTGACCTGTTTGCAGGTCACGGCGCTGCTTGTCACCGCGGAGTCGGCAACCACCTGACTCACCGGCCAAGCCGGTGAAGGTCCGACGGTGCGCAATGCAGGGGGGCTACTTTTTCCCGCCGCCACCGCCACCACCCATGCCGGCACCCGCGCCGGTACCTTTGCCGGCACCTGCACCGGGCCCCATTCCAGCGCCTGGACCGGCACCGGGCCCCGCGCCTGCGCCCTGGGCAGGCGGGCTGTCCGGCAACGTCACACCTCTGGCGCGGGCACGATCCTGCATCTGCCGGTGGTGTTCATAACGGTATTCGTTGCGCTCCTGTTCCGTCTTCAAGTTGCGCATCTTCGCGCTGTACTCACTGCGCTCAGTTGGCGTCATCAGCTGGCTGCCATAGATCTGGTCCTGCGTCCTGAGCTGGGTTTGGTCCTGCGTCTGGAGCTGGATTTTGTCCTGTGCCAGCGCAGGGGTGGCTACCATCGTTGCCGACAGGGACACTGCAGCAAGGATCGCGAGACCAGGCAAACCAAATCTATGGGCTGTCATGATGAACTCCTGATTGTTGTCAATCGTTTGCAGATTCGTCCTTAACGGCCGCTACCGCCACCGGCACCTGCACCGCCGCCGGCGCCGCCAGCACCGCCAGCACCTGCACCACCGCCGCTGCCACCGCCAGTCCCCGGGCCTGCGCCGACGCCGATGCTTTGCTGGGATTGCGTCTGGAGCTGGGATTTACTCTGCGTCTGCGTCTGCAGTTGGTCCTTGCTCTGGAGCTGGGACTTGCTCTGCGTCTGCAGTTGGTCCTTGCTCTGGAGCTGGGATTTGCTTTGCGTCTGCAGTTGGTCCTTGCTCTGGAGCTGGGATTTGCTTTGCGTCTGCAGTTGGTCCTTGCTCTGGAGCTGGTCTTTGCTTTGCGTCTGCAGCTGGTCCTTGCTCTGGAGCTGGTCCTTGCTTTGGAGCTGATCCTTGCTCTGCGTCTGGAGCGGGGTTTGCGCCATCGCGCTGGTGGTGACCATGGCCGCCGAAAGGGAAAGTGCCGCAACGATTGCCAAGCGGGTAAAGCCAAATTTTTGGGTTGTCATGATGAACTCCTGTATATCGTCGATAAAAAACTGAATGGAAAAACTGAGGCTGGGCAAATCTGTGCGCCTTATTCAAACTTCACGAGATCTGAAGCCTCTGTAACTGCCTGGATCATCTTCATGGCCTTCTCCTTTCATGAGTTGGAAAAAAACTGTCTAAAAATTCGTCATCAGCGGCCACCACCGCCACCGCCGCCGCCACCGCCGCCACCGCCGCCGCCACCGGCACCTCCACCAGCACCAGCACCGCCGCCGCTGCCAGCGCCACTGCCGGCACCAGCACCAGCACTGCCACCACCACTGGCCACTGCATTCATTCGGGCCTCATAGCCGCTGCCATAAGGCTTGCTGGACTTTTTCTCGTCAGTGCGCGCCTTTTGCATCTCCGGACCAGCACTTGCACTTCGTGGCTGCGACAGATCCGCCGAACGCCCGGCGGAGGCCTCCTGCGGCCCCTCAGCGCGTACGGTCCCTGCACCAGCCAGTAGTGCAACCAGCAACGCCTGGGCAAACCACACATTCATCGACAAAGCACTTGCCGAAAATGAATTGAAGGAATGGAAGTCCATGGGACGCATCTTGAGCAGGCCGGATTTCAGGGAGATGTCATGCGCCAGGCTTTGCGTTTCATCAGGTTTCATCGTGTTTCACCCCCCCTGTAGACTGGCAGGCGGCTCTAAACTACACAGCCATGAACGCCCCTGTGCCTGTCCGCATCCTGGTCGTTGACGATGACCCGGCCTTGCGCGAACTGCTGAACGACTACCTGACGGCAAGCGGTTTTGTCGTCGAGGCCGCTGGCGACGGCGTGGAGATGCACGCGCGACTTGCGCAGGCCATGCCCGATGCGATCGTGCTCGACCTGATGCTCCCCGGCGAGGACGGCCTGAGCCTGGCGCGCGGTCTGCGCAAGACTTCTGACGTGCCGATCCTCATGCTCTCGGCACGTGGTGAGGAAATCGATCGTGTGGTCGGGCTGGAGGTCGGGGCTGACGACTACCTGGCCAAGCCCTTCAGTCCGCGGGAACTGCTGGCGCGCCTGCGGGCCCTGCTGCGCCGCACGCACGCCTTCAGTCCGGTCGCGGCGATTCCCCCCACGGCTGCCACGACCACCGAAACGACACCGGTCACTGAACAGCCCGCGCATCTGCACCGCTTTGGCCCGTTCACGCTGGACACCGATGCCTGGCGCCTGCTGCGCGACGGTTCGGAGGTGGCGGTCACCAGCGGTGACATCGCGTTGCTGCGCATCTTTGTCGAACACCCCAACCGCGTGCTGTCGCGCGACAACCTCATCGAGCGCCTCAAGGGCTACGAGCGCGATGCCTTCGACCGCAGCATCGATGTGCGCGTCACGCGCCTGCGCCGCAAGATCGAGGCCGATCCGGCGCATCCCGCCTTCATTCGCACGGTGCGCGGCGAAGGCTACCTGTTCCACCCGCTGGGCGCGGCGGCATGATGCAGCGGGCCCCCGGTCACGGGCTGGCCCGGCTCTACAGGCGCTGGCTCGCCGCGCTGTTCATCGCGGTGGAACTCATCACCGCCGTGGCCGCCATGGTGTTCATCTTCCTGCCGATGTCCCGGCGGGCCGCGGACGATCTGGCTGGGCTGATGGTGCTGTCAGCGCAGACCTGGACGGAGCTGCCTCCGGAAACCCGCCCGGTCTTCGAGGAGGAACTCCGCAAGAAATACCAGATTGCCCTGCGCCCGAACATGGCGCCCGCGCCCGACACCGGGCTGCGCCATGGCTGGTACCTGCGCTTTCTGGAGCGTGCCTTCGAGCGGCGGCTCGGGCAAGAGGCCTTCTTTTTGCCGGAGGTCGCGGCGGACGGCGGCGACTGGCTCTGGATCGCGGTTCCGGCCGGTGAGCGCTCGATTGGTGTTGGCTTTGCCACCAGCCGGATGCAGACCAACCCATTCGCCGCGCTCGCGGTGGTACTGCTGCTCGGCGCATTGCTGGTGCTGGTGCTGGCCGGGTGGCTGGCCAGCCGCATCGCGCAACCCGTCGCGCGGCTGGAGCAGGCGGCCGCGCATCTGGCCCGCGGTGCCAGCCCGGCCCTGTTGCCCGAGACCGGTCCGCGCGAGCTGGCGGATCTGGCGCGCCATTTCAACCACATGGCCCTGCAGGTGCGCGAGCTCAACGACGCCCGCACCACCCTGTTTGCCGGCATTTCCCACGACCTGCGCACGCCGCTGGCGCGTATGCGTCTCGCGCTGGAGCTGCTCACGATCAAGCCCGATCCGGCGCTGGTGCAGCGCCTCGAGCACGATATCGACGAGATGAACCAGCTGATCGGTCAGCTGCTCGAAATTGCACGGGGCTTGAAGCTCGAGCCCGCGCAAGACCTGGCGCTGTGCGCCTGGCTGAAGGCGCGCACCCAGGTGCATCTGGCGGCGGCGGACGCCGCCGGTGCGCACCTGAACGTGGACTGCGCCGGGGATCTGCGCGCGACCGCACCGCCCGGCATGCTCACACGCGTCATCGACAACCTGGTGGGCAACGCGCTGCGCTACGCGCCAGGGCCGGTGGAACTGGTCGGGCAGGCGGTCCCGCCCAAGGCGCCCGGCCTGCCCGCAGGGGTGCGCATTGGCGTGCTGGACCGGGGGCCCGGCATCCCGCAGGACCAGCTGGGCGCCGTCTTTCGGCCGTTTCACCGCCTGGAGGGCTCGCGCAGCCCCGCCACGGGCGGGTTCGGGCTGGGGCTGGCGATCGTGCAGCAACTTTCCCGCGCCAACGGCTGGACCGTCAGCCTGGAGGCACGCGAAGGCGGCGGGCTGGCGGCCTGGGTTGACTTGCCCGGGACGGGCGGCACGACCTGACGGCTGGCTGCGGGGGTCAGAGCCCCCGGCTAGCGGATGCGATACGAATAGTGGCAGCCCACGCAGGAGCCGCTCAGCGTGGGCAGCGCGGCCAGGGTCTTTTCGCGGTCGCCCGTGGCGGCGATGGCGGCAAACGCGCTGGCCACCTTGTGGCCCTCCAGACCGAGCGCGTGCATGGCGGGCGGCATGTTGGCGCCGGGGCGCGCGTCCACCGGCAGGGCGCGGTTCTTGCCCATCGCCGTCTGGCCCAGCTCTTTTTCGGCCAGTTCGCCGGCTTCCTTCAGCTTGCCGGCCACCGTCAGGCTGATGATCTCGTTCAAGTTCAGCAGGTTGGCGCGCATTTCCTCACGCAGATTGGCCTCGGCCGCGGGCGGCATTTTGGCCAGTTGACGCGCATCCTCCGCCGCGAAGGCCGTGCCCGCCAGCAAGGCCATCAGGACGAAACTTTTTCTGAACATGAAGAAACTCCCAAGAATCAGTGGCCGCTTATTTTATCCTCCAGAACAGGCGGTCTTTTGCGCTGGGCGGGCGAGAGAAGTTTATTTTTATAGCAAACCATGACCATTCCACGATGGTTCAGTGCCGATTTGTCTGAAAAATCTGGCCGCGGCCACGAGCGGGTCATCCCGAGCCAGCGCGTTTGTTGTATCTGTGCTACATTCCCCCATCGCTTTTGGCGACTGGCCGCTTCACCGCAACCCGCAGTGAGGCAACCGCCCCGGCAGTGGGGCCGCCAGTCCAGCCCAACAACAGCGAGCCGACTGGCCTCTCTCACGACGCAGCGGCTCTTTCCCCTTCTGATCACGATGCCCCTGCTGTGGCGCGTGCCCTGGTTCAAGCCCTTCTCGGGCGATTCCCAGGTGGTTCAGGTGGGCACCCCGGCGCTTTGGGCGGCCAATTTCCCGCTTTCGGGCGTTTTCGCGTTCGGCGCCTTGTGGCGCCGCACCCCGCGCCCTGGACTTTTTCAGTGATTCATAACTACAACGACATGACGACAACAACTTCTTCGACTTCGCCCATCACGATGGGCAAATACCGCATCGCAGCCTGCCCCCGGCCGCTGGAGGGCGGGCGCTTTGCCGCGCTGGTCTCCATCGCCAGCGGCAGCGGCCGCGGCACGACCGACCGCGTGATGCGCTTTCACGACCACTTCCCCTCGCACGACGCGGCCGCGCATTACGCGCTGGCCCAGGGCATCGTCTGGGTGCATGAAACCACCCGCACGCAATAAGCCCTTTCTGACCCAACCCACGACAAGGAATCCACTTTGGCCAAAGAAGAACTGATCGAGATGATGGGCATCGCCAACGAGGTGCTGCCCGACTCGCGCTTTCGCGTGACGCTGGACAACGGGCACCAGTTGATCGCCTACACCGGCGGCAAGATGCGCAAGAACCACATCCGCATCCTCGCGGGCGACCGCGTGTCGCTCGAACTTTCCCCCTACGACCTGACCAAGGGTCGCATCACCTTCCGCCACATCGAAGGCCGCGGCCCGATGGTGCCGCGCCGGCCCAGGTAACGCCCCTGAGCCGGGTCGCCGCGGGGACGGGTCTCCCGGCCTGACCGCTTCGACCGTCGCCGAGCCGGTGCCACAATCCGCGCCATGAACATCTTCAAAGGCAAAGGCGTGGTGATCACCGGGGCGGCTTCCGGCATCGGCGAGGCTCTGGCACGCAACCTGGCCGCGCGGGGCGCGCGCTTGCTGCTGGCCGACCTGCATGTCGAGCGGCTGGACGCCGTGGTCGCCGAGCTGCGCGCCGGCGGAACCGATTGTCTGGCGCAGCCCTGCGACGTGGCCGATCCTGCGGCACTGCACGCGCTGGCCAGCGTGGCGCTGCACGCCTGGGGTGGCGCCGATGTGGTGATCAACAACGCGGGCGTGGGGCTGGTGGCCCCGGTGCACAGCCTGGACCTTGACGACGCCCACTGGCTCATGGACATCAACTTCTGGGGCGTGGTGCACGGCTGCCGCGCGTTCATGCCGCAGCTGCAGGCGCGCAAGGGCGGCGTGATCGTGAATATCTCGAGCATCTTCGCGATGGTCTCGATGCCCACCCAGTCCATCTACAACGCCAGCAAGGCCGCCGTGCGCGGTTTTTCCGACGCGCTGCGCGAGGAGCTGCGCGACAGCGGCGTGCGCGTGCTGTGCGTGCACCCCGGCGGCATCCAGACGCGCATCGCGCAACAGGCGCGCCTGGGCGACATTTCCTCGGTGGCCGACACCCCCCAGGCGCTGCACGCCCAGTTCGACCAGGCCGCCCGCACCACCGCCCCGCAAGCGGCGCAGGCCATCGTTCAGGCGCTGCAGGGCCGGCGAACCCGCCTGCTGATCGGCGGCGATGCGAAGCTGGGCGACGCGATCTACCGCCTCTGGCCGACCCGCGCCGCGCCTTGGCTGTCGGCCCTGGCGCGCCGCATGCGCCAGCGCTCGAACCGCGCCTGAAGCCGTTTCTGTTCTGGAACCTTGCGACGGAACACGGCATGGCCCCTGAAGAAGACGAATTGAACCCGGCCTTTCGGCCCCGTTGGTACGGCGTGCTGGCGCTCTACCTTGCCGCCCTGACTGTCGGCGCCGGTTCGGCCTGGCTGGCGGTGCGCAGCCAGCTCGATTCGGGCGGGGTGACGGCCGGGGTCTGGCGCACCAGCACCCTGGCGGGCAGCAGTGATGCCGATATCTACACCCGCGCGGTGATCGCCGTGGGCGCACTGCTGGCGTTGAACCGTGACGAGACCATGTACTACGTCGCCACCACCGACAGCGCGGGCCGCGCACTGCGCTCGCGCTGCCGCTACCGCATCAGCGGCCCGGCGCCGACGGCGCGCTGGTGGAGCGTGACGGCTTACGCCGAAGACCGGTTCCTGTTCCCCAACGCCGAACGGCGCTACAGCCTCAACGGCGGCACGGCGCCGCTGGATGCACGCGGGCACTTCGCCTTCGAGTCCGGCCCGACGCCGCCCGCGGGCACCCCGCCCGCCGCGCCGTGGTTGCCGACGCCGGGCGACCGGGGCCTGAGCTTCACGCTGCGCCTGTACAACCCGGCCGCGGGCCTGGCGGCGGCACCGGCCTCATTGGCCGCACCCACGATCGAGCGACTGGGGAGCTGCGAATGAACCTCCTGCGCTACTTCCGGATTCGCAGCCCTTGGTACTGCCGGCTGGAGGTGCTGGCCGCCGTGGCGCTGCTCACCCACCTGCTGGTGGTCTGGGCCATCCCCTACGTCATCATGGCGGCACTGTCAGCCTCGCGGCCGGCTGAAGAGCGCGGCACCGGGCCGCTGTTCCCGCCGATGACCGACGCTACGCAGCGCCGGGTGGTGATGCCCAGCCCCGACCTGCTCTACGCCACCTGTGCCTTCGACGTGCGGCAACGCCCGCTGCGCATCCAGGCCGATCCGAAATTGCCGGGCTATTGGTCGATCGCCCTGTATGCGGCCAATTCCGACAACTTCTTCGTGCTCAACGATCGCCAGGCCGCCGGCGCGCCGGTGGATCTGGTGCTGGTCGGCCCCGGCACGCCGGCCACCGCCGCGCTGCCGGCAGGCGCCAAGGTGGTCACCGCCCCGGGCGGGCGCGGCCTGCTGCTGATGCGCGTGCTGGTGGGTGACTACGCGGTCGAGCGCGAGGCGGTGGAAGCCGCGCGGCGCACGCTGCGCTGCACGCCGCTGGGCTGAGATCCGCGGGCGCGGCCCGGGAGCCGGTTGGTGGGCTCAGGCTGCAGTGTGGGGGTTGGCGTGGCCGCGCCTCAGCTGCACCGCCGCCGCCAGCCCCTGCAGCACCGGCACGGTCTGCGCCAGGCTGATGCAGGCGTCGGTGACGGACACGCCGTATTTCAAGGGCTGCCCTGGCACGATGTCCTGGCGGCCTTCATTGAGGTGGCTTTCGATCATCAGCCCGGTGATGCGGCGGTCACCGGCGGCGATCTGCGCGGCCACTTCGGCGGCAACAAGGATCTGGCGCTGGTGCTGCTTGCTGCTGTTGGCGTGCGAGACGTCGATCATCACCTGCTCGCGCAGGCCGGCGGCCTTGAGCAGCGCGCAGGCGGCGTCCACATCCGCCTTGGCGTAGTTGGTCTGCTTGCCGCCGCGCAGGATGACGTGGCAGTCGTCGTTGCCGCGCGTTTCGAAGATGGCGGCCTGGCCCATCTTGGTCATGCCCATGAAGGCGTGGCTCGCCTGCGCGGCCTGGATGGCGTCGCAGGCGACCTTGATGCCGCCGTCCGTGCCATTCTTGAAGCCGACCGGGCACGACAGGCCGCTGGCCAGCTGGCGGTGGCTCTGGCTCTCGGTGGTGCGCGCGCCGATCGCGCCCCAGCTCACCAGGTCGCTGATGAACTGCGGGCTCAGCAGATCGAGGAACTCGGTACCCACCGGCAGGCCCAGCGCCAGCACGTCCAGCAGCAGGCGGCGCGCCAGCTCCAGCCCCTCGTTGATGGCAAAGCTGCCGTCCAGGTGCGGGTCGTTGATGTAGCCCTTCCAGCCCACGGTGGTGCGCGGCTTCTCGAAGTACACGCGCATGACGATCAGCAGCTCGTCCTTCAGGACGTCGGCCTGCACCTTCAGGGCGCGGGCGTATTCCATGGCCTGGTCATGGTCGTGGATGGAGCACGGCCCCACGACGACGATCAGCCGGTCGTCCGCGCCGTGCAGCACGCGCGAGATGGCGGCGCGGCTGCGCTCCACCAGCGCCTGCGCTGCGGGCGGCACGGGCAGCCATTCTTCGAGCAGGGCCGGAGTGATCAGCGGGCGCACCGCGCCGATGCGCGTGTCGTCGATGCGGGTGGTGTCGTGGGTGGTGAGCGCGGCGTTTGCGGCGTGTACAACGGTGTTCATGGCGTGATTATCGGTCTTTTTGGCATCATGCCAGCGTGGAATGGCCTTATTGTGCTATTGATTCAGGAGTTTTTGAGTGCGCGGGCGCGCCGCGGCATTCCCCGTTGCCGCGCGGGCTTTGTGAAATTTCCTTGCGCTAATCGGGGTCGGAATTGACCGGGTCAATGAAATAATTGACAGGAATCCTCACCCCTCCCCTGAATCGGAACGATCATGAAATCAGTTGTCGGCATCAGCCTGGGCACGGCCGCCCAGGACTTTGAATTCACGGCCACTTTCCTCGGTGAAAAAATGCACGTGCGCCGGCTGGGCACGGATGGCAGCACGGCCAAGGCCGCCGCGCTGATCAAGCAGTGGGAGAAGAAGGCCGACGCCATCGGCCTGGGCGTGCTCAAGGACCGCTACAAGGCCGGCGCGCACCGTTTCGTTGAAAAGGACAGCGCCAAACTGAAGGCGGTGGTGACAAAGGTGCCGGCCACCATCGGCGGGCGGCTCGGCGACATCCTGCAGGAATGGTCGGTGCGCCACGCGCAGATCCAGCTCGGCAATTACTTCAACAATGCGCGGGTGCTGTTCCTGTCGGGCATGACCAACTACAAGCTGGCGATGTCGATGTCGGAGTACACCGAAAACATGCACTTTGCCGATCCGCTGCTGCAGCTCGGCGTGCCCAAGTTCCTGACCTCGCTGGAGGCCCTGCAGCTGTACAGCACCGGCGCGCACTATGTGAAGGACTGGTCGCTGCCGGTGGGCCTGGCCACCGGGCCGATCCGCGAGTGGACGCGTTTCGTGCTGCGCAAGGCCATGCAGAAAGCCACGGTGATCGTGGCCGCCCCGCACGAACTCGACGAGTTCGGCCTGGAGGAACTGGCCGGCAAGACCCTCATCACCTCCACCGTCAACGACGAGCGCATCGCGCAACTCAAGGACAAGGGCGTGCACATGGTGATCGACGCCGCGCCGGTGCTGTTCAAACACGTGCTGAGCCCCAGCCTGCTCGACGCCATGATCGTCGCGGCCACCGGCAAGGCGCCGAAAGACATCCTGGAGGACGACTACCTGGAGATCATCACCAGCCTGGACCTCGAGCCGCGCATCGTCTATCCCAACGGGTTCAAGCGCGTCAACCGCTTTGCCTTCGTGATCCATCCGCTGTCGCAGGAGTATTTCAAGAAGGTCAAGCCGATCGAGCTGCTGTCGCAGGTGTCGCCGCCGATGTTCATGAACTCGCTGGAAAAGATCATGGCCTACGCGCCGCCCTTCGTGTATTCGAAGGTCACCGGCATCAAGTCGCCCACCGGCGTGGAAACCGAGGGCTGGCTGATCTCCGTGGGCGGCACGCCGCGCGAGATCATGAACCACAGCCCCGAGTTCACCTACCGGCGCCTGCTCGATGCCGCGGCCATGGCCAAGCGCCTGGGCGCGCAGATCATGGGCCTGGGCGCCTTCACCAAGGTGGTGGGCGACGCCGGCCTGACCGTGGCCAAGCGCGCGCCGCTGCCCATCACCACGGGCAACAGCTACAGCGCGTCGGGCGCGCTGTGGGCCGCGCACGACGCGCTGCTGCGCATGCGCCTGCTGCCGCCGCCCAAAGGCAAGGAGCGCGTGAAGTTCAAGGCCATGATCGTCGGCGCCACCGGGGCCATCGGCTCGGTCTGCGCCCGGCTCATGGCCAAGGCGGCCGAGGAGGTGTACCTGGTGTCGCCGGAAACGGCCAAGCTGCTGTCGCTGAAGGAGTCCATCCTGAAGGAAACCCCCGACGCGAAGCTGCACCTGTCGGCGCAGGCTGACAAGGACATCGCCGACATGGACATGATCGTCACCGCCACCTCCGGCGCGGGCAAGAAGGTGCTGGACATCATGAAGGTCAAGCCCGGCTGCGTGATCACCGACGTGGCGCGCCCGCTGGACCTGCCGCCCGAGGAGGTCGCCAAGCGCCCCGACGTGCTGGTGATCGAGTCCGGCGAGATCCAGCTGCCCGGCGACGTGCAGATGAAGAACATCGGCCTGCCCAAGGGCGTGGCCTACGCCTGCCTGGCCGAGACCATCGTGCTGGCGCTGGAAGGCCGCTTCGAGAACTTCACCGTGGGCCGCGCCATCGAATGGGAGAAGGTGCGCGAGATCTACAAGCTGGGCATCCGGCACGGCATGAAGCTGGCCGAAATCTCGGGTGTGAACGGCCCGTTCAGCGACGAAGACATCGAGCGGGTGCGCGAACTGGCGCTGATCGCGCGGGCGGAGAAACTGTCCATGGCCCGCCCCACGACCACGGCCAGAGCGCCCGCCCGCAAGGCATCGGCCAGACCGGCCCGGGCGGCGAAGTCGGTGCCGCCAGCAAAAGCCGCGCCGCGCAAAACCCGGGCGCGGGCGTAAGCGGTCAGGGCCCGCGGGTGGGCCTGTCAGCAGGCCGGGGCGCTTGATCCGATAATCACCGGATTGTCGGATCGTTGTTCCCCACCCTTTCGGAAGCTTGCCATGTATTCAGTCGCCATCAGCAGCACCGGGCTGTTCGTCCCGCCGCACGTCATCACCAACGAAGAGCTGGTGGTGGCGTTCAATGCCTTCGCGGAGCAGGAAAACACCGCCCACGCGGCTGAAATCGCCGCTGGCACGCGCCAGGCGATCCCGATGTCCAGCGTCGAATTCATCGAAAAAGCCTCGGGCATCAAGCGCCGCTACGTGATGGAAAAAGACGGCGTGCTCGACCCCAAACGCATGCGCCCGCGCTTCAAGGCCCGCCCCGACACCGAGATTTCCATGATGGCCGAGATCGCCGTCGCGGCGGCCAAGCAGGCGCTGGAGCGCGCCGGCAAGACCGCCGCGGATGTCGATGGCGTCATCTGCGCGGCGTCCAACATTCAGCGCGCCTACCCGGCGCTGGCGGTCGAGATTCAAGGCGCATTGGGCATCCAGGGCTTTGCCTTCGACATGAACGTGGCGTGTTCGTCGGCCACCTTCGGCATCGAGATGGCCGTCAACGCGGTCAAATGCGGATCGGCCCGCGCGGTGCTCGTGGTGGACCCGGAGATCACCTCGGGCCACCTCGCCTGGAAAGACCGCGACTGCCACTTCATCTTCGGCGACGTCTGCACCGCCACCCTGGTCGAGCGCCTGGAAAACGCGCCCCCCGGCGCCTTCGAGGTGCTGGGCACCCGGCTGCTGACCAGTTTCTCCAACGCCATCCGCAACAACGCCGGCTTCTTGTCGCGCGCCGAAGACCGCGACCCCGACGAGCGTGACCAGCTCTTCTACCAGGAAGGCCGCCGCGTCTTCAAGGAAGTCTGCCCGCTGGCCGCGCAGCACATCTCGGGCCATCTGGCCAGCCTGGGCTACACGCCGGCCCAGGCCCGCCGCTTCTGGCTGCACCAGGCCAACCTGTCGATGAACCAGCTGATCGCCCGCAAGCTGCTCGGCCGCGATGCCACGCCTGAAGAAGCGCCGGTGATCCTGGACGAGTTCGCCAACACCTCATCGGCCGGCTCCATCATCGCTTTTCACCGTTACAACGCAGACTTCAAGCCCGGCGAGGTCGGCGTGATCTGCTCGTTCGGGGCGGGCTATTCAATCGGCAGCGTGGTGGTGCGCCGCACCTGAGCGGCTGCGTCGCCGCCCGCCACACCCTCCTTCACGCCTCGCAGAGGTATTTGCCGAGCCGCAGCGGCACGGCCGCGCGCGGCCAGGTCTGCAGCGCCATCAGCAGCGCATGGGTGGGCTCGGCCACCCGATAGCTCGCACGCAGGTCGGTCTGGATGCGCGCCAGCAGGGCGGCGGCCATTTCCGCATCGGCCAGCGCGCGGTGCGCCTGCCCGGTGCGCGGCAGGCGGTGGTAGTCCGCCAGCGTGCCCAGCTTGTGGCTGGGCGCCTGCGGGTACAGCCGGCGCGACAGCCGCACGGTGCAGGCAAAGGCCTGCGGCGCATCCAGCCCGGCGCGCGCGAGTTCATCGATCCAGAACTTGCGGTCGAACGCCGCGTTGTGCGCCACCATGGGCGCATCACCCACGAAGCGGCGGGCCTCGCTCATCACGGCGGCGGCCGGCGGCGCGGTGGCCACCATGGCGTTGGTGATGCCGGTGAGCTGCGTGATGAACGCAGGGATGCGCACCCCGGCGTTCATCAGGCTCTGAAAGCGGTCCACCACGCGCTCGCCTTCCATCATCACGATGGCCACCTCGGTGGCGCGGTCGCCCATCGCGGGCGAGATGCCGGTGGTCTCGAAGTCGATGACGGCGATGCGGCTCACCAGGAAACCTCCGCGCGATCAGCCGAAGGGCCGCACGCCGATCAGCATCAGGTGCAGCCAGAGCGTGAAGACCACCCAGGCCACGGTGCCCACCACCACCGTGATGGCCGTGGCGGCGAGGCTGCCGCTCGGGTACACGGTGCCGGCGACGCGGTCGCGCCCCCGCGCAGCGCGGAAGCTGAGCGCCGCCCAGACCAGGAACGCGCCGAACAGCACGACATCGGCCAGGTTGCCATTGGCCAGCAGATGCGCGAAGGCCCAGACCTTCACGCCCAGCACCATCGGGTGGTGCAGCCAGGCCTTGATGCCGTTGCGCGGCACATAGGCCGCGGTCAGCAGGACGAAAGCGAACAGCGTCAGCAGGGCGGCGACATGCCGCGTGGCCACCGGCGGCAGCCACAGCACCACCGGCTGCTGCCGCGCCAGGCCATAGCCCCAGACGATCAGGCCAAAGCCCAGGATGGACAGCAGCGAATAGAGTCCTTTCCAGGCCCCTTCGCCGCGCTTGGCGATGACCTGCGTGCGCCAGTCATTGGCGAAGATGCGCACCGAATGCACGCCGAGAAACAGAACCAGACCGAGAATCAGCATGCCCATGTCGAAGCCCCCGAAAATGCACGTTAAGAGGCGATTATCAACGCCCCTCGATCAACGGCAGGGGTCATGCATGGCCCGGGCGACGCAGCTCTCGTTCAGTTCACCTAAGCCGGGGCGGAAAAGCTGGGCTCAACCTGCGTGTAGAGGCGGGCGAAGCGTTCGTGGCGCTCCCTGAGCCAGGCGTGGCGCGCCGGGTCGGGTTCATGTGCCGCCAGGAGGGTGGGTGCCGGGCAAGTGTTCGCAGCTGAGGCCTTGTCGATGGCCATCCATGCGAGTTGCGCAGCGCCCAGAGACGGGCCGACTTCTCCGTCCTCCCGGCGCAACAGGGTTTTGCCGGAGAGATCGGCAAGCATTTGCGCCCAGTAAGGGCTTCGGCTGCCGCCACCGATGAGACTGATGCTTTTTGCCGTGATGCCGGTGGACTCCACAGCGGCGATGCCCTGCGCGAGTCCGTGCCCTACGCCCTCCAGTGTGGCATTCACCACATCGGCCCTGTCGGTGCGGGCGCCCATGCCAAAAAGCACGGCTTGCGCCGCAGGGTTGTTGTGAGGCGTGCGTTCTCCGTTGAGGTAAGGCAGAAACAACGGAGTGTCGGCAGTGAGCCCGCGCACCTGCGCTTCGTCCAGCAGTTTTCCGACATCGGGCTGCCCGGTGAGGCGGGCAATAAAGTCCAGGCAGGCCGCCGCGGACAACATCACTGACATCAGATGCCACGTGCCGGGCAAGGCGTGGCAGAAACTGTGGACCGCCTGCTCGGGGTTGGTCCGAAAGCCGTCGGTCGCGACGAAAAAGACGCCCGAGGTGCCCAGCGAAAGCATGGCTTCGCCGGGTTGAACCACCCCCGCACCAAGGGCGCCGGCAGCGTTGTCACTGGCGCCCGCGACAACGGGGATGGGCTTGAGTCCGAAGCGGCGGGCAATCTCGCCGGACAGATGGCCGGTGATCTCCGGACCTTCATGCAGGCTGGGCATCTGCGCGCGGGACAGGCCGGTTGCGCTCAGCAACTCATCGCTCCAGTCCCTTCGGCCCACGTCGAGCCAGAGCGAGCCTGCCGCATCTGACATGTCGCTGGCAAATACACCGGTGAGACACCAGCGAAGGTAGTCCTTGGGCAAGAGGATCTTGGCGATACGGCTGAAGAGCGCGGGTTCGTGCCGTGCCAGCCACAAGAGCTTGGGCGCGGTGAAGCCCGGCATCATCAGGTTGCCGGTGATCTGGCGGGAAGTGGGCACCCGAGCCTCAAGCTCACGGCATTCCTGATGCGCTCTCCCGTCGTTCCAGAGAATCGCCGGGCGCAGCACCTCACCCCGATCGTCCAGCACCGTTGCGCCGTGCATCTGGCCCGTGAGGCCGATGGCTTCGATGGACTGGGCAGGAATGCCGGCCGCGGCGGCTTGTGTCAATGCCGCCTCAAGCGCCTGCTGGCAGGTCGCCCACCACTGGGCGGGATGCTGTTCGCGCCAAAGGCGTTGCGGCTGCTCGACCGTCAACGGGGCTGACGCGCTGGCCCTCACGCGATGCGTGCGGTCGAGCACGATGACTTTCAGGCTGGAGGTGCCCAGGTCGATGCCGATGAACATGGATCAATCCATTCGGGTCCACTTGTGTGCGCTGCCGGCAGACTCGACCGTTTTCTCGATGAAACGAACGCCGCGTGCACCGTCCGCGAGGGTCGGGTAGTCGGCTTCGCCGGGCAGCGGCGTGGTCCCGGCGCTCTTCGCCCGGATGTGCGCCGCAACGCCAAGGTAGACGTTGGCAAAAGCTTCGATGAAGGCCTCGGGGTGCCCGGTCGGAAGCCGCGTTGCCCGGCGGGCGGCTTCACCCAGCCAGGCCGAACCACGGGTCAGGATGCGCCGGGGTCCGTCGATCGGCGAGTGCAGCAGGGTGTTCGGCTCTTCCTGGCGCCAGTCGAGTGTGCCGGTGCTGCCGAAGACCCTCAAGCGCAGATCGTTTTCACAACCCACTTCGATTTGTGACGCAATCAGCACGCCACGAGCCCCATTGGTAAAACGCAGCAACAAATTGCCATCGTCATCTAGGCGGCGTCCCGCCACAAAGGTCGTCAGGTCGGCACACAGGCTTTCCAGTTCGAGTCCGGTGACGGTCGCCACAAGGTTCTCGGCGTGTGAACCGATGTCGCCGATCGCGCCAGCGATGCCGCTGCGTGCCGGGTCGGTGCGCCAATCGGCCTGCTTCTGTTTGGTTTCCTCGAGACGGGTCGCGAGCCAGCCCTGGTTGTATTCGACGATGACCTTGCGCACTTCACCAATGGCTCCATTGCGGACCATCTCGCGTGCTTCACGCACCATCGGGTAGCCGGTGTAGTTGTAGGTCACACCAAAAACGACGCCCGTGCGTGCGACAACTTCAGCCAGTTCGCGCGCCTGCTCGCTGGTGTGGACCAGTGGCTTGTCGCACACCACGTGAATGCCGGCGTCCGCAAAGGCGCGTGCCACCGGAAAGTGCACATGGTTGGGCGTCACGATCGAGACAAAGTCGATTCGCTCGGCTTGCGGGCGCTTCAGCTCATCGGCCAGCAGCGCTTCCCAGGTGCCGTGGTTGCGGTCGCTGGCCAGCCCCAGGTCCTGACCGGATGCAATCGCCTTGGCCGCACTGGAGGCCAGTGCACCGGCCACGAATTCCATCTCGCCATCGAGCGCCATGGCCTTTCGGTGCACTGCACCGATAAAGGCATCACGGCCGCCGCCCACCATCGCGTAGCGCAGTTTTCTCATGATGTGACCTGCTACTTCTTTTCGAATGCCGCGTCGAAGGCACCTGCGGCGGGTTTGAAATCCAGCCGTTTGCAGAATGCCGCACTCTCGGTTGCGCCGTGCACGCGATCCATCCGGCTGTCTTCCCACTCGACGCTCAAGGGGCCGTTGTAGCCAATGTCGTTGAGGGCGACGATGAGCGATTCGAAGTCGATCATGCCGCGCCCCACGCTCCTGAAGTCCCAGAAACGGCGCGCATCGCCAAAACTGGTGTGCCCACCGAAAACGCCGGCAACACCTTCACCCTTGCCCCACCAGACGTCCTTCATGTGGGCGTTGTAGATGCGGTCGGCAAAAGTCCGGATGAACTTGACATAGTCCACCCCCTGGTAACCCAGGTGGCTGGGATCGAAGTTGAAGCCAAAGCGGCGATGGCCTTTCACCGCTTCAACGGCACGTTGCCCGGATGCGATGTCGAAGGCGATCTCGGTGGGATGCGCCTCCAGTGCGAAATTCACATCAACCGACTCGTAAACATCGAGGATCGGCATCCAGCGGTTGGCAAAGTCGGCAAACCCCTTGTCCCAGAAAGACTGGGGCGTCGGTGGGAAGGGGTAGTTCGCGTGCCAGATGGATGAGCCGGTGAAGCCGACAACCGTCTTCACGCCAAACGCCGCCGCCGCGCGGCCGGTGTCCGCCATCTCGCGGGCGGCGCGCTGGCGCACACCCTCCGGATCCCCATCGCCCCAGATTTCTGCGCTGAGGATCGCCTGGTGACGCTCGTCGATCAGGTCACAGACCGCCTGGCCGACCAGATGGTTGGAGATGGCAAAGCACTGCAGGCCATGCTGCTTCAGCAGTGCCCACTTGTCCTTGACGTAGGTGGCGCTCGAAAGGGCCTCCTGGACGTTGAAGTGGTCGCCCCAGCACGCCAGCTCCAGGCCGTCATAGCCCATGCTTTTGGCCAGTGGCGCCAGCTCCTTGAGCGGCAGGTCGGCCCATTGGCCGGTAAATAGTGTGACGGGTCTTGCCATGACTTTGCCCTCCTCGATGAATTGGAAACATTCCCCGCCGGTCATCCAGAAATCAGGATCAGGCGGGGGTGCAATGACGTGCCGACTCAGAACGGTGAGTCAGGAACGTAGTACTGCTTGGCGTTTTCCTTGGTGATCAGCACCGAAGGAATGATCGTGGTGGCCGCCATTTTTTCGCCCTTGACGCGAGCCGCTGTGGTCAGCTTCATGGCGTCGGCAATCATGCTCGGTGAATAAGTCACATCGGCCGTGACGATCTTGTCACCGTCCATGACCTTCTTGATGTAGTCCTTCGAGCCTGCACCGCCCAGCACCAGCTTGACGTCGGTGCGCTTGGCCTGTTCGATGGCCTTCTGGACACCCACCGCCATGTCGTCGTCAGAAGCCCAGACCGCGTCGATGTTCTTGAAGCGGGTCAGATAGTCCTGCATCACCTTGAACGCATCATCACGGTTCCAGTTGCCGTGCTTGGCGTCAAGAATCTTGATGCCGGGGTAGCCCTTCATGACCGCATTGAACGCGTCGACGCGCTGGTTGTCGATCACTGTGGGTATGCCGCGCAACACCACCAGGTCACCCTTGCCGCCCATCGCCTTGGCCATGTACTCTGCGGCAACTTTCCCGAAGCCGGGGTTGTCACCTGCCACATAGGCGTCTTGAGCTTTCGGGTCGTTCAGCCCCCGGTCGACCACAGTAACGAACACCCCTTTGCTCTTGACCTGGGCCACCGGCTGCGTGAGGGGCGCGGATTCGAACGGCAGGATGATCAACGTGTCGATCTTGTTGGCAGTTACCAGGTCCTGGATCTGATTGGCTTGTTCAGCCGCCGAGCCTGCGGTCTTGACCGTGACCGTCACGCCGGGATACTGCTTCTCGAGTTCAGCCTTCGTGCGATTGGCCCAGTAGACGACGCCACCGGTCCAGCCGTGCGTGGCCGCGGGAACGGCAACGCCGATATTCGGCTTGTTCTGGGCCACGCTTGGGGTCATGACAGCCAACGACGCGAGCGCCAAAGCCGTCAACGCCAGTCTGCGATTCAATGATTTCATGGAGATCTCCTAGTAGTTGAGAAAGTAGCGGGTGCTACGGCTGAAAACAAGGGTCCACCGGGTCAGCGGCGCCCTCTCTGGAAAAATGCGACCGCGATGATCACAAAGCCCTGAACTGCGGCGTTGAGATACACGCTGATGATGCTGGTGAGATTGAGGATGTTGCTGATGACGGACAGCAGTACCGCACCAATGACCGTGCCCGTGATGCCTCCCGCACCACCCTTCAGGGCGGTGCCGCCCACGATCACGGCGGCAATCGCCTCCAGTTCCCACAGCAGACCGGTGCTGGGAGACGCCGAACCCAGTCGCGGCACGTAGAGCAGCGTGGCGATCCCGACGCACACGCCCAGCAACATGTACGTGATGATCTTCACCCGGTCCACATCCACGGCAGCGTAGCGTGCGACCTGCTCGTTTGAGCCGATGGCCTGCACGTAGCGTCCATAGGCCGTGCGGTTGAGCACCAGTGCGCCGATCAAGGCCACCGCGATGAACACCCATACGGGGATGGCGATCCCCAGGAACGCGCCGTAGTACACCGGGCTGTAGGCAGTCGACAGGGTCCCGTCGAGGGTGATGGCGCCGCCGTTCGAGAAATAGGTCAGGTAGGCGCGGAAGATGCCCAGTGTGCCCAGCGTGACAATGAAGGGCTCGATCTTGCCTTTGGTAATCAGCAGTCCATGCGCCAGCCCGAAAACGGCGCCCAGCAACAGCGCAAACACCATGCCGATTGCGACCACCAGAGAGGGTGATCCGATCGATGTTGCCAGCGCATTCATCAACAGGATGGTGCAACCCGCAATCAGTGCCGCCATGGAGCCCACGGACAGGTCGATGCCGCCCGACACGATGACAAAGCACATGCCGACCGCAATGATGCCGATAAAGGCAGTGCGCGTCAGCACGTTCATGGCGTTGTCCAGCGTGGCAAAGTTGGGGTTCAGCAGCACACCGGCAACGCACAGCAGCAGCAAGCCGAACATCGGCCCTGCCCCGTGAGGGAGCGAGCGCAAGGAATGGCGCTTCTGGCCACCGCTGGCGGCGCCAGACGGGGTGGTTGTGTCAGTGTGTGCCGGTTGCATATGCGATCAGATCCTGTTCGTTCAGTTCATTGGCCGCGAGCGTGGCCACGATGCCGCCGGAGCGCATGACAGCGACCCGGTGACACAGCCCGATCAGCTCCATCAGCTCCGAGGAAATGACGACAACGCCGCGCCCTTCGGCCGCGAGCTTCTGGATGAGAAAGTAGATGTCGCGCTTGGCACCGACATCCACGCCCCGGGTCGGCTCATCCAGGACGATGACTTTGGGTGTGGGATGAAGCACCTTGGCCAGCGCAAGCTTCTGCTGGTTTCCACCCGACAGGGAAGACGCCAGGTTCTCCAGGGAGCCCGTGCGGATGTCGAATTCCTTGACCGCCGCTTCCAGCGCAGCGCGCTCCCCCCGCACCGACAGCAGGGGTTGGGCATAGCGCTCAAGGGCCATCAGGGTCAGGTTCTCCCGCAGTCCCAAGGCCACATGAAGTCCTTTTTGCTTGCGGTCTTCGCTCAGGTAGGTCAGGCCGCGCTGCACTGCCAATTTCGGAGTCCGGTGCTCCCAGGCCTTGCCGCAAAGGGTCACGCGTCCGCTGGAGGCCTTGCGAAGTCCGATGAGGCCTTCGAAGAGCTCGGTGCGACCCGCGCCGACCAGGCCCGCAAAGCCCAGAATTTCGCCGGCCCGTACCTCGAAGCAGATGTCACTGGCCCAGCCCGGAACACTCAACCCCTGGACATCGAGCAAGGGCGTGCCGGCAGCCGGTTGCGGTGTCTTGACGGGGTACACGTCGGCGAGTTCGCGACCCACCATCAGGCTCGCCATCTGGTGGGTGCTCAGGCTGGCCGTACTTTCTTTGGTGATGAAGCTGCCGTCTCGCATCACCACCACCTCATGGGTGATCCGCTTGACTTCATCGAGTTTGTGCGAGATGTACAGAATGGTGACGCCATTTGCCTGAAGCTGCTCGATCAGCAGGAACAGGCGTTCAGTCTCCCCGGGTGTCAGCGTGGCCGTCGGTTCGTCCATCACCAGGACCCGGGCATTGCGCGCCAGTGCCTTGGCAATCTCGACAAGCTGTCGCTCGGCAACGATGAGATCGGCGATGCGTGTACCGGGACTTGCAGCCAAACCGACCTGGAGAAGTACCCGCGCTGTTTCCTTGTTCATCGCGGCATCGTCCAGCAGCCAGCCTTTGTGCAACTCGCGACCGAGAAATATGTTCTGGGCGATGGTGAGGTCCTCGGCCAGGTTGAACTCCTGGTGAATCATCACGATCCCTGCAGCTTCTGCCTGTCTTGAGCCGACGAACCGGGCAACCTCGCCATCCAGCGTCAGTGTTCCCGAGGTCAGGGGTTCATAGCCCGCGAGGATTTTCATCAGTGTCGACTTGCCCGCGCCGTTCTCCCCGACCAGTCCATAGACCCTGCCGGGCACCAGTTCGAAGCTGACCTTGTGCAGCACTTCGACCGGGCCGAAGCTCTTGGACACATGGTCGAAGCGGATGGCCAGGCTCACGTGTCCTCCCCGTTCACAACGGCCGCAAGCCACCGGCTCGCCGGCATGCCTTGTCCATGACCTGACGCCAGGTTGGTCTGGGGCGGGCGCGATGGAGGCAGTGGCATGGCGGGTAAAGCCGGCGTTTCGGCCCTGGCTCTCAGGCAACGCCCCCATAGATGGCAGCATTGACCTTGTTCTCCAGCCATTCCTGCCGACCGCTGACCGGTTGCGGATTGAACTCGTTGACAAAAGCATGCTCCGCGGTCTGCGCAAGGGTCATCTCACCCTTCAGCAAGCGTTGACCCAGTTCGGTCTGCCACCCCGCGTAACGTTCGCGCTTGAACTGCGCCAGTTCGTCCTGCTCGATCAGGCGTGCGGCACGTTTGAGGGCCAGGGCCAGTACGTCGATGGCGCCGACATGCGCATGCAAAAGGTCCATCGCATCCAGGCTCTGGCGGCGGACCTTCGCGTCAAAGTTGAACCCGCCGTTGACGAACCCTCCGGCGCGCAGGATTTCGTACACGACCAGGGTCATTTCTTCGACACTGTTGGGGAACTGGTCGGTGTCCCAGCCGTTCTGCGGGTCGCCGCGGTTGGCATCGATACTGCCGAACAACCCCAGCGCCGCAGCCATCGCGACCTCGTGGTGGAAGCTGTGCCCCGCCAGCGTGGCATGGTTGGCTTCCACGTTCAGGCGAATCTCCTTCTCAAGCCCGTACTGCAGCAGGAATCCGTGCACCGCCGCGCAGTCGAAGTCGTACTGGTGTTTGGTCGGTTCCATGGGTTTGGGCTCGATCAGGATGTCGCCCTTGAATCCGGTCTTGTGCTTGTGCTCGACCACCATCGAAAGGAACCGGCCAAACTGCTGGCGTTCCTGCTTCAGGTCCGTGTTCAACAGTGTGTCGTAGCCTTCACGGCCGCCCCAGAGCACGTAGTTGGCGCCACCGAGTTGCCGGGTCGCATTCATGGCGCTGAACACCTGGGTCGCCGCATAGGCAAATACCTGCGGGTCGGGGTTGGTGGCCGCGCCGCCCGCGTAGCGGCGGTGGCTGAACAGATTGGCGGTCCCCCACAGCAGTTTGACCCCGGTCGCCTCCTGTTTTTGCGCCAGAACGTCGATCATTGAGGCCAGATTGCTTCGGTATTGCGCCAGGTTCTCGCCTTCTGGTGCCACGTCGTTGTCATGGAAGGTGTAGAAAGGCACGCCCAGGCGGGTGAAGAGCCCGAATGCCGAGTCGGCTTTACGCCGGGCCAGCGTCAATTCGTCAGCGCCCTGGTGCCATGGCCGGTTGAATGTCCCCTGGCCGAAAATGTCAGATCCCGGCCAGACGAAGGTGTGCCAGTAGCAAACCGCCAGACGAAGATGTTCCTTCATGCTCTTGCCAAGAACCATTTCAGCAGGGTTGTACTGGCGATAGGCCAAGCCGTCGGTCGTGCCGGAAGCGTCAAACTCAACCGGTTGGATGGAGTCAAAGTAGCTCATTCGGAGGGCCCTGTGAGTGTGCGTTTTGGCCGATGCTATGACGTTCATCAAGTCGGGTCGATTACGTTTTTCGCGAATAAAGCGTCATTTTTTCGTGTTGCAGCGCAAAATATGATCCAGATCAACCATGACCACATCGCGCACGCCCCTCCATCCCTTGCCAGCAGGCCTTGCAGCCTCTGAAGAGCCTGCCTATCGGGTGGCTTTGCTGTTTCACGCCAGCAAGGTCTACGACCGGGAGGTCATCGCTGGCATCGGCTCCTATGTGAACCATACGCGTGTGGCCTGGGATCTGTTCCTGGAAGAGGACTTCCGCTTTCGCCTGGACGGCATTGAAGAGTGGGCCGGGGACGGCATCATTGCTGACTTTGACGACCCGGAAGTCTGCAAGTCCTTGTCCGGAATGAAGCTGCCTATCGTGGCGGTTGGCGGCTCGTACGAAGACGAAGCGCAGTACCCGGATGGCATCGCCTACGTCGCAACCGACAACCGGCTGCTCGTGGAGCAGGCGTGGGAGCATCTGGTGGAGTCCGGGCTGAACCAGTTCGCTTGTTACAGCCTGCCGGAGTCGCCCCTGAACCGCTGGGCGCAGGAAAGAGAGGGTGTTTTCCGCCGTTTGATGGACCGGTTTCACTTGCCTTGCCGTATCCACCGTGGCCTGGCGACCAGTGCGCCCACCTGGAACGGTGCGGTGCACCAGTTGATGGACTGGCTTCAGGCCCTGCCAAAGCCTATCGGCATCATTGCCGTCACCGACGCGCGGGCCCGGCAGTTGCTGCAGGCTTGCATCATGGCCGGCATCACCGTGCCGGAAGAGGTGGCCATCGTGGGGATCGACAACGATACGCTGGGACAGCATCTCACACGCATTCCGCTGACATCGGTGAGCCAGGGCACCCAGGAAATGGGGCGAATCGCCGCCAGGATGCTGCACCAGATGCTGGCGGGCGGCCGTCTTCAGACCACGCGAATCCTCGTACCGCCCACGGGCATTCAGAAGCGCGAGTCCAGTCGCCGGGAGGTCCCCCACGGGCCCCGCGTCATGAGGGCGCTGCAGTACATCCGGCAGTACGCCTGTCAGGGCATCAAGACCGAACAGGTCGCCGCGTACCTGCGCCTTTCGCGATCGTCAATTGAAGCCTGCTTCCGAAAAGAGCTGGGCCGTACGGTCCACGACGAAATCATGGCTTACAAGCTGGCCCGCGCGAAATCGCTGCTTGAGGAGACGCCCATGTCCACAGCGGAAGTGGCGCAGCTTGCCGGCTTCGGGACCATCCAGTACCTGAATACCGTCTTCATCCGGGAGCTGGGCTGCACGCCAGGCGCCTACAGGACAGCGACTCGCGCTCAAGCGTCGGCGAAGGCAAAACCGCCCTGACCACGCCGGGCCACCTTGCATCGGAAAAGGGGGCCTGTCACCGGGTGTCCGTACCCGGGCGGAAGCCGTGGCCGACGCGGTAGTAGTACTCGTCGATCTTGCGGCGGTTGCCGCCGGGCCCGGTGTTGCCCAGCGCCAGCGGGTGGATCGCCTCGTCCAGCGCCGTGAAGTTCGGCGCGAGTTTTTCGGTGGCCAGGTCGGCGCGCTCGCGGCCCACCAGGATCAGCGTGCGCCCGGCCAGGCTGGCGGGCGGGTCCCAGTAGCTGAACATCAGCGCGTTGCCGTTGAAGGTCTCCAGCGAGGTCGCCTTCAGCGCCGCCTGCCCGGGCGGGGCATAGGCCGGCGCGCCGTAGAAGGCGATCTGGCTGGCGGTGTTGTACTTGTCCAGGCCCACGACCACGGGCGCCGCGCCGGTCTCGCGCAGCAGCCGCGCCTGCACCGTGCGCAGCTCGGCGGTGGCGGCCTGCCAGCCCATGAACCGGGCGAACGCGCCGGGATACGGCGCGCCGGGAATGCCCAGCACCAGGTGGTAACTGGCGACCGAATACGCCACCAGCAGCAGGCCGACGACCGGGCCGGCGCTGCGGCGCAGCGCGGGGCCGAGCCACAAGCGCGTCAGCGCGCCGGCGTGCACGATGGCCCAGCCCAGCAGCGGCAGCGTGGCCAGCCAGATCGGGCCGGTCCAGTTCAGCCGCGGCTCGTGCTTGAGCGCGCTCCAGGCAAACACCGCCAGCGGCGCAAAGATGAAGCAGGCCACGAACAGCCGGTTGCGCGGCTCGGCGTGCGCCGGCTCGGGATCGGGCCCGGACGCTGGCGCGGGCTGCGCCGTCCAGCGCCTGGCGAACAGCAGCGGCAGCACCAGCAGCGGCAGCGGCGTGGCCACCAGCAGGATGTTCTGCAGCATCAGGTGCAGGCTGAACCGCGCGGCCTCGGTAAAGCGCTCGCCGCCCTGGAAGCGGAACGACGCCCAGTCGTGGGTGTAGTTCCAGTACACCACCGGCACAAACAGCAGCGCCGCCAGCAGCACCGCCGCGTAAGGCTGCGGGCGCAGGAACCAGGCGCGCGCGCGCGCATCCAGCAGGCAGAACAGCAGCGCCGCCGGCCCCAGCAGCGCGATCGTGTACTTCGACAGCATGCCGATGCCCAGCGCCGCGCCCACGCCCGCCCAGGCCCGCGCCTCGCCGCCGACCAGGGCGCGGTGCAGGAAGTACAGCGCCGCCGCCCAGGCGGCGGCCAGCGGGGCGTCCGGCGTGATCAGCTGGCCGGCCAGGAAAAACGCATAGGGCAGCGTCACCGCCAGCGCCGCCGCCATCCAGGCGGCCGCCGCGGTCCACCAGCCGGCGCGCGAGCCGCCAGACGAACACCACCATCACCGCGCCGCAGGCCAGCGCGGCCATGCGCATGACCGCCTCGCCATGGCCGAACAGCCCCTCGGCCGCGGCAATCAGCCAGGCCACCATCGGCGGGTGGTCCAGGTAGCCGAAGTCGGGCCGGGCGGCGTAGTTCCAGTAATAGGCTTCCTCGGGCAGCAGCGGAAACACCTTCAGGGTGGCCAGGTGCAGCAGCAGCACGGCCAGCGCCAGCGCGCCGGCCGCGCGCAACGCCCGCACCTCCAGGGGCGCGCTCGCGAACCGGGCCGTGAAGAAATACCGCTCGCCGAAGGCGCGCAGGCCCCAGGCCAGCGCCACGCCCACCGTCACGGCCAGCCAGGGCGGCAGCCCCCAGGCCAGCAAGCTGGCCAGCGCGCCACCGCGCAGGCCCAGCGCCAGCGCGAACCCCACCAGCCGCCAGCCCGAGCGCGCAGCCCATGAAAACGCAGCGGTGGGCGCCGACCCGCCACGGCCGGCCCAGGCGGCGATCAGCAGCGCGGCCAGCGTGCCCGCCGCAAAGCCGGCGATGTGGGCGCCGCCCTGCGTCCAGCCCCGGGCCAGCAGCGCCAGCGTCAGGGCCAGGTCGATGCCCGCGCCCAGGCCCACGGCCAGCAGCGCGCCGCGCGGGGCCGGTGCGTGCGGGGCGGGGTTTGCCGGGGTGTTGGGGTTCATGCGTGTTCGGTGCCCCACGGGCCGGGGCGTTGCAGGCCTGATTGTCGTTGGCCGGCGCGCGCGCCGGTCATGGCCGGGCTTTTCTGGGGTCGATGGCGCAGGGGATGACTTCGAAAACAATAGCGCATAACGACCTGTTGACGCTGGGATACGGCCGATTTTATGCCTGAAAACGACGCCAGAAAGGTTTCAGACGTGCTTGCAGCGCGAAACGGCTACCATCCGCAAATCCCTGCCTGTGCCAACCCATCAAAGCAACATGAAACCCATCGCCCTGCTGACCGCCTCCCTGTGCCTGCTGACACTCACCTCCGCCCACGCCATCGACGCCAAATACCGCCAGAAGCTGGAGCGCTCGGGCTGCACCCAGATGTCCGAAATGCAAGGCTGCGACATCAACAAGACCCGCGCGGAAAACGCCAAGGCCGGTTTTACCAACGACGCGGCCCCGGCGCCTGCGCCTGGCCGCGCCCGCCGCCAAGCCTTCGTTCGACTGCGCCAAAGCCAAGCCCGGCAGCAGCGAAGCCATCATCTGCGCCGACCCGGCCCTGGCCGCGCTGGACCGCCAGCTGGCCGATGTCTATGCCGCCGCCCGGAAAAAGGCCACCAACGAAAAGCCGCCGGTGCTCCAGGCCGAGCAGCGCGGCTGGGTCAAGGGCCGCGACGAATGCTGGAAAGCCCAGCAAGGCGGGCAGGCCGCCTGCATGCGCGGCGCCTACGTTGACCGCATTGCCGAGCTCCAGGCCCGCTACCGCCTGGTGGCCTCCGACGGCCCGGTGTTCCTGGCCTGCGACGGCAATCCGGCCAACGAAGTGGTGGTGACGTACTTCCGCACCCAGCCGCCCACGCTGATCGCCGAGCGCGGCGACCAGACCTCGCTGATGGTGCGCCAGAGCGGCGACGGCGAGCGCTACCAGGGCCGCAACGAAACCCTGGTGCAGCAAGGCGCCGAATCGCTGGTCACCTGGGGTTACCAGGCGCCGGTGATGCGCTGCCGCCCCGCCAAGCGCTGAGCGCGGCCCCGGCCGCCACCCGGCCGCAGGCTCAGGGCGCGTTGAGCTTGGGCCAGTTCGCCATCACCGTGGCGAACATGGCGCGGCTGTCGCGCATCACCTTCAGCCGCCAGTCGGGCGAGGAGGGGTAGAACATCTCGCGGTAGTCGTGCTTGATGCGGGCCTCGTCCGCGGCGCTGGCATAGCCGTGCTGGAAGCCCTGGTTCTCCAGCAGCGTCACGTGCAGCGACTTGATGGCGCCCAGGGTCGTCTGGCTGTCCATGGTGCCGTACTCGAACACCGCCGGCAGGTGCACACCGCCAGCGGCCTCCTTCATCGCGCCCACCCAGCCCACGACATCGCCGGTCACGGTGTAGAAGTCGCTGCCGGTGGTCCAGTCGATGCGCTGGCCGGCAAACGCCTGCTCCAGCAGGGCGCGCCGGCCGGCGTCCTTGGGCGGGTCGAACAACAGGTGCAACGCGCCGCGCGCACCGTAGCCGGTGTGCAGGTCCACCGTCATGGCCAGCGGGTAGGCGGCCAGGATGGGCTGCAGCACCGGCGCCAGCGCCTGCAAGGCCGGCTCCAGGGCGCGGCCGCCGAAATAGATGCCCTTGGGCGCCTGGTACTGCCCCTGCAGCACCGCCTGGCGCAGCGTGGGCATGCCGTGCTCGGCAATCAGCGCCACCGCCCGCAGCGGGAAGAACACATTGCCCAGGGCGCCCGTGTCCGCCGGCCCCACCGGGTTGATCATCGGGCTGACCGTGGGGTAGCCCGCGTTCACCGAACGGTAGAGCGCATCACCGGTGGAGGCATTGCGGTTGAGGTCCACGTTGTTCTCGGTGAAGCGCCGGCCGTTCGCAAAACCCCAGGGGTTGACCGCGTGCACCAGCAGCACACCGGTCTCGGCCAGCGCCTCGGGTGTGAGGAATTCCTTCATGAACATGCGCTGCACCGCGCTGCCGGTGGGCCCTTCCACGCCGTGCACGCCCGAGGTCACCAGCAGCAAGCGCCTGGGCGCCACCTGCGCGGGGATGTACAGGCCGTCGATGAAGGGCTCCGCCGCAGACTTTGCGGCGGGCACCCGCAGCGCAAAACGCTCCACCCCGCGGTACCGCGCCGCCAGCGCGTCGCCCTGCGCCAGGAAAGCCTTGCGCGCGGCCGCGTAGTCGTCAAGGAAAAAAGCCAGCGCCGCCGGGTCGGGCGACTGCGGCGCGTCCTTGGGCGCATAGTGGGCGAACTGCCAGGCCGTAAAACCGACGCCGGTGGACGTCAGGGCCACGGCCACGGCCACGCCGCCCCATAGCCAGCGCTTGAACTTGATCATGCGGGATTCCTCGGTGGGTTGGGCTTGTATCGGCCACGAGCGTAGCGCATCGCGTCGGATCAGCGGCGAATCAGCGCTCCATTGCCCGCGCCCCGTAGGCGCAGTAGCCGGGCTTGGGGCTTTTCTGCTGCGGGTGCAGGCGGCAGGTGTCGGGGCGCTGCGCGTACACCGTGCAGCGGCGCGTGGCGGCGTCCAGAAAATGGCAGTCGCCGCCGGCGCGCCGGGCGATAGTGAAGATCGCGTGCTTGTGGTTGAAGTGGTCGATCAGCCGCGCCTTCTGCAGCCGTCTGGCGATGCGCCCGGCCTCCTCGTGCTCGGCCTCGAACGCATCCACCAGGCCCAGGCGCACCAGGTCCGGCAGGCGCACCTCCAGCGGCATGGTGCAGCAGTTGGCCTGGCAGCTGTCGCACAGGCCGGCGCGGTAACGCGTCCAGGTGTCCAGGCGGTCAACGTCAACGATGCGGATGGAGGATCTCATGAGGGATGGGCAGCTTCGGCGTTGCCGGAGGGGGCGCAGTGATTCAAGCCCCCGCCTCCGCCTCGGGCCACAGCCTGGGAAAGTAAAAGCGCAGTGCGTGCTGCGGCACACCCAGGCGCAGCTTGCCGTAGGGCGAGTCGGTCTCCAGCAGGCCGCGCTTGAGCAGGGCGGACACCTGCGCCGAGGCCTGGCGGTCACCCAGGCCCAGCATGGCCTTGAAATCGGCACGCTCCAGCTCGGTCTGTGCGGAGAACAGGTAGTGCAGCGCGCGCAGCGCCTGCGAGCGCACGCCCTGCTTGACCACCTGCTCCTCAAAAGCCAGACAGGCCGCCATGCGGTCTTTCATGCCCTCCATCGACAGCAGGCCGGCCATGAAGCCCACCTGGTCCAGACATTGATCCAGCACCCAGCCGATCCACTGCACCAGCCCCGCTTCGGTCAGGTTGCCGCGCCCATCCAGATCACCTGCACGCGGTTCGTCGGCTGCGGCCAGTTGGGCGTAGTAGCCGTCCTGGGCGCGTGCAAATCCACGCAGCGGTGACCACAGCCCGTTGGTCAGCCCCAGCTGGCCCAGCACCGCGTGCGAATGCAGCCGGGCCACGCGGCCGTTGCCATCGCGAAACGGGTGAATCCACGCCAGCCGGTGGTGCGCCGCCGCCATGGCCACCAGTTGCATCTCGCCGCGCCGCACGCCGCCATACACCTCCGACCAGCGCGCCACAAACGCCGGCAACTGGGCCGCAGCCGGCGCCGCATGCCGCCCCCCGCTGACCTCGCGGGTGCGCCACTGGCCGGGGCGCAGGGGTTCGTCAGCCGCTGCGCCGCCTTCGGCCACCAGGTCTTGGGGCGGCAGGCGTGCGAACAAATCCTGGTGAATGGCCGCCACCGTCTGCGGCGCCCACACATCGGCGGGGCCCCAGCCCGCCCAAGCCTGCTCCAGCCAGGCCTCGGTTGCCATGTGGGCCAGGGCCAGCCGCTGGCGGCGGGCAAGGTCGGCGTCCTGGGCGTAGTCGTTGCGCAACGCCTGTTCGATCTCCAGCGGCAGGGTGTGCTGCCCCTCGATCTTGTTGGAGTAATACGAATTCATGGCCCGCAGCAGCCGGCGCAGGCCGGGCAGCGCACCTGCCGGGCTCCAGCCCGCCAGGCGCTCGCTGTGGCGGATCAGGTCATGCGCACGCTCCAGCAGCGGCCCCAGGCGGTGCTCGGCCGGCAGCAGCGGCTCCATCTGCGAGGGGCGGTCGTACAGCGCGAATGTTTGCGAGATTGTCATTTGCACTAACTATATGATTCAAAAAACAAAAATGCAAATTTTGCGAGAAATATTGCGACTTTTATTGCGGTATAGCCGCCGACCCTCACCGGGCAGACCGGGCAGAAACCACCCCCCGGCACGCTCCCTGACACTTTAAAAACCATAGCTGCTCATGGCCTTCCGACGCTGGGAATCGCCCTATTTGAGTCCAAAAACAGACACCTGAACCCGCTTCGGGGCCTGCGCAGGCCGCGTGGGGCCGCTCTGGCGGGTGGGCGCCGGCCCATCCACCCGCCAGACCGTGGCGGCTGCAAGGTCACTCGCGCGCCGCCATCATGGCGCCATGCCCGAAACCACCTTCCACATCCCCAGCCTGACCGACCAGGACGCCGCCGACGCCGTGATGTTCGTGCTGCACGACCTGCCCTGCATCCACCAGGCCGACGTCAACCTGCCCGAGCGCAGCGCCTGGGTGAGCCACAGCACCATGATCGCCCCCGAAGACATCGCCGCCGCGCTGGCCGACGCCGGCCACGAGGCGCAGGTGCGGCAAACGGGCTGATCAGCCGCCCGAGGCGCCCTGCAGATTGCTATCGAAGAGATAGCAAACAATGACCATTTCACGACTGGATTTGGCCATTTTTGCTTGAAAATATCTGGAAAAGCTGCCCTGAGAGGCAGCGGGGGCGGTCGCTCAGCCGGCGTGGCGGCGCAGGCGGGCCCGCCCGCCGCGCTGATTGACGGCGAGACAGGTGAAGGCGTGCTGGTAGGTGGGGATGGCCGTCATGGGCTTGGGTGCGACATGGCCCTTGAATCGTTTGGCGTTGAATCAAATTTCTGGCAGGCCGATCCGACAAAGGTAAGCAAAAATCGGATCATAAAAAGCAGCGTCGCGCGTTGGATCGTTCTGATCCCCTGCGGGGACGACGATCACCATACCTTGTCGCGCCCTCGTTAGAAGAACACGGTAAGCGTTCTTCAAATAGGTTTGGCGTTCTGCCTTTTTGATCTTCTGCCACTTGTTGCCGACAAACTGGTGGTGACTCCAACCAGAGGGACTCGCGCGCAGATCCGCGTCCCAAACGACACATGCCCAGTCGAGTTCGAGCCCCTGGACGTGGAATTCCGTTGCAACGTCTTCCAGATAAAAGGATGACCGCACATCGTCTTTGTTGTCCAGAAACCAATGAACGGGATCCATTGGGGATCGCACGTTGATGGCGTGGGGTTTCAGGCGTTCGGCCTGTGACGAGACAACGATTCCGTATCGCTCGGAGCCGCGTGCCTTTTCCTTGAGCCAGCTCTTGGCCGCCGCCAGGTCTCGGGTAATCGCGATTGGGTAACGTGCACGAATAGAGGCAAGGCTGTTACGGGCCGAGTTAACTTCCTGATCGAGCAGATGTTTCACAAAAGCGGAGACGTGCTCGGCGCGGAAAGACCGCATTGAAACCGCTAGATGCAGGTCTTCATTGAGTACTACGTTGAGACGCAGCTTTGAAGGGAGCGAATCGCTTCATCAGCAGCGTATTCGCTGTCACTCAGGTTCGGCGAAACGTGCACTTCCCATTCGTAGGGAAATGCTGCTCAACAGCAGTTAGCCATTCCCCAATCCCGGCTTCGCCGGTGTTGATTTCTTGGCCACCGCCGACGAGGCAAACAACGACAGCCCAGTCGTCGTGTCGATCCATGCACGAAATCAGAAATTCGGGTTCGGAGCGATTGAAATTCGGGCGCCCCTTCTTTCTTGCCATGAAGGTGGTGGTTTGCTCCAACGTCCATGCACGCTGTGCCTCATCGAAAATCACAACATGATCTGACGGCGCGCTGGGGTCTTCTAGGTAAGCGTCACGGAAGTGATGGACGTTTTGAATAAATGCTTCAACTGCCTTGCGAACTTCGCCCACCCTGAGTTTGAGATTCTTGGATTTGCCACGAGCGACCTCGTCTCTGGTGAGTGCTTCACAGAGAATCTTCACGAGTGGTCCGTTCCCGGACAAATAGACGCTGTGCAACTCGTTCTTTCGCGTCCATGTGCTTCGTGGCAATGTCCAAGCCGACCAGACGTTTTTCCCGCCCCGGCACGCCCGTGATAAAGCAGATGGCTTTCTTTCGATTGAGTTTTGCCCGGTGGATCAGTTGGTCCACCGCGGCGGCGGTCAGGGATAGGTTTTTTGCATCCGCGTCGCTTCTCGACAAATCGGCAACGGAGTGGCGGCCATAAAGAGCGGTCGCAGCCTCAACGATTGTTGGAGTCGGCTTGTACCGTCCCTCGATAGCCATGCATTTGGATCGATGTCTGGCCCATCCGCGAGCAGTAATGCCTGCTGAATGCAGTCCTTGATTTGGGACGGTGTGGCCTTCACGGGAAAAAGCACGCCATCGTTGTGATGGCTGGAGGCGACCTGAAATTCCGCCTGATCTGGCCTCTGTTGCAACCAAAACGGGAACAATCGTTGCGCTGTGGCTGGGTTCGTGGAAATTCTTGAGATCGAGCGCGTAGTCCCATGCTTGATCAAAGGCGTGGCGCGTGAAATGCGACTCGCCGACTTTGAATTCGATGACAAAGATCGCGTTCTGAATGATCACCAGGACATCGATTCGCCGCCCCATTCGGGGAACGACGAACTCAAAGAAAACATGCCCTTGATTCGACCAAGGCTTCAGCGGCTCTTTCAGCAATTCAATTTGCTTTGACCAGGCATTTCTCTGGTCGAGTTCGATGGGGAACAGCGAGTTTTCAGCCAATTTTCCTAGGACGGCCTCGTCTTGTGCGTTCAGGAACTCCGCGAGGCTAGACGAGTAGTAGGCGTTCATAGCTCACCAGTATCGCGCCTTCCCCGGCATCACCCACCGCACCCCGCCCCGCGGGTCTTCCGCATCGCCCGCGTAGCGCGGGATCAGGTGGATGTGCAGGTGCGGCACGGTCTGGCCGGCGGCGGGGCCGTCGTTGATGCCGATGTTGTAGCCCTGGGGCTGGTGGCTGCGCTCCAGGCCGGCGCGGGCTTCGTCCAGCAGGGCCAGCAGGCCGGTGCGCTCCTCGGGCGTGAGGTCGAAGAACGAGCCCATGTGCCGGCGCGGGATGATGAGCGTGTGGCCGGGCGACACCGGGTAGGCGTCGCGCACGATCAGGCCCAGCGCGTTGCCGCCCGCGATGCGCTCGGCGGGCAGGCTGGCAGAAGGGGCAGGGCTTGGGTTCCATGGCCCAAGCTTAAACAACAAAGCCGAGAGGCCGTCCGTTTACGATTCCCCCATGCCCGCAGACAACACCCACCCTCACCCGCCACCTGCGCATCACCGGCCGCGTGCAGGGCGTGGGCTACCGCTGGAGCCTGGCGCGGCAGGCGCGCGCGCTGGGGCTGGCGGGCTGGGTGCGCAACCGGCTGGACGGCAGCGTGGAGGCGCTGGCCCACGGCCCGGCCCCCGCGGTGCAGGCGCTGATCGACTGGGCCCGGCGCGGGCCGGAGCTGGCGCGGGTGGATGGGGTGCTGGTCACCGCCGTGGAGGCTGGCGACGTGCTGGCCGGCTTTGAGCAGCGCGAGACGGCCTGACGCGCTGGTGCCCGGGCCTGGGTGGGCCGTTCGGGGTCTATTCAGGGAAAAATGTGATCCAAAACCCCATCAACCCAGCGTGGAATGGTCATTATTCGCTATGGTTTCAGGACTGATCGGGCGGCGGCGCGGCTGACGCGGGGGCGGTCCACCCGCCGGCGACGGTCAGCCCTGGGTCCAGCCCTCGCTGGCGGTCCACAGCGCCTGCGCCAGATCGGCATCGGCGGCGACCGGCGTGGTCCTGGCCACGGCGCTTTTGACGTAGTACAGGCCCGACTGCTGCGCCACGGCGTCCGAGGTGGCGCAGTAGAGCGTGGTCTTCGCGCCTTCTTCCGAGCTGATCATGAAGGGCTTGACCAGCCGGTCCAGCGGCCACGGCAGCACGCGCCAGATGCCGGTGGCCACCACGCCGGGGTGCAGCGAGTACGTGGTGACGCCGGTGCCCGCCATCCGCCGGGCCAGCTCGGCTGAAAACAGGATGTTGGCCAGCTTGGCCACGCTGTAGTCCATCAGGCCGCCGCGGCTGCGGCTCGGCTGGCGTACGGCAGAAAAGTCGATGCCCTTGGCATGACGGTGTGCCCGGCTGGCCACCACCACCACGCGCGACGGTGCCGCTTCCTTGAGACGATCCAGAAGAAGGCGGGTCAGCAGGAAGTGGCCGACATGGCAGACGCCGAAGGCCAGTTCGAAGCCGGACTTGGTGAACCCCTTCTGGCCGGCCAGCCCGGCGTTGTTGATCAGCAGGTTCAGTGGCAGTTGGCGAGCGTTGAACGCCTGGGCGCATTGGCGCACGCTGTCCAGGTCGCCGAGGTCCAGGGGGAGGAACTCGGCCTTTGCGGTGCCGGCGCTGCGCAGCGATATCTCGCGCAACACCTCGCCCGCCTTGTCCGCGGATCGGCACGCCACGAAAACGTGGAAGCCGCGCAGCGCCAGTTCAACGGCGGTGACGCGGCCAATGCCGGAGTTGGCGCCGGTGACCAGCGCCACGCGACCATTGGCGGTGACGGGTGGGGCGGGAGGGGCTGGTGGGGCCATCGACTTGCAGGTTCTCGCGAAGGATGAAAGACAGGGGGTAACAAACTCAACAACTCGTGGACGATATCCGAGAACTGGAGCTTCGCTGCTCTCAGGTATCGTGAAAATTTCCTGCGAGCCACCGTGGGCCATGGAGATGGGCCATGCGTGGTGCGCTCGCCTGAGGGCGCTGGCGGCGGGTCGGTGGCTCTTCTGCCCGGGTGTTGATCAAAGTCATTGCAGATTCAGAGCGCCGGTGCAAGATGAACGCAGGGCTCAGGCCCTTCCCGGTGCTGTCCGGGCTCCGGGAGTTGCAAAGACCATTCGGAGGAAAAATCATGAAACGCCTGAACGCTTGTTTCCCTGTTACGTTTGCAGCGACCGCGCTGGCGGCGTCGCTGTTGGCAGTTCCCAGCTTCGCGCAACCGGTCGCCGAATCCCCCGCCGCGACCCCTGCCGGCACGGTGATGACCTTTCATCGCAAGAGCTCGGGCAGCCTGGGCACCTTTGACGGGCCGGTGGTCTGGACCATTTCCCACGGCACCTGGGAAGGCCGTCCGGCGGTGATGCAGATGGCGCGGCTTGGCGGCAGCGCCTTCGACCCCAAGACCCATGCCAACATGGCCACCCTGGATGCGGAGGGCAAGGCAACGATGGTCTTTGACCCGCCGGTGGGTTACCAGTGGCCTCTGCAGGTGGGCAAGACCTGGACGTCGAAGCACACCGCGACGACGCCGGCTACGGGGCGGAGCGTTCCGCTGGAAGTGAACTGGAAGGTGGAGGCCTGGGAGGACGTCACGGTGCCTGCGGGCACCTTCAAGACCTACAAGGTGGTCACCACGAACAACTTTGGTGAAGTCGAAACCCGCTGGACCGCGCCCGGCACCGGTATTGTGTTGGCCAAGCGCCTCGTCACCCGTCCCGCCACCCATCCGCAGGGCGCGGGCGAACTGGAAGCGGTGTTGCTGTCGCAGGTTCCGCCCGCCAAATGAGCCGCGGCGCGGTGGTGGGCCCCGCCCCGCCCTGTTTCCCGCTGGGACGAGGGCAGTTTGTGCGAACGGGTGGCCCGGGCCCGGCAGGGCCGTTGTCCCGACACGTGTCGACGTCAGCAAAGTTTTGCCGGTCCGCCCACGGTGCTACAACGACTTACTCGGCATTTGTACTCAAAGATTTTCCGAATAGACGGGCAAACTCTTGCCGTTTCAAGCTATACAGTCCCGGTCTTGAAGGGCTCCGGCGGAGCGTCGATCGCTTCATTCGCAAGCCGCTCGTACTCGGAGATCACCTGGGCGCCCAGCAGGAGCAGGGTCGCCGCAAGTTCAAGACTCAGCAGAACTGTGATGGCGGTGGTCAGCGACCCGTAGACGGCGCCGATCTGCGACAGCGTCCTGAAGTACCACAACAGTACATGGCGAGAGAGTTCCCACAGCAGCACTGCCGTTATGGCACCAATCAGTGCGTGATAGAGCGAGGGTCGACCGACCGGCATCACAAGGTACACCGACGTCAGCACAAAGACTTCACCGGTGATGCCAATCAGATAAAGCAACAGGCCGGACAGACCACCCAGTGACCAACTGTGCGAAAGAAGCTCGATCCGCTGCTGACCGATCGCCTGCAGGCTGCCCGCCATCAGCGTCACCAGCAGCAGCCCGATCCCGAGCGACAGGATATAGACATAGGGGATCACCGCCGAGATCAGGAAATGGCGGCGCCGTATTGCCACGCGATGATGGAAGATGACCGACATGGCGTTTTCCAGCACCGTGAAGCCCAGGGAGCTGAAGAACAACATGCTGCCCAACAACACCCACCCAAGCACGTCGCGGTGCGCCAGGAAGTTCGAGAGCTCTGTGACGATCACGTTGGCCTGTCCCGGAACAATCCATTCGAGGTAACGGCCCAGAGTTTGCAGCAACGCTCCCTGATCGACAAAATGCGAAAGCGCAATAACAGAGAGAATGAGCATTGGCACGATCGAAAGCAATGCGTAATACGCCACTGCACCAGCCAACAACAGGCCCTGATTTGCGCGAAATCCCTTCAGCGTCCGAATGGCAAACTTCCCCGGATGAGCGAGAACTTGCCGGGCTTGGTGACCAAAGAGATCCATAGCTTACGTTTGGGTGATGCGGTCCGGCTGCCTGTCAACACTATGGAGGCCTGACATCCGGAGCTGCGAGCACAAGAGGCTGAGCGGTCATTCAGCTTTCGAATTCAGAACGCCTTAGTCGCAGCCCGCAACACGACTACACGTCGATGTTGCCGGCGCGCAGCGCGTTGGTCTCGATGAAATCGCGGCGCGGCTCCACCTCGTCGCCCATCAGCATGGTGAAGACGCGGTCGGCCTCGATGGCGTCGTCGATCTGCACCTTGAGCAGGCGGCGCACGGTGGGGTCCATGGTGGTTTCCCACAGCTGCTCGGGGTTCATTTCGCCCAGGCCTTTGTAGCGCTGGCGGCTGGTGGTGCGCTCGGCCTCGGAGATCAGCCATTGCATGGCCTGGCGGAAGTCGCCGACTTTTTCTTCCTTCTGGCGCTCGCCCTCGCCGCGCATGACGCGCGCGCCCTCGCCCAGCAGGCCGCGGAAGGTGTTGGCGGCTTCGGCCAGCGCGGCGTAGTCGGCGCCGTGCACGAAGTCCTGCGTGATGACGCTGCTCTTGATGTTGCCGTGGTGGTGGCGGCTGATGCGCAGGATGGGCTTGTCGGTGCGGGCGTCGAACTCGCTGGCCACTTCGGCCGGCGTGCCGGTGGTGTTGAGCTCGCGCAGCTTGAGCTGCAGCGCCACGGCGCTGGCTTCGGCGTCGGCCACGGTGTCCAGGTTGATGGCCACGCCATCGGCCATGGCGCGCAGCGCTTCGGCGTCCATGAACGCCCCCACGCGCGCGATGACGGCCTCGGCCACCTGGTGCTTGCGCGCCAGTTCGGCCAGCGTGTCGCCGCTGAGCACTTGCGCCGCCGGCACGGAGCCGTCCGGCGATTTCCGACATCGACGCTGGCGTGCACCAGGGCGATGCGCAGCAGGTAGCTGTCGAGTTCGCTCGCGCCTTGCAGGTAGAGCTCTTCCTTGCCGGACTTGACCTTGTACAGCGGCGGCTGGGCGATGTAGATGTGGCCGCGCTCGACCAGCTCGGTCATCTGGCGGTAGAAGAAGGTCAGCAGCAGGGTGCGGATGTGCGCGCCGTCGACGTCGGCGTCGGTCATGATGATGATGCGGTGGTAGCGCAGCTTGGCGACGTTGAAGTCGTCGTTGCCGGTGGTGCCGCCAGCCTTGCCGATGCCGGTGCCCAGGGCGGTGATCAGCGTGAGGATTTCGTTGCTGGTCAGCAGCTTTTCGTAGCGGGCTTTTTCCACGTTCAGGATCTTGCCGCGCAGCGGCAGGATGGCCTGGAATTTGCGGTCGCGGCCCTGCTTGGCGGAGCCGCCGGCGGAGTCGCCCTCGACGATGTAGATCTCGCACATCGCCGGGTCTTTTTCCTGGCAGTCGGCCAGCTTGCCGGGCAGGCCCATGCCGTCGAGCACGCCCTTGCGCCGCGTCATGTCGCGGGCCTTGCGGGCGGCCTCGCGCGCGCGCGCGGCTTCGATGATCTTGCCGACGATGATCTTGGCGTCGGCCGGGCGCTCCTGCAGGTAGTCGGTGAGCAGCTTGCTGACGATGTCTTCCACCGGGCCGCGCACCTCGGAGCTGACGAGCTTGTCCTTGGTCTGGCTGGAGAACTTGGGCTCGGGCACCTTGACGCGAGCACGCAGCACAGGCCTTCGCGCATGTCGTCGCCGCTGACCTCGACCTTGGCTTTCTTGGCCAGCTCGGATTCGTCGATGTATTTGTTGATGACGCGGGTCATGGCCGCGCGCAGGCCGGTCAGGTGGGTGCCGCCGTCGCGCTGCGGGATGTTGTTGGTGAAGCACAGCACCTGCTCGTTGTAGCCGCTGTTCCACTGCATCGCGACTTCGACGCCGATGTTGGTGCCCTGGTCGCTCTGGCGGTCGCCCATGGCGTGGAAGATGTTGGGGTGCAACACCGTCTTGCCCTTGTTGACGTAGTTCACGAAGCCGCGCACGCCGCCGGCGCCGGCGAAGTCGTCTTCCTTGCCGGTGCGTTCGTCCTTCAGGCGGATGCGCACGCCGTTGTTCAGGAAGCTCAGCTCGCGCAGGCGCTTGCTGAGGATTTCGTAGTGGAAGTCGTTGTTCTGCTGGAAGATCTCGGTGTCGGGCAGGAAGTGCACCTCGGTGCCGCGCTTCTCGGTCTCGCCGATCACTTTCATGGGCGAGACCTCGACGCCCGCCACGGTCTCGACGATGCGGTTCTGCACGAAGCCCTTGCTGAACTCCATCACGTGGACCTTGCCTTCGCGGCGGATGGTCAGGCGCAGCATCTTGGACAGCGCGTTCACGCAGCTCACGCCCACGCCGTGCAGGCCGCCGGAGACCTTGTAGCTGTTCTGGTTGAACTTGCCGCCGGCATGCAGCTCGGTCAGGGCGATCTCGGCGGCCGAGCGCTTGGGCTCGTGCTTGTCGTCCATCTTCACGCCGGTGGGGATGCCGCGGCCGTTGTCGACCACGCTGATCGAGTTGTCGGAGTGGATGGTGACCAGGATGTCGTCGCAGTGGCCGGCCAGCGACTCGTCGATGGAGTTGTCGACCACCTCGAACACCAGGTGGTGCAGGCCGGTGCCGTCGGACGTGTCGCCGATGTACATGCCGGGGCGCTTGCGCACCGCCTCCAGCCCTTCCAGGATCTGGATGGCGCCTTCGCCGTAGCCTTCGGACGCGCCGGCCTGGTGGGCGTCGATGGTGGGCTGGAAGTTGGAGCTGTCCTGCGTGGACTCGCCGGTGTGCACGGCGTCGTCGGGCTTGTTTTCTTCGGTCATGTTCTGCTTTCTCAATCTCTTTAATGATCAAAACCCGCTTGATCCAGCGGGTTTTGGTCATTGTTTGCTATCAATGTGGTAGCGTCAAATTCGCATCGGCATCACCACGTACTTGAACGTGGCGTTGTCGGGAATGGTCAGCAGCGCCGAGCTGTTGGAGTCGGCCAGGTCGATCCTGACCATGTCCTGGCTCATGTTGGTCAGCGCGTCGATCAGGTACGTGACGTTGAAGCCGATCTCGATGCTGTCGCCGCCGTAGTCGATGTCGAGTTCGTCCACCGCCTCTTCCTGCTCGGCATTGTTGGACGCCACGCGCAGCGTGCCGGGGTCGATGTTCAGGCGCACGCCCTTGAACTTGTCGCTGGTCAGGATGGCGGTGCGCTGCAGGCTGGCCAGCAGGGGCACGCGGCCCAGCGTGATGCTGTTCTTGTGGTTCTTGGGGATCACGCGGTTGTAGTCGGGGAACTTGCCCTCGACCAGCTTGGTGACGAACTCCATGTCGCCAAAGCTGAACTTGGCCTGGTTGTTGGCAAACTGCATGGCGATCTGGGGCTGGTTGTCGCCGCCGGCGTCGCTGAGCAGGCGCTGCAGTTCGATCACGGTCTTGCGCGGCAGGATGACTTCCTGCTTGGGCACTTCCACGTCCAGCGTGGCGCTGGCGAAGGCCAGGCGGTGGCCGTCGGTGGCCACCAGGCTGAGCTGCTTGCCCTCGGCCACGAACAGGATGCCGTTGAGGTAGTAGCGGATGTCATGCACCGCCATGGCGAACGACACCTGGCCCAGCAGGTCTTTCAGGGTCTTTTGCGGCACGCTGAACACCGGGCCGAAGCTGGCGGCCTCCTGCACCAGCGGGAAGTCTTCCGCCGGCAGGGTCTGCAGCGTGAACTTGCTCTTGCCGCCCTTGAGGATCAGCTTGGCTTGCGAGGATTCCAGGCTCACCGTCTGGTCGGACGGCATGGTGCGCAGGATGTCGATCAGCTTGCGCGCGCCCACGGTGGTGGTGAAGCTGCCGGTGTCTCCGTCGAGCTCGGCGGTGGTGCGGATCTGGATTTCAAGGTCGCTGGTGGTCAGCTGGATGCTGCTGCCCGTCTTGCGGATCAGCACGTTGGCCAGCACCGGCAGCGTGTGACGCCGCTCCACGATACCCGCGACCGATTGCAATGCCGATAGCACCTTGTCTTGTGTTGCCTTCAGGACGATCATGTCAACCTCTTGTCTGTCTTTTTGATATCAAACTGCCGCATTGCGGGAAAACCGTGCACCGCTGCGTGCAAACCGGCATTTTCCCCTTTTTCACGCAGCCCCTTCCCCATCCTCAACCCTTGAGCGTCTGCTCCAGCACATGCAGTTGCTGGTTCAGTTCGGTCAATTGCTGGCGCTCTGCGGAAATCTTGCGCACGGCGTGCAGCACGGTGGTGTGGTCCCGTCCGCCGAACAATTCTCCGATTTCCGGGAGACTCTTTTGTGTCAGTTCCTTGGCCAGGTACATCGCAATCTGGCGCGGCCGCGCAATGCTGGCCGGGCGCTTCTTGGAGTACATGTCGGCCACCTTGATCTTGTAGTAGTCGGCCACCGTCTTCTGGATATTCTCGACGCTGATCTGCCGGTTCTGGATCGACAGCAGGTCGCGCAGCGCCTCGCGCGCCAGCTGGATCGAGATGTCCTTCTGGTTGAAGCGCGAATAGGCCAGGATCTTGCGCAGCGCGCCTTCGAGCTCGCGCACGTTGGAGCGCACGTTCTTGGCCACGAAGAAGGCCACTTCCTCGGGCATCTCGGTGCCTTCGGTGCGCGCCTTGTTGATCAGGATGGCCACGCGCATTTCGAGCTCGGGCGGTTCGATCGCCACCGTCAGGCCCGAATCGAAGCGCGAGACCAGGCGCTCGTGGATGTCGGCCAGCCCCTTGGGGTAGGTGTCGCTGGTCATCACGATATGGCTCTTCTTGGCCAGCAGCGCCTCGAAGGCATTGAAGAATTCTTCCTGCGTGCGGTCCTTGTTGGCGAAGAACTGCACATCGTCGATCAGCAACAGATCCAGCGAGTGGTAGCGCTCCTTGAACTCGTCGAAAGTCTTGCGCTGGTAGGCTTTAACCACATCCGAAACGAATTGCTCGGCGTGGATGTAGAGAACTTTCGCGTCCGGGCGGTCCACCAGCAGCTTGTTGCCGACCGCGTGCATCAAGTGGGTCTTGCCCAGACCGACGCCGCCGTAGATGAACAGCGGGTTGTAAAGGTGCCCGGGCATGGTCGCCACATGCATGGCCGCGGCGCGCGCCATCCGGTTGGCCGTGCCTTCGACCAGGGTGTCGAAAGTCAGCGCGGTGTTGAGCCGGTTGCGCAAGCCGTTGGCCGCCGCCTCTTCCGCAGCCAGACCGGGGTCCGGCGCGGCCTCAAATGCGGCGATGGCTGGAGAAACATAAGTCTTGGCGCTGCTTTCACGGGGGGTGAGCGCTAACTCTGTGTGAATGGACTGGCCGTAAATCTTCTCCAGCAGGGCGGAAATACGGCCGGCGTACTGGGCGCGGACCCAGTCGAGCTTGAAGCGGTTGGCCACGAAGATCGTGGCCTTGGAGAAGTCGTCGGCCACCTGGGCTGTCAGGGGCTTGATCCACGTGTTGAATTGCTGCTCCGGGAGTTCCTGCGCCAACTGGTCAATGCAGGCCTGCCACAGGCTTTGCCCCGCACCGTGCGCCACCTGCGCATTCGGGCTGGAGTGATGTCCCTGGGTCATTATGGTTTTTTATTTCTGTGGATAGTTATGTTCTGGCGAGTCGTGGATTCTAATTTATCAAGGGCTTATCCACATGATGGAAAGCCCCTATTGGCCCACATCGGACGCGGCCTCCATTGCGGAGCTTGGTTGCCGGACTTCAGAAAGTTTGCGATAATAGTCGGTTTCCCTGAAAGTGTTCAGGGTGATCTGATACTGAACATTGCAAGGACACCATCATGAAACGCACCTACCAACCCTCCAAGACGCGTCGCGCCCGCACCCATGGCTTCCTGGTTCGCATGAAGACCCGCGGTGGCCGCGCCGTCATCAACGCACGCCGCGCCAAGGGCCGCAAGCGTCTGGCCGTCTGAGTTCGCGCTCGCGAACCCGCTCTGGCGAAGCTTCGCTGGCGATGTGTTCCGTTGGGCTCCAACCGTGCAGCGGCTGAAAACGCGCCCGCAGTTCCAGGCCTCGCTGGCGGGTGAAATTGTCGCCCGAACGGCCCACTTCGCACTTCACCGCTCGGCGCTCGACCTCGCGCCACCTGTCAGTGGGGCGCCGGATGTGCCGGGCCCGGCCCGACTCCCGGCCCTCTTTGGTGTCGAGGATGTCTGGCTCGGCGCCATGGTGCCCAAGCGCTGGGCACGTCGCGCGGTCACCCGCAACGCCATCAAACGTCAGATCTACACAGTGAGCGCCACCTTTGCACCGCGTCTGCCGGCGGCCGCCCACGTCGTGCGCCTTCGCTCGGCCTTTGACCGCAGCCGCTTTGTCAGTGCCACCTCGGATGCGCTCAAGCGCGCCGTGCGCGGCGAACTGGAGCAGTTGTTCAGCCGTGTCGCGTTGCCGGCCACCGCGGAGTCGCCCGCATGATCGTCAAGCGCCTGCTGATGGGCCTGGTCAAGGCCTACCGGTTGCTGCTCAGTCCGTCGCTGGGCGGCTCTTGCCGCTTCGAGCCCACCTGCTCCGCCTACGCGCTGCAGGCGCTCGACCAGCATGGCGCGGCAGCCGGCAGCTACCTGACGCTGCATCGCATTGCGCGCTGCCAGCCCTGGTGCGACGGCGGCCATGATCCGGTTCCCCCCGAGAAGCCCCGGCTGTTTTCCCAGCTGCTTTCCCCCACCTCGACAAAGAAGTCTTCATGAACGATATCCGGCGCACCATCCTGTGGGTGATTTTTGGCTTTTCCATGGTGATGCTGTGGGACCAATGGCAGGTCTACAACGGCAACAAGGCCACCTTCTTCCCCTCGTCCGCCAAGACAGCGGCAAGCGCCAGTGCTGGCAGCACGCCCCCGTTGCCCGCTGCCTCGGGCGTGCCCACAGCCTCCGCCACACCGCCTGCCCCGGCGGCGACGGCGGGTGTGCAGGTGCCCGGCACCCCCACGCCGGCAGCGGGACAGCCTGCCGCGCCGCGCGAGCGCATCGAAGTTGTCACCGATGTGCTGAAGCTCACGTTCGACACGCAGGGCGGTTCGATCATCAGGTCGGAGTTGCTCAAGCACGCCGACCTGGTGGACAACCAGAAAGCCTCCGTGCTGCTGGATGAGAGCCGCGACCGTGTCTATGTGGCCCAGACCGGCCTGATCGGTGGCGCATTCCCGAACCACAAGACACCGATGTCCTTCAGCGGCGAGCGCTTGCTCAAGGATGGCGCCAATGAGCTGGTGCTGAAGTTCCAGTCGCCCGATCTCGGCGGCGTCCGGCTGGTCGAGACCTACACCCTGTCGCGCGGCTCGTATGCCATTCGCGTGAAGCACGATGTGGTCAACACCGGCACTGCGCCGGTGTCGCCCCAGCTCTACCTGCAACTGGTGCGAGACGGCAACAAGCTGCCGGGCGAATCGGCGTTCTATTCGACTTTCACTGGCCCGGCGGTTTATACCGACGCCAAGAAGTACCAGAAGGTCGAGTTCAGCGACATCGAAAAGGGCAAGGCCGACATCGAGAAGACCTCGCCCAATGGCTACGTGGCGATGGTGCAGCACTACTTTGCGTCCGCCTGGCTGCTGGCGGACGGCGTGGTCCGCGAGTATTTCGTCCGCAAGGTGGACAACAACCTCTTTGCAGTGGGCATGATCACCCCGCTGAAGGACATCGCGCCAGGCGCCACCCAGTCCGTGGAATCGCGGTTTTTCGTGGGTCCGCAGGAAGAAAAGGTGCTCGAGTCCCTGGCGACGGGCCTGGAGCTGGTCAAGGACTACGGCTGGTTGACCATCCTGGCCAAGCCGCTGTACTGGCTGCTGGACCAGTTGCACAAAGTATTGGGCAACTGGGGCTGGTCGATCGTGGCGCTGGTGTTCTTGCTCAAGGTCGCGTTCTACTGGCTCAACGCCAAGGCCTACGGCAGCATGGCCAAGATGAAGGCGATCAACCCCAAGATCATGGAAATGCGCGAGCGCCTGAAGGACAACCCGCAGCAGATGCAGCAGGAGATGATGCGCATCTACCGCGAGGAAAAGGTCAACCCGATGGGCGGCTGCTTCCCCATCCTGATCCAGATCCCGGTGTTCATCGCGCTGTACTGGGTGCTGCTGTCCAGCGTCGAGATGCGCAACGCACCGTGGATTTTGTGGATCCATGATTTGTCGGCACCTGACCCGTTTTACATCCTGCCGCTGCTGATGACCGTCACCAGCATGCTGCAGACCGCGCTCAACCCGGCGCCGCCGGACCCCATGCAGGCCAAGATGATGTGGATCATGCCGCTGGTGTTCAGCGTGATGTTCTTCTTCTTCCCGGCCGGCCTGGTGCTGTACTGGCTGACCAACAACATCCTGTCGATCGCCCAGCAGTGGGTCATCAACACCCGGATGGGCGTGCCACCGCAGTTCAACCTGCCGAAGTTCTAAGGGACTCCCCAAGGGCCGCGCAAGCGGCCCTTGCGCATTCAGACCATGCTGCCAAGCCTGACCGATCCGATTGCCGCCATTGCCACGGCGCCCGGGCGCGGTGCCGTGGGCATCGTGCGGGTTTCGGGGCGGGGATTGGACAGCCTGGCCCAGGCCTTGACCGGCCGACGCCTGAAGCCGCGCGAGGCCAGCTACGGGCCGTTTCGCGATGCCGAGGGCTCGCCGATCGACCACGGGCTGGCGCTGTTCTTTCCCGCGCCCCATTCCTTCACCGGCGAAGACGTGCTGGAGCTGCAGGCGCACGGCGGGCCGGTGGTGCTGCAGCTGCTGCTGGCGCGCTGCCTGGCGGCGGGCGCTGAAATCGACCCTGGCACCGGCCAGCCGCGACTGGCACGCCTGCGCATTGCGCAGCCCGGCGAGTTCACCGAGCGGGCCTTCCACAACGACAAGATCGACCTGGCGCAGGCCGAGGCCATCGCCGACCTGATCGACGCCAGCACCGAGGCCGCCGCGCGCAGCGCCAGTCGCTCGCTGTCGGGCGAGTTCTCCGGTGAAATCCACGGGTTGCGCGACGCGCTGATCCACCTGCGCATGCTGGTGGAGGCCACGCTCGACTTCCCCGAGGAGGAGATCGACTTCCTGCAGAAGGCCGATGCGCAGGGCCAGCTCGCGCGCCTTCAGCAGGCGCTGGCGCGGGTGATGCAGCGCGCGCGCCAGGGCGCCTTGCTGCGCGAAGGCATCAAGGTGGTGATCGCCGGCCAGCCCAACGCCGGCAAGAGTTCGCTGCTCAATGCGCTGGCCGGGGCCGAGCTGGCCATCGTCACGCCGGTGGCCGGCACCACCCGCGACGTGGTGGCGCAGACCCTGCAGATCGAGGGCGTGCCGCTGCATGTGATGGACACGGCCGGCCTGCGCGACAGCCATGACGAGGTCGAAAAAATCGGCATCGAGCGCGCCTGGGGCCAGATCGAAACGGCTGACGCCGTGCTCTTCCTGCACGACCTGACCCGTGTGGATAGTCCTGATTACATAGCAGAAGAAGGCCGTATCACGCTGGGCATGGCGCAAAAACTATCCAAAAAAGTGCCTGTGATCGATGTCTGGAACAAACTGGATGCGGTTCCCGCCGCGCAAACCCGTCCGGGCGTGATGTTGTCGGCCAGAAGCGGGCAGGGCCTGCAGGCGCTGCGCCGACGCCTGCTCGAAGTGGCGGGCTGGCAGGCCGCGCCCGAGGGCGTCTTCATCGCGCGCGAGCGCCATGTGCAGGCGTTGCGCCGGGTGGACGAGCACTTGCAGGCCGCCGCCGCGCACCTTGCGGCTCAGGCGCGCCTGCTGGACCTGCTGGCCGAGGAGTTGCGGCTGGCGCAGAACGCCCTGAACGAGATTACCGGCGAATTCACCTCCGACGATCTGCTGGGCGTCATCTTTTCCAGTTTCTGTATCGGCAAGTAGCCGGTCATTGCGCGCGGCCTGTGGCGGCTTGAGCGGGCAGCGCGCTACAAAAGGAACCGCGCCGCCGCCTGGACCGCTGCCGCGTCGGCTTCAACGGTCGCTGGCGCGCCACCCTTGCCCCACAGCACCGGGCCGCTCAAGCCGCCCCAGGACATGGACAGAAACTGCGCGCACAACGCCACGCTATCGATCATGGGTTGCGCCTTGGCGCGGTCACCGCTGGTGGTGATCAGGCGCAGGGTCTTCTGGGCCATTGCTTCCTTGAATGGCACGCCGGGAATGCGCATCCAGCCGCTCCAGTGGTCGATGTAGGTCTTGACGGTCGACGGCAGGCTGTACCAGTACACCGGCGTCACCAGCACGAGGTCGGTGGCGGCCAGCGTGGCGTCGAGCAAGGTCTTCAGGTCGCCCTCGGGCATCGGGTACTGGCCGGCGGTGTGGCGCAGGTCCACAAAGGACGGCAGCGTCATGCGCGCGAGATGCATCCAGTGTTGTGTGGCACCGGCCGGCAGTGCGGCAGCGGCCCGGCGCGCCAGCCATTCGGTGTTGCCCAGGTGGCCGGTTTCGCGGGCGCTGGCGACGAGAAAGAGGAAATTGCGGGTGTCAGTCATGCCATCAATATAAAGAAAAACTAAACTCCAGCACTATTCATCACCCAGACTGATCGATGAGCACCTTTGACCCCGACGCGCTGGAATGTCTGGCCGCCATCGTGGAGGAGACCGGTTTCGAGCGCGCGGCGCAGCGGCTGAACATCACGCAGTCGGCGGTCTCGCAACGTCTGCGCGCGCTCGAGGCGCAGGTGGGCACGGTGCTGATCGTGCGCAGCCGCCCGCTCAGGGCCACCGCGGCCGGGTTGCTGCTGCTCAAGCACACCCGGCAGATGCGCCTGCTGCGCGCGGACCTGGAGCGCGACCTGCGGGAGCTGGCGCCCAGCTCCACCGGAGGAGGGCGCGAGGAGGAACGGATTTCCATCGCCATCAACGCCGACAGCATTGCCACCTGGGCGCTCGGCGCGCTGGGCGATCTGGTGCGACAGGGGCTGCCGCTGGAGATCATCACCGACGACCAGGATTTCACCCAGGAGTGGCTGCGTTCCGGGCAGGTGCTGGGTTGCGTGACGACCATGAAGCAACCCCTGCGCGGCTGCCGCCTGGTGCCGCTGGGGGCAATGGACTACATCGCCGTGGCTTCGCCAGCCTACGCCGAGGTCCATGCGCCGCAAGGACTGACACCGCACAACTTCAGCCGCATCCCGTTCATGGCCTTCAACCGCAAGGACGACATGCAGGGTGAATTCGTCGGCAAGACCTTCGGGCTCAAGCGGGTGGCGCTGAGCCAGATGTTCGTCCCCAGCTCGGAAGGCCAGGTGCGGGCCGTGCGGGCGGGCTGGGGCGCCAGCGTACTGCCCGCCCTGCTCGTGCGCGATCTGATCAGTGACGGCCATCTGGTGGACCTCGCGCCGGGGCGGGCCTTGCCGATCCAGCTCTACTGGCATTGCTGGAACCTGGAATCCGAGGTGCTGGACGCGCTCAGCGCCGCGCTCACCCGCGCGGCAGCGCTGGCATTGAGCCCGTCCGGTGCCAGGCCTTGACTTCCAACTGCCCGCCGGCCACCATTCGCCGAACCCATGCCTGAAACCCATTTCCAGCCGACGTATTCGATAGAGACGCATGAAGCGGACCCCCGCCGGCCCTGGTTCAACCTGCGCAGACTGCTGGTTTTGCTGGTGCTCCTGGGTGCCACGCCGCTGCTGGTGAACGAGTTTCTCAGCTACCAGCGGCAGCGTCTCGATCGTGTCGAGAGCACCCGGCGCAGCATCGATGCGCTGGCGGAAGTCGTTGCCGACAGCAGTGCCCAGATGGCGCGGGGTGTCGGGCGGCTCCTGACCGCCGTGGCGGTGTCGCCGCTCGTGCTGGCCGACGACCCCCCGGCGTGCGCCCGCTATCTCAAGCGCCTGCTGTCACTGCAGCCAGATTTCCTGAATTTCGGGCTGATCGGGCTGGACGGACGGGTGGTCTGCGAGGGCACAGGCGCTGGCGCAAATGCCTTCCTCGGCGACCGTGACTATTTCAAGCGCGCGCTGGAGGTCGACCTGTTGACGGTCGGTGCCCACCAGGTCGGCCGCATTACGGGACGCAATTCGGTTGTTTTTGCCCGCCCTGTGGTCCAGGAAGGTGGCAAGGTGAAGGGGGTGCTGTTCGGCGCGATGGACCTCAAGTCACTGGCGGGAAGCCTGCGCGGTGCAGGGGCGGTGCCTGGCGCCGCAGTGCACCTGGTGGATGAGGCGGGTGTCGTGCTGGCCTCGACGGGCGAAGGGGTCAGCCCCGACAGCCTGCCATTGACCGATACCGTGTTGCGCGACGCCATCCGGGCACGACGCACCGGGCGCGTGGCGGCGCCCGATGGTGAGGAGGCGGGACTGTTGCGGAGCCTGCAACCGGTGAATTTTCAAGGCACGGGCGCCCTGTATGTCACGGTGGCGGTGCCCACCGCGCGCGTTGTCGCTGCGCCGACGCACGACCTGGAATTTCGGCTGGCAGTGCTTGTGGTCATCACGTTGACGCTGGCGGCCATCGCCTGGGTGCTGGGCGAGCGCCTGATCGTGCATCCGGTTGAGCGTCTGATCGATGCGTTGCGCCACGTCGAGACCGGGGACTATGCACGGGCCCTGCGCCAGCCGGTCGCACCGCTGCGCGAGCTGGACCAGTTGCAGCGTTCTCTGGCCAGTCTGGTGGCGTCGCTGGTGGGGCAGCGCTTCGAGCGCGATGAGGCGCTGGGCGCCCTGAGCGAACGTGAGGCCCGCTACCGCGAACTGTTCAGCGCCAATCCGCAGGCCATGTATGTGTACGACATCCGGTCGCTGCACTTTCTGGCGGTCAATGAGGCGGCGACTGTTTTCTATGGGTACACCCATGAAGAATTCATGGACCTGACGGTGCTGGACATCCGGCCCCCGTGGGAGCGCGAGCCGCTGCTGGCGCGCCTGTCGCGTCTGGGCAGCCAGGCGCCCGGGGGCGAGGTGCGACGCGTCTGGACACATCAGAAGAAAAACGGCGAAACCCGGCAGGTCGAGGCGCTTTATCAGCCCACCGTGTTTGAAGGTCACGCGGCCGAACTGGTGATGGTCACCGATGTCACGGCCCGTCTGGCCGTCGAGGCCCAGGTCCGCGGGCTCTATGAAAAGCTCGAGTACCGGGTGACCGAGCGCACGCAGGAGCTGGAGGCCTCCAACCGGGAGCTGGAGGCATTCTCCTACTCGGTATCGCACGATCTGCGCAACCCGCTGGGCGCGGTGGGCATGTTCGGGCAGATGCTGTCGGCCCATCTCGGCGAGACGGCTGACGAGCAGGCGCAGCTCTATCTGGCGCGCATCGAAAAGGGCGTGCGCGGCATGGAGCAGCTGATCGACGACCTGCTGGCGCTGGCCCAGGTCACGCGGGCCAGACTGGAGGTGGTGGAGGTCGATCTGACGGCCCTGTGCCAGGACGTGGTGAGCGCGTTGCGCGAACTTGACCCGGCACGGGAGGTCGAGGTGACGCTGGACGACGGCCTTTCCTGCGAAGGCGATGCGGGGCTGCTGCGCCGGCTGATGGACAACCTGATCGGCAACGCCTGGAAGTTCACGGCGCGCACACCCGGGGCCCGTATCCATATCGGGCGCCAAGGGGGGGACGCGGTGGGCGGTGCCGCGGTGTTTTTCGTTCAGGACAACGGGGCGGGCTTCGACATGACCTTCGCCAGCCGCCTGTTCCTGCCGTTCGAGCGCCTGCATGGCGAGCATGAGTTCGCGGGGACCGGCATCGGCCTGGCCACGGCGCGGCGCATCGTGGCGCGCCATCATGGGCGGATCTGGGCAGAAGCGGCCGTGGGACAGGGCGCTACCCTGCGCTTCACCCTCGGCCCGTTTTCCGCTGGCGCCTGAATGGTGCGAGCCTTCAGTTTGAACAAGCAGACTGTTTCGTGACGACAAAGTATATAAATGTACGGTGCGTGCAAGGGGAATACTTGGCAGGCTAAAATTTGCGAATGAATACACTCGCACCCGTCAAAGTCTCTTTCAAGGCCCAGATGCACCTGGCCCGGGAGGACGCCATCGTCCAGGCCGTCAACCGCCTGCTCGCCGAAAAAGGTTTTGACGCCATGACGGTCGACGAGGTGGCCGCCGAGGTGGGCATCGCCAAGGCCAGTCTGTACAAGCATTTTCCGAGCAAGGAAGACCTGGCCTGCGCCGCCATGGTCCGGGTGATGCGCCGCGCGCAGGCGTTCCTGAAATCCTTGCCGGATACCGCTGCGCCGATGGACAACATCAAGGCCGTGGCGCGCTGGGCCATGGAGCTGAAGCTGGCGGGTGAAATGCCCTCCCTGCCCAGCGAGAACTCCAGCCTGCGCGGGACACTGACCCAGAGCCGGGACTACATGGACGGGCTGATCGAAATCAGCGACATGCTTGGCGGCTGGATCGAGGCGGCCCAGGCGCAGGGCACGCTGAATCCTGGACTGCCCGCCATCGGCGTGCTCTACACGCTGTACGCCCGCGCCTGCGACCCGGTGCTTGAATTCCTGAAGGCCGGCGGCCAGCACACCGACACGCAGATTGTCGATCTGGTCATGAGCACCTGTTTTGAAGGCTTGAACGCGCGTTGACGGCGTTCCACCGGACCGGCTGGCGCTCCACAGCGGAAAATTCAAGTCAAATACGGCTTTGCCCAGCGCCGGTTGGGCGCCGTCAGCTACCAAATCAAGAGTAAATGAAAAGGCCCGCATGGCGGGCCTTGGGGCAGACAGCGCTGAGGGCGGCTGCCCCGGCGCGCCTTGGTGCCTTTATCGCACCAGCAGCACTGGCACCCCACAATGCGCCAGCACCTGAGTTGCCACCGAGCCCATCACCAGGTTGGTCAAGGCGCCGTGGCCATGCGAGCCCATGATCACGAGATCAAATTTGCCTGCTGCGGCAAATTTGGCGATGGCTTCGCCGGCGTGGCCGACTTTCCAGGCGCTCTTGGCATCGATGCCGTGACGTTCGAGGAACTTGCAAACCGGAGACAGTATTTTTTCGGCTTCCTCGGCGTGGTAGCCATCCGCGATCTCCTTGCCGACAGCGGCGCGAGCCCGCGGGGGCAGCGGGGCTTGCGCCGTGAACACCGTGTAATCGTTGACCGCCGAGAACAGCTCGATGTGGACGGTCAGGTAGGCAAGCATCTTCTTGGTGTACTTGCTGCCGTCAACAGCCAGAAGAATTTTCATGGGGTCTCCTTGTCGGTGGATGAATGAGCGAGTTTAGCCTTCACCCGGCGCGGCGACGAGCCCCCATGCGCCATCAGGGCTTCGGCAGGATCACCTTGTCGATGACATGAATCACGCCATTGCTGGCGAAGACATCGGTCGCGCTGATGCCGGCCACGCGGGCGCGTTGGTCGGTGATCTTCAATGACGCATCGATGGTGAAGGTTTCGCCCTGCACCGATTTGATGGGCGCGCCGACGGGCACCTCAGCCTTGAGCACGCGGGCGCCCACGACGTGGTAAGTCAACACCTTGGTCAGCAGCGCGGTATTGGCAAACAAAGCATCCTTGGTGATGCCGAGTTCGGTCAGCGCTGCAGCGAAGGCGGCGTTGGTCGGCGCAAAGACGGTGAACGGACCGGGACCCTGCAGCGTGGTGACCAGACCGGCCGCAACGACGGCCTCGACCAGGATGCTGAACTCGGGTGCGAGGCTCTGGGCCATTGCCACGATGTCCTTGTCGGAGGGCAGGAGAACCTTGTCGATGACATGAATCACGCCGTTGCTGGCAGCCACATCGGTCGCGGTGATGTTGGAAACGCGGTTGCTCTCGTCGGTGATCTTGAGGCCGCCGGTGCTTTCAATTTTGAACACACCGGTTTCCACCGTCGTAATGGTCTTGCCCACGGGCACGCTGGCGGCAGGGACCTTGGCAGCCAGTACGTGGTAGGTCAACACCCTGGTCAGCAGGGCCTTGTTGGCAAGCAGCTGGTCCTTGGTGACTTTGAGTTCCCCCAGCAATGCAGCGAACGCGGTGTTGGTCGGCGCGAACACGGTGAACGGCCCGGCGCTCTTGAGCGTGTCCACCAGACCGGCTGCGGCCACCGCTTCGACCAGGATGCTGAACTGCGGGTCGGACTGGGCGACGCCCACGATGTCCAGCGGATTGATGGTGGAGACGACATCGTCGCCGCCGCCGCAGGCGGCCAACGCAGCGGTGGCCGCTGCCGCGACGGACAGTTTCAGAAAAGCTCTTTTGGGCATTGATTGCATGGCGGGGCTCCTGGGGTTGCCGGGCAGACGGACTGATCCGGCGGGGGTTGAACAATGAAGGAGCCCCGATAATAAATACCAATCAGTTACCATACTGATCTAGTGGGTATTAATTAAGACTAATCAGTATCTATTTTGAATTTTCGGTCACTTCTAGCGTGAGGCAGGCCCGGAAGGCGGCCTGCTCGCCCTTTCGAAGGTAGCCCAGCGGGTTGGCCACGACGCGGCAGCCGTGGTGCAGGTAATCGCTCGGCGCATGCAAGTGCCCGTGCAGCCAGAGGCGAGCCCGAGGCAGCAGGTCGTCCAGGGCATTGCAGAATCCGGCCGTGCCCGGGGTCAGTCCGTAGCGGGGGTCGGCACTTTTCAGGCTGGGCGCGAAATGGGTCACCACGACCGTGGGCCCGGCAAAGGGCTCGGCCAGGGCTTCGCGCAGCCACTGCTGGCAGATCAGCGCCTGCTCGCGAATCGGCTCGGCCAGGAAGGGCGCGCCGCCCCGGGTGCCGCCGGTCTTGCGCAGGTAGAAATTGGCGGCGCGAAAGGCCTTTTCGCGCGAGCGCAGTTGCTGCATCAGCGCATCGGTGTGCCCGCCGGCAGGCGGGCCCAGCGCGTCGAAGTCGCTCCAAAGCGTGGTGCCGACAAAGCGCACACCCGCCAGCACCACGGCTTCGCGTTCCAGCCAGACCAGCCCCAGGCGCTCACAGGTGGCGCGCAGGCGGGCGTGGGCGATGTCGAAATCCAGCCCGTCGTATTCATGGTTGCCCGGAATGAAGAGGACCGGCGTGGGCCATCCACGAAGTGGCGAGAAACGCGCCAGGCCGAAATCGGCGTCGCTTCGGGCGCCCAGTTGCGAGCCGCCCTGGTAAGAGCCGATATCGCCCGCCAGCACCAGCACATCCGCGTCCGACGCGGCTTGAGGCTGGAAGTCGGGGTTCGACTCCAGATGCAGGTCCGACATCAGCTGGACGTTCATCGATGCGCCAGGCGTATGCCGGCCGCCGGCCTATCGGACCACAAGGACGGGCACGTGGCTGGAGGTCAGCACACCCTGCGTGACCGAGCCCAGCACCAGTGACGTCAAGCCGCGATAGCCGTGGCTGCCCATCACGATGAGGTTGCAATCCTGGCGCCGGGCAAAATCAGGAATCACCGTGGCCGGCTTGCCCTGGAGCGACATCTTGACGGCGTCGAAGCTGACCTGATCGCGCAGAAAATGGGCTGCTTCGTCGAGGATCGGCTCGCTCCGGCTGTCTCCTGATGCGCCGCCACGTCCTGGAGCGCCCGGCGCCACGTGCAGCAGGATGTAGGTGAATTCGCGGCGAAACCACTTCTCGTTGGACGCCACATAGATCAGCATCTTGCGCGAAAAGGGGCTGCCGTCGACGGCCAGCAGGATCTTCATCGTCGCGAGTGTACGGGATGGCTTCTTCCCGTGGGGTCAGTGGTTTCCATGGCCCCGGGGGGCCTGCGACCGGCCCCGCCAGGCACCGGAAGTCCGCGCCTGATTCAGGCGCCAAAGGCGTTGCCGGCGGCATGCGCCAGTGTCCGGCGCAGCCACTGGTGGGCGCTGCTGTGCTGCGTGCGCCGGTGCCAAAGCGCCTCCACGTGCACAGCCGGCGCTTCGAAGGGCAGCTTGCGCACCACCAGTTCACTGGCCATGCCTGTTTCGCGGATGAAGTGCCGGGGCATCACGCTCAACAGGTTGGAGTGCGCCACGACACGGCCGGCGGTGAAGAACTGGTTGACCGTCAGCACCACACGGCGTTGCCGGTCGAGCGAAGCCAGCGCCTCGTCGATGAAACCCCAGGGGCGCCCCGAAAAGCTCACCAGCAGGTGGCGCGCCGCGCAAAAGCGCTCCAGCGTCATGGCGCCGCGGGCCAACGGATGGCCACGCCGCATGACGCAGACGTACTCGCCACCGTAAAGGCGCTGGTGCGCAAAGGCGACGGATTCACCGGCCTGCTCGCGGGCCGTCAGGTCGGCCAGCACCGCCGGGAAATAGCCCACGGCCAGATCGGCGGCGGCTTCGTCGAGCAGGCGCCGGGGGTCCCGGGTGGTCAGCGGCACCACCCGCAGGGACACGCCGGGGGCTTCCTGTTCCGCCGCCTGAATCAGGCCGGGGATGAGCGTGGCCGCAGTGGCGTCGGCCATCGCAAGCACAAAGGTGGTGGCTGCGCTGGCGGGGTCGAAATCGCTCGGCGCCAGCGTGGCCTGCAGCGAACGCAGCGCCTCGCGCACGCTGGGCCACAGCGCCAGTGCACGGACCGTGGGCTCCATGCCGGTACCGCCACGGCGGAAAAGCTCGTCACCCAGTGATTCGCGCAGCCGGCGCAATGCGTTGCTGACGGCGGGCTGGGTCAGTGAAAGGTTGCGCGCCGCCCGGGTCAGGCTGCGCTCGGCCATGACCTCGTCGAACACGCGCAAAAGGTTCAGGTCGAGCGTGCGGAAATTGGGCTGGAAGGGAAGGGAAGCCATCGGGAGGGGTCGCGATTGTCCAGTGGCTGAACTATATATCACTGTTGTGAATGCAACACATCATCAATATAAAGTGGAGTCGCATTAGTATTAACCCTAGTATTTCCCCATGCCCCGTCCCGAAAGAGGGGGTTCACGAAAGAAGGGAAAAGAGCATGACGAGTTATACCCACGCCGGATATTCGACACGACATCCTGACGCCGAGCAGGCTGAAGCGGCCTTGCAGACGGCGCGCGAATTGCACAGGGGATTCGACGGCGGCAAAGGCATGGCCGCCGTGTTGCTGGCGGCCATCGTTTCGGCCTTGCTGGTGGTCGCCGACCAGTTGCTGGACACCTGGGCGGACGGCCATCTGATGGCGGCCTGGGTCGCATTGTGGGCGGTCGGCTTTGTCGCCATCGCCTTGCTGGCGGGCACGGTGCGCCGTTTTTCGGGCAAGGTGGTTGCAGCGCTGGACGGCTGGGCCGCCCGCATGGCGCAGTCCCGCGCCGACGAGCGCCTGTGGTCGATTGCGCTCAAGGACGCGCGGGTCATGGCCGACTTGCAGTCCGCGCTGGCCCGTGACGACGCAGATGCCGCGCTGTCCCCGGCCGTGGCGCACCGTGCCCGAGCCCACCAGCCTTGAATTCGACGGGCCCTGCACGGGGCCCGGAGCCGCACCGGCCACTGTCAGCAGCGGCTCTGCCCGGCTGCTACGGCTGTCTGGGGCGTGAGTTCAGCGGGCGCGCGACACCAGAAATATCCCCGGCAGGATCAGCGCGGCGCCGATGGCGTGGTGCATGCCGAGCGGTTCACCCAGCACGCCCCATGCCGCCAGCGCCGCATACAGCGGCCCGAGGTACAGGCTTGAGGCCACGCGGCTCGCACCGAGCACTTTCTGCGCAAAGCCATAGGCCCAGTACGCGCCCACCCCCGGCACCAGCGCGGCGAGTGCCGTGAGCACGGCGGCCTGCAGCGTCCAGGGGGGTGTTGCCGGCTGCAGCAACTCCCAGACAGCGAACGGCAGCAGCACCGCGACGCCGCCTGCGCTGGTGGCGGCCAGGCGCGCCGTGGCGCTCAAGGTGCTGGGCCATTTCTTGAGCAGCAGCGCGTAAGCGGCCCAGGACAGCATGCAGGCGACGATCCACGCGTCACCGGCGACCCATTGCACCTGGGCCAGCGCCAGCCATTGGCCTTTCACAATCACATGCATCACGCCGGCCAGCGCCACGGCCACGCCCAGTGCCTGGCGCGCGGAAAAACGTTCGCCGAGCCAGGCCACGGCGCCCAGGGCGATCAGCACCGGCGACGCGGAATAGATCAGCGCGATGTTCATGGCGCTGGTGGTGCGTGCGCCCTGGTACACCCAGGCGCCGCAGATGAACATGCCCAGCGTCCCGAGCACCAGATACTGCGGCCACGCCGCCAGCACCGCCCGCCGCTTCTGCCAGAGTTCGGCCCGCGCAATGAAGCCGACGATCAGTCCCGCCAGCACCCAGCGCCCGAGCGCCAGCAGGTGCGGCTCCACCACGCCCGGTGCCTTGCGCGCCACGATGTAGTTCACTGACCAGAGCGCAGGCGTGATCCACAGCAGGGCAAGCGCCAGACGCTGGCGCGATTCAGGGGTTTTCATGGGGGATGTTCAGGTCGCGGGGTGGTCGCCAATAAGCTACTGATTGAGTAGCGCTAAATGACCATTTGGCGCTGGAATAACCCCATTTTAGTGCCGAAACCATGAAAAAAAGCCGCCCCGGTTTGTGGCCGGGACGGCGCAAGGCTGGGTGGCCGGGTAGGCCACCAGGCCCTTATTTCGGGGTCAAAGCACCGTCAGACGGCCGCCAGACGCTGTTCCAGCGCGGCCTTGGTGTCGACCAGTTCCTTCGGCAGGTGATGCGCGAGCTGCTCGAAATGGGCGTCGTGCAGTTTGAGTTCCTCAACCCAGGCGGCCTTGTCGATGCTGGTCACCGTCTTGAACTGCTCTGCGGTGAAAGGCAGGCCGGTCCACGTGAGTTCGCCATAGGCCGGCGCGATGCCGAACATGGTGTCGGTGCCCTTGGCCTGCCCTTCGAGGCGGTCGATCATCCACTTGAGCACGCGCATGTTCTCGCCGTAGCCGGGCCAGACGAACTTGCCGGCTTCGTCCTTGCGGAACCAGTTCACGCAGAAGATCTTTGGCAGGGTGTGGCCCATGTCTTCGAGCTTGTGCTCCATGTCCAGCCAGTGCTGGAAGTAGTCGCTCATGTTGTAGCCGCAGAACGGCAGCATGGCGAACGGGTCGCGGCGCACCACGCCTTGCTGGCCGGCGGCCGCTGCGGTCGTCTCCGAACCCATGGTGGCGGCCATGTAGACGCCTTCCATCCAGGTCCGGGCCTCGGTCACCAGCGGCACGGTGGTGGAACGGCGGCCACCGAAGATGAACGCGTCGATGGCGACACCGTCGGCGTCATCCCACTGCGCGTCCAGCGCCGGGTTGTTGATGGCGGCCACGGTGAAGCGGGCGTTCGGGTGCGCAGCCTTGGCGCCGGTCTGCTGGGCGATCTCGGGTGTCCAGTCCTTGCCCTGCCAGTCGATCAGGTGCGCCGGGACGCTGCCGGTGTCCTTCTCCATGCCTTCCCACCACACGTCACCGTCATCGGTCAGCGCGACGTTCGTGAAAATCACGTTCTTGTCCAGGCTGGCCATGCAGTTCGGGTTGGTGTGGAAGTTGGTGCCCGGCGCCACGCCGAAGTAGCCGGCCTCGGGGTTGATGGCGTACATCTTGCCGTCGGCGTGCGGCTTGATCCAGGCGATGTCGTCACCGATCGTGGTGACCTTCCAGCCCTCGAAACCAGCCGGCGGCACCAGCATGGAGAAGTTGGTCTTGCCGCAGGCGCTGGGGAAGGCGGCCGCGATATGGTATTTCTTGCCCTGGGGATTGGTCACGCCCAGGATCAGCATGTGCTCGGCCAGCCAGCCCTGATCGCGGCCCATGTTGGAGGCGATGCGCAGCGCGAAGCATTTCTTGCCCAGCAGCGCGTTGCCGCCGTAGCCGGAGCCATAGCTCCAGATTTCGCGGGTCTCGGGGAAATGCACGATGTACTTGGTCTTGTTGCAGGGCCACTTCACGTCGGCCTGGCCTGCGGCCAGGGGCGCCGCCACGGTGTGCATGCAGGGCACGAAATCCCCGTTGGCGCCCAGCACGTCGAACACGGCCTTGCCCATGCGCGTCATGATCCGCTGGTTGACCGCGACATAGGCGCTGTCGGTCAGCTCAATGCCGATGTGCGAGATATGCGAGCCCAGCGGGCCCATGCTGAACGGCACCACGTACATCGTGCGGCCCTTCATGCAGCCGTCGAACAGGGGCTGCAGGGTGGCGCGCATGTCGGCCGGGGCCATCCAGTTGTTGGTGGGGCCGGCGTTTTCCTTCTTCTCCGAGCAGATGTAGGTGCGGTCTTCCACGCGCGCCACGTCGGTCGGATCGGAGCAGGCCAGGAAGGAATTGGGCCGTTTGGCGGGGTTCAGCTTCAGGAAGGTGCCGGCGTCCACGAGTTGCTGGCACAGGCGGTCATATTCTTCCTGCGAGCCGTCGCACCAATAGACGCTGTCGGGCTTGCACAGCGCCACCATGTCGGCGACCCAGGCAACCAGCTTCGCGTTCTTGACATACGCGGGGGTGTTCAGGTTCAGGCCCTGCATCACGGGTGAGTTCATCGGAAAACCTCCTAAGTTGAAAATCATTTTTCCAAAGGCGGGGGCCTTTCAAAAAGCGACTCGGGCAGTCGGCTCGCGGGGGGTTGCGATGGGTGCGCAACAGAAACGCGAAGGCTATCCCACCAACCGCGGGCCGGCTGGGATGACGATTTTATGAATCTCCACGAATAGTTTCCTGTCTAAAGTCTGATTAAGTGCGAATAAGTATGCAAAACTTGCATGATGTTATGCATGAAACAGTCTGACGGATCCAATGCGCGCAGGCCATGTTCTTTTTCGGATGGGCCCGGGTTGGGTCACAGGGGCCTTTCGCCGCAGGCGCGCCGGCGTTCATCGGTCTTCCTCCATGGACGGGCGGCGCGTTCACGGCTTTGCAGGTGTCAGAAGCGGCCGGCCCCGGCAATGGCAACCGGAATCCGCTTGCGGCCGAAGTCTTCCGCCCGCGCGCCGAACCGGCCAGCCACCGCGGCACCGCAATCCGGGCAGTGTCCCTCGGGGGTGAGCCGGTAACGGCGGATCTGGTACCAGTCGCGCACGATCAGGGGAGCGTGGCAGTCCGGGCAATAAGTGGTGTCGCCAGCCTCGTGGCGCACGTTGCCGGTGTAGACGTACTGCAGTCCCTCCTTCATCGCGATGTCGCGCGCCCGCACCAGCGTGGACGGTGGCGTGGCCGGCACGTCGGGCATCTTGTGGTCCGGGTGGAAGGCCGAGAAATGCAGCGGCACGTCCGGGCCGAGTTCCTTCATGATCCACTGGCTCATCGCGGTGATCTCGGCGTCCGAATCGTTGTGCCCCGGGATCAGCAGGGTCGTGATCTCGAACCACACCGAGGTCTCGTGCTTCAGGTAGACCAGCGTGTCGAGCACGGGCTGCAGGTGCGAGCCGGTGAGCTTGAAGTAGAAGTCGTCGGTGAAGGCCTTCAGGTCCACGTTGGCCGCGTCCATCTTCGCAAAGAACTCGCGCCGCGCCTGGTCGTGAATGTAGCCCGCCGTCACGGCCACCGTCTGGATGCCGCGGGCATGGCAGGCATCGGCCACGTCCATCGCGTACTCGGCAAAGATCACCGGGTCGTTGTAGGTGAAGGCCACGCTGCGGCAGCCGGCCTCGGCGGCGGCGCGAGCGATCGCCTCGGGCGACGCCTGGTCCATCAGCCGGTCCATGTCGCGCGACTTGCTGATGTCCCAGTTCTGGCAGAACTTGCAGGCCAGGTTGCAGCCGGCCGTGCCAAACGACAGCACGCTGCTGCCGGGATAGAACTGGTTCAGCGGCTTCTTTTCGATCGGGTCGATGCAGAAGCCGGACGAGCGCCCGTAGGTGGTCAGCACCATGGCATCGTTCTCGCGCATGCGCACAAAGCAAGCGCCGCGTTGCCCTTCGTGCAGCCGGCAGTCGCGCGGGCACAGGTCGCACTGGATGCGGCCGTCGTCCAGCACGTGCCACCAGCGGGCGGGATAGTTGTCTGTTTCGGTCATGCAGCCTCCATCGCGGGCGGGCCATCCGGTGTGGGCTGGAAATCGGTCTCCTTCCACTTGGTCACGGTGTAGCGCTCCAGCCGCACCTGCGCCGACCAGAAATCCGCCGGCAGCCCGGCCTTCTGCTTGAGGTGGGCCATGAAGCCGGCCGCGTCTGGCAACTGCGCCCACACCTGCGGCAGGAAGGTGCTGCGGAAACGCCCGAACTCAAACACCACGCCGTCCACCCCGGGGCGCAGTTGCCCGAGCGCCTCGGCTTCGCTGCGAAACGCCAGCGTCTGGCGGACAGACAGCAACGAGATCTCGATGTCGGTCTGTGCCAGTTCACGGGCCTGCAACGGGGCAAAGCGCGGGTCGCGCAGTGCGGCAGCCACGGCGTTGGCAGCCACATCCTGGTGCAGCGGACGGTGTGCCTCCAGTGTGCCGATGCAGCCGCGCAGGCGGCCCTGCTGCGTCAGGGTGACAAAGCTTGCGCCCGGCGCCTGCAGCCAGGACGCGGCGGTGGACGGATGCGTTGGCGCAGCAGTCTGGCCCAACGCTTGCGCGATGGCGGTGCGGGCGATGGGCAGCAGTATCCTGCCGTGCTCAGTGGATTGCATGCGGGGCCTCGCTGAAGGTCAACGATGCATAGCCAACGACGCGGTTCTTGTCGCCCGCCGTATCGCCCGAGTTGCACAGGCCCAGAAGGCGTGGCTGCAGTCCATGGCGCCGGGCGGCCAGCAGGAGCCCGTTGACCGGCGTGCCGCCGCAGGCCTGTTCATGGGTCAATGGGCCCTCCAGCGCCAGAATCCGCTGCACCGTGCCCTGATCGGTGGCCTGCGCCATGCGGTAGGGCAGGAAGTGGGACAGGTCCGAACTGATCACGATCAGCGTTTCCGGCCCGCCCCAGAGTGCTTCCAGTACCTGCGCCACTTCCGAGGCTCGGGCGTCGCCGACCGCGAGCGGCACGAGCGTGAATTCGTCCAGAACGGTCTGCAGAAAAGGCAGCTGAACCTCCAGTGAATGCTCCAGGGCGTGTGCGGCGGCGCTGGTCACCACCTGCGGCAAACTGGCCACGGAGGCCAGGGCGGCCTGATCCACGGGCACCTCGCCCAGTGGCGTGGCAAAAGCCGCAACCCCCGGCAGCGCCAGACCGCGCACCGGCACCCGGTGCACCGGGCCCAGCAGCACGACCCTGCGGATGCTGGCGCGCCACGGCACCAGCTGCGCATAAGCCCGTGCGGCAGTCGAGCCCGAATAGACATAGCCCGCGTGCGGAACGATCAGGGCTTTGGGAGCGACCAGCGCAGCTCCAGCCTCAGGCGCCACAGCGCCCAGCAAGTCTTGCACGGTCTGCGACAACACAGCCGCCCGCGCCGGATAGAACGTCCCGGCCACAGCCGCTTGACGGATCGTGTGCATGAAAACCCCCTTTCAGCGAAAGCAGGCCCAAGGCCATTTTCATGTTCTGAAACTGGGGCCGACTTGCACGAGATCAAGTTATTCGCACTTCGGAGCGATCGGGCGGGGCGATGCCGGCGCGGTTCGCCGGGTCTGGCAGGGCGATGCGGGCGGTTGGCCTGAAACAGAAGATTCACGCACGCCGACGCAAGGGGTTCAGTCGGTGGGCTGCCCGCGACACTGATGCCGGGCGCCGGAGCGTCCGGCGGTCATCGCAGGGCAATATTTGCTATCTAAAATATAGCTTACAAGCACCAAAGGGTGCTGGACAAGAGCCGTTTTAACTCAGAATCAGCTTTGTCCGCCGGGTTCAAGCCATGAAAACGGCGATGAAGGCCAGCATGAAGATCAACACGGCGCCGACCACTGGCAGCACGATGTGCATGTGCTTGACGATCCCTTCAATGGGGTCTTGTTCGGCGGCGTGATCGTGGGGGGCGGGAGCAGACATGAAGGTTCCTAATTCGGGCAGAGTGGCGGAATTTTAGCGGTTTGCCCGCGGCGGCGCCTCACAACAGCGCGTACGTCGTCGTCGCGCGGCAGGCGCTCTTGCCGTCGCTGGCGCCGCGAATGTCAATTTCGCCAAACGCCAGCGCCTTGCCACAGCGCAGCACCCGCGCCTCGACGAGTGCATCCTGATTCGACAAGGGTTTCAGAAAACTGCTGTTCATCTGCACCGTGGTGCAAGGGCGAAACGCGCCGAAATGGCTGATCAGCGCCAGCACCATCGCCGTGTCGGCCGCCGCCATCATGGCTTGGCCGCTCAGCATGTTGCCGATCCGGCTGAGCTGGTCACTTTGCGGCAGGCGCAGCGTCACCCTGCCGGGCTCGAACGATTCCACGCGCAGGTTCATTGCCTGCACCCAGGGTGCGAACAGGTCGGCCAGTGCGGCCTGCAGGGTTTCGGTGTTCATGGCTTGACGGCTCCGGGTTCAGGGTGCAACCGGGCGGCCTTTTCGCGATGCGACTTGCGGTGGGCGCCTGGCGTGGTGAGCCAGCGCTGCGCCTGCAGTTCAAGAGGGTACGAGGGGTCGATCGATGCGACGTGCTGGAAGCTCATGGTTTCAGGTCCTCAAGGGGAGCGGTCTGCCGGTGAACGAAAGGGCGGTGAGACATCGACGGGTTCAGTAGGGCGTGGCGTCGAAGCCGGCCGCCTGAAGTCGTTCGAGCACCTGGCGCACATGCTCGTGCCCGCGGGTCTGCAGCACAAGCTCGATGTCGACGCTCTGGGCCGACAGCGCGCTGAAGGCCCGCTGGTGATGCACTTCGTCGATGTTGGCACCGGCCTCGGCCACGGTGGACGTGATGTGCGCCAGCGCGCCGGGAATGTCACGCGAGCCGACCCGCAGGCGCGCCAGCCGTCCGGCCCGCACCATGCCGCGCTCGATGATGGCGGCCAGCAGCAACGGGTCGATGTTGCCGCCACACAGCACGAGGCCGACTTTCCTGTCCTTGAAGCGCTCAGGGTATTTCAGTAGCGCTGCCAGCCCGGCGGCACCCGCGCCTTCAACGACGGTCTTCTCGATCTCCAGCAACATCAGCACGGCCTGCTCGATGTCACCCTCGTCCACCAGCACCATGTCGTCAACCCGCTCGCGGATGATGGCCTGTGTGAGGATGCCCGGTGTGCCCACGGCAATGCCCTCGGCAATCGTGGTGGTGCCCTGCGGGAGGTGGGTGCCCTTGATCGCGTTGTACATCGCCGGGAACCGCACCGTCTGCACGCCGACGATCTCGATGCCCGGTTTGACTGCCTTTGCGGCGGTGGCGATGCCTGAAATCAGTCCGCCACCGCCGACGGCGATCACCAGGGTATCGAGCCCCGGCACCGCTTCCATCATTTCCAGCCCGACCGTGCCCTGGCCTGCCACGATGGCTTCGTCGTCGTAGGGGTGAACAAACGTCAGTTGCTGTGCCGCGGCCAGTTCGAAGGCGTGCGTGCGGGCTTCCTCCAGCGTGTCACCGTGCAACACCACTTCGGCGCCAAAGCCCCGCGTGCGCTCCACCTTCACGCCCGGCGTGAAGCGTGGCATGACGATGACTGCGCGCAGACCCAGGCGTTGCGCGTGGTAGGCCACGCCCTGGGCATGGTTTCCCGCCGACATGGCGACCACCCCGTGCGCGCCCTCAGCGGTTGTCAGCTGGGCCAGCTTGTTGCAGGCGCCGCGCTCCTTGAAAGAGGCGGTGAACTGCAGGTTCTCGAACTTGAGAAAGACCTGTGCATGCACGATTTCGGACAAGGTGCGTGACTCCACGCAGGGCGTGAGCAGCACCTGTCCCTGCAAACGGGCGGCGGCCTGGCGAATGTCTTGAAGTTCGATCATCCGCAAATTGTCGGTGCTTATGCGGGCCGGCGGTATGGTTTTTCCGCATCAGAGTCTTCCATCTGCGGGAAGACTGCGTTATGGTGAAGTCAGCGTGCCAACTGCTGGAGGGTTATCCATGGTCAAGCGTGCGGTTCAGGATGTGTCGGGCGGCTCCGTCTTGCCCTCGCCGGGGCTTGCCGACGCGCCCGTGCTTGACTTGATGTGCTCGCATTTTGTCCTCACGCTGGCGGCCAAGCAGGGCCCGAAGTTCAACGTGCGACGCGACCTCAACGGCCTGCTCTCCCTGGCGGGACGACACCTGGTCTGGCCCGCACCCGTGCTGGAACGTCTGCGCGAGTTTCTGGCGCGCCGCTGCAAGGACAACGAGTTCTGGCGCCGGCACGAAGCGCTGTCCCCGCGCGGTTTTCTGGACCGGCACGGCGCCTGGCGCGGCCCCTATGAGGAGGGCACGCTGTTTTTCTACCTCGATGAGTACGCCAAGGATGCGCCCAAGGACCTGCTGGCGGTGCTGACGGCCACAGGGGCCTGGCTGAACCACGCCCTGAAGAAACAGTCCACCCTGGTGGAGAAGAATATCAATGCGCTTTCGGGCCTGTTGCAGCTCAACAAGGCCGAGCGCGCCTTGCTGCTCTACGGCACGCTGGCGCGCTACCAGCGCGACCTGCGCAGCATGCTGGTGGAGTTCAAGGTCAGCAACGCGCCCGAGGCCTACGCGGCGATCGCCGAAGTGGCCGGTGTCAGCGCTGCCGACGTCGGCGAAGCGCTGCGCGCAGGTTCACGGCTGGAGCGCATCGGCCTGGTGGAAAACCTGATTTCCGAGCACAACATCACCGACCTGGCCGACCTGATGAAAGTCAGCGAAAAGCTGCCGCCGGTGCTGATGCGCGAATACCGTGACACCTCCGAACTCATGGCGGTATTTACCCGCCCCGCCACGCACAGCGAGCTGGTGCCGGCCGATTTCAGCTTCATTGCCGAGGACGTTGCCGTGCTCGTGACGCTGCTGCGCCGCGCGATCCAGAGCAAGGCTTCCGGCGTCAATGTGCTGCTTTACGGCCCGCCTGGCACGGGCAAGACCGAACTGGCCCGCGTCGTTGCCCAGGCTGCGGGGGTGAACCTGTTCGAGGTGGAGTACGCCGACCGCGATGGCAACAGCCTGAGCGGGCGCGACCGCTACCGCTCGTTGCAGATCGGCCAGGTGTTCCTCAAGGGCGCGCAGCAGGCCGCCTTGCTTTTCGACGAAGTGGAGGATGTATTTCCGCCGATCAGTGTCGATGCGGCGAGCCTGATGGCGCGACATGAACAGGCGCTGTCGGCCCCCGTCAGCCAGTCGGTCAACGGCAAGGCCTGGGTCAACCAGATCCTCGAATCGAATCCGGTGCCCACGATCTGGGTGACCAACCGGATCGAGCAGATTGACCCGGCCTTCCGACGGCGTTTTGCCTACCACCTGGAGCTGAAAAGCCCGCCACCGGGCGCCCGCGAGCAGCTTTTGCGCAAGAGCCTGGAAGGCGTGGCCGTGAGCGAGGCTTTTGTCGCCCGGCTTACCGAGCGCAAGGGCCTGACACCGGCGCAGATCCGCACTGCGGTGCGCTTTGCGGGACTGGCCCACGAGGACGGGAAGGCCGTTGACAGGGTTCCGGCTTTCGAGGCGCTGATCGAACGCCAGCTGAAAAACGCCGACGCTGCCCTGGGCAACAAGCTGGCCGGCGCCAAGGGCCGCAGAGCCGTCACGACGTACGACCTGGGCATGCTCAACGTCGAAACCCGGTTCGAGATTCCGCGCATCATCGAGGCGCTCAAGGCGCGTGGCCACGGCACGCTGTGCTTCTACGGCGCGCCCGGCACGGGCAAGACCGCCCTGGGCGAACACATCGCCCAGGCCCTGGCCCGTCCCCTGATCGTCAAGCAGGCGAGTGACCTGATGAGCAAGTACGTCGGGGAGACCGAGCAGGCCATGGCGGCCATGTTCCGCGAAGCTGAAAACGAGAAGGCCGTGCTGCTGCTCGACGAGGCCGACAGTTTCCTGCAGGACCGGCGCGGCGCCCAGCGCACCTACGAGGTGACCGAGGTCAACGAGATGCTGCAGGGCATGGAGCGCTTCGCCGGCATCTTCATCTGCACCACCAACCTGTTCGATCGCATTGACCAGGCGGCGCTGCGGCGCTTTACCTTCAAGATCCAGTTCAAGGCGCTGACGGCGCTCCAGCGCGAGGCCATGTTCGTGACCGAGGCGCTGGGCGGCGATGCGTCATGCCTGAGCACAGAAGCCCGGGCCCGACTGGCGAAGCTGGAGCAGCTGTGCCCCGGTGATTTCGCTGCGGTCAAGCGTCAGACCGACATTCTGGCCACCGTCTTCAGCGCTGACGAGTTCCTTGAGCAGCTCGAAGCCGAGCACCGCATCAAGCCCGAGGTGCGGGAGGGGCGGGGGATGGGATTCCTGCAGTGAAAAAGGCCGCTTTCCAGCGTGAATGGGTCGTCGTTTGCTATTTAGTTTGAGTCGACACCCCCGCACACCCGCAACACTGCCGCCCCATAGGCCTCCAGCTTCTTCGCCCCCATGCCGCTGATGCCGCCCAGGTCGTCGAGCGTGCTCGGGCAGCGCTCGGCCACTGCCGCCAGCGTGGCGTCGTGGAAGATCACGTAGGCGGGCAGGTTGTGCTCGCGGGCCACTTCGGCGCGCCAGGCCTTGAGCGCGGCAAAGCGGGCCAGGCCGGCCGCGTTGAGTGCGGCGGCGGCTGGCGGGGTGGCGCGGCCACCCGGCTTGTCGCGCCTGGGCTTGCGCTCGGTGGGCGTGGACACCGACTCGCGCAGGTTCACTGGCAGCTCGCCCTTGAGAACGGCGCGCGACAGATCGGTCAGCTTCAGGGTGTTGAAGGCCTGTGCATCCACCGCCAGCGCGCCCATGGCGATCAGCTGGCGCAGCACGCCGCGCAGCTGCAGCTCGCTGAAGGCAGCGCCGATACCGAAGGTGCTCAGGCCATCGTGGCCGAACTGCGCCACTTTCTCGGTCGCCTTGCCGCGCAGGATGTCCATGATGTGGCCGGCGCCAAAACTGATGCCGCTGGCCTGCTGCACGCGGTAGATGGTGCTGAGCAGCTTGCGCGCGGCGTCGGTGCCGTCCCACACCGCCGGCGGATTTAGACAGTTGTCGCAATTCCCGCAGGGCGTGCTGGCCTCGCCGAAGTAGCCCAGCAGCCGCACCCGGCGGCAGTCGCTGCCTTCGGCCAGGGTCAGCAGCGCATCGAGCTTGCCGCGCATCACCTGCCTGAATTCCTCGTGCGCAGGACTCTCATCGATCATGCGGCGCTGGTTGACCATGTCCTGCAGCCCGTAGGCCATCCAGGCGTCGGCCGGCAGGCCGTCGCGCCCGGCGCGGCCGGTCTCCTGGTAGTAGCCTTCGATGTTCTTGGGCATGTCCAGGTGCGCCACGAAGCGCACGTCAGGCTTGTCGATGCCCATGCCGAAGGCGATCGTCGCGACCATCACGATGCCGTCCTCGCGCAGGAAGCGGTTCTGGTTTGTCTGGCGCACCGCGTTGTCCAGCCCGGCGTGGTAGGCCAGCGCGGTGATGCCGTGGCCGCACAGCGTCTCGGCGATGTCCTCCACCTTCTTGCGCGACTGGCAATAGACGATGCCGGCGTCGCCCGGGTGCTCGCGGGTGATGAAGCGCAGCAGCTGCTGCGTGGCGTCCTTCTTCTCGACGATGGTGTAACGGATGTTCGGCCGGTCGAAACTGCTGACGAACTGTCGCGCATCCTCGAGCTGCAGCCGCTCCACGATGTCAGCGCGGGTCAGCGCGTCGGCGGTGGCGGTCAGCGCGATGCGCGGCACGCCGGCGTAGCGCTCGTGCAGCACGGTCAGCGCGCGGTACTCGGGGCGGAAGTCGTGGCCCCACTGGCTGACGCAATGCGCCTCGTCGATGGCGAACAGGCTCAAGGCGCGCTGCGCGTGCAACTCGTCGAGCAGGCCGAGGAAGCGCGGCGTGTTCAGCCGCTCGGGCGCGACGTAGAGCAGCGTGATGGCGCCGGTCTGGAGCCGGAACTCGACGTCCTGGGTCGCGTCCCAGTCGAGCGTGGAGTTGAGAAAGGCCGCCTCGACCCCGGCCTCGTGCAGGGCGCCGACCTGGTCGTGCATCAGCGCGATCAGCGGCGAGACCACGATCGCCACGCCGTGGCCGGCCTGCTGGCGCGCGATCGCGGGGATCTGGTAGCACAGACTCTTGCCGCCGCCCGTGGGCATGAGCACCAGCGCGTCGCCGCCGTTGACAACGTGGTCAACGATCCCGGCCTGCGGTCCGCGGAAGGACTCGTAGCCAAAAACCTCGCGCAGGATGGACTGGGGTGTCAAACGAATTGCTACTGAAAAAATAGCTATCAATGACCAGCTGACGCTGGCGAATGGCTACTTTGATTGAAAAAATGGCCGGAATGCGAGGCCGGCCGGGCTTGGGGCGCTCCGGGGCCGCGTCTGGCGCCCTCCGGGCCGCGGCACGGCTTCAAGGCGCTACATCTGCTCCCAGGGTAATCCGCAATGGCGCCAGCCATTCTCGGTGGAGCGGTGCTGGTGGTCGTCCAGGTCGCCCTCGAAGCCGTCGAGCACGTTGACCACATCCGTGAAGCCCGCGGCTTCCAGTGCGATGCCGGCGTCCACGGTGCGCTGGCCGGTGCGGCAGATCAGGATGACCGTGCGGGCCTTGCCGCCGGCCTCGCGCTCGATGGCGGACACGAACCGCGGGATGTCCGGGGTGAGCACGGGGTATTCGTACCATGGGATGTTGACCACGCCGGGTGGGCGCCCGACGTACATCGATTCGATTTCCATGCGCACGTCGACAAAAAGGGCGTCGGGTTGCTGCTGGATCAGGGCCCAGGTTTCCCCGGGAAGGAGATTTCTCATGCCGCTATTGTCGCGGCAAAGGCCGGGCCCGATGGCCCTGCGCCGGGCAGGCGCGGCCCGGCCTGACCGATAATCGGCCCCCTATGAAGCCCGTGAACTACACCCGCGCCCAAGCCCTGCCGGCCCTCCTGAAGCATCGCATCGCCATCCTGGATGGCGCCATGGGCACCATGATCCAGCGCTTCAAGCTGACCGAGGCCCAGTACCGCGGCGAGCGATTCCGGGACTTCCCCAAGGACGTCAAGGGCAACAACGAATTGCTTTCGCTGACCCGCCCGGACATCATTCGCGACATCCACGAAGCCTATCTGGCGGCCGGCGCCGACCTGGTCGAGACCAACACCTTTGGCGCCACGACGATTGCGCAGGCCGACTACGACATGGCGCACCTGGCGCGCGAGATGAATCTGGCCTCCGCCCGGCTGGCGCGCGAGGCCTGCGACAAGTTCTCCACGCCCGACAAGCCGCGCTTTGTGGCTGGCGCGCTGGGCCCGACGCCCAAGACCGCCAGCATCAGCCCCGACGTGAACGACCCGGCCGCGCGCAATGTGACGTTCGAACAATTGCGCGCCGCCTACTACGAGCAGGTCGAAGCGCTGATCGAAGGTGGTGCCGACGTGCTGCTGGTCGAGACGATTTTCGACACGCTCAACGCCAAGGCGGCGCTGTTCGCCATTGACGAGTATTTCGAGAAATCCGGCGAACGCCTGCCGCTGATCATCAGTGGCACCGTGACCGATGCCTCGGGCCGCATCCTGAGTGGCCAGACCGTCACCGCCTTCTGGCACAGCGTGCGCCACGCCCGGCCGCTGGCCATCGGCCTGAACTGCGCCCTGGGCGCAGCGCTGATGCGCCCCTATATCCAGGAGCTGGCCCGCGCCGCGCCGGACACCTTCATCAGCTGCTACCCCAACGCAGGACTGCCCAACCCGATGAGCGACACCGGTTTTGATGAAACGCCCGACGTCACCAGCCGGCTGATCCGCGAATTCGCGGCGGAAGGCCTGGTCAACATCGTCGGCGGCTGCTGCGGCACCACGCCCGAGCACATCGAGGCGATCCACAACGTCGTGGCACCACTGGCGGCACGCAGCGTGCGGCAGGGCGTGTTTTACGCGGAGAAAGAAAGCGAGCCGGCCTGAATGCCGCGAAACCGGCGAGGGCTTGTCCGGTAAAATCCGGCGCTTCCAAGGAGCGTTGCAGCAGGAGTCCCGAACGGACGCCTGTCAGGCTTGGACCCCGCCTGGCGGGATGCAACGACGCTCACCTGCTTGGCATTTTTTCAGGTGAGTTGCATGTCCGATCCCTCGATTTCCTCCATGGCGGCCGAACGAATGGCGTCCGCTGTGCCCCCGATGAAGCTGTCCGGCCTGGAGCCGGTCATCATCGGCACCGTCTATTCAGCTGCGGACGGCGCTGAAGGGCAGTCCCCCAGTGCCACGTTCGTCAACATCGGCGAGCGCACCAACGTCACCGGCTCCAAGGCCTTCGCCCGCATGATCCTGAACGACCAGTTCGAGCAGGCGTTGGCTGTCGCGCGCCAGCAGGTCGAAAACGGCGCGCAGGTGATCGACATCAACATGGACGAGGCCATGCTCGACAGCCAGGCGGCCATGGTGCGCTTCCTGAACCTGATCGCCGGCGAGCCCGACATCGCCCGCGTGCCGATCATGGTGGACAGCTCCAAGTGGAGCGTGATCGAGGCCGGCCTGCGCTGCATCCAGGGCAAGGGCATCGTCAACTCGATCAGCATGAAGGAGGGTGTGGAGGAGTTCAAGCGCCAGGCCAGACTGGTCAAACGCTACGGGGCCGCGGCCGTGGTGATGGCCTTCGACGAAAAAGGGCAGGCCGACACCTATGCCCGCAAGATCGAGATCTGCGAGCGGGCTTACAGGATCCTGGTGGACGAGGTGGACTTCCCGGCGGAAGACATCATCTTCGACCCCAACATCTTCGCCATTGCCACCGGCATCGAGGAACACAACAACTACGCCGTGGACTTCATCGAGGCGACGCGCTGGATCAAGCAGCACCTGCCGGGCGCCAAGGTGTCGGGCGGCGTGTCGAATGTGAGCTTTTCCTTTCGTGGCAATGACCCGGTGCGAGAGGCCATCCACACCGTGTTCCTGTACCACGCCATCCAGGCGGGCATGGACATGGGCATCGTCAACGCGGGCATGGTCGGCGTCTATGACGACCTGGAGCCGGAACTGCGCGAACGGGTCGAAGACGTGGTGCTGAACCGCCGGGAGGACGCCGGGGAGCGGCTGGTCGAGATCGCCGAGAACGCCAAGGGCGCAGCGAAAGACGACAGCAAGAAGAACGAATGGCGCGCTCATGGCGTCGCGCAACGCCTGAGTCACGCGCTGGTGCACGGCATCACCGAGTTCATCAGCGAAGACACCGAGGAAGCCTACCGGGCGATCCTGGCCAAAGGCGGACGCCCGCTGCACGTCATCGAAGGCCCGCTGATGGACGGCATGAACGTCGTCGGCGACCTGTTCGGGCAAGGCAAGATGTTCCTGCCGCAGGTGGTCAAGTCGGCCCGCGTGATGAAGCAGGCCGTGGCCCATCTGCTGCCCTACATCGAGGCCGAGAAACTGTTGCAGGCGGCCGCCGGCGAGGACGTCAAGGCCAAAGGCAAGATCGTCATGGCCACCGTCAAGGGTGACGTGCACGACATCGGCAAGAACATCGTGACCGTGGTGTTGCAGTGCAACAACTTCGAGGTGGTGAACATGGGCGTGATGGTGCCGGCCCACGAGATCCTGGCGCTGGCCAAGGCCGAAGGCGCGGACATCATCGGCCTTTCGGGCCTGATCACGCCCAGCCTGGAAGAGATGCAATACGTGGCCGCCGAGATGCAGAAAGATGCCTATTTCCTTGGGCGCAAGATGCCGTTGCTGATCGGAGGCGCCACCACCAGCCGTGTGCACACCGCCGTCAAGATCGCGCCGCACTACGACGGCCCGGTGGTCTATGTGCCAGATGCCTCGCGCAGTGTCAGCGTGGCGCAGGGCCTGCTGTCCGACCAGTCCGCCGCCTACATTGCCGAACTCAACGTCGACTACGAGCGCGTGCGCACGCAGCACGCCAACAAGAAGCCGATCGTGCTGTGGCCGCTGGACCAGGCCCGCGCCAACAAGACGCCGATCGACTGGACCGGCTACACGCCGCCGAAACCGAAATTCATTGGCAAGCGCGTCTTCAGGAACTTCGACCTGGCCGAGCTGGCGCGCTTCATCGATTGGGGCCCGTTCTTCCAGACCTGGGATCTGGCCGGCCCGTACCCAGCGATCCTGGACGACGCGGTGGTGGGCGAGCAGGCGCGCCGGGTGTTCGCCGACGGCAAGGCGATGTTGCAGCGCCTGATCGAGGGCCGCTGGCTGAGCGCCAGCGCGGTGATCGGCCTTTACCCGGCGAATACGGTGAACGATGACGACATCGAGCTGTACACGGATGAATCTCGCAGCCAGGTGGCGCTGACCTGGCGCGGCTTGCGCCAGCAGACCGAGAAACACGAGATCGACGGCGTCATGCGCCCGAGCCGCTGTCTGGCCGACTTCGTGGCGCCGAAGGGCGTCGCGGACGACTACGTCGGCGTGTTCGCTGTGACCGCCGGACTGGGCGTGGAGAAGAAGGAGCAGGCCTTCATCGACGCGCACGACGATTATTCGGCGATCATGTTGAAGTCCCTGGCCGACCGGTTGGCCGAGGCCTTTGCCGAATGCCTGCACCACCGCGTGCGCACGGATTTGTGGGGCTATGCACCACAGGAGGCGCTCACTAACAATGAGATGATTGCCGAGAAATACACCGGCATCCGTCCCGCGCCGGGCTACCCGGCCTGCCCGGATCACAGCGTGAAACGCGGGCTGTTCGAACTGTTGCAATGCGGCGACATCGGCATGGGTCTGACCGAAAGCCTGGCCATGACCCCGGCCGCCAGCGTCAGCGGCTTCATGCTGAGCCACCCGAAGAGTAGCTATTTCAACGTCGGCAAGATCGGCGAGGACCAGTTGCACGACCAGGCGCGCCGCCGTGGCATGGCCGAGGCCGATCTGCGCCGCCTGCTGGCGCCGAATCTCTAGAATCCCGGGAATTAATGCGCAGTCTGTCGTTTTTTCTGGCGACGACCCGGCACGACACCGGCGGCAGGCCGTCGAAAATGGCGCCATGACATGGGTGGGCCTTTTTTTCATTGCCTGTTGCCGGCGCGGTGCCTCACGCGCCGTGCTGCTTGCCTGCGTGGGCCTGCTCGTGGCAACGGCAAGCGCCCGCGCCGAACTCCCGCAGCCGGTCGTAAGCCTGTCAGAAGCGACGCCCGTCGTCTCGCTGGCCGGTCGGAGCCAGTTCATGATCGACCGTGGCGGGCGGCTGAGCGCTTCCGACATCGAGTCCCGCCAGGCCGCGTTGCCTTTTGCGGTACGGCCTGCGGGCCATCAGGTTCTCCTGGCCGATCGTGACGCGCTCTGGATCCGCTTTTCCGCGAGGGGGTCCTCGCTGGAGAATCACTGGCTGCTGGAAGTGGACCTTCCCGGCGTGGACAGCGTGGCCCTTTTCTACCGCGATGCGGCCGGGCAGTGGGTCGAGCAGCATGCAGGGGACAGCCTGCCCCAGAGTGCGTGGCCCCAGCGCGGGCTGCAGCCCCTGCTGGCTTTGAGCTCGGAGACCGGTCGCGATGTGGACTATTTTTTGCGCATCCAGCATGATCGTGTCCCGTTCTCCGGCGGGCTGTTCATCAAGACGCAGACCGTCGCCTCGCAGCAGGCGCAGCGCACACAGTTCCTGCTCGGCGCCTATTTCGGTCTGGCCGCGCTGGCGATCTTCGTGGCGCTGGCCAATGCCCTGGTGTACCGGGATCGCGGCTTCGGCACCTATGCGGTCTACATCGCGGCGATGGTGCTGGCGCAGGCCGGGATCACGGGCGTCGGGGGCATGCTGTTCTGGCCCGACCACCCGGGCCTGAACAATCCCATGACGTTCTTCATGCCGGTGTTCGCGGGCGCCGCGGGCGTGTGGTTCGTGCGCACCGTCGTGACGCCGCGGCAGTTTTCTTCGCTGCTGGACCGTGTGGCGATGGGCTTCATCCTCGCGCTGCTGGCGGTCGCGGGGTATGACGTGGTGGTGCCCAGCGTGGCCGGTTTCGATCTGAGCATGAATCTGATGGCCCTTTCCATGGCGCTCGTGATGCTCTTGCTGGTGCTGGCCATGGCCCGTGGCGACCGCCATACGCGATGGATTGCGGCCGGTTTTGGCCTGCTCGTTCTCGGCGGCACTTTTCCCCTGGCGCGAAATCTCGGGCTGATGTCGTCGGGCTTTCTTTCCGAGTACGGCCTGATGCTGGGTTCCAGCCTGGAGATGCCGCTGCTGTTCTACGGGCTGAACCGTCGCCTGAACGAGCAGACGGAGTCGCGCGCGCGCGCCCGGGCCCTGGCGGTGACCGACCCGCTGACCGGGCTGGCGTCACGTCGCAAGCTGCTGACCCAACTGCAGATGTCTCTGGCACGGGCCCGTTCGGGCAGGCCCTTTGCGATGATGGTGCTCGAACTCGCCAACCATGCCAGCCTGGCCCGGGAACACGGCTCCGAAAGTGCCGAGCGGGCACTGGTGCTTGCCGCAGCAAGCCTCAAGCGAGTGGTTCGCGAGATCGATACCGTTGCACGGGTGGGCGACCAGCAGTTCGCTGTATTGATGGAAGGCCCCTGTTCACTGGATGAAGCCAATGCCATGGCGACTCACGCCGTGGCCCAGGGGCTGCGCGAAACCAGTGACCTGCCCGAAGGTGCGACGCTGCGCTTTCACGTGGCGTTGTGTGTCTTGCCGCTGATGGGTCTCGATGCAGCGGCGACCCTGCAGACGCTTTTGCAGGAAGTTGAACTGATTGCGCCCAATGCCCGCAAGACGATCCGGCTGGTCAGGGGCTGATCCATCGACCCGATCTGCGCCGGGGGCCAAAAAGGGTGACTTCCGGCGGATTTTGAAGAAAAACCCCGCTATTCCAGCGCCAATGGGCCACGAACAGCTATTGTTTCAGGAGTTTTCGCGCCCGGGCTCAGCCTGCGCGCAGCGCCCGCCGGTACTGCACGGCCTCGGCCACGTGCGAGACCTGGGTGGTTTGGGCGCCGGCCAGGTCGGCAATCGTGCGGGCCACCTTGAGCGCGCGGTGGATCGAGCGGGCGCTCCAGCCCAGGCGGGCGGCGGCGGTATTGAGAAATTTCGCGGCGGCCGCGTCCAGTGCGAGGTGCTCGTCGATTTCCTTGCCCTGCAAGGCCTGGTTGGACTTGCCCTGGCGTGCCAGCGCGCGCGCCCTGGCATCCGTGCAGCGTGCGCGAATGCTGCTCGTGCCCTCGCCCGGCGGCGCGGCCAGCAGGTCGGCCGCAGGCAGCGCCGGCACTTCCACATGCAGATCGATGCGGTCGAGCAGCGGGCCGGAGAGCTTGCCCTGGTAGCGCAGCACCTGATCGGGTGTGCAGCGGCAGGCCTTGAGCGGCGAACCCAGGTAGCCGCAGGGGCAGGGGTTCATGGCCGCAATCAACTGGAAGCGTGCCGGAAACTCCGAGCGCCGCGCCGCGCGTGAAATGGTGATGGTGCCGGTCTCCAGCGGCTCGCGCAGGGCTTCGAGCGCGGCGCGAGGAAACTCCGGCAACTCGTCCAGGAACAGCACGCCGTGGTGCGCCAGCGAGATTTCACCGGGGCGCGGTGGCGAGCCGCCACCCACCAGCGCGACCGCGCTGGCCGTGTGGTGCGGACTGCCGGTGGGGCGCTGGGCCCAGCGCGCCAGCGAGAACCGTCCGCCCAGACTGGCGACGGCCGCGCTTTCCAGGGCTTCCGTCACCGTCATGGGCGGCAGCAACCCGGCGAAACGCTGCGCCAGCATGGACTTGCCTGAACCGGGCGGCCCGACCAGCAAGAGGCTGTGGCCCCCGGCGGCGGCGATCTCCAGGGCGCGCTTGGGCGCCGCCTGGCCCTTGACGTCCGCCAGGTCTGCGTAAGTGGCGGCCTGGGGCAGGGGCGTGGGGGACAGGCGCGCCCAGCCGTCGCCCGTGCCAGGGTCGGCCTCACGTGCCGCGGCCTCGGGCAGGAATTGCCGCACCACGTCCAGCAGATGACGCGCCCGGTAGACCTGGGCCTCAGGGACCAGCGCGGCTTCCTCGGCGCTGCCGGGCGGCAGCACCAGTTTCGTGGCCACGTGCTGGCGGTGCAGCGCCAGGCTCATGGCGAGTGCGCCACGCACTGGTCGCAATTCTCCGGACAGAGAGAGTTCCCCGGCAAATTCGTGACCGGCCAGCTGGGTTGCGTCGATCTGCCCGCTGGCGGCCAGGATGCCCAGTGCAATCGGCAGGTCGAAGCGGCCGGAATCCTTGGGCAGGTCGGCCGGCGCCAGATTCACGGTGATGCGCTTGTTGTGGGGGAACTCCAGCCCGGCGTTCTGCAGGGCCGAGCGCACGCGTTCGCGCGCCTCCTTGACTTCCACGTCGGCCAGGCCGACCAGCGTGAAGCTGGGCAGACCGTTGGCCAAGTGCACTTCGACGGTGACCGGCGAGGCCTCCAGGCCCAGCAAGGCCCGACTTTGCACCAAAGACAGGCTCATGGGCGAATCATCCTGAATTGGTGCGTCTCAGGGACGACGCCCCCTGAATGCGTGCACCAATATTGTGCATACTGTGATTTCATACAGATATGTTAGCGCAGACAAGCGGTTTGGTCCATCAGGCTCAGGGCCGGGTGCAAAAAACAGTGGCACGGTCTGTGCTTGAGATGTGCATCCCTTTTCAACTCTGGAGCATCCCATGAAGAACTTTTCCATCAGCAAGCTGACCTTTGCGGCCGCAGCGATCATCGTTTCCGCCAATGCCTTTGCCCAGACGGCTGCACCGGCCAAGGCGCCCGAGCCCGACTACACCTTCACCGGCAACCTCGGCATTTTTTCTGACTACCGTTTCCGTGGCATCTCGCAGACCAACAAGCAGCCCGCCATTCAAGGCGGCGTCGACTTCGCCATGAAGAACGGCCTGTACCTGGGCAACTGGAACTCCAACGTCGACAGCGCCATGTACAACGGCGCGAACATCGAGATGGACTTCTACGGCGGCTACAAGGCCACCTTCGGCGATTTCGGCCTGGATGTCGGCGGTATCTATTACTACTACCCGGGCACCGGTGCCAACCCCGCCCTGATCTCGGCCAAGAACGGTGAGCTCTACATCGGCGGCAGCTGGGGTCCGTTGACCGCCAAGTACAGCTACGCGGTCACCGACTTCTTCGGCGCGCCGGACTCGAACGGCAGCTGGTACCTCAACGTAGCGGCCGCGCATGACTTCGGCAACGGCTGGGGCGTCAATGGCGCCATCGGCTACCAAGGCCTGAAGGGCGGCGCGAAAGTGGTGCAGATCAACGGCAGCGTGGTCGACAGCATCACCGACTGGAAACTGGGCGGCACCTATACCGTCGACGGCTGGGTGCTCGGACTGGCCTACATCTCCACCAACCGCGACCTCGCCGGCTACACCAGCCCGGGCAAGAACATCAGCAACGGCACGGCAGTGGTCTCAGTCAGCAAGAGCTTCTGAGCCCCCGCACTGCCAAGGAGCATCAGCATGAAACTAGTTACTGCCATCATCAAGCCGTTCAAGCTCGACGAGGTGCGTGAAGCCCTCTCCAGCATGGGTGTGCAGGGCATCACCGTCACTGAAGTCAAGGGCTTCGGGCGCCAGAAGGGCCATACCGAGCTGTACCGTGGCGCGGAATATGTGGTTGACTTCCTGCCCAAGGTCAAGATCGAAGCGGCCGTGGCCGATGATCTGGTCGAGCGCGTCATCGAAACCATCGAGGGCGCGGCCCGCACCGGCAAGATCGGCGACGGCAAGATATTTGTCTACAACCTCGAGCAGGTCGTTCGCATCCGCACCGGTGAAACCGGCACGGAAGCGCTCTGAAGGCCGGCCCCCCGAAAACAGAGGAACCTGAAATGAAAAAACTACTTGCCTCCCTCGCGCTGGGATTAGGTCTGCTGATGGGCGGAGCGACCGCCATGGCGCAGGCCCCCGCAGCCGCACCCGCCGCCACGGCGTCGGCCGAAGCCAAGCCGGCTGAAGCCGCCGCGCCTGCTGCTCCGGCAGCCGCTGGTGCGGCTGTCGCAGCAGCAGCAGCGCCCGCTGCCGCAGCAGCCTCCGCGCCGGTGCCCAACAAGGGCGACACCGCCTGGATGATGGTCTCCACCCTTCTGGTCATCCTGATGACTCTGCCGGGCCTGGCGCTGTTCTACGGCGGCCTGGTGCGCAGCAAGAACATGCTGTCGGTGCTGATGCAGGTCATGGTCACGTTCTCGATGATCGTCGTGCTGTGGTTCATCTACGGCTACAGCCTGGCGTTCACCGAGGGCAACCAGTTCGTCGGCGGCTTCGACCGGCTGTTCATGAAAGGCATCTGGGACAACGCCGCAGGCACCTTTGCCAACGCCGCGACCTTCAGCAAAGGCGTGGTCATTCCGGAAATCGTTTTTGCCGCCTTCCAGGCCACCTTCGCCGGCATCACCTGCACGCTGATCGTCGGCGCCTTCGCCGAGCGCATCAAGTTCTCCGCCGTGCTGGCCTTCATGGCGCTGTGGTTCACCTTCAGCTATGCGCCGATCGCGCACATGGTCTGGTTCTGGATGGGGCCTGATGCCTATACCGGCAAGGAAGTGGTCGATGCCATGAACGGCAAGGCAGGCATGATCTGGCAGTCCGGCGCGCTCGACTTCGCGGGCGGCACCGTGGTGCACATCAACGCCGCTGTTGCGGGCCTGGTGGGCGCCTACATGATTGGCAAGCGGATCGGCTACGGCAAGGAATCCATGGCCCCGCACAGCCTGACGCTGACCATGGTGGGCGCCTCGCTGCTGTGGGTGGGCTGGTTCGGCTTCAACGCCGGCTCCGCGCTCGAAGCCAACGGCTTTGCCGCCCTGGCCTTCATCAACACCTTCGGCGCAACGGCGGCAGCGGTGCTGGCCTGGTGCGTGGGTGAAGCGCTGATGCGTGGCAAGGCCTCGATGCTGGGTGCTGCTTCTGGCGCCGTGGCGGGCCTGGTGGCCATCACGCCGGCCGCCGGCAACGTCGGCATCGGCGGTGCGCTGGCCATCGGCTTCATCGCCGGCTTTGCCTGCCTGTGGGGTGTCAACGGCCTGAAGAAGATGCTGGGCGCGGACGACTCGCTGGACGTGTTCGGCGTGCACGGCGTCGGCGGCATCGTCGGTGCCTTGCTGACCGGCGTGTTCAACAGCCCGGCGCTGGGCGGCCCCGGCTACGTGGCCGACTGGGTCACGGCCACCATGGTCACCGCCGCCGATTACTCGATTGCCGCCCAGGTTTGGGTGCAGGCCAAGGCCGTGCTGACCACCATCGTCTGGTCCGGCGTGGTGTCGATCGTTGCCTACAAGATCGTGGATCTGACCATCGGTCTGCGTGTGCCGGAAGAAGAAGAGCGCGAAGGCCTGGACATCACGTCCCACGGCGAAACCGCGTACAGCCGGTAAACGGCCAACCGGGCGCGGTGACCCTCACCGCGCCCATTTTTTCTGCGAGAGTCTTCCTTGGATATTCGGCCCACTTCGGTGGGCCTTTTTTTTGCCTGTCCGTCGTCCGCAGGTTGCCGGCTGCGAGGCGCCTTGCCGCGGATGCGGGCTGAACACGGGACCCGGGACGCGGTGACGGTGCCTGAGCCGCACGGACGATTCCGGGGGCGAAGTCATGCGACTTCACGGTAACTCGAAAAAATCGCAGGCTCGGCGTTCAAAAAATTCAGTACTGCGGCGTTGCACCCGGTTTACCATGCCTGACCATGCAAGATACCGCGCTTCAATCCCTCATCGACGCTGTTCGGGCTGCCGCGGCCAGCGCCACGCCACTGCGTATTCGCGGGGGAGGCACCAAGGACTTTCACGGTCAGAGACTGCACGGCCAGGTCCTGGAGATCAGCGCCCTGAGCGGCATCGTCAGTTACGAGCCCAGCGAACTGGTGGTCACGGTGCGTGGTGGCACGCCGCTGGCCGAGCTGGAGGGTGCGCTGGCGGAACAAGGCCAGTGCCTGCCCTTCGAGCCGCCGCGCTTTCGCGCGGGGGGCACAGTGGGCGGCATGGTGGCCGCGGGCTTGTCCGGCCCGGCGCGCGCCAGTGTCGGCGCGGTGCGCGATTATGTGCTGGGCCTCAAGCTGCTCAACGGGCGCGGCGAATTGCTGACCTTCGGCGGGCAGGTCATGAAGAACGTGGCGGGCTATGACGTGTCACGCCTGATGGCCGGCGCCTGGGGCACGCTGGGGGTGATCACGGAAGTCAGCCTCAAGGTGTTGCCGGTGGCCCCCATGGAAGCCACGCTCCGGTTTGAATGCGGCCAGGCCGAGGCCCTGCGGCGGCTCAACGACTGGGGTGGGCAGCCGCTGCCGCTCAATGCAAGTTGCTGGGTGGAAGACGCCGGCGTCGGCGTGCTGTACCTGCGCCTGCGCGGTGCGGCTGGCGGCGGTGGAGGCGGCCTGCCGCACCCTCGGCGGCGAGCGTCAGGACAGCGCCGCTGCAGCGAAGGACTGGGACGCCTGCCGCGACCAGCAACTGCCCTGGTTCGCGGATCGCCCTCCGTCCGAATGCCTGTGGCGCCTGTCGGTGCCGCAGACGGCGCCGGTGCTGGCATTGCCCGCCGGCGTGGGCGCGCCGCTGGTGGAGTGGCATGGCGGCCAGCGCTGGGTCAAGGCGGGCCCGGCCCATGCGGTGGCGTTGCGGCAGACGGCGGCGAACGCGGGCGGATACGCTACTCTATTCAGAGCAAACAATGACCCATCGACGCTGGAAATACCCCGATTTGAACCTTTGAAGGCGCCCCTGGACCGGATTCACCAGCGTCTGAAGGCCGAATTCGACCCGGCAGGTATTTTCAACCACGGCCGCCTTGGCGCAGGCTTCTGAAACGGCCCGCACGCCATGCAAACCCAACTCGCCCCCGAATTCAGGAACACCTCCGAAGGTCGCGAAGCCGAGGCGATCCTGCGCAAGTGCGTGCACTGTGGCTTCTGCACCGCCACCTGCCCGACCTACCAGCTGCTCGGTGACGAGCTCGACGGTCCGCGCGGGCGCATCTACCTGATGAAGCAGGTGCTCGAAGGCGTGGCGCCCACGCGCAAGACCCAGCTGCACCTGGACCGCTGCCTGACCTGCCGCAATTGCGAGAGCACCTGCCCCAGCGGCGTGCAGTACGGCCACCTGCTGGACATCGGGCGCAAGATCGTGGACGCCAAGGTGCCGCGCCCGGCGCCAGAAAAGGCGCTGCGCTGGATGCTGAAGGAAGGCCTGCCCTCGCCCCTGTTCGCGCCGGCCATGGCGATGGGCAAGCTGGTGCGTCCCCTGCTGCCCGAGGCGCTCAAGGCCAAGGTGCCGGCAAAGCAGGATGCCGGTGCGTGGCCGACACGCAGCCATGCGCGCCGGGTGCTGATGCTGGCGGGCTGCGTGCAGCCGGCGATGATGCCCAACATCAACCGCGCCACGGCGCGCGTGCTCGACGCGGTCGGCATCCAGACCGTGATCGTGCCCAAGGCGGCCTGCTGCGGTGCGGTGAAGTTCCATCTGAATGACCAGGACGGCGGGCGCGCCGAGATGCGCGCCAGCATCGACGCCTGGTGGCCGTTGGTCGAGTCCGGCGAAGTCGAGGCGATCGTCATGAACGCTTCCGGCTGTGGCGTGACGGTTCGCGAGTACGGCCACTTCCTCAAGGACGACGCGGCGTACGCCGCGAAGGCGCAGCGCATCTCTGAACTGACGAAAGACCTGAGCGAGCTGCTGCCCGACATCGTCGCCGCGCTGAAAGCCAGCCGTCCGGCGCTGGTTTCGGGGCCGCCCGCAAGCGGCAAGGTTCCCGCCGGCCGCCATCTCGCGTTTCACCCGCCCTGCAGCCTGCAGCACGGCCAGCAATTGCGCGGCGGCGTGGAGCAGCACCTGGGCGCGCTGGGGTTCAAGGTGCAGGTGACGGGCAGCGAGTCGCACCTGTGCTGCGGCTCGGCCGGCACCTACTCGGTGCTCAACCCGGACCTGAGCCACCAGCTGCGCGACCGCAAGCTGGGGCACCTGGGCGAACTGCAGCCCGACGTCATCGTGTCGGCCAACATCGGCTGCATCACCCACCTGCAGAGCGGCACGGCCATTCCCGTGCGTCACTGGATCGAGGTGCTGGACGAGGCCCTGCGCTGAACGGGCGACGCCAGCCGGTCGCGAAGGCTGGCATGATGGCGGACTTTTCCCTGACCGCCACCGCTTCCGCCATGACCGCCACCCTGTCCGCCCAAGAAGAAATCCTTTCGACCCAGGCTCCCTGTGCCGCCCCCACGGAAACCGCGGAGGCTCCCGTCGAGGGTGCCGCCCAGACGATTGGGGACACACGATCGCAACCCGGCCTGTTGTCCCGTGACCCCGACCCGACCGAAACCGGGGCGGCCGCGAAACCCCGTCGCTCAGGGCGCGGCCCACGGCAGGAGGCCCGGGGAGCGCCGCAACGCCCGCCGCAGAACGCAGCGCGCGCACCACGCACCACGCCGCCAGTTCTGGAGCAGCTCGCCGACCTGTATCCCGGGTTGTTCGGTGAAGTCTTCCTGCCGCTCAAGCGCGGCATCTTCCAGGATCTTCTGGCCGCGCACCCGCAGGTTCTGGACCGCGAGGCCCTGAAGGCCGGGCTGGCGATCCACACCCGCTCCACGCGCTACCTGCAGAGCGTGGCGGCCGGGCTGAAGCGCCATGACCTGCAGGGCCAGGCGGTGGAAGACATGGCACCCGAACATGTGCACCATGCGTTGCTCGAAGTGTTTCGCCGCCGCCAGGGCCGTGCCGGGGAAGACCTGCGCCCCAGACTGCGCCAGCGCATTGCCCAGGCCTTTGAGGCGTCAGGTCTCTCCAGTGAGGCCTATGTTGAACGGGTGCGCGGCCGCGACGAGGCGGCCAACGCCTTGCTCGACGAAGCGCTGGCCGAGGTCGCCGCCCGTGGCGCCAGGGACGAGGCGCTGCTGCGCGCCTTTGAGGCCAGCGGACAGGCGGTGGACACTTTCGCCGACATGTATGGCCTGGACCCGCGCGATGCGGCCCGAACGCTGGAGCGGGCCCGGCACCGCCGGCCCGCTCCAGCGCCCTGAAGGCCGCTGATGGCTGGGTGAAATGCTACAGATAAAATAGCATCAAAGCGCGATCCGACCCTGGAGAACGGCCGAAAATACCTGAAAACAACGCCGGCTGAACCGAATCAGGCGGCCAGTGCGGCTTCGATGTCGCGGGTCAGGCTCTCGGGCGTGTCGGTCGGGGCGTAACGCTTGAGCACCTGCCCGTCCTTGCCCACCAGAAACTTGGTGAAATTCCACTTGATCGCCTTGCTGCCCAGCAGGCCCGGCGCCTCGGCCGTCAGCCATTGGTACAGCGGGTCGGCGCCGGTGCCGTTCACATTGACCTTGGCCATCATCGGGAAGCTCACGCCGTAGTTGAGCTGGCAGAAACTGGCGATCTCCTCGTTGCTGCCGGCATCCTGCGCACCGAACTGGTTGCACGGAAAGCCCATGACGACCAGTCCTTTCGGGCCCCAGGTCTCGTGGAGCTTTTCCAGTCCCGCGAATTGCGGGGTGAAACCGCAGGCGCTGGCGGTGTTGACGATGAGCAGCACCTTGCCCTTGAATTTTTTCAAAGGCACGGCCTTGCCGCTCATGGGAATCGCTGAAAAGTCGTAAATCGATGGCATTGGAGATCCTGCTCAAATCAAATGAAAATAGGGCACGATGCAGCGACTTTGCAACACAAGCCCATCCAAACGGGTCAAGTATGGCGGCGCGGGCATTCCGCGCGTGCGGCTGGGGCCATTCAGGTCAATAATTTCCCGTCCATGAGCCGTCCCGGCGGCTTGCCCCCTCCTTGTCAGGCTCCATCGCTGCATGTCCCGTTCCTGTGCCATCGCCCTGGCGGGCCTGTCGCCTACCGAGCAGGTTCTGCTTGAGGGCGCCCTGTTTCCCCTGACAGGCAGCCCGATACCCGGTGCTTACCTGGAACGCGATCTCGCGCAGGCCCATCTGGTCATTGCCGGCGCAGACGACGCCGCGGCGGTGTCTGCGCTGAAAGCCCGCGCGCTGCCGGGTCAGGTGTTGTTGCTGGGGAACTCGGACATGGGCACGGGCTGGCCGGTGGTTGCACGCCCGCTGCGCTTGCATGCGGTGACGGCGGCGGCACGCCGTGTGCTGGCTTCGCCGCACCTGCGGCCCGGCGTGGCCCACGAAGTGCTTCCTGCGGCGCACACCGTCGATGGGGATCGTCATGCCGGCGAGCCTTCGGGGTTTGAGGCGACGCGACCCGTCGGACTCGGCGAGGTCGGTGACCTGCCCGAGTTCGAAAGCACGCGTCCCGATGGCACAGGGGTCGAGCCGGGGCAGTCCGTCGCGGCACGGCGCGCGGCAGAAGCAGAGTTTCAGGCGTCTCGGCCCGGCGACGACAGCGTGCCCTCGGTGGTGCCGTCCGATTGGGAGGCCGAGGTCGCCGTATGGGAGGGCTTGCGGACTTCCCGCGCCACCGAGGTCGATCCGCACGCCGGGGCCGCCACGCCCCAGGGGACTGACCACCCGGGCGGGCCGGCTCCACTGGAGGCCGGCCGCCGGATCCTGGTGGTCGGCTTGCCGGGGACAGCGGCAGACGGCTTGATGAAGACCTTGCGTGCCGAGGGGTTCGAGACCGACTTGGCGGATGGCCGCGAGGTTGCATTCAGGCTTCTCGCGCAAAGGCACTATGGATTCGTCTTCGTGATCGAGGTGTCATTGGGGCCGGCCGCCATCCCCTTGTGCCAGTCCATTCATGCCGGGTGGGGCGCAGCGCCGGCCGCTAGGCACCTTGTCATCGTTGCCAGTCACAACAGATGGCTGCCCCGCCTTCGCGCCAGACTGGCTGGCTGCGAGGCCTGGATGCCCATTCCGTTGAAGCAGGCCGCTTTGGTGCAGTTCCTGAAACAGCACGCCCCACTCGCCTCGGACCCCACGTGATTTCCCTTCGGCCAGGGGCGGCGCGGGCCTGATCCTGGCCGGCCAGCGAATGTTCAAAAGCTTCGTGATTTTTGCAACAGCACCCCCGAAATTGACAGGCCGTAGCGGATAAGTTGGACGGTCTGGCTACCATAAGAGCGTAAATGCACGATATTCAGGCGGTTGGCGAAGTCGCAGCGATTTCGCCGCTTTTGTGCGCACCTAAGTCCTTTCCTCTTCATCTTGACCATGTATCACCCCTGCCGTCTGGCCCTGGTTGGTTTGCCATCTGAAGAGCGAAAGCTGCTCCAGGGCTTGTTCCTTGAGGACTTGCAACGGGGCAACGGCTATGAACTGGTGGGCGATCTGGAACAGGCCGATCTGATCATCGCCAATGCCGATGACGTGTCCGCGGTGCGCAGCCTCCAGAGCCAGAAACTGCTGGCCGAGATTTTTCTGATTGGCGAAAGCGACGCAGGCACCGGCTGGCCCGTGCTCAACCGGCCGATCCGATTGCGCGCCGTGATGGAGGCCGTCAGCCAGGTGACGCCGCGTCAGCGGGAGATGGACTCGCTGTCTCCCGAGACGCGGCCATCTGACCTCGGCCCGGCCTTTGAGGCGACGATGCCTTTCGCTCCGCTTGACATGGCGTACCGTCCTGGCGGGCGGGGCGATGCAGGATTCAGTGGGCAGGAAGACGCTGATCGACCACCGTTCGAGGCCACCCAGCCCTTCGAGAGCGAGGATACGGGCGCGATGCCGATCCGGCCGGCCCCGGCCGTGCGCCCTGCGCCCGTTGACCGGATCGACGCCAAAAGTGTGCTGATGTGGCGTGATGCGCAGGCCAGCACGGACCATCCGAAAAGCAAGGCACCGCCACTTTCGTTCACCCCCGCCCCAGCAAGCTTGCGTGCCGTGGCGTCTGGCGAGGCCCCGCGCGAACCGCTTGCAGCGGCACCTGACAACTACGGGATGAGCAGCAGCTTTCCTGAATCAGCCGAGCACCCGACCTCGCCGCAATCCCTTGCTGGCGACGGTCCTGAGGAGTACATCCTGCTGGTTGGAGAGCCTCGTCTGTCCGAAAGCTCGCTGATCCGTGCCTTGCGTGGCTTTGGCTTTCGGGTGGACCACGTCGCCGATGGCGACATCGCGCTGACCCGCTTGACGTCGCAGTCCTACCGTTTCGTTTTTCTCGATGCGCCGTCGCTGGGTGAACAGACGCTTTCTGTATGCCGCGCCCTACGCAAGCGAAGCCGGGCGATGGGCATTCCGCTGCGTCAGGTGGTCATCGCCAGGGAGAACCAGCCCATCCGTCGCTTCTTTGCACGGCTGGCCGGCTGCGATGAGTGGATGGTGCTGCCCCTGAACCGCACCCACCTCGAACGCTACGTGCGCAGCCGATAGTCCGGGTCAGGTCCGCGGGGCTGGCCGTGACGGCCAGATTGCAAGCAGCGCGGCCAGGCCGATCAGGCAGCCGCCGGCCACGGTCCGGCCGCTCAGGGCGGCCGCGCCCAGCAGCACCGCCGACAAGCTGGCAAATACGACCTCAGACAACATGATCAAAGCTGTCATGTGTGCGGCCAGCCGCGCCGCACCATATTGCAGCGCGAGGTTTCCGGCCAGGAAGGCGGCGCTCAGCAGCAGCGCAAGCGGCCACCAGGCGACAGACATCGCCGGCAGGGCCGGGACGACGCCGTGCGCCACGCCAGCCAGTGCGACCCCCGTGGCTGTGAACGTGCCGCCGGCAAACATCGCGACGGCGCGTGCTGCGTCCGGGGTGTGCTGCAGCTTGCGCAGCAGGGCGTTGGTCAGCGCAAAGCAGAAGCCCCCCATCAGCGCCAGCCCATCGGCGACCGTCTCGGGGACCGGCCAGGGCGAGTCCGGCGTCTTGAGCACCAGCATGACGCCCAGCAGCGCCATTGCCAGGCGCAGCAAGGCGCCGCGTGTCGGTTTTTCGCCGAGCAGCCACCAGGCCAGCAGGATGGACCAGGCCGGCATCAGGTAGAACAGCAGCACCACGCGCACCACGTCGCCCACCGTCACCGCCCAGTTGAAGCCCACATTGGTCAGGCCCGAGGCCAGCATCAGAAGCCACAAGGCCGGATGTGCCGCAAGTCCGCGCCACGCCGCCGGCCGCCACGCCAGCAGACACATCAGCGAGATGCCATAGATCAGTGCCGTGGCCCACAATGGATGCAGGCCCTGCGCCGCGAGCTGGCGGAACGGCCACCACGACACGCCCCAGACCAGGGCGTTCAGCAGAAGGGCAAAGACGGGAAGGGTCGGGCGCATCAGCCGGCCGGGTTGCGCCGTTCAGCGGGTGAAAAGGGGGTCACCCGTGGTGGTTGTCGTTGCGCGCGATCTCGAGCAGATGCTCCACCTCGTCGCCATGATGGGTGAGGTTGCTCGCATGCCAAATCTGGATCAGCCACATGAAACCCGCCACCAGCACGCCGAAGACCGTGATGGCGCCAAATGCGGACATACCCAAGCCGGTGGACAGGCTGTAGATGCCGCCCAGGACCAGGATGCAGGCCTGCTCGTTGAAGTTCTGCACGGCAATGGAGCGGCCGGCACCCATCAGGTTGTGGCCGCGGTGCTGCAGCAGCGCGTTCATCGGGACGACGAGGAAGCCGCCGAGTGCGCCCAGAAAGATCAGGAACGGCGCGGCCAGCCAGACGTTGGTGATGAAATTGAGCAGCAGCACCAGCAGCCCCATGGCGATGCCGAGCGGGATGACGCTGGTGGCCTGATCGAGCTTCATGCGGACCGATGCCACCACCGCCCCGACGGCCGTACCGATGGCCACCACGCCCACCAGTGCCGAGGCCTGGGTCACGTTGTAGCCCAGGGCCACCGCTGCCCAGCCCAGCACGATGTATTTGAGATTGCCCAGCACGCCCCAGAACAGCGTGGTGGTGGCCAGTGAGATCTGTCCGAGCTTGTCCTGCCAGAGCCGGATATTGCAGCGCCAGAAGTCGGGCAGCAGTTCCAGCTTGTTGCGCGGCATGGGGCGCATTTCGACACCGGTGTCGGGGATGCGCGTGTTGAACCATGCGGCCAGCACATACACAAAGATCAGCACGCTGATGGCGGCTTCGGCCGGCGTGTCAATCGAGGTGTCGATGAGAGGGAAATCCAGCGTCAGCAACCGGTTTGACACCATGGAGCCGACCAGCTGGCCGCCGAGCAGCACGCCCAGAATGATCGAGGCAATCGTCAGTCCCTCGATCCAGCCGTTGGCCTTGACCAGTTGCGAGGCTGGCAGCAGTTCGGTGAGGATGCCGTACTTGGCGGGCGAGTACGCGGCCGCGCCCAGGCCAACGATGGCGTAGGACATCAGCGGATGGGTGCCGAACAACATCAGCAGGCAGCCGATGATCTTGATAGTGTTGCTGATCAGCATGACGCGGCCCTTGGGCAAGGCGTCTGCAAAGGCGCCCACGTACGGCGCAAGGAGCACGTAGAACAGCGCGAACATGGGCACCAGCGCCGCCTGTTGCCACTCGGGCGCACCTCCGGTCTTGAGCAATTGCACGGCGGCCACGAACAGGGCCTGGTCAGCCAGCGAGCTGAAAAACTGCGCTGACATGATGGTGAAAAAACCGCGCTTCATGAACTCTTGTTTATTGCATCAGTGGCACTGATGACCTTTGATCTGTACGTTGTCTCCGGCTGACAGCGGGTTATATCATGCGACCCCCTCGCGCATGTCCGGTGACCGGTGCCACAATCAGCCGCATCCCGTATTCAGCCTGCCCTGATGCCACGCCCCATCCTTGCCACCATCCATACGCACGCGCTGCAGCACAACCTGGCGCGCGCCCGCGCCGCAGCCCCCGACGCACGCGTATGGGCGGTGGTCAAGGCCAACGCCTATGGCCACGGCATCGAACATGTGTTCGAGGGCTTGCGCGGCGCGGACGGCTTTGCCTTGCTGGATCTGGCCGAGGCCGAGCGGGTGCGAGGGCTGGGCTGGCGCGGGCCCATCCTGCTGCTCGAAGGGGTCTTCGAGCCGCGTGACCTGGAACTTTGCTCGCGCCTGAACCTGTGGCATGCGATCCACTGCGACCCGCAGATCGACATGCTGGCCACCCACAAGACCCATCAGCCGCACCGGGTATTCCTCAAGATGAACTCGGGCATGAACCGGCTGGGCTTCACGCCCGCGCGGTTCCGCGCGGCCTGGACGCGGCTGAACGCCTTGCCGCAGGTCGATGAAATATCACTGATGACGCATTTCAGCGATGCCGACGGTGCGCGCGGCATCGCTGAACAGATGACCGTCTTTGCAACCGTCACGCAGGATCTGCCGGGGGAACGCACCTTGTCCAACAGCGCGGCCACGCTGCGCCACGGTGCACAGAGCCTGTCCACCCGGTTGGGCGGTCTGCGCGCGGCAGCCGACTGGATTCGCCCGGGCATCGCCGTCTACGGCAGTTCTCCGGACTTTCCCGAGCACGCCATGGCGCACTGGGACTTGCAGCCGACGATGACGCTGGCCTCCCGGATCATCGGCACGCAGGACCTGAACGCCGGCGACAGCGTGGGCTACGGTTCGAGCTTCACCGCTGATCGCCCCATGCGCATCGGCATCGTCGCCTGCGGCTACGCCGACGGCTATCCGCGTTGCGCCCCGACCGGCACGCCGGTGCTGGTGAACGGTGTGCGCACCCGCACTGTCGGACGAGTCAGCATGGACATGATCGCGGTGGACCTCTCGGCGCTGCAGCATGCGGGCGTGGAGGCCGGCTACGGCAGCGAAGTGACCCTGTGGGGTCGCGCCCGTCACGGCGCGGTGCTGCCGATCGACGAGGTGGCCCATGCTGCCGGCACCGTGGGCTACGAACTGATGTGCGCGCTGGCGCAAAGGGTGCCAGTGGGTGCCGCGGACTAAGACCATGAAGCTTCTTTTGTTGCCTGTGCTTTTGTCCGCAGCCGCTTGCAGCGCCTCCACGTGCGAGACCGGACGACGGCAGTCCCCCATCGATATCCCCGCCGTAGCCACGCACCAGAAGCTGCCGGCCCTGATGTTTGACTACCGAGCCGCACCGTTGAAATTGGCCGATGACGGTCACACCGTGCGGGTGCGCTTTGGCAAGGGCAGTTCCTTGCGCATCGGCGAGCAGCGCTTCGTGTTGCAGCAATTCCACTTTCACACGCCCGGCGGCGACCGGATCGCGGGCGAAGAATTCCCCATGGCGGCGCACTTGTTGCACAAGAGCGCCTCCGGGCAACTTCTGGCGGTGGTGGTGCTGTTTCGCCTGGGCGCGGAAAACCCTCTGCTGGCCTCGCTGCTGCCGCTGATCCCGGCGCACGCCGATGGCGACCACAGCCCACCGGGCGTCACGGTGGATGCCGGCAGCCTGCTGCCAGCCCACCGCGGCTACTATCGCTATGCGGGCTCGCTGACCGCCCCGCCCTGCACCGAGGGCGTGGATTGGATTGTCCTGAAGCAGCCGCTGGCGCTCTCGACGGCGCAGCTGGCGCGCTACCGTCAGCGCTTCGCCGACAACGCCCGGGCAGTGCAGCCGCTGTACGGGCGCGTGGTGCTGGAGAGTCCCTGACGCTGCGAAAGCGCCTGTCGTTGTTGCAGGTCAAGGCGCTTCTCCCCTGAATGCCGAACAATTCCAGCCTGTAGCGCTGGCATTTCGCCGGGCGCGAAGGAGTTCGTATGCGCTTGAACCTTGCCCCCCGTTGGCCCCACCCGATCCGCCAAAGGCCGGTCGGCCGAGTCGCGCTTGCCCTGGTTCTGAGCCTGCTGGCCTTCCCGGCCATGACCTCGCCGGAGGTGCCACAAAAGGACAAGCCGATCAAGGGGGCAGGCGTGGAGGTCACGGTCACACCGGAGATGACCGGCGCCGGCATCGTCAACAGTGGCGTCGCGTTGCCCGCCATTCCGCCGGTCACGGGTAACCGCAAGACGCCTGTGGCGTCGTGGGGCAAGCCGTTGCCCTACCCCATCGTGATTGCCGACCGGCGCAACAACCGGCTGATCGAAGTCGCCCCCGACAAGAGCATCGTCTGGGAGTTTCCCTCGCCCAGCCTGAAGGTCTATCGCGGCAACGAAGACGTGAACTTTTCGGCCGACGGCAAGCTGCTGGCCGTCAGCGAGGAAGACAACTTCGACGTGCATATCGTGGACTACGAAAAGCGCGCGCTGACCTGGACTTACGGCACGCCGGACCATCGGGGCAGCGGCCCGGGGCTGCTGAACTACCCGGACGACGCCCATCTGCTGGCCGATGGCAAGTTCATCACGGCCGACATCCGCAACTGCCGCGTGCTGATCATCGATCCGGCGACCAACCAGGTCATCACCCAGTGGGGCACGCCCGGCAAGTGCAAACACAATCCGCCGAACGAGCTGGCTCACCCCAACGGGGCCACGCCCATGGAAAACGGCGACATTCTGGTCACTGAAATCAGCGACGCCTGGATCTCGCGCATCACGCGTGAGGGCAAGGTTCTTTGGAGTGTCAAGGCGCCCAACATCCGCTACCCGTCGGACGCCTTTCCGACGGTGGACGGCAAGCAGGTCATCGTGGCCGACTTCTGGAAGCCGGGGCGTGTGGTGATCTTCGATCCGGCCACGCGCAAGATCACCTGGGAGTACTTCTTCAAGGACGGCGACAAGGCGCTCGACCATTCCTCGATCGCGCGCGAGTTGCCAGATACCGGCGACATCCTGATCGTCGATGACCTGAACGACCGCGTCATCGTCGTCGATCGCAAGACCAAGGACATCATCTGGCAGTACGGCGAGAAGGGCAAGAAGGGCTTCAAGCCCGGTCTGCTGAACTACCCCGATGGCGTGGACCTTGACGTCTTCCGCGACTGGAAGTCGGCGCTGAAGAAGTAGTCGCAGCCGGATCCTGCTGCGTGGGCTGGCCAGCGCGGGCTACCGCAGGAAGGCGTCGTAGCCGGTCTTCAGGATCAGCGCGCTGACCACGACGATGAACACGCCGCGCACGAAGCCCGCGCCGTGCTTGAGCGCCAGCCGGGTGCCCAGCAGGCTACCCGCAACGTTGGCCAGCGCCATCGCCAGCATGAAATGCCACCAGACATGGCCCTTGGCGGCGAACAGGATCAGCGCAGCCAGGTTGGTGGCGGTATTCACCAGCTTGGCCGACGCCGAGGCGTTCAGGAAGTCGTAGCCGAGCAGGCGCACGAACAGGAACACCAGGAAGCTGCCCGTGCCGGGTCCGAAGAAGCCGTCGTAGAACCCGATCACCAGGCCGATCAAGGCGGCCAACCATTTCTCGCGGTGACCGGCAAAGCGCGGTGCGTGGGTGCGCCCCAGTTCCTTGCGCGCCAGCGTATAGACCAGAACCGCCAGCAGGATGAGCGGCAACAGCTTGCGCAGGAAGCTGGGGTCGATCACCGTCACGACCCATGCGCCGGCGAAGGCGCCGGCAAAACCCGCGCCCGCGGCCGGAATCAGCGCGGCCCAGCGCATCTGCACGCGCCGGCTGTACTGCGCCGTGGCAATGGCCGTACCCCAGACCGACGCGCTCTTGTTGGTGCCGAACAGCGTGGCCGGATGCGCCGTGGGGAAGGTGGCGAACAGCGCGGGCACCAGAATCAGGCCGCCGCCGCCCACGATCGAGTCCACCAGCCCGGCCAGCAACGAGGCCAGCGAGATGATCAGGAGTTCCATGCGGGGATTGTCGCACCCGAAGATGCTACTAAGTTGATAGCTATGTGCGACCAGTTCGCGCTGGGGAATGGGCTTTTTGAGTCCGAAAAAAGAAAAGGCGCCGGGTTACGGCGCCTTGGAATGCGTCTCGGACGGACGCCTGAAAATTTGTTCTGGTACGCGAGAGTGTCTCCTCGGCCCCCTGCACGACGGGCCCGGGGGCCCGCTTGCGAGTGGGCGAACTGTAAGCGTATGCACCCATTGTGTGCATCAGGGATTTCCCGCTCTCAGGCCGCGTCCGCCATGATCCAGCGCGCGGCTTTCTCGGCCATCATCAGCACCGGGCTGTTGGTGTTGCCGCTGGTGATGGTGGGCATCACGCCCGCGTCCACGATGCGCAGACCGGCGATGCCGCGCACCCGCAGGCGGCGGTCCACCACCGCCATCGGGTCGTCGGCGCGGCCCATCTTCGTGGTGCCCACGGGGTGGAAGATGGTGCTGGCAATGTCACCCGCCAGGCGCGCCAGCTCCTCGTCGGTCTGGAACTGCACACCGGGCTTGAACTCCTCGGGCTTGTACTTCGCCAGGGCCGGCTGGGCAACGATCCTGCGGGTCAGGCGCAGGCTCTCGGCGGCGACCTGGCGGTCCTCGTCGGTGCTGAGGTAGTTGGGCGCAATCGCCGGGGCGTCCTCGAACCGGCCTGATTTGATGGTCACCGTGCCCCGGCTGGTGGGGTTCAGGTTGCAGACGCTGGCAGTGAAGGCCGGGAAGGCGTGCAGTGGCTCGCCGAAGGCCTCCAGGCTCAGCGGCTGGACGTGGTATTCGATGTTCGGATACGGCCGGTCGGGTGAGCTGCGGGTGAAGGCGCCGAGCTGGCTGGGCGCCATGCTCATCGGGCCGCTCTGTTTCAAGGCGTATTCCAGGCCGATCTTTGCCTTGCCCCAGAGCGAGTTGGCCAGCATGTTGAGCGTCTTGACCCCTTGCACCTTGTAGACCGCGCGGATCTGCAGGTGGTCCTGCAGGTTGGCGCCCACGCCGGGCAGCTCGTGCTCGGTCTGGATGCCGTGCTGCTGCAGCAGCGCCCCAGGCCCGATGCCCGAGAGCTGCAGGATCTGCGGCGTGCCGATGCTGCCGGCGCACAGGATCACCTCGCGCGTCGCCGTGGCCGTCACCATCTCCTGGCCGTTCCAGACCTGCGCGCCGGTGCAGCGCTTGTGGCCGTCGGGCGCGGCTTCGAGCACCAGCGTGGCCACCTGCGCGGAGGTCCAGAGTTCGAAGTTCGGGCGTCCGTAGCAGGTCGGGCGCAGGAAGGCTTTCGCGGTGTTCCAGCGCCAGCCGGCGCGCTGGTTGACCTCGAAATAGCCCACACCCTCGTTGTCGCCGCGGTTGAAGTCGTCGGTGGGCGGAATGCCGGCCTGCTGCGCGGCCTGCGCAAAGGCGTCGAGCACATCCCAGCGCAGGCGCTGCTTCTCGATGCGCCATTCACCGCCGGCCTGGTGGTGGCGCAGCACCTCGCGCCAGACGGCGTCCGCCGGCTCGCCCGGCGCTTCCAGCAATTCGGAGGGCGTGCCCTTGGCGCCGTGCGCGGCGTTGGCGCCCTTGTAATGGTCTTCGTGCAGCTTGAACCAGGGCAGCGTGTTGCGCCAGGACCAGGTCTCGTCGCCGGTCAGCTGCGCCCACTGGTCGTAGTCGCGCGCCTGCCCGCGCATGTAGATCATGCCGTTGATGCTGCTGCAGCCGCCCAGCGTCTTGCCGCGTGGATAGCGCAGCGTGCGGCCGTTCAGCCCGGCGGCCGGCTCGGTGTTGTAAAGCCAGTCGGTGCGCGGGTTGCCGATGCAATACAGATAGCCCACCGGAATGTGGATCCAGTGGTAGTCATCCTTGCGGCCGGCCTCGATCAGCAACACGCGCTTGGATGCGTCTGCGCTGAGTCGGTTGGCCAGCAGGCAGCCGGCCGTGCCGGCACCGACGATGATGTAGTCGAAAGTGGTTTCGCTCATTTTGCGGTGGGCATCACGAACTCCGCGCCCTTGGGCGTGCTCTCCGGCCAGCGCTGCATGATGCTCTTCTGCTTGGTGTAGAAGCGCACGCCCTCCTCGCCGTAGGCGTGCATGTCGCCGAACAGGCTGCGCTTCCAGCCGCCGAAGCCGTGCCAGGCCATGGGCACGGGGATTGGCACGTTGATGCCGACCATGCCGACCTGGATGCGGCGGCTGAATTCGCGTGCCACGTTGCCGTCGCGGGTAAAGCAGGAGACGCCGTTGCCGAATTCGTGGTCGTTGACCAGCTGCACCGCGGCGGCGAAGTCCGGCACATGCACGCACACCAGCACCGGGCCGAAGATTTCTTCCTTGTAGATGCGCATGCCGGGCGTGACCTGGTCGAACAGCGTGCCGCCCAGCCAGAAACCTTCTGAACAGCCGGCCCCGGCGCTGGCACCCTGGAAGCTGCGCCCGTCCACCAGCAGCTGCGCGCCTTCCTTGACACCCTGCTCGATGTAGCCGGTGATGCGCGCGTGCGCGGCCTCCGTGACGATGGGGCCCATCTCGGCGTCCAGCTCCATGCCGTCCTTGACCTTGAGCGCCCGGGCGCGTTCCACCAGTTTCGGGATGACCTGGTCGCCCACGTTGCCGACGAACACCGCCACGCTGATGGCCATGCAGCGCTCGCCGGCCGAACCGTAGGCCGAGCCGATCAGCGCGTCCACTGTCTGCTCGATGTCGGCGTCGGGCATCACCACCATGTGGTTCTTCGCCCCGCCCAGCGCCTGCACGCGCTTGCCGTGGCGCGCGCCGGTCTCGTAGATGTAGTTGGCGATCGGCGTGGAGCCGACGAAGCTCACGGCCTTGACCAGCGGGTGCACCAGTAGCGCGTCCACCGCTTCCTTGTCGCCCTGCACCACGTTGAACACGCCGTCGGGCAGGCCGGCCTGCTTCAGCAGGTCGGCGATGAACAGGCTGGCGCTGGGGTCGATCGGGCTGGGTTTCAGCACGAAGCTGTTGCCGGCGGCGATGGCCAGCGGGAACATCCACATCGGCACCATGACCGGGAAGTTGAACGGGGTGATGCCCGCCACCACGCCCAGCGGCTGGCGCAGCGTCCAGTTGTCGATGCCGGTGGAGACCTGGTCGGTGAAATCGCCCTTGAGCAGCTGCGAAATGCCGCAGGCGAACTCGACGATGTCGATGCCGCGCGAGACCTCGCCCTGCGCGTCGGTGAACACCTTGCCGTGTTCGAGCGTGATCATTTCCGCGAGCGTGTCCTTGTGGTGGTTCAGCAGCTCCAGGAACTTGAACATCACCCGCGCGCGGCGGATCGGCGGGGTGTCGGCCCAGGCCGGGAAGGCCGCCTGCGCGGCGGCCACGGCCGCATCCACATCGGCGCTGCTGGCCAGGGCCACCTGGCCGGTGACGGCGCCGCTGGCGGGGTTGAACACCGCCTGCGAACGGGCGCTCCCGCCCGCGTTTCGCTGGCCGTTGATGAAATGGGGAATATTTGCGGTGCTCATGATCGAAGTCTCCGGTGAATCTGCAGAGTGTCGCCAAAACAAACCGATTTTTCCAATGATTTCGCCTGAATAAAGGTATAAATTTGTCAAATATGACGATCTTCGCCGAGCCCCAGATCCTGCGCGCCTTCGTGGCCGTGGCGCGCGAAGGCAATGTCTCGCGGGCGGCGCAGGGCCTGCACCTGAGCCAGCCGGCGGTCAGCCTGCAGCTCAAGCGCCTGGCGCAAGCCACCGGGCTGGTGCTTTTCACGCGCACGCCGCACGGCCTGGCGCTCACCCCGGACGGCGCGGCGCTGCTGCCGCAGGCCGAAAAGGCGCTGGCCGCGCTGGCGGATTTCGGCCAGGCCGCGCAGCGCCTGCACAGCACGGTGCGCGGGCGCCTGCGCATCGGCACCATCCTCGACCCCGAGTTCACGCGGCTCGGCGCCTTCCTGAAGCAACTGGTGGAATCGGCGCCGCAGATCGAGACCGAGCTGCGCCAGGGCATGAGTGGCGACGTGCTGGCCCAGATCGGCCGCGGCGAGCTGGATGTGGGCTTCTACCTGGTCCCGCTGGCGGCACCAGCCGGGGATTCTGAACAAAATGAGCCTGTTCCCAGCGTCGAATGGACACAGTCAGCTATTCATTTCGAAGTGATCATCCTGACCCGATTCACCTACCGGGTGCTGGCACCGGCCGGCTGGGGGCCGCAGGTGCTCGGGCGCGACTGGAAAGCGCTGGCCGCGCTGCCCTGGCTGGCCACCCCGCCGGCCAGCGCGCACCACCGGTTGCTGGCGCGCGTCTTCGGCCCCGGCTCGCTGACCGGGGTCGAGCCCCGGCGCGTGGCGCTGGTGGACCAGGAGGCGTCGATGCTGGACCTGGTGAAGTCCGGCGTCGGTTTGTCGCTGGTGCGCGATTCGATCGCGATGCGCGAGAGCCAGGCGCACGGCCTGGTGGTGGCCGATCGGGTGAGCCTGGACTGCGCGCTCAGCTTCGTCTGCCAGAAAGCGCGGGCCGACGAGCCCGTGATCGCCGCCGCACGGCAGGCGCTGGACGTTGTGTGGCGGTGAGGCTGGCCCGCAGGCATTGGTGCGGCGCAATATGGATTGCCTATCGATAGCTTAGAAAAAATCAAATTCACATTCTGATAGGCCGTCACTATGATTCAACCATTGGTTCATGCAACCGATGTCTTTATCAACCTCAAAGGAGTTCCTCATGTCCCTGATCAACACGCAAGTCCAGCCTTTCAAGACCCAGGCTTTCCACAACGGCAAGTTCATCGAAGTGACCGAAGCCAGCCTGAAAGGCAAGTGGTCCGTCCTGATCTTCATGCCGGCGGCCTTCACCTTCAACTGCCCGACCGAAGTCGAAGACGCGGCTGACAATTACGCCGAGTTCCAGAAGGCTGGTGCCGAGGTCTATATCGTGACGACCGACACCCACTTCTCGCACAAGGTGTGGCATGAGACCTCCCCCGCCGTGGGCAAGGCGAAGTTCCCGCTGGTGGGCGACCCCACCCACACGCTGACCAACGCGTTTGGCGTGCACATCCCCGAAGAAGGCCTGGCGCTGCGCGGCACCTTCATCATCAACCCCGAAGGCATGATCAAGACCGCCGAAGTGCACTCCAACGAGATCGCCCGCGACGTCAAGGAAACCCTGCGCAAGCTCAAGGCCGCCCAGTACACCGCCGCCCACCCGGGAGAAGTCTGCCCAGCCAAGTGGAACGAAGGCGCCAAGACCATCGCCCCGTCGCTGGATCTCGTCGGCAAGATCTGACCGGGCACGGGTTCCCCACGGAGCGCGCCTTGGGGCGCCTCGCGCCGGACGGCGACAGGGCCTGCCCTGCCGTCCGGCGTTTTTTTGCCAAAAAATTGCCATTTCCCAGCGTCAAACAGTCGTTAGACGCTATTGAATCAGGAGTTCTATCATGCTCGACGACACCCTCAAAGCCCAACTCGCCGCCTATCTGGAGCGCGTCAGCCAGCCCTTCGAGATGGTGGCTTCGCTCGGCGCGGACGACAACTCCCGCCAGATGCGCGAGCTGTTGCAGACCATCCAGTCGCTGCGATCGGACAGGATCAGCCTGCGCACCGATGGCGACGACGCCCGCAAGCCGTCCTTCACGCTGCAACGCGTGGGGGCCAGCAACAGCCTGCGCTTTGCCGGCCTGCCGCTGGGCCATGAATTCACCTCGCTGGTGCTGGCGCTGCTGTGGACCGGCGGCCACCCGCCCAAGGTCGAAGCCGAGGTGATCGACCAGATCAAGGCCCTGGACGGCGACTTCAACTTCGAGGTCTACATGTCCCTGAGCTGCCACAACTGCCCGGACGTGGTGCAGGCGCTCAGCCTCATGGCCATCTTCAACCCCAGGGTCAAGACCACCGTCATCGAAGGCGGCGCCTTCCAGGACGAAGTCAACGCGCGCGAGATCATGGCCGTGCCCATGGTCTTCCTCAACGGCCAGGTGTTTGGCTCCGGCCGCATGAGCGTCGAAGAGATCGTGGCCAGGCTCGACACTGGCGCTGCGGCTCGCGATGCCGCCAAGCTGTCAGCCAAAGCCCCGTACGACGTGCTGATCGTCGGCGGCGGCCCGGCCGGCGCGGCGGCGGCCGTGTACGCGGCCCGCAAGGGCATTCGCACCGGCATCGCCGCCGAGCGCTTTGGTGGCCAGGTGAACGACACGCTGGCGATCGAGAACTACATCTCGGTGCTGGAAACCGATGGCCCCAAGTTTGCCGCCGCGCTGGAAGCCCACACCCGTGCCTACGACGTGGACATCATGAACCTGCAGCGCGCCGACCAGCTCATCCCCGCCAGCGAACCCGGCGGCCTGATCGAGGTGAAGCTGGCCAACGGCGGCTCGCTCCAGTCCAAAACGGTGATCCTGTCCACCGGCGCGCGCTGGCGCAACGTCAACGTGCCGGGTGAAGCTGAGTACCGGAACAAGGGCGTGGCCTACTGCCCGCACTGCGACGGCCCGCTGTTCAAGGGCAAGGATGTGGCGGTGATTGGTGGCGGCAACTCCGGCATCGAGGCCGCGATCGATCTGGCCGGTGTGGTGCGCCATGTCACGGTGATCGAATTCATGCCCGAGCTCAAGGCCGACGCCGTGCTGGTGAAGAAACTGCACAGCCTGCCCAATGTCACGGTGCACACCCATGCACAGACGACCGAGATCACGGGGGCGCAGGGCAAGGTCAATGGCCTGCGCTACAAGGACCGCGCCACCGGCGTGGAACACCTCGTTGAACTCGAAGGCGTTTTCGTGCAGATCGGCCTGGTGCCCAATACCGAATGGCTCAAGGGCACGCTGGAGCTGACGAAGTTCGGCGAGATCGTGATCGATGCCAGGGGCCAGACCAGCCTGCCCGGCGTATTTGCCGCCGGCGACTGCACCACGGTGCCGTTCAAGCAGATCGTGATTGCCGCCGGTGACGGCGCCAAGGCCGCGCTCAGCGCCTTCGACCACCTGATCCGCACGCCGGCGGCGGAAGCTGAAGCTGTTCCGGCCTGAGGGCGGCGGGGTTCAGGCGGCCCTTTGCAGCGCCGGCAGGGCGCCGGCAGCCTGGGCCCTGTCGCTGGTGCCGAAGCTGATGTCGCCGGCGAGCTGCCCACCTTCCTCGATGACCACCTTGCCGTAGCGGATCTTGCCCGTGACCTTGCCGGTGGCATGGATCACCAATCGGTCGCGAACGGTCAGGTCGCCGTCGAAACAGCCGCGGATTTCAGCAATGTCGATCTGTGCCGAACCCTTGAACGCGCCGATCTCTGCAATCTGCATCAGGCGCGAGTCCATGGTGGCCTCGACCAGACCCTCCACCACCAGTGTGTCGCAGTCTGTGATCTCGACGCCCTTGAGCTTGATGTTGGGCCCGACGATGAGCTTGCTGCCGCCACGGGGGGTGGTGGACGCGGCCATGCCAGGCGCGGTCTGGAGTGTCGGGTCGGGCGCTGCCGCCGTGGCGCTGTCGAGGGCCCTGGGTTGCGGCGCCACAGTCGCGCCGGACGGGCCATTGGAGACATTGGAGCGTTCTGACAGGACGCCAGACTCGCGTTTTCCGAAAAAAGGTGTGGTGGCCATGAGGTTTCCCTGTTGAAGAAAAAGTGATCCTAGGGCCGCGGCCGCTTACAAGCCGCGCTGGAGACGCAAATTCGGTAACGAAATGAATGACCGGGCGGGCTCGCGCCTGTCGCCCGACGGCTTCAGGCGGCTTGGGTTCGTCCGCCAAAAATAGCCGTGCCAATGCGCACCATCGTGCTGCCCGCATGAATGGCGGCCTCAAGATCGGCGGTCATGCCCATCGACAGCGTGTCCAGGGGCAGGCCGGCGCTGCGCAAGTCCTCGAATAGTTCGCGCGCCTGGCGGTGCACGGCCAGGCTGGTGGCGTAATCGGGAGCAGGCTCGGGAATCGTCATCAGCCCGCGCAACACCAGGCGCGGCAGACGGGCCACTTCGAGCGCCAGCGGCAGGGCCTCTTCGGGCGAGACGCCGGACTTGGTGGGGCCGCCGTCGATGTTGACCTGCAGGCACACCTGCAGCGGCGCCAGGTGGTCGGGACGCTGATCGGACAGGCGCTGTGCGATCTTCAGCCGGTTCACCGTTTGTGCCCAGTCGAAATGCGCCGCCACCAGTCGCGTCTTGTTGGCCTGGATCGGGCCGATGCAGTGCCAGACCAGCGGCAGGTGAGCGAGCCGGGCCTGCTTGTCCACCGCCTCCTGAAGATAGTTCTCGCCGAAATCCGTCTGGCCGGCAGCATGGGCGGCGCGCACCGCCTCGGGCCCGAAAGATTTGGCGACAGCCAGCAGTCTTACTTCGTCCGGATTCCTCCCCGCCAGTGCGCATGCCGCCACGATGCGTGCGCGAACGCTATGGAGATTCTCGGAAATCATCGTCATAATGTCCACGAGCGTATCAAAACGAGTGAGGGATTTTCGTGGACATTACCCAACTTCTGGCGTTCAGCGTCAAAAACAAGGCCTCCGACCTGCACCTGTCCGCCGGCCTTCCACCGATGATCCGTGTGCATGGCGACGTGCGTCGCATCAATGTCGAACCACTGGACCACAAGACGGTCTTCGCCATGGTCTACGACATCATGAACGACTCCCAGCGCAAGGCGTACGAGGAATTCCTGGAGTGCGACTTTTCATTCGAAATTGACGGACTGGCCCGCTTTCGCGTCAATGCCTTCAACCAGCAGCGCGGCGCGGGCGCGGTATTCCGCACCATTCCCTCAAAGATCCTGACGCTCGAGCAGCTCAACGCGCCCAAGATCTTTGGCGATCTGGCGCTCAAGCCGCGTGGCCTGGTTCTGGTGACCGGGCCGACGGGCTCTGGCAAGTCGACCACGCTGGCGGCGATGGTCGATCACCTCAACGAGACGGAGTACGGCCATGTGCTGACGATCGAGGATCCCATCGAATTCGTGCACGAATCGAAGAAGTGCCTGGTCAACCAGCGTGAAGTCGGCCCTCACACCCTGAGCTTCAACGCCGCGTTGCGCTCCGCGCTGCGCGAAGACCCCGACGCCATTCTGGTCGGCGAGATGCGTGACCTGGAAACCATCCGGCTGGCGATGACTGCCGCTGAAACCGGTCACCTGGTTTTCGGCACGCTGCACACGTCCAGTGCGGCCAAGACCATCGACCGGGTCATCGACGTGTTCCCGGCGGAAGAAAAGGACATGATTCGCGCGATGCTGAGCGAGTCGCTGCAGGCGGTGATTTCGCAGACCCTGTGCAAGACCAAGGACGGGCAGGGTCGCGTCGCGGCCCATGAAATCATGATCGCCAACAGCGCGATCCGCAACCTGGTCCGTGAGGCCAAGGTGGCACAGATGTACTCGACCATCCAGACCGGCAACAACGTGGGCATGCAAACGCTGGACCAGAACCTGACCGACCTCGTCAGACGCAACGTCATCTCGGCCGCGGAAGCGCGCTCCAAGGCCAAGATCCCAGAAAACTTTCCGGGTTGAGCAGGGTATCTGCGATTTCCCCAATTTCACACTAGCGAGGGTTTGCGTACATGAAAGGCATTCTGGGTCTGTTGCGGCACAAGTTACCGCCGGAGGCGGCGCGCGAGTCTGCCGAGTCCACGTTTTTCACGACGGCCTTTGCCGATCACGGCATTTCACCCGACCACACCTTGCCCTGGGAAGCGCGCGCGGCTGAAATCGATGCCCGCAGGATCAGTGTGGAAAAAGGGGGGGCGAAGCTGCGTGAACTCTGGGCCCGCGATCCACACATGAAGCGACTTGACAATGCATCCATGGACCAGTTGATGCATTTTTTCGAGTTCGGCACCGTGCCAGCCAATCGTGAAATCATCAAGCAGGACGAGTACGGCAATTACATGATCGTGCAGTTGTCCGGAAGCATCGCCATTGACCGCGACCAGCCATGGGGTGAGCGCGTGCGCCTGAGTGAAGCGCGGCCCGGCGAAATCCTGGGTGAAATGTCATTGCTCGACAGCGGAAAGCGGTTTTCCCACTGCGTTACGCTCACCGACTGCGAGATCGCCATCCTCAGCGCGGAGGCGCTCGACGAGATGATGTCCGTCCGTCCGCTTCTGGCCGCGAGCCTGATTGCCCTGCTGGCCCGAAAGCTGTCACTGCGTTTGCGAGCCACCGGCGCGCGCCTGACCAGGCAGCGCTGAACCCCCCATCCGACCAAGGCCACCACTCATGGAACGCGATCAGGCAAGCAAATTCATCAACGATTTGCTCAAGTTGATGATCAGTCGAAATGGCAGCGACCTGTTCATCACCGCCGAGTTTCCCCCGGCCATCAAGGTCGACGGGAAAGTGACCAAGCTGTCACCCCAGCCGCTCACGATGATGCACACACAGGCCCTGGCGAGGTCGATCATGAACGACCGGCAAGCGGCAGATTTTGAACGGACCAAGGAGTGCAACTTCGCCATCGCACCCGCGAACATCGGCCGGTTTCGTGTCAGCGCATTTGTCCAGCAGGGCAAGATCGGCATGGTGCTGCGCGTGATTCCCGCGACCTTGCCGACGATCGACGGGCTGGGGATGCCGCCAGTCCTGAAGGACGTGGCCATGACCAAGCGCGGCCTGTGTATCCTGGTCGGGGCCACGGGATCCGGGAAATCCACGACGCTGGCCGCCATGATCGACTGGCGCAACGAGAACTCCTATGGTCACATCGTGACGGTCGAAGACCCGGTGGAGTTCGTGCACGCGCACAAGAACTGCGTGATCACCCAGCGCGAGGTGGGCATTGACACCGACAACTGGGAGGCGGCGCTGAAGAATACGCTGCGCCAGGCGCCCGATGTGATCCTGATGGGGGAGATCCGCGATCGCGAAACCATGGAGCACGCCATTGCCTTCGCCGAGACCGGCCACCTTTGCATGGCCACGCTGCATGCCAACAGTGCCAACCAGGCGCTGGACCGGGTCATCAACTTCTTCCCGGAGGAGCGCCGCGCCCAGTTGTTGATGGATATGTCGCTCAACCTCAAGGCCTTCATTTCCCAGCGGCTCGTGCCGAAGCAGTCAGGCAATGGTCGCACGGCCATCGTGGAAATCATGCTCAACACCCCGCTGATTTCCGACTTGATCTTCAAGGGCGAGGTCGCCGAGATCAAGGAGATCATGAAGAAGAGCCGGAACCTGGGCATGCAGACCTTCGATCAGGCGCTCTTTGACGCGTACGAGGACGAGACCATCACCTACGAAGACGCGTTGCGCAATGCCGACTCCGTGAATGATCTGCGGCTGCAGATCAAGCTGAACGGCAAACGAAGCAAGAACCAGGACCTGTCGGCCGGCACCGAGCATTTCTCCATCGTCTGATCCCAGATCGGGCCAACGCCACACCCGTTCGCCCAACCCCCCATCAAGGCCTGACCATGAGCGGCATCAACGCAAGAACATACGAAACCACCCCCGCCCGCCGGGTCGCTTTCCTGGGCCTGGGCGTCATGGGCTACGCCATGGCCGGGCATCTGGCCAGCGCGGGGCACATGGTCACGGTGTACAACCGCACTGCGTCAAAATCAATAGCATGGTGTGACGAATTCACGCTGGGAATGCGCCCAAGACATGCTGAAACCCCGCGCGGAGCCGCCCAGGGTGCCGACTTCGTGTTCTGTTGCGTCGGCAACGACGATGATCTTCGCTCGGTCACGCTGGGCGCTGATGGCGCCTTCGCCGGCATGACGCCCGGCGCGATCTTCGTGGACCACACCACCGCTTCAGCCGATGTGGCGCGCGAGCTGCATGCCGCCGCCAAAGCCATCGGCCTGCATTTTGTCGATGCGCCGGTGTCCGGCGGCCAGGCCGGCGCGCAAAACGGGGCGCTCACCGTGATGTGCGGTGGCGACGTCGCAGCTTTCGAGGCCGCCAAGCCCGTTGCCCTGGCGTTCTCGCGTGCGTTCACTTTGCTGGGCGGCAGCGGCGCGGGCCAGCTCGCCAAGATGGTCAACCAGATCTGCATCGCCGGGCTGGTGCAGGGCCTGAGCGAGGCCATCGCTTTCGGACAGAGCGCCGGGCTGGACATGAACCAGGTGCTCGACGTGATCGGCAAGGGCGCGGCGCAAAGCTGGCAACTCGACAACCGCGGCAAGACCATGGTGGCCGACAAGTTCGACTTCGGCTTCGCCGTGGACTGGATGCGCAAGGACCTGGGCCTGGTGCTTGATGAAGCCCGCCGCAATGGCGCGCGCCTGCCGGTCACCGCGCTGGTGGACCAGTTCTATGCCGACATCCAGCAAATGGGTGGCCGGCGCTGGGACACCTCCAGCCTGATCAAGCGGCTGCGTTGAGAGCCACGGGCGCGGGCGTCCGCACGCCGGCCTGGACTCAGGTCTTGGGTGCGGCCGACGAAGCGGCCGGGGCCGGGGCCGGTGGCGGCGCCTTCTGCAATTCAGCCTCGCTGACGATTTCCAGCACGCGAACCACGCGTTTTACCCCGCTCACGCTGCGGGCGATCTCGGTGGCCCGGTCCGCCTCGCGCTGGGTGACGCGACCCATCAGGTAAACGACGCCGCGCTCGGTGACGACCTTGAAGGAGTTGGCGAAGAGATCTGAGGTGTCAACCATCGAGGCCTTGACCTGGCCGGTGATCAGTGAATCGGAAGACCGTTGCGTCATCGTTGTGTTGGGCATGACGGCCAGATCGTTCACGATGGATCGCACATTGGTCACGCGGGACACGATCTGCTCGGCCAGCAGCTTGTCCTGCGCGGTGGGCACTTCACCCGTCAGCAGCACCAGGGCGTTGTAGCTGGTCACGTTCAGATGGGCGCGCTCACCGAAGGTTGCGGAAAGGTTGTTGACCGCCCGCAACTCGATGTTTTCGTCCTCCAGCTGTGCGGCCGCGGTGCGGCGGTCGGTTGCAACCATCCCGCCGGCGACCGCGCCACCCACGATGGCCGCGGCACAGCCGCTCAGGGCTGCCACGATCGCCATGACAGCGACCCCGCCCATCAGGAATCGCCGGGTTTGTACTTGCTTCATGTTGAAATTTCCTGTTCACCAAGTAATTGGGCGTCCACGCCGTCGCACAGACAGTGCACCACCAGACCATGGACTTCGTGGACGCGTGCCATCCGGTCATGCGGTACGCAGACCTGCACATCGGTCTCTCGCAGCGCCTGGCCAATCTCGCCGCCACCGGATCCCGTCAACGCGATCACGGTCATTTCCCGTTCATGGGCGGCTTCAAGCGCGCGCAGCAGGGTGGTGCCTTTGCCGCTGGTGGAAATGGCCAGCAGCACATCACCAGGCTGACCGAGCGCGCGGACCTGCCGGGCAAATACCTCGGTGCCATCCTCGTCACGGCCGGCCGCAGTCAGGAGGGCGCCATCGCTGGTCATCGCCAGAGCACCGAGTTCGGGGCGGTCACGCTCGAAGCGACCCACGAACATCGCCGCAAAGTGCTGCGCCAGCGTGGCCGACCCGCCATGACCGCAGGCCAGCACCTTGCCCCCGCTGGTCACGCACGCCAGCAGCGCCTGCACGGCTGCAGCGACCGGATGGCCCAGCGCCTGGGCCGATTGGTACTTCAGGTCGGCACTGTCGATGAAATGCTGCTGTATGCGTTGCTCTAACATGGGCTTTGATGATAACCGCGGGCCTTGAAACCAGATGCACGACGGCGTAACCAATGGAATGCCAGGTAGCAGGGGCGCGGGCGCAGCCTGCGCCTCAGCTGGCGTCAAATGCCGCCCTGAGCCATTGCACGCCGGCAGGTTCCACCACTACCACGTCGAAGCGGCACGGCGGCGGCTCGCGCAGGCGCATCAGGTAGTGGCGTGCGGCAAAGATGATGCGCCGCTGCTTGGTGGCGCTGACACTGGCCGCGGCGCCGCCGTGCGAGGCGCTGGCACGCTGGCGCACCTCCACAAACACCAGGGTGCCATCGCGCTCGCGCAGGATCAGGTCGATTTCGCCGCCGCCGCGCCCGGGCGTCCGATAATTGCGCTCCAGCAGCCGCAGGCCGGCGGCTTGCAGATGGCGCAGCGCGGCGTCTTCGGCGGCGTCGCCCTTCTGCTTGGTGGTGGGCGGCTGGGCTGCCCCCGCCTGCGCAGCGGACCGTTTAGTCAGGAAATCCATTGACCCACTCCTTGAGCGCTTCTTTTGCCCCGGCCCTGAGCGCGGCCCGCGAGGCTGCGGCGCACCAGCATTATCCGCAGGGCGCGTTGTTCGTCGTGGCCACGCCGATCGGCAACCTGGCCGACATCACGCTGCGCGCGCTGCATGTGCTGGCGCTCGTCGATGCCGTGGCTTGCGAGGACACGCGCCACACCCAGCAGCTGCTGCGCGCCTACGGCATCGAGCGGCCCGGCGCACAGCTGCTGGCCGTGCACCAGCACAACGAGGCCGAGGCCGCGCACACGGTGATCGATCACCTGCGCAATGGCCTGCGCATCGCCTATGTGTCGGATGCCGGCACACCCGCCGTCAGCGACCCCGGCGCGCGCCTGGTGGCGGCCGTGCGCGCGGCCGGCCTGCCGGTGGTGCCGCTGCCCGGCGCCAGCAGCATCACCGCGCTGCTCAGCGCCGCCGGCATGACGCAGGAAGGCGGCTTCGTGTTCGCGGGCTTTTTGCCGTCCAAAGCCGCCGAGCGTGAGCGCGCCGTGTTGCAGCTGGCCGCCGAGCCGCGCGCTGTGGTGCTGCTGGAGGCGCCGCACCGTATCGAGGCCCTGGCCGGCGCGCTGGCCGTGCTAGGCGAGCGCCCCGTCACTTTCGGGCGCGAGCTGACCAAGCAGTTCGAGGAGATCGCCACCGTGCCCGCCAGCGACGGCCCGGCCTGGCTGGCGGCGGACGCCAACCGGCAACGCGGCGAATTTGTCGTGGTGCTGCATGGCGCACCCGTGGCGGCGGATGCGGGTGACGACCAACGCGTGCTCAAGCTGCTGCTGGCCGAGCTGCCGCTGAAAACCGCCGTCAAGCTGGCCGCCGAGATCACCGGCAGTTCGAAGAACGCGCTGTACGACGCGGCGCTGGCGCTGAAGAAGCAGCCGGGCTGAACGGCGCCCCCGGGCGCCGTCTCGTGGCGCGGCCGCCCGTTGACGATGGCCGGCGCAGCCCCGCCACGGCATTTCCGCAGTCACCCGAAGACCGACCGACTGAGGCCGGCACGGTCTGGCACACAGCTTGCATTGCATCTTGGATACAAGATTGGATGCTTTAAATTGGTGCAGCTTTCATCAACCCCCGATAGCGCCGGCACGCAGGATTCGGCCGGACCCCGCCAGGCCGGGCCGGTCGGCGCCGCTCTGGCGCCGCAGGCATGGATCTGCCGGGCCAGGCTTGCGGATGCAGCGCCCGAAGGGCTTGGTTCGCTCGCGGGGCTGACCTTCGCTGTCAAGGACAACATCGACGTGGCGGGCCTGCCGACAACGGCGGGCTGTCCGGCATTCGCCTATGCGCCGGAGGCCAGCGCCTTTGTGGTGCAACGACTGTTCCACGCCGGTGCATGTCTGCTGGGCAAGACCAACCTGGACCAGTTCGCCTGCGGCCTGAATGGCACGCGATCGCCCTATGGCGCGGTGCCCAACGCCTTCGACCCGGCTTATGTCTCGGGCGGCTCCAGTTCCGGCTCGGCCTATGCGGTGGCCACCGGGCAGGTGGATTTCTCGCTTGGCACCGACACCGCCGGCTCGGGCCGCGTGCCGGCGGGCCTGAACAACATCGTGGGCCTGAAGCCGACCCGGGGCCTGATCAGCGCGCGCGGCGTGGTGCCGGCGGCGCAGAGCGTGGACTGCGTGTCCATCTTCGCCGGCACGGTGGGCCTTGCGGCAAGGGTGCTGGCCGAGGCGATGGCCTACGACCCGCAGGACCCGTTCTCGCGCCCGCTGACGCTGGCCGCTCGCCCCTTCCCGGCGGCGTTCCGGTTTGGCGTGCCGTCGGCGCTCAACTTCCATAGCGATGATGCGGCCCGGGCCGCCTTCGACCAGGCCACGGCCCGCATGGTGGCGCTGGGTGGCACGCCCGTGGCCATCGACTTCGCGCCGCTGGCGCAGGCCGCCGCGCTGCTCTACGAGAGCGCGCTGGTGGCCGAGCGCTACGCCGCCATCCGCCCGTTCTTCGACGCGCACGAGGCCGACGTGGTGGAGCCGGTGCGCAGCATCATCGCGCGTGGCCGCAACTACAGCGCCGCCGACCTTTACGACGCCCAGCGCCAGTTGCGCGCCCTCGGCCAGCAGGCCGCCGCACTCTGGCCCGGCATGGACCTGCTGCTGGTGCCCACCGCGCCCACGCACTACACCATCGCCGCGATGCAGGCCGACCCGGTGGCGCTGAACCGCAACCTCGGCGAATACACCAACTTCGTCAACCTGCTCGACTACGCCGCGCTGTCGGTGCCCAGCAGCATCCGCCCCGATGGCCTGCCGTTCGGCGTCACGCTGATCGGCCCCTGCGGCAGCGACTGGCAGCTGGCCGAGCTCGGCCAGCGCTACCACCACGGCACCGGACTCACGCAGGGCGCCACCGGGCAGCCGCTGCCCGCGCCGCAGCCGATTCCCGGCCTGCGCGCCGAGGCCACGGTCAAGGTGGCCGTGGTCGGCGCGCATCTGTCCGGCATGCCGCTGAACAGCCAGCTTGCCGAGCGCGGCGCGGTGCTGCTCGGCGCCGCCGAGACCGCCCCGCACTACCGCTTCTTCGCGCTGCCGGGCACGGTGCCGCCCAAGCCCGGCCTGCTGCGCGTGGCCGACGGCACCGGCGCGCGCATCGCGCTGGAGATCTGGGAAATGCCGGCCACGCACTACGGCTCCTTCGTCGCGCTGATCCCCGCGCCGCTGGGCATCGGCACGCTGACGCTGGCCGACGGCGCCAGCGTGCAGGGTTTCGTCTGCGAGGCGCTGGCCACCCAGGGCGCGCAGGACATCACCCACCTCGGCGGCTGGCGCGCCTACATCGCATCGCTCAAGGCGCAGGCCGCCTGAGCCGTCCCCTTCTTGTCCCCTTTTCACTACCCCCGCAGGAGAACCTCATGAACACCGTCACCCCTTCATTGCAGCGTGTTGCCACCGCTTCACGCCGCAGGCTTCTGCAGGCGGGCGCCGCCAGCGCGGCGCTGGGCCTCCTGGGCGCTCCGGCCCTCGTGCGCGCCCAGTCCGGCCCGAAGATCCGCATCGGCTACTGGCCCATCGCCGCCGGCCTGCCGTTCTATTCGGCCATCGAGCTCGGCTACTTCAAGGAAGCCGGGCTCGACGTCGAGGCGCTCAAGTTCGCGGGCGCGCAGCAGGTCATGGAGGCGCATGCTGTCCGGCCGTGCCGACGGCAGCGCCAACGGCACCGGCTCGGCCAACATCGCCATCGGCGAGATCGCCCAGCCCGGCACCTTCAAGATCTTCTGCTCCAACCCCAGCAACGTGAAGAACGTGCTCGACGAGGTGATCGTGCCGGTGGCCAGCCCGGCCAAGGTCATGGCCGACCTCAAGGGCAAGCGCGTTGCCTCCGGCCCCGGCATCCAGAACGTCACGCTGGCCAAGACCGTGCTGGAGCGCGGCGGCGCCAGCGGCGCCACCGTGGTCGAGCTGCCGATCGGCCAGCACGTGGCCGCGCTGGCCGCGGGCCAGATCGACGGCGCCTACACGCTGGAGCCCACCGGCACCATCGGCCGCATGAACGGCACCACGCGCGTGCTCGAGGCCGGCGTCATCTCGCGCTACGTGCTGGGCGACCCGATGGCGCCGTGGTTCGGCGGCTCGGCCTCGCTGACCTCGGACTTCATCAAGAAGCACCCGGAGGAGGCGAAGAAGTTCATCGCCGCCTACGGCAAGGGCGTGAACTACGTTCGCACCAAGCCCGCCGAGGCGCGCCAGTTCCTCAAGGGCTACACCGCCATCGAAGGCGCGCTGACCGGTGAGGTGCCGCTGGCGGCCTACACGATGTACAACGAGTTCACGCCGGCCGACATCGCCTACTTCCAGAAGTTCTTCGACCTGTTCAGCGAAAAGGGCATCTTCAGCTCGCGCCTGATGGTCGACACCATGATCTACAAGGGCTGAACCCGATGGACGCCGCACCTGCAGCCAGCCTGGCGCCCAAAGCCCTGGGCGCCACCCGCCGCGAACGCGCCCGCCGCGCCGGCGCGCAAGCCCCAGCTGGAGCGCTTCCTGCCGTTCATCGGCCCGATCGTGCTGTTCATCCTGTGGGACCTGGCGGTGCGCACCGGTTTCATCAAGGCCATCCTGCTGCCGCCGCCGCTGGACGCGCTGGGCGCGCTGATCAACGGCCTGTGGGGCGGGCCGCTGCTGAAGGACTTCCTGGTGACGGTGTGGCGCACGGTGCAGGCCTTCCTGATCGCCGCGGCGGTCGGCATGCCGCTGGGCGTGCTGCTGGGCAGCAACGAGAAGCGCCTACCGCAGCGTGGAGTTCCTGATCGACTTCTTCCGCTCCACGCCGTCGTCGGCGCTGATCCCGCTGTTCCTGATGATCTTCGGCGTCTCGGACGTCAACAAGGTCGCGATCGCCGCGTTCGGCGCCTTCCTCATCGTGGTCTTCAACAGCGCCTACGGCGTGATCAACGCGCGCAAGCAGCGCGTGATGGCGGCCCGGGTGATGGGCGCCTCGCGCTGGCAGATCTTCAAGGACGTGCTGGTCTGGGAGAGCCTGCAGCCCAGCTTCGTCGGCCTGCGCTCGGCGGTGTCGATGGCGCTGGTGATCGTGATCGTCGCCGAGATGTTCATCGGCGCCGACAGCGGCCTGGGCAACCGCATCATCAATTCGCAGCAGGTCATGAACGTGCGCGACATGTACGCCTCGATCCTGGCCGCGGGCGCGCTGGGCTATGCGCTGAACATCCTGTTCCTGTTGCTGGAACGAAAGATCGTGCACTGGAGTGGAAGATGAACGCCGTCCTGAACGCGCCGGTGTTTGCCGACGTCCCCGCGCCGGCCTTCGTGCCCGGCCCGGTCGGCACGCACATCACGATCCGCGGGCTGACCAAGTACTTCGCGGGCTGGCCGCTGTACGAGAACTTCGACCTCGACATCCCCAAGCACCGGATCGTCTCGGTGTTCGGCCCCAACGGCTGCGGCAAGAGCACGCTGATCAACATGATCGCCGGGCTGGTGCCGATCGACAGCGGCGAGATCCTGTTCGACGGCAAGAGCCTGCAAGGACACCAAGATCGGCTACGTGTTCCAGAACTACCGCGAGGCGATGTTCCCGTGGATGCGCACCATCGACAACATCGCCTACCCGCTCAAGCTCGAAGGCAAGTCCAAGGCCGAGGTGGACCGCCGCATGGCCGAGCTGGTGGCGTCGTTCGACGTGAAGTTCGACCTGCACCGCTACCCCTACGAGCTGTCGGGCGGCCAGCAGCAGACGGCGTCGATCATGCGCGCGCTGGCCAACAACCCCGAGGTGCTGTTCCTCGACGAGCCGTTCTCGGCGCTGGACTTCGAGATGACGCTGTTCATCCGCGAGAAGCTGCAGGAGGTGTTCATGAAGACCGGCACCACCATGCTGCTGGTGTCGCACGACCTCGAGGAAGCCGTGTACCTGGCCGACCAGGTGCTGCTGCTGACCAAGCGGCCGACCCGGGTGGCCGAAATCCTGCCCTACGGCGACGCGCGGCCGCGCACGGTGGAGACGCTCTCCGAGCCCGGCTTCATCCAGGCCAAGAAGCGCAGCCTCGAAATCTTCCAGCGTGAAGTGCGCCGCTAGGAACGCCCCATGGACTCCGCCCAAGTGCTGAACTACGTGAATGCCGCCGCCGCGGCGCTGGCGCTGCCGCTGGACGAGGCCCGCGCGGCCCGGGTGGCCGCTCACCTGGCGCGCACGGCGGCCATGGCCGGCCTGCTGGACGGCGTGCCGCTCGGCGTGGAAGACGAGCCGGCCGAGCTGTACTGCCCGGCGCCCTTCGGCCCTGTGGAGCCCGACGCATGACGCCGCTGAACCCGCCGCAGGACCTGCTCGGCGCGCTGGCGCGCGGCGAGCGCAGCGCCAGCGAGCTGCTCGAGCAATGCCTCGGGCGCATCGCCGACACCGACGGCCGGGTCAACGCGTTCACGCGCATCAGTCACGTGCGCGCGCGCGCCGCGAGGCCGCCGACATCGACCGGCGCCGCAGGCTCGGCGAGGCGCTGCCGCCGCTGGCCGGGCTGCCGTATGCGGTGAAGAACCTGTTCGACATCGAAGGCGAAGTCACGCTGGCGGGCTCGAAGATCAACCGCGAGCATGCGCCGGCCCTGGCCGACGCGGTGCTGGTCCAGCGCCTGCGCGCGGCCGGCGCGGTGCTGGTGGGCTCGCTCAACATGGACGAGTACGCCTACGGCTTCACCACCGAGAACACGCACTACGGGCCGACGCACAACCCGCACGACCTGACGCGCATCGCCGGCGGATCGTCCGGCGGCTCGGGCGCGGCCGTGGCGGCGGGCCAGGTGCCGGTGACGCTCGGCTCCGACACCAACGGCTCGATCCGCGTGCCCGCGTCGCTGTGCGGCGTCTGGGGGCTCAAGCCGACCTTTGGCCGGCTGTCGCGGCGCGGCAGCTATCCGTTCGTGCACAGCATCGACCACCTCGGCCCGTTCGCCGATTCGACCGCGCACCTGGCGCGCGTCTACGACGCCTTGCAGGGCCCCGACCCGCTGGACCCGGGCTGCCACGCGCTGGCGGTCCAGCCGGCGGCGCCGCAGCTGCAGCGCGGCATCGACGGCCTGCGCATCGGCATGCTGGGCGGCTACTTCCTGGAGCATGCCGGCGCCGAGGCCCAGCGAAGCGGTGCAGGCCGCCGCCGGGGCGCTGGGCGTGGTGGACGTTGTCGAATGGCCGGACGCGGCGCTGGCGCGCGCGGCGGCCTTCATCATCAGCGCCAGCGAAGGCGGCGCGCTGCACCTGGACGACCTGCGCAAGCGCGCCGACGACTTCGAGCCCCTGTCGGTGGACCGCTTCATCGCGGGGGCGCTGCAGCCCGCCGCCTGGTACCTGCGCGCCCAGCGCTTTCGCCGCATCTACCGCGAGCGCGTCAACGCGCTGTTCGGGCACTGGGACCTGCTGCTGGCGCCGGCCACGCCGGTGTGCGCGCCGCAGATCGGCACCGAATGGCTGGAGATCAACGGCCAGCGCCATCCGAGCCGCCCGGCCGTCGGCCTGCTGACGCAACCGATCTCGTTCGCCGGCTGCCCGGTGGTGGCCGCGCCGCTGTGGCCCGACGCCGGCCAGGGGCTGCCCGTGGGCGTGCAGATCATCGCCGCGCCCTGGCGCGAAGACCTGGCGCTGCGCGCGGCCCGGGTGCTGGAACAGGCCGGCGTCGCCGGCCTCAAGGAGACCGCTCTGTGACCGACATCAACCTGCCCGACGTGCTGGCCGAAGTGACGGCCGTGTTCGAGCGCTACGAGAAGGCGCTGGTCGACAACGACGTGGCCGTGCTCGACGAGCTGTTCTGGAACAGCCCGCAGACGCTGCGTTTTGGTGCGACCGAGAACCTCTACGGCTACGACGCCATCCGCGCCTTTCGCGCAGGACGGCCCGCGCAGGGCCTGGCGCGCGAGCTTTTCAACACCGTGATCACCACCTACGGGCGCGACTTCGCCACCGCCAACACCGAGTTCCGCCGGGTTGGCAGCGACAAGACCGGCCGTCAAAGCCAGACCTGGATGCGCGTGCCGGCGGGCTGGCGCGTGGTGAGCGCGCACGTGAGTTTGTTGACCCCGCCCCCGCCCCTTGCATGAATCCTGCTTAACCCCCTGACCCCACCCTGAACGGAGAAAACCATGAGCCTCAATTCCCTCAATCGCCGCGATTCCATCAAGACCCTGGCCGCGCTCGGCGCCGCCGGCACGCTGGGGGGCCTGAGCACCCTGGCCCAGGCCCAGAAACCGCTGACCGTGGGCGTCATCTACGTCGGCCCGCGCGACGACTTCGGCTACAACCAGGCGCAGGCCCAGGCCGCCGCCGAGGTCAAGAAGATGCCCGGCGTGAAGGTGGTCGAGGAAGAGAACGTGCCCGAGACCGCGGCGGTGCAGAAGACCATGACCGGCATGATCGCGCAGGACGGCGCCAGCGCTGCTGTTCCCCACCTCGTTCGGCTACTTCGACCCGCACATGCTGGCCATGGCCGCCAAGTTCCCCGAGGTGCGCTTCTCGCATTGCGGCGGCATGTGGACCGAGGGCAAGCACCCGAAGAACACCGGCAGCTACTTCGGCTACATCGACGAGTGCCAGTACCTCAACGGCGTGATCGCCGGCCACATGAGCAAGAGCGGCAAGATCGGCTTCGTCGCGGCCAAGCCGATTCCGCAGGTGCTGCGCAACATCAACGCCTTCCTGATGGGCGCGCGCTCGGTCAAGCCCGGCATCACCTGCAACGTGATCTTCACCGGCGACTGGTCCATGGCCGTCAAGGAGGCCGAGGCCACGAACAGCCTGGCCGACCAGGGCTGCGACGTGTTCACCATGCACGTGGACGGCCCGAAGGTGGTGGTCGAGACCGCGGCCAAGCGCGGCAAGATGGTCTGCGGCTACCACGCCAGCCAGGCCAAGCTGGCCCCGAATGCCTACCTGACCGGCGCCGAGTGGAACTGGCTCACCGCCTACAAGACGGTCATCGACGCCGCCCGCACCGGCAAGCCGCACCCCAACTTCATCCGCGGCGGCCTGAAGGAAGGCTACGTGAAGATGTCGCCCTACGGCCCGATGGTGACCGACGCGGCGAAGAAGAACGCCGACGAGGTCAAGGCCAAGATGGTGGCCGGCACCTTCGACATCTTCAAGGGCCCGCTCAAGGACAACAAGGGCAAGGTAGTCATTCCCGCCGGCAAGTCGCTCAAGCAGACCGACATCGCGCTCGAAGGCATGAACTACCTGGTCGAAGGCGTGGTCGGCAGCATCTGATGCACTGACGCCGACCCGACGACGCGACCATGGGCAAGCTCCTCAGCGACATCGCACTGCCCGCCGGCGCCATGCTGGCGGCGCTGCTGCTGTTCGGGGTGCTGGTCTGGTTCGCCGGGGTCAGCCCGCTGGACGTCTGGCTGATCCTGTTCAAGGGCGCGTTCGGCGACTGGTTCTCCTGGCAGAACACGCTGCAGCGCGCCGCGCCGCTGATGCTGACCGCGCTGTGCGTGGCGATTCCCGCGCGCGCCGGCCTGGTGATCATCGGCGGCGAAGGCGCGCTGGTGCTCGGCGGCCTGGCCGGCGCGGCCCTGCCTTACGCCGTGCCGCTGCCCGGCAACCTCGCGGGCACGGCGATCGTCTGCGCTGGCCGGCGCCGCGGCCGGGCGGCCTGTGGATCGCGCTGGCCGGCTGGCTGCGCCAGTACCGCGGCATCAACGAGACCATCAGCAGCCTGCTGCTGGCCTACGTCGCGATCGCGCTTTTCAAGCACTTCGTCGAAGGCCCGCTGCGCGACCCGGCCAGCCTGAACAAGCCGTCCACCCATGCCCTGGCCGAAGGCCTGCGCATCGGCGGCATTGCCGGCTCGGACGTGCACTGGGGCCTGGTCCTGGGCGTCGTGGCCTGCGTGGGCCTGGGCCTGTGGCTGCGCTGGACGCCCGCGCGGCTTCGCCGTGCGCGTGGTCGGCGGCAACCCGCGCACCGCGCAGCTGGTCGGCCTGCCGGCCACGCGCCTGATCCTGCTCGCCTGCGCGCTGGGCGGCGCCTGCGCCGGGCTGGCCGGCGCCGTGGAGGTGGCGGCGGTGCACACCAGCGCCAACGCCTCGCTCATCGCGGGCTACGGCTATGCCGGCATCCTGGTGTCGTTCATGGCGCGGCACCACCCGCTGGCGCATCATTCCGGTGGCCATCCTGTTCGGCGGCTTCGGCGCCGCCGGCAGCCTGCTGCAGCGCCGCCTGGGCCTGCCCGACGCCTCGGTGCTGGTGCTGCAGGGCATCGCCTTCGTGCTGATCCTGGCCAGCGAAGCCCTGCGCGGCAAGGACTGGGGCGCCTTCTTCGCCAACTTCCTGAAGCCGGCCACGCCCGCCGGCGGACCCGCGCCGGCGCAGGCCGCGATGGGGGACAAGATCGCATGACTCTTGACCAATGGATCGCCGTGTTCGCCGGCATTGTCGGGGGCGCCCTGCGCGTCGGCGTGCCCTTCCTGTTCGTGAGCCTGGGCGAATGCCTGACCGAAAAGTCCGGCCGCATCAACCTCGGGCTCGAAGGCGTGCTGGTGCTGTCGGCGATGGCGGCCTTCGGCGGCGCCTACCTCACCGGCTCGCCCTGGATCGGCGTGCTGTGCGGCGCGCTGGCCGGCGCCGCTGCTGGCCGCGCTGCACGGCCTGCTGTGCTCGCTGCACGCGCGTGAACGACGTGGCCACCGGCATCGCGCTGATGATGCTCGGCACCGGCCTGGCCTTCTACCTCGGCAAGCCGCTGATCCAGCCGCAGGCGCCGCAGATCCCGTCCATCGCGCTGGGCGCCTGGAGCGATTCGCCGGTCATGCCGCTCGGCGCTTGCAGGTCAATGCGCTGGTGCCGATCGGCGTGGCGCTGGCGTTCGGGCTGTGGCTGGGCCTTTGCCAACACGCGCTGGGGCCTGCTGGTGCGCATGGCCGGCGACTCGGCCGACGCCGCGCGCGCGCTGGGCTATTCGGTCTCGGGCATCCGCATCGCGGCCACGGCGGCCGGCGGCTTCATCGCCGGCCTGGGCGGTGCCTCGCTCACGCTGTTCTACCCGGGCAGCTGGAACGAAGGCATCTCCAGCGGCCAGGGCCTGATCGCGGTGGCGCTGGTGATCTTCGCGCGCTGGAGCCCGCTGCGCTGCATCGGCGCGGCCGCTGCTGTTCGGCGGCGCCGGTGCCATCGGGCCCGGCGCTGCAGTCGGTCGGCATCGGCTGGGGCTACCACCTGTTCAACGCCGTGCCCTACGTGCTCACGCTGGTCATCCTGGTGCTGACCTGCAAGCCCGGCAGCGTGGTCGTCGGCAGCCCCGGCGAGCTTTCTTCAACGCGTTGACGCAACAGTTTCAAGGAGCAGGCGATGACCGGTCTGGGTGGATTGAACAAGTCGACGCACGGCGTGGTGGTCGGCCTGGTGCAGTTGCAGCTGCCCGTGGTGGAGACGCCGGCGCGACCTGGCCGCGCAGACGCAGCGCATCTGCGACATGGTGGCCAAGGCCCGGCGCAACCAGGGCACGATGGACCTGGTGGTGTTCCCCGAGTATTCGCTGCACGGCCTGAGCATGGCACACCGACCCGGCCATCATGTGCACGCTCGACGGCCCCGAGGTGGCGGCCTTCAGGCAGGCCTGCATCGCCAACAGCATCTGGGGCTGCTTCTCGATCATGGAGGCCAACCCCGGCGGCAACCCCTACAACAGCGGCCTGATCATCGACGACACCGGGCGCCATCAAGCTCTACTACCGCAAGCTGCACCCCTGGGTGCCGGTGGAGCCCTGGGAGCCCGGCAACCTGGGCGTGCCGGTGTGCGACGGGCCCGAACGGCTCGCGCCTGTCGCTGATCATCTGCCACGACGGCATGTTCCCCGAGATGGCGCGCGAGGCCGCCTACAAGGGCGCGGAAATCATCCTGCGCACCGCCGGCTACACCGCGCCGATCCGCCACGCCTGGCAGATCACCAACCAGGCCAACGCCTTCCAGAACCTGGCCATCACCGCCAGTGTCTGCATGTGCGGCAGCGACGGCACCTTCGACTCGATGGGCGAGGGCATGTTCTGCAACTTCGACGGCACGGTCATGGTGCAGGGCGGCGGCCGGCCCGACGAGATCATCACCGCCGAGCTGCGGCCCGACCTGGTGCGCGAGGCGCGCGGCGGCTGGGGCGTGGAGAACAACCTCTACCAGCTCTACCACCGCGGCTACGTGGCGGTGCAGGGCGGCGCGCAGGACTGCCCCTACACCTACATGCACGACATGGTCGCCGGCCGCTACCAGCTGCCGTGGAAGCGTCGAGGTGACCGACGGCACCGGCTGCGGCTTTGCCGCGCCGACGCGCCGCTACAAGGGCCCCGAGGCCCACCCGCTTGTGCCCGACGCGCTGCCCGCCCTGCCCCTGAAGAAAGCCGCCTGAACGCCATGCCACGCTTTGTCAACGCCAACCCCTACGCCTGGCCGTGGAACGGCGACCTGCGCCCCGACAACACCGCGCTGATCGTCATCGACATGCAGACCGACTTCTGCGGCGTCGGCGGCTACGTCGACAAGATGGGCTACGACATCTCGCTCACGCGCGCGCCGATCGAGCCGCTGAAGACGCTGATGGGCGCGATGCGCGCCGCCGGCTACACGGTGATCCACACGCGCGAAGGCCACCGCCCCGACCTGCAGCGACCTGCCGGCCAACAAGCGCTGGCGCTCGCAGCAGATCGGCACCGGCGGCGTGGGCATCGGCGACGCCGGGCCCTGCGGGCGCATCCTGGTGCGCGGCGAGCCGGGCTGGGACATCATTCCCGAGCTGGCGCCGCTGCCCGGCGAGGTGGTGATCGACAAGCCCGGCAAGGGCAGCTTCTGCGCGACCGACCTGGAGCTGATCCTGCGCACGCCGCGGCATCGACAACCTGATCCTCGCCGGCATCACCACCGACGTGTGCGTGCACACCACGATGCGCGAGGCCAACGACCGCGGCTTCGAATGCCTGCTGCTGTCGGACTGCACCGCCGCCACCGACCGCGGCAACCACGAGGCCGCGCTGAAGATGATCACCATGCAGGGCGGCGTGTTCGGCGCGCATGCGCTGTCCACCGCCGTGCTGGACGCGCTGGCCTGACGCCGACCACCACCGGGCCCGATCCCCATGAGCACCTCGCACCTGATCCCGCCGCCCAAGCCGGCCACCGGCGCGCTGGCGCTGGAGACCTACGAGCTGACCAAGCGCTTCGGCAGCTTCACCGCGCTGGACCAGCGTGAGCCTGCGCGTGGAGCCGGGCACGGTGCACGCGCTGCTCGGCGAGAACGGCGCCGGCAAGAGCACGCTGGTGAAATGCGTGGCGGGCTTCCAGCGCGCCGAGGACGGCAGCATCCTGATCGACGGGCGCGAGCAGGCCATCCCCAACCCGATCGTGGCGCGCGCGCTGGGCATCGGCATGGTGTACCAGCACTTCACGCTGGCGCCGGGCATGACGGTGGCCGAGAACCTGCTGCTGGCCGGCGGCAGGTGCCCGGCGCTGATCGACTGGAAGGCCAAGCGCGCCGAGCTCAAGGCCTTCCTGGCCACCACGCCCTTCAGCCTGGACCTGGACGCGCGCCCGGCCGAGCTGGCGGCCGGCGAGAAGCAGAAGCTCGAACTGCTCAAGCAGCTGTACCTGAAGCCGCGCCTGCTGATCCTGGACGAGCCGACCTCGGTGCTGACGCCGCAGGAGGCCGACGAGGTGCTGGGCCATGTGCGCGAATTCGCGCGCAGCGGCCAGTGCACCGTGCTCATCATCACGCACAAGTTCCGCGAGGTCATGGCCTATGCCGACGACGTGACCGTGCTGCGCCGCGGCCAGGCCGTGCACCACTGCAAGGTGGCGGACACGCATCCCGGCCTGCTGGCCGCCGCCATGATGGGCGCGGCCGCCACGCCGGCCGAAGTCCGCGGTGGCGGCCGCAGCCGCTGCCGAGACCGCCGGTTCAGAGGAGAAAAACGGCCAGACCCAGCGTCGGCGGGTCTTCGACAGCTACAGAGTCGATAGCAGTCCCGGGCACGCCTGCGCTGGCGGTGGAGCAGCTCGACGCCATGGGCGACCGCGGCACGCTGGCCGTCACGCAGGTCAGCTTTGCGGTGCAGCCGGGCGAGATCCTGGGCGTGGCCGGCGTCTCGGGCAACGGCCAGCGCGAGCTGGTGGAGGCGCTGGTGGGCCAGCGGCCGCGGCTGTCGGGCCGTGTCAGCGTCAACGGCGAGGCCTATGGCGCGCGGCGCGAGGAGAACCGCCGCCTCAAGGTGCGCAGCCTGCCCGAGGAGCCGCTGCGCAACGCCTGCGTGGGCGACCTGAGCGTGGCCGAGAACATGGCGCTTGCGCGACTTCGACCAGCCGCCGCTGGCCAGCGGCGGGGGCTGGGCCAGCCTGCTGAAGTTTCCGCTCTGGCGCAGCCGCGCGCGCGAGTGGATTGCCGAGTACGGCGTCAAGACCCAGGGCGAGGGCGCGCCGATCCGCAGCCTCTCGGGCGGCAACGTGCAGCGCGCCGTGCTGGCCCGCGAGCTGGCCGGCGACATCAATGTGCTGATCGCGGCCAACCCGGTGTTCGGGCTGGACTTTGCCGCGGTCGAGGAAATCCACAGCCGCATCGTGCAGGTGCGCGCACCGCGGCGGCGCGGTGCTGCTGGTCAGCGAGGACCTGGACGAGCTGCTGGAGCTGGCCGACCGCATCGTCGTCATGAGCGAAGGCCGCATCGTGTACGAAACGCCGGCCGCCGGCGCCGAGCGCCATGTGCTGGGCGCCCACATGGGCGGCGGCCACCATTGAAGACCCACCATGCAAATCGACGCCAACCCGTTTCCCGTACGACTTCGATGCTGAAGCACCACCGCGCTGGTCATCATCGACATGCAGCGCGACTTCATCGAGCCCGGCGGCTTTGGCGAGACGCTGGGCAACGACGTGTCGCTGCTCTCGGCCATCGTGCCGGCCTGCCAGCGCGTGCTGGCGGCCTGGCGCGCGCGCCGGCGGCCTGGTGGTGCACACGCGCGAATGCGCATCGGGCCGACCTGTCGGACTGCCCGCCGGCCAAGCGCAACCGCGGCAACCCGAGCCTGCGCATCGGCGACGCCGGGCCGATGGGCCGCATCCTCGTGGCCGGCGAGCCGGGCAACCAGATCATCCCGGCGCTGGCGCCGGTGCCGGGCGAGATCGTGATCGACAAGCCCGGCAAGGGCGCGTTCTATGCCACGCCGCTGCACGAGCTGCTGCAGCAGCGCCGGCATCACGCACCTGCTGTTCATGGGCGTGACCACCGAGGTCTGCGTGCAGACCAGCATGCGCGAGGCCAATGACCGCGGCTACGACTGCCTGCTGCTCGAAGACTGCACCGAAAGCTACTTCCCGGCCTTCAAGGCTGCCGCCGTGGACATGATGCGCGCGCAGGGCGCCATCGTCGGCTGGACCGCCGGCAGCGCCGCGCTGCTGCGCAGCCTGGCCTGATAAAGTCCCTGCGGTGAAAACGACCGCCTCCCCCCCCGTCGCGAAAGCGCCGCATCGCTCGCGCGCCGACGAGGTCTATGCCCAGCTCAAGCAGGACGTCGCCGATTTCAAGCTGGTGCCCGGTGACCGCTTCACCGAGAACGAGCTGAGCGAGCGGCTTGGGCGTGTCGCGCACGCCGGTGCGCCAGGCGCTGTTCCGCCTGCAGCAGGAGGGCTACGTGGACGTGCTGTTCCGCAGCGGCTGGCACGTGCTGCCGTTTGACTTCGAGCAGTTCGAGCAACTCTATGACCTGCGCATGGTGCTGGAGACCACGGCCGTGGAGCGCCTGTGTTCCGACGGCAAGCGCGTGGACCGCGCCATGCTCGACGCGCTGGCCGCCATCTGGCTGGTGCCCGCGGCCGAACGTTGCGCCGACATGGTCGAGGTCTCGCGGCGGGACGAAGCCTTCCACTGCGCCCTGGTCGCGGCCGCCGGCAACGCCGAGATGGCCCGGGTGCACAAGGACGTGACCGAACGCATCCGCATCATCCGCCGGCTGGACTTCACCAAGCAGGCACGCATCGACGCCACCTACGACGAACACGCCAAGATCCTCAAGGCCATCCAGCGCAAGCGCGGCGACCAGGCGGCCATGCTGCTGCGCGCGCACATCGCGACCAGCCAGGCCGAGGTGCGCAAGATCACGCTGCATCAGGTGCATCTCGCGCGCCAGGGCAGCCGGAATGGGGCCGGCTGAGCCGGTGCCCCACGCCGTTCGGCGCGGCAACCCCTGCGCCCCATGCACTGCCATGGCCCGGCCGCAGCCCTGCCCGGGGCGAGCGCTGAAACTCCTGAAACCATAGCTGCTCATGACCTTCCGACGCTGGGAAGGCGCCAGAAATTAGTGAAACGTGGCTGCGAAGGGCAGGATCAGGCCGATGCGGCACTCCTCTGCGCGAATGTCCCCCGGCCTGCGGCCTCCTCCTTGATTTCGCTGCGATGAGCGCCCCACCGGCCTGATCCCGTCGCGGGTGGTGCGCTCTTGCCGCCAGGCAGCGAAAAGCAACGCAGTGATACGTTTGAAGGCGAATCCGCCTCAGCGATAAAACGCGTACGCCACCCCGATCGCCGCCACGATGCCCACCGCATCGGCAAACAGCGCGCAGCCCAGCGCGTGGCGCGTGTCCTTCACGCCCACGCTGCCGAAGTACACCGCCAGCACGTAGAACGTGGTCTCGGTCGAGCCCTGGATGATGGCCGCCAGCTTGCCGGCAAACGAGGCCACGCCGTGGGTCTGCATCACGTCCACCATCAGCCCGCGCGCGCCCGAGCCCGAGAGGATCTTCATCAGCCCCACCGGCAGCGCCGGCAGGAAGTCGGTGTTCCAGCCCAGCGCCGCCACGCCGCTGCCGATGGCGGCCATCACATAGTCCATGCAGCCGGCCGCGCGAAACACGCCGATGGCCACCAGCATCGCCACCAGGTAGGGAATGATGTTGACGGCCACGCCGAAGCCCTCTTTCGCGCCTTCGACGAACACCTCGTACACCGGCACCCGCTTGGCCGCTCCGGCCAGCAGGAACACCAGCACCAGCGTGACGATGGCCAGACTGCCCGCCAGCCCCATCCAGCGTGCCGCCACCTCGGGCGGCAGCTGGCCCAGGCCCCAGAGCACCGCGCCGATGGCCGCTCCGAATGCCGCCAGCGGCACCAGCAGCCGCGCGTGCCAGATCGGCAGCCGCTGCACCACGGCCACCGCCAGCAGCGCGGCCAGGAGCGAGATCGACGTGGCCACCAGCGTGGGCAGCAGGATGTCGGCCGCGTTGAAGCCCGCCAGCCCCTGCTTCACCGCCAGCGTCTGGCGGATGGCGATGACCGAGGTGGGAATCAGCGTCAGCCCGCCGTGTTGAGCACGATGAACAGGATCTGCGCGTCGGTGGCGCGCGCCGGCTGCGGGTTCAGCGTCTGCAGCTCCTGCATGGCTTTCAGGCCCAGCGGCGTGGCCGCGTTGTCCAGCCCCAGCAGGTTGGCCGAGACGTTCATCACCATCGCGCCCTGCGCCGGGTGGCCGGGGGGCACACCGGGAAACAGCTGGCGCAGCGCCGGGGCCGCCAGGCGCGCCAGCGCATCCACCATGCCCGCGCGCTCGCCGATGCGCAGAATGCCCAGCCACAGCGCCATCACGCCGACCAGCCCGATGGAAATGTCAAAGCCCGTGCGCGCCGAGTCGAACATCGCCGCCAGCAGCGCCGGGAACACCTCCATGTCGCCCATCGCCAGCCGAACCAAGGCCACGGCAAAGGCGCTGACGAAGAAGGCCAGCCAGATGAGGTTCAGGAGCATGGGCGGGGTGGTAGGGCAGCGGGTCGTCGGCAGGGCGATCAATTCTGCCTGACGGAGCGGGGCATTGGGCGCTACGAAGTCAGGAGCTGATTTTGACCCTTTGACGCTGGGGAGAGGCCAATTTGGGGCAACTTTGGTTGCGAAGGCGCTCCGCCGGGGTGCGGGCGAAGGCGAAGGGTACAGTGGCGGGTCGATGACGTCCGTTCTTCTGCTGCCCGGATTTGAGGAGTGAGCGTCCGCAAAGCAGCGAGGCTGTGTGAAAACACACTGATTTTGTCCACGCTCTGAAGGCCTGCTGCGTTGACACCAACAACAAGGCGCTGATGGAGGGCAGAAGATGACGCGATTCATCCAGGGTAGCGATCGAAGCCAGGTCACATTGCTGCCGGAGTGTCTGGATGATTTCATTGCCGAGGACAACACTGTGCGGGTGGTGGATGCATTCATCGGCGAGTTGGACATGATGGCGCTGGGCTTTGAGGGTGCAATGCCGGCAGCAACCGGGCGCCCCTCGTACCACCCGTCAGTGCTTCTGAAGGTTTACCTCTACGGCTACCTCAACCGCATCCAGTCCAGTCGCCGCCTGGAGCGCGAATGCCAACGCAATGTTGAGCTGATGTGGCTGACAGGTCGTTTGGCCCCGGACTTCAAGACCATCGCAGACTTCCGTCGGGACAACGGCAAAGGCATCCGCAATGTGTGCCGGCGCTTTGTGCTGCTGTGCCGGGAACTCAAGCTGTTTACGCAAGCTGTGGTCGCCATTGATGGCAGCAAGTTCAAGGCCGTCAACAACCGCGAACGCAACTACACGCCGGGCAAAATTGAACGACGCGAGCGTGAAATCGAAGAAAGCATCCAGCGCTATCTCGATGCACTGGAGACGGCAGATCGCACGCAGCCCACAGAAATGCAGGCCAAGACCGAACGCTTGCAAGGCAAGATCCAGAAGATGCGCCAACGCATGCAAGACCTTCAGAAGATCAAGGCGCAGCTGGAGACTCAGCCCGATCGGCAACTCTCCCAGACCGACCCGGACGCACGGGCGATGACCACCCACAGTGCCAAAGGCACGGCCATGGTGGGCTACAACGTGCAGACGGCGGTAGACACCAAGAACCATCTGATCGTGGCGCATGAAGTCACCAACACGGGTAGTGACCGCTCGCAACTCAGCAAGCTTGCGCTGGCGGCAAGTGAGGCCATGGGCTGCGCCGGGTTGCAAGCCATCGCTGATCGTGGTTACTACAGCGGCCATGGAACTCAAGGCCTGTGAAGACGCAGGCATCGCGGCGTATGTTCCCAAGCCCATGACTTCAAGTGCAAATGCCGACGGGCGGTTCGACAAAGGGGACTTCATCTACATTGCACGCGAAGATGAGTACCAGTGCCCCGCAGGCAATCGGGCTATTCATCGATTCACCACCGAAGAGAAAGGGATGCAGATTCGCATTTATTGGAGTAGCGCCTGTATTGGATGCGCGATCAAGGCGCAATGCACCCCCAGCAGTTACCGGCGCATTCGGCGTTGGGAGCACGAAGCGGTAATGGAATCGGTGCAGCATCGGCTTGACCGCATGCCCCAAGCGATGACAGTGAGAAAGAGCACTGTCGAGCATGTATTTGGAACCCTCAAGCACTGGATGGGCTGGTCGCACTTCCTGACGCGTGGAATGGGAAACGTGTCCACCGAAATGAGCTTGAACGTACTGGCTTACAACCTCAAGCGGGTTATAGGCATTCTGGGTATTACCCAGACGATGAAGGCAATGCGGTTGATGGGTGCATAGGCCCCTTCTCAGATCAAAAACGCAGCTTCAGAGCGTTCACGGGGCCAATTTGGCCAGGTTACCGCCCGTCTGGCACGTCGCAATACTGTTTGACATTTCTGGAGTCGATTGCAAGCAGGATCTGTCGGGCAACAGCCGCTGCTGACGAGTTATCACACAGCCTCCAGCGTCAGGAGCCATTCGGGTTTTGGTTGCCAATGACTCCAGAGGGCTGGAAGCGGTCAGACTTCACGCACCAAAGTAGTCGATAAAAACACAGGTTTTATGTTCGAGCTATGCGGGAGCCAGCGATGGATCAGGCCGTTCCATACCCTAGGATTGAGGCCGATAAAAATGCGCAACGGCCAACACCCAAGGCAACAAAAGTTCAGGAGTCAGATAGCCCAGCCACAGCGCCGCAGGCTCAGGCAGACCGACCTTGCTCATGGACAACAGGCGCCCGCAACCTGCGACGAAGACTCCGGCAGCAATGATATAGACCAACGTACCTTGCTCCCTGACCGTCACTGCCGACCAAGCGCAGATGATGCCCATGAATAAGTAGATCCCTGCCATGAAGCGATGGACGTTGTCCAGTCTGGGAGTGGTGTCTGGTTGGCCCAAGTACATCTGCAACGAACCTCCAAAGACGGCGATTGCTGCAAAGGCAAAGAGGCAGACCCGAACGACGATTTGGCTGTTGGAGAGAGGTATGTCCATTGCGACGGCCCTTGTCAGCTAGTGTTGTGAGTGAGCGGCCTAACGTCATGTGTGCCGCAAAACCTGCGGCCTGATTATGCTCAATTCGAGGCTTCAAGTTACTCAAACTGAACCACGCTTTTGAACGGCAGCTATCGCGGCCTATTTGACTTAAGAAAATCCCGTCTCAACGGCAGCAATCAGTCAATTCTGTTGAAAAACTCGGTCAATAGGACTTGGTCCAGATTTTGAGGGGTGCTCGACCCCTTGCCCACTTCGCGATCGTCGATTCTGAGCCGATCTGAGAGATCGATTTTTCATCCAATACCATTCGACGCGAAAGTCTTGAGTTTTTGCAACAGAATAAGTCTAAGGCGGACTTCCGTTTTGCAGCGGGATCGGTCAGCTGTGGATCACCCGGCGAACTCACACCTGACGGCCAAGTCAGGCACTCGTGAGTGACAGCTTTGGAGCAATGAAATCCTTTACACACACCCAGGCAAATATCTGACAATCGTCTAGGGCCTCAAGGAAGATTTTCAGGCTCCTGCTCCCGTGAGGCTCATGTCTGTAGTACCGAAGTACGGAACGGCGGCTTATTCGGACAAAGGCGTTCCAAATTTTTCAACCCTTTTCACGCGACACAGCATGGACACAAAAATTGCGCCCGAATTAGCCTTGCCAGACTCAGCGCATTCCGACCCCCTCCTTATGGGCTGGATGGTGGGTTCGCCACCACCTAAAGAGAAACTGGTTCGCTTTGCCGATGGAGACATGCTCAAGTTTCCGCAAAACCGATGGGCCAACAGCAACTATCGATCACTGGTCCCCACTAAAGAAGTTTCGCGTGGTTCAGGCCCGGTAGCACCCCTTCCTCGCGCCGACCGAGCGGATTTGGATGCTGTTTCGTTTATGCCCATCGGCAGTAGCGAAAACATGACTTGGGCTGAATCCCTTTCAGCAAACTACACCGACGGCATCGTGGTGCTGCACAAAGGACATATCGTTTACGAACGCTATATGGGTGCGCTCGACGCGGATACGCCGCATATTGCCTTCTCCGTCACCAAATCTTTCATTGGCACGATCGCCGCCTGTCTGGTTCACGAGGGGCTTCTTGATGACACTGCAAGTGTTGCGCAGTATGTTCCAGAACTCGAAAAGAGTGCTTTCGGCGATGCCACGGTTCGCCAGGTTATGGATATGACAACTGCTTTGCAGTACAGCGAGGTCTACACCGACCCTCACGCTGAAATTTGGGCTCATGCCCGCGCCGGTGGATTGTTGCCCAGACCTCCCAAATACCAGGGGCCGCAGAGTTTTTATGAGTTTCTTCAGAGCGTAAAGAAGCTGGGCAACCATGGCGAAAGTTTCACCTACAAAACCATCAACACCGATACCCTGGGCTGGATTATTCGTCGCGTCACAGGTCAGTCGCTGGCGCAAAATTTGACTCAAAGAATATGGAGCCGTCTCGGCGCTGAACATGATGCCTATATCACCATTGACACTGAAGGCACAGAATTTGCCGGCGGCGGCTTGAACACCTGCCTTCGAGATCTCGCTCGTTTTGGCGAAATGATGCGCAATGACGGAATGGCCATGGGACAGCAAGTGATTCCCAAAGCCGTCATTGATGACATACGAAAAGGTGCGGACCCTCTCAGTTTGCCCCGGCTGGCTACCACACCCTACCAGGCTGGAGCTACCGCAACATGTGGTGGATATCGCATAACAGCCATGGGGCCTATATGGCTCGTGGTGTCCATGGACAGGCAATTTACGTTGATCCGATGGCGCAAATGGTCATTGCCCGCTACGCCTCCCACCATATAGCTGGGAACCTGGGCATCGACCCGCATTCGTTACCTGCCTATCACGCCATGGCACTGCATTTGATGAAAGAAAGTGGGCACTGATCGATTACCCGCTTCAGGCGCTGATTTGGACGCACGCTAGGATTGCGCTGCCTCGACAGCTGGCAAGTTCGGGTCGGGAACTGCCGGCCACGCTGAAAATCTGAATGACCGGACCCAGTCTGAAACGGAAGTACCTTCGGATGGTTGTTCGGGGGCTTTCCGATCTGGACTTTCTTGACTCCCCTGCCAACCACTAGGGTCGTGCTGCGCTGGCACTCAGTGCGCCGCGACCCGTTTTTGGGGCCGGGTGGGGTGTAAGCTGACGCTCCATGTCTTGAAGTGCCACTTGTGGTGTTTGTTTATTTGTAAAGGAGTGAATGATGTCCCGTCTATTTGCAACTTCAGTGCTGGCCTTGGGCCTGGGTTTCGCTGTACTACCCGCGAACGCCGTTGTTTATTGCAAGACCGTGGGTGTTCCCAAAGGATGTGTTGCGCGCCCAGTAGCTGCCCCCGGTGTGGTGCTCCGGGGGTGGGCGTTGCACCCGGCGTCGGCGTAGGCGCACCCGGAGTAGGCGTTGTTGACCCTGGTATCAACCAACCCGGAGCGGCTGGGAATGTTGGTGCGGCAGGGGTTAGTGCCACCAACCGGAACGGGGGCGCTAACCGCGTAGGCGTTCGACGCTGAATATTGGGTGGCGTGCCTCTGAAGGGGGTAGCGCGAGTCGGGAGATATGAACACCAGCTGTCGCCGACCCTGCTAAGCGGAGCCGGAAAGCGGGTCCGTTGAGCGTCGGCTCTTGGATGGCCTGAACGTCAACAAACGGGTCGATACCTGCCGGTTTCAGCCAAAATCTGAAAGGCGCT
>CAVSCI010000010.1:0-29431 GCA_963726365.1 uncultured beta proteobacterium | reverse complement strand
GACCGAGACCGGGTTGGGCGTGATCGAGTAGGTGGTGGCCAGAACGTCGTTGTCCACGATGGTGAACGCCGTCTTGGCCAGATAGGTCGAGGTCGGATCGCTGGTGTTGCGCTGCACGAGCAAGGCGAAGGTCTCGTTGGACTCGACCACCGCGTCGTTGGTGATCGACACTGTGACCGTGGCCGTCGTCTGGTTGAGCGCAAAGACCACGCCCTGGTTCAGGATGGACGTGTAATCGCCACTGTTGGTAAAGCCCTCGGTCTGCGCCGTACTGGCATAGATCGTCTCGGCCGACAGGCCGCCCGAGCGGGTCACCGTGAAGGTCTCGGTGCCCGCCCTCTCGTTGACCGAGACCGGGTCGGGCGTGATCGAGTAGGTCGTCGGCCAGATCGTCGTCGTCCACGATGGTGAACGTCGTTTTGGCCAGATAGGTCGAGGTCGGATCGCTGGCGTTGCGCTGAACGAGGAAGCCGAATGTCTCGTTGCACTCGACCGCCGTGTCGTTGGTGATCGTCACCGTGACCGTGGGCGACGTCTGGTCGACCGCAAAGCTCACGGCTTGGTTCAGGATGCAGGTGTAATCGCCACTGTTGCTATAGCCCTCGGTCTGCGTCGTACTGGCATAGATCGTCTCCGCCGGCAGGCCTCCCGAGCGGGTGACCGTGAAGGTCTGGGCGCCCGCCCTCTCGTTGACCGAGACCGGGTTGGGGGTGATCGAATAGGTGGTGGCCACCACGTCGTTGTCCACGATGGTGAACGCCGACTTGGCGAGATAGGTCGAGGTCGGATCGCTGGCGTTGCGCTGCACGAGAAGGCGAAATGTCTCGTTGCACTCGACCATCGTGTCGTTGGTGATCGTCACCGTGACCGTGTCCGACGTCTGGTCGACCGCAAAGCTCACGGCTTGGTTCAGGATGGAGGTGTAATCGCCACTGTTGCTATAGCCCTCGGTCTGCGTCGTACTGGCATAGACCGTCTCCGCCGGCAGCCCTCCCGAGCGGGTCACCGTGAAGGTTCTTCGTGCCCGCCCCCTCGTTGACCGAGACCGGGTCGGGCGTGATCGAGTAGGTGGTGGCCAGAACGTCGTTGTCCACGATGGTGAACGCCGTCTTGGCCAGATAGGTCGAGGTCGGATCGCTGGTGTTGCGCTGCACTGAGCAAGGCGAAATAGTTTCTCGTTGGACTCGACCACCGCGTCGTTGGTGATCGACACCGTGACCGTGGCCGTCTCGTCTGGTTGAGCGCAAAGACCACGCCCTGGTTCAGGATGGACGTGTAATCGCCACTGTTGGTAAAGCCCTCGGTCTGCGCCGTACTGGCATAGATCGTCTCCGCTGGCATGCCGCCCGAGCGCGCGATCGTGAACGTAAGGGTGCCCGCGTTCTGTTGACTGTGACCGGGTCGGGCGTGATCGCGTAGGTGGTGGCCAGAACGTCGTTGTCCATGATGGTGAACGTCGACTTGGCCAGATAGGTCGAGGCCGGATCGCTGACGTTGCGCTGCACGAGCAACCCGAAGGTTTCGTTGGACTCTACCACCGCGTCGTTGAGATCGTCACTGCGACCGTCGCCGTGCGTCTGGCCGAGCGTAAAGATTACGCCTTGGCTCTGGATGCACTTGTAATCGCCACTGTTGGAAGAGCCTTCGGTCTGCGTCGTACTGGCATAGATCGTCTCCGCTGGCATGCCGCCCGAGCGCGCGATCGTGAAGGTGGGCGTCCCCCCCTCGTTGACCGATACCGGGTTGGGCGTGATCGCGTAGGTGGTGGCCAGCACGTCGTTGTCGATGATGGTGAAAGTGGACTTGGCCAGATAGGTCGAGGTCGGATCGCTGGCGTTGCGCTGCACGAGCAACGCGAAGGTTTCGTTGGACTCGACCACCGTGTCGTTGATGATCGACACGGTGACCGTGGGCGTCGTCTGGTTGAGCGTAAAGATCACGCCCTGGTTCAGGATGGACGTGTAGTCGCCACTGTTGGTAGAGCCTTCGGTCTGCGCCGTGCTGGCGATAGACCGTCTCGCTGGCATCCGCCCGACGCGCGTCGTAAAGGTCTGGGTCCGTCCTCGTTGACCGATACCGGGTTGGGCGTGATCGCGTAGGTGGTGGCCAGCACGTCGTTTCGATGATGGTGAACGTCGACTTGGCTAGTATAGGTCGAGGTCGGATCGCTGGTGTTGCGTTGCACGACACGCGTAGGTTTCGTTGGACTTGACCACCGTGTCGTTGGTGATCGAGACGGTGACCGTTTCCGTCGTCTGGTTGAGCGCAAAGACCACGCTCTGGTTCAGGATGGACGTGTAATCGCCACTGTTGGTAGAACCCTCGGTCTGCGCCGTACTGGCAAAGACCGTCTCTGCAGGCAACCCGCCCAGCGGGTGATCGTGAAGCTCTGGGTGCCCGCCCCCTCGTTGACCGATACCGTGCTGGGCGTGATTGAGTAGGTGGTGGCCAGCACTCGTTGTCCATGATGGTGAACGTCGACTTGGCTAGATAGGTCGATGTCGGATCGCTGGTGTTGCGCTGCACGAGCAGGCGAAGGTTTCGTTGGACTCGACCACCGTGTCGTTGGTGATCGACACTGTGACCGTGGCCGTCGTCTGGTTGAGCGCAAAGACCACGCCCTGGTTCAGGATGGACGTGTAATCGCCACTGTTGGTAAAGCCCTCGGTCTGCGCCGTACTGGCATAGACCGTCTCCGCTGGCAGGCTGCCCGAGCGCGTGACCGTGAAGGTCTGGGGCGCCCGCCCCCTCGTTGACCGAGACCGGGTTGGGCGTGATCGAGTAGGTGGTGGCCAGAACCGTCGTTGTCCACGATGGTGAACGCCGTCTTGGCCAGATAGGTCGAGGTCGGATCGCTGGTGTTGCGCTGCACGAGCAAGGCGAAGGTCTCGTTGGACTCGACCACCGCGTCGTTGGTGATCGACACTGTGACCGTGGCCGTCGTCTGGTTGAGCGCAAAGACCACGCCCTGGTTCAGGATGGACGTGTAATCGCCACTGTTGGTAAAGCCCTCGGTCTGCGCCGTACTGGCATAGACCGTCTCCGCTGGCAGGCCGCCCGAGCGCGTGACCGTGAAGGGTCGGGTGCCCGCCCCCTCGTTGACCGAGACCGGGTTGGGCGTGATCGAGTAGGTGGTGGCCAACAACCGTTGTCGTCCACGATGGTGAACGCCGTCTTGGCCAGATAGGTCGAGGTCGGATCGCTGGTGTTGCGCTGCACGAGCAAGGCGAAGGTCTCGTTGGACTCGACCACCGCGTCGTTGGTGATCGACACTGTGACCGTGGCCGTCGTCTGGTTGAGCGCAAAGACCACGCCCTGGTTCAGGATGGACGTGTAATCGCCACTGTTGGTAAAGCCCTCGGTCTGCGCCGTACTGGCATAGACCGTCTCCGCTGGCAGGCCGCCCGAGCGCGTGACCGTGAAGGTCTGGGTGCCCGCCCCCGTCTTGACCGAGACCGGGTTGGGCGTGATCGAGTAGGTGGTGGCCAGAACGTCGTTGTCCACGATGGTGAACGCCGTCTTGGCCAGATAGGTCGAGGTCGGATCGCTGGTGTTGCGCTGCACGAGCAAGGCGAAGGTCTCGTTGGACTCGACCACCGCGTCGTTGGTGATCGACACTGTGACCGTGGCCGTCGTCTGGTTGATGCAAAGACCACGCCCTGGTTCAGGATGGACGTGTAATCGCCACTGTTGGTAAAGCCCTCGGTACTGCGCCGTACTGCATAGACCGTCTCCGCTGGCAGGCCGCCCGAGCGCGTGACCGTGAAGAGTCTGGGTGCCCGCCCCCTCGTTGACCGAGACCGGGTTGGGCGTGATCGAATAGGTGGTGGCCAGAACGTCGTTGTCCATGATGGTGGAGGTCGGCTTGGCCAGTGTCGTGGCCGGATCGCTGGCGTTGCGTTGCACGATCAAGGCGAAGGTCTCGCTGGACTCTACCACCGTGTCGTCGGGGATCGTCACCGCCACCGTGGGCGTCGTCTGGTCGAGCGTGAAGATCACGCCCTGGCTCAGGATGGCGGTGTAGTCGCCGTTGTTGGTAGAGCCCTGGTTCTGGTCGTACTGGCATAGATCGTCTCCGCTGGGGCCGCCCGAGCGGGTGATCGTGAAGGTCTGGCGCCCGCCCCCTCGCCGACCGTGACCGGGTTGGGCGTGATCGCGTAAGTGGTGGCCTGCACTCGTTGTCGATGATGGTGAACGTCGTCTTGGCCAGATAGGTCGTGGCCGGATCGCTGGTGTTGCGTTGCACGAGGAAGGCGAAGGTCTCGCTGGTCTCCACCACCGTGTCGTTGGGGATCGTCACCGCCACCGTGGCCGTCGTCTGGCCGAGCGTAAAGATCACGCCCTGGCTCAGGATGGCGGTGTAGTCGCCGTTGTTGGCAGAGCCCTCGGTCTGGTTGTGCTGGCGTAGATCGTCTCCGCCGGGGCCGCCCAACGGGTGATCGTGAAGGTGGGCGTCCGCCCCTCGCGACCGTGGCCGGGTTGGGCGTGATCGCGTAGGTGGTCGCCTGCACGTCGTTGTCGGTGATGGTGAAGCCGGCTTGGCCAGGTAGGTCGTGACCGGATCGCTGGCGTTCCGTTGCACGATGAACCCGAAGGTCTCGCTGCTCTCCACCGCCGTGTCGTCGAGGATCGTCACCGCCACCGTGCGCGTCGTCTGGCCGAGCGTGAAGCTCACCGCCTGGCTCAGGATGGCCGTGTATCGCCACTGTTGGCAGAGCCCTCGGTCATCGTTGTGCTCGCATAGATCGTCTCCGCTGGCGGTCCGCCCAACGGGTGATCGTGAAGGTCTGGGTGCCCGCTCCCTCGCCCACCGTGGCCGGGTTGGGCGTGATCGCGTAGGTGGTCGCCTGCACGTCGTTGTCGGTGATGGTGAAGGTCGGCTTGGCCAGGTAGGTTGTGACCGGATCGCTGGCGTTCCGTTGCACGATGAAGCCGAAGGTCTCGCTGCTCTCGACCGCCGTGTCGTCGGGATCGTCACCGCCACCGTGCGCCGTCGTCTGGCCGAGCGTGAAGCTCACGCCCTGGTTCAGGATGGCCGTGTAGTCGCCGTTGTTGGCAGAGCCCTCGGTCTCGTTGTGCTGGCGTAGATCGTCTCCGCTGGAGGTCCCGCCCAGCGGGTGATCGTGAAGGTCTGGCGTCCCCGCTCCCTCGCCCACCGTGACCGGGTTGGGCGTGATCGAGTAGGTGGTGGCCATAGGTGTTTCTTTAAGAAAAATCCGTAGTTACTGTCAGTGAAATACGCCGCGCTTTACGACGAAGGGCGCAGACCATATTCGTTCTTGACAATCGAATGGGGCACAAAGTGGGCAGATGATACTTGTGCCGGCATCAAGTGCAGGCCCGATCCGAGGGAATCATCGGATGACGATTTACAGGTCAGGTTCAATCGAATCGATGAAAACCCGAAAAGGCCACATCAAAACCCTAAATCTGCCGTCTGGATATGCTCGCCATGGCCGCTCCCTGATGTTGTTCGTCTTTCTGCCGCAAGAGATTGCGGCCTTTAGTAGCAGCATAGTGTGTTTCAGGGCGTAACAGAAGGCCAGACCGACCCCGTCAATTGCGATCAATTTCTCTGAAAGTATATTTTGGCCCTGGCCAAAATCTCAGAAATTTCCTGGCCGAAACGGGAAAGTTCCTGATCCGATTGACGGTCGCAACCGGCAGTGGCCACCCTTTGAAAGTCGCATTCGACTTCGGTGTCGACGAGGTCAGGTTTGCGTTCACACATCGCAATGCTGCCGCCGCCATGAGCGGCGGCCGAGCGCCACTCAAAACCATAAAATTGGACCGCTGGAAAGGAGCCGTTCATGAGCGACCGCTTCCGCTGCGCTGCGGCCGTCCACCGCCCGGACTCGCTGGCCTCTCAAACACCCGGCCTGCCCAACGCAGCCGGTTCAAGGTGAGCGTAATCGGCCATGTTGCGGCCTTGGCCCGGATCGACTTGTGCGTTGGCCCGAGGAATCACCGACTCCTGCTGCCCATGGTCAACCCAGATCTGTTTGCCCCGCAAGGCCACGGGCGACGCCGCCAGCGCGTCCACTTCGGCAGCAGCAGGCGAGACGGCCGAAGCCTCGATAAAGATAGCAACTAAAGACCATTCGACGATGGGATCGGGCCATTTTTCCTCATATTCTGGCTCTTGCCGCCCGCCGGACGCTCTTGAACGACTGAAGCCCGTGCCAGCCGGGCTCCAGCGGTTCAGGCAAGGCCTTATTGCTGCTCGATCTTCGCGTCGCGGATGGCCTTGGCCCACTTGGCGGTTTCGGCCTTGTTGCGCTGGGCCAGCGCCTCGGGCGTGCCGGGGTCGATCGCAAAGCCGATGGCGGCGAACTTCTCCTGCATGTCCTTGCTGCTGGCCGCGGCGTTGATGGCCTGGTTCAGCTTGGCGATCGACGTCGGGCGGCGTGCCGGCCGGCGCGAACACGGCGAAGTAGGCGATCAGCTCGTAGTCCTTCAGGCCCAGCGCCTCGTTGACCGTCGGCAGTTCGGGCACGGCGGCCGAGCGCTTCATCGACGTGACCGCCAGGCCGCGGATCTTGCCGGCCTTGTGCTGCGGCACGCGTGACGCCGAAGTCGGCGGTGAACATGTTGACCTGGCCGCCGATCAGGTCGGTCATCGCCGCCGGGCCGCTCTTGTAGGGAATCGGGTTCATCTGGATGCCGGCCATGCTGGCCAGCATCTCCGACGACACCTGCTGCGAGGTGCTGGCGTAGGCGAAGGTCACCTGGCCGGGCTTGGCCTTGGCCAGGTCGACGAACTCCTTCAGCGTCTTGGCCGGCACGTCGTTGTTCACCGCCACCATCAGCGGCACCGAGCCGAGGAAGCCCACCGGCGCGAAGGCGGTGTCCTGGTCGTAGGGCAGCTTCTTCATCAGGTACTTCAGCGCCGCGTTGGTGCTGTTGGTGCCGATCAGGAGGGTGTAGCCGTCGGGCGCGCGCCTTGGCCACCGCGTCGGCGCCCAGCATGCCGTTCACGCCGGGCTTGTTGTCGATGACGATGGGCTGGCCCAGCGTCTCCGACATCTTCGCGGCGAAGGCGCGGCCGATCTGGTCGGTGGCGCTGCCCGCGGCGAAGGGCACGATGGCCTTGATGGGCTTGTTCGGGATAGGGCTGGGCCAGCGCGGCCGAGCTGAAAAGCACGGCGCCGGACAACACAGCCAGGCAGCGGGAAGCAAAACGCATGGGAATCTCCTTCAGTGTAATTGTGGGTCGAGTCTAGAGGCTGTTCAGTCGCTGTCCGCGTCGAGCGGGAGGTCCAGGATGGCGGCGCTCAAGGTCTTGCCGTGCGCATCCAGCGCCAGCGAGCGCGTCACGCCGCCGCCCAGCGCGTCGTTCATCACGAAGTGCACCGCGCCCAGATGCGGCAGCGTGTAGCGCTGGACCGGCCCGCGCACGACGCCCGCGGTAGTGCGCCTGCACGCGCTCGGCCGTCAGCACGCGTTCCAGCAGCGGGTAGTCCGCCGGGTCGTGGGCGATCACGCTGAGCGTGGCCCGGTTGCCCTTGTCGCCCGAGCGGGCCATGGCGATGTCGCGCAGCTTCATGTCACAGCTCCAGGATCCGGCATTCGGGTGCGAACCGCATCGCGCGGCATCAGCGCCGAGGCCACCGCGATCACCTCGCGCACCGACTCGTCACGCCGCCGCCGCCGGCCGGGCCGTTGAGGTACAGCGCTTCGACCTCCTGGCCGACCTGTTCGGCCTGCGCGCGGGTGGCGCGTGCGCACGGCCAGGCGCACCCGCACCTCGTAGGGCTCGCGATCCGCGCCCAGGGCGCGGGCCGTGCATGGCGTTGACGCCGATCAGCTCGGCGCGATGCTCCAGCGCATGCCAGACCCGAGCCGCTGCAGGCGGCGCTCCAGCACGGCCAGCGCCAGTTCGCCGCGCGCGCGCGCGCCGGGGCCGGCATAGGAGATCTGGCCCTCGCCGATGAAGCCTTCGCGATAGCCCAGCGTGACCTTCAGCTGCTCGGGCCGCGGATGGCCGCTGGCGCCCGCGACCGCCACGCGGTCGGGGCCGACCTCGGTCAGGCGCACGCCGGAAAAATCGGCCACCACGTCGGGCTGCAGATAGCGCGCCGGGTCTTCGAGTTCGTAGAGCAGTTGCGCCGTGCAGGTGAGGCGATCGACGCGCCCGCCGGTGCCCGCCAGCTTGGTGATCACGCAGCGTGCCGTCGGCCTGCACCTCGGCCAGCGGAAAGCCCGACCTCGTCGCAGCCGGGGCACGTCGACATAGCCCGGGTCGGCGATATAGCCGCCGCTGACCTGGGCCGCGCATTCGAGCAGATGCCCGACCACGATGCCCTGCCCCAGCCGCTGCCAGTCGTCGGCCGCCCAGCCGAAGCGGTGCATCAGCGGCGCCAGGAACAGCGCCGGATCGGCCACGCGGCCGGTGATCACGACGTCGGCGCCGGCCTGCAGCGCGGGCAGCAGCGGCTCCGCGCCGAGGTAGGCGTTGGCCGAGATCAGCCGGCCGTCGAGGCTGCGCACCGTCTGGTCGGAATCGATCAGCGGCACGTCGTGCGCCAGCATCCAGGGCAGCACGTCGTCGCCCGTGACCACCGCCACGCGCAGGCGCGGCAGCCCGAGCTCGCGCGCGACCTCCAGCACCGCCTCGCCGGCCGCCAGCGGATTGGCCGCACCCATGTTGGTGATGATCGTGACGCCCTGCCGCACGCAGGCCGGCAGCACGGCGCGCATGCGCTGCTTCAGCAAGGGGTCGTAACCCGGCTGCGGGATCGACGCTGCGCCGCAGTTGCGCCAGCGCGATGGTGCGCTCGGCCAGGCATTCGAACACCAGCGCATCGAGCTCGCCGCGCTCGGCCAGATCCTGCGCCGGATCGATGCGGTCGCCGGAGTAGCCGGCGCCCGAGCCGATGCGAAAGGGTTTCATGCAGCGGATTGTTTCACCGGCCCCCGTCGTCGGCCACGGGATCAACCCGCAGACCCGGTGGGGTCCGGATTCGCGATGCCGAGCGAGGCCTCTCTGCCCGGTGCACTGCGCCAAAAGGCGGTCATGGGATCGACGCCCAGGACGGGTCTGCTTCGGTGTTTACCCTGAATCGTGCATCAGGATGAACCCGAAATGCCTGCCGCCGGCCTACCATGGCCTTCGATCCACTCACCGAGCAACAAGGAAATCGGATCATGGATATCAACGACTCATCGAGCCCGCGCTCCCGCGGCGGCCCTTGCTGAAGACGTTCAGCGCCCTGTCTGTGATCGCGGGCCTGCTGGCCCTGCAGGCCTGCAGCAGCAGCGACGAAATCGCAGCCGTCCAAGACACCCCTGCGCCCAGGTCACCGGCAGCGGCAGCGTGGACGTGGGCTCGGGGCTCCCCGGCGATCCGGCCGCTCCGGAGCCGGCCTCCGGCTTCAGGCCGCAAGACGCTGGTGTCCGCCAAGACCTACATGGTGGTGACCGCCAACCCCTATGCGTCCAAAGCCGGCTGCGAAGTCCTGAAGAAGGGCGGCTCGGCGGTGGACGCCGCGGTCGCCGTGCAGGCGGTGCTGGGCCTGGTCGAGCCGCAGTCGTCGGGCCTGGGCGGCGGCGCGTTCATGCTGCACTACGATGCCAAGACCAAGAAAGTCCAGTCCTACGACGGCCGCGAAACGGCGCCGGCCGCCGCCACCGAAGACTACCTGCGCACCATCAGCGCCACCAATCCGGCGGCGCCCCTGCCGATTCCCGCAGGAACCGCACCCGAGTCCGGCGCTGCCTTCACGCCGCTGAAGCAGAGCGGCCGCTCGGTCGGCACGCCCGGCGCCGTGCGCATGCTCGAGCTGGCCCACAAGGACTACGGCAGCCTGGCCTGGAAAGACCTCTTCGGCTCCGGCGTCCAGCTCGCCACCGACGGCTTCCCGATCAGCGGCCGGCATGGCCGCCGCCATCGCCGGATCGCGGACCCTGCTGCTGACCGACCCGGAAGCCGCCGCCTACTTCCTGAACGCCGACGGCTCGGCCAAGGCCGCTGGGCACCGTGCATCAAGAATCCCGCCTACGCGGCGACCTTGACGACCCTGGCCAGCAGCGGCGCCAACGCCTTGTACACCGGCGCCGATCGCCGAGAACATCGTCAAGAAGATCAAGATGACCAGCGGCGGCAGCCCCAGTTTCGCGATCACGCCGGGCCTGACCGAGCTCGAGCGACCTGGCCAACTACCAGGCCAAGAAGCGCGATCCGGTCTGCACCACCTACCGCAACTACTGGGTCTGCGGCATGGGCGCGCCGTCGTCCGGCGGCATCACGGTGGCCCAGGCGCTGGGCATCCTGGAGAACTTCTACCTGGCCGGCTACAAGCCCACGGCGATGGACATCAACGGCGGCAAGCCCACGGTCATGGGCGTGCACCTGATCAGCGAAGCCCAGCGCCTGGCCTACGCCGACCGCAACAAGTACGTCGCCGACACCGACTTCGTGCCCCTGCCCGGCGGCTCGACGCCGCGCTGCTCGACAAGGCCTACCTGCGCAGCCGCGCCAACCTGATCGACTTCACGCGCAGCATGGGCACGGCCGCGGCCGGCACCTTCACCACGCGCGCCGCTGGGCATCAGCAGCCGCCGAGGGCAAGGGCACCACCCACATGACCATCGTCGACAAGCAGGGCAACGTGGTGGTGATGACCACCACCATCGAGAGCGGCATGGGCTCGTACCGCATGACCAACGGCTTCCTGCTCAACAACCAGCTGACCGACTTCTCGGTGCTGGCCGAGCGACGCCAGCGGGCCGATCGCCAACCGGGTGCAGGCCAACAAGCGGCCGCGCAGCTCGATGGCGCCGACGCTGGTGTTCAAGATGGCCGACGACGGCTCGATGGGCGACTTCCTGATGGGCACCGGCTCGCCGGGCGGCGCCACCATCATCCAGTACGTGATCAAGACGCTGGTCGGCGTGCTGGACTGGGGCATGGACGCGCAGCAGGCCACCTCGATGATTGACTTCGGCGCGGCCAACAGCGCCACCACCAACGTGGGCGGCGAACACCCGAACGTCAACGCCACGACCCCGGCGGGCGGCGCCGGCGGCAACGACCCGCTGGTCAGCGGCCTGCGCACCCTGGGCCACACGGTCAGCGTCGCGTCGCAGAGCAGCGGCATCAGCACCATCGTGAAGGCCACACGCAACGGCGCCACGGTGCTTGAAGGCGGCGCCGATCCGCGCCGCGAAGGCATCGCGCTGGGCGACACCTTCAAGCCCTGAGGACTGCGACAGGGGGCGAATGAAGTCCCCTTCAGGCTGAACAATCCCCGGACAAGCTCCGGGGATTTTTTTTGGGGGTTCGAGGCTGGTTGGCCTGAGAAACCCACAGGCAGGGCTCAGCACTGCCGTCAGGTTGGCAGCGGGTGAGGTCATCAGGGGACGCATCGAGCGCCATTCCCAAGCCGGGAGTCCGCTCCAGATGCCTGCAAAAACTTGAGAAAACGCAAGGCGCCGGCCAGTTACCAATAGCTAGCCTTTTTGCCGCTTCATTGACTGGATGACATCAGGCAAGTCGCAGTGGCCCAGCAATGGAGCTATCTGAAAGGTGACTTCCATGAAAACTTCTAGAACCTGGCCCATCGCCCGACCCCTCGCTTGCGTGACGGCTCTGGGCTTTGTCCGCCATCGCTCCGGTGTCCTGGGCCGCGGAGACTGCTTACGACTTCTCGGTCTACTCCTACCTCCTCTCGAACCACCCTGATTGAAGCTAGCCCCGACCTGGTCGCCTTTGGCGTGGAGTCGTGGGGCGTCGTCTCCACCAGCACCACCAAGGAATGGGAGAACGCGACAACGCGCTGTGCGGGCTACATCCGCGTGATGGCGGGCAAGCAACTGGGCAAAGGGGTCTGCAAGTGGATCCTGGCGACCGGGGACACCGGCACCGGCGAGTGGGAGTATCCGGCCACGGGCGAACCGTCCGGCCGTGGCCTGGTCGGCACCCGCAAGCTCAAGGGCATCAGTGGTGGCCGGGACTTTCAAAGCCCTGACTTCAGCCAAGCCCGTAGAGCCGGGAACTTCACAGGGCTGCCGGCGCGACTGGGGCAATTACACGCTCCCATAACCGGTCCTTTGCGCTGGGAGAAGGCGTCAGTCCGGAATTGAACCGTGTTGACGACACGACACCCGCGCCAGCGGGCGCCCGGACCTACCTGCCGTATGTGGCCGTGAACGACGCCTTGCCCAGAAGCGCGTTGCCAACGCCCTTGTTCAGCACGAAGCCGTAGAGCCCGGCCGAACCGGTCTTCGGCACGCCGCCGGCAACTTCGAGCTTGTCCACCGCCAGCGCGTACAACGTGAAGATGTAGCGATGCGGCTTGTCGCCCTGCGGCGGGCAGGGTCCACCATAGTTGCCGTTGCCGCCGGTTGCCCCGGTGTCCATGAAGTCGGTGTTGCCGCCCATCGCGCCGCAGGCAGGCGGGCCGGATCGTTGCCAGCGCCCTGCGCCAGCGCCGTGATTCCCGGCGGAATGTTGTAGACCGCCCAGTGCCAGAACCCGCTGCCGGTGGGCGCGTCCGGGTCGTAGACCTGCAAGGCCAGCGACTTGGTGCCGGCAGGCACGTTGCGCCACTCCAATGCGGGAGAAATGTTCCCGCCCTTGCAGCCAAACCCGTTGAGAACGTATTTGTTGTCAAAGGTGCCGCTGCCCAGATCAGGGCTGGCAAGGGTAAAGGCCGCCGGCTGGGCATGGGCGACAGCCCCGGTCAGGGCCATGGCGCACAAAGCCAGGGTTGCGGACATGGCTGGGAATCGGTTCTTCATGGAGCGGTCTCCTTCGGGTGAATGGGGGGCGGAAATCTGCCCTCTAGGCCAAGGCGAAGTATCTGGCGGCACACAGGATTGTCAAGACGGGCAGGCCCATCCGGCGCATTGTGGCAAGCGGCAATCTCCGGGTCACCGGACTTGCAACTGGCTTTGCCGCACCCGGTACAGCAGAAACCCGACGATGCCCACGTTCACCAGGTTCCAGGCGATGCCGTTGACGAACGCCGCGCGGTAGGAGCCGGTCCAGTCGAAGATCGCGCCTGACAGCCAGCCACCCAGCGCCATGCCGAGCAGCGTGGCCATCAGCACCGTGCCGACGCGCGCGCCGGCCTCCTTGGGGGTGAAGTACTCGCGCACGATCAGCGCATAGCTGGGCACGATGCCGCCCTGGAACAGGCCGAACATGCCCGACACCACGTACAGCGGCACCAGGCCGTCGAAGGGCAGGAACATCAGCAGCGCCACGCCCTGCAGCACCGAGCCCAGCATCAGGGTGCGCAGCCCGCCGATGTGGTCCGACACCCAGCCCGACAGCAGCCGGCTGGCGATGCCCGCCGCCATCATCAGCGACAGCATCTGCGCGCCCTGCGCGCCGCGCCAAAGCCCAGGTCGGTGCAATAGGCGACGATGTGCACCTGCGGCATCGACATCGCCACGCAGCAGCTCACGCCGGCCACGCACAGCAGCATCTGCAGGCGCAGCGGCGTCAGCCCGAGCGGATGGTCGGGGTCCGAGCGGCCGAGGAAGCGCGCGGATTTCATGACCGGCGCGCCGGCAGCCGCCTGCACGCGCGGTGACCGGCGCGGGCCGGCGCAGGAACAGCGCCAGCGGCGCCATGGTGACCACACAAAACATGCGCCAGTCCGAAGTAGGTGGAGCGCCAGCCGGCGCTGTCGATGAAATACTGCATCACCGGCGGCCACACCGCGCCGGCCAGGTAGTTGCCGCTCATGCAGATCGCCACCGCGATGCCCCGGCGGCGCGTGAACCACAGCGAGGTGTCGGCCACCAGCGGCGCAAACGTGGCCGAGACGCCCAGCAGGCCGATCAGCAGCCCGTGCGCCAGCGTGAACTGCCACAGGCTGGTGGAAGCGCCGGCGGCAGCAAAACCCAGCCCCAGGCCAATCGAGCCGATCAGCGCCACCACCATCACGCCGAAACGGTCCGCCAGCCGCCCCATCAGGATGCCGCCGATGCCAAAGCCGATCAGCGTCAGGGTGTAGGGAAACGAAGCGTCGGCGCGCACCGCACCGAAATCGCGCTGCACGGCCGGCAACACCACCGCCGCGCTGTACATGCCCACGCCACCGATGGTCATCAACGCCAGCGACACCATCAGGCGCGCCCAGGCGTAGGCCGATTCGACGCCGTGGCGGGCGCTTCGGCGGGTTCATCGCGCACTCCGCCCGGCCTCAGCGCCAGAAGACTCCTGAATCAATAGCTGACAATAACCAATGGACGCTGGGAAACGGCCAAAAAGCTTGAAATTTCGCATTCAAGCGCCCGCCATGCCCGCCAGACGCTGGCGGATGATGTCGTCGGCCTCGGCCATGATGCGGTCGATCAGCTCCTTGCACGGTCGGGATGTCGTGGATCAGCCCGGCCACCATGCCGCAGGACCAGGCGCCGGCATCCATCGTGCCCTCGCTCATGATCTTCGGATAGACGCCGGCCACCTCGTCGATGATGTCCTCGAACTTGAGGTTGGCGCCCAGGGCCTTCTCCTTCTCCAGCAGCCGGTCGACGGCGGCGTTGCTCAGCACGCGCTCGGTGTTGCGCAGCGGGCGCATCACCAGGCGGGTGTCGAGTTCGCTGGCGGCGACGATGGCCTGCTTCACGTTCTCGTGCACCGGCGCCTCCTTCGTCGCGATGAAGCGCGTGCCCATGTTCATGCCTTCGGCGCCCAGCGCCAGCGCGGCCACCAGCGAGCGGCCGTCGGCCATGCCGCCGGAGGCGACGAAGGGGATCTTCAGCTCGTCGGCGGCGCGCGGCAGCAGGATGAAGTTCGGCACGTCGTCCTCGCCCGGGTGGCCGCCGCATTCGAAGCCGTCGACGCTGACCGCGTCGCAGCCGATGGCCTCGGCCTTCAGCGAATGGCGCACCGAGGTGCACTTGTGGATCACCTTGATGCCGGCCTCCTGCAGCATCGGGCATCCACTTCTGCGGGTTGTTGCCGGCCGTCTCCACGGCCTTCACGCCGCCGTCGATGATGGCCGTGATGTAGCCCGGATAGTCGGGCGGCGTGCACCGTGGGCAGGAAGGTGAGGTTCACGCCGAAGGGCTTGTCGGTCATCTCGCGGCAGCGGCGGATCTCGTTGGCCAGCAGCTCCGGCGTGCGCTGCGTCAGGCCGGTGATGATGCCCAGGCCGCCCGCGTTCGACACCGCCGCGGCCAGTTCGGCAAAGCCGACGTAGTGCATGCCGCCCTGGATGATGGGGTGCTGGATGCCGAACAGTTCGGTGATGCTGGTCTTCATGGCGGAGCGGTCCTTTCGGGATGGGTGGGGTTGGGATTGTCGAAGAATTCAGTGCGCTTGCAGCCAGGCGGCAATTCGCGGCGCCAGCAACTGCGGGTGTTTGGTCCAGGAAAAGTGGTCCAGGTGCTGGCCGCCGGACTCGGCATCGCCCCAGGTCCACTGCTCGCGCCGGCACAGCGGCAGTTTGCCGAGCAGGTAACTGGCGGCCGCTTCGGGCGCCCAGGTGTCACCCTTGAAGTTCAGCGCCAGCACCGGCATCGCCAGCTTCGCCAGCGCGGCCTCATAGTTGAAGGCGGAACCCGCGGGTTCATAGCGCCCGGTATGCGCCACATGCACCCAGTCCTTCATCACGCCGCGCGCTTCACGGCCGCCAAAGCCGATGCGCTGGCCGGGGAAATGCCCCAGCACCGCACCGGTCACGCGCGACAGCAGGCCCAGCACACGGATGCCGCGCTGCAGCCGGCGCGGGTAACACGCCAGAAAGACGCTGCCGCTGGCGATGGGCAGCAGGCCGTGGATGCGATCCGGATGGCGGGCGGCGATCAGCGTGCTCAGCTGCCCGCCCAGGCTGTGCCCGCCGATCCACAGGGGTGCGCCGGAAACAGCGCGGTGAGCTTTTCAATCAGCGCCGGTGCATCGATCTCCACGAGTTCGCGGTAGCCATGGTCGTGCCGGCGCGAGGCCCGCACCGAACTGCTGGCCATGCCGCGCCAGTCCGGGGTGCAGACATGCACGCCCTGCCCGGCCATCGCCGCCGCGAAGCCCCGGTACACCCGGCTCGGCGTGCCCAGCGCCGACAGGAAGACCAGCATGGGCGCGGCATCGCGGTCAGCGCGGAACAGGCCGGCGTCGAAGCGGTGGCCGTCGGCTGCGGTGATGGACAAGGTTTCAGCGGGGGTCATGGCCAAGGGGCAGGGATGGGTAAAGGCGGAAAAACATCATCGGCAATCCGGATCAACGGCGACTGTATTCGATTCAGGTCTTTTCGGAGGGTCACGGCAGGGACCTTGATGCCGGTCAATGCAGAAGCCAGGGCCCGCACTAGCATGGATTTCACAACTTCAGGCCCGGTGGCGCCCCGCCCTGCCGGGCCGCACGACATGGCGGGATCGAGAGAGACACATCATGAAAACCTACCCCATGTCGGCCGCCGACGCGTCCTGGTTCCACAACGACGGCCCCGCCAACCTCGCCGTCGTGATGGGCGTCACCCTGACGAAAGAGCCGCTCGACTTCGAGCGGGTGCGCCAGGTCTACAGCGAGCGGCTGGTGACCTTCGAGCGCTTCCGCCAGCGCGTGGTCGAGACCGGCTTCCCGCTGCCCACGCCGCACTGGCAGGACATGCCGAACTTCGACATCGACCAGCACCTGCACCACATCGGCCTGCCCGCGCCGCACAACCAGGCCGCGCTGGTCGCGCTGGTCAACGACATCGCCAGCGCCCCGCTGGACCACTCCATGCCGCTGTGGCAGACCTGGGTCGTGGACGATGTCGAAGGTGGCAGCGCGCTGATCATGCGCTGCCATCACTGCATCGCCGACGGCACGGCCATGATGATCGTGCTCCAGAGGCTGTACGACCCGGCGCCCGGCGCACCGCCCCTGCAGGCGCCGCGCCCCCGCGGCAAGCGCCTCGCGCAGGCCGACAAAGGCCTGCTGGCGCCGGCCATCAATGCCGTCGCGGGCGCGGCGCGGGGCGCGCTGGCGCTGGGCGCCGGCGCCGGCATGCTGATGGGCGAGCTGCTGCGCAAGGACGACCCGCCGTCGCCGCTGAAAGGCGAGTTCGCGCCGGCCAAGCGCGTCGCCTGGTCCGAGCCGTTCCCGATCAGCGACATCAAGGCGATCGGCCTGCGCCATGGCGCCAAGGTCAACGACGTGCTGGTGGCGGCGATGACCGGCGCGCTGCGCACCTACCTCAAGGGGCGCGGCGTCGACGTGAACAACACCACGCTGCGCGCGATGGTGCCGGTGGACCTGCGTCCGCCCGAGCGCATGGGCCAGCTGGGCAACGAGTTCGGCCTGGTGGTGCTGGATCTGGCCGTGACCAAGGCCCGCGCCGATCACCGGATCGCGCTGACCAAGGCCCGCATGGACGCCCTGAAGCGCTCGCCCGAGCCGCTGGCCACCCGCGCCCTGCTCGACCTGATGGGCCGCCTGCCCAAGGTGCTGGAGGATTTCTCCAACGACCTGTTCGGGCGCAAGGCCAGCCTGGTCATGACCAACGTCACCGGCCCGCGCGAAGAGCTGTACCTGGCCGGCGCCCCGATCGAACGCATGCTGGCCTGGGCGCCGCATCCGGGCAAACAGCTCGGCATGGCGGTGAGCATCTTCAGCTACAAGGGCATGGCCGGGCTGACCGTGATTGGCGATGCCCACCTGGTGCCCGACCCCGAGACCATCACCGAGGAGTTCAACCGCGAATTCCGCAAGATGCTGAAGACCATCGCAGCGGCGGACGCCGCAACCGGGCAGAGCACCAAACGCAAAGCGCCGCCGAAGAAAGCCGCGGCGACGAAAACCCGGCCAAAAAGGCACCGGCCAAGACCGTCGCCCCGAAGGCAAAGGCAACAGCAAAGGCACCAGCAAAGGCAACACCGGCCCGCGGTCGCGCGCCGGCAAACCCGCAGCGAAATAGCCGCCAAGGCCCGCCGGAATCCGTGATCCGTTAAGGTCGCCTTTTGTCACCACCGAGGTATCCGCCATGTCCTGGACCCTGAAACAGGCCCCGATGCAGTCGGGGCGCATCGCCGTCGTCACCGGCGCCAACATTGGCCTGGGCTATGAGACCGCGCTGGCCCTGGCCGGCAAGGGCTGCGCCGTCGTGCTGGCCTGCCGCAGCCCCGCCAAGGCCGAAGCCGCCAAAGCCACCATCCTGGCGCAGCACCCCAAGGCCAGCGTCGAGTGCATGACGCTGGACCTGGGCAGCCTGAAGTCGGTCCGCGCCTTTGCCGCAGCCTACAAGAAGCGCCACGCCACGCTGGACCTGCTGATCAACAACGCCGGCATCATGATGCCGCCCTACTCGCTCAGCGAAGACGGTTTCGAGAGCCAGCTCGCCGCCAACTACCTGGGCCACTTCGCCCTGACCGGCTTGCTGCTGCCCCTGATCACCAAGACCCCGAACTCGCGCATCGTGAGCCTGAGCAGCCTGGCGCACAAGTGGAGCGGCATCCGTTTCGACGACCTCCACGCCACGCGCCGGTATGACAAGCGCCTGGCCTACGGGCAAAGCAAGCTGGCCTGCCTGATGTTCGCCTACGAGTTGCAGCGCCGGCTGGCGCGGGCCGGCCACACGACGCTGTCGGTGGCGGCCCACCCCGGGGTCTCCAGCACCAACCTGTTCCAGCACCTGCCCAAGATCGTCCAGCTGTTTACGCCCCTGACCGAAGCTGGTGTTCCAGTCGGCCAAGGCGGGGCGCCAGCCCACGCTGTACGCTGCGCTGGGCGACGACATCGAGGGCGGCGACTACTGCGGCCCGCAGTCCTTGGGCGAGATGCGCGGCGATCCTGGCAAGGTGGGCTCGAGCCGGCGCTCGCGCGATGAAGCGGTGGCGGCCAGGCTGTGGGCGGTCTCCGAAGACCTGACCGGCGTGCGCTTTCTGGACTGACGCCGCTCCCCGGCTCCAAGGGACACCGGCTTGGGCTATATTGGCCAACCCACCGCGAGGAGTTCGTGCATGTCCCATTTTTCACGCGATGGTTTTTCCATCCACTACGAAACGCATGGCAGCGGACCGCCCGTCGTGTTGCTGCACGGCATTTGCGTGAGCTTTGCCGGCAACTTTGGCGCCTACGGATGGATCGAGCGGCTGTGCGGCCAGGGCCTGCGGGTGATCGGTATGGATTTTCGGGGCCACGGCCAAAGCGACAAGCCGCACGATTCATCCGCCTACGGCACGACCCATCTGGCGGATGACGTGATCGCCCTGCTCGATCACCTGGGGCTAGATCGCGTTTCGCTGATGGGCTATTCGCTGGGCAGCGTGGTTGCGCTGCACCTGCTGCACACCCATCCGGATCGATTCACGCGCGGCGTGCTGATCGCAACTGGCGATGGCCTGACTGGGCCTTTCGCCGTTCTCGCAGGCCGAGGTTGCGCCCAGGCTGGCGCACGCATTGGACCGGCCAGACTACCCGGCCGATTTGCCCAAGCATGTGGCGACCTACTGGAACTTCGCCACCAAGGTCGAGTGGGGATCGCCTTGCTGCAGCAGCGGCGGCCCGCGCCGACTATCCGCCCTGCACGCCGGCCGAGGCCGGCACATGTCGCTGCCCGGTCCTGGTCGTCAGCGGCGACCAGGACCCGGTACTGGGAACCGGTCCCCGGCTCGCCCAGGCATTGCCCCACGGGCGCTATCTGGAAATTCCGCAGCGCGGATCACTTTAACCTGACGCTCAACGAGCAGGCGCAGAAGGCGGTCGCCACCTTCCTCTGTGAAGGGGAGGATCACGGAGCGATAGCCCGATCCTGATGGACGCGCGGGCCCCGCGCTTCACCCGCCTCAGATCAGGCTGGCCCCGATGTTGATCAGCAGCGCCAGCACGGTGGTGTTGAAAAGGTAGGCGAGGATGCAGTGCACCGTACCGATACGCCGCATCGACTTGGACACCAGGGCCACGTCAGCGGTTTGCCCCGAGGTACCGATGCTGGCCGAGAAATAGAAGAAGTCACCATAGTCCGGGCGGTCGTCGCCGGGGAACTCCAGCCCGGCGCGGTGACTGTCGCCCGCTATCGCGTAATACTCGTGCGCATAGTGGAGGGCAAACATCACCTGGATGAAGGCCCACGACGACATTAACGTAAAACCCGGCCAGCGCCACATGCAGCCCCTTGGCGAGTCCATGCATGTCCTTGACCAGCACAAGTTCGCCTGCAATCGCCGCCAGGCTGGCGATTGCCGACACCACCACCACACCGAGAATCGCGATCTGCCCGTCGTCCTGCAGCCTGGCGCGCTGGCGCATGTGATCGTGGGATGAGCGGACCATCATGATCGCCGCCAGCAGCACATACAGAAGCGTGCCGATGTTCCAGGCAATGAGCCAGCGCGTCACTGGCATGGAAGCCCAGGCCACCGGGCAGCAACAGCCCCACCGCAATTGCGACGGCCGTGACGATAAACAACTGCGGCCGGGCGCGACCAGACGAAAGAACCGGCTTTGCTGCAGACTCATGCTGTTTCCTTGAAGATGAGAGGCGTGTCGCCCACGTACCCCGCCATCATGCCGCGGCTGCCGGGACGATTCACCATGAATGAACTGGCCGCATTGCAGGCGCTGGGACTGAAATTGCCCAGTCCCGCCTACCTCGTTGGTGCCATCGTGTTCGGCCTGGTCGGCATCGTTACCTTTCGCCGGGGCCGAAAGACCGGGCGCAAGCACACGCTGTGGCTGGGCGTCGCCTTGATGCTCTACCCGTATGCCATCTCGGCCACCTGGCTGCTTTACGCGGTGGGTGCGGCGCTGTGCGCCGGTGTCTATCTTGACCGCCAATGACCTCAGGAGCCCGGGTTTCGCTCGGCTGGGTCCTGAGAGGCTGACGCGGTGAGACGAACGCGCAGGAACGTCGTCGCGCCATCGCGGCTGGAAACCTGAACCGGTCGGGCCGCCCCGGCCCCCCGACCCACGCGCGCACCAGGATGTCGGAGGGCAGCTCCACTGGACGGCGGAACTTCGCCTCCAGCGTGAAAGCCTCCGTTTGCGGCAACTCGGCCAGCGCCAGTGCGCGGGCCAGCGTCCAGGTGCCGTGCACGATGGCCCGGCTGAAACCGAACAGGCGCGCCAGCAGCGCATGCTGGTGGATCGGGTTCAGGTCACCGGCGATGGCCGCGTAGCGTCGGCCGGTGGATTCGGGCACGTGCAGCCGTTGCTCACAGCCAGACCGCGCCATCCAGTGCATCCGGGTCTTCCTGCCGTCGATCCCCTGCAGCCGGTGAAAGTGTCGACTTGCCCGGCGCCAGTGCCCGTGTCTCGCCGCGCCAGACGAGTTCCCCGCCACAACGCGCCTCGGTCACCAGGCCAAAACTCATGCCGCGCTTTTCCCATCGCGCGTCCGTGCTGTACGCCAGCAGATCCAGAGTCGCATCCGGTGGAATCGCCCGGGTCTGCGTCACGCGCTGCGCCATGTGGACCAGCCCCAGCGCGCGAAACGGGAAGCGCGGATCGCCCAGGATCGCCATGTGCAGCGGCGCCGCGGCAAGTTGCAGCGCCAGCGGCGGCAGTGCGGCGCCGACCTTCAGGCCCACGCAATCGGCATAAGCCTTCAGCCAGGCCGGATCGAGCGTGGCCCCCGTCAACGAGCGTTCGATGCGCGGCAGCGCCGAGGGGTCTTGCAGGCCGCGCCGCGCATGCCGGAAAAGCCCCAGCGTGGACGCCAGCAGTGGCAGGAAAGCGGGCGTGCGAAGGACCGGCATGTCGGTCGATGCGATCGGGGCTTGATCGCCTCAGGGCGCCGGGTCAGGGCGACAGCGTGATGCGGGACTTGGCATTGGCCTCGACCTGCTTCGGATTGAACCACCAGGAGCGGCGTTCGCCCGCCACCAAGAGCCTGGCCTGGTCGTTCTGGTGCGGCTGGAAATGCCGCTCGCTGACGCCGCCGGCCAGCACGGCCTCGATCTTGTCGGGATCGGCGAAATCGACCACCACCCGCATGGACGGCGAAGAAGTTGACGTCATACGGCTTCTGGAAGTCGTACACGCCGCGGTTCAGCGTTTCGCCGCTGCCCGGGCGCTGCACGCGGAAGCCCCCCACGCAGTTCCTGGCCCGACGCCGTTGCGCCGCAGCGGGCTGACGAAGCGCAGTGTGTGCGCCTTGCCCCAGTTCCATGCGGCCGGATCCTTGCCCTGCAGCGCCTCGATGGCGGCGCGGGCGCGCGGCGCGGCGGCGCGGATCACGTCGGCCAGGGTTTCCCGCTTGTCCGTGCGTGCGCACGATCGTCGAACCACGGCGAATCGGGCGTGGCCAGCCAGCGCGTCGAAGCGCTGCTGCCAGAAATACCAGGTCGACAGCATGTCCTTGGCCGCGTCCTCGCCGAGCTTGTCGCTGAAGGTGCCGATGCGCGATCTCGCGGTACAGCGCCTGGTAGACCAGCGGCGCGGCCTGCTCGGCGCGGTCCACGCCGTCCCACTTCTCCAGCAGGGCCGCCAGGTCGCGCTGCGCCGGGTCGTCCTTCAGCGCGGCCACGATGGCCGCGCGCAGCACGTCGCTTTGCAGGTTGCGGTCGTCGCGTCATGAGCTTCCAGTGGTCGTCCACCGTCATCTGCTTGCGCCGCTGCCCAGCACCTGGCCCATGCGGCGGTAGCGGTAGTTCGGCGCGACGTAGTTGGTGTAGTACCAGGGGTAGCCCTGGGGCGTGGTGTCGTGGTTGGCCGTGCCGACCCAGGCGCGCGGCGGGTCGATCATGCCGGGCATGCGGTCCTTGGGGATGAAGCCGGTCCAGTCGTCGCTGCCGTCGGTCGGCGGCACGGCGCGGCAAGCCGCCGTCGGCCCCGGCGCGCACCGGCACCGCGCCGCTGGCGCGGTGGCCGATCGAGCCCTGGTCGTCGCCGAACACGAAGTTGAACATCATGAGGTCGATCTTCTGCACCTCGCGGTCGAAGGCCGCCGCGTCGGGCGCGGTCAGCAGGCCCTCGATGCCGATCACCGGCGCCAGCACTTCGGCGTCGGTGGAGCGCAGCACCAGCATCTTGTCGCCGCTCGGGCCCAGGCCCGGGTGGTCGCTGATCACCGGGCCGCGCTTGGTGTAGCGGATCTTCAGCGGCTGCTCGCGAAAGCCGCCGGGCGCGGCCTTGTCCTTGATGCGGATCGTCTCGGTCACCACGGTGAACGGCAGCGCTCTTGCCGCCGTCGAGATAGCGCGTTGGGTCGTCCGGGTCCAGCGTCTCGACGTACAGGTCCTGCACGTCGCCATAGGCGTTGGTCACGCCGAAGGCCACGTGCTTGGTGCGGCCCGACCAGGATGCCCGGCATGCCGGGCAGCGCCGCGCCCGACGGCCTGGATGCTCGGGCGTGAACAGGCCCACCGGGTGCCAGTGCCGGGCAGGATGCGGCTGTCCAGGTGCGGATCGTTGGCCACCATCGCCTTGCCCGAGGCGCTGCGCGACGGGCCCACGGCCCAGTTGTTGGAGCCCAGCCCCTGGTGGTTCAGCGTCTCCGGCGCCACCGGCAGATCGCGCCCAGTCGACCCCCAGCGCGGCGCCGTCGTCGCGCCGCGCTTGGCCGTGGCGCGCCGCTGGTGCCGGCGTTGGCGCTCCAGTCGGGATTGACCGTCAGCGGAAAGATCTCGCGGCGCGCGCTCAGCGCCCAGCTTGTCGATCAGCTTCTGCGCCACGATCTCGGCCTTGAAGTTGGTCGAGTGGGTGTAGTGGATGAAATGCACCAGCGTCACCAGATCGGCCACGCTCCAGGGCTGCGGCACCAGGCCGGCGACCTTGAGCTCGATCGGATGGTCGGCGGCGTGGTCCTTGACGTAGGCGTTCACGCCGTCCACGTAGTTCTGGAAGAAGGCGCGCGAGGCGGCGTCCAGCTTGAGCGCGTGGCGGTCGCCGTTGCGGCGGATGCCCAGCACGCGCATGCGGATGTCGCTGGGCAGCGCATCCGGCGCCGAAGGTGGCGGCCAGTTCACCGCGCCAGGTGGCACGGAACAGTTCCATCTGCATGCAGCCGGTTCTGCGCCGTGACGAAACCCTGGGCGCGCAGCAGGTCGGGCGTGTTGGCCGCAAAGATGTAGGGCATGCCGAGCTCGTCGCGCAGCACCTTGACCGGCGCCGTGAGGCCGGCGAGCTTCAGCTCGCCATCCACCTTGGGGTGGCCAGCCGAGCGCACCATCAGGTAGCCGCCCACGGCTGCGATGACAATCAGCGCCAGCAGGCTGAGCACGATCCATTTCAGGGTCTTTGCGCATAGTGAATCATCTCCTGTTGTAATGAGCGGGCCGTTGAAAGGGCCCGCATCCGCCCCCTTATAAAGGCAGCGCCCGCCGCCGTCTGTCCAAGCCGTGACAGCCAAGTCGAAGCCGGCACGAACCAAGGACATCCGCTTGCAGGAAGATAACACCCCCGATCCGTCCCCAAAGATCCGCCGCGCCCACCCTGGCCGTGCCCAGCGGGCGCGGCTCGCGGCTGGCCCGCATGGGCTGGATGGCCACGGGCATTGCCGGCGGCATGATGGCCGAAGGCGTGCGCCAGCTGGCCCAGGGCAATCGCCCCAAGATGAGCGACCTGCTGCTGACGCCGGCCAATGCGCGCCGCGTGGCCGACCAGTTGGCCAAGCTGCGCGGCGCGGCGATGAAGGTCGGGCAACTGGTCTCGATGGAATCCGGCGACCTGCTGCCGCCCGCGCTGGCCGAGATCCTGGCGCGCCTGCGCTCGGACGCCCGGGCCATGCCCAAAGCCCAGGTCAAGGGCGTGCTCGACGCCCAGTGGGGCAAAGGCTGGGAGAAGCAGTTCAAGCATTTCTCGTACACGCCCATGGCGGCGGCCTCGATCGGCCAGGTGCACCGCGCGCAGGCCAGGGATGGGCGCGACATGGCCATCAAGATCCAGTACCCCGGCGTGCGCGAGAGCATCGACAGCGACGTGGACAACGTGGCCACGCTGTTCCGCATGTCGGGCCTGCTGCCGAAAGAAATGGACATCAAGCCGCTGCTGCGCGACGCCAAGCGCCAGTTGCACGATGAGGCCGACTACATCCGCGAGGGCGACTACCTGCGCCGCTACGGCGAACTGCTGGCCGACGCACCCGACTTTCTGTTGCCGCAGCGCCACGCCGACCTGACAACGCACAGCGTGCTGGCCATGTCGGTGGTCGGCGGCGAGCCGGTCGAATCGCTGGTCGACGCGCCCCAGGAAGATCGCGACCGCGTGATGACCCTGCTGTTTGCGCTGCTGCTGCGCGAGCTGTTCGAGTTCCGGCTGGTGCAGACCGACCCCAACTTCGCCAACTACCGCTACGACACCGAAACCCGGCAGCTGATCCTGCTGGACTTCGGCGCCACCCGCCCCTACAAGGCAACGATGGCCAACGAGTTCCGCCGGCTCATGAAAGGCGCGATCAGCGGCGACCGCGACATGATGGACTCGGCGGCCATGGCCATCGGCTACTACGACGCCGCCACGCAGGACCGGCACCGCCAGACCATCATGGACATGGGTGAGCTGGCCATCGAGCCTTTCACGCTGGAAGGCCCTTATGACTTCGGCACCAGCGATGTGCTGCCCCGCCTGCGCGCGCGCGGCATCGAACTGGGCCTGGACCGGGATTTCTGGCAGATTCCCCCGTCCGACGCCATGCTGCTGCAACGCAAGTTCGGCGGCCTGTACCTGCTGGCGATCCGGCTGAAAGCCCGGGTGGACCTGCACGCGCTGGCGCTGACCGGGCTGGCAACGCGCAAGCGCGCATCGCACCCGCCCGCTGACAGCGGCCCTGGAGCCGCCAGACCGCCGGCCGGGCTTGAAGACTCCTTATTTGGTAGCAAACAAAGACCATTCGACGCTGGGGTGGTGCCAAAAAAGCTTGAAATTCCTCAGGAAATGCCTGCGTGCAGCCTTGTCATCGCGTTCATTGCGCCGGATCCAGCCACTCATTGCGACCGTGGCGCGATCCGGCCATCAATGGCCGAGTTGGTACCTTGTAGGGGTGGACGTCGCTTGTCAGCGATTTCTGCTGGCCAATCTCCCTGCCATCAAAGTCAAGTTTCGGCCAACCGGCCAGTCGCAACGTTCGAGGAATCAAGTGACCAACGTCAGTAGAACTTTCTAAAGCAGACCCAACATTGGCTTTCAAGAGTCAGGGCGGTAAGATTGGCCCCTTTCAAGAGCGTGGCCCAAAGATCGAGTAGACGGAGTTCGGGTTAGGGCTTTCATCTTTCTCAACATCGCATAGTCAAGGCCAGCCAGCCTGACTGGCACCCAGCCGGACTCACCAAGCGTGGTTTTCAGTTCATGGCAGTTCATTCTGCTTTTCCTGCCCACTTCCTTCTTTGTTTATTTCTGGCTAAATCACCGGCGCTTGATCATCGCTGGAAAAGTATGGCTGGTTGCAGCGAGTCTGTTTTTCTACGCATACTGGGACATTAAGTATCTGCCGTTAATCCTTGGTTCTATTTTCTTTAATTTCGCCATCGGCACGGGTCTTGCGCAGGGGCATCAACACTCTTTGCGCGAGGCACAAAAACCACACCGTGGCGTCAACAGGAAAGTGGTGCTTGCGGCGGGTATCGTGGCCAATCTGCTGTTGCTAGGGTATTACAAATACACTGACTTCCTGCTTGGAAACGTCAATACAGTTTTTGGCTCGAGCTTTGAGCTCCCCCACATCCTCTTGCCACTGGCAATCAGCTTCTTCACCTTCACGCAAATCGTCTATCTCGTGGATAGTTATCGAGGCGAGACGGCCGAATATGACTTGTTGAGTTATTCGCTGTTCGTGACATTTTTCCCGCATCTGATTGCCGGGCCAATCGTTCATCACCGGCAGATCATGCCGCAGTTTGCCTCCCGCTGGACGCTGACCCGAAGATACTCAAATATCCTGAAGGGATTGTTCATTTTTTCCATCGGGCTTTTCAAAAAAGTGGTCATTGCTGACAGTTTTGCTGTCTGGGCGAATGCTGGATTCGATGGTGGCCAGTCGCTTGGTTTCTTTGCAGCTTGGGCAACAAGTCTTTCCTATACCTTCCAGCTTTACTTCGATTTCAGTGGATACTGCGACATGGCGATTGGTGCATCGCTACTATTCAATATCTGGTTACCAATAAATTTCAACTCGCCCTATAAGGCGTTGGATATCCAGGATTTCTGGCGGCGCTGGCACATCACCCTGAGCAACTTTCTTCGCGACTACCTTTACATTCCTTTGGGCGGAAATCGGTATGGAGAATATCGCACTTATCTCAACCTCTTCATCACATTCGTTCTTGGCGGCCTTTGGCACGGTGCGACTTGGATGTTTGTGATTTGGGGTGCCATGCATGGGGCGGCCCTTGTAATCCATCGATTTTGGAGAGCTTCTGGCCGCAGGTTGCCTCCGGTGCTGGCATGGATCGTGACCTTCATGTTCGTCAACCTCGCATGGGTATTTTTCCGTGCCAAGACACTAGATGATGCACAACGCGTACTGCACGGGATGATCGATTTCCGATCTGCGTTTGGCCAAAACCCGGCCACAATTCCAACATCTGACCTCGCTTGGGGGGGCTGGTTGTCCGACGTATTATTGCAGTTTCTGCCCGCAAGCTTTATCGGGCAAGTTCCCACTTTTATTGCTATCTTTATTGCATTTGCGCTGATTACTCAAAAGAACTCGATGGAGATGGCAAGCGGAATTATTGGAACCAAGAAGCTGACCTACGGGATCATTCTTTTTGCGACGGCGATGTACTTTATGCTGGCCGCGACTAGCTCGGTATTCCTTTATTTCAATTTTTGATTGCAATCCTCATGAAACGAAGCGTATGGGTTTTCTTGTTCGCAGTCTTGTTGAGCCTTCTGATCGTTCCTGTCATCAACATCCTTGCCGCACCCAATCGTGAGGCCATTAAATGGCGTAAAAAATCCTTCCTTTACAACATGGATTTCGCGTCAGAATGGGCAGCAAGGCTCCTCTACCCATTTGGTATTAGCACAGACCCTAAGCAAGTGGTAATCGGCCGTGATGGCTGGCTTTACTTGGGTGATCAGTATAAAGAGACGCTGTCTGTTGATCGACGCCCTCCGACAGAGACTGACATTATCCTTGGCAAACAAATCGGAACTGCTATGGAGGCATGGGATGCCTACCTTGCCAGCAAAGGTGTGAAAGTTTTCAGAATTATGATCGCTCCAAACAAGGGCACTATCTATCCAGAGCATATGCCGGCTTGGTCCAAATCAACTTCACCTAACGCCACTGATGCATTGGTCGCCGGAACGGGAGCGGTGAACTATATTGATCTCCGATCACCTTTGTTGGCTGCCAAGTTAAATCAACCAGAACCACTGTATTACCAAACGGATACGCATTGGAATTTCTTGGGGGCGGGGGTTGCATTTCGAGAGTTTGCACAGCAGGTGGGGCCGGCTGCTCCAGAGATTCGATGGCCATCAAAAAAGGTGTATGAACTCAACCGTGTCGATCCTCGAGGCGGAGGCGACTTGGCAAATTTTCTTCGACTCACAGCGTATCTTTCTGACTATGAGCCGATGATCAATGCCTCAAGTCTGGCCATAGAAACAAGACAATCGGATTTCGATACCAAGCAAGTGCTTCACCAAGGCGGCAACCAGGTGGTTATCTTAGCTACTACGAAGCCCCTCCTTGTTCAATCTGTGGGCGCACTAAATAACAATAAGGTCCTTTGGCTACGCGATTCTTTCGGAACCGCTTTGTCCCCTTTGATGGCTGCAACATTTAGCGATGTTCTTCAACTGCATTGGGAGGAGGCAATAAAACCCGAGGGGCGCCTTTTACAGTTGCTCGAAGATTGGAAGCCAGATTACGTTTTTTTTACTGTGGTGGAACGTGCTTCCAGGTCACCATGGTTTGCTGCTTACCCTCCACCCGTTATTGTTCCGAGGGGGAGTGTATTTAAGCCAATTTGGGCGGCAAATGTTGTAGGGTCAAATCACCTGTTGAAAGGAAAGACAGATAGCGAATTTCAAATCGCTGGGGTAGACCCGTTCGTTGATTTCGCTTTGTCTAATGCGGTGAATCCCTCGGAAGCACGTTACCTAAGTATTGATTTGACCTGCGCGGATCGTTCGCCATCAGTACCGCTGCAACTCTTCTGGCTTGAAGAAGGACGTTCCGATTTTGATGAACAGCACAGCGCGAGTTTTTCATTCCGCACTGGGCAGAATCTAATTGACCTTCGTACGATACCCGGATGAAACGGCCGGTACCATTAGCCGGATTCGCTTGGATATTGACCCTAGGAATTTCTGTACTCACTTCAAGCTAAACAACCCAAGTCTTGGGCTGAATGCTGTTAGATCTGGTTGAGTTGATTTAGGCGATTACAAAGGCAATTGTTTTTTTCAAGCAAGGACAGCTTGACTTCTGGAAGCTGACTTTCGTTTGTCGGGAAGTCGACTCAGTGCTTAGGGTCGGAAACTGTCGACCAGTCCAACAATCTGAGTGGCTGCACCCAGTCTCAAGGCGACGGTGATGGCAGTGCACCCAGCAAACGGGACTATTGTTGCGTCGCTACCCCAATCGCAACCTCGGCCCCCCGC
>CAVSCI010000009.1:0-201622 GCA_963726365.1 uncultured beta proteobacterium | reverse complement strand
GGGTCGGCTTTTTTCATGGTCGGCCAGGAAAATCCTGCCAGGGGGTGGGCGCGCCTACCAGCGGTTCTTCACCTGGTTCTGCGCGTATTGGCCCAGCAGCCGGTGACCCGAAGGTGTCGGGTACACGCCGTTGGCGAACAACAGGGTGTTGTAGTCGAATCCCGGGGTGATGGTGGCCGGCGTGCAATCGGTCACCAGGACCGTTGTGCAAGCCTTGGTCACAACGTTGTTCAGCGGTGGGTACGCGGTCGGGTTGTAGTAAACATTGTTGTAGTACGTGGCCGAATCAAGCCACAGCACATTGGCGCCCAGGTTGACCATCCCGATCTTGAAGGCGTTATTGAACGCCAGCGTCAGGTTGTTCAGGTTGGTCACCTGCCCGGTTTCCGTCCCCAGCGGCGTCTGGCCGAGAGGCCATACACCGGCCGCCAGAACGTGCGTGGCACCGGCCTGCACGATACGGTTGACCTGGGCGGCCATTGCGAGTCCCGCCGCGTTCAGGCTGGCGACCTTCTGGTCGTAGGTGATGTCGGTCCGAGCCGCCGTGGTGACGATGTCGGCAACGCCGCCATTGAGGACCACGAGGTCGCCCGCGGCGAACTTGTTGGCGGCCAGCATCTTGTCCACCTGGGCTTCGATGCTGTTGGGACCGCTGCTGACCAGCGCGTCGCCGCGCGCATACGACAGCCCGCCCTGGTCCGACGCCACAAGGGGCAGGCCGTACAGCGCGGCCATGTACTGGGACCAGATGTTGAGCGAACCATCGTTGACGGTGTAGCGCCTGCCGTCCTGCCCCAGGTCGCTGAAGCCGTCGCCCACCGACAGGATCCGCGTGGGGGTGAAGGGATCGACGATTTCGCTGGAACTGCACGCCCCCAGCAGCGCCATGGTTGCGCAGGCCAGCGCCAGCAAGGCGCGGCGCGACGATTTTCCGGTCATTCAAATCTCCAAGAATTGCTGGTGGTAGTTTAACGACGCTGCGCCGGCGCCGTGTCAAGCGGCCGAGGCGCGCTGCAGGCGGTCGCGCACGCCTTCCCACTCCGGCGTATCGGGTGGCGTCTCGATCCAGATCAGCCGGGCGCCCTGGGCGTCAAATTCGCGCAGCACGGCGAACAGCTGCTGGGCCGTGGCGGCCGCGTCGTCCGGCATGCGCCGGCGAAGGACGCCGCTCGAACGCGTCTGGAGGATGGCCCGCGAATATATGCCGATGTGCGCGGCGTCCGCGCCCAGCAGGTCCAGCGCGGTTTGCAGGGCCTTCGCGTCCATCAGGCGTACCGGGGCGGCCGGCGCGTAATGCGCCTCGAGCGTGCCCGAGGCGCGCGGATCGGGCGCGTCGAGCTCGTCTTTCGAACGCAGGGCTTGTCCACACGCGGCCTCGACCTGCGCGCGGCTGATCCCGCCGGGACGCAGCAACACGGGCGCGCCACGGGTGCAGTCGATGATGGTGGACTCGATGCCGACATCGCAGGCGCCCCCATCGAGCACCAGCAGGCCATCGCCAAACTCGGCCTGCACATGCACGGCCGTGGTCGGGCTGACCCGGCCAAAGGCATTGGCGCTGGGCGCCGCCAGGCCGTGCAGGCCCTGCGCGGCGCAGGCCCGCAATACCGCCTGGGCCACGGGATGCGAGGGGCAGCGCAGGCCGATGGAGTCCTGCCCGCCGGCCGCTGCCGTGCCCACGCCCGTGCGCCGCGGCAGGATCAGCGTGAGCGGGCCCGGCCAGAAGGCACTGATCAGCTTTTGGGCAAAGTCCGGCACGCTGGCGGCGAAATGCGTCCACGCCCGAAGCCTCGGCCACGTGCACGATCAGCGGGTGGTTGCTGGGGCGCCCCTTGGCGGCAAAGATTTTGGCCACGGCGGCGTCGCTGGCCGCATCGGCCGCCAGCCCGTACACCGTCTCGGTCGGCAGGCCGAGCAGCTCGCCGGCGCTCAAGGCGCGCACGGCGGCGGCAATGGCGTCGGGCGAACGGCCGTCGAGGATCATGCGCAGACCCGGTTCTGGCGGCTCAGAACGCCGGGATGCCCAGCAATCCGGCCGCCCGCTGCGCGGTGTCACGGACCGCCTCGACGTCGGCACCGGTGATGTTCAGGTGGCCCATCTTGCGGCCCATGCGCGCCTGCAGCTTGCCGTACAGGTGCAGGTGCGTGCCGGGCAGCGCCAGCACCTCGCTCCAGGCGGGTGTGATCGGCCTGCCGTCGGCGTCGAACCACAGGTCGCCCAGCAGGTTGAGCATGATGGCCGGGCTGTGCTGGCGCGGCGGCACCAGCGGCAGGCCGGTGAGCGTGCGCACCTGCAGGTCGAATTGCGAGACGTCGCAGGCGTCCAGCGTGTAGTGGCCGCTGTTGTGCGGGCGCGGCGCCATTTCATTGACGACCAGGCTGCCGTCCTGCAGAACAAAGAATTCGACGCAGAGCACGCCCACATACTGCAGATCGTCTGCTATCGATTTAGCAGCATCAACCGACCGTTCGACGGTGGCTGAGGTCATATTTCCTTCAAAAACCTGGGTCACGGCGAGGATGCCGTCGCGGTGCAGGTTCAGCTGCGGGAAGAAGTGCACCATGTCGCCGTTCCAGCCGCGCGCCACGATCACCGAGCATTCGGCGGCCAGCGGCAGCATCTTTTCGAGAACGCAGGGCACCTGCCCGAGCGAATCCCAGGCGGCGGCCAGCTCCGCGCGGGTGCCGACGCGAATCTGCCCCTTGCCGTCATAGCCCAGGCGCGCGGTCTTCAGAATTCCCGGGAACAGGTCAGCCCCCACGCTTGTCACTTCGTGTACGACGCTGCCCCCCAAGGGGGCGCTCGCTTGCTTGGGGCGGCCCGGTGCGGCGCTCGGCGCGTCGATGATGGCCGCGAGATGCTCGGTCGCGCCAATCACCGCGTACGGCGCCACCGGCACGCCACAGCGCTCGAAGTGGGCCTTTTCCTTGATTCGGTCCTGCGCGACCGCCACGGCGCTGGCCCCGGGCGCCACCGGGCAGTGTGCGCCCAGGGTGTACAGCGCGGGTGCGGGCACGTTCTCGAATTCGGTGGTGATGGCCGCGCAGCGCTGCATGAGCTGGGCCAGGCCCTGCTCATCGAGGTAGTCGGTCTGGACGTGGAAATGGCTCACCAGCCCGGCGGGGCTGGCGGGGTCGGGATCGAGCACCGCCGTGAAATAGCCCATGGCCTGGGCGGCCTGCACGAACATGCGCCCGAGTTGGCCGCCGCCCATCACGCCCAGTGTGGTCTGCTGGCCCGTGGCCGTGGTGCCGGGAAGAATGATTTGACTCATGCGGCCCCCACGCTGGTCGCTGCGCGTACTGCGCTTCCCCCCGAGGGGGCCATCGCGCCTTGGAGCGGTCCGGCGGCACTCATGCAGCCCCCAGCGGTGGCAGCGTCATGGCGCGGGCCGCCTCGGTCTGCGCGGCGCGGAAGGCTTCGAGCTTTTCGCGCAGTGCCGGGTCTTCATTGGCCAGCAGCGCCACGGCAAACAGCGCGGCGTTGGCCGCGCCGGCCGCTCCGATGGCAAAGGTCGCCACCGGCACGCCCTTGGGCATCTGCACGATGCTGTGCAGCGAATCCACGCCCTGGAGGTGCTTGCTGACGACCGGCACGCCCAGCACGGGCACCACGGTCTTGGCGGCGATCATGCCCGGCAGGTGGGCCGCCCCCCCGGCGCCTGCGATGATGGCCTTGAGGCCGCGCCCGACGGCGGATTCGGCATAGGCGAACATGTCATCCGGCATGCGGTGCGCCGACACCACCCGCGCTTCGTGGGGGATGTCGAATTGTTGGAGAATCTGGACTGCGTGCTGCATGGTGTCCCAGTCTGAACTGGAACCCATGACGACGCCGATGAGCGCTTGAGTCATTGGGGGCTTTTCGAAGGAATATTGAATTTTAAGGTTTCACCCGGATTTACACCCCATGATCGACGTTACCCTGCAAAACTTTGAGACCGAGGTCATTGCCGCCTCCATGACCCTCCCCGTGCTGGTGGACTTCTGGGCGCCATGGTGCGGGCCCTGCAAGTCGCTGGGTCCGATCCTGGAAAAGCTGGAGATCGCCTACGAGGGGCGTTTCAAGCTGGTCAAGATCAACTCCGACGACGAGCAGCAGCTGGCCGGCGCCTTTGGCATCAAGAGCATTCCCACCTGCATCCTGTTGCAGGGCGGCCAGCCGGTGGACGGCTTCATGGGCGCGCTGCCCGAGGGCAAAGTGCGCGAGTTTCTTGACAAGCACCTGCCTGGCGAACACGAACTGGCAGCCGTTGCCGACGCCCAGGAGGCCCAGCAACACCTGGAGTCCGGCGACATCCATGCCGCGCAGGCACGCCTGGCCGATGCGCTGGCCACCAACCCAGGCAATGACGACATCCGCTACGACTACGTCAAGCTGCTGATCAGCACGGGCCAGCTGGCCGAGGCGGCTGCGTCACTCGCGCCCGGCATGGCCCAGATCCCCGTGCCGCTGCGTTTTGAGGCCTTGTCCCAGTGGCTCAACGCCATGGAGTTCGCGGCCACCGACCCGCGCGCCGCCTGGTCCCCGGCCCAGTTCGACCAGAAAATCGCCGAGAACAAGCGCGACTTCGAAACCCGGTTTGCCAGGAGCCGCGTGCTGATGGCCAAGGGTGAATGGACGGCCGCCATGGACGAACTGCTGGAAATCATCATGCGCGACAAACAGTGGAACGAGTCCGCCCCGCGCAAGACTTTCGTGGCAATCCTGGAACTGCTGACCCCGCCCAAACCCAAGGCCGGCGATACCCTGCCCGGCAAGACTGCCGGGGGTATCGAGCTGGCCGGCAAAAGCGCCGTGCAGGAAGACCCGCAAGCCGCGCTGGTTTCCGCCTACCGGCGCAAGCTCAGCATGATGCTGAACTGAAAGAAGCAGCCCCCACACATGCCACCGCGGGCGCTGCGCTGGCCTTGCTGGTCAGGCCGTCAGCCGCTGCAGCGCTTCCTGGTACTTGGCGGCGGTTTTCTCGATCACCTCGCGCGGCAGGTGCGGTGCCGGCGGGGTCTTGTCCCAGGGTTTGCCGTTGATGCGCACCTGCTCCAGCCAGTCGCGCAGGAATTGCTTGTCGTAGCTCGGCGGGTTGCTGCCCACGACATAGCTTTCCAGCGGCCAGTAGCGTGATGAATCGGGCGTGAGCACCTCGTCCATCAGCACCAGCGTGCCATCGGCGTCCAGGCCGAACTCGAACTTCGTGTCCGCAATGATGATGCCCTTCTTCAGGGCGATCTCGCTGGCCGCCTTGTAGATGGCCAGGCTGATGTCGCGGATGCGGGTGGCCAGATCGGCGCCAATCATCTCGACCGTGCGCTCGAAAGTGATGTTTTCGTCATGCTCGCCGGCCGCCGCCTTGGCCGCCGGGGTGTAGATCGGCTCGGGCAGCTTGCTGGCGTTGCGCAGCCCCTCGGGCAGCTTCACGCCGCAGACGCAACGGCTTTCCTGGTATTCCTTCCAGCCGCTGCCGGCCAGGTAGCCGCGCACCACGGCTTCGACCGGAATCGGTTTCAGGCGCTTGACCAGCATCGATCGGCCCGTGACCTGGGGCGCTTCGGCGGCGCTGACCACACTCTCGGGGGCCTCGCCGGTGAGATGGATCGGGCAAAGGTTCAGCCCCCTGGGGCCCAGGATGTCGAACCAGAACAGCGCCATCTGTGTCAGCAGCACGCCTTTGCCGGGAATCGGCTCGCCCATGATGACGTCAAAGGCGCTGATGCGGTCAGACGCCACCATGAGGATGCGGTCGTCGCCCACGGCGTAGTTGTCACGCACCTTGCCCCGTGCAAGCAGGGTCAGGGAGGTCAGGGCGGAGGTGTGCAGGGCAGTGGTCATGGTCAGGCAGAAATACAGGGCCCAAAAACAAAAAGCCCGTTGAACAGTCAACGGGCTCCGAACTATTCAGGCGGATTATCGCAACATCCGGCTGGCCTCAGGTGCGACACCGCGTCTCATTTGACAAGCTGCGCCAGTTCGCCCCGGGCATAGCGGGCGGCGACGACGCTCAGGTTGTCGCCCCGGATCTTCGCACCCTGGCCTTCGCAACCAAACTCGACATAGCGCTGGCGACAGATCGCCTTGGCGGCTTCGCGCGCCGGCTTGAGCCAGTCGCGGGCGTCGAACTTTTCCGGGTTTTCATACATGAACTTGCGCACGGCGGCGGTCATCGCCAGGCGGATGTCGGTGTCGATGTTGATCTTGCGCACGCCAAACTTGATCGCCTTCTGGATCTCTTCGACCGGCACGCCGTAGGTCTCTTTCATCTTGCCGCCGTACTGGTTGATGATCGCCAGCAGGTCCTGCGGGACGCTGGAGGAGCCGTGCATCACAAGGTGGGTGTTGGGCAGGCGGCGGTTGATTTCCATGACCCGGTCAATGGCCAGGATGTCGCCTGTGGGCTTGCGCGTGAACTTGTAGGCGCCGTGGCTGGTGCCGATCGCAATGGCCAGCGCATCGAGCTGCGTGCGTTTCACGAAGTCCGCCGCCTGCTCAGGGTTGGTCAGCAGCTGTTCGCGGGTCATGGTGTCGTCTGTGCCGTGACCGTCTTCCTTGTCGCCCTTCATGGTCTCCAGCGAGCCCAGGCAGCCCAGTTCGCCCTCGACCGTGACGCCGGTCCTGTGCGCCATCTCCACGACCTTGCGCGTGACCTCGACGTTGTACTCGTAGCTGGCAATGGTCTTGCCGTCCCCTTCCAGGCTGCCATCCATCATCACGGAGCTGAAACCCAGATTGATGGCGCCCTGGCAAATGTCAGGGCTCTGACCATGGTCCTGGTGCATCACCAGCGGAATATGGGGATAGGTTTCGATGGCCGCCTGGATCAGGTGCTTGATGAAGGCTTCCCCGGCATATTTGCGCGCGCCAGCGCTGGCCTGCAGGATGACCGGAGCGCCCACCTCGTCGGCGGCGGACATGACGGCCTGGACCTGCTCCAGGTTGTTGACGTTGAAGGCCGGAATGCCGTAACCGTTGGCGGCGGCATGATCGAGCAGTTCGCGCATTGAAACGAGTGCCATGGAGTTGCTCCCAGAGAGTTGAAAAACGGGGCCGCAGCTTCGCAGCTGCTGGGTAGCACAATTTTACGCTCGCTGCCTGTTGGGCGGCTGAGGGTCTGCCCGTGGCGCAGGCCCGGTCGTTCAGGCCCTGTCCGCGCAAAACAGCCGGCAATGGCCCGGCGCCCCCGGCGGCGCCTGCTATTGAGGCGAGGTCAATTGCTTGACGATGGTTTCGAGTTCGCGCAAACGTCTTGCCATCTCATCCAGGCCCCTGACTCGAACCGCCGATTTCCGCCAGTTTTCCGTCCGCTCAAAAGCCATTCCGGAGGAGTAACTGCCGGGCTTGGTGATTGACTTGGTGATCATGCTCATGCCCGTGATCTGCACGTTGTCGCAGACTTCGATATGTCCGACGAGGCCGACACCCCCGGCAAGCACGCAATGCGCGCCCAGTTTCGTGCTCCCTGAAATCCCGCAACAGCCGGCGATGGCCGTGTGCGCGCCAATTTCAACGTTGTGTCCAATGTGAACCAGGTTGTCGATGATCACCCCCTCATGAATGAGGGTGTCATCCAGCGCACCCCGGTCAACCGTGGTGCCTGAACCGATATCCACGTCGTCATGCAGTATCACCCGCCCGATCTGGGCGATCTTGTTCCAGCGACCTTTGCTGGGCGCGAAACCAAAACCATCGTCGCCGATCACCGCACCCGAATGAATCGTCACACGGTCGCCCAGAATGCAGTCATGGTGAATCACGGCGTTGGCACGGATCCGGCAGTCCTTTCCCAATTTGAACGCGTGCCCCGACAAAGGCACCGGCCTCAATGACCGAGCCGGGACCAATCACCGCGCCATCGGCCACGGTGACAAAGGCGGCGACGCTCGCTGTCGGATCGATTTGGGACGACGCGCTCACGCAAGCCTGCGGGTGAATTCCGGGTTCGCCTTTGGGTGTGCGGTCAAAATAATGCGAGACCTGTGCATAGGCCGCATAAGGATTGCCCACAATCAAGGAACGTCCTTGAAAACCAGCGGCATCCTCGGGACGCAACAGAACGGCCCCGGCATGCGTTGTCGTCAATGCCGGAAGGTACAGAGAATTGGCCAGGAAGCTGAGCTGGTTCGCTTGCGCACTCTTGAGTGGCGCCAAGCCCTCGATCACATGCCCCCCCTCGCCGCGAAGGGTCGCCCCCACCCGCTGCGCGATTTCTTCAAGCGTCCACGTTTTGGTCATGGTGAATTAGAACCCTGTCCGGGTCGTGTCATCAGCCCACCCGGCAAATGCGCAGCATGTTCGTGCCACCCGGTGAACCCATGGGTTCACCACTCGTGATGGCGTAGACATCGCCGGTTTTCACGATGGCGCGCTCCTTGAGGTGGTTTTCAGCCTGCATCAGCGCGGTATCCCGGTCGGCACTGGTATCGGCCAGCAGCGGGCGCACGTTGCGGTACAGCGCCATCTTGCGCTGGGTCGCCAGTTTGGAGGTGATTGCGTAGATTGGAATGTTGGTGCGATGGCGGCTCATCCACAATGGGGTGGAGCCCGAGTCGGTAAGCGCCACGATGGCCTTGGCCCCCAGGTGGTGCGCCGTGAACAGGGCGCCCATGGCGATGGACTGGTCGATACGGGTAAAGGTTTGCGCGTTGAAATCAGCATCGAGCTCCGCATGTTCGGCGCCTTCGGCTTCTTCAGCAGCCTCGCAGATCTTGGCCATCTCCATCACGGTCTCCAGCGGGTACTTGCCTGCGGCGGTTTCCGCTGACAGCATCACCGCGTCGGTCCCGTCGAGCACGGCGTTGGCCACGTCGCTCACCTCGGCGCGGGTGGGCACCGGGTTGGTGATCATGCTCTCCATCATCTGCGTCGCGGTGATGACCACCTTGTCGTGCTGGCGGGCCAGCTTGATCATGCGCTTCTGCAGCGCCGGCACGGTGGCGTTGCCCACCTCCACCGCCAGGTCGCCGCGCGCGACCATGATGCCATCACTGGCCCTCAGGATTTCCTCCAGGTGCGGGATTGCCTCGGCCCGCTCGATCTTGGCGATCAGTCCCGGCTTGTGCCGGTATTCGGCGGCCGCCACATTGCACAGCTGGCGTGCCATCTCCATGTCGGTGGCATTCTTCGGGAAGCTGACCGCCACATAGTCGGCCTGAAAGCTCATCGCGGTCCGGATGTCTTCCATGTCCTTGGCGGTCAGCGCCGGCGCGGTCAGGCCGCCGCCCTGCTTGTTGATGCCCTTGTTGTTGGACAGTTCCCCGCCGAGCTTGACGGTGGTGTGCACTTCCTCGTTGCGCACGGCATTGACGGTGAGCACGATCAGCCCGTCGTTGAGCAGCAACAGGTCCCCGGGCCGGACGTCGCGCGGGAGCTCCTTGTAGTCCAGCCCGACGCCGTGAACATCGCCCGGCTCGGTGCGCGACGCGTCGAGCACGAACGCCTTGCCTGGCTCCAGCATCACCTTGCCCTCGGCAAACTTGCCGACCCGGATCTTCGGACCCTGCAGGTCGGCCATGATGGCCACCTCGCGGCCGGCACGCTTGGCGGCCTCGCGCACCACCCGGGCAAGGGCGATGTGGTCCTGCGCGGTGCCATGGCTGAAGTTCAGGCGAACCACATTCACGCCGGCAGTGATCATGGCCATCAACAGGGCAGGGTCGCTGGACGCGGGCCCCAGGGTGGCAACGATTTTGGTGGCGCGATGTGGCATGTACGGAAGCTCCTGTAGTCTGGATTCAATTTTCCCATGAAACAGTATTCCGGACCGACGACACGCCGCGCAGGCTCACGAGGGACACCCGCTACGAAGCAGGCAACCCTGATCGCTGTCAGGTTTGCGACGGACGGATTTGCTAACTTTCCGGGTTCGATGTAGTTTCCCAACGTCCTTTTTTGCTGCAATGCATATGACCCAGGCCCTGCAACCGATTCCGGTCGACCAGCCCCTGCCGCACCGCAAGACCCTGCGGGAGTGGCTGATTCCCCTGTCCACCCGCACCACGGGCTGGGCACTGGTCCTTCTGGCGTTTGATTTCTCCCTGCTGTTCGCCGCCCTGTCAGGCACGGTGCTCCTGAAAGCCTGGTGGGCCCGCTTGCTGTGCGGCATGGCAGGGGGATTCATCATCGGTCGACTGTTCGTCGTCGGTCACGATGCCTGCCACCAGAGTCTGACACCCCACCGCGGACTCAACAAATGGCTTGGGCGCATCGCGTTCCTGCCCTCGCTCACCCCCTACAGCCTGTGGGATGTCGGGCACAACGTGGTGCACCACGGTTACACCAACCTCAAGGGCGTGGACTTTGTCTGGGCGCCGCTGTCGCCAGCGGAGTTCGCCGCGCTGACACCCATGCGGCGACTGCTGGACCGCATTTACCGCAGCGGCTGGGCGCCCGGCCTCTATTTCATGATCGAGATCTGGTGGAAGCGCGAGTACTTCCCCAATGCCCGCCACATGCCCACGCGCCGCCCGATATTCGTCAAGGACAGCCTGCTGGTCAGCCTTTACGGCGCCCTCTGGATCGCCGTGCTGGTATGGGCCGCGCTGGCGACGGCCCAAGCCGTGGCGCTGACCCTGTTCATGGGTTTCGTCGTGCCGTTCTTCTTCTGGAATTCGATGATCGGTTTCGTGGTGTACATGCACCACACCCACGTAAAGGTCTCATGGCACGACGACAAGAGCGCCTGGACGCGGGCCCAGCCCTTCGTCTCCACCACCGTGCACCTGACTTTCCCCCTGCGGTTCGGCGCGGTGCTGCACCACATCATGGAACATACGGCGCATCACGTGGACATGAGCATTCCGCTGTATCGCCTGAAAAAGGCACAGGCCCGGCTGGAGGAAATGCTGCCGGGTCGCATCGTGGTGCAGCCGTTTTCGTGGCGCTGGTATTTCCAGACCGCACGCGACTGCAAGCTGTATGATTTCACGCGCAAGTGCTGGACGGATTACCGCGGTCGCGCCACCAGTGAGCCCCGCGCTGTGCCGGTCTGAGCGGTGCGGCCCGCGTCGCCGCCCATCGGTGAACGGCTTCAGGGCGCGGCGCAGCGATCGATCGGCGGGCCGGCGTCAATAAGAGGACTTTGCAGTTGCGCTTCAGCCCGCCGCGCGCCGGGTGAGGATCTCCAGCGCCGGCAGCGTCTTGCCTTCGAGCACCTCCAGGAAGGCCCCGCCACCGGTGGAGATGTAGCCCACGTCCTTCTCGATGCCGTACTTGGCTATCGCCGCCAGGGTGTCGCCACCGCCGGCGATGGAGAAAGCGTCGGATTCGGCAATCGCCTGGGCAATCACCCGGGTGCCGTTCTCGAAGGCGGCGAACTCGAACACGCCCACCGGCCCGTTCCACACGATGGTGCCGGCAGCCTTGAGTTGGGCTGCGAGCTTTTTGGCGGTGTCAGGCCCGATGTCCAGGATCAGGTCGTCGTCGGCCACGTCGGTGGCGGCCTTGATCTCGGCTTTCGCGTCCGCACTGAAGGTCTTGGCGGTCACGACGTCGGTGGGGATCGGCACCTCGGCGCCGCGGGCTTTCATGGCTTCGATCACGGCTTTGGCCTGGTCCACCAGGTCGGGCTCGGCCAGGCTCTTGCCGATCTTCAGCCCGGCGGCCAGCAGGAAGGTGTTGGCGATGCCGCCGCCGACGATGAGCTGGTCGACGTTGGCCGACAGGCTCTTGAGGATGGTGAGCTTGGTGGAGACCTTGGAGCCGGCGACGATGGCCACCAGCGGGCGCTTCGGGTGTGCCAGGGCCTTGGTGATGGCGTCGATCTCGGCGGCCAGCAGCGGGCCGGCGCAGGCGATGGGCGCGAACTGGGCGATGCCGTAGGTGGTGCCTTCGGCGCGGTGGGCGGTGCCGAAGGCGTCGTTCACGAAGATGTCGCACAGGGCGGCCATCTTCTTCGCCAGGTCTTCGTTGTTCTTTTTCTCGCCCTTGTTGACGCGGCAGTTCTCCAGCAGCACGAGTTGGCCGGGCGCCACGGTCCACACCGTCCACCCAGTTGGCGATCACGGGCACTTCACGCCCGAGCAGCTCGCCCAGGCGCTTGGCCACCGGGGCCAGGGAGTCTTCGGGCTTGAAGTCGCCCTCGGTGGGGCGGCCCAGGTGCGAGGTCACCATGACGGCGGCGCCGGCGTCCAGCGCCATGCGGATGCAGGGCACGGAGGCGCGGATGCGGGTGTCTTCGGTGATGGCGCCGCTGTCGTCCTGCGGGACGTTGAGGTCGGCACGGATGAAGACGCGCTGGCCACGGGCCTTGCCCTGGGCACACAGATCGGAGAAGCGGATGACATTCATGGTGGGTTCGTGGGTTGGATGAATAACTTGTCCATTTTATGGAGCACCCGCTGCCTGCCGCTTGACCCGCATCAGTCGCGGTGAACGAAACGCCGTGCTACCAGCCAAGGCCCAGGTGCAGCGGCAGATAGACCGCCATGCCCACCACGATCGTGCCCAGCACGGCCTGCCCCTGCCCGCGCCGCACGAAGTAGAAGGCGGCCCCCGCTGCGGCGCCAAACAGCCGCGCGTCCTGCCAGGTGGTGATCAGCTGCCCCTGCGTCATCACCACCTCGGGCACGATGACCGCCGACAGCGCGGCAATCGGCGCGTACTGCAGCCCGCGTTGAGCCCAGTGCGGAAGCTGCCATTCGCGGCTGGAGAGGAAGAAAAAGCTGCGGGTGATCAGCGTGATGACGGTCAGTCCGACGATCACGCCCAGTGTCCACAGGTCGGTGCCGGGCTGGCTCACGGGGAAAGCTCCGTGCTGTGCACTGCGCTCATGCGCCCCCCCGGCGATCCGGTGGCGCGGGCCGCTCCAGCAGCAGGCTCAGCGCCACCGCCACGGCAATCGCAAACACGATGTTGAGCTTGAACGGCAGCGCAAACGCCGCCACCGCCGCAGCCCCGGCCACACCCGCCGATACGCGCCGCATCGTCGTCGAGGCCAGCGAACACGCCACGCCGATCAGCGCCAGGATGCCAGCAAAGCCCAGCCCCCAATGCAGCGGCACCGACTGCGCCAGCGCAATGCCGGTCAGGCTGGCCACCTGCCAGCTTGCCCAGTTCAGCACGCCGCCGCCGGCCAGGTAGGCCAGCTGCGCCTCGCGCTCGGCCGGTGTGGTCGCCGGGTGCGCGTAGCGGCGCACGAACAGCACATAGGTCATGTCGGCCGTGACGTAGCCAGCCAGCAGCCGCGCCCAGCGCGGCAGGTGCATGACGTAGGCGCGCAGGTGGGCGCTGAACACCACAAAGCGCAGGTTGACGCAGAAACTCGTGGCCAGGATCACCCAGACCGGCGCGCTGGCGGCAATCAGAGGAATGGCCGCCAGCTGCGAGCTGCCGGCGAACACCAACAGCGTCATCGCCAGGGCCTCGACGGTGCTCATGCCCGACTGCACCATGGCCACGCCGGTCATCAGCCCCCAGGCGGCCAGACCCGGCGCCACGCCGGAAATCTCGCGCGCACCGGCGCGGAACTCGGGGTGGGTCACCAGCCTGCGCAGGCGCGGCAGCGGCGACGAGTCTGCGCTCGGGTTCACCACACTCAGGCCACCGCCGGCGGCGCGTCGAAGGTGGCGCCCGCAGGCAGCGCGAAACCCCGCAGGAAATCGGCTGCCGGCAGGCGCTTGCCGCCGGGGCGTTGCAGCTCGGTGACGCACAGCACACCGTCGCCGCACACAACCCGCACGCCATCGGCATCTGCAGACAAAACCTGACCATTCCCAGCGTCGGTTGGTCTTTTCATGCTATCGATGTGGGATCGCCAGAGCTTCACGGTTTCGCCGTTCAGCACGCTGCTGGCCCCCGGAAAGGGGTCGAACGCGCGGATGCGTCGCTCGATCGTCCCGGCCGGCTGTGCCCAGTCCACGGCGCTTTCGGCCTTTTCGATCTTGTGCGCATAGGTCACCCCCTCTGCAGGCTGCCGGACGGGCTTCAGCATGCCCGGCGGCGGCCTGGTTCAGGGCCAGCACCATCAACTTGCCCCCCAGATCGGCCAGCCGGTCGTGCAGCGTGGCCGTGGTGTCGCCACCGGTGATGGGCACGCTGTGCATGAAAAGCATGTCGCCGGTGTCGAGCCCGGCATCCATCTGCATGATGGTGACGCCGGTCTCGGTGTCGCCCGCTTCGATGGCGCGGTGGATCGGCGCCGCGCCGCGCCAGCGCGGCAGCAGCGAGGCGTGGATATTGAAACAACCGAAGGTTGGAATATCCAGCACCCACTGCGGCAGGATCAGCCCGTAGGCGGCGACCACCATGGCATCGGCACCGGCGGCCAGGATGGCCTCGCGCGCCGCAGCCGCATCGTCGGGATACTTGCCGTCCAGGCGCAGGCTGCGCGGCTGGGCCAACGGGATGTGGTGCGCCAACGCGAACTGCTTCACCGGCGATGCGTGCAGTTTCATGCCACGCCCGGCCGGACGGTCGGGCTGGGTCAAAACCAGTGCGATGTCAAACCCTGCTGCATGCAGTCGCTCAAGCGCGACGCTGGCGAACTCGGGCGTGCCGGCAAAAATGATTTTCAAGAGGATTTCCAGTCAGCGATCACGCAAGCCGCGTGCAAGCGGTTATTTTGCTGCACCCGGCAGGGCCACGCGGGCGCCGCAGGGACAGGTATCTTCACCGATCAGCTCGCCACGGCTGCTGCAGCCCATCGATGCCAGCGCGCCGCAATACACCTTACGCCTTACGCGCGCTCTTCCTTGATCTGCTTGAGCATTTTGGCCTTGATCCTGTTGCGCTTCAGGGGCGACAGGTATTCGACGAACACTTTGCCCATCAGATGGTCCATCTCATGCTGGATGCACACGGCCAGAAGTCCCTCGGCCTGGATCGTGCGGGATTGGCCCTCGCCATCCAGCGCGGTGACGTGGACCGCCGCTGCGCGCTCCACGCCATCATAAATTCCGGGCACGGAAAGGCAGCCCTCGTCACCCTTCACACGCTCTTCGCTGGCCCAGGCGAGCACCGGATTGATCAGTACCAGCGGCTGGTTGCGTTCCTCCGACACATCGATCACGATCAGCCGGACGTGTGCGTCAACCTGCGTGGCCGCCAGCCCGATGCCCTGGGCTTCATACATGGTTTCCTGCATGTCAGAAATCAGCATGCGAATGCGCGGGTCAACGGCCTGCACGGGCTTGGCCACCGTGTGAAGACGGGGGTCTGGGTAACGGAGAATGGGAAGTTGAGCCATGAAATCACATAAAAGATGTCGCTATTTTCGCCACTTTTTACATTTCGCGCAGAGTCAAAAACCATAAATCATTGCCCAATCAAGGCCTTGAGCGCAGAATCACCAGTGATTTGTCAAGATTTCTGTGCGGGGATTCGAGAACCAATGAAACAAATGACCACGGGAAAAACTCCTGCCATCACGGCCGTGCCCGTCTTGGCCATGCTGGCCGGGATGATTGCGTGCTATTTGCCCGCAGCAGTTCATGCGCAGAACTACCCCATCACCCCGAACCAACGCGGTGTGGCTCAAAAGGTGGCGCAGGAGGGGGTTCCGCTGAGTGAACTCGCGCCAGGCGCACCCGACCTGTACACCGTCAAGCGCGGGGACACCCTTTGGGGCATCTCGGGGATTTACCTCAAGAAGCCCTGGCGCTGGCCCGAACTTTGGGGCATGAACCTGGAAGAGATCCGCAATCCCCACCTGATCTATCCAGGCCAGGTTCTGCAACTGGAAAAGAAGGATGGCCGCGCGCGCCTCAGGGTTCGCGGCGGCAGTGATGCCGATACCGTCAAGCTTTCACCCCGCATCCGCAGTGAACTCCTGCCGGCGAACGCCTTGCCGACCTTGAGAAACGACCAGATTGACCCGTATCTCGTCGAGCCGCTGGTGGTGGATGAAGCCACGATGATGCTGGCGCCACGCATCGTCGCCAACAGCGAGAATCGACTCCTGCTCAGCCGGGGTGACCGGATTTATGCGATGGGCGATGCAAGCCGTCCCCTGCTGGACGGCCCCGGCATGCCGCAGGGGTACCGTGTGTTCCGCAATGCCAAACCGCTGGTGGACCCGTCGACCGGTGAGATTCTGGGCTATGAGGCTGCCTACCTCGGCAACGCACGGCTGGTGCAGGGCCAGACCACCAGTTCGACAACTGACGCGAACGGCAAGCTCCAGGTCACGCCTGTGCCAGCCTCGCTCGACCTCCTGAAGACCAAGGACGTGATCACCGTTGGCGACCGCCTCCTGATCGAGCCGCCGCGGCCGTTTGCCACCTACACGCCCCGCGCACCCGCCTTCCAGGTCGACGCACAGATCATCTCCATCTACACCGATGACGCCGTGCGGTATGCCTCCACCGGCCAGGTCGTCGTGCTCAACCGCGGCACACGCGATGGCATGGAAATCGGTCATGTCCTGGAGATTCTCAAGGATGGCGAGCGCATCGTGGACACAACGGCCGATGGCCAAGTCGCGCTCCAGCTGCCGGAAGATCGCAGGGGCTTCTTCACGCAAAGAGGCGTGCTTCAACTGCCTGACGAGCGACGGGGCCTCCTGATGGTGTTCCGGACCTTCGAGCGGGTCTCCTACGGCTTGCTGCTGCAGGTCAATGACGGCGTGAAAGTGGGTAACCGGGCAGTCAGCCCACGCTGAAGCGTGTCCGCGACGATCCGACCCCATAACACTCTCCGGATACCTCGCTGACGCATCGCGCACCGTGGAGCGAGACGACCTCGCCGCTTGGTTGCGGTTGACCCTGACACCCGGCGTGGGCAATGCCACAGCGCGCAAACTGCTGGCCACGTTCGGTCTGCCGCAATCGATCTTCGATCAGTCTGGCGCCACATTGCGCCAGATTGTCTCCCCCGTCCAGGCGTCGGCGTTGCTGAGTACCCCCGCCGAATTGCCTGCCCTGCTGGAGACTTCGTGGCAGTGGCTTGACGATGCACGCCAGACGCCAGCGGCCGAAGGCATCCAGCGGCAGATTGTGACGCTCGGTGATGCAGCCTACCCTGCCGCACTGCTCGATATCGAAGACCCGCCACTCATGCTGTACCTGCTCGGCCAGGCGCTTCCTGCCGACGTCAACCATTCGGGAAATGGCCCCGCCCCGCTGGAGATTGCCGCACGCAGGGGCATTGCCATTGTCGGTAGCCGCAACCCGACCCCCCAGGGCGAAACGAATGCCAGGCAATTCGCTCGCGAACTGGCTGAAACGGGTCTGACGGTGGTGTCCGGACTGGCATTGGGCATTGACGGCGCAGCGCACCTCGGCGCGCTGGAAGGGGCAGAGGCGAGAGGTCTGGACCGCGCAATTGCCACCATTGCCGTGGTGGGCACCGGGCTGGACCGCGTCTATCCGAAAAAGCATCTCGCCCTGGCGCACCGCATTGCGCGCCATGGGCTGCTGGTGAGCGAGTATCCATTGGGTACGCCACCGGTCTCGGCCAACTTTCCCAGACGCAACCGCATCATTTCCGGTTTGAGCCTGGGAACTCTGGTAGTGGAAGCTGCGCTGAAATCAGGCTCACTCATCACTGCCCGAATGGCCAGCGAGCAGGGCAAGGAAGTCTTTGCAATCCCGGGGTCCATCCACGCGAGCCAGTCACGCGGCTGCCATGCGCTCATCCGGCAGGGCGCCAAGCTGGTTGAAACCGCGCAGGATGTGCTCGAGGAACTTCGCCTGCCGACGGGCCAGCCTCCAGCAACGCCCGGATCGATAGCTGATGGGGATTTCTCCGCGACGCAAGAACCCGAAAGTGTTCCGGAAGACGCATTGACGACAGCGCTCGGCTTTGATCCGGTGGGCCTGGACGCCCTGATGGCCCGGACCGGGCTGGATGCGGCAAGACTTCAAGCTCGCCTGCTGGAACTCGAGCTCGAGGGTGCGGTAGCGCGCTTGCCAGGCGGACTGTACCAGCGGCTCGGCACGGCCTGACTGAACTCTGCGACGACAGCGGCGGTCGCGTGGCGCACTGAGATCCGCCCGTAACGGATCAGTCCAGCAAGCGCTCGGGATTTGCGTCGAGCTTGGTCAGAGCCTCGCGCGTCGCGCGGACCGTCAGCGTTTCGTCTTCGGAAGGGACCAGCAAACCCGCCTGCAGATAGGCCGCAAGGCGACGTGCCTGGATCAGATAATTTCGCCCATCGCCCGAGGCAAACAGATACAGCTGGCGCCGGTCGCTGCGCCAGACCAGCTGGATCTTCGACACCACGCCGTTGTGGTCCAGAACGAACCAATGACCGAGTTCGAGTTCCTTGGCCCAGGCCAGCATGGCATTGCTCGGGCTGGACCCTCCGTTGGGCAACAGCTCGAAAGACGAGGCATCAACACCCAGCATGACCTCGAGCGTGCCCGGGTCCAGTTCAATTTCGCCCGCATCTTCATCGCTGATGGCCACTTCCAGCTGTTCGAGGCGGCGCGCCATGTCATCGATCTCATCCTGGGGAATTGCCTCGGTCTTGGACAGGAAGGCGTCGGCCAGGATATCGCTGAGAATCTTGAGCTGGGCATCCTGCGCCGTCTGCGGCAAGCCAAGCAAGGCCATGCCCTGCCTCAGGTATTGCAGGATCTTCGGCAGATCCTGGATGACACGGGCGCGATCTTCCCGATTCGGCTTGGCGCTCGCCGCCCAGAGCAAATCTGTCGCCGTTCGTTTGAGCGCGAGCGTCTCCGCATGCTGCGGACCATATCGCAATGCCGCCACCGCCAGCGCCTCGGACCAGACCTTGAAAAGAAACTCGCGAACTTCATCCCGCACCTTGATCTTGTCGAGCATCTTGCGCATCTCGATCATGTACTGGATGGCCAGGGTCTCCTTCTGCTCGACCTGCTGGGCCACGCTGACCAGGCGCTGGGTGCCCTCCCTGGACGTGAGAAAACCGGACAGGAACTTCTGGAATTCATCGAACACCAGCTGAAACACGCGCCGTCCGGTTTCCGGATACTGCTCGATCACCTGCACCACGCGCCGGATTTCCGCCTCCATCGCGGCGCCCTGAACGCCGCTGGCATCAAAACCCAGGACACAGGATCCCATGCGGTCGATGAGTTGGCGCGCCGGATGCTGCAGCGTATTGAAAAACTCCGGCTCGGCCAGCGCCAGGCGCAGCACAGGCATCTGCAAACGGGCAAACCAGACCCGGATACTGGCCGCAATCCGCTCCTCGGCAAGGATGGCCTGGAACATCAGCGCGACGATCTCGATCGTCGCTTTTTCGCTGGCGCTGCTGGCTTTCTTCTTGAGTTCGGCGGTGCGCTCCCGCATTTCCATCATCACCTGCGGGACGCCGCCTTGAGGCATGCGGCCTGCACCAGTGACCGGGCCTTCAATCCATACGGCGCGCTCCTGACTCATCGCCGCAGCGAGCGCCGGCGAGAGCGTGTTCGGGCGCGTCTCGTCAAATCCCGCACCACGGTCGAACAGCATGCGCTTGAGTTGTCCCAGAACACCCTGCGCGCGCTGGCGTGCACGGGCCAGCGGCGTGGTCGACGTCATCATGCGCGTTTCATCGGCCATCGCACTGTGGGCATGCCCGCGACCGGAGGCGCCAGATGCTGGCGAGCCGGCCCGTGTTGAACCCGACCCGCCGGCGCCCTCGTAGCCACCACCTGGCGCACCGCGACGCGACTCCGCCGCACCGCCGCCGGACTGACCGCCCGAGCCCCCATAACCACCACCGCCACCGGAATGACCGCCTGAGCTGCCATAACCACCACCGCCACCGGAATGACCGCCCGAGCCACCATAACTGCCACCACGAGCGGACTGGGGGCCCGCGTCGCCACTGTCCGCGTGCGAAGACCACCGCGACTGGCTGGCAGGTGCTACTAGCGGCGCCGCCGTCGAGCGCCGAACCATCGGCTTGACCTCGATCACCGGCATGACACCATTGCGGATCAGAAATTCATTGGCATGCTTGTAGGCTGCGAGCATGCGCTCGGCAATCAGTGGCGTGAGGCTGTCCTGCACCGCAACCCAGATCGGCCGCGAAAGACCGCAGGCCAGCCACTGGGCAATCATCACCGAGGCAAGGGTTTCGGGCTTGAGCACGTCGTGCTCGGCAAGTTCCTGATCGTTGTCGAGCTTCATGACCCTTAACCGAAGGTCATTGAGCTCCCAGCTCACCTTGTCCGAAATCGCCTTCTCCAGACGCGACACCAGGATTCCGGTCTTCTATCTCGTCATCCCCGATCAGCGTCAACCCCTGACTGCGCTTGTCATCGCGGCGCAATGCGGCCAGTCCAGGCGAGACCAGGGCCTGGCGCAGGGCCTGGCGCAAGGCCTGAATCCAGGCGTCGCGCAGTTTCAGGAAGTCGAGCAGCGCATCCCGGCGGTTTTGCTGGTCACGCGCATTGCCGGTCTGATCCGCCAGCGCGCTCAGGCGGCCCTGGGCCGTGGCCGCCAGACTCAGGACCACACCGTCCACCTCGGCCACGAACTGCTCGCGCGTGCTGCGCGACAGGGGCGAGGATGGAGCGGTGAATCCCTGGGTTGCCATGAAAGCTACACCGTGGCCCCTGCGTTCGGATCGTTGGGATCGATGGGGCCGTCGTCCTTCTTGCCGGTCGCCTTGACCAGGTCCTCGCGTTTGATACCCAGCCACATCGCGATGGCCGCCGCCACAAAGACCGACGAGTAAATACCGAAAAGAATGCCGATCGTCAGCGCCATGGCGAAATAGTGCAAGGTCTCACCCCCGAAGAGAAGCATCGAAAGCACCATGATTTGGGTAGATCCATGGGTGATGATAGTGCGGCTGATGGTGGAAGTGATCGCGTTGTCAATAATTTCAACCGTGTTCATTTTCCGGTACCGGCGGAAATTCTCCCGGATCCGGTCAAAAATCACAACCGATTCGTTGACCGAGTAGCCCAGCACCGCCAGCACCGCTGCCAGCACCGCCAGTGAAAACTCCCACTGGAAGAACGCGAAGAAACCCAGGATGATGATCACATCATGCAGGTTGGCGATGATCGCGGCCACCGCAAACTTCCATTCGAAGCGGAACGCCAGGTAGATCATGATGCCCGCCACCACCATGCCCAGCGCCTTGAGGCCGTCCGCCGCGAGTTCGTCGCCGACCTGAGGGCCGACGAACTCGGTGCGTCGCAGGTTCACCGTGCCGTCATCGGCCTTGAGGGCGGCCAGCACCTTCTCGCTTTGCTGCGCCGAGCTCACGCCCTTTTGCGCCGGCAGGCGAATCATCACGTCACGCGCCGAACCGAAATTCTGCACCTGCACGTCGGCGAAACCCAGCCCCGACACCAGCCCGCGGACCTTGGACAGATCCGCCGGCTGGGAGTAGCTCACTTCCATCACGGTACCGCCGGTGAACTCCACCGACAGGTGCAGCCCGCGCGAAAACAGGAAGAACACGGCCGCCAGAAAGGTCACGAGGGAGACCACGTTGAAGATCAACGCATGCCTCATGAACGGAATGTCCTTCTTGATCTTGAAAAATTCCATCTTGTGCTCCCTTAATCGGCCGTTAGCTTGCCAGAAGTGGCCACAGCGCCATCGCCATCCGGGCCGCCAGACCGTGCCGATCGACACCGTTTTGAGTTTCTTCTTCTGGCCGTACCAGAGGTTCACCAGGCCACGCGAGAAAAACACAGCGGAGAACATCGAGGTCAGGATGCCGATGCAATGCACCACCGCAAAGCCGCGCACCGGGCCGGAGCCAAAGGCCAGCAGGGCCAGGCCGGCAATCAGCGTGGTGATGTTCGAGTCAAAGATCGTGGCCCAGGCGCGGTCGTAGCCCGCGTGAATTGCCGCCTGGGGCGACACCCCGTTGCGCAATTCCTCGCGCACCCGCTCATTGATCAGCACATTGGAGTCAATCGCCATGCCCAGCGCCAGCGCCATGGCAGCCATGCCGGGCAAGGTCAGCGTGGCCTGCAGCATGGAAAGAATGGCGACAAGCAGCAGCAGGTTGAAGGCCAGCGCGATGCCAGAGAACAAGCCAAAAAGCATGTAGTACGCCGCCATGAAGGCCACGATGACCAGGAAGCCCCAGATCACGCTGTTAAAGCCCTTGGCGATGTTTTCCGCGCCCAGGCTCGGCCCGATCGTGCGTTCCTCGATGATTTCCATCGGCGCGGCGAGCGATCCGGCGCGCAGCAGCAGGGCCAGATCGTTGGCTTCGACCACGGTCATGGACCCTGAAATCTGGAAACGGTTGCCCAGTTCACCCTGGATGACGGGGGCTGTCAGCACCTCGCCCTTGCCTTTCTCGAACAGCAGGATGGCCATGCGCTTCTTCAAGTTCTCCCGGCTGGTATCGCGCATGATGCGCCCGCCCTTGGCGTCAACCGTCAGGTCCACCTTGGGCTGCTGGTTCTGCGAATCAAAGCCGGGCTGGGCATCGGTCAGGCTGTCGCCGGTGATGATCACCTGCTTCTTCACGATCACGGCACGCCCGTCGCGCTGCAGATAGCGTTCAGTGCCGAACGGCACGGGCCCACGCCCGGCTTCGGCGTCACGGCCCTCGGCGGAATCATCCACCAGGCGCATCTCCAGCGTCGCGGTGCGGCCCAGAATGTCCTTGGCCTTGGCCGTGTCCTGCACGCCGGGCAACTGCACCACGATGCGGTCCAGCCCCTGTTGCTGGATCACCGGCTCGGAGACCCCCAGTTCATTGATGCGGTTGTGCAGCGTGGTGATGTTCTGCTTGACCGCCTGCTCCTGGACCCTGCGCGCCGCCTCGGGCCGGATGGTGGCGATGAGCTTGTATTCACTGCCGTCCGGTGCATCTGTGGTCTGCAACTCGGTGAACTGCTCCTGAATGACGCGCTTGGCCGCGTCCAGCGTGGCCGCATCGCGAAAGCGCACTTCGATGATCTGGCCGTTGCGGCTGATACCCCCGTGGCGAAGGTTCTTCTCGCGCAGGACACTGCGAAGGTCGCCGCCCAGGGATTCGGCCTTCTTGGTCAACGCGGCCTGCATGTCCACCTGCAGCATGAAATGCACACCGCCACGCAAGTCCAGACCGAGATACATCGGCGAGGCGTGCAGGGCCGACAGCCAGGCCGGAGAGCGCGACACCAGATTCAGTGCGACCACGTAGCCAGGGTCGGCGGGATCCGGATTCAGGGCTTTCTGGATGGCGTCCTTGGCCTTGAGCTGGTTGTCGGTCGAATCGAAACGCGCCTTGACCGAATTCCCGTCAAAGGTGACGAGGTCGGCCTGAAGGCCCGCTGCCTTGATGGCGCCCTCGATCCGCGCCTGGGTGCCGGTATCGACCCGCACAGTGGCCTTGCCGGCCGACACCTGCACCGCCGGAGCTTCACCAAACAAATTGGGCAGCGTGTAGATCACCCCCACCAACAAGGCGATCACCATGATCGCGTACTTCCAGACCGGGTAACGGTTCATGATCGCGTATTTCGCTTGTAGCTTGTGCCTGTAGCAGGCAGTCTCTGGATGGGAGCCATCCAGCGCGGCTTACTTCATCGTGCCCTTGGGCAACACCTGCACCACGGCGCTGCGCTGCAACTGCACTTCCACGCCATTGGCGATTTCAGCACTGATATAGCCCTCGCCCAGCTTGGTGACCTTGCCCAGCATGCCGCCCGCCGTGACGACTTCGTCGCCTTTGGCCAGCGCATCGATCATGGCGCGGTGCTCCTTCTGCTTTTTCATCTGCGGACGGATCATCACGAAATAAAGCACCACGAACATCAGCACCAGTGGCAGCATGCTCATGAGGGACGACTGCATGTCACCGCCAGCGGCAGCGGCAGGTGCGGTTTGGGCAAAAGCGGAAGAAATAAACACAGGCAAACTCCACAAAATGAATCATCTGAACCGCCCGGGCACGCAAAAGCGGCGAAGGGCAGGCAACCTGTCATTGTATGCGGCGCTATGATGCCCCTGCACGGCCCGGTACGTCGCGGCCCGGCGGCCGCAACCCACCGTCGCCTCACCTTGCCAGCGCCCTTCCAGGAGGTTTGCCTTGAGTGCCCCCCACACCCACGCCCACCCCGTTGCCCATGGGCACGACCATGAGGGCAGCACGCTCGGCGAAATGGACGTTCGCGTGCGGGCGCTCGAAACCCTGCTCACCCAGAAAGGCTACGTCGACCCGGCCGCGCTCGACCGCATCATCGAGACGTACGAGACGAAGATCGGCCCGCACAACGGCGCGCGCGTGGTGGCCAGAGCCTGGACAGACCCCGATTTTCACGCCTGGCTGCTGAAGGACGCCACGGCGGCCATCGCCTCGTTCGGTTTCACCGGTCGCCAGGGCGAGCACATGGTGGCCGTGGAAAATACGCCCGCCGTCCACAACATGGTGGTGTGCACGCTGTGCAGTTGCTACCCGTGGCCGGTACTCGGCCTGCCGCCGGTCTGGTACAAGAGCGCGCCCTACCGGGCCAAGGCCGTGATGGACCCCCGCGGTGTGCTGGCGGATTTCGGCGTCACCCTGCCCGAGAGCACCACGGTTCGCGTCTGGGATTCGACCGCCGAAGTACGCTATCTGGTGCTACCGATGCGCCCGCAAGGGACTTCCGAAATGAGTGAGGACCAACTTGCATCGCTGGTGACGCGCGATTCGATGATCGGCACCGGCCTGGCGCTCCCGCCGGGCGCAGCACCCGCCAGCGCCGGGGCCAAGGCATGAACTCCGTGCACGACATGGGTGGCATGCAGGGCTTCGGCCCGGTGCAACCCGAAGCCGATGAACCGCTGTTCCATGCGCAATGGGAAGCACGCGCGCTCGCCATGACCGTGGCCATGGGCGCTTGCGGCCAGTGGAACATCGACCTGAGCCGCTCGGCGCGCGAATCGCTGCCCCCGGCGGTGTACCTGAACAGCAGTTATTACGAGATCTGGCTGCGCGGGCTGGAGCACTTGCTGCTGGACCGGGGCCTGGTGAGCGCCGACGAACTGCGCAGCGGCCATCTGCTGCAGCCGCCCCTGCCCTTGGCCCGCGTGCTGCACGCCGATGCCGTGGATGCGGTACTGGCCGCCGGCTCCCCGGCGACCCGCCCGTCCGGCAACCCTGCGCGCTTTGCCATCGGCGACCGCGTGCGTGCCCGCAACATGCACCCGGCCGGCCACACCCGCCTGCCGCGCTACGTGCGCGGCCACATCGGCACGGTGCAAAGCGTCCATGGCACCCATATCTTTCCGGACCGGCATGTGTCACATCCGGTGCCACCGTTCGACCAGACGCCGGAATGGCTCTACACCGTGGTATTCGACGGCGCCGAGCTCTGGGGCCCGGACGCCGACCCAACGCTGCAGGTCAGCGTGGACGCGTGGGAACCGTACCTTGAAGCCGCATCATGAACAGCCGCCACGCCTTGCAACAACCCGCCGACATCGCCCGACAATGCGGCGACCTGCTGCCGCTGCCTGCGGTTCGGGACGATGGCCCCATGTTTGCCGAACCGTGGCAGGCCCACGCCTTTGCCATGGCCGTGCAACTGCACGAGCGTGGCCTGTTCACCTGGCCGGAATGGGCCGCGGCCCTGACCGCCGAGATTCGCGCGGGGCAGGCCGCCGGCCAGACCGACGCAGGCGATGACGACGGCAGCCTGTACTACACGCACTGGCTCAATGCCCTGGAAAAACTGGTGATCGCCCGGCAGGTCGGCACGCCGGAGCAGATCCACGCGCTCGAACACGCCTGGGAGGCGGCGGCAGAGCGCACGCCGCACGGCCAGCCGATCGTGCTGGAACCGGCGGATTTACTCCCAGTTCAATAGCTGACAATGACCATTTGACGCTGGGCAGAGGCCATTTTCATCATGAAAATGGCTTTCACGGCGTTTCAGGCCACCTGACGCGCGCCCCTGCGGATTCACGCCACGCCGCCATCAAACCGCTCCAGGCCTGGCGCGCCGCCTTCAGGTGGCGCTCCTTCACATGGCCAAAGCCCTTGATCTGCTCCGGAATGCGGGCTATTTCCACCGCCGTGGCGTGATTGGTCGGGCTCAGTGACTTCAGCACTTCCTCGATACTGGCACGGTACTCGCCGATCAGCGCGCGCTCGGTCTTGCGCTCCTCTGTCCGCCCAAAGATGTCGAACGCGCCGCCGCGCAGCCCCTTGAGCCTTGCCAGCAGCTTGAACGCGGTCATCATGGCCGGGCCGAAAGGCTGCTTGATCAGTTCGCCCTTGGCGTTTTTCTTCGCGATCAGCGGCGGCGCCATGTGGTAATTCAGCTTGAAGTCGCCTTCGAACATGCCGTTGATCTTGTCCAGGAACACGGGGTCGGTGTGCAGGCGCGCCACCTCGTACTCGTCCTTGTAGGCCATCAGCTTGAACAGGTAGCGTGCGACGCTTTCCGTGAGCGTGGTCTTGCCCGACGCGCCGGCCGCGCCCTCGAAAACCCGCGCTTCGGCAGCGCGCACCTTCTCGACAAAGGCCTGGTACTGCGCCGCATAGGCGGCGTCCTGGTAGGCCGTGAGGAACTCCACGCGGCGCGCGACCAGGCTTTCCACCGTCTCGCGCTTCTTGAATTCGACGATCTGCCCCGGTGACAGCAGCGCCTCGACCCGCGCGCGGTCGTGCGCGGCCTGGCGGCCCCACTCAAACGCGGTCTTGTTGTTGTCCACCGCCACGGCGTTGAGTTCGATGGCGCGCAGCAGCGACTCGCGTCCCAGTGGAATCCAGCCCTTTTGCCAGGCGTAGCCCAGGATCATCGGGTTGACGTAGATGGTGTCGCCCATCAGCTTGCCCGCCACCGCGTCGGCATTGAACAGCCCCACGCCGGCCTCGCCCACGGCGCGGGTGATGTCGGCCACGCACTGGTCGGACGGGTTCTGCCAGTTGGCGTTCTTCACGAACGCAGCGGTGGGCGTGCCCTGGGCGTTGAGCGCCACGTGGGTGCGGCCCTCGCGCATGCGCAGCACGGTCTCCTTGCCGGCGGTGACGATCGGGTCGCAGCCGATGATCAGGTCGGCCGCCGCCATGCTCACGCGCGTGGTGCGGATGTCGTCCTGCGTGGCGCCGATCAGCACATGGCTCCAGGTAGCGCCGCCCTTTTGCGCCAGGCCGCCCGCATCCTGCGTGACGATGCCCTTGCCTTCCAGGTGCGCGGCCACGCCGAGCAGCTGGCCGATGGTGATGACGCCGGTGCCGCCCACGCCCGCCACCACGATGCCCCAGGCCTGCGCCAGCACCGGCAGCACCGGCTCGGGCAGCGCGCCCAGTTCGAACGGCGAGGCGCCCTTGCCCTTGCCCTTTTTCTTGAGCTGGCCGCCTTCCACGGTGACGAAGCTCGGGCAGAAGCCCTTGACGCAGGAATAGTCCTTGTTGCAGGTGCTCTGGTTGATCTGGCGCTTGCGGCCGAACTCGGTTTCCAGCGGCTCCACGCTCAGGCAGTTGGACTGCACGCCGCAGTCGCCGCAGCCTTCGCACACCAGTTCGTTGATGACCACGCGCTTGGCCGGGTCCACCAGCGTGCCGCGCTTGCGGCGGCGGCGCTTTTCGGTCGCGCAGGTCTGGTCGTAGATGATGACCGTGGTGCCCTTGATCTCGCGGAATTCCCGCTGCACCGCGTCCAGCGTATCGCGGTGCTGGATGGCGATGCCTTCGGGCAGGCCCTTGACGCCTTCGTATTTCTCAGGCTCGTCCGTGACGATGATGATCTTCACCGCGCCCTCGGCGCGCATGTCTGCGCGATCTGGATCACCGAATGCCCCTCGGGCCGCTCGCCGACCTGCTGGCCGCCGGTCATGGCCACCGCGTCGTTGTAGAGAATCTTGTAGGTGATGTTCACCCCCGCCGCGATGCTCTGGCGGATGGCCAGGATGCCGCTGTGGAAGTAGGTGCCGTCGCCCAGGTTGGCGAACATGTGCTGGTCGGTGCTGAAGGGCTGCTGGCCCACCCAGGGCACGCCCTCGCCGCCCATCTGCGTGAAGCCGACGGTGGCGCGGTCCATCCAGATGCTCATGAAATGGCAGCCGATGCCGGCCATGGCGCGCGAACCCTCGGGCACCTTGGTCGAGGTGTTGTGCGGGCAGCCCGAGCAGAACCAGGGCTGGCGGTCGCCATGCACTTCCAGCACCTGCATCGCGCTCTCCTTGGCCTGCATCACGGCCAGGCGCGCGTCCATCCGCGCTTCAATGTCGCCGGGCACGCCGATCGCCTTCAGCCGCTGGGCGATGGCCGAGGCGATCAGCGCCGGCGACAGGTCGGCATTGGCGCGCAGCAAGGTGTTGGCCGTGGGGTTGGCCATCGACCATTCGCCGCCGGGGTGGCCTTCGCCCATGTCGTTGAACTTGCCCAGGATGTTGGGGCGCACGTCGGCACGCCAGTTGTACAGCTCTTCCTTGAGCTGGTATTCGATGACCTGGCGCTTCTCCTCCACCACCAGGATTTCCTGCAGGCCGGTGGCGAATTCGCGGGTCAGCTGCGCCTCCAGCGGCCAGACCACGCCCACCTTGTGCAGCCGGATGCCCAGTTGCCGGCAGGTGTCGTCGTCCAGCCCCAGGTCGAGCAGCGCCTGGCGCGTGTCGTTGTAGGCCTTGCCGCTGGCAATCAGGCCGAAGCGGTCGTTCGGGCCTTCGATCACGTTGTAGTTCAGCCGGTTGGCGCGGATGTAGGCCAGCGCGGCGTACCACTTGTAATGGAACAGGCGCGCTTCCTGGTCGAGCGCATGGTCGGGCCAGCGGATGTGCAGGCCGCCGGGGGGCATCTGGAAATCGGTCGGGATGTGGATCTGCACGCGCTCCGGGTCGATCATCGCCGTGGCGCTGGACTCGACGATCTCCTGGATCGTCTTCATGCCCGACCAGATGCCGGAGAAGCGGCTCATGGCAAACGCGTGGATGCCCAGGTCCAGGATCTCCTGCACGCTGGCCGGGAAGAACACCGGCGTGCCGCAGGCCTTGAAGATGTGGTCGCTCTGGTGCGCGGCGGTCGAGCTCTTGGAGATATGGTCGTCCCCCGCCACCGCAATCACGCCGCCCCAGGGCGTGGTGCCGGCCATGTTGGCGTGCTTGAACACGTCGGAGCACCGGTCCACGCCCGGGCCCTTGCCGTACCAGATGCCGAACACGCCGTCGAACTTGTTGGTGCCGGGCGGCGCAAAGCCCAGCTGCTGCGTGCCCCACAGGGCGGTGGCGGCCAGTTCTTCGTTCACCCCGGGCTGGAACACGATGTTCTGCGCCTTCAGGTACGGCGCGGCCTTCCACAGCGCCTGGTCGTAGCCGCCCAGCGGCGAACCCCGGTAGCCGCTGATGAAGCCCGCCGTGTTCTTGCCCTGCTGCTGGTCGCGCAGGCGCTGCAGCATCGGCAGCTTGACCAGCGCCTGCACCCCGCTCATGAAGGCGCGGCCGTGGTCGAGCGCGTACTTGTCGTCGAGCGTGACGGTTTCCAGCGCTTTGCGGATGTGTTCAGGCAGCGGTGCGTTCATGGGCGGCGTCTCCGGACGGTGGCGGGCGGCCGGGTGGGCCGGTGAATCAAGCGTCGCCCGGGTAGGGCGCTGGCTCTAAAGGACTGCAAAGTGTAGGGGGCCGGCGCAGATATGTCTTTGCTTTTTATGCCCGGTTTCCACTACCATGCGCAAGATTCTTGCTCAAAAGCCGCATTTTGCAAACGCTCGACAAATTTGACATCGCCATCCTGCAGGAATTGCAGGCCGACGGCCGCCTGACCAACGCCGAACTCAGCGCGCGCGTGGGGCTGTCGGCCGCGCCCTGCTGGCGTCGCGTGCGGGCGCTGGAAGAAGGCGGCTACATCAAGGGCTACCGCGCCGAGATCGACCGCCACAAGATCGGCCTGGGCGTGCTGGCCTTCGTGCGGCTCGATGCCGACCGCAACAATGGCGACGTCACGCGCCAGCTCGAAGAAGCCATCCGCGCGATTCCCGAAGTGATCTCCTGCCACTACATCAGCGGCACCGGCACTTTTGAGCTGCAAGTGGTCAGCCGCGACCTCAACACCTTCAGCCAGTTCGCACGCGAAGTGCTGATCAACCTGCCCAACGTCAAGGATTTGCACACCAGCTTCTCGCTGGGCGAAGTCAAGGCCAGCAGCGCGTTGCCGCTGGGGCAGTGGACGGGCTCCGGCGTCACCAGATGACAAAAATTGTCACCTTGAGGGAAGAGTTGTCAGATTTTGTTGACACCAGGTGCTGAAAAAGGTCGCAACCCGGCCATTTTCCGTGCATATTTCACAGTTCGTCGGATCAGCAGAGTTGGCATGCAATATGCTGTTCATGTTCCGTCTTCAATCTTTACCCAAGGAGTTCACTATGAAACGTTCCATGCAAAAGGGTTTTACCCTGATCGAATTGATGATCGTGGTTGCGATCATCGGTATTCTGGCCGCCGTGGCCCTGCCCGCGTACCAGGATTACACCAAGCGCGCGAAGATGTCTGAAGTGATTCTGGCGGCATCTGCCTGCCGCACCGGCATTACAGAAGACTTTCAGACAGCCACTTCAGCGCCTGTGGCTGGAGGCTGGGGCTGCGAAAGCTCGACAGCAAGCAGCAAGTATGTGGCGAAAATCCAGACCGACGCCAACGGCGCCATTGCAATTACCATTGGCACGGGTATTGATGCTGCAGCAGATGGCCAACTTGTCCTGTTGCAGCCGCAAGACACCGGCGGTACTCCATTGAGTGCAGCTGCCCTGAACGGCGGTGGCGTTCAAGTGAATCAATGGGCGTGCGGTTCAACAGCCGCTGGTTTGGCTATTATTCAGAAGTGGTTGCCTGCATCGTGCCGCGCAACGATCGCAGGTACGGGCACTTTTGCCCCATAAAATTGACAGTTTACGTTGCAGTAGTCGGTATGGTCTGCTGCGGAAAATTGAAAAACGCCCCAGTCGGGGCGTTTTTTTTGGGGAGTGAAGAAAGATGCCTGTGGCCACAGTGGCGGCCATGTTTATTTTATTGCTTGGCTGGTTGCAACCAGTCCATTTCCTGCCATGGGTCAGCTGGCACAGTGAAGTCCTGGCTTTTCTTGCGATTCTGTTGCTGGCATGGCACGGCATCTACGCCGCCGCAACGAACAAGATCGCGAGCACCGTTGCCCTCCCCATTACAGCGATACCGCTGATCGCATTGGGCCTGGTGATCTGGCTCCAGCAATTTGCGGGCTTGATCATGTTTGGGGGCGACGCTGTCGTGCTGTCGATCTACCTGATCGCCTGCATCGCGTGCATGGCCGTGGGGTATGGCTGTCACCACAAGAGTGGCACGTATGACTGGCTGGCAGCGACCTTGCTGCTGGGTGCGTTCTTGTCCGCCGTCATCGCGTTTGCTCAGGTTTTCGAACTGTGGGAAGGCTCTCCCATGGATCAATCGCATGACCCAGCTTCGTCGTCCCGGTGCCAACCTGGGGCAACCGAACCACCTGGCGTCCCTGCTCGTGATGGGTCTGGCGAGTCTTTTGTTTCTGTTGGAGTCCAGGAGGCTCGGCGCTACGGCGTCGGGCCTGTTGGCGCTCACCTTGCTGACGGGTCTGGCGGCGACCGAGTCCAGAACTGGCGTCTTGAGTTTTTTTCTTTTGACGGCCTGGTGGTTCGCCAAGCGAAAAACTATCGAGGTCAGGCTGTCGCCCTGGGTCGTGGCGGGCGCCGGGCTCGGCTTCTTGATCCTGTTCTGGTACTGGCCCTTGATGATGGATTTTGTGCTGCAGGCCAGAGGCTCCCGTTTGGCCGTCGATACCAGCGCAGGCTTGCGACTGGTGGTGTGGCCGCAACTGGTGGAGGCCCTGCTGCTGCGGCCCTGGTGGGGCTGGGGCCTGGGCCAGGTTTCGACCGCACACAACGCCGTGGCGCACGCCCATGCGTTGAGTGATCCGTTTACCTTTGCGCACACTATTGCGCTGGACCTGGCCCTGGGCGTCGGCATCCCGCTGGCCGCTCTGCTGGTGCTGGCGACCGGCGTCTGGCTATGGCGGCGTTTGCGCGCGACCCGCCAGTTGGTGCCCTGGTACTGTCTGGCCGTGGTGCTGCCGGTGGCGGTGCATTCGATGCTGGAGTTTCCGTTTGCCTACGCGTACTTCCTGGCCCCTGTCATGTTCGCCGTGGGGGCGCTCGAAGGCGCTTTGGGTGTCAAGCCAGCGGTCAGCCTTGGCGTAAAACCGGCGGCCGCCATCCTTCTCATCACGACGGCCACGATGGCGTGGTCGGCCGTTGAATACCTGTCCATCGAAGAGGATTTCCGCATTGTGCGTTTTGAGGCGCTGCAGGTTGGCACCACGCCTGCCAGCTATCAACGACCGAAGGTGGTCTTGCTGACGCAACTGGACGCGCTGCTGCACGGCGGGCGCATCGCACCCAGGCCGGGAATGAGCGCGGATGAGGTGGCGTTGGCCCGAAAAGTGGCGCTGCGCTTCCCCTCGCCTGCCACTCAAAACCGCTATGCACTGTCACTGGCATTGAACGGAAACCCGGATGAAGCCGTTCGCCAGTTGAAGGTCATTCGTGCCCTGCACGGGCCAAAGACCTACGACCGGATCGCCGACAATTGGCGCAGCATGGCAAATGAAAAGTATCCCCAGCTGCGCGACTTGCGATTGCCTTGACGCGATTGGTTTCAACGTTGATTTCTGACGTGACATGAACAAGCCTGGACATGCTGGAAAGACGATCCACAGACACTGGAGCAAAGAATGATGAAAACGGCGCCATGACGACAGCCGCCATTTTTCTGCTCCTGACCCTCCCCTGGATCCACCCCTTCGCCCTGGGCCCCACGACCAGTGTCGTGCCCCTGCTGGTGAGCTGGGCCTGTGCGGCGGCGCTGGCATTGACCGGCCGGCCCACGCAAGTCCCGGGGTCGCTCCTGACCGTGCTGGGCGGCCTGTTCTTGCTGGTGGTGGCCGTGGGCCTGTGGCCGGTCGGGGCGATGCCCGGCGCCGAAGTTCTGGCGCTCGCCATGGGCCTGCTGGCCGTCCTGGCCTGCGCCCTGCGCTTCACGGCGGCGACGCAAGCCGACGCCACGGTGCTGGCGCGCGCCTGGCTGGCGGCCGGCCTGGTCAGCGCGCTGATGGGCTGGGTGCAATATGTCGGCGCGGCCGACGCACTGGCGCCTTGGGTGGCGGCCACGCCGGGCGAGGCCTTTGGCAACCTGCGCCAGCGCAACCTGTATGCCAGCCTGACCAGCACCGCCCTGTGCGCGCTGCTCTGGCTGGCCCGCAGCGACCCCTGGTTCAGCCGGCCCGCGCGCGTGGCGGTGCCAGCGGTGCTGCTGGCAGTGGGCAACGCGATTTCGCACTCGCGCACGGGCCTGTTCGAGCTGCTGCTGATCCTGGCGCTGGCCGGCGTCTGGGGGCTGTACCGGCAACGCCAGGTGCGCTGGACGCTGGGCCCGGTGCTGCCGGCTTACCTGGCCGCGGCGCTGGCCCTGCCGGCGCTGTTCAACGCGATCGGCATGCCAGGCATCTTCGCGCGCCTGAGCGAAGGGGCGCCGCTGTGTTCGAGCCGCATGACGCTGTGGTCCAACGTGGTGGAGCTGATCGGGCTCAAGCCGTGGTTCGGCTGGGGCTGGGGCCGGCTGGACTATGCGCACTTCATCACGCTGTACCAGGGAAGCGGCGAAGGTGCCCGGTTTTGCGACATTCTGGACAACGCGCACAACCTGCCCCTGCATCTGGCGGTGGAACTGGGCGTGCCGGTGGCGCTGGGGCTGTGCGGCGCAGGCCTGTGGGCGATCTGGCGCGCACGGCCCTGGCGCGAGGCGGACCCGTTGCGTCAGCTGGCGTGGACGGTGCTGGGCGTGATCGGGCTGCACAGCCTGCTGGAGTACCCGCTGTGGTACGGGCCGTTCCAGATGGCCTTCGGCATCTGCCTGGGCCTGCTGTGGCCCACCCGCCACCAGGCCCCGGCCCAGACGTCCAGCCGCGCCGGGCCCACGCTGGTGGCCTTGCTGCTGGTGGCGGGCGTGGCTTTCACCGCACTGGACTACCACCGCGTGCGCCAGATTTACCTGCTTCCCGAGGAGCGGGCAGCGGCCTACCAAGACAACACGCTGGAGAAGGTCCGTGCTGCCCGGGTTTTTCGCGATCAGGTGCGATTTGCCGAGTTGACGACCACGCCCCTGCGCCGCGACAACGCCGAGTGGACTTACGCCACGGCGATGGCGCTGCTGCCCTTTTCCCCCGAACCCCGCGTGATCGAGAAAGTGATCGAAAGCGCGGTGATGCTGGGCCGCGAAGATGAGGCCTTGGGCATGCTGGCGCGCTACCGGGCCGCTTTTCCGAAGGAGCACGCCGACTGGGCCGCGGCCCTGAAGCCGCGCCATTCGCCATTCCCGGGTGCCGGTGGCGGATAAGGCAGCCGCTCCTACAATGCCGGCACCATGCCTGTGACACCCCACTCCGAAATGCCGGCGCAGGAGCGCGCCGCCCACCAGCTGATCACGCCGGACGCGCTGGTGCAGCTCAGCCTGGCCGACGCGCGGGAGGTGGTGCGCTACATGCAGCCGCAGCGCGTGGACGCCGGCACGGCCATCTTCCGGGCCGGCGAGTCCGCCGATGTCGACTACATGTTGCTGGTAATTGACGGCGATGTCACCGTCGAGAGCCAGGCCTCGGCGACCAGCGAAGGCATGGTGGTCACGGTGCTGGGCGCTGGCAGCCTGATTGGCGAGATGGGCCTGATCGATGGCGAGCCGCGCTCAGCCACCTGCATCGCGGCAACCGATCTTTCAGTGGGCAAACTTTCGCGCAAGGCGCTGGCGAAACTGATCCAGGACAAGCCGGCGGTGGGCGCGCGGCTGCTGCTGGCGATTTCCAAGCGGCTGTCGGACCACCTGCGCGAGGCCAACCGCAAGCTGATGACGTTCACGCAAGTGAGCCGCGCGCTGCAGCAGGAGCTTGATGCCGCGCACGCGGTCAACCGGCGCCTGCTGGCACCCAAGTACGGCGCGGACAACTGAACCGTCGGCCGAGCCCGCCCCGGCGTCAGAGCACCACCGGCGCATCCGGCAGTTCGTTGGTCCGGCCCTGCGCCTGGTTTTCCGCGTTGTCCTGCGGGAAATGGGCCACCAGCACGGCCGAGACCTCTTCCAGCGCCTGCGTCAACCCGTCTTCAAAACGGTGCGCACGGAACGCCTGCCCCATGCGCTGCACCATGGCCTGCCACTCCGCTGGAGGCACGAAGGGTTTGAGCCCCCGGTCGGCGACGAGTTCGATGGCGTGCTCTGCGAGCAGCAGGTAGATCAGCACGCCGTTGTTGCGCTCGGTGTCCCACACGCGCAGCTTGCCGAACATCGTGACCGCCCGCTGCCGGATGACGTGGCGCAAGGGCACACCCCGGCGCACATGCCGCCACAGATAACTGAAAGGCAGGCCGGCTTCCACGCAGATGCGGATTTGCCCGCTGTGGCGCGCTTCGCTGGCGGCCACGCGCTGCATGAGGCGCTCGACCATGTCGGGCGCAATGGCGCGGCGGGCGTCCGACTCGTCGAGCCAGCGGTGGCGCAACAGGGTCTGAAGGGATTTCATCAGGCTTGTCATGGTTTGCTCGCCTTACCAGTCACCGCTGGCGCCGCCGCCACCGAAGTCGCCGCCGCCACCCGAACTGAAACCGCCGCCGCCACCACCGCCTCCACCGCCGCTCCAGCCGCCCGACCCCGCCCCCCAGCCACCGCCGCCGCGCCCCCGCGAACCCCCGGTCGGCAGGTTGACGAACAGCGCCAGCATCAGCGCGATCAAGGCGGCGATCACCGCCAGCACCAGGCTGGAGGTCACCAGCAACGCCAGCGCACCCACGCCGCCGCCGGTCAGCAGAGCGCCCAGCTTGCGACCGAAAATGCGCTTGATCAGCCCGCTGACCACCGGCACGGCCACGAACAGGAAAATCGCCAGATCCCACAACTGGAAGCCGTCGCTGCCGGCGCTGCCCTTGCTGGAGGTGCCCGGGTTGACGGGCGGCAGCGGCTCGCCCTTGATGCGCGCGGCCAGCTGGTCCACCGCAGCGTTCAGCCCGCCGGCGTAGTCGCCCTGCTTGAACCGCGGCGTCAGCGCCTCGTCGATGATCTGCTTGGCCGCCAGGTCGGGGAGGGCGCCTTCCAGGGTCTTGGCGACTTCGATGCGCACCTTGCGGTCGTCCTTGGCCACCACCAGCAGCACGCCGTCGCCCACGCCCTTGCGGCCGATCTTCCAGGTGTTGCCGACGCGGTTGGCGTAGCTGGCGATGTCTTCCGGCGCCGTGGTGGGCACCATCAGCACCACGACCTGCGACCCCTTCGCGGTTTCCAGTGCGGCCAGCTTTTCTTCGAGCGCGGCCTTCTGGCCAGCCTCCAGGGTGCCGGTCGCGTCGATCACATGCGCCACCAGCGCCGGCACCGGCTGCACCGCCTGCGCGTGGGCCGCACCGGCCAGCGCCGCGAGGCTCAGCCAGAATGCGATTGCTACTATCCTGATAGCAATGTATGACCGATTGACGCTGGAGTAAGGCACTTTTCCCTTACTTTTTCCCGAAATCCACCACCGGGGGCGCTGAAATCTGCGCCTCGTTCTGCACCGCGAAGCTGGGTTTGGGCTGGTAGCCGAACACCATGGCCGTCAGGTTGCTGGGGAAGCTGCGCGCCAGCACGTTGTAGTCCTGCACGGCCTGGATGTAGCGGTTGCGCGCCACGGTGATGCGGTTCTCGGTGCCTTCGAGCTGCACGCGCAGGTCACGGAAGCCCTGGTTGGCCTTGAGGTCGGGGTAGCGTTCGCTGACCACCATCAGGCGGCTCAGGGCGCTGCCGAGCTCGCCCTGCGCCTGCTGGAACTTCTTGAAGGCCTCGGGGTTGTTCAGCGTCTCCGGGGTCACCTGGATCGCCGTGGCCCTGGCCCGCGCCTCGACCACCTTGGTCAGGGTGTCCTGCTCGAACGCCGCTTCGCCCTTGACGGTGGCGACGATGTTGGGCACCAGGTCGGCGCGGCGCTGGTACTGGTTCAGCACCTCGCTCCATGCGGCCTTGGTCTGCTCGTCCAGGCGCTGGAAGTCGTTGTAGCCGCAGCCGCTGAGCGCCAACACGGTCAGCAGTGCGAAAAACCATCTTTTCATGTCAAACCCTTTCAAAATGCCCCCACGGAGCCCTGCCCAGCACTATAGATGCTTGTGGTGTGCCCGGCTTCAAGCCCGGGCTGGCAATCCACGGCAAAATCGGCGTTCCTTCCTCAACGGGCACCTCCGCGCACCATGTCAAAGGCCAAGCTCCGGGCCGCCACGGTTGGCGGCACTCCCGACGACATCGAAGCCGCGTTCTATGACGCGCTGCAAATCGGCGATATCACGCGGCTGATGGCCTGCTGGGCCGATGAGGACGACATCGTGTGCGTGCACCCCGGCGGCGCGCGCCTGGTGGGCGCTGGTGCCATCCGTGCGGCGTTTGAAGCCCTGTTTGCCAATGGCGGCATCCCCGCGCGGCCCGAGCGGGTGCGCAAGGTGGCCTCGCTCGCCAGCGCCATGCACAACGTGCTGGAGCGCGTGGATGTGATGACGCAGGAAGGGCCGCAGCAGGCGTTTGTGATCGCGACCAACGTGTACCACAAGACGGCGCAAGGCTGGCGGATGGTGGCGCACCACGCCAGCCCGGGCTCGCTGCAGGATGCAGAAGAGGCCAGCGGCGGGCCGCAGGTGCTGCATTGAATTCGCGGGCGCTGTCCACCGCGTGCGGACCGGCCCATGAAGGCCTCTGGTCCCGGATTCATGCCCGAAATGGCCATTCCCCAGCGTCAAATGGACTTTATTTGCCATGAAATATGTAGCACCCTGGTGGCTCCCTGGTGGCAACCTGCAGACCATCTGGCCGGCGCTCTATGCGCGCCGGGTGTCCGGTGCCGCGCCTGCGTACCAGCGCGAACGCTGGGACACGCCGGACGGCGATTTCGTCGACGTGGATTTCCTCGTCGCTTCGGCTGAGCCCGCAGCGCAGGGCAAGCCCCTGCTGGTCCTGTTCCACGGGCTGGAAGGCTCCTCGCGCAGCCACTACGCCGAGGCCTTCGCCGACTGGTGCGCCCGGCAGGGCATCGCCTTCGTCGTGCCGCATTTCCGCGGTTGCAGCGGGGAACTCAACCAGGGGCCGCGCGCCTACCATTCAGGCGACTTCGAGGAGATCGACTGGATCCTGCGGCGCCTGCGCGCACGCCACACGGCGCAGGGTGGCGGGCCGTTGCTGGCCGTGGGCGTGTCCCTGGGCGGCAATGCGCTGATGCGCTGGGCCGGCGAGATGGGGGAGGCCGCACGGGTGACGGCGGACGCGGTGGCAGCGGTGTCGTCGCCGATTGACCTGGCCGCCGGCGGCCACGCGATCGGTCGCGGCTTCAACCGGCTGGTCTATACCCGCATGTTCCTCAACACCATGAAGCCCAAGGCGCTGAAGAAGCTGGCGCAGCACCCCGGGCTGTTCGACCGCGCCGCGTTGCTGGCCGCGCGCGATCTCTACGAGTTCGACAAGCACTTCACCGCCCCATTGCACGGCTTCAGGAGCACCGAGGACTACTGGGCGCGCGCCTCGGCCAAACCGCACCTGGCCAGCATCCGCATCCCCGCGCTGGTGGTCAACGCCTTGAACGACCCTTTCGTCCCCGCCAGCAGCCTGCCGAAACGCCATGAGGTCGGGCCCCACGTCACGCTGTGGCAACCCGCACACGGTGGCCACGTCGGCTTCACGCACGGACGGCTGCCCGGCCACGTGCAGACCCTGCCAGACGCGGTCGGCCGCTGGCTGCTGGGCACGCTGGCGCCAACGCGTCAATAATCAGCCGATGGACGACATCGTCAGACAGGCCATCGCCAAATGGCCCAACGTGCCCGATTGCCATGGCTGGCTGGGTCTGGACGCGCGCGGCAACTGGTTCATGCGCGACGACCGCGTGCAGGCGCTCGGTGCGTTTCCGGCGCTGGACACCCCCGGCAAGCCTGGCGTCCGCGGCGCACTGCTCAAGCACGAGAAGCTGATCGAATTCATTCACCGCAACTACGCCTGCGATGCCGCCGGGCAATGGTTCTTCCAGAACGGGCCGCAGCGCGTCTATGTGGAACTGGAAGCCACGCCGTACATCTGGCGCCTGCACGCCGATGGCCGGAACGGTTTGACCGTGACGGCGCACACCGGGCATACGGCACTGGCGCGTTGCTGCCTGCTCGACGAGCACGGGCGGGTGTACCTGGAGACCGACCTCGGTTTCGGCCTGGTGCACACGCAGGATGTACCCCTGCTGGCCGATGCGGTTGAACAAGGGCTGTGGGTGCCCGAGACGGTGAACGCCGATGCACTGCCAGCACGCTTTGGGTATGTGCGCAGTCCGCAGGCCGGCTTTCGAGCTTCGCCGACGCAGCACCAGAATCAATAGCAGATCAGCGCCATCTGACGCTGGAGAAGCGGGGAAAAGACCAGAATTTCAAGGTCCCGCACGGCCTGTCCTGGCAGAAATGCGAAAAGCCGGTCATGGACCGGCTTTTCAGTTTCCTTGCGTGACGGCGGTACGGTCAGGGAGACCGGCCCCATCAGGGCATCATGGCCGTTTCGCCCATGCCGGCTATTTCGCAGCGGCAGGAGCCGAGCTGCACAGCAGGCGCTGCCGCACCAGCATCTGGCGCGGCGGCCGGTGCCTTGGGCTCTTCGAACTTGGCACCTGCCGCATTGGCCATATAGACCACGGCGCGGCCGATTTCCAGATCCGAGAAGTCGCCGCCGCCCTGAGGGCCCATCGCGTTCTTGCCCTTGAGGGCCGAATTCAGCAGGGCTTCGTAGCCCAAGGGAATGCGGGGCCCCCAAGCAGCGGCATCCTGGAACTTGGGCGCACCGGCCGCACCAGTGGCGTGACACGCCGAGCACTGCGCCTTGTAGACCTCTTCGCCGGCTTTCAGGGGACGGTTGGCATCGCGGATCTCCACGACGCCGACTTTCTGGATACGTTCGGCCACGGCCTTCTCTGCATTGACCGAGCCCGCCTGCGGCTTGTTTTCCGAGGTCACGTAGTAAACAAGGCCGATGATCACAAAGATGGGTAACACAAAGGCCGCCAGGCTGGCGTACAGCACCTGGCTGGGGTTCTTGATCGGGCCGGTATGGGCTTCTTCGTGGCTGGAATCTTGACCGTTGGCGCTCATGGTGTCCTCAAAAAACGCAGGGTGTCCGGAAATGGGAGAAATCAAAACAACCTTTGATTATACCGACGGCCCCCTTTGAATTGGCGATGCGCAACGCAACGCCCGCCACAAGGCGATGCCTTGTGGAAGCACCCCTGTCAGTTGGAGCCCAGCACCGGGGCGAGTCGACTTCGCCAGCGCCGCACGAACCGCCATGCGCCCCAGGCCCGTAACGTCCAGCGCCAGGTGGTCCGCGGACGCACGACCGCCACGACCACGACGGCGGACACCACCAGTTCAGGATGGGCGCGCACCCAAAACACGGCGTCATTGACGCGGTCACCCAGCGCCAGCACGGGCGTCAGCGCAGCAGATTGCAGGGCCACACGTTCGCGCGCCATCGTTGAGCGCTCCAGCAAGCGTTGACGCGCGACGGCCAGTTCAAGGCGCCGTGTCGTCACAGACGCAGCCTTTCCTTGTCACGATGGAGTTCGTCGAGGCTCGCACCCCAAAGACGCGACCCCTGCGCCAACCTGACCCGGGCGGCAATGAAGGCCAGCGCGCCAAGGGTCAGGAATACAGTGGCAAAAACCGCAAGTGCCAGCAGGCGATGGCTGTCCCACAACAGCACCGTGAGCAACACGGCCAGAAACGTCAGCCCCAGACTCAGCAAGACGACCGCGATGGCACCGTAGAGCAGCAACTCCCCCAGACGAAGGACTTCTTCGCGGGCTTCAACGCCAACCAGTTCAAGCCGGATCGATATGAATTCGATCAGGCTGCCTGCCAGGCCGCGCAAGGAAACCGCCAGTCGCTCCGGTCTTTCCGGCCCGCTCATGGCTGAAGGCTGGGAATCAACGACGACCGATCAGCAGCCCGATCACCAGACCGGCACCGGCAGCGACGCCGATCGAGCGCCACGGATTCTCATGCACATAGTCATCCGTTGCGCGGGCGGCTTCACGCGCCTTGTCCCGTACCGCCGCATCGACGTCAGCGAGCTTGAGGCGGGCGGCGCGAAGATTGTCGGCCATGCGCAAGCGGAGTTCAGCCACTTTGTCGCCGGTCTGGGCAGAGGTAATCTGCAACAACTCCTCGGCGTCAGCGATGACCAGCTTCAGGTCGGCGGCGAGTTTTTCCTTGGTGGCGAGGGTGGCTTCGGCATAGTCTGTCATGGTTCTCTCCTGTTAATGAAAATAATAGCAGATGGCGTTCCTGCCCGGCCAAACCGGCACGGTGCCATGCGCACCATCATGTGCCAGCCGGCCCAGATTACCGCAACCCGAGTTGGAATTCTTGTCCAAACGCAAGTTATTGAGCTTCAGTAGACCGGTTACAGTGCGCGGCGACCCGTCGGCATCCTGAAAATGCGAATCCTCACATGCGATAATTGAATTCTTGTTCTCCATGGATGCGGCTGTAGCTCAGTGGATAGAGTATTGGCCTCCGAAGCCAAGGGTCGTGGGTTCGATCCCCGCCAGCCGCACCAACTCCCAGGCCCTCAATTGGCCAGCGTCCATTTGCCGGATGCCTGTTTGCAGAAGTTGTATTCCGCCGAAGCCGAACGTCCCTTGGCCTTGTTGGCGATCGACACCACGCGACAGCTTGCTGCCCCTCGCTTGAAAGTCTTGATCGTTTCGATGTTTCCACCGGCCCCGGAGGCAGGATTGGACCAGGCGCGGGTCTCGCCATCCGCAGCCTGATTTAGAGCTGCATCCAGCGCGCCTTTGAACATCTTGTGATCCTGTTCGGTGAAGTGCGCATAGGGCGTGTCTTTCATGAAGCTCAGATTGCTCGCCATGGACGCCGTGGCCCAGGCAAGCAGGACCACCAGGGCGCCGGAAACTGCCGCTACCTTGACGGTGCATCTGGCCCTGGGGTTTTCCCGTGCCACGCGATGGGCGGATCTCATGGCAAAGCAGTCGTGACCGCGACGCCCCCGTTGTCGATGGGTGGCGACAAAAAAGTGCGGCCCAAGAGGTAATTTCTCATGCGTGCTCCACTGTATTCGTGCTTGTCAGTCTGGCACTTGTTACCCGTCTGCCTGACACGGCGCGATTGTAGACGCGTCCCCCTCCCTGAACTCGGGTGTCCCCTTCTGGCGATCCTGCAACAACCTGGCGCCAACCGGGGTTGGCGCGGGCTGCCTTGTCCTGAGCGGGCCCGCGTGCTGGTGAATGGCCGCTTGGCGAACAGCAGGCCCAAATCGCCAGGCAGCGCGAAGCCACAAAGCAAAACGCCCACTGAGTGTGGGCGTTTACTGTCAGCGTTAACCGCTTACTGATTGGTTGCGCGAGCAAGATTTGAACTTGCGACCTTTGGGTTATGAGCCCAACGAGCTACCAGGCTGCTCCATCGCGCGGCAAGATGGAATTATAACACTTATGCGGCAGCTTCGCCGGAAACTTGCTGGTCGGTTTCCGCTGGGCGGTCCACGAGTTCAACCAGTGCCATAGGCGCGTTGTCGCCGACGCGAAAGCCCATTTTCAGAATGCGGGTGTAACCGCCCGGACGTGCCTGGTACCGGGGGCCTAGCACGGCGAAGAGCTTGGTCACGATGTCACGGTCGCGCAAGCGATTGAACGCAAGGCGGCGGTTGGCAAGCGTGGGCTCTTTGGCCAGCGTGATCATGGGCTCAACCACGCGGCGAAGCTCCTTGGCCTTGGGCAAGGTGGTCTTGATGGCCTCGTGCTCAAGCAGCGAGTTCATCATGTTGCGAAGCATCGCGAGGCGGTGCTCGCTGGTTCTGTTCAGTTTACGTAGTCCGTGTCCGTGACGCATGATGCAGTCCTTTCATTTCATTTTTTGTAAAAGCGCACGGCCGTTTCAGGTACCGCGCGTCATGTCCTTGACCTCTTCTGAAGAGATCAAAAAACTCGAGTCAGCGCTTGTCCAGCCCTGCGGGCGGCCAGCTCTCCAGTTTCATTCCCAAGGTAAGTCCGCGGGATGCCAGAACTTCCTTGATCTCGTTCAGTGACTTGCGCCCGAGGTTTGGCGTCTTGAGCAATTCGTTTTCCGTGCGCTGGATCAAATCACCGATGTAATAGATGTTCTCGGCCTTCAGGCAATTGGCAGAACGCACCGTCAACTCGAGTTCATCCACCGGGCGCAACAAGATCGGGTCGAACTGCGCGCTGCCACCCCGCTGTGCAGGGACATCAAAAGCGGCAAGCTCACTGCCCTCGAGCTGGGCAAAAACCGCCAGCTGCTCGACAAGAATTTTTGCCGATGCACGAACGGCATCTTCGGCCGTGACCGCGCCGTTGGTCTCGATCTCCATCACCAGCTTGTCAAGGTCGGTCCGCTGCTCAACGCGTGCGCTCTCGACGGTGTAGCTGACGCGCTTGACTGGCGAGAAAGAGGCGTCCAGAACGATACGACCAATGGACTTGGTCGGCTCGTCGGCATGACGCCGCATCGTGCCCGGAACGTAGCCACGACCTTTTTCAACCTTGATCTGAATGTCCAGCTTGCCACCTTGTGACAAGGTTGCGATGACATGCCCCGGGTTGATAATTTCCACATCGTGGGGTGTCTGGATATCAGAAGCCGTCACGACGCCTTCACCATCCTTGCGCAGGCTCAAGGTCACCTCATCGCGATTGTGAAGCTTGAACACAACGCCCTTGAGGTTCAGCAAGATGTTGACGACATCTTCCTGTACGCCGTCGATCGAAGAATACTCGTGCAAAACGCCGGCAATCGTCACGTCGGTCGCGGCATAGCCGACCATCGATGACAGCAGGACACGACGCAGCGCATTTCCCAGGGTATGGCCGTAGCCACGCTCAAAGGGCTCGAGCGTGACCTTGGCGCGGTTCAGCCCGAGCTGCTCGACATTGATTGCCTTGGGTTTCAGCAAATTGGTTTGCATTCAAACATCCTCTCAATACCCCCGATTCGTTACACCGGTAAGGCTGATGAAGTGCCAGATCCGCCAGATGTGGCGGCGCTGGAACAAATTTTTGGGATCTGGATCCGGATTAACGCGAATACAGTTCGACGATCAGTGACTCGTTGATGTCCGCTGCAAATTCATCGCGGTCTGGAACCTTCTTGAAGATGCCTTCAACCTTTTCCAGATTCACTTCCACCCAGGCCGGCATGCCAACCTGCTGCGCCAGCTGCAGCGCCTCGGAAATCCGCGTCTGCTTCTTGGACTTGTCACGAACGGAAATCACGTCGCCGGTCTTGACCATGTACGAAGGAATGTTCACCGGCTGACCGTTGACCGTCACTGCCTTGTGGGAAACCAGCTGACGGGCTTCTGCGCGGGTCGAACCAAATCCCATCCGGTAGACAACGTTGTCCAGACGAGACTCCAGGATGAACAGCAGGTTGGCACCGGTGTTTCCCTTGCGGCGATCGGCTTCCTCAAAATAGCGCCGGAACTGGCGCTCGAGGATGCCATACATCCGCTTGACCTTCTGCTTCTCACGCAACTGCAGGCCAAAGTCAGACGTGCGCTGCCCGGAAGTACGACCATGCTGGCCAGGTTTGGATTCGAACTTGCACTTGTCGCTGATCGAGCGGCGGGCGCTCTTCAGAAACAGGTCGGTGCCTTCCCGGCGGGATAATTTGGCCTTGGGGCCGAGGTAACGTGCCACTTGAACTTCCTTTATGTCATCTGCCGCAGGATTCTGCGGGAGCCATCACTGGTGCAGTGATGGCGGTGGGCTTGGTTGAATTAGATACGGCGACGCTTTTGCGGCCGGCATCCGTTGTGGGGCATCGGCGTCACGTCAGCGATGGATGAGATCCGAATGCCCAGGGCGGCCAGCGCGCGAACGGAAGATTCACGACCAGGACCCGGGCCCTTGATTTCTACATCAAGATTCTTGATGCCCTGATCAATGGCCGCGCGACCCGCCACTTCCGATGCGACCTGCGCCGCAAACGGAGTGGACTTACGCGAGCCCTTGAAACCCTGACCACCCGACGACGCCCAAGACAAGGCATTGCCCTGGCGATCGGTGATGGTAATGATCGTGTTGTTGAACGAAGCATGCACGTGTGCAATGCCGTCGGAAACGTTCTTGCGAACTTTCTTGCGAACGCGCTGGGCAGCGCTATTTGCGGGAGCTTTTGCCATTTTGAACTTTCAATCCCGTTTATTTTTTCAAGGCCGCAGCGGCTTTGCGCGGACCCTTGCGGGTACGCGCGTTCGTGCGGGTACGCTGGCCACGCATGGGCAATCCACGACGATGGCGGAATCCGCGATAGCAGCCGATATCCATCAAACGCTTGATGTTCATCGTCGTTTCACGGCGAAGGTCACCCTCGATCGTGAACTGGGCGATCTGGTCACGGATTTTCTCCAGATCTCCATCGGTCAAATCCTTGACCTTTTTTGCATATGCGATGCCGCATGCATCGCAGATTTTGCGAGCGCGATTGCGTCCGATACCAAAAATGGCGGTCAGGCCAATTTCAGCATGTTTCTGCGGCGGAATGTTGATGCCAGCTATACGTGCCATTTTCGTCCTCTAAAACTCTTGCGATCAGCCTTGACGCTGCTTGTGACGCGGGTCTGTACAGATCACGCGAACAACACCTTTGCGCCGGATGATCTTGCAGTTGCGGCAAATTTTCTTGACCGAAGCCGAAACTCTCATTTCACTCTCCTAAAATTTCCAACCCGTTGACTGGAAAAAAACGCCATCATTTAGCGCGAAATACTATTTATGCCAGCCCCACGGCTTTTCGCATCTACTTGAACTTTTTCCTGCTGACAGCTTTTAACCGCCAATCGAAGTCTTGAAATTGGCTTTCTTGAGCAAGGAATCGTACTGTTGAGACATCAGGTAGTTTTGCACCTGTGCCATGAAATCCATGGTCACCACGACAATGATCAGCAATGAGGTGCCACCGAAATAGAAAGGCACGTTGTACCTGAGAACCAGAAACTCTGGCAACAAACACACAAACGTGATGTAAACAGCGCCGGCCAAAGTCAACCTGACCAGAATCTTGTCAATGTACCGGGCGGTCTGATCACCTGGACGAATGCCCGGGACGAAAGCACCACTTTTCTTCAAGTTATCTGCGGTCTCTCGGCTATTGAATACAAGCGCCGTATAGAAGAAGCAGAAAAACACGATCGCAGCAGCGTACAGCATCACATAGATCGGCTGTCCAGGCGCCAAAGCACCGGAAATGTCCTTGAGCCAGCGCATCGAATCGCCAGAACTGAACCAGCTCACAACCGTTGCTGGCAATAAAATGATCGAAGAAGCAAAAATTGGCGGGATCACGCCGGCCATGTTGAGCTTCAGTGGCAAATGAGAAGACTGGCCACCATAGACCTTGTTTCCAACCTGTCGGCGCGCGTAGTTGACCAGGATCTTCCGCTGGCCCCGCTCGACAAACACAACAAAGTAGGTCACCAGCACCACGACGGCCGACTATGAAAATTGCGACGAGAATGCTCATCGCGCCCGTACGGACCAACTCCAGCAAACCGCCAATGGCATTCGGCAAACCTGATGCGATACCAGCAAAAATGATGATCGAGATACCATTACCCAGACCGCGCTCGGTGATCTGTTCTCCCAACCACATCAGGAACATCGTACCGGCGGTCAGGGAGACCATCGCAGTCATCCGGAAACCCATCCCCGGGTCAATCACGAGTCCGGCAGAGCTTTCAAGCGCGACTGAAATACCCAAAGATTGGAACAGGGCCAAGCCCAGTGTGCCGTAACGCGTGTACTGGGTGATCTTGCGACGCCCTGACTCGCCTTCCTTCTTCAGTTGCTCAAATGTGGGAACCACATAAGTCAGCAACTGCATGATGATGGATGCCGATATGTACGGCATGATCCCAAGCGCAAACACCGTGAACCGGGACAGCGCGCCACCGGAAAACATGTTGAACAGGCTCAGGATGCCACCCTGCTGCCCTTTGAAAAGCTGCTGCAGTTGCGAAGGGTCAATTCCAGGCACTGGTATGTGCGCACCGACCCGAAAGACAACAAGGGCCAGCAACAGGAACACCAGACGGCGACGCAGGTCGCCGAATTTGCCCGTCTTCGCAATTTGTGCCGCGTTAGTTGCCACTGAAATCTACTTTCAATACCGCATTCAAGCCAAGGCGCCGCCAGCAGCCTCGATGGCCGCTTTCGCACCGGCGGTAGCACCAATGCCCTTGAGCGTCACGGCCCTCGAAATGGCGCCGGTGTTGATGACCTTGACCACCTTGGCAAGCTGACCCACCAGGCCCGCCTGCTTCAATGCCAGCAGATCGACGTCTGATGCGCCCAGTCGCTCTAGCGCGGTCAGGGTCACTTCGGCATTGAACTTCAGCAAATGAGACTTGAAGCCGCGCTTGGGCAGGCGACGTTGCAAGGGCATTTGACCGCCCTCGAAACCGACCTTGTGGTAGCCACCAGCCCGGGATTTCTGGCCTTTATGGCCACGTCCCGCCGTCTTGCCCAGACCAGAACCAATTCCGCGGCCGACACGGCGCTTGGCGTGCTTGGCTCCGTCAGCATGTTTGATGTTATTGAGTTCCATCAGCAACCTCTCAGAGTACTTTGACCAGATAGCTGATCTTGTTGATCATGCCGCGCACTGCAGGTGAATCCTGAAGTTCGCTGGTGCTGTTGAGCTTTCGCAGGCCGAGCCCACGAACGGTGGCACGATGCGATTCCTTGCATCCAATGGGGCTTCGCACCAACTGGACTTTGACGGTTTGTTGTTGTGTAGTCATGGTCAATCCCGGTTAGACGAAGATTTCTTCGACGGTCTTGCCGCGCTTGGCCGCAACTGCCGACGCGGTGGTCGAGTTGGACAGCGCATTCAGCGTGGCGCGCACCATGTTGTAAGGATTGGATGAGCCATGGCTCTTAGCCACGATATCAGTGATACCCATCACTTCAAAAACGGCGCGCATGGGGCCGCCCGCGATGATGCCGGTACCCTTTGGAGCCGGCGCCATCATGACCGAGGCCGCGCCATGATGGCCTGTCACGTTGTGATGGATCGTGCCATTGCGCAATGAAACCTTGTTCAGGTTGCGGCGGGCTTCTTCCATCGCCTTCTGCACAGCTGCCGGCACTTCCTTGGACTTGCCCTTACCCATGCCGACACGGCCATCGCCGTCGCCGACCACGGTCAACGCCGCGAAACCAAGAATACGGCCGCCCTTGACGACCTTGGTCACGCGATTGATCGCGATCATTTTCTCGCGCATGCCGTCCTCGGGACCGTCACCTTGCGCTCTTGCCTGAAATTTAGCCATGATTGTTTCCGATCCGCTTAGAACTGCAAGCCAGCTTCACGCGCCGCATCAGCCAGCGCCTTGACGCGACCGTGATACGCAAAGCCGGCGCGATCAAACGCCACTTTCTCGACGCCAGCAGCTTTTGCCTTTTCAGCAATGCGCTTGCCAACGGCCTTCGCGGCGGCAGCGTTGCCGCCCTTGCCAGCCGAGCCATCCAACGACTTGCGCACATCCGCTTCAGCGGTCGATGCGCTGGCCAACACCTTGGTGCCGTCGCCGGAAATGACGTTGGCATAGATATGCAAATTGGTGCGATTCACCGTCAGCCGCGCAACGCCTTGAATGGCGATGCGGATTCGGGTCTGACGGGCCCGGCGAAGACGCTGCTCTTTTTTGGTCAACATGATGCCGCTCCTTATTTCTTCTTGGTCTCTTTGATCGTGATCTTTTCATCCGAATAACGGATGCCCTTGCCTTTGTAGGGCTCGGGAGGACGGATTGCACGAATCTCGGCAGCCACCTGGCCCACGCGCTGACGGTCAGCCCCCTTGATCAGGATCTCGGTGGGGGTCGCCGTCTGCACGGTAATCCCGGCGGGCATTTCCTTGTTGACGGGATGGGAGTACCCCACGGTCAAGCTCAGTTTGGCGCCTTGCGCCTGGGCCTTGTAGCCCACTCCGACCAGGCTCAGCTTTTTCTCGAAGCCCTTGCTGACCCCCACCACCATGTTGTTCACCAGCTGACGCATGGTGCCGCTCATGGCATTGGCTTCCCGGGACTCGTTCGCCGGCGCGAACGTCAGCTTGCCGGCGTCATTCGCCACAGTTACCAGCATGTTCTGCTTCAGCAGCAACGTGCCGCCAGAGCCTTTCACGCTGATCTGATCTTCCTTGATGGACACATCCACGCCAGCGGGGATGGTCACAGGCATTTTTCCTACACGGGACATTTCAGTTTCTCCTCAATGCCGCGGTCAAGCCACGTAGCAGAGCACTTCGCCACCGACACCGGTAGCGCGCGCCTTGCGATCAGTCATGACCCCCTTCGGAGTCGTCACGATGGCGACGCCCAGACCGTTCATCACGGTGGGAATGGCATCGTGGCCTTTGTAAACGCGCAGGCCAGGACGGCTTACCCGCTCGATACGCTCGATGACGGGACGTCCGGCGTAGTACTTCAGGGTGATTTCCAGCTCGGCTTTGCCGTCGGTGGACTTGACCTGGAATCCGTCAATGTAACCCTCGTCCTTCAACACCTGCGCAATGGCCACCTTCACTTTGGAAGACGGAATCAGTACGGTTGCCTTGGCAACCATTTGCGCGTTGCGAATGCGGGTCAACAGATCGGCAATGGGATCACTCATGCTCATGTTAAATCTCCTGCCGATTACCAGCTTGCCTTGACGATACCGGGGATATCGCCTGCAAAAGCCATTTCACGAATCTTCGAACGACCCAGACCGAACTGGCGGAAAGTTCCACGAGCACGCCCAGTGACGGCGCAACGATTGCGCTGACGCGTCGGATTGGCATTGCGCGGGAGCTTCTGCAAGCCCAGGCGGGCGGCTGCACGCTCTTCATCCGAACGCTTAGCATCGTTGGCGATCGCCTTGAATTCCGCGTGTTTCTTCGCGTATTTGGCGACCAGTTTGTCCCGCTTGAGCTCGCGCTCAATTAAAGCCATTTTTGCCACAGGTCACCTCAGTTCTTGAACGGGAAACGGAAACCAGCGAGAAGCGCCTTGCACTCTTCGTCGGTCTTGGCCGTTGTCGTGATGCTGATGTTGAGGCCGCGCAAGGCATCCACCTTGTCGTACTCGATCTCAGGAAAAATAATCTGCTCTTTGACGCCGACGTTGTAGTTGCCACGCCCGTCGAATGCGCGTCCGGAAATACCACGGAAGTCACGGACCCGGGGCAACGCCACCGTCACGAAACGGTCCAGGAATTCGTACATCTGCACGCCGCGCAATGTGACCATGCAGCCAATCGCCTGACCTTCGCGAATCTTGAAACCGGCGATCGCCTTCTTGGCGTTGGTCACCACAGGCTTCTGCCCGGCGATCTTCGTCAGGTCGCTCACGGCGTTGTCCATGACCTTCTTGTCCGCGACCGCCTCGCTCACACCCATGTTGAGCGTGATCTTGGAAAGGCGCGGCACCTGCATCGGCGATTTGTAGCCAAACTTGGCCATCAATTCGGGAGCGATTTTTTCGCGGTAAATTTGTTGGAGTCGTGCCATGGTCATGCCACCTTGATTTCTTCGCCACTGGACTTGAAAACGCGAACGCGCTTGCCATCCGCCAGCAGTTTGATGCCCACGCGATCAGCCTTGCCGGTGGCCGCATTGAAAATGGCCACGTTGGACTGATGGATTGGCATGGTCTTTTGCACGATGCCGCCCGGCGCGCCCTTGAGCGGATTGGGCTTGGTGTGCTTTTTCACCATGTTGATACCGTCAACCACCAGCATCGAGTCGTCCTTGCGCAGCGAAACCTTGCCGCGCTTGCCCTTGTCGCGCCCGGTGATCACGATGACCTCGTCGCCTTTGCGAATCTTGTTCATGACGTGTCCTTACAGAACTTCAGGAGCCAGGGACACGATCTTCATGAACTTCTCGGTACGCAGTTCACGCGTGACCGGGCCGAAGATGCGGGTGCCGATGGGCTCCAATTTGGCATTCAGCAACACTGCTGCGTTGCCGTCGAATTTGACCAGGGAGCCATCGCTGCGACGGATGCCCTTGGCCGTGCGCACCACCACAGCGCTGTAAACCTCGCCTTTTTTGACGCGGCCACGCGGAGCGGCTTCCTTGATGCTCACCTTGATGATGTCACCGACGCTGGCGTAACGACGCCGCGAGCCGCCGAGCACCTTGATGCAAAGGACGGATTTGGCGCCGGTATTGTCGGCAACGTCTAACCGAGATTCTGTCTGGATCATTTCAATATTCCCAACTTGCACCCGTTGCGCCCCGCAGGCAGGGCACGCCGAATCAGTCTTGGGCCCGTCGTCCACGCCATGAACCACTCACGGCGCTTTTGCTGGGCAGAAACTTGCGCTTTTTCAAGCGAAGCCTCGAATTATGGCAAAGATGGGATCGGCTGTCAAGCGCTATTGCACCGGTAATTCGAGATATTTCCGTGCCAGCGCTTCAAAAGCTGCAACTTCGGGGTCGCGCCCGGTCTCTTCGCCTACGATGGCGCCGACATCCGATGCCATTTCTCCCGCCAGCCGGGCGTCGAGAAAGAGCAAGCGGGACCGGCGCGCCAGCACGTCTTCGACGGTGCGCGCATATTCGTGCCGAACTGCGAACCGCACCATGGCCTCCGTCACCCCCCCGCCCAATTGACGCTGCGCACCCGGCAAACCCGACACAGCACCAGCCTCATTCCCGTAACAAGACAGTCCCGGCACGGCACTCAGGGGACGGGCGGCGCACCGTCGACCCTGCGCGCCCACCAGAAGGAGGTGAGTGCTCGCTCCGCCAGCTTTTGAGGGCAGCAGCGTTTCGTCCATGCATTTCTGGAGCACGTCTTCAGCCATGGCACGGTAAGTCGTCCATTTTCCGCCCGTCACCGTCACCAGACCGCTTCGACTGACCAGCACCGTATGTTCCCGGCTCAGGCCCTTCGTGTCGTCTTCACCTTCCTGGGGCGGTTTGACCAGCGGGCGAAGGCCCACCCAGCAACTGCGTACGTCACCTCGGGTCGGCGCTCGGCTCAGGTACCGGGCGGACTCGCTCAGGATGAACGCCACCTCGTCGGCAAAGGGTCGGGGCTCCCGCGCCAGGTCATGCCGTGGCGTATCGGTGGTGCCCAGAATCAGTTTGCCCAACCACGGCACGGCGAAAAGCACCCGGCCATCGGCTGTCTTGGGCACCAGCAGCGCATGGTCGCCGGGGAGAAACTCGCGATCCACCACCAGATGCACGCCCTGGCTGGGCGCGACCATGGGTCGCACCGGTCGACCCGTGGCTTCGCCATCTTTCTGGCGCAGGACATCCACCCAAACCCCTGTGGCATTGATCACGCAGCGCGCCCGCAGCGGATAAGCCTGCCCGGTTTCATGGTCCGCGCAGACCACGCCGGCGACTCGTCCCGCTTCGTGAATCAGAGCCGTTGCCGCGCAGTGATTGACCAGCAACGCGCCTTGCGCTGCCGCCGTGCGGGCCAGCGCCAGCGCCACTCGTGCATCGTCGAACTGGCCGTCCCAGTACTTGACGCCGCCCAGAAGACCTCGTGCCTGGACACCAGGGAGACACTGCAAGGTCTGCTGACGGCCCAGGAATTCAGTGCTGCCCAGGCCATCCTGTCCGGCCAGAACGTCGTACATCTTGAGGCCGATCCCGTAGAACGGGGCTTCCCACCATCGGTAGGCCGGCATCACGAAGGCCAGCGGCTGGGCCAGATGCGGCGCGTTGTGCAACAAATGGGCCCGCTCATGCAACGCCTCGCGCACCAGTGGCAGGTTCCCCTGCGCCAGGTAGCGCACGCCCCCGTGCACGAGTTTGGTGGCGCGCGATGATGTGCCCGCGGCAAAGTCGTGCGACTCGATCAGCACCACACTGAAGCCACGCAATGCGGCATCCAGCGCCACGCCCAGGCCCGTGGCGCCACCGCCGATGATGGCCACGTCCCATTGACGATCTTCGGCAAGCCCCGCAACGAGGTCAGCGCGCCGCGTCAACCGGGGAGAAGCATCCGCATTTGTCATGCGTGAATTGTCGCCCACCCCTTGGCGCGCTCGACGGCCTGTCGCCATCGCGCGAGTCGCAACGCGCGTGCGCCAGGGCTCAGCGACGGCTGAAACCGTCGATCAACCGCCCACTGCGACGAGATCTCGTCAGCGCCGGTCCAGAAGCCTGTTGCCAGGCCCGCGAGATAGGCCACCCCGAGCGCCGTGGTCTCCGTCACTCGGGGGCGCACCACGGGAACACCCAGAAAATCAGCCTGCATCTGCATCAGCAAGTCGTTGCTGCTGGCGCCGCCATCCACGCGCAACTCCTTCAGTTCGATACCGGAGTCGGCCGCCATCGCGCCAAAAACGTCCGCCACCTGAAGCGCAATCGACTCAAGCGCAGCACGCGCCACGTGGGCGCGGGTGGTGCCACGCGTCATGCCCAGAAGCGTGCCGCGCGCATACCCGTCCCAGTCTGGCGTTCCAAGGCCGGCAAACGCCGGCACCAGATAGACGTCGCCGGTATCGGGGACGCTGGCTGCAAGGGCCTCCACCTCGGACGCCGAACGAATGACCTCCAGTCCATCGCGCAGCCACTGCACCGTGGCACCCGCCATGAACACAGAGCCTTCCAGCGCGTAGGCCGTGCGATGGCGCGCCGCTGGCGGGCCCTGCCAGGCGACTGTCGTCAGCAACTGGTTGCGACTGGGCACCGGCGCTGTTCCGGTATTCATGAGCATGAAGCAGCCCGTGCCATAGGTATTCTTGGCCATGCCTGGGGCAAAACAGGCCTGGCCAAACAATGCGGCCTGCTGATCTCCCGCCATGCCGGCAATCGCGACCGGCACGCCGAGCAAAGCCGGGTCGGACTCGCCGAGGATGCCGCTTGAGGTCACAACCTGGGGCAGCACAGTGGCCGGAATATTGAAGAGGCGCAGCAGTTCCGTGTCCCACTGCAGCGTGTGCAGGTTAAACAGCAGGGTGCGCGAGGCATTGCCTGGGTCCGTCGCATGAACGCGTCCACCGGTCAGCTTCCAGACCAGCCAGCTGTCCACCGTTCCGAAGGCCAGTTCGCCGCGCTCGGCCCGCCGGCGCGCACCGGGAACATGATCCAACAACCACTCCAGCTTGGTGGCGGAGAAGTACGCATCGAGCATCAGCCCGGTCTTGCGCTGGATCAGCCCGACTTTGCCCTTCGCCCGGAGTTCAGCGCAACGCCCCGCGGTGCGGCGGTCCTGCCACACGATGGCGGGCGCCACGGGATCCCCGGTGACACGGTCCCACAACACCGTGGTCTCGCGCTGGTTGGCAATGCCGATGGCGACGACATTTCTGGCACTTGCGCCCTGGCGGGCCAGCACGTCCTGAAGGACGCCATACTGGGATTGCCAGATTTCGGTGGCGTCATGCTCCACCCAGCCGGGCCGTGGAAAATACTGCCGGAATTCCCGTTGTGCCACCGCCGCAACCTGCCCCTTGCGATCAAAAAGCATGGCGCGTGAACTGGTGGTGCCCTGATCAAGCGAAAGGATGTAGTCCATGGGGATGAAGCGTAACCCAATGAACGCCGTCCATCCATCGAGCCGGAACGGTGCCGTGGTGCCCAGCGCTCCGCATCATCCGGCGACCCTGAGCAACTGTCTCTGCAAAAGACGACAATTTCGATCCCGCACGGGCGCGCCATCGCGGCCGCCGTGAACCATCCAAAGCAATCAGCGCCCTTACCATGACCACACACATCACTTTCATCGGCGGCGGCAACATGGCCAGCGCCATCATTGGCGGGCTGCTCAAGCAGGGCATGACGTCCCGGCAGATCGACGTGGTCGAACCCTTTGCCGACGCGCGCGCCAGGCTTCTGGCGCAGTTTGGCGTTACGGCACTCCACGGACCAGGACCGGCACTGGCCAAGGCCGAACTCGTGGTCTGGGCCGTCAAGCCCCAGACCTTCAAGGAAGCGGCGCTGCAAACCAGCCAGCACACCCAGCACGCGCTGCATCTGAGCGTGGCCGCGGGCATCCGCAGCGACAGCATCGCCAGCTGGCTTGGCACGCAACGCATTGTCCGGGCCATGCCCAACACCCCCGCCCTGGTCGGAAAAGGCATGACAGCCATGTTCGGGCGGGCGGCCGTGACCGTCGAAGACCGGCGCCAGGTGGAGCGCGTGATCGCCACGACAGGCCAGTTTCTGTGGGTCGAGCCGGAAAGTCAGCTCGACGCTGTCACGGCGCTGTCAGGCTCCGGCCCGGCCTACGTGTTCTATTTTCTTGAAGCCATGACCCAGGCAGGCACCGAGATGGGCCTCACACGCGACCAGGCGCACCAGCTCGCGGTGGGCACCTTCGTGGGTGCGTCCGAGCTGGCGCGTGCCTCTGAAGAACCCCCTGAAGTGCTGCGCCAGCGCGTCACCTCCAAGGGCGGCACCACCTACGCGGCCATCATGTCCATGGAGCAGGACAACGTGAAGAATCTGTTCATGCGTGCGCTGCACGCGGCCCGGCGCCGGGCGCACGAGCTGGGCGACGAGTTCGGTGCCTGAAGACGCCGCCCGGCCGGTGTCGGTCTAGCCAAGCGGATACGACAAAACGACACCGGCAAACACGGTAAAGCCCAGCCAGTGATTGAGCCTGAACGCCTGGAAGCAGCCCTCGCGCCTTCGTTCATGGATCAGGGCGAAATGCCATGCCACCTGCGCCAGCGCGGCGATGTTTGAAACTAAAACAATAGCGCCAGATGACCATTGGGTGCTGGAAAACCCCCAGATTGACAAGTAAATCAGGTAAAAGGCCATCACGGCGACCACGTCGAAGCGCCCGAGCGTGATCGCCGAAGTCTTCATGCCGATCCGCAGGTCGTCGTCGCGGTCCACCATGGCGTACTCGGTGTCATAGGCCAGCACCCAGAACAGGTTGCCCAGCAACAGTCCCCAGGCCAGCCAGGGCACCTCGCCGGTCACCGCGGCAAACGCCATGGGAATGCCGAAGCTGAACGCCACGCCCAGCACCGCTTGCGGCATCGAGACAAATCGCTTGGCATAGGGGTAGAGCAACGTGATCGCCAGCGCCGCGAACGACCAGGCCACCGTCGCCTGGTTGGTGGTCAGCACCAGCCCGAATGCCGCCAGGGCCAGCACCGCACCCACAGTCAACGCCTCCTTCACACCCACCTTGCCGCTGGTCACCGGCCGCTGGGCGGTGCGCTTGACATGGCGGTCGAACTCGCGATCGGCCACGTCATTGATGCAACAGCCCGCGCTGCGCATCAGGATGGTGCCCAAAGTGAACACTGCCACCAGGTGCCAGCCCGGAAACCCCCCGGCCGCGATCCACAGTGCGGCAAGCGTCGGCCACAACAGCAGCAGCCAGCCCGCCGGGCGGTTCCAGCGGATCAGGTCGAGATAGAGGTGCAGCTTGGCGCGCATCAGCCTGGCCAGCCGGCCCGAAGGTGCATCACAGGCCGATCTGGCGCAGGTCCAGACGCCCGCCGTGGGCATCCTCCCGAACCGGCGGACACCAGAAGAAAGCGCCTGAGATAGGCCTGGAAATGCGGAACAACGCATCGGTGATGCCGTCTTCCTGCCCGGCCATGCGCCGCATCTGGGCCTCGAAGGCGTCGAACGACTTGCCGAACGCCACGAACATCAGCCCCGCCTTGTGACCCAGCGCCCACGGCATGGAGCGGCGCAGCACAAAAGCTTCCGGTGTGAAACTTTCCTGGGCCGTGCGCTTGACGTGGGCCGACGCGGGCGCATCCTGCAGTTCATGGTTGTCACGGCGGCGCCGGCCCACCGTGTAGTCCTGCTCCCGCGTGCTCATGGCCTCGAAGGCGTCGAAATCATGCACCCACTGCTGCACGGCCACGAAGCTCGACCCGTTCATGCCGGCGCCCTGGCGGTGCACCAGAGCCGCCTTTTCGGCCGCCGCGTCCTTCGGGTTTTCCGTGCCGTCTTCATAACCCGTCAGGTCGCGGCCGTGGCCATTGGGTCCGCGCCCATGACGAAACGCCTCGATCACGCGATCCAGATGAAGGGCAGGAGCGAGCGCCCTCTCCAGTGCGCGCGTGGTGAGCACCAGCTTTCCGCGATCGGTGCCGCGCAACCAGCACCACAGGGCCGTGGGTGTTGAAGGCACTTCGGCACCGTGTCCCCCGATCACCGGAAACTCGCGCAGCCCTGGCACTTTTGCGCCCAGCGCGTCGACCAGCGCGCAGCCCAGCCCGGCCACGACGTTGCGGCCGTCGGCCACGGCTGCCAGATGCAACAGGCATTCGCCAAGGGCTTTCGTGTGCTTGAGCGAGAAAAAAAGGTAGCGGCCCTGGGGGGACACCGGGGCCAGGATGCCGGCTTGTGCGGATTTCATGTCTTCAATCAACTCCATCGAAACGAATTCAACGAACGGAAAACCGGACCAACCTCAGGAAAGCCGATTCACCCCTGGCAACTCGCAAGCATAGATCGCGTTGCGCAGCGCGGCAATCGCCTCGTAGCGCGTAAAACTGCGCCGCCAGGCCAGCACCACGCGGCGCGTAGGCGGCGCGGCGCCATGCTCGTCGGCGATCGGCAGGTACTTGACGAACGCATCCTCGTCCTTGCGTCGCTTGCGTCCCGCGCTCAACGCCTCTTTCGGTACCGACAGGCGCGGAACCAGCGTCACACCCATTCCGGCGGCCACCATGTGCTTGATGGTCTCCAGCGACGACCCTTCAAAGCTCCGACGGATGCCCTCGGCATTGCTGGCGAAGCGCGCGAACTCGGGGCAAACCTCCAGGACATGGTCGCGAAAGCAGTGGCCGGTGCCCAGCAACAACATGGTCTCGCTCTTGAGCTGCCCGGACGTCACCGACTTGTGGGTCGCCAGCGGGTGGTGGCTCGGCAGCGCCGCCATGAAGGGCTCGTCATAGAGTGGTGCGATGGCAAGGCCCGTGTCGGGGAACGGCTCGGCCAGGATGGCGCAATCGATGTCACCGGTGCGCAGCATCTCCAGCAGCTTGACGGTGAAGTTTTCCTGCAGCATCAGCGGCATCTGCGGTGACAGGGTGATGGCGTTGCGCACAAGATCGGGCAGCAGGTAAGGACCGATGGTGTAGATCACCCCCAGCTTGAGCGCGCCCGCCAGCGGGTCCTTGCCGCGCTTGGCAATTTCCTTGATGGCCGCGGCCTGCTCAAGCACGCTCTGCGCCTGGCGCACGATCTCTTCGCCCAGCGGCGTGATGCTCACCTCGCTGGCGCTGCGCTCGAAGAGCTTGACCTCCAGCTCGTCTTCCAGTTTGCGAATTGCCACCGACAGTGTCGGCTGCGACACGAAGCACGCATCGGCCGCCTTGCCGAAGTGCTTCTCGCGCGCGACGGCGACGATGTATTTGAGTTCGGTGAGGGTCATGGATGGCGCATCGCGAAACAGGTTCAGGCTTTCAGGAATTCCGATTTTCCTCCCAACCAGCGCGCAACGTGGCGGCGCGCCAGATCGGGATGCCGGTCCAGCATGCGTGGCGCCAGGGCGCGCGCCCACTCGAGCAGCGCGCTGTCGGTCGCCAGATCGGCAAAACGCAGCAGGGCCGCGCCCGACTGGCGGGCCCCCAGGAACTCGCCTGGCCCGCGGATTTCCAGGTCGCGTCGCGCGATCTCGAAGCCGTCATGGGTCTCGGCCATGGCCTTCAGGCGCTCGCGCGAGGCCTCGCTCAGGCGCCCTGCTTCCGGCTGGCTGTAAAGCAGCACGCAAGCCGATGCCGTCGCGCCGCGTCCCACGCGCCCGCGCAGCTGGTGCAGTTGCGACAAGCCAAACCGCTCGGCATGCTCGATCACCATCAGCGACGCATTGGGCACGTCCACGCCCACCTCGATCACCGTGGTGGACACCAGCACGCCCACGAGTCCGTCGCTGAAAAGCCCCATGACCGCCTTTTTCTCGGCGGGTGTCATGCGCGAATGCAGCAGCCCGACCAGCACGCCCGGAAGCGCCGCGCTGAGCTCGGCGTGCGTGGCGGTGGCGTTGCTCAGGTCCAGCGCCTCGCTTTCCTCGATCAGCGGACAGACCCAGTAGACCTGCCGCTGCTGCGCCAGCTGACCGCGGATGCGTTCGATGACCTCGTCGCGCCGACTGTCGGCCACCACCTTGGTGATGATCGGCGTGCGCCCGGGCGGAAGTTCGTCCAGTGTGGACACATCCAGGTCCGCGTAGTAGCTCATGGCCAGGGTGCGCGGGATGGGCGTCGCAGACATCATCAACAAGTGAGGCTCCTGTCCGCCCTCGTCCACCTTGCTGCGCAGCGCCAGCCGCTGGGCCACGCCAAACCGGTGCTGCTCGTCGATGACGGCCAGCGCCAGGTTCCTGAACTTCACCTGCTCCTGGATTACCGCGTGGGTGCCCACGACCAGCGCCGCATCGCCGGACTCGATCAGTTCAAGCATCGCCCGGCGCTCCTTCTTCTTCTGGCTGCCGGTCAGCCAGGCCACCCGGATGTCCAGCGGCTCGAGCCAGCCAACCAGTTTGCGGAAGTGCTGTTCCGCCAGGATCTCGGTCGGCGCCATCAGCGCGCACTGCCAGCCTGCTTCCATGGCAATTGCTGCGGCCATGGCGGCCACCACCGTCTTGCCCGAGCCCACATCGCCTTGCAGCAGCCGGTGCATGGGCACGGGGCGCGCGAGATCGCCCGCGATCTCCTCGCCCACGCGGCGTTGCGCGCCTGTCAGCGCAAAAGGCAGCGCCGCCAGCAATTGTTCGTGCAGGGGTCTGCGCCGCGACGCCATCGCCGGGTCTGCCTTCGCCAGAACCGGCGCGCGCAGGCGGGCCCGCTCGCGCTTGGCCGTCAGCTGGGACAGCTGCTGGGCCAGCAATTCCTCTGCTTTCAGCCTCTGCCACGCCGGGTGACTTCGGTCTTCGATCTGGGCAAGGGAAACATCGGGCGCCGGATGATGCAAATACGATAGCGCTGCCTGCAGGCTCCAAAGAGGTCGAGGCTGACTGTTGTCGCCAATATCGTCGGGCAGGGTCTCCGAAAGATCGGCACGCGCCAGTCCACCGGCCACCGCGCGGCGCAAGTAAGCCTGCGGCAAGCCGGCAGCGGTGGGGTAGACCGGCGTCAGCGCTGACGGGAGCTCGCCACCCGCCGACTGAAAGGCGGGATGCATCATCACCAGCCCCATGAAGCCACCGCGCACCTCGCCCCGCACGCGGACGCGCTTGCCCACCGCCAGCGCCTTCTGGTGGGACGGGTAGAAGCTGAAAAACCGCAACACACAAGTATCGGATCCGTCATCCACCGTCACCAGCAACTGTCGGCGCGGACGCATCGTCACCTCGCAGGCCGTGACCGTGGCCTCGATCTGCACCGTGTCGCCTTCGCGCGCATCACCCAGCCGCACGATCTGCGTCTCGTCTTCGTAGCGCAGAGGCAGATGCAGCGCCAGGTCGATATCGCGCACCAGCCCAAGCTTGCGCAGGGCCTTCTGGGGCGCAGAAAGCGGCGTGGGGGGCATTTGGCCCCCCGGCTCGGGCGGTCTGGACAAGGCGGGCATGGCACGCATTGTCCACCGCCCGCACCGTTCGACGTTACCGCCAGGTGCTGCAGCGCCATCGGCGCGTCATGGGACAATTCAATCCCTCCCCACCCTTGGAACGGGCTCGTCCAGCCCTCAAGCGACATGTCGACCTCCCTGCCAGATTCAAACCGCGCCTTCACGCTTACCGATTTCGATTTCTCGCTCCCTCCTGAACTGATCGCCCAGCACCCGGCGACCGAGCGCAGCAGCTCACGATTGCTCGACGGCAGCGGCCCGGCGCCAGTGGACCGCGTCTTCCGCGAACTGCCCGATCTGCTGAACCCCGGCGACCTGCTGGTGTTCAACGACACCAAGGTCGTCAAGGCCCGCCTCTATGGCGAGAAAGCCTCGGGCGGGAAGGTGGAACTGCTGGTCGAGCGGGTACTGCAAGGCAACGAAGTCGTCGCCCACATGAAGGTCAGCAAAAAGCCACTGCCGGGCGCCACGCTCTACATGGCCGGCGGCTCACGCGGTGGCTTCAGCGCGAAACTGCTGGGGCGCTGGCCCGACGAGCACGGCGCGCTGTTCCACTTCCAGTTCAGCGGCGAGCCCCACGCGCTGATGGAAAAGCACGGCCACGTGCCGCTGCCGCCCTACATCACCCACACCGACACCGCCGAGGACGCAGAGCGCTACCAGACCGTCTTCGCCAGACACCCCGGCGCGGTGGCCGCCCCCACGGCCGCGCTGCATTTTGACGAGGCCCTGCTGGCGCAGCTCGACGCCCGCGGCGTGCGGCGCGCCAGCGTCACGCTGCATGTGGGCGCCGGCACCTTCCAGCCCGTCAAGACCGAGAACCTCGCCGAGCACACCATGCACAGCGAGTGGTACGAGGTGCCTGAAGCCACGCAGCAAGCTATTCGCCGACTGCCGCGCGCGCGGCGGCCGGGTGGTGGCCGTGGGCACGACCACCGTGCGCACGCTCGAATCCTGGGCGCGAACCTGCACCGGCCCCGATCTGGCCGGGGGCCAGGCCAGCGGCGACACCACCATCTTCATCACGCCGGGCTTCGCGTTCCAGGTGGTGGACGTGCTGGTCACCAACTTCCACCTGCCCAAGAGCACGCTGATGATGCTGGTCAGCGCCTTTGCCGGTTACGACCCCATCATGACGTTGTACGCCCACGCCATCGCGCAGAAGTACCGTTTCTTCAGCTACGGCGACGCCATGCTGCTGCAACGACAATCGTGGCCATGCTGAAATTCGAACTGCTCAAGACCGACGCCGCCCAGGGCGACCACCCCGGCACGCACGCGCGGCGCGGCCGCCTCACGCTCAACCACGGCGTGGTCGAAACCCCCATCTTCATGCCCGTGGGCACCTACGGCACGGTCAAGGGCGTGATGCCGCGCAGCCTGATCGACATGGGTGCGCAGATCATCCTGGGCAACACCTTCCACCTGTGGATGCGCCCCGGGCTGGACGTGATGCAGAGCTTCGGCGGCCTGCACCAGTTCGAGAAATGGGACAAGCCCATCCTGACCGACTCCGGCGGCTTTCAGGTCTGGTCGCTGGGCGAGATGCGCAAGATCAGCGAAGAAGGCGTGCGCTTCTCCAGCCCGGTCAACGGCGACAAGCTGTTCCTCACGCCCGAAATCAGCATGCAGATCCAGACGATATTGAACAGCGACATCGTCATGCAGTTCGACGAGTGCACGCCGTATGAGACCAAGGGCCACCTCACCACCGAGCGCGAGGCCCGCACCTCGATGGAACTCTCGCTGCGCTGGGCCAGACGCTGCCAGGCCGAGTTCACGAAACTGGAAAACCCCAACGCGCTGTTCGGCATCGTGCAGGGCGGCATGTTCGAGAACCTGCGCCAGGAATCGCTGGGCCAGCTCGTCGAAATGGACTTCCCCGGCTACGCGGTCGGCGGCGTGAGCGTGGGCGAGCCGAAGGAGCAGATGCTGCAGATCATGGCGCACACCCCGCACCGCCTGCCCGCCCAACAAGCCGCGCTACCTGATGGGTGTCGGCACGCCCGAAGACCTGGTCGAGGGCGTGGCCCAGGGCGTGGACATGTTCGACTGCGTGATGCCCACGCGCAACGCGCGCAACGGCACGCTGTTCACCCGCTTTGGCGACCTGAAGATCCGCAACGCGCGCCACAAGAGCGACCCGCAGCCGCTGGATGCGAGCTGCACCTGCTACGCCTGCGCCGGCAGCGCGGGCGTTTCATGGGCCGACGGCGGCCGCGACGGCTTCAGCCGCGCCTACCTGCACCACCTGGATCGCTGCGGCGAAATGCTCAGCCCGATGCTGGCCACCGTGCACAACCTGCACTACTACCTGGACCTGATGCGCGAAGTGCGCGAGGCGCTGGACGCCGGCCGGTTTGGCGAATTCCGCGCGAAATTCAAGGCGGACCGGGCGCGCGGGGTATGAGAATGGCGGCACCAGGTTGCTCCTGAACCAGGAGCAGACCATGACCCAATGACGCTGGGTTGTGCCCAAAGAAAGTCCAGGATGAACTCCAACGACCTCCCCGGCCCCGGACGACGCGCGCTGCTGGCGCCGCTGCGCCTGCTGGAACACCTCGTCGGCTGGCTGCTGGCCCTGCTCATCCTGTTCGAGGAATGGGGCTGGGAGCCGCTGCAAGCAGCGTTGGCGCGGCTGGGTGCCTGGCTGCACCTGCGGCGGCTGGAGGACGTCATCCGCCGCCTGCCGCCATGGGCTGCACTGGCGCTGTTCGTCCTGCCCACGCTGGCGCTTTTTCCGGTGAAGCTGGGCGCGCTCTGGTTGATCGGGCACGGCCAGGTGCTGGCCGGTGGCGCCGTCATCGTGGGGGCCAAGCTTGTCGGCACGGCCGTGGTGGCACGCCTGTTCACCCTGACGCAACCGTCCCTGATGCGCCTGGCCTGGTTCGCGGCCCTGTACGGTCGCTGGACGGCCTGGAAAGCCGCGCTTTTGATGCAGGTACGCGCGTCCTGGCCGTGGCGTGCCGCGCGCGTGCTCAAGCGCCGGGTGCGCCGGCGCTGGCAGGCCTGGCGACGCGCGTGGGGCCGGGGCTGAGCCGACTCGACCTGCCCGAATTCAGTCCTGACTTGATAGCATCCAGCGAGCCATTCCCGATGGGTAGCACCGGCTTTGGTTGATATTTCGGCTTCAGAAGCCGCCGCCCCCGGTTCTCAGGTCGGCGCTGTACCGCCCGTGGCCCGCGCCGGTGTCCCGCAGGCATGGCAGAAGCGTGAAAACGCGCTCTTGCGCGCCTGGCAATACCCGCAGTGGTCGTGCAGGCCGATGCCGCAGTGCGGGCAGAAGTCGTTCTTCTCGTCCTTCAGGTCCACCGTACGCTCGCAACCCGGGCACACGCCCTTGGCCAGGCGCGCCAGCGCCACGTCGTAGCTGAGCTCCTCGCGGCGCTGGGCGTCGGGCAGGCTCTCGGCCAGCTTCTGGCGCTCCAGATAGCGGCTCAGCGCCAGGATGGCGTAGCGCCCGACAAGCGCTGTGATGACGATGCCGACGATGTAGCGCACGTAGCCGCCGTAGCTCGGCAGGTACGGCACCAGCTCGACGAAGAACGCGAACAGCGCGAAGAAGATGAAACCCCACACAAAAGGCCAGTACGTGCCCTTGCGCTTTTTGACGAACAGCCAGCCGGCGGCCACCAGCAGTGGCAGCGTGAGCGCCAGACGGTAGAGGAACACGCGCAGCTCCTGAGCGCGCTGGGCCTTGCGCAGGGCATCCTGGGCGTCGCGCTCCAGATCGTGCAGCCGCGTCTGCGCGCGCGTCACTGCCTGGCTGGCGTCAAGGGCTGCCTGCTGTTGCGCCTCCACCGCGGACTGCGCGGTGCGCTCGGCCGCCTTCAGCGCGTCCAGCCGCGCGGTGCGCTCGATGAGTTCGCGGTCCTGTTCAGCGCGTTCCGTGGCGCGGCGAGTGGCCAGCCAGTTGCCAAAGGTCTCGCGCGCGCTCTGGCTGTCGGCCTGCGCGATCTTGAGCTTGAGCTGCGCCTGGGCCAGCGCGTCGCGTGCCTCCTGGCCGGCGCGCGTGGCGTCCTTGACCGTCTGGCGCGCCTGCGCCGCGGCGCTGCGGTCCATGAAGTCTTCCAGCGTGGCGCGCTGCTCCACCTTGGGCAGGTCGCCCACGATGGTGCCGCCCAGCCCGATCAGGAAGCCGGCAAACACGAAGGCCACGACCCACAGGCCGCGGTGGAACCATTTTTCGGACAGCCGCAGGGCTTTGCTCATGGTGGGGTCTTTCAGAGAAATTCAGGAATGCTATATTTATACTAGCAAACTATGACCTGATGGCAATGGGGAAGTGCTATTTTTATTCATGTTTCAGCTCCGGGGCAGTGCCATCGGGATCACCGGCACGGCCCGACCGGCGGCCTGCGCGCTTGAGCACCTTCACGATGCCGCCCTTGAAGGGCTGCAGCGTGCTGTCGCGCGTGGTGCCTCGTTGACTGGACCCCTGTGGGGAACTGGGTGGCAGACGGGGCGCAGCCTGGCGCCCACCCGGCCGAACACTCTGGTCAGTCGGTGAACACCGTCAGCACGCCGGTGTAACCGTACAGGTGATTGCGGGCGATCTCGCCACCCGCGAAGAAGCCCACCAGCGGCACGTCGCCCAGCGCGCGACGCACGATCTGCAGTTCGGCGCTGGGCCCGCCAAAGTGCGGACCGCCGCGACCGGCGCAGCTCACATAGACGGCTCCGGCGATGCGCCGTGCCGGATGCGGCGCGGGGTGCTGCTGGGCTCCAGAACCGGAGGCTGACAATATGGCGGCGGCTTCGTGCGTCAGCTCCTGGGGCTCCAGTTCCTCGCGGATTTCGGCGCAGATGCGGGTCAGGTCGGCGCGCGCGGCCTGCACATTGCGCTGGCACAACGCCAGGCGCATGCCTTCACCGGGCTGCGCGGCGATCGCCACGCCGCGGCGTGCCGGGTCCAGGCCGATGATGTGGCGCACGATCACGTCGCTGCCGAAGTTGCCGCTGCGCCCGACCGCATCGCTGCCCGGCTCGCTCAGGCCCACGAGCGTGGCCCGCACCACATCGATCGCGGCCTTGAGGCCCGGTCCCTGGGGCTGGTCGATCGTGATGCCCAGATCGCGCTCCAGCACATCGAGGGCCGGTTCGCCGTCGAGCTTGAGCAGAACATGGCCGTCCACGGCCGTAATTTCATGCACCGGTCCGATGGGCAAGGCGCCCTGGGTGACGCGCGACACCAGGTGCACGCCCTCGCCAAAAGCCACGCCTGAAAGCCCGCCGCGGAACACCCCGCCGGCCGCGCCCTGGCCCTTGATGTAGCCGTCGCCGCCGGCGGCGAACTGCACTGCGGTGGAACGGCTCGAAGCCAGGCCGCCGAACAGGTAGCCCGTGGTGGTGCGCCCTGCCATCTCGGCGATGAGTTCGGCAACGTCGGGCGTATTGGAATCCGCATGGACCAGCGCGGTGTACGCCTCGAACGCCAGGCCCAGCGGCGCAACGCCGGAGAACACCCGGTACTGGTCGGCCGGCAGGTCGCACAGCATCACCGCCAGCGCGGGCTCGTCAAAATACTCGACGTTGTTGGCCGCCACGCCCACGCCCACGGTGCCGGCCCAGTCGGTGACCTCGGGCAGTTCAGCGCTCAGGGTGTCGAGGATCTCGCGGGCCTCGGCCGCGTAATGGTCGGTGATGTAGAGCAACGCCAGCGTAGGGTGCGCCGGCATAACCGGGCAACGCCATCTGGGCGCGCAGTTGCGCCAGCACCAGCCCCACCGCCATGCGCCACTGCGGATGGGTCGCGTGCGCGTGGGGAAACAGTTTCATCAACGCCTGCGCGCGGCGCCGGAGGGCTTGGCGACGGTTTTCGCGGCCGCTTTCCTGGCTGCCGCCTTGCGGGCCGGCGCGCGGGCCATGCCGGTCGCAGACTTGATGGCCTCCTTGGCCAGCCCGGTGGCCATGTGCTTGGTGGTATCGACCGCGGTCTGCTTCGCCGCGTCCTTCATGGCGCTGGCGGCAATCTGCTGGAACTGCTGGGTCAGGGCACCCCACCATTGCAGAGGATCGATGATGCCGCCGGGCGTCGCTGCACCTTTGGTCGCCGACTTGGCCGCTGCCCGTTTGCCCGTCGCGGCCGACGCCACGTCGGACGCCATCGACGCCATGCCCGAGGCCACGCCGGTCATGGCGCCCGCCACGCCGGAGACAGCGCCCGCCGCGCCGGCAGCGGTATCGGTCACCTTCTGCACGCCGGACATCACCTTGTCGGCCGCCTTGAGCTTGAAGGCATTCGCCACGTCGCCCATGTTGAAGTTCATGCCCTTGAGCGTGGCCAGCGTCATTTTCTGCACTTCCAGCGCCTGGATGGTGGCCTTGAGCGCCATGGCATTCTGGTCGAGCCAGAACTGCACCGCCTTGAGCTCGTCGATGCGCTTGTCCAGCTCTTCCACGTTGAGCGTGGGCGCCACCCAGTTGCCGAGATTGGGCATCTGGGGGATGTTCTGCGTGGCGCCCTTGGCCAGGTTTTGCAGGAAATCAAAGCCAGGGACGAACTTGCCAAAACCAGGAAGGGGTGAATCGCTCATGGGTTGCTCCGTTTTTGTTGAACCTGCTACAAAGCTTACTCCAACGTGCGCGCCATGGCGACCCGGCTGGCTCAGTGTTTGTGCGGATTCGACGCCGTCGGGCGGCCGGTAGTGGCCGCTTGGACGGTGCAGGTTTTCACCGCCCACAAGCTGTCAGCCTTCTGGTGACGGCGTCCGGACCCTATTGCCCCGCGCGGCGCCGGCACCCACCCCATGACGGTCCGGCGACCCGCACGCTCGAATCACAGGGTCAGTTCGTTGCCTGCGGCCTCGCCCGGCCATCGACGAACGGCAGTGCGCGCCATGGCCGCTGCTTCAGCACTGCGGCGCGAACGGCGTGGCAGCACCGCGCCAAGCCGGGCGGGTGGGCGCCGTAGCCGGTGTGGGGCGTGCCCGCGCCGGCAGCAACCGGGGCAGCTCGCGGCACACGGTCTCATGCGTCGAGTCGATGATCTGCGCCATGTCCTTGAGCGCCGGCAGCGCCTTGCGCTCCAGCCCGCCTGACGGGACGCCAAAGGTGCGTGCCAGCAGGCGCAGCAGGTGACCGAGACGCACCGGCGCCGTTCCCGAACGCATCAGTGCCATGTCAAGCGACTGGCGCTGCTGCTGCAGGACCGCTGCGGCGAGCCTGGCCGTCAGGGCCGCTTCGCCGACCATCGGCTCCGGCGTAGCCACACTGTCGACCAGCGCCGTGACCGTGCAGGCGTAAGGTTCGGCACACAGTGCTTCCACGCCGACGAGGTCGCCTGCCAGTGCGAGATGCACCACGGTCTGCCCGTCGCCGGCCGGGCGCTCCAGACGAAACGCACCTTGGCGCACCCGCCAGACCGTGCCGGCGGTGCCAACCTGCAACAGGGTCTGGCCCCGGGGAATGCCAACACCTGTCGGGGTGCCGCGCCCGGCGGACACCGACTTCAATTCAATCTTTTTCACGAACTACGCTCCTTGACATGGCCCGCAGCACCATCGCGCCGCGAGTCAGGACATATCAAACCGGCCGCACGCTCCAGTCAGGGAGCGTTCAGGCCACGAAAGGTGGAGGGGTGTTCAGGGGTGGGCCGCGCGCGTAGGCGGCCAGGGGAGCGAGGGAACGAAAGACCGGTGTCGAGCCGATGGCCGGCGCGACCGGATCGCCGCGCACCCAGAAAGGGGACGACGGCGAAGGCGGCGGACCCAGTCGGTCCGCAGTGAGCAGGCACAAGGGGCAATGGTCCAGCGTGGCGCCGCGCGCAGGCTGGCTCTGGCCAGTGTCACCGGCATCCGGCGCCGCATTGGCCGCCAGATTGATCCATTGCAGCCCCGATGCCGTGCAAACCTCGGTCCAGGACACCGGGCTGGCAGACCCCCACGCCAGCGCGCGCGACACCGTGGGCACGAGCGCGGCCAGCGAGATCGCGAACATCGCGAACCAAGCGGCCAGGCGGCGTGCGCGCAGGGAGGTCATGGGGTTTGCCGGTCGGACGGACAACGCGGTTTCAGTGCTTCATGGCGCCATGGGCGCCGCCCTGGCTCGGGTCGGTCTTGGCGGCTGTGTTCAGCGGACGGGCAGTGGCCTTGACCTCGAGGGTTTCCTTCTTGCCATCCTTGCCCTCGACCACCAGGGTCACCAGCACGACGTCGCCCTCCTTCACCGGGCCCTTGAGGTCCATCAGCATGACGTGGTAGCCGCCCGGCTTCAGGTCCACCGCCTTGCCGGCCGGAAGTTCCAGCCCCGTGGGAAGGGCGCGCATTTTCATGATGTTGTCCACCATGGCCATTTCGTGGATTTCCACCACGCCGGCGACGGGCGACCCGGCGGACACCAGCCGGGCGTCTTTGGCGGCCGTCAGCTGCATGAAGGCGCCGGTGGCCTTTTGTTGCGGCACGGTGGCGCGCACCCAGGCGTCCTTGACCGTGACCTGGGCATGGGCAGCGGCGGCAAGTGCCAGCGCGACGAGGGTGAGTGCGAAACGTTTCATGGAAAACTCCTGGGTTTGTGAATGAGAAGAAGGCGCAGACGGGCGACGCGCATTGGCGAACCTTGCGGGACGCGCACGGTGGCCGTGCGAAGGGCAATGGAGGGGGAAAGCCATGCTTTCTCCTGAAAAACTGATTAAATCGAGCCAATCCCAGCGTCAACTGGTCATGGTCAGCTATGAATACAGGAGTTCAGGAAAGGGCGGGCGGGGCGCGAGCCTGCCAGGGGGCGCCGATTCCGGCGATGCGCGCCGTCTGGATCGGCAGCAGGGCGTGTGACAGCGCATGGGGCGGCTGGACGACCGCATTCGCCAGGGGTGGCGGCGCGTTCATCACGGAGCACAACGGGCAATCAAGCGTGGAATGCCCCATTTCAGCCATCTCGCCGTCGGCGCCCTGGACGATCAGCTTCACGGAAGTCCCGGAGCACACCAGCTGCGTGGCCTTGGGCGCCATCAGCGGCGAAGCGATGGCCGCGCCCAGCGACAACGCGAACCACACCAGCACCAGGCGGGCGATGAGACGGGCGTTGCGAAGCGGCTGCATGGCGCGGATTATCGTCCACGCCCGGACAAGGCGGGAGCCGGGCTGGCGGCGCGTCAACTCGGCGACGCACCCCCACAGCGTCACGCGGTTACGCTTGAGGGCTGTGCCGCCAGCGGCGCGGATGCCCGCCCACCTATTTTTCCGGAGACCCCTCACCATGCTCAAACTCTGTGGCTTTGCCGCCAGCAACTACTACAACAAGGTCAAATTCGCGCTGCTTGAAAAAGGCGTGCCGTTCGAGGAGGTTCTGGCTTGGGTGGGCAAGACCGACCCCGAGGCCAGCCCGCTGGGCAAGGTGCCCTACATCATCACCGACGACGGTGCGCTTTGCGAATCCACCGTGATCCTGGAGTACATCGAGTCGAAATACCCGCAGCACCCGCTGCTGCCGGCCGACCCGTTCGCCGCCAGCAAGGTGCGCGAGTTGCTGCGCTTCATCGAACTGCACCTGGAGCTGGTCGCACGCAACCTGTACCCGGAAGCATTCTTCGGCGGCAAGGTCAGCGACGGCGCGAAGGAGAAGGCCAGACAGCAGCTGGAAAAGAACATCGCCGCGTTTGGCAAACTGGCCAAGTTTTCGCCCTTCATCGCCGGCGACACCTTCACGATGGCCGATTGCGCGGCTGCCGTGCACCTGCCGCTGGTGGCCGCCGCCACCAAGATCATCTACGGCAGCGACATGCTGGCCAACCTGCCGGTGCGCGATTACCTCAAGCGCCTGGGTGAAATGCCCAACCTGCAAAAGGTCAACGCGGACCGCAAGACCAACACCGAACTGATGATGGCCAAAGTCAAGGCCTGAAGTAAGGCCCCCACGCTTGCCACTTCGTGTGCTGCGCTGCCGCCCGAGTGGGCCCGCCTTGCTTGGCGCGGCGCGGGCTGCGGCGGCCTCCGCTCAGTACTTCGGCGCGCGGCGCTCGCGCAGGGAGGCCACGCCTTCGTGCACGTCCGGCCCGCCGAAGCCCATGAATTCGAGCGCCAGCGAGGTATCGAAGGTCGGCCCGGCCTGACGCAGCCAGTTGTTCAGCGAGTACTTGGTCCAGCGGATGGCGGTGGCGCTGCCTGCGGCCAGACGGTCCGCCACTTCATAGGCCTTGGGCAGCAACTGGTCTTCGTCCACCGCCAGCGAGACCAGTCCGATGCGCTCGGCCTCTTCGCCACTCACCGCCTCGCACAGCATCAAGTAATACTTGGCCTTGGCCATGCCGCACAAGAGCGGCCAGACGATGGCGGCATGGTCGCCCGCCGCCACGCCCAGGCGGGTGTGACCGTCCACGATCTTGGCCGTTCTTGACGCAATCGAGATGTCGGCCAGCAGGCCGGCCACCAGCCCCGCGCCCACAGCCGGGCCGTGCATCGCGCTGACGATGGGCTTGTCGCAGTTGATCACGTTGTAGACCAGGTCGCGCGCCTCCTTCCAGACCCGGGTGCGGACCCCGAAATCGCTGGCCATGTCCTGCACCAGTGCCAGGTCGCCGCCGCCGGAGAAGCCCAGGCCGTCGCCGCGCAGCACAGCGCAGCGCACCGTTTCATCCTTGTCGATGTCGCGCCAGATCTCGCTGAGCTCCCAGTGGCCCTCGTGGCCGGCGGTGGGCAGCTTGCCGTTCTGCGCCTTCATCTGGATGTCGATCACGGCGTCATTCACACCCCGACGGGTGATGGCCAGGGTCTGGTAGCGGGCGTAGTCAATGGCGGGGTGGGTCATGGGAGGCTCCTCGGGTGTGAAAGCGGCACGGTGCGCGAGACTGGATTTTCTACGGGATTGTTGAGCGAACCTGTGCGGCCCGGCCAAACCATCCAGCCTTGACGTTTGTCAAAGACTCTGCGCACGCATTTGGCGCATGATGAATTTACAGATACAGAAGGAGCGTATTCCATGGACAAGCAAAAAATCGCCGCCAGCCAGAAGCAACTGCTCGACATGCGCGTTGCCCTTCTGGCCCAGATGGCCGAACAACGCGGCGGACAGGTCAGCCGAGCCGAAGCCGCTTCCGCCCTTTTTGGGCACCCTGAGGATTCACCCGCGCAGCTGGCGACCGAGAAGGAAATCGAGTTCGCCATCGGCGAGCATGAGATTGCCGAACTGGACGCGCTGGACGCCGCACTTGCGCGCATTGAAGCCGGGACCTACGGCGAGTGCATCGATTGCGGGGTCAATATCCCGGCAGCGCGACTGCACGCCTCCCCCGAGGCATCACGCTGCATTGTTTGCCAGGAAAAGTTCGAGAAAAAACATCTGGTCTGAAGGCACGGCCGGACCCATTCACAGGCCCATTCGCGCTCCCTGTTTTCATGGCCTGAAGGAAGTTGCCCTTTGGCAGATTCCACGCCGTCGTCTGGATGGACCATTCCGAAGCCGATGTCGTGATGTTCGAGCGCGAACCTATGGAGGCCCAGCGCATCAAATCGCGCAGCCATCACAAGCACCAGGGCAAGGCCGCCGACAACGCCGTATTCTTTGCTGACATCGCGACAGCGCTCGCCGGCACCCACGAAGTGCTGCTGGCCGGTCCCGGCCTGGCCCGCACGCTGTTTCGCGACTGGTGCGCGAGCCACCAAGGCGCCATCAGCCGGGTCATCGTCGATTCCTTGGCCGCTGATCACCCAACGGATGGCCAGCTGGTGGCCATGGCCCGCCAGTACTTCAAGAAGTACGACGCGATGGCAGTCGACCCTTCGATGGCCTGATTCCGTTTCAAATCCCCGCCGGGGCCTGAGGCTTCGGCTTTACGGGCTGCGCTATCCTTCGCCGGATGCGCAGCCTGTTTCACTTCGCCTTCAATGTCACCGACCTCGACGCCGCTCGCGGCTTCTATGGCGGCGTGCTGGGGTGCACGGAAGGCCGCAGTACGGCCACCTGGGTCGATTTCGACTTCTTCGGCCACCAGATCTCGCTGCACCTGGGCGAACCCTTCCAGACCGCCGCCACGGGCCACGTCGGCGAGCACCTCGTGCCCATGCCGCATTTCGGCCTGATCCTGGAGTTGCCGGACTGGCAGGCGATGGCGCAGCGCCTGCAAGCGGCCGACACGGTGTTCGTTCTGAAGCCCCACCTGCGCTTTGAAGGCCAGCCCGGCGAGCAATGGACGATGTTCTTCCTGGACCCGTTCGGCAACCCGATCGAGGTCAAGGGATTCGTCTCCCTGGAACAGGTGTACGCAGCATGAGCGGCATGGGCCAGCGCCGGCCCGCCCCAAGCAGGCCCACGGCCCCCTCGGCGGGCAGCAAGGACACGAAATGCCGAGCGTGGGGGCAAAGATGACTTACACCTTCGCCTCGGCCACCATCCTGCTGATGCTCATCACCGACCCGTTTGGCAACATCCCGATCTTTGCCAGTGCCTTGCGCCATGTGCCAGCGGCGCGCCGGCCGTGGGTCATCCTGCGCGAGGTGCTGATTGCGTTTGGCCTGTTGCTGACCTTCATGTTCATCGGCGACGGCTTCCTGCGGCTGATGAACCTGTCCGACCTGTCGCTGCAGATCGCTGGCGGCGTGGTGATGTTTCTGATCGCGCTGCGCATGATCTTCCCGCCGCCGCCCGGCGAAGTGGTCGAGCCCCAGGGCGAGCCGCTGATCGTGCCACTGGCCATCCCCGCGCTGGCCGGCCCCTCGGCGCTGGCCACGGTGATGCTGCTGGTCAGCCAGGCGCCCGAGCGGCGGCTGGAATGGGTGGCCGCCCTGAGCGTGACCATGGCGGTGTGCGCCATCGTTCTGGTGCTGGCCGAGCGCATCCAGCGTCTCGTCGGCGACCGGGTGGTGATGGCCTTCGAGCGGCTGATGGGCCTGATCCTGGTCGCGATCTCCGTGGAGATGATGATCCGCGGGGTCAAGGCGCTGGCGAAGCAGCTCTGAGCCCGCCACCTGCCCCTGCACCCAGGGAATCCCAGGCGCTGGCAACAAGGGCTCGACCGGCAACCGATGGATCCCGGATCAAGTCCGGGATGACCCTGTTGCAACCTACTCCACGACCGCCGGCGCGGCGATGGCCTGGTCGATCGCACCGAAGACGCTCAGGCCATCGCGCCCCTTCACTTCGATGCGGATGGTGTCGCCGTACTTCATGAATTCGGTGCTGGGCTTGCCATCCTGGATGGTCTCGATGCAGCGCTTCTCGGCGATGCAGCTGTAGCCTTTGGGCCACTCGGTGCGGCCGTTGACTTCCACGCCCTTGTTGCTGACAGTGCCGCTGCCCACGATGGAACCGGCGCGCACGTTGCGGGTCTTGCAGATGTGGGCGATCAGCTGACCGAAATGAAATGTCATCTCCGGACCGGCGTCGCACAGGCCGACCTTGCGGGCGTTCCAGCTGCTTTGCACCGTGAGGTTGACGCGGCCGTGGTCCCACGCCTCCCCGAGTTCGTCCAGCGTCACGGCCACCGGGCTGAAGGCAGTGGCCGGCTTGCTCTGGAAAAAGCCGAAACCCTTGGCCAGTTCGGCTGGGATCAGGTTGCGCAGGCTGACGTCGTTGACCAGCATCACCAGTCGGATGCCTTCCAGTGCTTGCTCGGGCGTGCTGCCCATGGGCACATCGCCGGTGACCACGGCGATCTCGGCCTCGAAGTCGATGCCGAAGGCCTCGCTAGGCACCACCACAGGGTCGCAGGGGCCGATGAAATCATCGCTGCCGCCCTGGTACATCAGCGGATCGGTGTAGAAGCTCGCCGGCACTTCCGAATTGCGCGCGGCACGCACCAGCTCCACATGGTTCAGGTAGGCCGAGCCGTCGGCCCACTGGTAGGCCCGCGGCAGCGGCGCCATGCACATCTTCGGGTCGAACGGGAACGCATGGCGCGCCTTGCCGTTGTTCAGCGTCTCGTAGAGGTCCTGCAACTGGGGCGAAAGGAAGCTCCAGTCGTCGAGCACCTGCTGCAGCCGGTCAGCAATGCCGGTCGCATAATGCGCGGTACTCAGGTCACGAGAGACGACGACGAGTTGACCGTCGCGCGAGCCGTCCTTGTAAGTGGCGAGCTTCATGAAAGCAGTGTCTCCATCAAAACCATACGTGCCGGCGCGTTTTGCGCAACAATTACGTATTGGTAAACTTGTTTAACTAAACGAAACGCAGCAGGAATTCTAGTTCAAATGAACGATTCGCGCTCAGGCCTTCAGAACGGCGAACCTGCGGCCTCGCACGACAAGGAACGCGCCGGCATCCAGTCCGTCGAGGTCGGCTTTGCGCTGCTGGACGTGCTGGCCCGCGCCGTCGGGCCGCTGATGCTGCGCGACCTCGCCGCCGCCGCCGAGATGAGTGCGGCCAAGGCACACCGTTACCTCGTAAGCTTCCAGCGGCTGGGCCTGGTGATGCAGGACGCGGGCACCACGCGCTACGACCTGGGCCCCGCAGCGCTCAAGCTCGGCTTGGCCTCGCTGTCCCGGCTGGACGCCGTGCAGATGGGGCGTGAGCGCCTGCCGGCCCTGCTGGAAACGGTGGGGCATACGCTGGCGCTGGCGGTCTGGGGCAATCATGGGCCGACCATCGTGCACTGGCAGGAGTCCCCCCTGGCCAGCCCGGTGAACCTGCGCCTGGGCGATGTCATGCCGCTGCTGACTTCGGCCACGGGGCGCTGCTTCGCCGCGCACCTCACGCCCGACCGCACGCTGGACAAGATCGCACCGATGATTCAGGACGAGTTGCGGCGGCTGCAGGCCATTCCGCACGCGCAGTGCCGCGCCGACCTGCCCACGACCCTGGCGCAGGTGGAGGCGCTGTTCGACGACGTACGCCAGCGCGGCATGGCGCGGGTGGTCGATACGCTGTTACCCGGTGTGGTCGGCTTCTGCGCGCCGGTTTTCGATTCCGATGCCCGCATGGTGCTGGGAGTCGTGGCGCTGGGCTCGGCCGCCACGTTTGATGCCGAATGGGGCGGCACCGTCGAGGCGCCGCTGCGTGCGATGGCCACCCGGCTTTCCAGCGACCTGGGGTACACCCGGCGATGAACGCGCGGGCACCGGTCGCGCTGCGGCCGCTGGCGGCCCTGACGGCCCTCGTCCTGGCCGCGCATCTGTTGATGCTCCAGGAGGCCTCCCTTTCGCTCCTTCCCGACAAGGCGCCGATCGTTCGCGTGGCCGCGATCAACACCCGCACCCTGACACCCGCCCCCCCACCCCCCGATGTTGTCAACACACCGCCGGCGCCCCCCGTAGCGAAGAAGCGGCCACCCGTCGTGAACAAACCGCCCCGCCCCGCTGCGGCAACACCCAGCCCGATGCCAGAAGCGGACATCGCATCAAGCCAGGGGGAACCGATACCCGAGCAGAGCGAATCCACGACAGATCCCATGGCAAATTCCACGAGCACTGAATCGGCGCCTGCTGACACCGCGGTCGCCCCCGCCGAGCCAGCGTCGGCGGTGTCCGGCGTCCGGCCACCGGATGGCAATAACCTCATCGCCACCGCGCCGGCTTCGGTGCGCCTGCTCTACAACCTCACCGGCCAGGCGCGCAAGATGGACTACAACGTCCGCGGCGAGGTGCTCTGGCAACAGGATGGCCGGCGCTATGCGATCCGCTTGTACGTCAGCGCTTTCCTGATCGGTTCACGCTCGCAGACCAGCGAGGGCGACATCACCCCGCAAGGACTGGCGCCGCGCCGCTATGCCGACAAGTGGCGGGGCGAGCAAGCCGCGCATTTCAACCGTGAAACGCAGCGCATCACTTTCAGCGCCAACACCCCCGACGCCCCCCTGCTTCCCGGCGCGCAGGACCGGCTCAGCCTGTTCATTCAACTTGGCGCGCTCATGGCCGCCCAGCCTGGTCAGTTGGCGCCTGGCAACAGCCTCACACTCCAGACCGTCAGCACGCGCGATGCCGAGTCCTGGGTGATACTTTCGGAAGGCGAGGAGCGACTGAACCTTCCAATCGGTGAAGTGATGGCCTTCAAGCTCACCCGCGCCCCGCGGCGCGAGTTCGACACCCGGGTTGAGTTGTGGTACGCGCCGTCGATGAACTACCTGCCCGTGCGCATCCGCATCACCCAGGCCAACGGCGACTTCATCGACCAGGAATTGCGTGCCACCGAGCCCGCAGAAGACCTGAAATAGCGGTTTACCCGGCCCCGAGGGCCCCGGATACAAGGAAAAAGTGTGGTGATCACGCACCAGATTAGCCTGTCAACCTTGAAACTGGCACAGTCGTTGCAATATGACAGGCAACCGTGAAGGAAAATGATCCCATGAATACGCTCTACGAGTCCGACACTTTTGCCGTCATGCATCTGTTGGCCAACGCGCAGGAAGACGGCGCGCCGGAGTCCAGCGTGCCCATGCTGGCGCGTCACGGCTTCGAGATCGTGGACAAGCGCCGTGGAAAAGAGGTCTACCTCGACGGCTCATGGGCCGAGATGTTCCAGCAGAAGATCAATGCCTGGCAGGTCAACACGCCCACCCAGGAAGAAGTGGAAGACACGCTGGAGAGTTACAGCGGGCTGGCTCAGCATCCGGTGCTGGTGCATTGAGCGCAAACTTCAGGCTCGATCCGGGCGTTTTTCCGGTTGCGTCCGATTTTTCAGCGGACAAGGCTTTTGCTGTAAACCTTTTGCCGTAGTATTTTCAGATCCGCGACGCCAGCAGCGGTCCTCAAGTGGATCGCGTAGCCGTAGCCTGAGAAATACGACCTGAAGGAGCCACCAGCATGCCCCGTTTTCTGCCCCGCCTGATCGCCGCTTGCCTGGCCCTGACCCTGTCGTGGGCACTGGCCGCCGATGGCGTCACGAAAAACCAGCTTCTGATCGGCCAGAACATCACGCTGCAGGGCGGCAAGAACGACTACGGCGTGGCGGTGCAGGAGGGCATCCAGACCTACCTGCGCGTCATCAACGGCCGCGGCGGCGTGAACGGCCGTCAGATCGTGCTCAAGACGCTCGATGACGACAACAAGGGCAACCTGGCCGAGGCCAATGCCCGCCAGCTGGTCGAGCAGGACAAGGTGTTCATCCTGTTCGGTTCGATTGAGGGCGGCCCGTCCACCGCGGTCATGAAGGCGGCCATTGACCTGAAAGTACCGTTCTTCGGCCCGATTGCCGGCTCGCCGACCTTGCGCCGACCCCACCAGCCGCTGGTGTTTCCGGTGCGCGCGGAGCACCGCGAGGAATTCCGGGCGCTGCTGGGCTACGGCAAGAGCATCGGCGCGACCCGTGTGGGTTTCCTTCGCGCCGACTCCGAAACCGGCCAGCAGCACCTGGCCAACGTGAAGCTGCTGTGCCAGGAACTCGGCATGGAGCTGGTCGCCGACCTGCCCTTCAAGTCCGACGTGGCCGACACCCAGATCGACCAGATGGTCGGCCAACTGGAAAAAGGCAGGGCCCAGATCGTGTTCAACCACGGCTCGCCCGGCGTCTATGAAAAGCTGATCCGCAAGTCGCGCGCCAAAGGGCTGCCCACCACCTTCTACGCAGTGAATTCGGGTTCCGCCCAGATGGCCAAGCACCTCGGCCCGCTGGCGCACGGCATGGTGTTCACGCAAGTGGTGCCCAGCCCGTGGGAGCGCAAGACCGCGATCACCCGCGAATACCAGGAAGAATTCAGCAAGCAGAAGCCGGGGCGCGAGTTCTCCTACGGCAGCCTGGAAGGCTATGTGACGGCCAAGGCGCTGGTGGCCGCGCTGCGGCTGGCCGGGCCGGAGCCCACGCGCGAGAGCTTCCTGGCCGGCCTGACCAATGCCAGCCTGGATCTCAACGGCCTGCGCGCGGTCTACAACCGCGACCAGCACACCGGCCTGAGCTTCGTGGACCTGGCCATCGTGACGCGCGAAGGCACGTTCCGGCACTGAAAGGCTCAGCGGGCCGCGTCGCGAGCGCGGCGCGCCTCCAGCCAGTGCCACAGCGGGTTCGCCAGCAGCAGCACCGCCACCAGCCGGCACACCTGAAACGCGGTGACCACCGGCACGCCCAGTTGCAACACCTTGGCCGTGATTGACATCTCGGTGATGCCGCCGGGCGAGGTGCCCAGCAGCAACGTGACCGGGTGCAGGCCGGTGCCCTTGGAAAGCAGCCAGGCGAATCCGGCGCACAGCGCCATCATCACCAGTGTGCCCAGCGCCACCGAGGCCAGCCAGCGCGGCGCGGTGTGCAGGAAGCCGGCGGTGAAGCGCACGCCCAGACTCACGCCGATCACCAGTTGCGCCGCGTTCGACAGCCCTGGCGGAATGGCCGACAACGTGACACCGGCCATGGTGAAACCCATCGCCACCACCAGCGCCCCCATGAACCACGGGTTGGCGCGGCCCAGGCGCTGCATCAGCAGGGCGCCGGCCCCGGTGCACAAAGCCAGCGCCAGCAGGCCCGCGGGATGCACGACCCGGGGCCCGGCGGGCGTGACATCCACGCCGGTCAGGCCACTGGCCTGCAAACCGAACGGAATCACCAGCACCACCACCATCAGGCGCAGGCTGTGGGCCGCCGCCACCAGGTCGGTGCGCGCGCCCACCCGCTCGGACAGCAAGGTCATCTCCGAGGCGGCGCCGACGGCGCCCGCGTAGTAGGCCGTGGCCCGCATGGCGCGCGGCGCGACGCCGGGCAGACGCGGCGCATGCAGCACGTACAGGCAGGCGGCAAAACCCACCCCCAGCAACAGCGCCCAGGCAATGGCCAGCAGAATGGCCCACCACAGGCTGGCCACCAGCGCCGTGACCTGCGGCGTGAAGTACAGGCCGAGCGCGGCGCCAATCACCCACTGCCCGCCGTTGCGCAGCGGGCCTGCGCTCTCGGTCGGCGCGCCGGCCATTGAGGCCACGGCCGTGGCCAGCAGCGGACCGATCATCCAGGGCAGCGGTGTGTGCAGCGCCACGCACAACTCGGCAGCGGCCAAGGCCAGCAGCAGGGTGAGGGCAACGCGAAGGAGGTAATGCAAGCGCATGGAGGCGAGGACGGTTGCGCTTAGTATGGCGCCATGAACTGTCGAACTGCTGTCGCGCGCGGACTCCGATGCGCCCTGCTGTGCACCCTGCTGTCCGCCTGCGCCGGTCGCACACCGGAAACCCCAGCCTCGGTCGAGCGGGCCACAGTGAAGGCCGCCCCCGAAGCGCCCGACGCCGAAGCGGTGAATCGTCGGCTGCAGGCACTGCTGCCGGCCGACGTCCTGTTGTTAGGCGAACAGCATGACGCGCCAGCGCACCAGCAGCTTCAGCGCGCCGTCGTCCTGGCGCTTGCCGCCCATGGCACGCTGGCCGCACTGGCGCTGGAAATGGCGGATCGGAACACCTCCACCGCAGGCCTGCCACCGCAAGCCACCGAGGAACAGGTGCGGGCTGCGCTCAAATGGCGCGAAGCTGGCTGGCCGTGGGGTGCCTATGGGCCGGCGGTGATGGCCGCCGTGCAGGCTGGCGTGCCAGTCATTGGCGCCAACCTGCCTGCTGGAGAGATGAAGGATGCTATGAAAAACATAGCTTTGGATGGCCATTTGACGCTGGACAAGTGGCAAAAACAGCAGGAAATCATCCGCGAAGGGCATTGCGGGCTGTTGCCACCGTCCCAGATCGTCCCCATGACCCGGATACAGACCGCACGTGATGCGGCCATGGCCCAGACCATTGTGGGGGCCCTTGAACCCGGGAAGACGGTGCTGCTGATCGCCGGCAACGGCCACGTGGATCGGGAACTCGGCGTGCCGACGCACCTGGGGCGCGAAGTCCGCAGCAAATCGCTGGTGCTGCGCCCCGACCGCCCGTCGGACACCGGGGCCGACATGACGCCGGCCGATGCCGTCTGGCTCACTGCCGCACCGCCGCCAAAGGACTATTGCGCGGAGCTCCGCCAGCAGATGGCGCCGGGTCGCTGAGGCAGACCTGCGAACGTCGGCCGCGACCATCCTGCGACAATCCGCTCTTTATGAATCAAGCCTACGTCCTGAACCTGTCCTGCCCCGACCGCACGGGTATCGTGCACGCTGTCTCCGGATTCCTGCTGGAGCACGGCGGCAACATCGAGGAAGCCGCGCAATACAACGACCACGGTACCGGCCTGTTTTTCATGCGGGTGCAGTTTGCCTGCGCCCAGGTCACGCGCGAAGACCTTCAGTTGCAACTCCGGTTCTTCGCCGAACCTTTTGGCATGCGTTGGAGCCTGCACGCGATCAGCCAGCCAATGCGCACGGTGCTGCTGGTCAGCAAGGAAGGGCACTGCCTGAACGACCTGCTGTTTCGCTGGAAAAGCGGGCTGTTGCCACTGGACATCCGCGCCATCATCAGCAACCACCGCGACTTCTACCAGCTGGCGGCCAGCTACAACGTGCCGTTTCACCACATTCCGGTGACTGCGGCGACCAAGGCCCAGGCTGAAGCGAAGCAGTTCGAGATCATCCAGAATGAAGAGGCCGAGCTGGTGGTGCTGGCGCGCTACATGCAGATCCTGTCGGACGACCTGTGCCGCAAGCTCTCGGGCAAGGCCATCAACATCCACCACAGCTTCCTGCCCAGCTTCAAGGGCGCCAAGCCCTACTACCAGGCGCACGACCGCGGCGTGAAGCTCATTGGCGCCACGGCCCACTACGTGACGGCCGACCTCGATGAAGGACCGATCATCGAGCAGGACGTCGCCCGCGTGGACCACAGCAAGACGGTCGAAGACCTGACCGCCATGGGCCGCGACACTGAAAGCCAGGTGCTGGCGCGCGCCGTGAAGTGGCACAGCGAGCACCGCGTGCTGCTCAACGGTCACAAGACCGTGATCTTCAAGTAGTCATGGCCCCCACGCTTGTCGCTTTGCGTACTGCGCTGCCCCCCGGGGGGCGCGTTTTTCCTTGGGGCGGCCCGGCGGAAAAACCTCGCTCGGGCAGTGATCATGCGCATTCCGCCGATTCAGTGCCTGCTGACCTTTGAGGCGCTGGCGCGCCTGCGCAGCGTGACGCAGACGTCCGAGGAGCTGTGCGTGACGCCCAGTGCGGTGAGCCACCGCGTCAAGCAGCTGGAGCAGATCATCGGCACCAAGCTGTTTGGCCGGGCCGATTTCTCGCTGACCACAGAAGGCAGCGAGTACCTGGCTCATGTGCGCGAGGGATTGACGAGCCTGCAGAAGTTCCCTGGCGCGGCATCCGCGCCGGGCAAGCGCAAGCTCAAGCTGGCCGTCACCCCGACGTTTTCGCGCTCCATCCTGATGCCGCGCCTGCGCCAGTTCATGGAGGCCTACCCCGAGATCGACATCACATTGCAGGTGAGCATTCCGCTTCTTGACGTGGTGGCTGAAGACGCCGACCTCACCATCCGCTTCGGTACCGGGCGCTACGCCGACGTGGAATATGTCTGCCTCATGAAGGACGAGGTCACGCCGCTGGCTTCGCCGGCGTACATCCGCGAGAACGGGCCGTTCGACACGCCCGAGGATCTCAAGACAGCGGCGCTGCTGCGCAGCCCGCTGGAGCCCTGGCGCACCTGGTTTGCGGCGCACGACCTGGACTGGCCCGAACCGGTGGATGGCTCTTCATTCAACGACATTGGCCTGATGTGTGATGCGGCGGCGCAGGGCCTGGGCATTGGCCTGGTCCGCCTGAAACTGGCCGCCCAATGGATCGAAAACGGCTCGCTGGAGCGCGTTTCCCCGCGCACCGTGCCCAGTCCTCATGCGCACTACCTGTGCTGGCGGACCGGTGCCATGGACCGATGGGAATGCACGGCGTTTGCCGAGTGGCTGAAAAAAAGCGTCTCCTGAACCGGCCCGCCGGGCGCGGGGGCTCGGCCGGCGATCCGTAGCCGCTTTCAACAAGGCCTGAAAAAAACGTCACCACGACTGCCTTCGGCTGGCGTAGAGTTGGCCCATGAATACCTCCACCGATTCAAGTCCGGCCGAACGCCAGCAGCGCGCTGCCCGTCAGCAAGCCGTGGTCGCTGCCCTGCAGGCCGTCCTGCCGACCCACGCCGTCCTCTACACCCCCGAGGACACCACGCCCTATGAATGCGACGGCCTCACCGCCTACCGGGAACGTCCGCTGGTGGTGGCACTGCCCGAGACTTACGAGCAGGTTCAGGCGGTGCTGAAAGCCTGCCATGCACTTGACGTGCCGGTGGTGGCGCGGGGCGCCGGCACTGGCCTGTCCGGCGGCGCCATGCCGCACAAACTGGGCGTGACGCTGAGCCTGGCGAAATTCAACAAGATCCTCAAGATGGACCCGGTCAGCCGCACCGCCGTGGTCCAGGGCGGTGTGCGCAACCTGGCCATCAGCGAGGCGGCTGCCCCGCACGGCCTGTACTACGCGCCCGACCCGTCCAGCCAGATCGCCTGCACCATCGGCGGCAACGTCGCGGAGAACGCCGGCGGCGTGCACTGCCTGAAATACGGCCTGACGGTGCACAACGTCGTCAAGGTCAAGGGCTTCACCATCGAAGGCGATGCGGTGGAGTTCGGCGGCGAAGCGCTGGACGCGCCGGGTTATGACCTGCTGGCGCTGGTGATCGGCAGTGAAGGCATGCTGGCCGTGACGACCGAAGTCACCGTCAAACTGGTGCCCAAGCCGCTGCTGGCGCGCTGCATCATGGCCAGCTTCGACGACATCCGCAAGGCCGGCGACGCCGTGGCGGCGGTGATTGCCGCCGGCATCATCCCGGCTGGGCTGGAGATGATGGACAAGCCCATGACCGCCGCCGTGGAAGACTACGTGCATGCAGGCTATGACCTCACCGCCGCGGCGATCCTGCTCTGCGAGAGCGACGGCACGCCAGAGGAAGTGGAAGAGGAAATCGGACGCATGAGCGAGGTGCTGCGGCGCTGCGGCGCCACCGCCATCGCCGTGAGCCGCGACGAGGCCGAGCGGCTGAAGTTCTGGAGCGGTCGCAAGAACGCCTTCCCGGCCAGCGGGCGCATCAGCCCCGACTACATGTGCATGGACTCGACCATCCCGCGCAAGCGCCTGGCCGACATCCTGCTGGCGATTGCGGAGATGGAGAAGAAATACCAGTTGCGCTGCGCCAACGTGTTCCACGCCGGCGACGGCAACCTGCATCCGCTGATCCTGTTCGATGCGAACGACCCTGACCAGCTGCACCGCTGTGAGCTGTTTGGCGCCGAGATTCTGGAGACCAGCGTGGCCATGGGCGGCACCGTGACCGGCGAGCACGGTGTGGGCATCGAGAAGCTCAACAGCATGTGCGTGCAGTTTTCCGCAGAGGAAAACGAGCAGTTCTTCGGCGTCAAGCGCGCCTTTGACAGCAAAGGCCTGCTCAACCCCGGCAAGGTGATCCCCACGTTGAACCGCTGTGCCGAGTACGGCAAGATGCTGGTGCGCGGCGGGCAGATCAAGCACCCCGAGCTGGAACGTTTCTAGTTTCGCCCGCCGGCCCGTTCCGCCATGAAAGCCTTGCAGGGATTCGCCTGGTTGCTGGTCCTGCAGTCAGCGGGTGAGGCGATGGCGCGCCTGCTGAGCCTGCCATTTCCGGGGCCAGTGGTTGGCATGGTGCTGCTGCTGGTCGCCTTGCGCTGGCCGCTGGTGCGCGACAGCGTGGCGGCCGTGGCCGAGTTCCTGCTGGCGCACCTGTCGCTGCTGTTTGTCCCGGTGGGCGTGGGCGTGATGACCCACCTCGGGCTGCTCGGCCAGTACGGCCTGCGCATGGCCGTGGTCATCGTACTGTCGACCTGGGTGGGCCTAGGCGTGACAGCGCTGGTGCTGCGCGCACTGATGCGCCGCGACGGCCCTGGCGCGAATGCGCGCGCGAAGGCTGTCGATGGGGATTCGGCATGACTGACTTCGTGCAGCTCTGGGTCTATCTTTCGTCCACGCCCCTGTTTGGCCTGACGGCCACGCTGGTGGTGTACGTACTGGCTCAGGCGTTCTATGCACGAGTGAACCAGGCGCCCTGGGCCAACCCGGTTCTGTGGTCGGTGGTGACGCTGGCGGCCGGGTTGATGGCCACCGGCACGGCCTATCCCACGTATTTTTCAGGCGCGCAGTTCATCCATTTCCTGCTGGGCCCTGCCGTGGTGGCGCTGGCCTGGCCGCTGTGGCAGCGGCGCGTGGCGCTGCGTGCAAACGGGGGCCGTTTCGTGCTGGCGGCGTTGATCGGAGGCGCGGCAGCCGCAGGCAGCGCGGTGGGGCTGGCCTGGGCGCTCGACATGCCCGTTGAGATCGTGCTGTCGCTCGCGCCCAAATCGGTGACCGCGCCGGTCGCCATGGGCGTGGCCGAAAAGATCGGCGGCATCCCGGCGCTGGCCGCCGTTTTCGCCGTGGTGACCGGGATGGTCGGGGCGTTGTCTGGCAAGTACCTGTTCGACGCGCTGGGCATCGGGACCGATGCGACGGGCTGGATGGCGCGCGGCTTCGCCCTGGGCACTGCGGCGCACGGTATCGGCGCTGCGCGCGCACTGCAGGTCAACGCCGACGCCGGCGCCTGGGCCGCGCTGGCGCTGGGGCTGCAGGTGGTGCTGGCGTCGTTGCTGATTCCGCTGGTGGCGCGGATGCTCTGAAACCGCGGCGCGCTCAGGCGGGCGCCTGCTGGCCGGGCAGAAAGTCCACCTTGGCAGTCAGACCCGGTTGTGACGCAGGATGGCGAGGCGGTCGTGACGTGGAAACACAGGTTCACCGTGGACTGAAGATCGACGACTCCTGAATGAAACAAGCCCCCCGCGATGGAGGCCCCGGTTGGAGCGATCCGGATCAGGCCGCGACCGCGACCTTTTCAGGCTGCCCGATGCCCAGCCGGTCCAGCGCGGCGGCGAGCTGCCCCACCGTGCGGTCCACGTGGTGCCATTTCTCCAGCCCGAACAGGCCGATGCGGAAGCTCATGAAATCGGCTGGCTCGTCGCACTGCAGCGGCACGCCGGCCGCGGTCTGCAGGCCTTCGGCGAGGAACTTGCGGCTGGACTGGATGTCGGGATCTTCGGTGTAGCTCACCACCACGCCCGGCGCCTTGAAGCCCTCTGCCGCCACGCTGGGCAGGCCGCGGCTCTCGAACAGCGCGCGCACCTTGGCGCCCAGTTCGATCTGCTCGGCGCGCACCTTCTCGAAGCCGTAAGCCTGCGTCTCCTTCATCACCTCGCGCAGACGTGTCAGCGCATCGGTCGGCATGGTCGCGTGGTAGGCATGGCCCCCGCCTTCGTAGGTCTCCATGATCTGCAGCCACTTCTTCAGGTCGCAGGCAAAACTGGTGCTGGTGGTGGCGTCGATGGCCGCGCGGGCGCGCTCGCTGAGCATGACCATGGCGCAGCACGGCGAGCTGCTCCAGCCCTTTTGCGGTGCGCTGACCAGCACGTCCACGCCGGTGGCCTGCATGTTGACCCACATCGCACCCGAGGCGATGCAGTCCAGCACGAACAGGCCGCCGACTTCGTGCACCGCATCGGCCACGGCACGCAGGTAGTCGTCGGGCAGGATCATGCCGCTGGCCGTTTCCACATGCGGCGCAAAGACGACATCGGGCTTTTTCTCGCGGATCGTGGCGACGACCTCGGCAATCGGCGCGGGCACCCAGGGTGCCTGCTTGCCCGATCCCACGCGGCGCGCCTTGAGCACGGTGGACTCGGCCGGGATGCGGCCCATGTCGAAGATCTGTGTCCAGCGGAAGCTGAACCAGCCGTTGCGGATGACCAGCACCTTCTTGTCACCGGCGAACTGGCGCGCCACGGCTTCCATGCCGAAGGTACCGCTGCCGGGCACCAGCACGGCGGAGCGGGCGTGGTAGACCTCTTTCAGGATGCTGGAGATGTCCTTCATCACGCCCTGGAAGCTTTTGGACATGTGGTTGAGCGCGCGGTCGGTGTAGACCACGGAGAATTCGAGCAGACCGTCGGGATCGACGTGAGGCAGCAGGCCGGACATGGTTGTCTCCTTGTTCAATGAGTGGGTCGCTGGCCAGTGGGCCGCGCCATCGAACTTGTCAGCTTAGCACGGGCCTACGTCGCGCGCACGGGCTCCCGCTTGGCGACCGTGCCACTCACCAGGTGTCGACAAACCGCGCCGTCCGCTCCCCCACCTTGCTCGAGGCCAGCCCCCGCGCCAGCCAGCCACGCGTCTCGGCGGGGTCGATCACCGCATCGATCTCCAGCGTGGCCGCCATGTTCAGCGCCGAGCCGTTGGCATACTGCTGCGCCACCAGCTTCTCGAACAATGCCTCGCGCGCCGAGCCTTCGGGCACGGCTTCGAGCTCCTTGCGGTAACCCAGGCGCACCGCGCCTTCCAGGCCCATGGCCCCGAATTCCCCGGTGGGCCAGGCGACGTTGAACACCGGCGCGTGGAAGCCGCCGGCCGTCATGCCCATGGCGCCCAGGCCGTAGCCTTTGCGCAGCACGATGCTGAAATACGGCACGCGCAGGCTGGCGGCGGTCACGAACAAGCGGCTGACGTGGCGCACCTGCGCTTTTTCCTCGATGTCCGGCCCGACCATGAAGCCGGGTGTATCGACCAGGCTGACCAGTGGCAGGCCGTGGGCGTTGCAAAGCTGCATGAAGCGCGCGGCCTTGTCGGCGGCGTCGGCGTCGATGGCGCCGCCCAGGTGCAGCGGGTTGTTCGCCATCAGGCCGACGGGCCGTCCCTCGATGCGTGCCAGCGCGGTGTGGATGCCGATGCCGAAGCCGGTGCGCAATTCCAGCAGGCTGCCGGTGTCCACGAGGCCCACCATGGCCGCGCGGGTGTCGTACACGCGCAGGCGGTTCTCCGGCACCACGGCGCGCAGCGCCATCGGATCGGGCGTAATCCACTCGCCCGTGCGGCCCTGGAAGAACGACAGGTAGTGCCGCGCGGCCGCCACCGCGCGCGCTTCGTCCTCCACCAGGATGTCGATCACCCCATTGCGGTGCTGCACGCTGCCGGGGCCGATCTGCTCCGGCTTGAAGACCCCCAGGCCGCCACCCTCGACCATGGCCGGGCCGCCCATGCCGATATTGCTGCTGCGTGTCGCGATGATCACGTCGCTGCAGCCCAGCAGCGCGGCATTGCCCGCAAAACAGCGGCCGCTGACGATGCCGACCACCGGCACCCGCCCTGACAGGCGCGCGTAGCTGGCGAAGGTGGCCACATGCAGGCCGGCAACGATGGGCATGTCGGTGTCGCCCGGCCGGCCCCCCCCGCCCTCGGCGAACAGCACCACGGGCAGCCTCTGGTCGAGCGCGATGCCCAGCATGCGGTCGGTCTTGGCGTGGTTGCGCATGCCCTGGGTGCCGGCCAGCACCGTGGCGTCGTAGGCCATGACGACGGCGCGCGTGGGGTCGGCCGCGCCTTCGCGGGATGGCACCGTACGGAACAGCGCGCCATTGACCGAACCGATGCCGGTCACCATGCCGTCGGCCGGCGTGTTGCGGATCAGGTCGTCTTCACTGCGCCGGCTGCGTTGCGCGGCCACCGCCAGCGCGCCGTATTCAATGAAGGAGCCGGCGTCGCAAAGGTCGGCGATGTTCTCGCGCGCCGTGCGTTGGCCCAGCACGTGGCGTTTGGCGACGGCCTGCGGTCGGCTGGCGTCCAACGTGAACGCGTGGCGGTCTATGACGCGCTGCAGGTCAGGGCGCAGCGCCACGGCCGCCGCATCCTGTTGCGGTTGCCCGGGAAGCGCCGGCGGCGGCGGATCTGATGCTTTTTCGGCACTACTCCAGCGTGGATCGGTCGTTATGCGCTCTGAAATCAGGAGTAATTCGCCTTCATTCACGGCGTCACCCGCGGCAAACAGCAAATCTGTCACGCGGGCATCGCCGGTGGCGCGCAGCTCGTGCTCCATCTTCATGGCCTCCAGGATCACCATCACGTCACCCGCGCGCACGGTGTCGCCCGGAGCGACGAGCCACTGAACAATCTGGGCCTGCAGGGGGGAGCGGAGTTCGATCATGGGCGAGATTGTGGGCGGGCAATACCCGGCCTGGCGTCAACCGGGTGACACCCCACGACCGGCTGCGGGTCACCCACCCTGAGCGCGCTCAGGCCGTCAACGCCCGCGTGACGCGCTGTTCCAGCTCCCGTCCCTCGAACGAGGTCAGATCCAGTGCATGACTGGCATTGACCAGCTTGCGCGTGCCATCGGTCAAGTTGGCCTGCAGTTCTCCAAGGAACGGATTGGAGGCAAGCAGCGCGATGCCGCTGCAGCGGTGCTCGACCACGCCTGCTTCCAGCGCACGGGCGATCTCGCGGGCAAACTCTGCGCGCTCGCGCTCCTTGGGTTCGGTGCGGGGGACAAAGCTGGTGCGACCGGCATCGTCCTTCTGGGTACGCCCGCCGCGATCGGTCTCCAGATCGCGGGAATGCATGCGGCTCTCGGGGTGCGCGTAATTTGCCAGCAGCACCAAGGAGGCGGTGGGCGAGGCGCGCTCAAAGCAGCGCGCCACCGACGCATTGGCCACCAGAATCCAAAGGGGTTTAGGCATGAAATGCTCCATCTAAAAATTTTCTGACCTGGAAGGCCGGGGCCACCTTCACGCTGCCAAGTGCCCGGAGCCATCCACCGACTTCGACCGGAACAGGCGCCTCAGTTGCCGCCGATATGCATCTGGTACTTCGCGCCGTTCGAGAACGAACAGCTACCCGCGCCCTGGAAGGGCGTGTTCATCTGGTACTCGCAGGACATGAACATGCCTTTCGGGCTGAAGGCGCTGGCGACGCCGCGCTTCTCCTCGTTCGACACGCGCGTGGCCTCGCCGGTCAGCACTTCGCCGAGGTAATTGACCAGAAAGCGGCCTTTGCCAGTCATCATGTTGGTGACTGTTCCGGACACGATGCCAGTCTGTGTGGCCATTTCATTCGCCGGATACAGCCTGACATTCAGAGTTGCAGCCGCCGGGCCGGTGGCCTGAGGCGGGATAGGGGTTCCGACAGGTGGCAGGGGATAGTGCTGGTATTGCACGGTACCGTCGGTGGCCTGCATGGGCACCACATAGCAACCCGTCAATGCAAACGTGGCGGCCGCCACGGCCAGCGCCACATGGGTTCGATCAACACGCATGGCAATCTCCTTTAAAGTGGACTTGCGTGTTTGACTCTATGCCGACTGCATTCGTTTCCCTTGATTTATCGCAATACAACGCTTGAGATTCACAGCCTGATCTCCAGCTTTCGCAGGCCTGCCTGAGCTGGCGCGTCCAGCGCCTTGGCCAGCCGCTCCAGCGCCACATCGACACCCGGGGAGGCATCGTCCAGGCGGCCGTAGGCAATGCGCAAGGCCGCATCGCGCGGCTCGATGCCAAAGCGTTCACATCGCAGCGCTTGCGCGAAAAGGGCGGTGAGCAGACTGTGAACGGCGCCTTCTGAAGCCTGCTGGGGATTTCGCAGGACGATCTCATGAAACGATGGGCGCCCAATGTGGTTCCCCGGTCGCACGGCCGATTCCATCATCGCGTGCAGAAAGTGTTCGACGTCCACCGAATCGAGGGCTCGCAGCCGGGCCGAACCCGGGGCGAGGTTCGGGAAACGCAGCAACATCAAGGTGCCGCGGCTCTCAGGCGCGGCCGGGTCACCCGGGGGAATCGACAAGCGCCGCAGCATCGCTTGCCGTGTCTCGCCAGCCGGTCCGGTCACCTGGGCCAGTTCGGCCCGGCTGCGATGAACCAGCGCACGCCGCCGTTCAAGCAGGTGCAGGCCGTAAAGGTTGAACGGCACCTCGATCGCGCTGCCCAGTGGCATGGCCATCAGCACCCATGGCGTAAAAGGGATGATGCCGGCGACCGCCAGCGTGGTCACGCCGACACCCAGTGACACCGGCACGAAACCCAGCAGCAGCCAGACCGCCACACGGTTGTCGGTGCGCCAGGCGATCCAGAAGCTGCACAGGCTCATCGCGATCGCGGCGGCGGCTGCACCATGCGACAACATTTGATGAACCGTGACGTCGAACGCCATTCCGAGAACGCCCGCCATCGGACACAGCACGCCCATCATCCGCAACAGCTGTGAGAACCGGGGCGCACGGACCTCCATCGCAAAGGCGCGCTCCGCCAGCAACAAAGCCAGGCCCGCCGAGATACACGCCATGGCCGAAGAAATGACCGCGCGCCAGTCCGACAGCATCGGCCAAGCCCAGGTTTCGCCGTAGCCCGAAATGAACATGCCGGTCACACCGATGCTCAATGCCAGCAGGGCGTACAGCCCGTAGGCCTTGCTGCGCAAACGCCACGCGCACCAGATTGCGTACAAGACGGCCAGTGCAGCAATGGAAAAGCAGACGGTCATGGCACCAAGTTGCCAAGACGACTGTCGCTCCCAGTCACTTTTCGCTTGAAGCAGGAACTGCCCGCGCAAGGGCACCGTGCCCTTCAGGCGCAGGTAGACCGTCCTTGCCTGCGAACCCGACGGGAATTGCAGCGTTGCAGGAAAACGTGCTTTCTCGCGCGCCTGCATGGGCACGTCGCGCCCGCTGCGCAGGATGATCGGGGGGCCTCCGGCCTGTGGCAGGTAAAGATCGGCCGCCCGGATGGACGGGTGGGTGAGTTCCAGCACCAGCGACCGGACCTGGGGGTCCGCTGCCAGATCCAGCGCGTACCAGACCGGCTGGCGTGGTTCAGCCCGGAACTCGGGCCGATCAAGCGACAGCGTCTGCGGATCGACCTGCTGCAGCGCGACCTGGGCGGAAGCAACATCGTCGGCGCCTGGCGTTGGCGTCCAGGCACGCACTGCCATCAGCATCGCACCACCTGCTGACGACGTCGGGGGGTCGGGTGGTCCTGCCGCCGCCAGGCAGCCGGCAAAGAAAGCGCCGGCTGCGAGCAGCAGCCGGGGGACGAACCTGCACAGGATCATGGCGTTTCAATGAGGGGAGGACCGCAGACGTGAGCGTCTGACCGATTCTAGGGTCCGTCCGGCGCCCGCACACATTGGCACTGTGATTGAATAAGACTGTGGACGATGGCGATGATCGCCACGCACAGGCAACCTGCAAAGCATCTGGAAAACGGACACAAATAGGCCCCCACGATGAATCTGGCGCAACTTCTGGCGCGCGTGGCGCGCACCGACCCCGACCGTCCTGCCATTTTCAGTGGCACGGCGCCGGTAGCGAGCTATCGGGACTGGGAAGATCGCTCGTCCCGGCTGGCTGGCGCCTTGCGCGATGCCGGGCTGGTGCCCGGCGACCGGGTGGTGCTTTTCCTGCGCAACCATCCGCGCTATCTGGAAGTGCTTCTGGGAGCTTGGTGGGCCGGACTGGTGGTGGTGCCGGTGAATGCCAAGCTGCACCCCAATGAGGCGCAGTGGATCATCGACAACGCCCAGGCCCGCTGGGCGTTCGTCACGGCCGACGTGGCGCCCGGGCCTTTCGGTGGGTTGGAGCGGCAGATCGACATCGAAACCCCTGCCTACGGCGCCCTGCTGCAGGCCTGCGCTGCACCGTTGGTCGAGCGTGCGCCCGACGACGTCGCCTGGCTGTTCTACACCAGTGGCACCACCGGCCGCCCCAAGGGCGTGATGCTGACGCACCGCAACCTCATGACCATGGGGCTCACCTACTTTGTCGATGTCGATCCGATCGCGCCGCAGGATGCGATCGTCTATGCCGCGCCGATGTCGCACGGCGCCGGCATCTATGCGATTCCGCACCTGATGGCCGGTGCGCGCCACGTCGTTCCGGTTTCCGGTGGCGTCGAACCCGAAGAACTTTTTGCCTTGGCGCGCGAGGCCGGCCCGCTGTCGATGTTTGCCGCACCCACCATCGTCAAGCGCCTGGTGGACCATGCCGAGGCGCGCGGCGAAACTGGCGAAGGCTTCAAGACCATCGTCTATGGTGGCGCGCCCATGTACGCGGCCGACATCGAGCGCGCACTGCGTGTGATGGGGCCGCGCTTCGTGCAGATCTACGGTCAGGGCGAGACACCGATGGTGGGCACCGCGCTGTCGCGCGCGCACCTGGCCGACACCGCCCATCCCCGACACGCGGCACGAATCGCCTCGGTCGGCGTGGCGCAGACGCCGGTGCAGGTGCGGGTGGCGGACAGCGTCGGCCAGGACCTGCCCGCCGGCGAGGTGGGCGAAGTGCTGGTGCGCGGCGACACGGTGATGGCCGGCTACTGGCGCAACCCGGAGGCGACTGCGGCCGCTGTCCGCGACGGCTGGCTCTGGACCGGCGACATGGGCGCACTGGACGCGGACGGTTTCCTGACGCTGAAGGACCGCAGCAAGGACCTGATCATCAGCGGCGGCTCCAACATTTATCCGCGCGAAGTCGAGGAGGTCCTGCTGAGCGCGCCCGGTGTGGCCGAAGTGGCGGTGGTAGGCGCAGCTGACCCCGAGTGGGGCGAGGTGGTGGTGGCTTTCGTGGTGCCGCAGACAGGGACCACGCTGGAGGCTGCCGCACTGGATGCCCATTGTCTGGCACAGATCGCCCGTTTCAAACGCCCCAAACGCTATGAAATCGTCGACGGACTGCCGAAGAACAACTACGGGAAGGTCCTCAAGACTGAACTGCGAAGGCGGCTGGTCGGCGGATGAGCCCTTGTCGCCGGCCGGTAAAATTGGGCCTGCTGTCCATCTTCAAAGGAGGGTTCTATGTCCAGTTCCGTGAAATACGTCTATGCCTTTGGCGCCACCTTGACCGAAGGCGAAGCCGCCATGAAGAACCTGCTCGGTGGCAAAGGAGCAAACCTGGCCGAAATGTGCCGGCTGGGCATCACCGTTCCACCGGGGTTCACGATCAGCACCGAGGCCTGCACGGAATTCACCGACAAGGGAAAGACGCAGGTCTTTGAACTGATCCGCGACGAAGTGATTCAGGGCGTAGCCCGCGTCGAGGGCGAAATGGGCAAGCGCTTTGGCGACCCGGCCGACCCCCTGTTGCTGTCGGTTCGATCCGGCGCCCGGGCTTCGATGCCGGGAATGATGGACACCATCCTCAACCTGGGGCTCAACGATGAGGCCGTCCTCGGCCTGGCGCGCAAGGCCAATAACGAACGATTTGCCTGGGACTCGTATCGCCGCTTCATCCAGATGTACGGCGACGTGGTCATGGGCCTCAAGCCGGTTTCGAAGGAAGACCACGATCCCTTTGAAGTCATCATCGACATGGTGAAGGAGAAGCGCGGCGTCAAGCTCGACACCGATCTGGGCACCGACGACCTGAAGGAACTGGTACAGCGCTTCAAGTCGCTGATTCGCGCGCGCATCGGGCGCGACTTTCCCACCGACCCGTGGGAGCAGTTGTGGGGGGCCGTGTTCGCCGTCTTTGAGAGCTGGAACAATGATCGCGCCAAGGTCTACCGCGAACTGAACGACATTCCCCAATCCTGGGGAACGGCGGTGAACGTGCAGGCCATGGTGTTTGGCAATCTGGGTGACAGCAGCGCCACCGGCGTGGCCTTCTCGCGCGATGCCGGCACCGGCGAAGACCTGTTCAACGGCGAATTCCTCATCAACGCGCAGGGCGAGGACGTGGTGGCCGGCGTGCGCACGCCGCAACAGATTTCACGGCTCGGCTCGCAGCGCTGGGCGCAGCTGGCGCTGGTCAGCGAGGAGGAGCGTCGCTCGACCTACCCCTCTCTCGAAGAGCTGATGCCGGAGATCTACCAGCAGTTGCTGAAGGCCGAAACGCTGCTGGAGAACCATTTCAGGGACATGCAGGACATGGAGTTCACCATCCAGGAGGGCAAGCTCTGGATGCTGCAGACCCGAAACGGCAAGCGCACGGGCGCGGCCATGGTGCGCATTGCCATGGAAATGCTCAAGCAGGGCATGATCGACGAAAAAACCGCCTTGCTGCGCGTGGCGCCGGAACGCCTGAACGAGCTGTTGCATCCGGTTTTTGACACCCACGCCGTCAAGGCCGCCAAGGTCATCGCGCGCGGTCTGCCGGCCTCGCCGGGTGCCGCGACCGGGCAGATCGTGTTCTTTGCCGACGAAGCCGAGGAGTGGGTCAAGCAGGACAAGACGGTGATCCTCGTGCGTCTGGAGACGTCCCCGGAAGACCTGCGCGGCATGAGCGTGGCCAGCGGCATCCTGACGGCCCGCGGCGGCATGACTTCGCACGCGGCGGTGGTGGCCCGCGGCATGGGCAAGTGCTGCATTTCCGGCGCCGGCGCCGTGCATGTGGACTACAAGGCACGGACGCTGACGATCGGTGGCACGGTGTATCAGGAGGGCGACTGGCTGTCGCTGGACGGCTCGACCGGCGAAGTCTTCGAGGGACGGATCCCCACCATGGAAGCGGGACTGAGCGGTGATTTCGGCGCGCTGATGGCATTGGCCGACAAATACAAGCGTTTGCATGTGCGCGCCAACGCCGACACGCCGGACGACGCCAAGGTGGCGCGCAACTTCGGCGCCACCGGCATCGGCCTGTGCCGCACCGAGCACATGTTCTTTGCCGGTGACCGCATCGTGGCCGTGCGGGAGATGATTCTGGCCAACGATGAAGCCGGGCGGCGCAAGGCACTGGCCAAGTTGCTGCCGATGCAGCGCGCCGACTTCGAGGGCATGTTCCGCGAAATGAACGGCCTGCCCGTCACCATCCGCCTGCTGGACCCGCCGCTGCATGAATTCATTCCGCATGATGAAGCCGGTCAACGCGTCATGGCCAACGAGATGGGCGTGCCTCTGGGCAAGATCAGGATGCGGGTCGAGGAACTCCATGAGTTCAACCCGATGATGGGGCACCGTGGCTGCCGCCTGGGGATCAGCTACCCTGAAATCACGGAGATGCAGGCGCGCGCCGTGATCGAGGCGGCGCTCAACATGAAGGACCGGGGCTTTGAGGTCAAGGCCGAGATCATGGTGCCGCTGGTCGGTACCGTCCGGGAGTTTGACGCCCAGGCGGACGTCATCCGCAAGACGGCGGCCACTGTATTTGCCGAGCGCGGCGAAGAGCTGGAGTACCTGCTGGGCACGATGATCGAGACGCCGCGGGCCGCCGTGATCGCCGACAGCATCGCCCGCCAGGCCGAGTTTTTCTCTTTCGGCACCAACGACCTGACGCAGATGACCTTGGGCTTTTCGCGCGATGACGCTGGCAAGTTCCTGCCGGACTACCTGCGCAAGGGCATCTACGAGCACGACCCGTTCCGCTCGATCGATCAGAAGGGCGTGGGCGCGCTGGTCGAGATGGCCGTGCGCAAGGGCCAGCAGGCACGGCCGGGCATCGAAACCGGCGTCTGTGGCGAGCATGGTGGCGACCCGGCGTCGGTCGAGTTCTTCCATGGTGCCGGGCTCGACTACGTCAGCTGCTCACCGTTCCGCGTGCCAATCGCGCGTCTGGCGGCCGCGCAGGCGGCTATCAGGACCTGATCCGGCCCTGGCTGGCTCGCCCGGAGCCGGATCGGATTTCAGCCCAGCTCTCGGATGTGCTGGGCAACGACCAGGAGCTGGTCCTTGTCCATGCGCACGATGAACTTGCGGTTCACCGAACTGATGAGCTTGACGGCCCCCGACATGCCCATGCGGGCGGACTGCTCGGTCACAAAGCCGACCTTGGCCTGCTTGAGCGCGCGCATGAAGTAGTAGTCCATGCCGGCCTCGATGAGCTCGGTCACCAGATCAGCCAAGGCGTCGCCATGGCGGGGATGGCCGGGCGCCGCCTCCAGCGCATCCAGCACGGCATGGGTCTTCTCCCGAAGGGCTCTTGAATGGTAGAAACGCATGGAAGGTTCGGCCGCGGCCTTGGACGCCGCGGGCACCTTGCGGGCAGATGCCTTGACCGCGACGGGGGGCTTGACAGGCGCTTGGGCTGGCTGTTTCAGCGGAGCCCTGGATGCTGCCTTGACGGCCGGCTTGACGGCTGACTTCGCGGGGGCTTTGGCGGCGGTTTTTCCGGCTTTGGATTTTGCCGTGCTTGCGACTTTGGTGGCCATGATGTCTCCATTCATTGGGGTTGGGATTGCGGGGAAGAAAGACGGGTTGGCGGTGGAATGCCGTGCGACGTCACACGGGCGCCGGTGCGATGCGACGCGGCGGCAGGGTATGCGTCAGGATGCGTTTCATCACGGTCAGGTACTGCTTGAACAGACTGCCGGTGTTGTAGAACAGGCCGTACTTCTCGCACAGCGCCTGGATCTTCGGCGCGACTTCCGGATAGCGGTGCGCGGGCATGTCGGGAAACAGATGGTGCTCGATCTGGTGGCTCAGGTGGCCGCTCATGATGTGAAAGATGCGCCCGCCACTCAGGTTGCTGGAGCCTGAAAGCTGGCGCAGGTACCAGTCGCCGCGCGTCTCGTTGCGCGTGTCCTCCTCGCGGTAGATGGCCACGCCTTCGGTGAAATGCCCGCAGAAGATGATCACGTAGGTCCACAGGTTGCGGATCAGGTTGGCCGCGAAGTTGCCGGCCAGCACGCGCGGAGCGCTCCACAGGGCCAGCGCCGGAAAAAGCAGATAGTCCTTGAACCACTGCTTGCCGGTCTTGCTCAGGAAGCGGTTCAGACGCGCCTTGAACTCGGGCTTGGGCATGGCGCCATGGGTGTACTTGCCGATTTCGAGGTCGTGGGAGCCCACGCCGTACTGGAACCCCATGGCCAGCATCAGATTGGCCAGCGGCTGCAACCAGTGACGTGGCTTCCACCGTTGCGCTTCGGTCATGCGCAGCAGCGAGTAGCCCAAGTCCCGGTCCTTGCCCAGGATGTTGGTGTAGGTGTGATGCGTGACATTGTGCGAATGCCGCCATTGTTCACCATCACAGGCGATGTCCCATTCGAACTTCTGCGAGTTCAGCGCCGGATCGCCGGTCCAGTCGTACTGGCCATGCATGACGTTGTGGCCAATCTCCATGTTGTCCAGGATCTTGGCATTGGCCAGCGCCATGACGCCTGCCACCCAGCTGAGCGGACCGATGCCGAAATGCAGCAGCGCGCGCCCGCCGATTTCGCTGGCGCGGCAGATCCGGATCATCCGGCGGATGTGATCGACATCGCTCTGGCCGAGATTCGTCATCACGCTGTCGCGGATGGCGTTGACTTCGCGCTCGAAGGCGTCGATCTGGTCACGCGTCAGAGGGGTTGGCTGGGCAAAACTCATGGGGGACTCCGCGGGGTTAGGGGGGCAACTTTCGGCAGGGCTCAGAGATCGAGCGACAGGTCCGAGCGCGCCACCGAGATGCACAGCCGGATCGCCTCGTTGGGCGTGTCTGAGATCTCGCCGGTCTGCAGGTTCTCGACCGTGCCGCTTTGCTTGGTGCACTGGCACGACCGGCAGATGCCGATGCGGCAACCGTGTTTGGGTGTCAGTCCCGCCTTCTCGGCCTGGACCAGCAGCGGATCATTGCCCTGGGTCACAAAGTGCTTTCCACTGGTTGCCAGCATCACGGTCACCGGCGTGCCGGGCGAACTCGTGGGCAACATGGGAATGGCCACGAAGCGCTCGCTGTGCAGCGGCGCTTTCAGGGCGCTCGCGTGCCAATGGCGGTGCACCAGGTCCATGAAGCCGACGGGGCCGCACATCCAGGTGCTGCGTTCAGCCAGGTCCGGTACGGCGAATTGCAGACTTTCAGTTGTGAACGGCCCGGCCTTATCGTCAAAGTGAATCAACAGCGAGAGTTCGGGGAAATCTTCTTCGATCTCTCGCAGGTCCTTCGCGAAGATCAGTGCGTCCGGCTTGCGACAGACATGCAGGAACACCACGTCACCCGGGTACCTGCGGGCCTGCAGATCGCGCAGCATGGCCATGACCGGCGTGATGCCACTGCCGGCGCTGAGCAGCAGGATTTTTTCAGGCAAGGGATCGGACAAGACAAAGTCGCCGTCGGGCTGGCTGAGCGTCAGCACATCGCCCACCTTGACCTGTTCGTGCAGATACTCAGAGACCAGCCCGCCGGCCTGACGCTTGACGGTGATCGTGATCAGGCGGGCGCCGGGACGCGACGACAGGCTGTAGATGCGCTCGACCCGGCGCCCGTCGATTTCCAGGCGCAGCTGCACAAACTGGCCGGCCCGCGCGCTTCGCCGGCCCTGCCACAGGGCGTTGGGTTGCAGCACGAAGGTCTTGGTGTCCGCCGTCTCGTCCACGATGCGCACAACCCTGGCCCGGGCCTCGGTGATGGACAGCATGGGGTGCACGGCACGCAGGGTGTCTTCCACGGCGCCAAGACGCACGATGCCCTCCACCCAAGGGTGCTGGAAGGCCGTGCGCAGGGGCGCGGAAAGCGTTTCGGCCCAGCTGCGTTGTTGGCTGGTGTGGTCTGAAACAGTCATGGGGGACTCCTGATTCGTATGGAAAATGTCGATGGCTTTATTGTGTACGTTCGTACACTGAAAGTAAACTAATATTTCTCAAATTAGAGGAAAAAACCAATTTTTTGATTTAAGACGTTGGTTTTTCTCCGATATTCGAATGCCTTGATCAGATACGCCTGTACACCTTATGATGCCTGCATGACACTTTCCACACCCTCCGCACGGCGCGCCGACGCTTTGACCCGCAGCGAACGCAAGGACCTGACGCGCGCCAGCCTCTTGCAGGCCGCGTTGTCCCTGATGGGCGAGGGGCGCAGCTTCACCAGCCTGGGTATCCGCGAAATCGCGCGCGAGGCGGGCATGGTGCCCAACGCCTTCTACCGGCACTTCCGCAACACCGACGAACTGGGCCTGGCACTGGTCGAGGAGGTGGGCATCACCCTGCGGCGCCTGCTGCGGGAGGCGCGCCAGGCCGGCGTGACACAGGGCGAAATGGTGCGCCGCTCGGTGCAGGTGTATCACCAGTACGTGAAGCAAAACCGCCTGCTGTTCCTCTTCATCTCCAGCGAGCGCTCGGGCGGCAGCCGGATTCTGCGCATGGCGATCCGCAACGACGTGGCGCATTTCACGCACGAAATGGCGCAGGACTTCCGCCTGCTGGGCCTCTACAAGGATCTGTCCACCGCCTCGCTGCAGATGATCTGCGGGCTGATCGTCAACACCATGCTCGCGGTCGCGCCCGAGATCCTTGACCTGCCGCCAGACCAGCCCTTGCTGGAGGCCGAAATGACCGAGAACTTCGTGCAGCAGATGCGGCTCGTGCTGCTCGGCGCCGCCTGCTGGCGCGAGGAAGCGACGCGTCCGGCGCCGCGGACTTGAGCGCCTGCGCCGCCTTCATGGCGCCTGGCCTTGTCGCCGCGACCCCTCGGGTATGATGATTTTCACCCCTGTTTTCGCCGATCGCCGACATGCGCAGTACCAGCCTTGCCCTTCTTGTCGCCTGCGTCGCTGGCTGTGCCACGCTGACCCAGGATTCGCTGCTTGACCAGCGCTTCGGACCCGCCGATCCGACCCGATTTGACCAAGCGGCCGCACCGCCGCCGGGCGGCGTGTCCTACCAGCGCGACGTGCGCCCGGTGCTGGAGAACCGTTGCGTGGTCTGCCACGGCTGCTATGACGCGCCCTGCCAGCTCAAGCTCGGTGCCTGGGAGGGCATCACGCGCGGCGCCACCAAGGCGGTCGTCTACGATGGCACGCGCCTGCTGGAAGCGCCGCCCACGCGCCTGTTTGTGGATGCCCAACGGGCGTCGCAATGGCGAATGAAGGACTTTTTCCCGGTGCTCAACGAGCGTACGCCATCGCCCGAGAACAACCTGGCGGCCAGCGTGCTGTACCGCAGCCTCGCCCTCAAGAAGGCCCATCCCCTGCCGGACGAGAAGGTGTTGTCGAACGCTTTTGATTTTTCACTGGACCGTGCCCAGTCCTGCCCGCGTCTTGACGAATACGACGCCTACGAGCGGGATCATCCGCTGGCCGGCATGCCTTACGGCCTGCCGGGACTCAACGCAGCGCGAGCTCGACGTGATCACCCGCTGGCTGGCCGCCGGCGCCCCCGACGAGGCGCCCGCGCCGCTGCCCGCCAACGTGGCGCGCCAGGTGAAAGACTGGGAGCAGTTCCTCAATGGCGACTCGTTCAAGGAGCAGCTCATGAGCCGCTACCTGTACGAACACCTGTTCCTGGGCCACCTGGTGTTCGAGGACGACGCGCAGCACCAGTCCTTCCGCATCGTCCGCTCGAACACCGCGCCCGGCAAGCCGATGATCCCGGTCGCCACCCGGCGCCCGTACGAAGACCCTGGCGTGGCCCGCGTGTACTACCGCCTGGTGCCGGAACGCGAGACGATTCTGGCAAAGACGCACATGCCCTACCTGCTGTCGCCGGCGCGCATGGCCAAGTTCCGCGGCTGGTTCCTGGCACCCGCCTACACCGTCAAGGCGATGCCTTCGTATGCCGACGAGCAGGCGTCGAACCCCTTCGTCACGTTTGCCGCCATCCCGGCCGATTCGCGCTACCGGTTCATGCTCGACGAGGCCGAGTTCTTCATCATGAACTTCATCAAGGGTCCGGTCTGCCGGGGCCAGATGGCGCTCGATGTCATCCACGACCGGTTCTGGGTCTTCTTCATCGATCCCGACGTCGGCGCCGATGCGGCCAATGCCGAGTTGCGCGCCCGCGAGGCCAGCAACGCGCGACTGCCGGCCTACTATGGCAGCGATTCGCCAGCACTCTTCGCCTGGCGCGAAATGGCGCGCCTGGAGACGGACTTCCTGGCCGTCAAGAGCCGGCTCATCAACCAGCGCTTTGGCGGCGCTCAGAAGATCGACCTGTCGCTGATCTGGGATGGCGATGGGCAAAACCCGAATGCCGCGCTGACGGTGTTTCGCCACTTCGACAGCGCCTCGGTCGTCAAGGGTCTGGTCGGCGAAGCCCCCGAGACCGCCTGGGTGCTGGGCTACCCGCTGTTCGAGCGCATCTATTACCTGCTGGTCGCTGGCTACGACCCCTACGGCAACATCGGTCACCAGCTCAACAGCCGCCTGTACATGGACTTCATGCGCATGGAGGGCGAGGCCAACTTCCTGACCCTGCTGCCCAAGGCGTCGCGCACGGCCATTCGCGACCGCTGGTACCGGGGCGCCAGCGCGGACGTCAAGTCCTACATCGGCGGCGCCAAAAACCCGCTGGAGGCCGACACCGGCATCGCCTATCGCAGCAACGACCCCCAACGCGAGCTCTATGGACTGCTGGGCCAGCATCTGCGCCCCGTGCTGGGGCCGCGCTTCGACCTGGCCAGCGTGCCGGACGCCGCATTGCGGCAGAAGCTGCAGCAACTGGCGGCGGTCCGGGGCGCCAGCCTGGCGTGGCTACCCGAGGCAGTGGTGCTGCGCGTCGACGATCCCGCGCGAGCGCCGTTGTACTTCAGCCTGCTGCGCAATACCGCGCACAGCAACGTGACGCACCTGTTGAAGGAAAAATCCGAACTACTGCCCGCCGAGAACACGCTGACGGTGGTGCCTGGCTTCATCGGCGCCTACCCCAATGCGATCTTCCGGACGACGCCGGCGGAACTGCCTGCGCTCTCGGCCGTCATCAGCAAGCTCGCATCAGAGAAAGACTATCGCGCGCTGGCAGACCGCTTCGTGATCCGGCGCACCGACCCCGTATTCTGGACGGCCAGCGACGCGATGATCCACGCCTATGCACAATGGGCGCCGCTCGAAGCCGGCCTGTTTGACTACAACCGGCTTGAAAACCGCTGAAGTGGCTCGTCTCCTTGCGTCGACTCTTCCGCGCGCCGCTATGATGCTGCACACCTCCTGGCGCCTCACCAGCTTTTGAGCCATCCAAACATGACTGGACGATCCCTGCTGCCGATGCCTGCGTCGACGACGGCCTCGGCCCCAGTACTGGATGCCGGCGTCGCCACCACCGGCGCAGTTGTCGAAACCGCACTGGCCGAGGCGCTGCCCGCACCCAAATCCGCACACTTCGGATCCCCTGAAACGATGTCGGGCGAACGCAGTATTCAGAAGGTCGGCCTGTGGTACGGTAAGATTTTTGCCAATTCAGTTGATTAACCTGATCTGAGGAACTGACATGTCGAAAGAAAGACCCACCATCGGAACTGACGGACTCCCATTGCCGGTCATGCCCCCTGAGCGCGATGTGCGCGTCTGGGCGAAGTTGACACGCGTGGTGGTCTATACCCCGGGTTTCCTGGCCTTGCTGCTGCTCAAAGTGGGCGAGCCGACGGGCTTTGGCATCACGGTCGAACTTCTGATGCTGGCCAGCACGGCGGCCATCGTCGCCGGCCTGTTCATCGGCACGCAATCCGAGGCGGCCGGTGCCGACCATTCGTCCCGCGTCGCCGCCTGGAGCGGCGGGCTGGTGCTTGAGTTGCTTTGCGCGGTGCCGATCCTGTGCGCGGTTCCGGGGCTGTTCCATGAACTGGCCAACAGCAAGCTGCTGCACAGCACCGTGGCCGGCGCCGTGGCCGTCCCCCTGGGCGTGACCGAGCTGCTGCCGGCGGTCGCGATCCTGCCCTTCATGCTGTACCAGCTTGCCGGTTTCGGCACGCTGCACTATGTCGTCCCGAAACCGGTGAACTGGGCCATCAACCTCGGCATCCTCGGCTTGATCCTGGGCAGCACCTGGGCCAACCGGGCTGGCCAGTTCGAGCTTGAGAAGACGCTGGTCAGCGTCCTGGTCATCGCCATGGCCCTCACTGTGTTCTACGGGGTGCTCAAGCTGCGCCAGATGCAGGCCGCCTTCGACGCGAATGCGCCGCACAAGGACAAAGAGCCGAAGTAGCCCGGATTGCGCCGCTGGCCAAGCCGGAACCGATTTGAAAAGGGCCCGTCGGGCCCTTTCTCTTTTTCCCATGGCGGGTCTGTCCGCTTCAGCGAAAATCACCGGCAATCGACAAAATCGCACCAGGAAAACGCCATGAAAATCGGACAAGACACGGTCGTCACCCTTCGCTACAAGGTCTCTGACGCCCAGGGCAAACTGATCGAAGAAGTCAAGGAACCCATGGCCTACCTGCACGGCGGCTATGGCAACACGCTGCCAAAGATCGAGGCCGCGCTGGACGGCCAGGAGACGGGCTACCAGACCACCGTGCAACTTCAGCCCGCCGACGCCTTCGGCCTGCGAGACGACAGCCTGCTGCAGACCATTGCCCGCAAGGATTTCCCGCCCGGCGTGAAGGTGGGCGGCGAACTGATGGGCCGAGACGCCGACGGCCATGAGCACCCCTTCACCGTGGTGAAGATCAAGGGCGATACGGTGTTTCTGGACGGCAACCACCCCTGGGCTGGAAAGGAACTGCGCTTCAGCCTGAAGGTCACCGAGGTGCGCGCGGCGACGCCCGAAGAGATCACCCACAAGCACGCCCACGGCGCGCACGGGCACCACCACTGATCCACCGTTGCACACGCAATCGCCTTGTGTCCTCTGCGCACCGAGCCCGCCGCGTCAGCCACGCTCCGAACTGGCGCCGCTTTAGCAACCATGCCGTGGCACTCGGTCTTGCGCTGGCCTGCTCACTCCCAGCCTTCGGTGGCGGCCCTTTTGGCGGATCGGCCCTCACGGTGACGCCGCCGACCGACAGCACGCCCACCACCCCAGGCGGCCGGGGTTTTGCGGTGGCGGGGCCTTGGACCTCGTTTTACGGATCGGCCAGCAAGGTGGATCTGGTCAGGATGGCCTCCTCGTTCCGCATCTTTGACATCGATGCCGATCCGGACATCGGTAACTTCTCCCCCGCGCAGATCAAGCAACTGCAAAATGGCGGGCAGAACAAGGTGCTGAGCTATTTCAACCTGGGTTCCTGCGAAAGCTTTCGCAGTTACTGGAACAAGGTACCCGCTGGTTTTGTTTCATGCGCGGCCAACAAGTCTGCCCAACTGGGCCGCTATGCCGGCTACGCGAACGAGGTCTGGATGAACGTCGCCAACGCGGACTACCAGCACCTGATCGTCAACCACGTGGCGCCGCGCCTGGTCGCCCAGGGCATCGACGGTTTCTACTTCGACAACCTCGAAATCGTCGAGCATGGCACCCGCACCAACAACGGCCCGTGCGATGCCGCCTGCAGCCAGGGCGGGCTGGACCTGATCGCCCGACTGCGCGACAAGTACCCCGGCCTGTTGTTCGTCATGCAGAACGCCACCAGCGACAAGACGCGCCTGGGCAAGGCCACCGGCGCGTCGGGCACCGTGGCCTTCCCCAGCCTGCTTGACGGCATTGCCCATGAGGAGGTTTTCAAGCCCGCACTGGACAGAACAGCTGAAGCGGAACTGGTGAAGTGGTCGGAGATGAACCTCAAGCCGGGCGGGCGCCCGTTCTGGATCGCCACGCTCGACTACGTGGGCAGTTGCGCCAACACCAAGGACGCCCAGGCCGCTTTCCGGTTGAGCCGGGCGCGTGGCTTCTCGCCCTCGGTGTCCGACGCCAGCGCGGGGCAGCAAACCGTCTGCTACTGGCCCTCGAACTGGTGAGGCGCCCGAAGGCTCCTCACTGTCCCTTCACATCAACGCACCACCAGCATCGACGCCGTGGCGCTGTTGTTCCCGGTATTGCTCTCCACCGCTGTGGTGGCGACTTTGCTGGTGGCCGTCACGATGGTGCCGACAGTGGCCGGCGCTGTGGCGCTGAAGCTTCTCGTCACACTGGCACCTGGCGCCAGATTGCCTATGCCGCTGTAGGTGCGCACGATACCGGTGGACAAGGTGACCGTGCCGGTGACCCCCGTGGCCTTCAGGCTGCCGCACCCGTGGCGGTGTTCTTGAAGGTCACGCTCACCGTGTAGCTTCTGTTGGCCCTCTTCGTGGCGGGCAGCGTCACCGTGGTCGTCACATCGGCAAACTGCACGACGGTTGACGCCGTGGCGGTGTTGTTCGCCGTGTTGGCCTCGGAGGAGGCGGTGGACACAACGCTGGTGGCATTGAGCGTGGCCGTCCCTGGCGTGGCAGGCACTGTGGTCGTGAACGTCTTCACGCTGCTTGCGCCGGGCGCAAGATTGCCGAGTGTGAAGGCGCGAACGTCGCCGTTGGACAGCGTGACCGTACCACTGACGCCCGTGGCGGCTCCGCCCGTGGCACTGTTTGTAAAGGTGACCGTCCCGCTGATCACCGAGCCAGCCGGGGCGCCGACCGGCAACTGCAACGTGGTGCCCACATCCGCAAGGCCTGCCACGACGACCGATGCTGAGGCCGTGTTGTTGGCCAGACTGGGGTCGGTCGTCCCCACCGGTGCACTGACTGTCGCCACGTTGGTGATGTTTCCCGTGGCGCTCAATGCGACCTGTACCTGGTAGTTCACCGTGACCTTGCCGCCCGCGGGAAGATTGACACTGCCACTAAGGGCGGCGCCGGTATTGCTGAGGCTGCCACGCTGGCCCCGCCCGACAACGCGCTCGTCACGTTGGTGATCGTGCCCAGGCCTGCGGGCAGCGTGTTAGCAAAGCTTGCGCCAGTTACCGGGGCTGGCCCCCCGTTGGAAATCACCAGGCTGAAGGTCATCGTGCCGCCGGCAGGCGGCGCTGTCGTGCCGGCCACCAGGCTGATCGAAAGGTCGGCCTGCGGCGCCGGGCGGTGGCGTCAGGTGTTGCTGATGGTCGTCCTCTGGCCGGGTGCCAGCGAGATCGTGGAAATCATCTGCCCGCCATATTCGGTTCCACCCGCATCGACCCCCGTCACCGGGACCCCCACCGAACGCCCGACGGATTGGTCAGCTCGAGTTCGTCGTCGTGCCATAAACGATCCGCGCCTTGAGTCCGCCCGCAATGGCCGCGTTGTAGGCCATGCGGGCCCGCATGATCTCGCCGATTTCGGCTTGACTCGGACTCACGATCGGCAGGTTGTACATGCCTTTGTACTTGTTGGTCACTGTGTCCAGCAGGTCCGACAGGAGCGACTTGTTGTTCGGGCCCGTGCCGTCGTAGTCACGCAGGTTCGCGGCATGGAACATCCATGAATTGACGTTGTACTTGAGCATGTAGCGGACCAGCACTTCCGACTCGTAGCCCAGAATCTGCGGGTAGGTCATGACATACCCGATCCCGCCTTGCGATGGCGGCTTTGACGCATAGAAGTAGTTGAACTCGGACACCCATTCGTCAGGCGTGGACACGTTGTAGAACAGGTTCGTCGGGTAGCGCGGAATGATCACGATCTTCGGGTTCGACGAATCGAGTGAACTGGTGTAGCCCGTGTTCGGCGGAATCGGGCCGACAACCGGCCGTGCAGGGATGAAATTCGCTATAGGCCTTGGACGTGTCCATCAGGATGTATTGCAGGCCGAAGGTCTTGGCCGCGCTCCAGAAGACGGTGTTCTCCAGCCCCGAAATGTCAGGCTGGATGAAGGCGCCCTTGTTGTAAAGGCCGAATGTCACCCTGGCGCCGCCGTCGTCCGGGCTTCCGCTGCGCAGTCCGGTCGCCACTTCGTGGTTCCACTGGAATTGCTGCAGCATCGAGGTCACCGTCGGCGTGAAACCATCCTCCCGAACCAGCGAGGTGTGGTCCCAGGTGTGGTTGATCCAGCGGAATGCGTCCGGATTGGCGCGCACCGCTGGCGACAGCGAGTCCGTCGCCTCATTGAGGTTCAGGAGTTCAGGGTCCGTCGTGTTATAGCCAACGCCGTTGAACGGAAGCTCGAGCCGGATCGCCGCAGTCTGGGTGTTGGCCCGCAAGGCGGTCTGCCAGGCCACCAGGCTGTTGTAGTCGGTGCCCGTGTTGCGGTGGCGGTACTTTGGATTGCTGTTATTGGCGGTGTCATTTGGCGTGGTCTTGCTGACCGGGTCCCATAGATCATCGGGCAGGAAAACATCGTCAGGTTGCGCGCTCAGGTAAATCTTGCGCTCCCCCAGGAACACACCCTTGGTCACCCAGTTGACGACGCCATAGCCCATCAGCAGCGAATGCGTCAGCTCGGGGTTGCCGTCAGCGCTGATGGCCAGGTTCTCCCAGCCATCACCGGTGTAGGTGGAGGCAATCGCATACGGGCCTTCGGTCGCCATCAGCAACGGCACGGTTTGCGTGCCGGCATTGGGCGTCGAGAGGTAGGTGTAGGCGTTCTTGACGATCACCGGATTGGCCGCGTTCAGATAGCTGAACACGCCCGCACCGCTGGCCGTGAAGGTGGCCGTGACAGGACTGTCCGCGGGGGAGGTGTAGTCATTGGTGCTGCGCGCACTGACGGGCGTCAAGCCATAGGTGAGATCCAGCGCCACCCCATTGACGTCGATCGTGGACGCAGGGCGCGTGTACATGGTTGCCGTGCGCACGCCAAAATCAAACTGGTACTGCCGCAACATGGCCCACTGCGCAGCGGTCAGGGCACTGGGGTAATTCTTGGTGGCCTGGTTATAGGCCGCAAGGTCACCGGTCTCGAGAATGACGCCCTGGTACTTGCCGTTGCCCGCGCCGTCGGACAGCGTGCCCGCCACCATCTGCAACGCGGTCTTGTTGGCCCCGGTCAGCACGATCCTGTCATAGGGCACACCGATCTGGTCCAGGATCGACGTGGTGGCCAGGTAGCTTGGCGCTGTGCCAGCGGCGGAGATCACAAGCACCTTCATGCCGAGCGACCTGGGCGTTTCGACCGGAACTGCCGCCTGGGCCATTCGGCTGACCGAACTGCTGCCAACCTCCCAGGAACTGTCGGAACCTCCACCGCCACAAGCAACCACCACGGCAGCCGTCACCAAGGCCGCAGTGCATGACGCCCAGCGGGAGAATTGGCGGCGGAGCGGGCCAGTGATGCTGACGAAAGAACGTCGCCGCAAAAGTTGGGAGTTCATGGTAGAACCTCACACTTCGAAAACCGTGAGAAGGACTGGATCTCTCCTTGCTAGAGGCAGCCTTCTCGCCGCGCCTCACGCGTTTTTTCGTGGCACCGGCACCCATGCAGCGCATGTGTGCCGGGCCCTGTCGTCAATGCCGATCGTCCACGAGATCGGCAGTGCGCCGCCGGCGCAGCCCCGTGGCCACGCCACCTGCCAGCAACATCATCCACAGCAGCGGGTCGAACTGGGCCTCCGGGCTGGTTGTACAACCACCGCCACCACCACCCGCTGCAGGCAATGGCTCAGGCGCCGCTACAACTGGCGGCACCGGATCAGGTGTCGGCGTGGGTGTCGAAGGCGACGTAACGGCCATGGACGCCGTACTGATGTTATTCGCCGTGTTGCTCTCAAGCGTCGTCGTGGAGACCGTGCTCGTCGCGCTCAGGGTCGTCGTTCCGACCGTTGTCGTGAACGTCTGCACGCTGCTTTGGCCCGGCGTGAGAGTGCCCACCGTGAAGGTCTTCGCGTCCCCGTTGGACAGGGTCACACCACCCGTCACCGCCAACGCGGCTGTGCCGGCAGACGCGTCGTTGGTGAAGGTCACGGTTCCACTGACCACCGAGCCTGCGGGCGCACTGGCAGGCAGCAAGACCGTGCTCGACAGCTCGGCATACAACACACCGCTGACCTTGGTGTCAGAGTTATTTGTCAAATTGCTGTCCGCCACACTGGGAAGTGTGACGTTGGCCGTCACCGTGCCACCGGCCGGAACATTGATCACCGCGCTCGTTGCGGACTGCCCCGCTGCCAGCGTTACGGAAGCCAAGTTGAAAGGTGTCCCGTTGTTGACCACGATCTGCGGCGTGAAGGTCACCGCCGTTTGGCCCGCCGTGTTGGACAGATTCACCGTGGCCTGCACCGTGCTGCCCGGTGTACCGGCCGGGATCGAATTCACCGACACTCCTGGATCGGCATACGGTCCCGTCGTCGCGCTTGAACCGTTGTTCGCTGTGTTGCTCTCGGGCGTGACTGTGGCCACCGTGCTGTTGGCAATCAGCGGCGTTCCCAGCGTCAAGGGCATCGTGGCCGTGAAGGTCCGCGTGTTGGTAGCGCCCGGCGCCAGACTTGCCACCGTGAAGGTGCGCACCTGACCGCCCGTCAGGGTGACGGTGCCCGTGACCGCCGTGGCAGTCACCGCCGTGCCGATGGCAACGCCGCTCGCGTTGCTGACTGCACCATTCGCGTTGCTGAAAGTGACCGTTCCAGTCACCACCGAGCCCGCAAGCGCATTCGCGGGAAGGATGACCGAACTGGAAAGGTCCGCAAGCCCCACCCTCACCGCCTGGGTGGCGGTGTTGTTCAGCGCGTTCATGTCGGCGGGTTCATTCACGCTGGCGGTGGTGGTCAAGGTTCCCGTGGCTGTGGGCGAAACCGTCACTTGATACGTCACGGTGCCCTGCCCCCCGACGGGCAGCGATACCAAGCCCGCCAATGAGTTGGTCGTCGTGGTCAGCGACGATACGCTGGCCCCCGCGCTCAACTGGCTCACGACATTGGTAATCGCACCCAGCCCAGCTGGCAGGTTGGCAACAAAGGGGGAACCAGCGACAGCGAATGGGCCTGTATTTGTGATCACGGTACTGTAGGTCAGTGTGCCGCCTTGCACCGGTGTACTCGTGCTGGATGTGATAGCAACGGACAGGTCAGCCCGCGGCACGGTCAGCCCGGTAGGTGCGGCAAAGGTCGTCGTGCCCCTGGGTGCCAACGCGAACGTGGAAATCGGTTGCCCGCCGTAGGGGGTGCCATTCACTGCGACGCCTGTCATCGGCACCACCACGGAGACACCAGAGGGGTTGGCCAGTTCAATGGACGCCGTGGGCCCATAAACGATTTTGCCCTTCAGTCCACCTGCAACGGCCGCGTTGTAGGCCATGCGGGCCTTCATGATCTCGCCAATCTCGGCCTGGCTCGGGCTTAGAACCGGCAGGTTGTACATGGCCGCGTATTTATCGGCCACCGCATTCAGCAGATCTCCCAGCACCGACTGATTGGTTCCGCCCGGGTAGGCGCGCAAGTTGGCAGCGTGGAACATCCACGAGTTCACGTTGTACTTGAGCATATAGCGAACAAGTACATCCGATTCCTGATTCAGCACCTGCGCGTAATTGGAAACATAGCCAATTCCGCCTTGCGAGGGCGGTTTTGACGCGTAAAGGAAGTTGTACTCCGAAACCCACTCATCTGGTGTCGAGTTGTTGTAGAACAGGTTGGTCGGGTAGCGCGGGATGATGATGATCTTCGGGCTCGACGAATCGAGTGAGCTGGTATAGCCAGTGTTCGGCGGAATCGGAGCGACAGCCGGCCGTGCAGGAATGAAACCCGCGTAGGCCTTTGACGTGTCCATCAGGATGTACCGCAGCCCGAAAGTCTTGGCGGCCGTCCAGAAAACCGGGTTCTCCAGGCCGGAAATGTCAGGCTGGATGAAGGCGCCCTTGACGTAGTTGGCAAACGTGACCTTGGGAGCGGCTGGAACGTTAGGATTCCCACTTCGCAGCCCTGTTGCCACCTCGTGGTTCCATGTGAGTTGGTTGGTGATTGACGCGACAGTCGGCGTTGCATAGGGCAAGGCCGACGGCTCTGGATCTGTCGCCTGCAGTGAGCTATGGTCCCACGTGTGATTAATCCAGCGGAACGCATTCGGATTTGCGCGAACTTGCTGCGATAGCGTATCCGTCACTTCACCTTGATTCAGGTAATCAGAATCTGTTGTGTTGTAGCCAACGCCGTTGAACGGTATTTCCAGCCTGAATGCCGCCATGTTGGGCTTGGCTTGAAAGGCGGTCTGCCATGCCACCAAGCTGGCGTAGTCATTGCCGGTGTTGCGATGGCGGAAGATCGGGTTGCTTACGTAACCTGTCGTTGTATTGTTGTTTGGCGTGGTGTTGCTGACTGGATCCCAAAGGTCGTCCGGGATGAAAACGTCGTCGGGCTGCGCGGTCATGTAGACCTTGCGCTCGCCCAGGAACACGCCCTTGGTGACCCAGTTGACGATGCCATAACCCAGCAACAGGGAGTGGGTCAGTTCGGGGTTGTTGTCCGCCGAGATGGCCAGGTTCTCCCAGCCACCGGGCGCGACACCCACGGTCGTGGCCCCTGAGGGCGCGCTATAGACCGACGCAATCGCATAAGTGGTGCCACCTTCAGTCGCCGTCAGCAACGGCACAGTCTGCGTACCCGTCACAGCTGTCGAAAGATAGGTGTAGGCATTCTTGACGATCACCGGGTTTGCCGGGTTCAGATAACTGAACACGCTTACCCCGTTGGTCGGGGTCAAGCTGGCCGTCACCGGGAGATCCGGGGGGGTTGTGTAGTCGTTTGTGTTGCGCCCGCTGACAGGGGTGAGGCCATAGGTGAGATCCAACTGCACCCCTGTGCCCGAATCCGGCGTCAATGCAGCCCTCGTGTACATCGTCGCCGAACGCACGCCAAAATCATACTGGTACTGACGCAGCATCGCCCACTGCGCAGCCGTCAAGGCGCTCGGATAGCAGGGTGATGAAAAGCCGAGAGCGGCGCACTTCGTCGTCTCCTCATAAGGCAGGTCACCCGTCTCCAGAATAATGCCTTGGTACTTGCCGTGCCCTGCGCCGTCGGAGAGCGTGCCCGCCACGAGTTGCAGCGCGGTCGGGGTCGCGCCCTTAAGCACGATCTTGTCGTATGGCACACCAATTTGATCAAGAATTGAAGTGGCAGCGGCAAAACTCGGAGCCGTGCCCACAGCCGAGATCACCAGCACCTTCATGTCAACCGACTGGGCCGTTTCAACCGTGCCCACGACCTTGGCAATCCGGGGGCTGAGGTCGCCGCCAGTCGAACTGAGGCTATCGGTACTCCCGCCACCGCACGCTACCAGCACAACGGCTGCCGCAAAGGCGACCGTCAGCGAGGCCCATCTGGACACCAGGCGCTGAGTGGGTTTGTTCAATGTGACTGGCGCAAGGCCTGTCTCAAGTGAGGGCGATAGCTTTGTTCCCATTGGGGAGGCAGCAAGCCGGTGAAAAATTTGAAGGCTCACAATGAACTCCTACTCTGCAAATCCACTGGACAAGACGGGATCAATTCGGACCGCTACGGCTTCTGCTTCGGCGTGGGCACCGGCGGCAGCGGATTGGACGGATAGTGTTCGGGCTTCACCGGGGCCAGCGTCACTTCCTTCTGGTGCCGGTGAGCTTTAGGTGCTTTTGCGGCGGGTGTTGCGGTGTCGCCCTGCGCAGTGCTGCCGGAAGGGTAGGACGCCGCATCATTCGGCGCGGCTTGCACTTGGGCAAGCGCGACGACGACGGTGATACCTAAGGCGACTTTTGAAATCGACATCCAAAGTGACGCAGAAAGGCTAAACCTTTTCACGATGACTCTCCTGAAAGTACAAAGAACAAGTTTAAATTTAATACCAATAACCTACAAGAGTTCTGATAAAAATCACGAGAATTTGCGAGTTGCGCCATGAAGGTTTCCCACCCTAGGAGCTCCCGCTATATTTATATGGGGAGCATGGCGAAGCCCCAGCCACTGGTCAGCAGCGTGGTCAAACCAAGGCCATGGCCGCAGAAAGGGGCACGGAGTTTCAGCAATTCTCAGGCCCGTAGCGCGCTCGCGAAAACGGAAACAAGCACAACAGAAGCGCGGCACCGCAGTGATCCAGGCAGCAGAAGACGCTGAGCTCCGAAAGCATCTCCACTCTTACCAGAATAATTATGAAGGTCCTGGCGCCCTGCACTCAGAACATCGCAGGCATGCCCACGCGCACTCCAGCGCCGACCCCAATTGCAGGGGTCAGGGCACTTCCCCTCCAGCTACGGGATAGCTGGTGCACGTCCCCTTTCTCAAGAATGATGATCGGGTACAAGTGGTCGGCGGTGTTACCAACACTGAGGCCGAACTGATGTTGTTGGCCATGCTTGGGTCCACGGCGCCCGCAGCGGGGCTCACTGTGGCCTCGTTGGTCAGGGATCCGACAAAATCTCGCAACACGCTGACCTGAAAAGTCACCTTGACCGAGCCGCCCGGAGGAATGGTCAAAGTGCCAAACAGGCTGGTGTTCGCGTTGCTGAAAGTGACCGCTGAGCCAGCACTGGCGACCGTATTCACCGAGGTGATGGTGCCCAAGCCACTTGGCAGAGTGTCAGCGAAGGTTGCGCCATTCGCGGTACTCGGGCCCGCGTTGGCCATGACCAGCGTGTAGATCAGTACGCCGCCGGCTTCCATCCTGGGGGCGCTGGCCGTCGTGGTGATCGAAAGATCATTCTGCTGCGGAATCCACGCCGGTGGCGCAGGAAAACTGGTGGCCCCTCCCGGTTCGAGCAAGAGGGTGGAAATCATCTGCCCGCCATATTCGGCTCCACCCACATTGACACCCGTTACCGGGACCCTCACCCGAACGCCGGACGGGTTGGTCAGCTCAATTCTGACCGTGGGCCCGTACACGACCTTCCCTTTCAGTCCGCCCGCAATGGCCGCGTTATAGGCCATGCGAGCCTTCATGATCTCGCCGATCTCGGCTTGGCTCGGGCTCAGCACGGGCAGGTTGTACATGGCCGTGTACTTGCCGGCTACGGCATCCAGCAGGTCACCCAGTGTGGACTTGCCGTTTCCGCCCGGGTAGGCGCGCAGGTTTGCGGCATGAAACATCCACGAGTTCACGTGATACTTGAGCATGTAGCGCACCAGCGTGTCCGATTCGCGATCGAGTATTTGGGCGTAGCTTGAATTGCCGCCAAACCACGATGTCTGGCCTTCAGGCGGGGGCACAATGCCATCGACACCATAGAAATGGTTGTACTCGGACACCCACTCATCCGGGGTCGAGACGTTGTAATACAGGCTGGTCGGGTAGCGCGGGATGATGATGATGCGCGGGTTGCCGGGCACGTGGGTGTCAAGGCTGCTGGTGTAGCCGGTGTTCGGTGAAATGACCGTCAACGCCGTCGTGCCATTGGGCATGGAAATTGGCGCCCGGGAAGGGATGAAATTGTCGTATGGCTTGGACGTGTCCATCAGGATGTATTGCAGGCCAAAGTTCTGCGCGGCCTCCCAGAACACCGGATTTTCCAGGCCGGAGATGTCGGGCTGGATGAAAGCGCTCTTGACATAGTTGTCAAACTTCACCCTCGTGCGGCCATCATCCGGGTTCCCACTGCGCAGCCCCATCGCCACGTCATCGTTCCAGGCGAGCAGGTTGGTGATTGACGCGACGGTCGGCGTCACATGATCAGGGTCGGACGGATTGACAACATTCAGTGAGGAATGGTCCCAGGTGTGATTGATCCAGCGGAAGGCATTCGGATTGCCGCGCACCGCAGGCGAGAGGCTGTCGTTGGTTTCACCCCCGTTCAAAAATTCGCTGTCCGACGTGTTGTAGCCGACACCATTGAACGGCATCTCCAGTCGGAACGCGGCCATTTTGGGATTGGCCTGCAAGGCGGATTGCCAGCTCACCAGGCTGGCGTAGTCAGTGCCCGTGTTCCGATAGCGGAAGGCCGGGTTGCTTATGTAGCCTGTAATCGTATTGTCATTTGGGGTGGTCTTGGTGACCGGGTCCCACAGGTCGTCCGGGATGAGCAGGTCGTCGGGCTGCGCCGTCATGTAGATCTTGCGCTCGCCAAGGAACACACCCTTGGTCACCCAATTGACCACGCCATACCCCATGAGCAACGCATGCGTAACCTCCGGGTTGCTGTCGGCAGTGATGGCCAGGTTTTCCCAGCCACCGGGTGCAACGCCAACAGTCGTCGCACCAGCCGGCGCTGAATAGGTCGAGGCGATTGCAAAAGTGCCTGTACCTTCCGTGGCGCTAAGCAGCGGCACGGTTTGCGCGCCAACCGCGGGCGTCGCCAGGTAGGTGTAGGCGTTCTTGACGATCACCGGACTGGCAGAGTTGAGATAGCTGAAAACGTTCGCCCCGCTGGGCGTCAAGGTGCCTGTAACCGGTGGGTCAGGTTGGGGCGTGTAATCATTGGTCGTGCGTGCGCTGACGAGCGCAAGTCCGTAGCCGAGATCCACTTGCGCCCCGTTGGTATCCACCGATACACCCGGGCGGGTGTACAAGGTTGCCGAGCGCACGCCAAAATCAGACTGGTACTGGCGGAGCATTGTCCATTGCGCGGCTGTCAAGGCGCTGGGATAGCAACTACAGGCTGGCTCGAAATAGGGCAGGTCGCCCGTCTCCAGAATAATGCCCTGGTACTTGCCGCTGCCGGCGCCGTCGGACAGTGTGCCTGCCACCAGTTGCAGCGCGGTCTTGTTCGCGCCCTTGAGCACGATCCTGTCATACGGCACTCCAATCTGATCGAGAATCGAGGTCGCGGCCAAGTAGCTTGGCTGCGATGTTCCGGTGGCCGAGATCACCAGCACCTTCATTTCCACCGATCTGGCGATTTCGACCGGGCCCGGTGCCAGAGCCATTCGGGTGCCAAGGTTGGTCCCGAGGGTGGACCCAAGGCTGCCCCCGGTTGTCCGGCGCTGTCGACACCTCCGCCGCCGCCACAGGCGGCCAGCACTGCGGCCGCCACCAAAGTGGCCGTCAAAGACGCCAACCGGGCACCCAACCGCTGAAAGTGCTTGTTCGGTTCGACTGACGCAAGGCCGCTCGCGCGTGTTGGCAACGGCTCCGTCTCCAAGGTGCGAGAAGCACGAAGATGGAAAAGCTGAAGGTTCACGATGAACTCCGTACTCAAAAATCAATTCACAAAAAGTCGATGCGCTGACCCGTGGGGCCATTACGGCTTCTGCGACGGCGGCGGGGGCAGGGGATGGGACGGATAGCTTGGAGGCTTGACCGGGGCCAGCGTCATTTCCTTCTTATGCTTGTGCGGTCGCGCACCGGACGCTTGTGCGGGCGGTTTACCAGCGTCGCCCTGTGTCGCACTGCCGGAAGGACCCGGAACAGCGTCATTGGGCGCGCCCTGCGCATTGAAAAAACCCAAAGCATAACGCTAACCAAGGTGGCTTTCGTGATCGGAATCCAGACTGAGGAAGGGGAGGGAAGTGTTTTCATGATGTCCACCTTGAACAAACGAGCGGGTTAATGGGCAGCGCCCTGCCAAGGTTGTATTGTCAACGAAATATTTGAACTTAAAAACTACTTTTCAGGCAAAAATTTACTAAATAGCACTACTTTTCGATTCAATTTGGCATTATGAACTTGCGGGCTGCAACATGAAGGTTTCGTATTCAAGGAACTCCAGCTTGCGGGCCAGCATGGCGATGCCCAGGCCGCTGGTCAGCAGCATGGCCAGGCCGAATCCATAGCCGTAGAACAGCGCTCCCAGCTTCAGCGAGCCCCAGGTCAGCAGGGTGTTGGCGGCCAGGAAGAACAGGCACAGCACGACCGCCGCGCCGCGCTGGTCCAAGTAGTAAAAGACATTGAGCACCGAGAGGATCAGCAACTGGAAGGCAACGCCCACCAGCAGAATGTTCAGGACAGAGCGGTTCACTGTGGTGACGTCGAACCACGCCAGGATGTCTCCACCCATCACCAACAGGATGATGGTCGTGGCGCCCTGCACCTTGAACACCGATAGCAGGCCGGCGCGCACGCTGGCCACCATGTCGCGCCGGGCCTGCCCGATCTGGGCCAGCGTGCCGCCGTTCTTGATGGTGGCGTAGAACTGTTCGCAGCGCTCGGCAAAGTCAGCCTCCATGCGGATCAGGAAGATCGCCAGGCCCGGAATCAAGGACAGGTAGCTCAGGAAGATGGGCAGGTCGTACAACGGCGACGCGTGCAACGGCCCGGCCACGCTGATGCCGGTATCCGCATGGAGCCAGAAGAGCACCTTGTCGGCCCAGACGCCGACGTTGTAGAACAACCCGGCGAAGATCAGGCTGGGATAGATCAGCGCGGGCTTGAGGAAACCGAAGGCCAGCAACTGCTGCCCCGGGTACTGGCGCACGGCCATGGCCAGCAAGAGGAAAAGCAAGCTGGCCTGCCCGACGACAAAGCCGAGCATCAGTCCCTCCAGGCCCATATCGCGCAGCGCCCAGGCGGCTGCCACCGTGACGCCGTAGCCGATCAGAAAAACCAGCAGGATCCGCCGGTAGGCCTTGATGGTGGATGCAAAAACCAGCACGACCCACATCGCACAGAGAATCACAAAACCGGCCAGCATGCACAGGCGGTACAGGACGGAGCCTTCCAGCCAAAACCAAGCCACGGCCAGGCCAAAAAGGCCACTCAGCGCCGTCGTCAACAGCAGGGCCCCGAGCAGGTTGGGCAGCACCATGGCGTCTTGCTGTTCGAAGAGCCGGTCGGCCACGAAGCGGGTGAACATGAGTTGCAGCACGCTGGTGGCGACCAGCGAGGAGGCCATCAGGTAGGTGATGGACACCTGGAACTCGCCGACAAACGCCGATGTCGCGCCGCCTTGCGTGTTGAGCATGCCGATGGCCAGAATGGCGATGATCGACAAAACCCAGGGCCCGCTGCCGATGACAGCCGAAAAGGCGTAGGCCTGCAGCTTGCCGCTGAGCGATTCCTTGCGCAGCATGCGTCGCAGCTCGAACCCGATGCCAGCCATCAGTGCACCCCCGTCCGGTGGTAGATGTCACGGTAGCCGTCAATCACCCTCGATTGCTGGTAATAACGCTCGACGCGCGCGATGCCCGCCTGCTGCGCGGCGCGCCAGCGTTCGGCATCCGTCAATAGCGAGTGGGCGGCCCGGGCCAGCGCGTCGTAGTCGACGATGGGCACCACCTCGCCGGCGGAGCCCAGTGCGCGGTCAGCGGGGTCGTTGCCTTCGATCAGCTCGCGGCAAGCGCCAACGTCTGTGGCCAGCGCCGGCACCCCGCTGGCCAACCCCTCCAGAATGACCAGTGGAAAGGCTTCACTGATCGAGGTCAGCACCTGCAGCCCCAGCTGGGGCAGCATGTCCTCGACTTTCTGGAAACCCATGAAGCGGACGGTGTCCTCAAGCTGCAGGCTTTTCACAAGGGCCTTGCATTCCTCGACGTAAGGCGGATCTTCTTCCTCGGGCCCGATCAGCCAACCCTGCACACCGGGCAGCTTGTCGGCGAGCACGCCCACCGCACGAATGAAGGTCTTGATGTCCTTGATCGGCACGATGCGCCCGATCAGGCCCAGCACCAGGGGTGTCTGCTCGGGGCGACGCGCGCGCAGTGGCTCGAAGCGCGCCAAGTCCACGCCATTGGGAATGATCTGGGTGCGCCGGGCGTCGGCACCGTCGCGAATCTGCCTTTGCCGGTTCTGTTCGTACAGGGTGACGATCGGGTCCGCTGCGTGGTACACCAACCGGCCGATGCCTTCAAACATGCGGATCCAGGACGCGTGGTGGTGCTCCATGCCCGAATCGGTCGCGTGACTCGCCCCGACCGGAACTTCCCGAAGAAACAGGGATTGCAGCTCGATCTTGCGCTCTTTGGTGTAGATGCCGTGCTCGGTCAGGATCAGCGGGCGTCCCGTCAGCTGCTGCAGCATGGCCCCGAGCAGGCCGGCGTAGCCGGTTGTGACGGTGTGAAAGACGCGCGTGGGCCCGACGGTTCGCGCAATGGCGGCCAGCCTCAAAATGGGGGCATGCATATTCCGCACGGACCAGAAATACGACTGGAAGGGCGCTTGCGGGCAGTAGCGCGCATAGCTTTCCCGGATTTGGGCCCAGGCGGCCTCGCTGTAGAAGAAGTCGTCGGCACCACCGGCCTTGGATGCGTCCTTTTGCAGCACCACGCGGTCGAGCCAGTCTTTGCGGGGTTCGCCCTCGGGCTGGCGGAACCACTCGTGCAATTGTTCACTGGCCGCGAAGTACGCGGGATTCCCCGCGCGCGCCTTCGGCTTTTCCGAGGCCACCTCGCCCACCAGGTAGTGCGGATGCAGCGCCACCACGTTGGGCGGCAGCTTGTAGCGGATCTGCTCGTCCGGCAGCTTTTCCGCGCCCAGGTGCACCAGTGAAAAACTGAACTCCGGCAGCCCCTCGATCAGCTGGTGCACCCAGCTGGAAACCCCTCCCCGCACATACGGGTAGGAGCCTTCCAGCAACAGCGTGATATCCGCGCTATGGGGTGACGGCAGCATGTCCAGTCCCCTCCCAGTACGCGGCAATTTTCCCGAAACCAGGCTGGCTTCGGGATGCACCGGCCGCGCGCAGGCGGTGCTTGACTTCGGTGTAGCGGCCCGCATGAAACGAGATGGCCGCGCGCAGCGGCGCGACCTGTCGCCGATCCACCCCCAGCGCCTGCGCCTGGTCGAATGCATCCGATGCGGCGTCGAGCGATCGCTCGGCCAGCAGAACGCACCCCAGCAAAAAATGCAAACCGCCGTCCGCCGGACGCAACTGCAGCGCCGCCAGAACGTGCTCGCGAGAGCGCGCGCACAGGGAGATCTGGCTGCTCGAGAGCGGCGCCGCCAACTGCGCGAATTCCCAGTAGTCGTGCGCCAGTGCCTTGTGCAACAGGAACGCTTCTTCAGGCAAAGCCGTGTCCAGCTTTGTCAAACGCTTGCGCGTACGAACCTCAATCTGTTTTTCCTTGCGGTTCAACAAGGCGTAGGCAAGGAGCCGAACTTCATCTTCCGGGTCTTTCAAGGCCCGGCGCAGCAGGGGCACGGCTTGATGGTCGTCGAGCGACAACGTGGAAATGACCGCCTCGGCCCGCCTTTTGGGGTCGTTCGAATGTTGCAAAGCGCCGGCCAGGCCCGCGGCCCATGAGCCACGCGCCGGGCCGCCCGCCGCAACCGGACTGTCCGGAAGACTGGGCGGGCGCGGGTGCTGCCATAGCACGGCGCGGCCGGCCGGGTTGGGCCAGCGCAACGCCGGCACGAGACACAGCAACAGACCGGCCATGCCCAATACCGGCAACACAGCCGCCATGACAAAAGCAAAGGCGACGGCCCCCGGCGCGCGCTGCCGGTACCGGGCAGGCAGCAACGCGAGCAGTGCTGGCGCAAACAGCAGGCATGCCACTGCGTGCATGACAGCAAAGCGCAGGGTCGCGCTGGCCGACGCATGCAGATCCAGCACCAGTGTGACCGCCGCGGCGTCCAGCACCAGAAGAATCAGGCAGAACAGCCAGGCGATGATCATGGCATCGCCTTGCGATTGATTTCCGGGCGGTCAACCGCCGGCGCTGCATCCGGTGCGCCTGGCGCTTCGATGTCGCAGGCCGCGAAAACCTTCGCGAGCATGTCGTCGGCGGTGCTGGACCGGTCCAGCATCCACATCCAGGTGACCAGGTCTTCGGCCGGCGCGCCCAGTGCAAGGCACGCGCTTTGCAAGCGCGCCAGATAGGCGCGCGCACCCGATTCAGGCGTCAGGGGCATGAGCTTCACGACCACCGGGTATCGCTTCTTGTCGAAGGACGTCCAGCTCTGGTCCAGCCCCCGACCGTCTTGCAGGCACAAAGCCACCATCGCGTCACGGTACGGCGCCACCAGTGCGTTGCGACGCGGCACGTTCAGCACCTTGCACGCCACAAGAGCCACAGGCAAGCCATGCTTGTCCACGTCCGCCAGCTGCCGCTGCAGGCTCTCACGCAGGGTGTAATGCCCCTGCGTCTCGCCCATCGGGCGGGGGCGGTGCGCCAGGATGTTGCCCATGTGCGTACCGAGCACGCCCAGCAGCTCGAACGTCAAATCATTGACTTGGTTGAACGGCATGTCGTGGATGCTGACGACGCCGTGAATATGACCCGTGGAATCGACCAGCGGGACGATCGCGAGCACCTGGTCGAGGCTGGCATCCTGGTCCGGATGCACGCTGGTCAGCGTGCCGGTCTGAAGCGTTTCCCGCAGCATGGGGTTGAAGATCGACAGTTCAGGCGCATTGCCTGCCCTGGCCACCGCTGGCAGGCGCAACATGCCGCGCTCGTTCAGCGCATAGACGTTGGCGGCGTAAAGGCCCGCCTGCTCGACCATGATGTCCAGCAAGACATCGGCAAGACCGTCGAGCGGCTCCCGGTCGATGCGGTGGAAGTAGGACTCTCTCTTCTTGAGGCGTTCAAGTGCCGTGCGCAGGTTGTTCTCGCCGCCGGCAATGCGCTGTTCGAGCTGGGCATGTGAAACCTGTAGCAGATGGTACGCGTGCGTGAACTCCGAGAGTCGCGTCTGGTGGTGCCGGCTGAGCACTTCGAGCCGACGCACCCGGGCGATCCAGAGGTCACGCGCTTCGCCAGCGCTCATCCCCGCGATCATCAGACCGATGATCTGCGCGCCCGGAAAAGCGGCCAGCATGTCCGGGTTTGACAGGCCGATCCAGACCAGGGCGGCCGCCGCCATGGCCGCGGCACCCGTTCCTGCAATGAACCCGTGGCGCAAACCCAGCAACAACGGGCTCAGGAACAGAAGTGGCAACAAGTGCCGCAAGGACTGCGCCGGGACCCACCACAGCAAGGCCAGCGGAACCAGGCCACCAAACACCAGCACTTCGATCGTCACGGTCCGCTTCGATGAAGTGACCGTGCCGGTCCCTTCGTCACCAGTCTCGCCTGAGCCCGCCGCCACGCCATGTTCCTGGCCCGGCCCGAGCACCGGCAACACCAGGCCTGCAAAACGCAGGCCGTGCGAGGCGCCGGGTTCACGACGAAATGACGGCCATTTCACGAAAGCACTCCTCCGGATGACATCCAGAGCGCCGGGGACAGCGCGATAGAAGCCATTTGCATGCTCAAAAATAGTAGCGGAGCCAAGCCGACACGGACTGCGTGGCTTGCGTCAGGAAGGCGCTTTGTACGTTGCCGTACGAACCTTCGAGGCGGAAATCAGTGGCCCTGGTCAGCGGAACAACCACGATTGCCCGCACGGTGTAAACAAACTCATTGGCGGGCCATTGCTTCCCGACCCAGGCATCCAGTGAGCCAAGCACGGGGCCATTGGGGCCTTGAAGTCCATCGGGCCCGCCCACCTGCACCAGGGTGCTTCCCACGCCAAGGGTGCTGTAGTCACTGGCCAGAACACTGTTGGCGGCCAGGGTCGCCGCAAGGATCCCGCCACGCAGCGCCGGCGGCAACTCGGCGACCACCTTGTTGCGCTCCGCGCTTCCCGAAACGCGCCAGGTCCATGCAGGCGCTCCCGCATAAACCGTGCCGCCAACCTCGCCTGCCACGAGGTTGCCGTGCCCCAGGCCCTCACCCTGACGGGTGTGGTAGTTCTGTACAGCCAGTTCGATCCGCCCGTAGGTGGCGGGCGTCAGATTCGCAGTCAGGCCCGCAGTGAGCCGGTCGTTCGCACCAATCAGGCGCATTGCCGCCGACACATCCGTCACCCGATTGACCCATCCGTCAAGCCGGAACTGCAGCTTGCGGGTCAGGGACTGCGAGTATTCAAGGCGGCCAAACGTCAGCGAACTGTCCGAGCGCTGATTCACACCCACCGTCAGGCGGGTCGGCGCGACACCGCGCAGCGCATAGTCCGCCGCGAACGAGATCTGGTTTTCATCTTCAATCCCCCGCACGTTGAACAAGTCGCTGTCCGTGCGAAACTTAAAATTGGTGACTTCGGCACTTGCCCGGACCGCGTCCAGCGGGAGGCTGAATGCGCCGGTGGTTTGCGTGATGTGGAGAACGCCCAGGTTGCTCTGGGAGACCCTCAATTCGGCAAGCCGCGACACCTTGCGTTTGAGTTCGGCCTGCAGTTGCAGCAACTGAACGAGGGAGGTCCCCTGCGGGTCTTCAAGGCTGGCTTCGACCAGCAACAGTGCCTCGCTGTTCCTGCCCAGGCGTCGCAGTGCGGTGACGCGGTCCTGGACGGAGAGCTCCTTTTCTCTTTGCAGCAGCACTTCGGCCAGCATGGGCTGGTCGTTCAGGCCCAGAGCGACGGCGAGGGTCAGGTAGGCCGGCAGCGTGTGGTTGTGGGCTTTGGCGCGCGAAAGCCAATCGCCCGCCGCAGCATATTCTTCCTGGGCCAGACTGGACGCCACCAGTTTCTCGTAGACGTCGGCATCCGTATAGCCACGCGCCAGCATGTCCTTCAGCACCTGGTCGGCAGCGCTGTCCCCTTCGAGCCCGCGCAGGGCTGAGGCATAGGCAAGCATCAAGGTCTTGCGCTGCGCCGGTGACAACTGGTCCATCGTGCCCATTGCCGTCTTCAGATGGGGCAGGGCATTGCTGCGAATGCGCCGTGCTTCGTCCGCCCGGCCAGCCCGCGCCAGTTCGTCGGCATAACTGACTTGCCACGGGTAGTCGTCCGGGCTGGCCTTGACCTGCTTGGCATACCACGTCAGCGACTCGTCCACGCGCTTGAGTTGAAGCAGCGCCACGGCGTAGGGTGCCCAGTACGCTGGATCGGCCTCGGCGTCGGCCTGCCATTGCTGCAGCCTTTCGGCCAGAAGCGCCTTTTCCGGTCCACCACCAATCTGCAGCCACAGCCACTGAACGCGGTCGGCCGACGACGTGGGGCCGACCGTTGACACGCTCGATTGCGCGGCCACAGTCAGCGGTGCGACCGAAATGCAGCACCCCAGCGCGCACGCCAGAACAATAGGATGCAGGTGCTGTTTCATGAGGGCGCTCCGTCTGGAATTGTGTCGAGATTTGAATTAGACACCCATGCAGAGAAGCCCAGTGCGCCAATCTGCGCCGCCGTGTTCCGAGCCAGTGCGACATCGCCTGGCGCGACGTAATCAATCACCGTGACGGGCAGCCCATGGCGCTGGTGAGCATCGTTCAACCGCGCCAGCAACCACTGTCGATCGTCCGGGCTCACGCTCACGTATTCCCGGGTCTGCGCATTCCAGCCCTGAAACAGCGACTCCGCGACCACACCCGAGACGATGGAAGCCAGCTCGGGGAGCACATCGAAACCCCGGTTCAACAATAGCTTGACGCCGTCAAACCGTTCATGCATCGCGCGAATGAGGTTGACCAGCGCCCTCACCTGGGCCTGGCGCTCCACGGGATCCTTCACGGCCATCTGGTAGCTGTCGAGCGTGTCCAGAAAAAACCCACGGTAACCGGCAGCCCACAACCCCGCCATGCGATCTTCCAGCAGATAGCGCTTCCAGTCCGGGTGGGTCAGGTTGGCAATGCGGCTTTGCCACGCAGCGTTGGCGCCGGAAAACAGCGCCTGCGGCAGCGCACTTGTCGAAGCACGCCACCCTTCCGCCTCACCGACGCTGACATAGGCAAATACTTCGCTCCCATGGCGCGTCAGGCCCGCCAGATCGGTCACGGCATCGGCCTCCACCACCACGCGGGGATACCGCGACAGCGCAGCAACCGGTACCGGGGAGCCGTAGTAGAACGCGGTGTTCAACAACGGGAGCGCTTTACGGCGCTGCAGCAGGCGCAGGAAATACGCACCGAGAGAAAGAAAGCCTTCTTCTTTATCAGCAGGTGACTTGCGTCGCGCAGGAACGGCATCCCGCAGGCGCAAGTTGGCAGATAGGGAGGGATGCGTCATTGCGGTGCTTCAACGCGCAGCGCATGCAATTACTCGTCGTCCTCGGCCCACCGAGATGAGGGGCCCTCGTCCTCGCCGGATGCCGACGAATCCATATCGACGACGATGACCACTTCGCCGCCGAATCGACCGACGCCGAGCGTCTTCATCAGGGTCTGTTCTTTTTCCGGGTTGTCGAGACGCAGGAAGCAGATCGCCTGCTTGGTTCGCTCCTGCATAGTGGTCAGGATATCGAGCTGCATGACGCGCCCGAACCGCCCGGCAAGCGTGTGCAATGCTGGTTTCAAGGTCGCAACGTCAGGGCATTGCCGTAAATCGGTGAGTGCACTCATGTTGATTTCCCGCTTTATCTTTTTTTTACCCGCGTGTGCAGGCAATCTGCCGGCACATTCATTTTTCGCTTGGGCTTAGGATACACTACATCGTAACAATTTGGTACTCATTTCTTGACCCTGTAACAAATTAGGGCTACTTTTCTAAAGTCCGGGATTTTTCGATGAAATTGCCCGGCCAAGAGGGTGTGGCCGTTGACTTCGCCGTCTTTTGAAGCGCCAATAGGCCGCATCTCCCGCATCTTCAGAGTACAAAGCTTGACGCCTGCATCCACCGATCCGAACCCCGTCGAAAAGGCAAAAACAGGGGATTCCGATGTGCAAGTCCCCTGCTTGCCGCCGCAGGATGGGCTCTTGAATCTCGCCGAGCACACCGCACGGATTGGAAGCTGGACCCTGCCGATCCCCGGGGAAACCCTGCATTGTTCCCGCCAGTGCGCCACCATGCTGGGCGTGGCGGACGGCGCAGCGCTGACGCTTGCAGCGCTGGCGGCGGGTTTCACCCCGGAGTGGCGCGTCCGCGTCGCGGCGCACTTCCAGGCCTGCCTGAACCACGGCACAGCGTTCGACGAGGAAATGCAGATCGCGGGAACCAGCCATCAGGGCAACTGGGTACGGGTCATAGGCGAGGCGGTGCGTGACGCCGCCGGCAAGATCGTCCGGCTACAGGGCGTTCTGCACGATATCTCGGCCCAGAAACAGGCCCAGCGCGAGACGCTTCAGCTGGCCATGCGGCTGACCACGACGTTGGCCAGCATCACCGAAGCCTTCGTCACTGTCGACCGCCAGTACTGCTACACCTATTTGAACAAGGAAAGCGAGCGATTGCTGCAAGGCACCACCGGCGAACTGCTCGGCAAGCCCATCTGGGCGGACCGGGGCGAGGCCATGGGCCAACGCCTTCGCGAACAGCTGCAGCGGGCATTGCAGGGCAGCCATCGGGTCGAATTCGAGGAATACTGCGCCCCACTCGGCAAGTGGCTGGAGGTAAGGGCGTACCCGTTCACGGAAGGCCTGGCCATCTACTTCCGTGACGTGACGGAGCGACGCAAATCACAGGAGCAACTGATGCTTCTGGAGACCAGCATCTCGCGCCTGAACGACATCGTGGTGATCGCCGAGGCACTGCCCGCCGGCGAGGCGGCGCCCAGCATCGTCTTTGTCAACGACGCTTTCGAAGACCGCACCGGTTACCTGCGCCACGAGGTCCTGGGCAAGACGCCGCGCCTGCTGCTCGGCCCGGACCTGCAGTTGCCGGAATTGCGCCGCATGTCGGCGGCCTTGTCCAAGGATCAGCAGGTGCGCAGCGAGTTGCGCATTTTCCGGCGCGACAAAAGCTGGTTCTGGCTTGAAATGGAGGTGGTCGCCGTGCTCTCGGAGAAGGGCGAACTCACACACTGGGTGGCCGTTGGCCGCGACGTGACACGTCGCAAGGCCGCCGAGGACGAAATCCACCAACTCGCCTTGTATGACACGCTGACGGGATTGCCCAACCGCAAGCTGCTGCAGGACCGGCTGAAGGGCGTGCTGTCACTGGATGCGCGCACCGGCCGCCATGGCGCGCTGATGTTCATCGATCTGGACAACTTCAAGATTCTCAACGACACGATGGGCCACCACACGGGCGACCTCCTGCTGCAAAAGGTGGCCGAGCGGCTGACGCTGTGTGTGCGCAAGACCGATACCGTGGCACGGCTGGGTGGCGACGAGTTCGTGGTCATGCTGAGCGACTTGAGCGAGGATCCGGCCGTGGCCGAGTCCCGTGCGCGCATCGTGGCCGAGAAGGTGCTGGCGCAACTGCGCGAACCGTTCGACCTGGACGGCCACCGGCACTTCGCCACATCGAGCATCGGCGTCACCGCGCTGGTCAGCGGCGGCAAAGACGGCGTGAGCGAGCCCCTCAAGCAAGCCGACCTTGCCATGTACCACGCCAAAGCCATGGGTCGCAACACGGTGTGCTTCTTCGATCCCGCGATGCAGGCGACCGTCAGCGCCAACGCGGCTGTCAGCGCCGACCTTCGCACCGGTCTGCGCGACCAGCAGTTCATGCTTTACTACCAGCCCATGGTGGACCGTGAAGGGCGCATTTCGGGGCTGGAAGCCCTGTTGCGCTGGCAACATCCAACGCGTGGCGTGGTGGAGCCAACGGAGTTCATTCCCGTCGCCGAGGACAACGGGCTGATCCTGCCACTGGGCCAATGGGTGCTGGAGACCGCCTGCGCGCAACTGGGCGCTTGGGCCCGCAGTCCGCAGACGGCGGGCTTTCGATTTCCGTCAATGTGAGCGTGCGCCAGTTCCGCCACCCGGACTTCGTGGACATGGTGATGGAGACCATTCAACGCACGGGCGTTTCGCCGCAACGCCTCAAACTCGAGCTGACCGAGAGCCTGCTGGCCGACCGGATGGAGATCACGCTGGCCAAGCTGGGCACCCTCAAGGCACTGGGCGTCACCCTTTCGCTGGACGACTTCGGCATGGGCTATTCTTCGCTGTCGCTGCTCAAGCGGATGCCGCTGGACCAGCTCAAGATTGACCGAAGTTTTGTCGCCGATGTGCTGACGGACCCCAGCGATGCCGCTGTCTCGCGCGCCATCATTGCACTGGCACAGAGTCTGGGCCTGAAGGTGGTGGCTGAAGGCGTCGAGACCGAAGCACAGCGCGCGTTTCTGGCAGAGCAGGGTTGCGGCTATTTCCAGGGCCACCTGTTTTGCGAACCCTTGCCGGTTGATCAACTCGAAGTCTTCATGCGGGGAAAGGCACTTGTCACAACAACGGCGTCCGTCTGACCCACGCACCCTGATGGACAGCGTGAGCACGAACTTCTCACCATCATCCTTTCATCCACATCATGGCCACAAGACCTTCCATCCTCCTGACCGGCGGCGCCGGATTCATCGGCAGCCACACCTTTCTCGCGCTGTGCGCGGCGGGCTTTGAGCCGGTCATCCTGGACAACTTCTCCAACAGCAACCCGGCCGTTCTGGAGCGGCTGGAACGCCTGCGCGGCCAGCCGGTGACCTGCGAGCGTGGCGATGTGTGCGATGCCGCGCTGGTGCAAACGGTGATTGCGCGCCATGGCGTCGCAGCCGTCATCCACTTCGCCGGCTTCAAGGCGGTGGGCGAAAGCGTGGCCAAGCCGCTCAAGTACTACGCCAACAACCTGGGCGGCATGGTCAGCCTGTTGCAGGGCATGGACGCTGCGGGCTGCCGCGCGCTGGTGTTCTCCAGCAGCGCCACGGTGTACGGCGATCCGGCCTCGGTGCCGATCACAGAGGATTTCCCGCGCAGCCACACCAACCCCTACGGCCACAGCAAGCTGGTGTGCGAGGACATCATGGCCGCCATGCGCATCGCCAACCCCGCGTGGCGCATGGGTGTGTTGCGTTACTTCAACCCGGTGGGCGCGCACCCCAGTGGCCTGATCGGCGAAGACCCCCTGGGCATCCCCGACAACCTCATGCCCTATGTGGCGCAGGTGGCCGTGGGCCAGCGCCCGCACTTGAACGTTTACGGCAATGACTACCCCACGCCCGACGGCACCGGCGTGCGCGACTACATCCACGTGCAGGACCTGGCGGCCGGGCATGTGGCCGCGGTGCAGACGTTGCTGGGCCGCGCGGACAGCTTCACGGTGAACCTGGGCACCGGGCGGGGCCACAGCGTGCTGGAAGTGGTGCATGCGTTTGAGAAAAACAGCGGGCGCCCGGTGCCCTACCAGATCGCCCCGCGCCGGCCGGGTGACGTGGCGCAGTGCTACGCCGACCCCGGCCTGGCGCACCGCCTGCTGGGCTGGCAAGCACATCACACGCTGGACGATATGTGCGCCGATGCGTGGCGCTGGCAAAGCCTGAACCCGAACGGCTACCGCTGAGCGATGGGCCTGGGCCCTCCGCCGATGCCCATCGGGCGCTTCCTGGGTGTTTCCCAAAGTCGGCGCCTGCAACCCTGAATAAAGCGGACAGGTTGGCCGGCCTCAAGCCAGCAGCTGCACATTGCCCCCCGCCGCTGTGGTGTTGACGGTGACGGTCTGCTCGGCGCAGAACCGGTAGAGGTAATGAGGCCCGCCGGCCTTGGGGCCGGTGCCGCTGAGGCCTTCGCCACCGAAGGGCTGCACGCCGACCACGGCGCCGATCATGTTGCGGTTGATGTAGACATTGCCGACATGCGCGGCATGCGCCATCGCCTGCGCGCGGCTGTCGATGCGCGTCTGGATGCCCAGCGTCAGGCCGTAGCCCAAGGCGTTGACCTGCCGGATGACGGCCAGCGGATCGCCGCTCCAGCGCACGATATGCAGCACCGGGCCGAAGATTTCGTGCTGCACGCTGGCGATCGAGGGCACTTCGAAGGCCGTGGGCGGTATCAAATTCATAGCTCCTTGTGGCCATTCTACGCTGGGAAGAAGGCGTTTTGACTCTGAATTAAGCCGCTGGAGGTGTTTCTGGATGCCCTCGAAGGCCTCGCGGTCGATCACCGGGCCGACGTCGGTGGCCAGCTCGGCTGGGTCGCCCACCACCAGTTCCCTGGCGGCCCCCTGGATCATTTCGATCACCACGTCCGCGATGCCTTCGTGCAGGCACAGCAGGCGCAACGCCGAGCAGCGCTGGCCGGCCGAGCGGAAGGCGCTCTGCACCACGGCGTCGGCCACCTGCTCGGGCAGCGCGGTGCTGTCCACCACCATGGCGTTGATGCCGCCGGTCTCGGCGATCAGCGGCACGATGGGGCCGTCTTTGGCGGCCAGCGCGCGGTTGATGATGCGAGCGACCTGGGTGGAGCCGGTGAACACCACGCCGGCGATGCCCGGCAGGGCGACCAGCGCCGCGCCCACGGTTTCGCCGGGGCCGTGCATGAGTTGCACCGCGTCCGCCGGCACGCCGGCCGCGTGCAGCAGCTTCACGGCCTCCCAGGCCACGCCGGGCGTCTGCTCGGCGGGCTTGGCCAGCACGGTGTTGCCGGTGGCCAGCGCGGCCGCCACCTGCCCCATGAAGATCGCCAGCGGGAAGTTCCACGGGCTGATGCAGACCCAGACGCCGCGCGCGGTCAGGCGCAGCTCGTTGCTATTCGCCCGTGGGGCCGGGCAATGCGACCGGCGCCATGATGCGCTCGGCCTCGTTGGCGTAATAGCGCAGGAAGTCCACCGCCTCGCGCACCTCGGCCACCGCGTCGCCCCAGGTCTTGAACGCTTCCTTGACCAGCAGCGCGCAGAAGCGGGGCAGTTGCTGCTCCAGCGCATCGGCGGCGCGGCGCAGGGCGGCAGCGCGCTCGGCCACAGCGACATTGCTCCAATGTTGATAGCACACTTGCGCCATATCACGCTGGGAAGGTGCCATTTTGACGTCAAATTCGGCGACGACAGGCACCTGCGAAGTGGTCAGCGCCTCCAGCAGTGGCGCACGCATCGCGGCGACCGTCAGATCGACGCCCGCGCTGTTGGGGCGGGCAGGCCCGAACAGGTCCGGGGGCAGCGGCAACGACGGGTTGGGTGCCAGGTGCAGGGGTGACACCAGCAGCTGCTCCAGCCCCACCGACTCGTCGGCCAGCTGGTGCACGAAGGACGAATTCGCGCCGTTTTCCAGCAGGCGGCGCACCAGGTAGGCCAGCAGGTCGCGGTGCGCGCCCACCGGGGCGTAGACGCGGCAGTTGACCAGCGGGTTCTTCAGCACCTCGCGGTAGGTGCCTTCGCTCATGCCGTGCAGGCGCTGCAACTCGAAGCGGGGCAACCCGTCCTGCAATGAGATCGAATCCGAATCGAAGCCCTGTTGGGAGGCCGCGCGCTCGGCTCCGTGTCCCCCGCCCGCCTCGCGGGCTCCTCCTTGACCTGCGCCGAACGCGCGTCCTCCCAACCCACTCGTCCCACCCGACCGGTCAACCCCCGCTGGCCTGGCCGCCATCTGCAAGATGGCGGCGATGGTGCCGGCGTTGTGCGTGGCGAACTGCGGGTAGATGGCGTCGGGCGCGGCCAGCAGCGCGCGGGCGCAGGCCAGGTAACTCACATCGGTGTGGTGCTTGTGCGTGAACACCGGGTAGTGCGGCAGGCCCAGCTCCTGGGCGCGCTTGATCTCGGCGTCCCAGTAGGCGCCCTTGACCAGGCGGCACATGAACCGCAGGCGGTACTTGCGCGCCAGTGCGATGACGTGTTCGACCAGCGGCAGCGCGCGGGTCTGGTAGGACTGCAGGGCCAGGCCAAAGCCGCTCCATTGCGGGAAGTGCTGCGCCACCTGCGCCGCCAGCGCCTCGAACACGTCGAGCGACAGCTCCAGCCGGTCGACCTCCTCGGCGTCGATGGTCAGGCTGATGTTGGCGCGCGCGGCCAGCTCGCACAGGCTCCAGACGCGGGGCACCAGCTCGCGCAGCACCCGCTCGCGCTGCAAGGCCTCGTAACGCGGGTGCAGGGCGCTCAACTTGATGGAAATACCGTCATTTCGCTCGATTCCCAGCGTCGGATGGACTTTTTCAGCTATCTTTTTGATGGCATTCTGGTAGCTGGCCAGGTACTGCAGCGCATCCGCATCGGTGCGCGCGCCTTCGCCGAGCATGTCGTAGCTGTAGCTGAGATTCGGCTGCTTGCGCCGCGCCGCATCGGCTTCGCTCATACCCTCCTCGATGGTCTGGCCCAGCACGAACTGACGACCCAGCAGTTGCACCGCGCGCAAGGTGGCGGCGACCACTGTTTTCGCGCCCAGCTTGACCATGAGGCCGGGTTGATCGGCAGCCTGTCCCGGACCGGCTGACGGCGGCAGGAACTTCTTGGACATTGCAATCGCGGCGGACGACAGCCGGGCCATCGCCGAAGGCGACGTCGCCATCGCGCTGGAATCGGCCGCGCCATCGAAGTCCGCCCGGCCGAGCTGGTCCGCGGTCAGCGCAATCGCGGTCTCGGCATCGGGCACGCGCAGCAGGGCTTCGGCCAGGCGCATCAGGGCCAGACCCTCGGCGCTGGAGATCGGGTATTCCTTCAGCAGGCTGTCCACCGCCCAGAACGGCGGCGGGTTGTCGCGCACGGCCTGCACCCAAGGAGCGGCCACGCGAGCAGCCGCCGCCCAGTCGAGGGTGCCGTGCAGGCTGGCGAGGGCTTCGGATACGGCTTCGGCCTCGGGGCGGTAGGGCGAGGGCAGGCGGTCGACCACCGGTTCGGCAATGAAGCCGGTAGTGCCGGTCAGGTGGGGGGTGGCAGCGATCATCGGAAACTCCATGGCAACTGGTGAATGTCGCCATCATGGATCGACGATTGATGAATTTCACGCTATATTTGAAGTCAATTTCCGTATCTTTCACTAGCCATGGCTCAATCTCCCTGGGGCATCGACCGCATCGACCAGCGCATCCTGAGTGCCTTGCAGGCTGACGGCCGGCTCTCCAACCTGAAGTTGGCCGAGGCGGTGGCGCTCTCGCCCACGGCCGTACTGGCGCGGGTGCAGCGCCTCACCCGCGAGGGCTACATCCTGGGCTACGAGGCCCGGCTGAACCCGCCGAAGCTCGGCCGCGGCATGATGGTTTTCGTCGAGGTGCTGCTGGACCGCACGACGCCCAACGTCTTCGAGCAGTTCAAGGCAGCGGTGCAGGCGCAGGAGGCCATCCTGGAGTGCCACATGGTGGCCGGCGGATTCGACTACCTGCTCAAGACGCGCATGGCCGACATGGCGGCCTACCGCGACTTTGCCGGCACCGTGCTGTGGCAACTGCCGGGTGTGCGCGAAACGCGCACCTACCCGGTGATGGAAGAGGTGAAGAACAGCACGCGCCTGCCGCTGTAGTGCGGCGCCGGCAGGGCGCACAATGCGCGATTTTTCAGGAGGATTTCGCCATGAAACTGCGTCTGATCCTGGCCGCGGCGCCACTGCTCGTCACCTGCCTGTCCGTCAGCGCACAGAGCATGAAGCCCGGCCTGTGGGAGCACAGCTTCACGATGAAGAGCCAGAGCGGCAAGATGGAACAAGGCATGGCCGAACTGCAGAAGCAGATCGCCGCGATGCCGCCCGAGAAGCGCAAGCAGATGGAGCAGATGATGGCCCAGAGCGGCGTCGCCATGGGCGCCAAGGTCAACATCGTCAAGGTCTGCATCACACCCGAAGATGCCGCGCGCATGGACATGCCGAAGTTCAATGACCAGTGCAAGCAGGAAGTCACCAAGCGCAGCGGCAACACGATGAAGTTCGCCTTCACCTGCACTGGCAAGCCCCCCACCAGTGGCGAGGGCGAGGTCACCTTCAGCAGCCCCACGGCCTACACCAGCAAGTCCGTCGTCAACACCAGCGTCGAGGGCAAGCCCGAGCGCATGACCATGGACCAGTCGGGCAAATGGCTCGCCGCCGACTGCGGCGCGATCAAGCCGATCAAGCGCTGATCGGTCGGCCGCAGTTTCACCCGGCCGGGAGCACAGACGGATCAGGATCACTGGCCTGGTGTGCCCGCCAGGAAACTCCGAATCACGCGGTTCACCTCATCGGCGTTGCGTCGCGTCACCCAGTGCCCTGCGCCCTCGATACGATGGACGCGCAGGTCGCTTGCGTGCTGCTCCAGGCCCTCAAGCAACACCGGGCGCAGCGCCACGTCGCCGGTGCCCCAGATGACCTGCGTGCGCACGGTCACCTGGAAATCGGCCGGATCAAGCATGGCCGCCACGGCAGCCATCCGGCCCGGCGCATCCGGCGTGTCGGGATGCAGCGGTGAGGCGCGGTAGTAGTTGCAGCCACCGGTCAGGCCGTGCGCCCAGCACGCCATGTAGGCCTGCAGTTCCTCATCGACCAACTCACCCAGCAGTTCGCGCAGCCAGGCATAGCCGTCTTTCGCCAGGAGGCTCTCGGAACCCGGCAAGCGCAGCACGTTCATGTAGGCGCCGGCCGCCTGCTGGCCGGGATCGGTGGCCAGCGCCTTTGCGAAGAGGATGGTGTGCGGCGCGTTGAGCACCACGAAGTTCTGCATCAGTTCCGGATGCTGCGCCGCCAGGCTCCAGGCGACCGCGCCGCCCCAGTCGTGAGCGATCACGGCGAACACCGGCGCGCCCAGCGCTTGGATCACGGCGCGCAGGTCGGCCACCAGCAGATGCGGCTTGTAGGCGCCGACATCCGTCGGTTGCGAAGACAGGTTGAAGCCGCGCAGGTCGATCGCGACACAGCGGAAATCGACCGAAAACGCCGCGAGCTGCCGATGCCACGTGTACCAGAACTCGGGAAAGCCGTGCACGAACAGGAGCACCGGTGCATCCGTCGGACCGCAGACCTTTGCGTGCAGCCGGATGCCGTCGGCGGTGTCGAAAAAAAGGGTTTGAAGGGAAAGGTCGTCGGTCATGGAAGTGCAGATTACCGCACCCGGCCCCGCCCTTCAGAACCGGCGGCTGACATCGATCTGGGTGGACCCGGCGGGCAGGCTGATGAAATCGCCATCGGCCCCGACACGAATCGGCCCCTCGAAAATGCCGGACGCGCCTCCCAGGAAGGCTTTCTCCATCCCCGGCAAGGGCAACGGCGGCGCGATGTGGCTGAGCAGCAGGTAACGAACCTTCGCATCGCGGGCAATCTCGGCGGCCTGCTCGGGAGTGGTGTGGTAATCGATGATGTCGGCCATGAGTTTCTTCACGTTGAGGCGCCCCGCGGCGGCCGCGCCCTGGCCCAGCAGGTCGACCATCTTCGGCGACAGCGCTTCGTGCACCAGCAGATCGACATCCGTCGCCTCGCGCTGCACCGCCACCGCCTTCTTCGTGTCCCCGCTGAGCACGACACCGCGGCCCTTGTAGGTGATGCGGTAGCCGACGGCGGGATGCACGGGCTGGTGGTCGACGCCAAAGGCGCTGATTTCCAGATCGCCGTCCTTGATCAGCACCACGTGTCCCTCGGGCGGCACATTGAACGGCTTCGCGGTCGCGCCAAATCCGCTGGACGGCACCGTGGGTTCGCCGTGATGGGCGACGCGGTAGTGCTGGTCCTGCTCATAGGCTTGCATGAATCCCGCCACGACCTTGTCGACGCCCGGCGGGCCGTACAGCGGAACCGGCGCGGCATTGCCCGTGGACACCCAGCGCTGCATCAGGAGCTCGCCCAGGCCATCGATGTGGTCGGAGTGGAAATGGGTCAGGAAGATCGCCGCGATACGGCCATGGACGAAGCCCATCTTGCCGATGTTGCGGGCGCTGCCATTGCCGGTGTCGAACACAAACAGGCGCTGGCCGGCCACGACCACCGTGCAGGCCCCCAGGCGCCGGTCGTCGGGCATCGGCGAGCCGGCGCCGCACAGCCCGACGTGCAGGCCGTCCGGCAATTCATTCAGGGTGTCGGCGGCCAGCCGGCTGGCGGCGACGCGCTGGGCCACGGCCATGCTGAGCGGCGCGCGGAAAACATAGGCGGCGGCACCGGCGACGACAGCCGCCGCAATGGTCAAAAAGGCGATACGACGGAGTTTCATGGAGGGACCTGTGAGAAACGTTTTCAGACGCCGAACATGCGGGCCAGCCGCACGAAGAAGCCCTGGATCCAGGGCGCGACATAACGCAGCCTGGGACGGCGCGCCTCGCTGGCCTTGATGATCTTCGCGACGATGGAGCGCGTGTCCCTGGCCTCGATCAAGCCAAACACTCGGGATTCCTTGGCCTTCATCCGCGCCGCCTGCGCATGAAAATAAGACTTCTCGTCCATCCAGGCGTATTTGCTGTCAGCCATCGCCTGATTGAAGCCGGTGTGGATGGCGCCGGGTTCGATCAGCGCCACCTGGACGTTCTTGCCCAATTGGTCCATTTCGGCGCGCAGTCCCGCGCCCGCCGCAGAAAGTGCGAACTTGGTCATGGAGTACGGCATCAGGAAAGGCATGGGTACCCGCCCGGCAATGGAGCTGACGAACAGCACCGTGCCGCGCTGGCGCGCAATCATGCCGCGCAGAACGAGTTGGGTGAGTTCCAGCGTGGCAAAAACATTGACCTCAAAGGTCCTGCGGATCAGGTCCACATCGACCTCGGCCAGCGACCCGGACTGCCCGATTCCGGCGTTGTTGACGAGCACGTCGAGCTCGAAAGCCAGGGCCTTTTCGCGATCGGTGACGCTGGTGATGTCGAGCTGGATCACCTCCAGCGCGAGCCTGCGCGTCAGGCATTCGGCGCGCAGGGCGTCGGCCTGGGCCTCGTTGAACGTGGCCGCGATCACGCGATGGCCGCGCGCTGCCAATGCAAAAGCGGCATCACGGCCGATCCCGGTGCCCGCGCCGGTGATGAGGATCGTTTTGGACATTTCAGTTCCTCATCCCTGTCCAGTGAGCTTGCTGAACGGCATCATCCGTATCACGACGGCTTGCCCAGCAAGGCGTCCTTGAGCCTCGCGTCTGCCGGGTTCTTGCCGACCCACATGGCCAGCAAGCCCGTGATCAGCTCGTTTTCCCTGAACGGCTGACCCTGCGGCTGGCCTTTGAAGGCAATGATCGTGCCGCTCCCCGGGATCCAGTCGATCGTCAACGTGTCTCCCGTCAGGAATTTCTTCTGCTCGGCGATCAGCTGGCTCATCCGGGCAAGCGCCGGTGCCAGTTTGGCCACCTCGTCCGCACTCGTGTTGTCCGCGAAGCCCTTCAGGAATTGCTTGCTGAACTCCTGGCTGTCCACATCGCGCAGAAACGTGAGGCTCATGCGCTTGGGGCCCGGTGCGGCGAAGACCTCTTCGGGCGTGGCCGCCTTCTTGCCCAGGTACAGGCCGGCGACCAGGACCTTGAAGATGGCCTTGTAGCGGATCCCGGCGCCATTGAGTTGCAGCCGTGCGCTGCCGACGTCGATCGCTTCTTCCAGCTTGACGCCGGAGATCTCGACCGGGGCGGCCATCACGTTCACCGCGAACAGCCAGCACGCCAGCGCGACCCTGCCTTTCCTGAATGTCATGTTGAGGTGACTCCTTTGACAGCTATTGAACAAACACCCGCGCGAGCCGGCCCATCGAGGACCAGTAGAAATCCCGCCCCCAGCCCGCGCTCGGAAACACCACCCCCTGGTTGAGGCCGCCGGTGCGCACGCGCGCCATTTCCTGACCCGATTCGATGGCCAGCACCACCACTTCCTCTCCATGCCTGCGGTAGTCGTTGACGACGACTTCGCCAGTGTCCGGATACAGGATCATGTGGCTGGCGCAGCCGAAGGGCGACTTCTCCCACAGCGGTGTCAGTGTCGCGCCCTCCACGTCAAAGCGCCAGGCGCGCAGGTAGCGGTTGGCCGAATCGTAGGCGAGCACGATGCGACGCTGCAGGTCGACCAGGGGCGGGTTGGTGATACTGCCCCCGGTTATGCCGCTGATGGCCAGCATCTGGTGGTCGCGCGCATCCGTCAGGGATACCCGGATCAACCGGTTCGGCGTTGGGTTGAGGCCCGAGCCGATCATCTTGACGACATAGTTGTGCCGGCCGTTGTCCATGAACCAGGCGTTGTGGCCATCGAGCACCACGTCCCAGCCATAGCTTTGGGGGCTCGATCCGATGTAGTCGAAGCGCCAGTCGTCATCGAAGACCAGGGCATGCGCGGCTGCGTCCCAGTGGTAGCGGAAGATCGAACGAACCCCCACGACATAGACCGTGTTGCCGCTGGCGCTCAGGCGCGCGATTGACGGTTCCGGGCATTCCCTGTCCGGGCAGGCGGGCTGCAGGGTCTCGGGATCGATCACCGTCAGTCGCGCTGGGGTCCGGTCTGACAGGTTTTTGGTCACGATCAGGCCGTTGTCCAGGAGCACGAAGGAGTTGTAGGGCTGATCGACCGGTAGCCGGAGCGACGCCAGCGGCACACAGGCCCGGCTGAGCCGATGTGCCCAGCGCCCATACACGACATACATATCGCCATTGCGGTGAATCGCCATGCCACCCGGCCACATGGGTCCGCCGGGCAGGCGCGGCGAACGGCGAAGGGTCTTCAGGGTGATCGGGTCGATCTGCTCGACGCGCGATGTGGTGGGAAACCCCAGTCTCGCGCGCAGGACCGAATGCGTCAGCAGATAGACCTCGCCCGGGGCGCCGAGGACCGTCATGGTCGACATCCAGGTGTTGCGGGTCACGCAGCCCAGCTTGTCCCCGGCTCGCAGGCGCAATCCGTCTCCGCCACGGGGGGCCTGCAAGCGCGCCGGGCCCGCGTCTTCGCCCGGCCAGGGGCTGTCCAGGTAACCGCCGGCCGTCATGCAGCGCGGCGCCGCCGGCGGATCACGACCACGGCGGCGATCAAGCCGACGAGGCCCGCCAGCACGGCCAGCGCCGTGTTCCGATAGGTGGGAATCCAGTAATTGACGAAGCTGTTGATCAAGACCTGCTTCACGGGGTTGTAGCCATCGGGCATGGGCAGAACGCCGTTGGCCTTGGCCCAGGCCGCGTACTCGGCCTGCATCGCGGCAAACTCCTGCGGTCGCTGCGTCCGCAGGTCATGGGTCTCGCCGGGGTCGGCGCGCAGGTCGTACAGGTGCCATTGCCCGTCGCCCATCGGCGGGTTGTTCAACGCGATCTTCAGGTCCCCCTTGAACAGCGCCTTATTGCCGGACAGTTCATAGCCCAACGGCTCGTCAGCGGCGCGCACGCGCAGCGCAGGGTCGGCGAGAACCGGCAGCAGGCTGTGCCCGGTGGGCGCCTCAATGGGCTGTCCCCGAAAGCTGGTGCCGGGACGGGCTACTTGCGCCACATCGAGCAGGGTTGGCAGGATGTCGGTCACGTGGGTCAACCCGTCGTGAATCTGGTTGCGGGCCGCGCCGGCGACGCCGCTGATGATCATGGGCGAGCGGATGCCGCCCTCGCCGGAATAGAACTTGAAGGTGTCCAACGGCGACGCTGACGCGCTGGCCCAGGACGGCCCGGGCACCACGTAGGCGCCCTTGCCGCCCAGACGCTCCAGATCGCGGCTGTAGTTGAACTTCAGCCACAGGTCGGCCTCCCTGTAGTCCGAGCCTTCCGGGCCGTTGTCCGACAGGAACACGAACACCGTGTTGTCGAACTCGCCCGTGGACTTCAGGTAGGCGATCAGGCGGCCGACCTCATGGTCCAGCGACTCGGCCATCGCGGCGTAGACCTCCATGAGCCGCGCCTGGTAGCGCCGGTCCGCTGTCACTCAGCGCGGCCCAGTCGCCCGTGGTGGCCATCGTCGCCATGGGCGTGTCCTTCGGGATCAGACCGAGTTCGACCGCCTTGTTGCGCCGGGCCTCCCGCAACGCTGTCCAGCCGGCGTCGTAGCGGCCCTTGTACTTGTCGATAAAGGCCTGCGGCGCCTGCACCGGCACATGGTTCGCCTGGAAGCCGACATAGGCAAAAAAGGGTTTGCCGCTGGCCGAACCACTGCGGATGTAGTCGATGGTCTTGTCGACGAAGAACGTGGACGAGAAAAATTCCCTGGGCAACACCGGCGCCTTGCCGTCCTCGAACCAGTTCACCGTGGCAGCGTGGGGCAGGTAGCGCTTTTCGGGCTCCCAGTTGTCGGAACCGGTATCGCCCATGACGAACGAGCGGTCGAAGCCGCGCCGGTTGGGCAGGTTGTGCGGCTCATTGCCGACATTCCACTTGCCGGCGATATAGGTCCGGTAACCACTGGCCTGCAACAGGGTGCCCAGCGTGACGACATTGGGCGTGAGGGAGCCGAGGTAACCCGGCTTGCCGAGGTGTTCGCCCGGCATGGTCTCGCGCAGGTTGCCGTGGCCATTGCGGTGGTTGTCCACGCCGGTCAGCAGCATGGACCGCGTGGGCGAGCACGACGCGGCAACGTGGAAGTTCGAGAAACGCATGCCGCTGCGCGCCAGCCCGTCGAGGTTGGGCGTCGCAATCTCGCCACCGAAAGCGCCCACGTCGCTGAAGCCCCAATCATCGGCAACCAGCACCACGATGTTCGGGCGCGCACCGGAGGCCGCCTGAACGGTGACGGCCGCGCACAGTGCCAGCGCCAGAATCGAGACCCATTTCGTCATCATTGAGTGATCTTCATCGTGTTCCTGCAAGATTCATCCGAGGGGTCGAGCCATCCGGTTCGCCCTTACCTGATACCGGCCCGCTTCTGTTCATCGGCCAGCGGTTTCCAGTGCAGCAGACCAAACAGCAGGGTCAGCAGCATGCTCACAGCCAGCGGGCCACGGTACAGGCGCACATGCTTGAACATGACCACGATCTCCAGCGCGTGGATCACCAGCAGCGCGAGCGCGATGTTCTGCATCGTGCCCGCAAGGCCGGGCGGCAGCAGCCCGGCGAGACCCGCCAGCGCCAAGCCATAGACCGCCAGGCAGGCGACTTTCAGTAGTGCGTTCATCGTTTCTCCTTGAATGGGTTGCGTCGTGGGGTGTGGAGCGCGAGGGTCGCCCGCTCAGCCCGGATCGTGCCAGAGCAGCGCCTCCTGCACGGCCCACAAGCGATCCTGGCCCCAGACCGCGGTGTCCCCTACACGGAACGAGGGGACACCCCAAAGGCCCAACGCGAACATTGCTTCGCGGTTCGCCTCGGCCGTCTGGCGCCAGGCCCCGTCCTTCAGCGCCATTTGCGCGGCGTCCCAGGACAGGCCCGCCCGCTCGACGATTTTCCGCAAGCCCCGGTCGCTGCCGGCGTCGATGCCTTCGGCCCACACCCCGTGCATGAAGGACAGCACATAGGCCTCGGCGCGCCCCGCCTGCTCGGCAAGCGGGATCAGCGACAGGCCGCGTTCCGTCGGACGACCGACCGGGTCGTTCACCCGACCGAAGGGAATTCCCCTTGCATGGGCCTCGCGCGCGGCGTCGAGGCTGATGTAGGCGCGTTTCTCGCGTGGCACGGGCAGGCCGCGCATGACCATCGGCAGGACGAAGCGCAACTGCACCGGCGCTCCGGTGCGCCGTCCCAGCTCAAACACGCGCGGCGCCACGATCGCCGAGTAGGGACTGCGAAATGAGAAGAAAAACTCGATGGGCTGCGGGCTGGCCAGCTTCACCGGCTCGCTCAGATCAGCGTCGGGCGCAAACAGCAGGCCCTGAACGCCAGGGCGCTGCGCGCCAAGATCCTGCAGGCGGCGTTCCAGATGGTGCAGCCGGTCGATGCCCCAGTACCACTCGCCGGCATAGAAGAAAGTCGCGCCGAGGTAGTGCCCCAGTTTCTGCCGCAGCGCGTTGGACGCGGCGACATGGGATGCAGCGGCCGATGCGTCTGCCGCGCGCAACGGCCCGCCGGGCGTGACCCATGGCCGACAGTCTCGAAGGATCCCTCCAGAGGCATGCAGAGATTTCACCCGCCGCTGCGACGAATGTCCCGTCCGGAAGGGCGGCCACCAGCAAGCGGGTTGCGAGTTCCACGGCCTGATCACGGGGTTGCGCGCCCGCATCTTCAAACGCAAGACCCCAATGGCGGGCCAGCAACTGCGCGTCCCTGCGGCTGTAGGCAATCAGTTTTTCACGTTCGGGCGCAGCGCTGTCCGGCGGTGGCCCGACCACATGCCCAAGGATATCGACGTCGTAGCGCTCAACGATCCTGGGGCAGGATGCCTGCCGCCAGGGCACTGTAGGGGTCGTCGACCTGGTGAAAATAGTGAACCTGATGCCGCAGGCCCTGGTCAAGCCGCAGGTGCTCCGCTTTGGCCCTGGATTTGACCAGTCGCTCCCTTGAGAGGATGCGCTGGCTGATGGCCGGCATCAGCAGGGTCTTGATGGACATCACGAAGCTCGAACTTGCGGTGCTTCGACCCCAGGCTGATGCGCGGCGTGGCACCGGGCGGGCGCTGCAGACTTCGTCATGGGATGTCTCCGTTTTTCGCGCTCAGCCGCAAAGCCAGCGAGAACCGTACACTTGTGTATCTAATGGCGGACTGTACCATTTCCCCGGACACATGACCGATGAAACCAGCGAACAAGACAAGGAAGCGCTCAGAGGCGCCAAGACTCACGCGGGACGACTGGCTGGACGCCGCCTTCCACGCGGTGGTGGAGGGAGGCTTTGACAACGTGCGGGTCCTGGTGATCGCACAGGCGCTGGGCGTGACGCGCGGCAGTTTCTACTGGCACTTCACCGACCATGCTGACCTGGTCAGCTCACTCATTGCGCGCTGGCGCGAGCGCGAGGACGAACTGGATCGCGCGCTCCAGCTCGATGCCACCGAAGACCCCGGGGCGGACCTGGAACACCTGCTGGAGGCAGCACTGGCCCATGCCGGGGCCGATCTTGAAAACATGCGTTTCGAGCTGGCGTTGCGCGGCCTGGGCCGGCGCGACCCGGTCGTCGCAAAGCTTCTGGTCGGAGTCGATGCGGCGCGCCTGGCTTTGTTCGAAAACAAGTTCCAGCGACTGACGGGTGACCCGAAGACAGCCGAAGAACTCGCGGTCCTTTTCTATCTGGCCATCGTGGGCAGCAACCAGGCGCTGAGCCGGCCAAGCAGCCCGCCACAGGCCAAGGAATACCTCAAGGGCATCATCACGCGTTTCCTGATTCGCGGCCAGGCGAAGGCCTGACACCGGCAAAGCATCAGCCGATGTCGCCGGCAGAACCGGCACCCCCATGCGGCTCCGGGCCTAGGCGAAGGCGAAGTGCTCGTTGTTCAATTGCATGACCGACCGGGTGGGCGCCAGCGCACCGGTGCGGTGGGAATTGGCGCGGGGCATCAGGCGCTCGAAGTAGAACTCGGCCGTCTGGACCTTGGATCGGTAGAAGTCTTGCGACTCCTTGCCCGCACCGCTGGCCAGCAGTTCCTCGGCCTTGGCGGCCTGCACGGCCCAGTAGTAGCCCATCATCACAAAGCCGGAGTACATCAGGTAGTCCACGCTGGCGGCGCCCACCACCTCGCGGTCTTTGGGTGCGCGCAACATGATGGCGGTGGTCAACACGTTCCATTCGGCGGCGCGGGCGGCCAGGTTGCGCGCCATGGCGCCCAGCGGCGTGCGCTTGAGCAGGTAGGGGCGGGCGAACCTGACCATTTCCAGGGTGAACTCACGCACACACTTGCCTTTGGAGCCCATCAGCACCTTGCGGCCCAGCAGGTCGAGCGCCTGGATGCCGGTGGTGCCTTCGTACAGGGTGGAGATGCGCGCGTCGCGCACGATCTGCTCCATGCCATGTTCCTTGATGTAGCCATGGCCACCGAACACCTGCACGCCCAGATTGGCCGCTTCCAGGCCCATCTCGGTCAGGAAGCCCTTGAGGATGGGGGTGTAGAACCCGAGCTTGCTGTCATAGGCCTTGTAGCCCTCCGTGTCACCGGCAGCGGATGCGTTGAACATGTGGTCACCGATTTTGAGCGCGTCGTAAATCATGGCGCGGCCGCCTTCGGCGATGGCCTTCTGTGTGAGCAGCATGCGCCGCACGTCGGGGTGCCAGATCAGCGCGTCGGCCTTGCTCCCAGGATCTTTCTTGCCGGAGAGTGCGCGCATGGAGCGACGGTCTTTGGCGTAGGGCAGCGCGCCCTGGAACGCGGCCTCGGCATGGCAAACCCCTTGCACGGCGGTGCCCAGACGGGCGGTGTTCATGAAGGTGAACATGGCTTCCAGGCCGCGGTTGGGTTCGAACACCATGAAGCCCTCGGCTTCGTCGAAGTTCAGCACGGCGGTGCTTGAGGCGCGGATGCCCATCTTGTGCTCGATCGAGCCGCAGTTCACGGCGTTGCGCTCGCCCAGTGTCCCGTCGGCCTTGACCTTGAACTTGGGCACGACGAACAGCGAGATGCCCCGTGTCCCTTCCGGCGCGTCCGGCAGGCGCGCCAGCACGATGTGCACGATGTTCTCGGTCAGGTCGTGCTCACCGGCGGAGATGAAGATCTTGGTGCCGGTGATCTTGTAGCTGCCGCCCTTCTGGGGCACGGCCCGGGTCTTGACCTGTGCCAGGTCGGTGCCGCACTGGGGCTCGGTCAGGCACATGGTGCCCGCCCATTCTCCGGATACGAGCCTGGGGATGTACTGCGCCTTCTGCTTCTTCGAGCCGTACTGCATGAGGGTGTTGATGCAGCCCACGCTCAGGCCGGGGTACATGGCGAACGACCAGTTGGCCGTGCCCATCATTTCCGACTTGAACAGGTTCAGCGACATGGGCAGGCCCTGGCCGCCGAACTCGGTGGGGAAAGACAGCCCTTGCCAGCCGCCCTCGACGAACTGCCGGTAGGCCTCCTTGAAGCCCTTGGGCGTGGTGACCGCGCCGTTATCAAAGTGGCAGCCCTCGATGTCGCCGGAGTGGTTCAGGGGGGCCAGCACGTCTTCGCACAGCTGGGCGGCGCCATCCAGAATCGCATCGACCATTTCGGGGTCGGCGTCCTTGCCGTTGGGCAGGCTGGCGTAGTGTGCGGGGTAGTCCAGCACTTCGTTCATCAGAAAGCGCATGTCGCGCAGGGGGGCTTTGTATTGGGTCATGGTAAGGGTCTCCGGTGACGTGACGATCAGCGCTCGACGATGGCAACCACACCCTGCCCGCCGGCAGCGCAGATGGAGATGAGGCCGCGGCCGGCGCCTTTTTGCGCCAGCATCTTGGCCAGCGTGGCCACGATGCGCCCGCCGGTGGCGGCAAATGGGTGACCGGCCGCCAGCGAACTGCCGTTGACGTTGAGCTTGCTGCGGTTGATCTTGCCCAGGGGCTTGTCCAGACCCAGCTTTTCCTTGCAGAAGGTCTTGTCTTCCCAGGCCTTGAGCGTGCACAGCACCTGTGCGGCAAAGGCTTCATGGATTTCGTAGTAGTCGAAGTCCTGCAGCTTCAGGCCGGCACGCGCCAGCATGCGCGGCACGGCGTAGGCCGGCGCCATCAGCAGGCCTTCCTTCGCGTCGAAGAAGTCCACGGCGGCCACCTCGCTGAATGTCAGGTAGGCCAGCACCGGCAGGTTCCGCGCGCGGCGGCCCAGTCCTCGCTGGCCAGCAGCACGGCCGAGGCGCCATCCGTCAGCGGCGTGGAGTTGCCGGGGGTCAGCGTGCCCTGCTCAGGGCGCACCTTCTTGTCGAAGCAGGGCTTGAGGCTGCGCAGCTTCTCGATGCTGAGGTCGGCGCGCAGGTTGTTGTCCCGGGCCACGCCCTTGAACGGCGTCATCAGGTCGTTGAAGAACCCGGCTTCATAGGCGCGCGCCAGGTTCTGGTGGCTCTTGAGCGCCAGTTCGTCCTGGTCCTCGCGGCTGATGTCCCATTCGGCGGCCATCTGTTCGGCATGCTCGCCCATCGACAGGCCGGTGCGCGGCTCGCCGTTGCGTGGCAGGGCCGGCTGCACCAGCATGGCGGGGCGCACCTTGGCCAGTGCCGTCAGGCGCTGCACGGTGGTCTTGGCGCGGCTGGCCTCCAGCAGGATCTTGCGCAGCTTCTCGTTCAGGCCGACCGGCGCATCCGACGTGGTGTCCACGCCGCCAGCAATGCCGCAATCGATGTGGCCCAGGGCAATCTTGTTGGCGACCAGCATGGCCGCCTCCAGACCCGTGCCGCAGGCCTGCTGGATGTCGAACGCCGGGGTGTCGCGCGACAGCGTGGTGGACAGCACCGACTCGCGCACCAGGTTGAAGTCGCGCGAATGCTTCATCACGGCGCCGCCGACCACGTCGCCCAGGCGCTCGCCGTGCAGGTTGAAACGGTCCACCAGCCCCTGGATTGTGGCCGTGAGCATCTCCTGGTTGGAGGCGGTGGCGTACACGGTGTTGGAGCGGGCAAAGGGAATGCGGTTGCCGCCCAGAATGGCCACGCGACGAACGGTGGCGGGAGTTTCAACTTTGGATGAGGTCATGGTGTGCTTTCGTGTTGGGTCGGGAGGGTTCAGGCGGCGACGGTGTAGCCCAGCTGCGCGCGCAGGTGGGGTTTGTCGCCCTTGGCATTGCGGACTTCAAAAAGTGCGTTGTGGGGCTGCGGGCCCGAAACCCGCCGGGTCGCCCACAGCGAGGCGCGGCCCGGCAGGTACAGCGGTGTCTTGAACTCGACCACGACTTCGGCCTGTGCCAGCGGCTGGTTCGGCAGCATGGCCGCCAGCGCGCGCGCCTTCGTCCACAGGCCGTGGGCGATGGCCTGCCTGAAGCCGAACAGCCTGGCGGACGGGGCGCTGAGGTGAATCGGGTTCATGTCGCCAGAGACCAGGCCATAGCGGCGGCCGATGTCGGCGGGCGCGCTGAAGGTGGCCTGGCAGGACAAGTCCACGTCAGCGGTCAAGGCGCTGGCATAGGGTTTGCCAACCGGGTCCTTCACCCCGATCCGCAGGGCCGTCATCGTGCCGTCCCACACCAGCTCACCGTCTCGGGAAATGGCGAATTCGAGCGTGAAGACCTGTCCCTTTTCGTGCGCCAGCAGTTCGCCGGTGCGCATTTCCACCCGCAGCACGTCGCCGACGTTGAGCTGGTGATGCTGGCGGACGCGGTTGGCCAGATGCACGGTGCCCATGGCCGGCCACGGGCAGTACTCAGAGGCAAAGAACTCCATGGCCAGTGGGAAGGTCAGCATCTGCGGGTAGAGCAGCGGCACGCCCGCCTCGGGCCTGAAGCCGCACACCTTGGCATAGGCGGCGACTTCCGTCGCATCCAGTTTGACCTCGGGCCGCACAAAGGTCACGGCCTTGAGTGACTTGACCGCGCCAGGGCGCTTGCGGCTGGACAGCAGCGCCCCGGCGTAGAGTTGCGCCGCGTGCCTGGGCGTGGTGATTTCGATAGTGGTCATCGCGGGTTTTCTTCTTGTCGCCATCACGCCCCCATGATGCTCTGGCCGCAGACCCGCACCACGTTGCCGGTGATGCCCGCGGAAGCCGGCGAAGCAAACCAGCCAATGGCCTCGGCCACGTCCACCGGCAAGCCCCCCTGGCTCATCGAGTTCATGCGGCGCCCGGCTTCACGGATGGCGAACGGCACCGCAGCCGTCATCTGGGTCTCGATGAACCCCGGTGCGACCGCATTGATGGTGATGCCCTTCTTCGCAAACACCGGCGCATGGCTTTGCACCATGCCCACCACGCCGGCCTTGGAGAAGGCGTAGTTGGTCTGCCCCAGGTTGCCGGCAATGCCGGAGATGGACGACACGCAGACGATGCGGCCGCCGGACTTCAAGGCGCCGGACGCCACCAGCGCGTCGTTGATGCGCTCCTGGGTGGAGAGGTTGACGTTGACCACCATCTGCCAGAAATGTTCTTTCATGTTGGCGATGGTCTTGTCGCGCGTGATGCCGGCGTTGTGCACCACCACGTCCCAGCCGCCATCGGCCAGGGCGGCATCGACCAGGGCCTGCGGCGCCTCGGCGGCTCCGATGTCCAGCGCCAAGGCACTGCCCTTCACCTTCGCGGCAACCTCGTCCAGCCCCGCCTGTGCCTGGGGCACGTCCAGGCAGATCACGGTGGCGCCTTCGCGCGCCATGACTTCGGCAATCGAGGCCCCGATACCGCGCGATGCGCCGGTCACCAGCACCTTCTTGCCCGCCAGAGGCTGGTTCCAGTCGGCGGGCGCGGCGCCATCACCCACCGGTGCCCCGATGCGGATCACCTGCGCCGACACATAGGCCGAGCGCGGCGATAGCAGGAAACGCAGCGTCGATTCGACCTGGGCCTCGGCGCCCTCGGCGACATACACCAGCTGCACCCCGATGGCCTTCTTGAGTTCCTTGGCCAGCGAACGGGTCAGCCCTTCCAGCGCGCGCTGCACGGTGGCCTTGCGTGGGCTCGCGCAGGCCTCGGGCGGACGGCCGATGACGACCACGCGGCCGCAGGGCAGCACCGAGCGCGCGGCATCGTGAAAGAAGGTGTACAGGGCTTCAGACTGCGTGCTGTCGTCCATGCCGGTCGCGTCGAACACCAGAGCTTTGACCTTCTCGCCGGGCTTGCCGTCGACACCCCAGCGGCCGGTCATGAGGCCGGCCTTGTTGGCCAGCGGCATCCACTGCGGCAACTGGGCGTGGGCCACGGTCTGCGCGCCCATCGCCTTGAACATCGGTGCGAGCACGCCGAGCATCTGCGGGTCGCCGGCACCACCGAGCAGCACCGACCCCTTGATCACGGGCTGGCCCGGCTTGTAACGCTCCAACTTCAGGGGTTTGGGAAGGCCGAGGGCGTTGGCCAGACGGGCGCCCACGGGGGAATTGGCAAAGTCGAGGTAAGAATCGGTCATGGTCAGGTTCCGGTGCATCGGCCATCACGCTGTCGCGTGGAGCCAGGTGTAGTGTTTGAAGAAATGCAGGATCGGCAGGATGGGAGGATGTTGGCGTTCACCCGAACGCGTGGGTACGGCGCGTGGCCGGTGCCTTTGAAGCATACGTCGTGTCCCGCCCATCGCGGGCGCCGGTTTTAGGGGCCTGTGTCTAACCCGCAGTGAAGATAGAAGACTTCGGAACGGCCTCTGAAAGGCCCCGCTATTTCCGGGCCCGGCTGACCGTCGTGCGCTTGCGCACGGGGGCTTTGGCGGGCGCTGCCTTTGCAGGCTTCAGCTTGTCCGCCAGGGCGTGTTCGAGTTCGAGGATAGCCTCATCGGTGTAGTCCAGCATGCGCTGCAGCGCCGGCACGGACCTGCGGCAGGCAATGTAGCCAAAGCCCAGGTTGTCGCCATAGCCGCTGATCGTGATGTTCAGCGCGAGATAGTGGGTGGGAATCGACACGGGGTACACCTCGTCCAGCCGGGCCCCGTTGAGATACAGGGTATGCCTGGGCCCGGGCACATTGGAGATCACGACGTTGAAACCCGGGCGCTGCTTCGAAATGCCCATCACCATCCCCGCGCCCATAGGCGAGATCGAGGTGATGCCGTGTGCCATCTTCTGCAGCCGTGGCATCGCCTTCAGGCGCTCCTTGGCCTGGGTGGTGGACTGCACGATGCGCTGCAGCCGTTTGAGCGGATCGCGCAGGTGGGTCGCCAGATTGGCCAGCAGCAGGGACACCTGGTTTCCGCCGGCCTCCGTCTCGCCGTGCAGGGAGACCGGCACCATGGCGATCAACGGTTTACGGGGCAGCGCTTTCTGCACTTCCAGGTACTTGCGCAAGGCACCCGCGCAAATGGCCAGCGTGACGTCATTGACCGTGGCCCCGGCCGCCTCGCCGATGCGCTTCAGGCGCGCCAGCGAATAGGACTGGGCCGCAAATCGCCGTGAGCCCGAGATCTCGACATTGAAAGGGGTGGGTGGCGCATCGAAGGGCAAGGCGTTGGCGCTGTCCGGCTCGCCGGCGCGAACGATATCCCACAGTCCGCTGGCCACGCCGGGCAGGATATCGCGGCCCGCGCGGGCGGCGCTTGCGAGTTGCTCGATCAAGCCCTTCGCCGGCGCCTCGCGCCGAACGGTGGGGTGACGGGAATAGGCCTGCGCCCACACCGGTGGCTTGTCTTCTTCCGCCGTGCGCGCCAGGGACTCGGCCATGATCCTGGCCCCCGTCACGCCGTCCACGAGGGCGTGATGAATCTTGGTGTAGGTCGCGAACCGGCCCTGCGGCAGCCCCTCGATGACGTAGGCCTCCCACAGCGGGCGGTTGCGATCCAGCAGGTTGCCATGCAGGCGCGAGATCATGGCCAGCAGTTCCCGGATGCGTCCAGGGTGCGGCAGGGCCAGGTGGCGCAGGTGGTAGTCCAGCTCAAACTCCGTGTCGTCCTCCCAGTACCAGAGCCCCATGCGCAAGACCGGGCGCTGGTTGAAGGGCGGCAGCGCTGAAAGATGCCGGCCCCAGCCGGCCAGCAGCTTGCTGACGAAATGGGGCCCGGCTCCCGGCGGCGGACTGTAGATGTTGAGGCCCGCGACATGCATGGGCTGGTTGCGGGTTTCCATCCACAGGAAGGCGGAATCTGTCGGGCTGAGAGCATGCATGGTCTGGCTTTCTTCGGTGAGTCGGGGGTGCGCCAGGGTCGTCAGTCGAGGCGCTCGACGGCCGGCATGGCCCAGCTGCCATTCAGCGCCTGCGGCTTGGGCCAGTACAGGCGCGCGTTCAGGAGGAAGGGTTCGCCGGCCTTCACGGGAACCCAGTTGCTTTTCCCGTTGTCCTTCGGCGGATCGGACTGCACGATCAGGTCCAGCGATCCGTCGGTGTTGAGGACCAGCGAGTCACGATCGCCCAGGGCATAACGGTGGATCGGGTTGGCCATCAGGAAATCGTCGGGTCCATAGGCCGTGACCGACCAGAACGCATGCACGGGGGGCAACTCACCGGCCTTGAAATGCAGGCGGTAGCGGCGGCTCCCGCTGAGCGGCTCGCCGCTGGCATCGACGCGGGTATTCGGGTAGGTCGCATCGGCCGGCAAATTGGCCCCGAGCCCGACCATGGCCACCACCGCCCGCGTGTTGTAGAAGGTCCCGTAGTTGCCGAGGATGGCCGGCGGGGTCGACCAGCCGTTCACCAGGTCGCGCGGCTTCTTCAACTCTTTGGCGACCGTCCAGTCGGCGATCCAGCGCCCCAGACTCACGCTCCAGCGATCCAGCATGCCCCAGGCCGGTGGCTGGCCCGGCGTGATGCCGATTCGGGAGAGCTTGACCATCATCGGAGCGTCGGCGGCTGCGGGTGGATTGGTCACCATCAGCATGGCCAGTCGGGTGAAGAACGCCTCGGCGCTCAGGGCCTGCATCTGGACGATGGGCGGCAGGGGCTTCACGGGTGCGGGCTGCCAGGCCGTTGCGTCCTCGGCCATTGCTTTTCGCCCCTCTTTCCATGCCGCTAGCGAGCGCAGCGTGACGCCGTCCTGCAGCCGGTGCACCAGCGGGTAATCGGCCACGCCGTTGGTCTGCGTGCGCCCGATCAGCCAGACGATCCGGGTCGGCGAACGCAGCAGCGTCAGGCCATCGGGCGTGGGCCCCTGCCAGTCGTGCCCGGCCAGCAGGAAGCGGCCGCCAGCGGTGCCGGTGGTGCGGGTGCCCGGCGTGGCAAAGACGTTGGTCCAGCCGTCCATGAAAGGCATCACCTCGTAGCGCTGGGCATTCGCCGCCATCTCGAACACCCACGGGCCTTTGGCCATGTCGATGAAGCCGGTGGTGTAGAGCGTGTCCACGTTCGGGCGCACCACGTCCTTGAAGCTGCTGTCGGGAAACTGGCGCACCCGGCGAAGATGATTCTCGGGTCCGAGCGTCAGGCCCGCATTGACACGGGTGACGTCCATCATCACCAGCGGGTAACCAAAGATATAGGCTTCCGCACCCAGCACGATCTGCTCGGACTTGATGTACAGCGTCCCGGCGATCGCGGCCACCCCGAGCCCGAAGGCGAGGAGCCCGCGTTTGAGGCGCCGCAGCCGGTGCGCGCTTGAGGTCATGGCATTGCCTCCCGATCCAAGGCCACTCGCACGCCTTGCAGGCGCAGCCGGGGGATGTCCAGCGCCAGCAGGCGCTCGCCCCCGACCGATGCCAGCCAGGCGCGCACCTGCGCCTGCTCCACCGTATTCATGCTGCGGAACACGTCCAGCGTGCGCTGCGCCATCCACAGGGTGTAGGGAATCGCGGCCCTGCGTAAAAGCCCCTGGCCCATGGGAGCTTCCACGTCCGCCAGGCTGCGTGGCAGGGCCTTGCCCGCCGGCCAGTCCACCAGCCTGGCCCTGACCTGGGCGTTGATGCCTTCGAGCAGCGGCACGAACTCCCGTGCAATGGCCTGGAATACCGGCGCCAGCGTGGGCGCGATCTGGTCGTTCGCCAGCAGCGCAGGCAAGCTCGCCGCACTGTGGGACGGCTCGGCCATGCGGTCGATCCAGGCGCGCAGGTGCCGGCGCGGCGCCACCAGTTCGCGCGCCGGCCAGGGGTCCCGACCGAGGTGCCCGTACATGCTGCCGACCAGACCGAAGTCGCCCAGCGTGGGACGATCGCCGAACAGGAAGCGGTGCTGCGCGAAATGGGCGTCCAGCAGGTCGAGCATGTCCCGCATCCACGCATCCATCATCGCGAACTGCCCGGGCCGCACGCCCACCGAATGCAGCATGCCGCGAAGTTTCCCGGCCACCACCTTGACCGCGCGCCTTTGAACGAACCCCGGCAGGAACGGCAGCAGGGCGCTGCCGGCTTCGCGCTCGAACAAGGCATAGTTCTCGGGATAGGTCCAGCGCGTGTGCATGGCCATCGGAATCCACCACTCATCGCCCCAGGCTTCCATCAGGTACGAGGCAAAGCGCTGCACCGGTGTGGCCGGATGGACCGAGCGGCCCGCGATGCGGGCTTCCACGTGGTCGATGATCCGGCTGGTGTCGTTGATCCACTCGCCCTCGGGCGTGACCATGACCGGCATCACGGCGGCGCCCGTCTTGCGCTTGATGCGCCGCATCAGCGTGAACATGTCCACGGCCTTGTGCTCGAACGGCGCCTGCTTGTAGCGCAGGTAGCACAAGGCCTTGCCGGTGAAATACGACAGATGCCAGCCGTACAGCGTGTAGGGGGCGCTCACGATCGAATCTCCGGCCTCACGCCAGCTTGTTCCACAGGCTGTCGGGGAAATGTCCGAAAAAGGGACGCAGCCATTTCCACGGCCAGGCGGGCACGACGCCTACCGGCTTGCGCTGCTCGATCAGGCTCACGATTTCGCGCGCGGCCTGAGCCGCCGGGACGGCAAAGGGAAACTTCTCGATCTTGGGCATGATGTCGGTCACCACGAAGCCCGGCAGGATGGAGGTCACCGCCACATTCTTGCGCTTGAGCTCGAGCCGGGCCGCGTCGAGGTACATCGAAAACGCGGCCTTGCTGGCACAGTAGGCCGCCTGCTTGGGCATCGCCTGCAGCGAGGCCAGCGAGGAAATGCCGACGATCTGGCCGGCGCCCCGCGATACGAGATGTTCTGCCGCCGCCTCCACCGTGGCTATGGCCCCGATCACGTTGGTCTGAATCACCCGGCGGGCATCCGCAAGCTGCCCCTTGCCCACCCCGGTGAAGCGGTTGATGCCGGCATTGGCGACGACGATGTCAACACCGCCGAGACGCGCAAACAGCTCGTGCAGCACCGGCGCGACGGTCTCATCCTGGTCCACGTCCAGTGCGGCAATCTCGATGCGCAGGCCAGGCTGCCCGGAGCCTGCCAGCAGCTCCGTGCGCAGGGACTCCAGCACGTCCAGCCGGCGCGCCGTCAGGCCGAGGTGGTAGCCGCGCCGGGCGAACTCCATCGCCAGGGCACGGCCAATGCCGGCCGAGGCCCCCGTGATCACCACCGTCTTGTTCTTCAATGCAGCCATGTCAGTTGTACCAGTAGGTGTAATCGTCCTGCGGCGTCATCTTCTGGTCCAGCGTCTTGTCGATGGCGATCGGCATCTCGATGAACGACGGCCACAGCGGGCCCGGCATATTGGCGTGATGGGCCTGCAGCATCGCTTTGAGCTGCGCCAGTTTCTCGGGTTGTGTGGCCGCCAGATTGTTCTTCTCGGTCGGGTCCGTATTCAGGTTGAACAGCCAGTCCTTTCGGGGTCGCTCGGTGACCGTGAGCTTCCAGCCCTGCTCCTGGACCGTGCGCATGGGGCCATCGCGCCAGAACAGCGCACGCGGGGCCTGCACCGTGCCCTCCTTGCCCAGATAGGGCAGCAGATTGACGCCATCGATGGGGCGATCCGTCGGCAGGGTCGCGCCCGCGGCCGCGGCGACGGTCGGCAGGATGTCGATGCTGGAAACCGCCGGCTTGTACTGGGTGCCAGGCTGGATATGGCTTGGCCATTTGGCGACAAACGGCACCCGCAGTCCGCCCTCGAACTGGGTCAGCTTCCATCCGCGGTACGGCTGGTTAACTTCAGGCAATCCGATATAGCCGGGTGCGCCGTTGTCGCTGCTGAAGACTACCAGAGTGTTCTCCTCCAGCCCCTCTTCGCGCAGGGTCTGCAGCACCCGGCCGACACTCCGGTCGATCGAGCGGATCATGGCGGCGTAGACCCGCTGGCGGTGGTCCTTGATCTGGGGCAGCGCGTCGTAGTCTGACCGGCTGGCCTGCAAGGGCGTGTGCACGCCCCAGTGCGCAAGGTACATGAAGAAGGGACGGTTCTTGTTCTTGCGGATCGCATTGACGGCTTCGTCGGTGTAGTAGTCGGCCAGGTACTTGCTGGGCTCGAACCATTTGCCGGCGTTGTAGCTCACCGCGAAGCGCATGTTAGGCCAAAGAAATTTGTCGATCGGGTCGAAGTCCTGCTTGGAGTTGACCGCGCGCGGGTCTTTCTCGGGCAGGTGCAGGCCACTTTCCATGAACAGGGTTTCGTCAAAGCCCTGGCCGTTGGGCCGCATCTCGGGCGTGCTTCCCAGGTGCCACTTGCCGATATGTAGCGTGTGGTAGCCCCGTGCCTTGAGCAGTTCGGCCATCGTCTGCTCGGACGTCGGCATGCCCAGGTCGTTGAAGTCCTTAGCGGCTTTCGCTTTCTCCTGGTCGATGATCACCGGATACAGGCGGTCCGGGTCCGCATAGAGCGCACCGGCGACCCGCGCCATCGCGCCGGGTGTCGGCGTGAATTCGACGCCAAAGCGCCACGGGTAGCGCCCGGTAAGCAGGGCCGCGCGGGACACCGTGCAGACCGCGGCGGCGGCGTAGCCCTGGTCGAAGCGCACGCCGTCGCGGGCAATCGAATCGATGCTTGGCGTGGGCACGCCCTGGGCTGCGTAGCCGCCACCGTGCGTCGTCACGTCGTTGATGCCCAGGTCGTCGGCCAGGATGACGACGATGTTTGGCGGGCGCTGCGCCGCCGGCATGTCGGCCTTTTGCGGACCGTCCATCCACGGCACCGGACGGTTGGGTTCACGCGGGTACTTCCAGTCGGTGTGCCAGCCCAGCGAATACTGGAGAATCAGCATCCGGTTGGCGTACAAGGCCGCGGCCGCCACCGCCACCAGCGCCAGTGAAATCACCAGTGTCTTTTTCAGGTTCATCGATCTGTCTTCCGTCGTCTTCAGTGCCCGGCCGCCGTCAGCGGGGCGTCGATCAAGGCCATGCAGCCGGTCTGCTGCAGGCCATGGCGCACAGTGGCCTGGTCCGAGGGGGTCAGCGCCGCAAACTCCTCCCGCAACCAGCGCAAGCACTTGCCCTGGTAGCTCACCGTCTGCTGCGTCCAGGTCTGGCCGTCGATATCGACCGTCACGTCGCGGCTCCCGGCAAGCAGGGCCCGTGCATTGGCCAGCATCAGGGGCACGTACGCGCGGCCCAGTTCCCCGAGCAGGGCCAGCAGCGTGTCGGGCAGTGCGTCCGGGCGCAGCCAGTCCTCGATTTTCGGATCGAGACCGCTCAGGTCCTCCATCAAGCCCACCCAGGCCACCACGCGGCGCGAGTGCGCCAGCGTCAGCGCCATCGGGGTCGGATCGAACTGGACCAGCTGGGTCAGCTGTCCGTACAGCGCGAAGTCGCAGGCACCGGGCCGCTGCCCCATCAGGAAGGGATGGTGGCGCAAGTGGGCGTCGAGAAGATCGACCAGGCGCCGGTAGCCCGCCTCGATGATCGGGGCCGTTTGCGCGCTGGAGCCGACCACCGCCAGGCGCCGGATCTGGCGCTGGGAAAACTGTGCTTTTGCGCCTTCGACCATCGCTTCAGCGGCGCAGATTCCGACATATTGGAGCGGCAGGATGTCACCCGCCTTCTGGATGTCCGCCGCATAACTCCACCGGTAGTGAAACATCGCCTTGGTCACCCATTCGTCGGCGTAGTCTTCCAGCAGGCTGTCGATGAAGCGCAGGGCCGCAGCGTCCGGGCGGACCTGGCGGACAGGCCACTCGCGCTCGAACCGGCGGATCAGCGGCGTGGAGTCCGTCACGGCTTCGATGGCGCCGTCGGCATCGGGCAGGTAGAAGGTCGGCAGCAATTCGACAGCCGGGCGTGGCAGGCCCAATTGGTCCGCCGCCGCGCCACCGAGCAGGCGATAGGGAATGTGCCGGTAGCGCAGCAGCGCCAGCATCTTGCGCGTGTAGGGCGAACCCGGTGCGCCCTTGAGCAGCAGAGGTGCTTTCATGGTCTGGGCTTTCCACCTGCAGCCAGTATCATTTTTTGGGCCGTTTCATATCCGGCGTTTTGATTCTGTCCCGTGATCAATTTGCCGTCGACCGTGGTGTGGGTGGCAAGGTAGTCCTTGAACGCGGTGGAACTCTCGAACCGTGCGCCGGCGGCGCGCAACTCCCGCTCGGGATGCTGGGGCGTGAAGGTGATACCCAGTTGCTCCACTTGCCTATCGGTCACCGCTGTCAAGCGCCTGCCTTTGACCAACGGCTCGCCATTGGCGTCTTTGGCCAGAAGAAGGCCCAGCGGGCCGTGGCACACCCCGCCCACCACTTTGCCAGCGCTCCAGGCCTGGGTCATCTTCTGCCCCAAGACTGCCGAAGTTCCCAGGTCATAAGCAGCCCCCCAGCCACCCGCAAGAAACACAATGTCGTACTGGCTGATATCGATGGCGTCAATTTTTCTGGACGAAGCAACTTTGGCCTGAAAAAGCGCATCCTTCAGGTAACGCTTGTCTGACTCGGCGGCGAGAAACCAGCGGAAGGAGTCCGGCTCGATCGGGATGGCGCCACCCTGAATGCTGGCCACGTCGACCTGCATGCCGGCATCCAGAAATTCATAGTAAGGGGCGGTCATTTCCGATCCAAATACACCGGTTGCCTTGCCGGTCGGGTCCAGCGTGGCGTGGCTGGTGGTGATGATCAGCGCGCGGCCGCCAGGCAACTGGTACCTGGGCCCTCTGTAGTCCGGGTGGAGTCCCAGTGCCTTGAGCGTCAAGGGCAATCCGAGCCAGAGAAACATGCCAAGCGCCATCATGACCAACAATGCGATGGACACCCATGCGCCGTTTCGGCGTGGCGAAGCACGTGCAGGCATTCGGCGATGCCTTAGCGAAAGAGCATGAACAGCGCCCCGCCAAACGCTGCCAGCAGACCGGCCACCATCGCGCGCACAAAGATCAGGCTCACCACCGGCTTGACGGGAAAGACATGGGTCTTCTCCAGTGCGGCCCATTTGTGGACGAAGATGTCGTCGCGCTGCGTGGCCAGGGCAAACCTGAGAAAGTCACGCCGGCTGCGGTAGCGAACCATCGCCACGTAGTGCCAGGCATCTGCACCTTCGGGCTCGATGAAGGTGCCGGTGCGTTTGGCAACGAACAGAATCAGACTGCCATGTCGCAGCAGGGGGCCGATGACGGCCTTGCCATAGCGCCGGTCCGCTGCCCGGGGATCGTCGCCATAGTCGTAACCCGGCGGGTACAGCGCCTTGGGACGGTAACGCACCAGGTTCTGCATGACGAATTCCTTGCCATCGTCGCTGGCAACGAGACTGCGCAATTCCTGAAGCACGGCGCCGTCCAGGGTCAACGCGCCCAATTCCTTCATGAAATGGTCGATCTCCGCCGGGCGCATGGGCCTGCCATTGCCGCCGTACCAGAGCAGGAACAACCCATAGACAGCCACCAGCGCCATCGCGATGCCAAGGGCCAGCGTCATGCCTCAACCCGCCTGACCGACGACCGAGAACTGCGCGGCATTCTCAATCAGCCACTGCCGGGAGCGACTCGCATCGTGCTGGCTGGGGTGAAAACCCGGTGACAGGTAGTCGCGCCAGAGGCCGACGTTGCCGCGGATCATCCCGTCCCGGGCAAACAGCAGCCGGGCGCCGCTTTTCCAGGTGCTCCACTTGAACAGGCTGCCGTCATGCCAGAGATTGCGCACCGTCTGGCGCGTCACGTCGGCCAGGAACGTGATGGTGATGTAGCGGAACACCCGGATGCGCCAGCGGTGGTCGCCGCTGATGGCCTGGTAGACGTCGAAGGCCGTGCTGCGGTGCTCGGACTCCTCGGCGCTGTGCCAGAGCCAGAGTGTCTGCAGGCGTGGCTCGGCACCCTCCAGCGCCTCGGGGTGGTGCAGCATCCAGTCGGCGAAGATGGCGGTGAAATGTTCGGTCGCCGCGGTGGCGGCAACGTGGATGCGCACGTCGCGATGGGCGTTGTCCTTCAGGCGCTGGATCGCCCGGCGCTCGATTTCGTTCTGGTAGCCCAGCCGCTCAAGATGGCCATTGAACAGCCCATGAATGCGCCGGTGCGTCGCCTCCTGCCCCACGAAGCCCTGCACCTCCGGGGCGAAACGCTCACGTTCGGCCTGCGGCAAGGTCTTGAGACCGGCACGCACCGAGTCCATGAAGTACTGCTCGCCCACGGGAAAACTCATGGACAGGGCACTGAAGAAGGCCGAGCGAAAGGCATCGCCGCCATTCCAGCGACCGGGAAAGGGCGTATTCAGGTCGATCAGAAGGCGTCGCACGACAAGGTCGGTCATTGCAGGATTTCCTCCACAAGCTCAGGCACACAGCAGGCCCCACCCTCGCGGATGGGAGGCACACATCCAGCGCGGTTTATAGCGCCCCTCAATACAGTAGTGTACTGTTTGAAATCTGTCAACCGATTCGACCTTGAATGCCGGCGCGAGCCCCCTGGGCAGTGCCCCGTCCGGCCGATGTACAGTCGGGCGCATCGCCCCCATCTGGTGATGGGCCGTTACCCGGTTTGCCGCAATTGCTCTTCAGACCCCTCCCCGCTTCAGTCCGATCGCCCCGAACCTGTCCGCCATGCTGAACTACCTCACTGTTCCCGTCACCCCTTTCCAGCAGAACTGCTCCATCGTCTGGTGCGACGAAACCATGAAGGCGGCCGTGATCGACCCTGGCGGCGATCTGGATATCCTGCTGGCCGAAGTGGCGCGGCTCGGCGTGAGCCTGGAGCAGATCTGGCTCACGCACGCGCACATCGACCACGCCGGCGGCACGGCCGAACTGGCGAAGAAGCTGAACCTGCCGATCATCGGCCCGCACCCGGCCGACCAGTTCTGGATCGACGGCCTGCCCCAGCAGGGCAGGATGTTCGGCTTGCCCCATGCCGAAGCCTTCACCCCCACGCGCTGGCTGGCCGATGGCGATACGGTACGCATCGGCAAATGCACGCTGAACGTGCGCCACTGCCCGGGGCACACGCCCGGCCACGTCGTTTTCCATTCGCCCGAGGCTCGGCGCGCGTTCGTCGGCGACGTGCTGTTTGCCGGGTCCATCGGCCGCACCGACTTCCCGCAGGGTGATCACGACACGCTGATTGCCAGCATCACCGAGCGCCTGTGGCCGATGGGCAACGACACCGTGTTCATCCCCGGCCACGGCCCGGAGAGCACCTTCGGGCGTGAGCGCAAGGTCAACCCTTACGTGGCCGGGACCTGAGCGATACGCTCAGCCGCGCTGCGCCTGCTGGTACAGCGTCTGTACCTTCGGCACATTGGCTTCAAGTTGCTTGATTCGCTCCGGGCCGGCGGGGTGGGTGGAAAGAAACCCCGGGCCGCCGCCACCCCCGTTCGCCGCCATCATCTTCTTCCAGAGATCGACGCTCGCTTCCGGCTGGTAGGCGCCGCGCGCGGCAATTTCCAGGCCCACCAGATCGGCTTCAGTTTCATCGTCGCGGCTGTACTTGAGGGTCAGCAGCTGGCTGCCGAGACCAGCTGCCAGATCACCCACCTGCCCCAGCCCCAGCAATTGCGCGCCGAGGCGCAAACCGATGTCTGTGGCCTGGCTCTTTGCCAGCCGGGCCCGGGCATGCTCACGCAACGCGTGGGCCATCTCGTGACCCATGACCATTGCGGCCTCGTCATCGGTCAGCTTGAGGTTGTCAAGGATGCCGGTGTAAAACGCGATCTTGCCGCCAGGCATGCACCAGGCATTGACCTGCTTGCTGCCGATCAGGTTGACTTCCCATTGCCAGCCGCTCGCGCGCGGGTTCCATTGGCCGGTGTAGGGAATCAACTTCGCGGCCATGGTGCGCAGGCGCCGCAGCTGGGGGTGGTTGTCCGGGGCCAGCGCGCCTTTGGCCTTGGCCTCGGCGAGCACCTGCGAATACTGTTTGGTGGCCGAGCGCTCCAGCGTTTCAGCCGGCACCAGCTTGCGCATGCTGGACGCGCCACCGACGTCCACCTGGGCAAACACCGGCGCTGCGGTTGCCGCAGCTGCCGCCAGCAGAAAGGCGCGACGCGGCGCCCACGGGGAGTGTTCAGAGGCGCCCGTCAAGGCACCGGGAGTTTTAGCGTCGCAGATCCAGCACATAGTGGGGGTGAATAATAGTCAGAATGAAAATTCCGTGTTTCCTCAACGCCGGTAGAGTTCGCCACGGTGACACCTCCAACTTAAATGGGCCTTAAACGGCCTTGCCTGATGCCAGAACCTGCACCGCCGCCGTCACCCCGTCCGAATCTGCGACACCCGCGCCCCGCTCCTGGCTGCAGGCCATGCGCGTCTACCTGGAACCATCCAGTTTGCGCATGCTCACGCTCGGCTTCTCGGCGGGCCTGCCGCTGCTGCTGGTGCTGGGCACGCTGAGTTTCCGCCTGCGCGAGGCCGGCATCGACCGCAGCACCATCGGCTACCTGAGCTGGGTCGGGCTGGCCTACGGCTTCAAGTGGGTCTGGGCACCGCTGGTGGACCGCCTGCCGATCCCGGTGCTCACGCGCGCGCTGGGCCGCCGGCGCAGCTGGTTGCTGCTGTCGCAGGCCGCCATCATCGCGGGGCTGGTGGGCATGGCCCTGGCGGACCCGCGCCTGACGCTCGGGCCGATCGTCTGGTGCGCACTGGCCGTGGCCTTCGGTTCGGCCACGCAGGACATCGCGCTGGACGCCTTCCGCATCGAGTCCGCCGACCTTGACCGCCAGGCCGCACTGGCCGCCAGCTACCAGACCGGCTACCGCCTGGCCATGATCTGGGCCGGCGCGGGGGTGTTGTGGATCGCCGCGCGCGCGGAAGTGGCTCCCGCCGTGCAGGCCGTGGGGCAACTCGCGGCCCAGGCGGGTTTGATGTACCAGAACGAGGCCTGGCGCACCGCTTACCTGGTGATGGCCGCGTCAATGAGCGTGGGCGTGATCACGGTGCTGTTCTCGCGCGAACCTGCCCGGATCGAGTTGCCGCCCGCCAAGAACGCCGCGGAATGGTTGAAGGGCGCACTGGTGGAGCCGTTTGCCGACTTCATCGGCCGCTACCGGTGGCAGGCCGCATTGATCCTCGGGCTGATCGCCGTGTACCGCATCAGCGACGTGGTGATGGGCATCATGGCCAACCCGTTCTACGTGGACATGGGTTACACCAAGGACGAGGTGGCCGCCGTGACCAAGGTCTACGGCGTGATCATGACGCTGCTGGGCGCCTTCATCGGCGGTGTACTGTCGATGCGCTTGGGCGTCATGCGCATCCTGATGCTGGGCGCGGTGCTGAGCGCGGCCACCAACCTGCTGTTTGCCTGGCTGGCAGCGCGCGGGCACGACGTGACGGCGCTGATCTTCGTGGTCTCGGCCGACAACCTGGCCAGCGGCATCGCATCCGCCGCGTTCATCGCCTACCTGTCAGGGCTGACCAATGTGAGCTACTCGGCCACGCAATACGCCCTCTTCAGCTCGATGATGCTGCTGCTACCGAAGTTCATCGCAGGCTTTTCGGGCGACTTCGTCAATGCCCATGGCTATGCAAATTTCTTTACGGCGACGGCGCTGCTGGGCGCGCCAGTGCTGGTGCTGGTTTGGCTGGCTTCGCGTGTGACTCCCCAGACAAAAAAGTCATCAAAATAGCAAATCTCCATCGTCAAAAGGTCATAGTTCGCTATTATTCTTGAACTCGCCTGGGCGGAGCATCGGCAAATCGCCCGGGTCGCGGCGCGATGGTCCGGCTAGGTCCATCACCTGACGCGCCAGCGCCGCCTTCTGCACCTTGCCCAAAGCCGTGCGCGGCAGGGCGTCCAGGCGCACCCAGCGGCGCGGCAGCTTGTAGCGGGCAATGTGCCCACGCAGGAAATCCGACAGTGTCTGCTCCCAGTTCAGTAGCGGATCAATGCCGTCTGACGCTGGAATAAGGTCACTTTGAGTCTTGAAAACCAGCGCCGCAGCCAAAACCTCGCCCCACTGTGCGTCCGGCAGGCCCAGCACGGCGCAGTCGGCCACCAGCGGGTGGCTGGCCAGCAGGTGCTCGATCTCGGCGGGGTAGATGTTCTCGCCACCCGAAATGACCATGTCCTTGGCGCGGCCCACCACGGTGAAGCTGCCGTCCGTCGCCTGGCGCGCCCGATCGCCGCTGTGGAACCAGCCATCTGCGTCCACTGCCGGCTGGTCGGGCCAGTAGCTGCGCACCACGCTCGGCGCACGCAACAACAGTTCGCCCACGCCGTCCTGCAGATCCGCGAGGCGAACCTCCACGCCGCGTGCCGGCCAGCCGCAGGAACCGGCATGCGTCATTGCATGCTGCGCATCCAGTGCAATCGAAAACGGTCCGGTTTCTGTCGCACCATAGACATTGCACACGGGCAGGCCTCGCGCATGGAACGCAGTCACCAGCGCGGCCGGAATCAGGCTCGATCCGGCCCAGACGGCGCGCAGGCAAGACAAGTCGGTCGCGGCCCAAGCCGGGTGTTCGATCAGCGCCTTCATCGTGGCAGGCACCTGCAGGGTGAGCGTGGGGCGGTCCTGCGCGATGGCCGCCAGCGTGGCGCCCGCCTCGAACCGTGCGTGCAGGATGACCGTCGCGCCGGCAAACAGCGCCGGCAGGGTCTGGATGCACAGGCCGCCGACATGGAACATTGGCAGCACGGTGAGCACCACGTCGGCGGACGTCAGCCCCTGCGCGGCGCAAGCGGCCACCATGTTGGCCAGCAGGTTGGCGTGGGTATGGACAGCCCCTTTGGGCAGCCCGGTGGTACCCGAGGTGTAGACCAGCAACGCCGGGCTGTCGGGCGTGGCGCGTGCCGGCCCGTCTCCGGGGGCGTGCGTGGCGATCAGCCTGTCGATCGCGTGGGCGGGGATGCCCGCTACCCGGGCCATCGCACCCCCGGCATCGGCCCATGCGGCGTCGTGGACCACGCAAAACGGCGTGCAGTCGGCCAGCACGGCCTGCCACTCGGCTGGCGCGAGGCGAAAATTCAGCGGCACCAGCACCGCACCGATTCGCGCCAGTGCGAACAGCAGTGTGATCTGGTCGGGGTGGTTCAACCCAAGGTAGGCCACCCGGTCACCCGGTCGCACACCCCATTCATGCCAGAGCCGTGCCGCCGCACGCGCGGTGCGACGCATAAGCTTGCCGTAACCGAAGCAGCGGCCCTCGAACTGCAGAGCGGGTGCATCCGGGCGATCGCGGTGGTGGCGGGCCAGAACATCGCCAAGGACAAGGGGATCAACAGGTTCAGGAACCCCGGGCGCCATGTTCATGGTTGATTTCTATTCTGCAAATTAGGGCATGCCAACACGTTGAGCCCGCCTCACGGGACTTCCGAAGGCGCGTGACCGCCGCTTGAGGGAACTGGTGCGCCATTTACGCAACTTTACCGCTGGTTCAAGTCCTCGCAGCCTCTCGAGTGCACCATGTCGGTCATGACAGCCCTGATTACACTGCGCGCATGAGCTCCAAACTGCTGATGATCGAGGATGACAGCCGCCTGGCCGCCATGGTGGGCGAGTACCTGAGCCAGTCTGGCTTTGTTTTCGCACACGCAGTGGACGGCCTGGGCGGACTGGCGCAGCTGCAGGCGCATCCGGCGGATCTGGTGATCCTGGACTTGATGCTGCCCGACATCGACGGACTGGACGTGTGCCGGCGCATCCGTTCGCTGCCGGGTGACCTGGCCAGCACGCCCATCCTGATGCTGACCGCCAAGGGCGACCCGATGGACCGCATCATCGGCCTGGAGCTTGGTGCCGACGACTATCTTCCCAAGCCCTTCGAGCCACGCGAGTTGCTGGCGCGCATCCGTGCCGTTCTGCGCCGTCGCGTTGACGGACCGTCGGCGTCAGCCAAGCTGATGCGTTTTGGCAGCCTGGAGATCGACCGCGACGCGCGCAAGGTGACGGTGGGCGGCGCGGACTGCGAGCTGACTTCCTACCAGTTCGACCTGCTCGTGGCGCTGGCCGAACGTGCCGGCCGCGTGCTGACCCGCGACCAGATCATGGAGGCCGTGCGCGGGCGCGAGCTGGAAGCCTTCGACCGCTCCATCGACGTGCACATGGGGCGCATCCGTGCGGTGATCGAGGTAGATGCCAAGGCGCCCAAGCGCATCCTGACGGTGCGCGGCGTGGGCTATGTGTTTGCCCGGCAGCAAGACTGAACGGGATGGCCTTTTTTTCCGCCTTCTCCCGCCGCCTGTACCTGCGCATCTGGCTCGCCGTTGTGGCCGGCGTGGCGGTGCTGACGCTGGTGGTCGGCTGGGCCTGGCGCGTGGCCGCCGAGCACAATACGCCGGCGCCCGCGCCGCGCGAGGTCATTGTGCGCAATGCCGCGGGCGACGTGATCGGCTCAGCCAGCGCGCAACCCGGTTACCGGCCTGGCATGGGACTGGAATTTGCCGTGACGCTGGCGGACGGCCAGACGCTGATTCTTCAGTTGCCACCGCGGCAGCGGCGCATGCAGGGCGCAGGGCCACCGCCCGCTCCGGAGCCAGCGCCCTACTGGACGCGCGCGCCCTACGGTTTTCTCTGGCTGCTGGCGGTGGTGGGCATCGCGGTGGCCCTGGGCGTCTACCCCATTGTGCGCAGATTGACGCAGCGGCTCGAAGCGTTGCAACGCGGCGTGCAACGCTGGGGCGACGGCGACCTGTCGACGCGCGTGCCTGTGCAGGGCGAAGACGAGGTCGCCGACCTGTCCGCGCGTTTCAACACGGCGGCCCAGCGCATCGAGACGCTCATGGCTTCCCAGCAGAAACTGCTTGCCTCACAGAAGTCGCTGCTGGCCAACGCCTCGCACGAACTGCGTTCCCCGCTCACCCGCATCCGCATGGGCATGGAATTGATGGGCACCCAACCCGGGCCCGTCTTCCGTGAGGAAATCTCACGCAACATCGACGAGTTGAACCAGTTGATCGACGAAATCCTGCTGGCCAGCCGGCTTGATGCCCGCGAAACCGACATGGGCACGGTGGAGGCGATCGACCTTCTAGGTCTGGCGGTTGAAGAAAGCGCCCGCGCAGGCGCAGAGATGGAACTGGCGGATGGCCTGGAACACCTGGTGGTCCCGGGCGTGGCCAAGCTGCTGCGCCGGCTGGTGCGAAACCTGCTGGAGAACGCACGGCGCTATGGCGGCACGGCGGGTGCGGCCGGCGTCACCGTGATCGTCGGCCGGGTGGGCGACGATGCCACGTTGCAGGTGTGCGACCGGGGGCCCGGCATTCCGCCGGACCTACGCGAACGGATCTTCGAGCCGTTCTACCGGCTGCCCGGCGCCAGCGAACGTGAAGGCGGCGTCGGGCTGGGTCTGGCGCTGGTGAAATCGATTGCCGAACGCCATGGCGGCTCAGTGCGTTGCGAGGGGCGCGAAGGCGGCGGGGCGTGCTTCACGGTTCGCCTGCCGGGAGCCTCGGCCTGACCGGCCGGCCGCTTTCAAGCCATCCGACCCGGCTCCACGTCTAGCCAAGACGCCATTATTTCAGCCAGGGCAGAGCTTTGGGGCTGGCGCTCATTGCCGGGGCCGCCGGGTTGAGGATTTCCCCGGCCAGAATGCGTGCGTATTTTTCCAGATAGCCCTGCGCCATGGTCGCCGCGCTGAAATGCTGGACGGCCTGAAGGTGGCAGGCCCGTGCGTCGAACTGCCGTGCGCGAACGGCCTCGGCCAGCGCCGAACGACTTGCGGATAGAACCCCACAGTCCTGCGGAACCAACTCAGGCAAGGCGCCGTAAGGGGTGGCAAAAACCGGACAGCCAAAGTAAAGGCTTTCAATCACGGCCAGACCAAAAGGCTCGTGCCAGAGAACCGGGAATATCAGGCCACGTGATGCATTGAGCAGTTCCAGTTTCAACGGCCCCCCGACCATACCGGCAAACTTCACCCGCCTTGACCAGGTGAACCGGACGCCGCGCTTGATGTTCAGGCGTTCCCCGCCCATGACCAGCAACTCGACGCCTGCTTCTTTCGCCACATCGATGGCGCCCTGGACGTTCTTGACGCGCCAGGCCGCCTTGCCCAGAAAATGAAAATAAGGGCGTGGCCGGCTGAAGTCGACCGGCCCATAGGCGTCCCAGTCAAGTCCGTTGTAAACATATTCATTCGAGCCATGGCGTTCGGCATGGTTTCTCGATACGAAGACCGTGTTGCGCGGCAAAGGATTGGCTTCTATGGAGTTGCCATGCTGCGTCACCAGGTACGGCAGGTCGATCTCGTCCGCACCTTCAGGGTTGAACTGGAAATGAACCAGGTCGATGCCCCCGGGAATCTGCTCGCGCCATCCCTGCCCAGGACGAATCGGAATGACGCGCGCGAAGTCGCAAAGGGACCCCTGCGGCACCAGATAGCTGACCTGATGGCCCAGGCGAACCAGGCTCTTTCCAAGATCCCAGATGACCCGTTCGGTGCCGCCGTAGGCAACAACGGGAATGAGCGCCTTGTTGACAAACAGGATGTGCATGGGCGGCTGGCGTCTTGATGCGAATGAGCCTTGGAAGATGCCGCAGTATTCAGAGGCGCTGTGTCAACGATCCCGAGCGGGCGCCTGCCCCCAAAAGGATCAATGCCACGGACAACGAAAGCATGATCGCATAGTAGTTGTGCGCCAGATTCACGTTGGTCAGGCTGGCCGTCGCATGAATGAACAGAACCCCCTGCACCTGCCTTGACGCCACGGGGTCAGTCCGCTGGAGAAAGTAGGCAGCCGCTCCCAAGCCAGCGAGTACCGCAAGTATCGAGGCCAGGCCGACCAGGCCGCCGTCCATCGCCGAATGCAGATACTGGTTGTGCACGTGGCCCACGCTTCGCACCGCCTTGAAACGCTCGCGCTCTGTCACCGGCAGTTCGGCGCCGGCGATCTTGATTCGCTTCAGGCGCTCGCTTCCCCCGATGCCGATCCAGGGGGACTCCTGAATACTCTGCCAGGCGAGTGTCCAGAGGTACACCCGTGCCCCCATGGAACTGTCGTAATTGCCGTCATTCTTCGCCATCACCACCTCATTCCATCCCGCGCGCAAGCGCAGGGGGTCGCTGGGCAGCAAGGCTGAAGAGGCCAGCAAGCTGAAGCCGACGAGGCTCACCGCAGCGGCCTTTCTCAGGTTGATATTCGCGTGAGACTTTTTCCACTTCGCTGCAGCCAGCCATGTTGCCCAAAGCAGAATGCCGAAGGCGCCGCGAGACTGGCTCAGGAAGATGGCGGCCAAGCCGGCTGCAATGGCCAGGAAATACCACTTGCGCTGGGCTGCTGAAATATCACCGCCCAAGACCGGAGGCAGCAAGACACAGAGCAAAAACGCCATGGAAACGGCCCAGGGAATAGCGTTGGAAGGCATCAGACCACGGTCTGGCGTTGCGATCACTGTCACGAGTCCGATCACGCAGGCCAGCGCGGTTGCCGGCAGGGTATAGGCCCGCCACACATGGGGCCGGGGAGCCCGAACGACGAGCTGGTGCGTCGCCACAGCGCCTAGCAGCAAGCGAAATTCGGCGTGCAGGGTATCGGGCCGGATCGGCCAATACAGCCAGACAACTGTCGCCAGCGCAGCGCAGACCGCGCAGGCGGCGCCCCAGGCCTGGCTGGCCGAACGAAGCGGGTCCGACGCCGTTGCGCGTGGCAACCTGAAAAACGCCACGATGCCAGCAATACAGATGAGCAACCACGCAGCGCCCGCAATCTTGGCGTGGGCAGGCGAGAGCGCGATACCCAACGCCAGCAGCGCCATCCAGGCATCCGCCTTGTGGGTACGCAGGCCAGCCCAGACATCGGACACCCTCATCGCCCCACATCCGTCGTCAGGCGGTCCCGGTCGTAATACAAGGCCGCATAGCGGAAGAAACACTCCAGGGCAATGAAAAAGCAGAACAGGAACCCAGGGCCACCCCCCAGAAAGCCGAGCCGCAAAAAGTACAGGCGAATGAAGATCGCCAGACCCGAGGCCAGGCCCCGCATGACGCCACCTTTCTTGCCCGCTTCCGCCCGCTTCGCGGCGCCCAGCATCGCGTACTGGGTCAGCTTCTGCAGACTGCCCTTGATCGACTGGCGCGAGAAGTGACGCAAGCGGGCCTTCATCACATGCCGCGGCGCCGAAGGGTCGGTCAGCACGGCATGTTCATGGACTGCACCTTCATATTTAGTGACCATGTCGCGCCGGAAAAGACGCTCCAGGCTGGACTGCGAAAGAAAGTAGGTCAACTCCTTGCCATAGGCGACGACGCTCCACTCGATCTTCCACACGGCGCGCTGACCTGACCGCACGGCAGCCTGGATTTCGGCTTGCAGTGCGGGCGTTATTTCCTCGTCCGCGTCGAGGAAGAAAATATAGTCCCCGGTGGCGTGGGCGAGCAGGTGATTGCGCTGTACCGCAAAGCCCTGCCAGTCCGCGTGGACGAAAGTCCGGGCACCCATGCGCTCCGCCAGGACCACGGTGTCATCGGTGCTGCCACTGTCCACCACGATGATCTCGTCGGCAAACGCGGCACTACGCAGGCAGCGCTCGATCTGGTGGGCTTCATTCTTGGCCAGCACCGCGACCGTGAGCGTGGGCGGGTCCGTGCGCGGGATGATGTCAGACATGCGAAGTTCCTGATCAATGAGGCTCATCGGGCGTCGCGCCGGGCGGCGGCGAGTTCATCCGCGTTCAGCTCGCGCAACCCCTGAAACCGGCCCCAGGCGCGCGCGAGGTGTTTGGGCGACAGCAGGACTACGCGGGCCAGCACGTTCAGCGCGGACGTCAGCAGCACACGGACACGCAAGCGACTCGCATCTTCGGGCCCCTCATGCTTCCACGTAAAGAGAATCTTTGACTGGGCGTGATGGTAGCCCCGCCAGTACTCCGCCCGCCAGGGCTGGGCGCCCTTGACCGAGCCCCGCGACAGATGCGTGATGCGGATGTCGGGAAGCACCAGGATCTGTCCACGTGCCTTGAACACGCGCAGGCAAAGGTCCTCATCCTCGTAATACAGAAAGAACAGGGGGTCGAAGTGGCCGATGCGCGAGACGTTCGCCATATGGACCAGCATGACCGCTGCGCAGGCATAACCGACGTTGGCAGGGCCTGTGGCGGCTTCGGTCTTTGGCGTCCAGTGACCGCGCGGCCAGCTGTAGTTGACTTGCAGGCTGCCTGAAGCGTCGGTCAGCTGCGGCACCACAAGGGTCGCGTCAGGCCACGCCTGCGCCTGCCGAACCAGAGCGGCTATCTGGCCCGCGTCGATGAGGCAGTCGGGATTGAGCAGCAGGGCGTAATCGGTCTGAACAATTTCCAGCCCCGCATTGTTCGCCACGCCATAGCCCTTGTTGGCGGGCATCACCACCCGTCGCGCCGCTGGAAGCAGCGCCTGCACCTGGGCACAGGTGTCGTCGGTGCTGGCATTGTCCACAACGATCACATGCGGCACGCCAGCCAGACCGGCGGCCAGGTCCGGCACACAATGTGCGCTGTTGTAGGTGACGATCAGGACCGTGACGCGCTCGAGGGCCTCGCGCACGATGGGGTCCAGTGGGTTCATCAGCGCAGGCCGCGGAGTTGACCGTGTCGCTCAGGCATGCCAGCCTTCAGGACTTGGCAGATACCCGCCAAGTTCAATGGGAATGTCCGGCCGTCTCGCCCGCCTTCAGGCGGTACACCGTGCCGCAATAGGGGCACTTCGCCTCGCCGGTCCGCGCCACGTCCAGATAGACCTTGGGATGGCTGTTCCAGAGCTTCATGTCGGCTGCGGGGCTGGGGCAATACACGCCGCCCTGGTGGTTCAGGTCCTTGGCGAGGAGTTCAATGGTCTGCCTGGTCATAAATATTCCTTAATCAGTTGGGGTCAGAGCACATCGCTACGCGAGTGGTCTGACCCGCAAAGCCTCATACCTTGCTCAGCCAGTGCGCGTACTTCGGGTTGCGGCCATTGACGATGTCAAAGAACGCGCTCTGGATTTTCTCGGTGATCGGGCCGCGCGAGCCGCTGCCGAGCTCGATGCGGTCGAGTTCGCGGATCGGCGTGACCTCTGCGGCGGTGCCTGTGAAAAAGGCCTCGTCCGAGATATAGACCTCGTCCCGGGTGATGCGCTTTTGCACCAGTTCCAGCCCCAGGTCCTTGCAGATGTGCAGCACTGTGTTGCGTGTGATGCCATTGAGTGCGCCGGCAGAAAGGTCGGGCGTATACACCACGCCGTCCTTGACCACGAAGATGTTCTCGCCCGCACCCTCGGACACGAAGCCGCTGGCGTCCAGCAGCAGGGCCTCGTCGTAGCCGTCGTCCAGCGCTTCCATGTTGGCCAGGATCGAGTTGGTGTAATTGCTCACCGCCTTGGCCTGCGTCATGGTGATATTGACGTGGTGGCGCGTGTAGCTGGAGGTCTTGACGCGGATGCCGCGCTTCATGCCTTCCTCGCCCAGGTAGGCGCCCCAGGCCCAGGCAGCGACCATCAGATGGATGGTGTTGCCCTTGGGGCTCACGCCGAGTTTCTGCGAGCCGATCCAGGTCAGCGGGCGCAGGTAGCAGCTCTCCAGCTTGTTCTCGCGCACAACGGCCTTCTGCGCGTCCATCACCTCGTCCATGGTGAACGGAATCTTCATGCGCAGGATCTTGGCGCTGTTGAACAGGCGCTGGGTGTGCTCTTCCAGCCGGAAGATCGCGGTGCCACCGTCCGCGTTGTACGCGCGCACGCCCTCGAAGGCGCCGCAGCCGTAGTGCAGGGTGTGGCTCAGCACGTGGATCTTGGCGTCACGCCATTCGACCATCTCGCCGTCCATCCAGATCTTGCCGTCACGATCGGCCATCGAGGGGGGAAGTGCGCTCATTGGGGTCCTTTGAATTGCCGGGTTCGCAAAAAAGTTGATTTTACGGCGCCGGAGGCGTCTGAACGGGTGATTCCACCGCAGTCTCCGTCTGGCTGGGACGGAACAGTTTCCAGCTCACCAGCTTGCCACCCCTGAACTCACAGGTGACGTGGGAGTCCGTGCCGTCGGTCCAACGAAACAGTTCTGGCTGCTCGTCCCTGGGACTTTGTTGTGCACCGAGCGAATGCGTCATGGCGACCACGTGCATCAGCGTCACGCCGGGTTTGAGCTTGGCGTTGAGCATCACCGCGCTGCCCACAAAGCCGATTGGGCGGTTCGCCGCCTTCTTGAGGATGGTGATCAGGCGCGTGTAGTGCAGCAGCAGCCACATCACCAGGCCACCACTGACCACCGCGACGCCCTGCCAGCCGTATGAGCGCCAGGCGGCACCGAGCAACACGAGGCACAAAGCGGGAACGAGGAATTTCTGGAAGTTCATGGGCTGAATTGTCCTATGCGCCGGCAAGCCCGGAATTGCGGTCAGTGCGTACTCACAAACGCCTCAGCCCAGCCCGCGCACCAGCTCCATCGCCTGCTCTATGCGCTCCACCGGATGGATCGTCAGGCCCTCGAAGGCCTTGTCGTTCTTCTTCGGCGCGTTCGCCTTGGGTACCACCGCCACGGAAAAGCCCAGCTTGGCAGCCTCCTTCAGCCGCTCTTGGCCGCGCGGCGCAGGGCGTACTTCGCCGGCCAGTCCGACCTCGCCAAACGCCAGAAATCCCTTGGGCAGCGCCTTGCCGCGCAGGCTGGAAGTGATCGCCAGCATCACCGCCAGGTCAGCCGCCGGCTCGCTGATGCGCACGCCGCCCACGGCGTTGACGAACACGTCCTGGTCCATGCAGTTGACGCCGGCATGGCGGTGCAGCACCGCCAGCAGCATGGCCAGGCGGTCGCGGTCCAGCCCCACGCTCAGGCGCCGCGGCGAAGGGCCGCCGGTGTCCACCAGCGCCTGGATCTCCACCAGCATCGGCCGCGTGCCTTCCAGCGTCACCATCACGCAGCTGCCGGGCACCGGCTCGCTGTGCTGGCTCAGGAAGATCGCGCTCGGGTTGCTCACGCCCTTGAGGCCCTTCTCGGTCATCGCGAAAACGCCGATCTCGTTGACCGCGCCAAAGCGGTTCTTGATCGCACGCACCAGGCGGAAGCTGCTGTGCGTGTCGCCTTCGAAGTACAGCACCGTGTCCACCATGTGCTCCAGCACGCGCGGGCCGGCCAGCGCACCGTCCTTGGTCACATGCCCGACCAGCACGATGGCGACGCCGCTGGCCTTGGCCGCGCGGGTCAAGTGAGCGGCGCATTCCCGCACCTGCGCCACCGAGCCGGGCGCCGACGTCAACTGGTCCGAATACACCGTCTGGATCGAGTCGATGACTGCGATGCCGGGTTTTGACGCGTCCAGCGTGTGCAGGATTTTTTCGAGCTGGATCTCGGCCAGCACCTTGACCTGGGAATGATCCAGCCCCAGCCGGCGCGCCCTCAACGCCACCTGCGCGCCGCTCTCCTCCCCGGTGACGTAGAGCGTCGTTTGCCCGCTTCGCTGCAATGAATCCAGCGCCTGCAGGAGCAGCGTCGATTTGCCAATGCCCGGATCACCGCCGATCAGCACCACGCCGCCTTCGACGATGCCGCCGCCCAGCACGCGGTCCAGTTCGTCCTGCCCGGTGGGCGTGCGCGCGAAGTCGCTGGCCTCGATCTCGCCCAGCGTCGCCACTTCGGCCGCCCTGGCCAGCGAGGCAAAACGGTTGTTGCGGCTGGATGCTGCCGGCTCGGCCACGGTCTCGATCAGCGTGTTCCAGGCGCCGCAGGCTGGGCACTTGCCCAGCCACTTGGGGCTGGTACCTCCGCATTCGTTGCAGACGTAGACGGTTTTTTCTTTGGCCATGGGGCAAGCCTAACACCCACGTTGCCGCATCAGGGGCGCGGCCCCTGGTAAGCCCGCTTCACCTGCGCCACCTCGACGCTGTACGAGGCATACCAGCGCTCACGGCCGAATTTCTGAGCCATCAGGTGGTCTGCATGCTGCTTCCACGCGCGGATGCTGGCTTCGTCGGGCCAGTACGACAGCGCGATCTCCTGGTCGCCTTCGGTCACGGCGCAGAAGTCCAGGCAACCAAATTCCTTGAGCGCCAGTTCGCGCAGGTGGGCGGCAGTCGCGGCGTATTCGGCATCGAGGGTGCGGGCTTTGGCCCGGAAGATCACGACAAACATCACAGCGCTTTCATTTTCAACACAAATCCGGGCGCCGGGCAGACGAGTCGCGCGGCAGGAAAGGCGGTGTCACGCCAGGTGTCCGCGCAGACCCTCGGCCAAGGCCTGCGTCAGTTTCGACGCGCCCACGCCCCGGCAACCACTCGTGTTCTGCCCCGACCACAGCGGCGAAAAATCGCCGCTGCCTTGCGCTTCACCCCACGCACGCAGCGGTGCCATGGCGGCGGTGGCCAGCGGGAAGGCCGGCGCGGCAGCGCTCATCACGCCCAGCTCGCGCATCACCCGGTTGACGATGCCGCGCGCCGGGCGGCCCGTGAAGACATTGGTCAGCGCGGTGTGGCGGGCGGCTTCACCCTGCAACGCGACGCGGTGGATCGGGCTGGTGGTGGCCTCGGTGCACAGCAGGTAGGCGGTGCCGACCTGCACGCCCGCCGCGCCCAGCGCCATGGCGGCGGCCACGCCGGCCGCGTCTGCGATGCCGCCGGCCGCGATCACCGGCACGCTCACCGCGCGCACGACCTGCGGCAGCAGGGCGAAGGTGCCCATCTGCGTCGTCAGCTTGTCGGTCAGGAACATGCCCCGGTGGCCGCCGGCTTCCAGCCCCTGGGCAATGATGGCGTCAGCGCCGTGGGCCTCCAGCCAAAGGGCCTCTTCCACCGTCGTGGCGGATGACAGCACCCTGGCGCCCCAGCCCTTGACCCGCTGCACCAGTCCGGGCGCCGGCAGGCCGAAGTGGAAGCTGACCACGGCCGGGCGGAATGCTTCAATCAGGTCGGCGGCCTCGGCGCTGAAAGGCACGCGCCCGGCGCCGGCGGGCACGGCCGCAATTTCGATCCCGGCTTCGGCATAAAAAGGCGCGAGCGCAGCGCGCCAGGCGGCCTCGCGAATCGGGTCTGGAACCGGTGGGGTGTGGCAGAAGAAATTCACATTGCAAGGGCGCTGCGTCCCCGCGCGCAGAGCCTGCAGTTCGGCACGCAGCGCCTCGGGCGCGAGCATGGCGCACGGCAGTGAGCCAAGCGCGCCAGCGTTCGACACGGCGATGGCCAGAGCGCTGCCCTGCACACCGGCCATCGGCGCCTGGATCAGGGGGATATCAATGCCCAGCAGGGCTTGCAGGGAAGTGGTCATGCAGCGTCCTCAACGTCCCTCATTTTCGGGCATACGCGCGGCTTGGATGAGGCCCGGGTTACCGGCCAGGGTCGCCGAAGTCTGCGCCCTCGCGTTATAGCCCGCCCAGCAGCCGCAACCCCCAGGCGCCCATCAGAAACAGCCCGCCCGCCTGCCAGGCCGCGGGGCCGATGCGCCACCGCGTGACACGCCGTCCGCGCCAGGCTTCCCAGGCCAGCTGGGCCGCATGAGCCGCAGCGATCACGATGAGCGGCATCAGGCCCGGATTGGCTTGCCACGCTGCCAGCAGATCGCCCTGTGCCAGCGCGGCGCAGGCATGGGTGCCGCCGCACAGGGGGCAGGGCTGGCCGGTGAGGTAGTGAAAGGCGCACAGCGGCACGCCCGTGGCCAATAGCAACGGCGCGGCGCCCAGTGCCAGCGGCCAGCCCAGCAGCGGCACGACCCGCCACTGGCGCTCGGCCGGGCTCAGGCGGTCGCCATCAGGCGCGGGTGATGGCAAGGGGGCCTCCGTCCGTGATCTGCTTGGCCATGTGATAGAAGCCGATGCCGGCAATCGGTAGCGTGAGGAAGATGCCGATGCCGCAGAAGATGGCGCCCAGCGATCCCACGATGCTCAGCACCAGCGAACAGATCACCGTGCCCAGCAGGTTTTCCTTCACCGCTTCGAAGGCGCGCTTGATGGCATTGATGCCGTCCTTCTCGCCCACCGCGACCAGGTAGGCGGCCGTGGGCACCAGCCCGATGATCAGCAGCCCCGGCAGGACGCACAGCATGAAACCGACCGAGACGATGAGGCTGGACAGCAGCACCGCCAGCAGGGCGGGCACGAAGTCGTCAAAACCCTTGAAAACATCGGTGAACTCCACCGCTTCGCCACGTTCTTCCTTCTGGACCATGCGCATGTAGCCCACCAGCATCGGGCCGGACAGGATGCCCGCGCTGACACCGCCGACCGCGCCAATCAGCGCAACGGCCAGGATGTGCGCCAACGGATTTTTCTTGAGTCCGGCAATGCCGGCGGAAATGCAGGAACCGATGTCTGGAGCAGCCATGTTCATACCTCGCTTTGGGAGACAGGATCAGTTGAAGACTCATCCTTGCAATTGATGCGCGGCGATCAAGCGGCGCAGCAGCGGCCGGGACGCTTTCTACTGTAACCGCTTCGATCCGGGTTAACCCGAAGGTCTGGGTTCGCGAAATCATTTAATATATTAAATAAATGTCCACCACCACCCCGTTCATCCACCGCAACCTGCCGCGCCTGCTGCTGCAGGCGCGCGAAGCCGTGATGGCGCACACCCGTCCCAGCCTGCGCGAGCAGGGCCTGTCGGACCAGCAATGGCGCGTGCTGCGGGTGCTCGGCGAACACGCGGGCGACCCGGGCGGCGTGGAAACCGGCCGCGTGGCACGCGAGGCTTACCTGCTCGGCCCCAGCCTGACCGGCGTGCTGACCCGCATGGAGCGTGACGGCCTGATCAGCCGATGCCGCTGCCCGGACGATGCGCGGCGCACCGTGGTGCGCGCCACGGCCCAAGGGCTGGCCCTGGTGGAAACCTTATCCCAGACCATCGAGGCGCACTACGCCTGGGTCGAGAGCCAGCTCGGCAAGCCGAAGCTGAGCCAGCTGTACGCCCTGCTCGACGAACTGATCGCCCTGGAGCAACCCGCCGAAACGGCCGGTGGCCCCGAACCGGAATCTGACGCATGAACCCCTCCCCCCCGCATTTCTTGCCCGACGGCACCGTCTATGGCACTCTGCTGAACTTCCGCCATGAGTTGGCCCTGTGGGCCGCGCGCGCCGCCGAGCCTCCTTACAAGGCGCCCCCCCAGGCCCCGGTGCTCTTCATCAAGACCGCCAACACCTTCAGCCCGCAGGGTGCGGCCGTCGCGCTGCCCACCCGCGTGGCGGAGGTGGACGTGGGGGCCTCAGTCGGCCTCGTGATCGGCAATTTTGAAGATTTTGCGCCCCCTCCCAGCGCGGATGGTTCAAAGTTTGCTATCAATTATGAAGCATCCGCCCGGCTGCCCGGTGTCGTCGGCTGCGTGCTGCTGAACGACCTGTCCATCCCGCACGGCAGCTATTACCGCCCGCCGGTCAAGTTCAAGTGCCTCGACGGCTTTCTGGGCATCGGGCCGCGCTGCGTACCGCTGGCGGAGGTCGGCGACGTGAACGCGCTGAAGCTCGAAGTCCGCATCAACGGCGCCCTTTGCCAGACCGTGGATCTCGAAGGCCTGGTGCGCGACGCCGCCACGCTGCTGGCCGACGTCAACGCCTTCATGACCCTGCAGCCCGGCGACGTGTTGATGCTGGGCAGCGACTGCCTGCCCGACGGCACGCGCCCCCGCGCCAGCGTTGGCGACCGGATCGAAATTTCCGCAACAGGGTTCGAAACCTTGGCGAACACCCTCGTCCAGGAGGCCGAATGAAAAGAGCCCGCATCGCCTGGGCCGGCGCCATCCATGACGCCATTGAATCCGATGGCCAGCTCAAACTGCGCACCCCAGCTTTCAAAGGCCGCCGCGTAGCCTTTGACGAGGTCGTCTGGCTGCCCCCGCTGGCGCCCACGCCGGCGCACCGCCCGCGCACCATCCTGGCGCTGGGCCTGAACTATGCCGACCACGCGAAGGAACTCGCCTTCAAGGCGCCCGAGGAGCCGCTGGTCTTCGTCAAGGGCGAGGCCAGCCTGACGGGCCACCGCGCATTCACGGTGCGCCCGGCCGGCGTTGACCTACATGCACTACGAATGCGAACTCGCCGTGGTGATCGGCAAGGCAGCCAGGAACGTGAAGAAGGCCGATGCGTATGACGTCGTCGCCGGCTACACCGTGGCCAACGACTACGCCATCCGCGACTACCTCGAAAACTGGTACCGCCCCAACCTGCGCGTGAAGAACCGCGACACCTGCACGCCGATCGGCCCCTGGCTCGTGGACGCGGCCGACATTCCCGATCCGATGAACCTTGCGCTGCGCACCACCGTCAACGGCACGGTGACCCAGCAGGGGTCCACGCGCGACATGATCTTCGACGTGCCCACGCTGATCGAATACTTCAGCGCCTTCATGACGCTTTATCCCGGCGACCTGATCCTCACCGGCACGCCCGACGGCGTGGTGGACTGCCGCTCGGGCGATGTCGTCGTGACGGAGATCGAGGGGATTGGCGCCCTGGAGAACACCATTGCCCGTTCACCCGAATAAACGGGGTCAGAGCCCGATTCCCCTCATGCCGCAGCGCTCCATCCACTCACTCGCCGGGGAATCGGGCTCCGACCCCATTTATCCTGCAACCGCGTCCGCCTGAACCATGCCAATCAACCATCTCATCAACGGCCAGCAAGTTGCCGGCGCCACGTATTTCGAGACCCTCAACCCCGCCACGCAGGAGGTGCTGGCCGAGGTCGCCTCGGGCGGCGAAACTGAAGTAAACGCGGCCGTCGCCGCCGCCAAGGCCGCCTTCCCGAAATGGGCCAACACCCCCGCGCCGGAGCGCGCCAAGCTGATGCGCAAGCTCGGCGAGCTGATTGCGAAGCACGTGCCCGAGATCGCGCAGATCGAAACCAATGACTGCGGCCAGGTCATCAGCCAGACCGGCAAGCAGCTGGTGCCCCGCGCGGCCGACAACTTCACCTACTTCGCCGAGATGTGCACCCGCGTGGACGGCCACACCTACCCCACGCCCACGCACCTGAACTACACGCTGTTCCACCCGGTCGGTGTGTGCGCGCTGATCAGCCCTTGGAACGTGCCCTTCATGACCGCGACGTGGAAGGTCGCGCCGTGCCTGGCCTTTGGCAACACGGCGGTGCTGAAGATGAGCGAGCTCTCGCCCCTGACCGCCGCGCGCCTGGGCGAGCTGGCGCTGGAGGCCGGCATCCCGCCCGGCGTGCTGAACGTGGTGCATGGCTATGGCCGCGAGGCCGGCGAGCCGCTGTGCGCCCACCCGGACGTGCGCGCGATCAGCTTCACCGGGTCCACCGCCACCGGCAACCGCATCGTGAAAACGGCCGGGCTGAAGAAGTTCAGCATGGAACTCGGCGGCAAGAGCCCCTTCGTGATCTTCGACGACGCCGACCTGGACCGCGCGCTGGACGCCGCCGTCTTCATGATCTTCAGCAACAACGGCGAGCGCTGCACTGCCGGCAGCCGCATCCTGGTGCAGCAGTCGATCTATGCCGACTTCGCCGCGAAGTTCGCCGAGCGCGCCAAACGCATCATCGTGGGCGACCCGCTCGATGAGAAAACCATCGTCGGCCCGATGATCAGCCGGGGCCATCTGGCCAAGGTGCGCAGCTACATCGAGCTGGGCCCGAAGGAAGGCGCCACGCTGCTGTGCGGCGGGCTGGACCGCCCCGCGTACGCGCCCGAACTGCCGGACCGCGTGAAGGCCGGCAACTACGTGTGGCCCACCGTGTTTGCCGACGTGGACAACCGCATGCGCATCGCGCAGGAAGAGATCTTCGGCCCCGTCGCCTGCCTGATCCCGTTCCGCGACGAAGCCCACGCCATCGAGCTGGCCAACGACATCGCCTACGGCCTGTCGAGCTACGTCTGGACCGAAAACCTCGGCCGCGCGCACCGCGTCGCCGCCGCCGTGGAGGCCGGCATGTGTTTCGTCAACAGCCAGAACGTGCGCGACCTGCGCCAGCCCTTCGGCGGCACCAAGGCCAGCGGCACCGGGCGCGAAGGCGGCACCTGGAGTTACGAAGTCTTCTGCGAGCCGAAGAACGTGGCCGTGTCATTGGGTTCGCACCACATTCCGCATTGGGGAGTCTGATCATGGGCAAACTCGCACTCGCCGCCAAAATCACCCACGTCCCGTCGATGTACCTCAGCGAGCTGGACGGCCCGCGCAAGGGTACGCGCCAGGACGCCATCGACGGCCATGTCGAGATCGGCCGGCGCTGCCGCGAACTCGGGGTGGACACCATCGTGGTGTTCGACACGCACTGGCTGGTCAACGCCAACTACCACGTCAACTGCGGGCCGCACTTCAAGGGCCTGTACACCAGCAACGAGCTGCCGCACTTCATCAGCAACCTCAGCTATGAGTTCCCGGGCAACCCGGCCCTGGGCCAGCTGCTGGCCAAGGTCTGCAACGAATACGGTGTCGAGACGCTGGCGCACGACGCCACCACGCTGGCCCCCGAATACGGCACGCTGGTGCCGATGCGCTACATGAACGCCGACCAGCACTTCAAGGTGATCTCGGTCTCGGCGCTGTGCACCGTGCACTACCTCAATGACAGCGCGCGCCTGGGCTGGGCGATGCGCAAGGCCATCGAGGAGCACTACGACGGCACGGTGGCGATTCTCGCCAGCGGCTCGCTTTCGCACCGCTTCGCGCAGAACGGGCTGGCCCCAGAATTTGCGTTCAAGATCTGGAGCCCCTTCCTGGAAAACCTGGACCGCCGCGTGCTGGAAATGTGGCAGCGTGGCGAGTGGAAGGACTTCTGCGAGATGCTGCCCGAATACGCCAGCAAGGGCCACGGCGAAGGCTTCATGCACGACACCGCCATGCTGCTGGGTGCACTCGGCTGGTCGGCCTACGACGGTGCGGCCGAGATCGTGACGCCGTACTTCGGCGCCTCGGGCACGGGGCAGCTCAATGCCGTGTTCCCGGTCACGCCGCAGGACGGGCGCGCCATCCCGCGCGCCCAGGCATCCGCCGCCGACGGCTACCAGGCCTTCGGCCGCCTCTGAAAGCATTCATGCCTCATCTTGTGATCCTCTACACCGGCAACCTCGATGCCGAGACCGACATGACCACGCTGTGCCGCAGCCTGGCCGACACCATGCTGGCCGCGCACGACGACGCCGGCAAGCCCGTCTTCCCGCCCGGCGGCACGCGGGTGCTGGCCTATCCGGCCCCGCACTTCGCGGTGTCCGACGGCGGGACTGCCGGGCGCGCCGCAGACCTGCACGGCGAAGGTGCTTCGGGCGACCCCGGCGACTATGCGTTTGTCTACCTCAACCTGCGCATGGCCAGCGGCCGCACCGCCGCCACGCACAAGCGCGTGGGCGACGCGCTGCTGATGGCGACCAAGGCGCACTTCCAGCCGCTGTTCAGCCAGCGACACATCGGCGTGACGCTACAGATCGACGAGGGCCACGAGGTCTTCGATGCCAAGCACAGCAACCTGCACCCGCTGTTCCCCAAACCGGCGGCCTGAGCCACCACCCGATTCAAAAACCCATGTTTGACGAGACCCTGATCCGGCAGCTCGCCGCCGAGCTGAACCAGTCCGAAAAAACCCGCGTGCAGGTCGAGCACTTCTCCAAACGCTTCCCCGGCATGACCGTCGAGGACGGCTACCGCATCAGCCGCGCGTGGGTCGCGCTGAAGCTGGCCGAAGGCCGCGCCGTGATCGGCCACAAGATCGGCCTGACCTCGCGTGCCATGCAGATCGCCAGCCAGATCACCGAGCCCGACTTCGGCACGTTGCTCGACGACATGCTGTTCACCTGCACGCCGGGCCAGGTGCTCGACATCCCGGCCAGCCGCTTCATCGCGCCGCGGGTGGAAGTCGAATTGGCCTTCGTGCTCAAGGCGCCCTTGAAGGGCCCCGATGTGACGGTGCAGCAGGTTCTGGCCGCGACCGATTACGTGACACCCGCCATCGAGATCATCGACGCGCGCATCGAGCAGTTCGACCGCCACAGCAAGGCGATGCGCAAGGTGTTCGACACCATCAGCGACAACGCCGCCAACGCCGGCATCGTCATCGGCGGCATGAAGGCCGACCCGCACAACACCGACCTGCCCTGGTGCGGCGCCATCCTGCGCCAGAACGGCGTGGTCGAGGAAACGGGCCTGGCCGCCGGCGTGCAGGGCCACCCGGCCATCGGCATCGCCTGGCTGGCCAACAAGCTCGCGCCCTGGGGCGAATCGCTGCAGGCCGGGCAGATCGTGCTGGCCGGCTCCTTCACCCGGCCCGTAGCCGCGCAGGCCGGCGACCTGTTCGAGGCCAACTACGGCCCGCTGGGCACACTCACCTTCCGCTTTGTCTGATCCTGCCCGCCACCGGAGAAACACCCCCATGCAAACCCCTGCCAACCCCTTCAAGAACGCCCTCGCCCAGCGCCAGACCCAGATCGGCCTGTGGCTGGGCCTGGCTGACGCCTACTGCGCCGAAATCTGCGCCGGCGCCGGCTTCGACTGGCTGCTGATCGACGGCGAGCATGCGCCCAACGGCCTGACCGACATCCTGGCGCAGCTGCAGGCGATCGCCGCCTACCCGAGCGCCCACGCCATCGCGCGCGTGCCGGTGGGCGAGGCCGCGCTGATCAAGCAATACCTGGACATCGGCGCGCAAACCCTTCTGGTGCCCATGGTGGACACCGCCGAACAGGCGGCCCACCTGGTGCGGGCCTGCCGCTACCCGCAGGACGATGGACTGGGTGGCATCCGCGGCATGGCCGGCGCGCGCGCCTCGCGCTGGGGGCGTTACCCGAACTACGCCAAGGAAGCCAATGAGCGCGTGTGCCTGCTGGTGCAGGCCGAGACGCGCACCGCGCTGCAGAACCTGGACGCGATCGCCGCCACGCCCGGCGTGGACGGCGTGTTCATCGGCCCGGCCGACCTGTCGGCCTCGCTGGGCCATGTCGGCGACCCCAACCACCCGGACGTGCAGGCCGCCATCGAAGACGCCATCGCGCGCATCCTCAAGGCCGGCAAGGCACCGGGCATCCTGACCAGCGACGAGGCGCAGGCCCGCCACTACCTGGCCCTGGGCGCGGTGTTCGTCGCGGTGGGGCTGGACACCGGCATCCTGGTGCGCCAGACCAGCGCACTGGCCGCCAAGTTCAAGAGTGGCGCGACTGCTGCGCCGGCGTCCAAGGGCAGCGTGTACTGAACGCCATCGGCCACCCGCACGCACACCCGCATGACCCGCCCCGCCAAGCCCGGCCGTTTCCGTTCGGCCACGATCTACGAAGGCACGCTGCGCGCCAGCACCCGCAGCTTCCTGCACGCGCTGGGGCAGGACGACGAAGACATCGCCCGTCCCCACATCGGCGTGTTCCACACCGGCGGCGAGATGAGCCCCTGCAACCTGAACCTGCGCGAGCAGGCCCAGCACGCCAAGACCGGCATCTACGCGGCGGGCGGCACGCCGCACGAGTGCCCGGTGGTGTCGGTGAGCGACGGGCTGACCATGGCGCACTCGGGCATGCGCTTCTCGCTGATCTCGCGCGAGCTGATTGCCGACAGCGTGGAGGCCTCGGTGCGCGGCCACCAGTGGGACGGCATCTTCGGCCTGGGCGCCTGCGACAAGAACCTGCCCGGCCTGATGATGGGCATGGTGCGCTGCAACGTGCCCAGCGTGTTCGTGCACGGCGGCTCGGCGCTGCCCGGCCAGCGCCCGGGGCCGGACGGTGCCGACCTCAACGTGGTGGACACCTACGAAACCATCGGCAAGGTGCTGGCGGGCGACGCCACGCTGGATGAACTCGACGCCGTGACGCGCGCCTGCCTGCCCTCGGCGGGCGCCTGCGCCGGCCAGTTCACCGCCAACACCATGGGCATGGTCAGCGAGGCGCTGGGCCTGGCGCCGATCGGCTCCAGCATGGTGCCGGCCGTGTTCAGCGAGCGCGCGCCGCTGCTGCGCAAAGCGGGCAAGGCGCTGATGGCGGCGGTGATGGGCGATGCCCCGCTGCCGCGCGACATCGTGACGCGCCAGGCGCTGGAAAACGCCTGCGCCGTGGTCTCGGCCACCGGCGGCTCGACCAACGCCGCGCTGCACATCCCGGCCATCGCGCACGAGGCCGGCATCGCATTCCACCTCGACGACGTGGCCGCCGTGTTCGCGCGCACGCCGCTGATCGCCGACCTCAAGCCCGGCGGCAAGTACCTGGCGCGTGACGTGTACTACGTCGGCGGCGCCGGCGTGATCCTGCGCGAGCTGCTGCAAAAGGGCCACCTGCACGGCGATGCGCTCACCTACACCGGCCGCACGCTGGCCGAGGAACTCACCGGCGCCAACGCGCCCGACGGCCGCGTGGTGCGCGCGGTGGAAGACGCCCTGAGCCGCGACGGCGGGCTGGCCGTGCTCAAGGGCAACCTGTGCCCCGACGGCGCGCTGCTCAAGACCGCCGGCCTGAAAACCCTGGTGCACCGTGGCCCGGCCCGCGTGTTCGAGTCCGAGGAAGAAGCCCAGGCCGCCGTGCAGGCGATGGACTACCGGCCGGGCGACGTGCTGGTGATCCGCAACGAAGGCCCCAAGGGCGGCCCCGGCATGCGCGAGATGCTGGGCATCACCGCGCTGCTCTATGGCCAGGGCATGGGCGACCAGGTCGCGCTGCTGACCGACGGCCGCTTCTCCGGCGCCACGCGCGGGCTGTGCATCGGCTACGCCGGCCCGGAAGCCGCCGACGGCGGGCCGATTGCCGCGCTGCGCAACGGCGACGTGATCGCCATCGACGCGCGGCCCGAGGCACGCTGCATCACCGTGGAGCTGACGGACGCCGAGCTCCGCCAGCGGCTGGCCCAACGCGCCACGCCCGCGGCGGCCCCGCTGGGCGGCCTGCTGGAGAAATACGCCCTGACCGTGCGGCCCAGCCACCAGGGCGCCGTCACCCATTCCGGGGCCGTCACCTGGCTTCGCGACGCGAGCTGACGCCCCACCCCACCCCACACCACCCACCCGAGGAGACCCGATGTCCGCCGTCCTGAAATCCGCCCCCCAGCCCCTGTCTGCCCTGCACCCCGACGAGCGCGCTGCGCGCGTGCGCCTGGCCGCCTGCTACCGCGTCTTCGCGATGCTGGGCTGGACCGAGATGATCTACAACCACATCACCGTGCGCCTGCCTGACAGCGTCAGCGGCGGTGAGCGCCAGTTCCTGATCAACCCCTTCGGCCTGCACTACAGCGAAGTCACCGCCAGCAACCTGGTCAAGATCAACCTGGCCGGCGACGTGCTCGACGGCTCGCATCACCCGGTGAACCCCGCCGGCTACACGCTGCACAGCACCATCCACGGCGGCATCGAGGGCGCGCACTGCGTGATGCACACCCACACCACCGCCGGTGTGGCCGTGGCCTCGCTGCAAGGCGGCCTGAGCCAGAGCAACTTCTACTCGGCCCAGCTGCACGACATGGTGGCGTACCACCCCTTCGAGGGCATCACCATCCACGCCGAGGAAGGCCCGCGCGTGCTGGCCAGCATCGGCAACAAGCCGGCGGTGATCCTGCGCAACCACGGCCTGCTGAGCTGGGGCCAGACGCTGGAGCAGGCCTTCGCCATCCTCTGGACGCTGCAGCGCGCCTGCGAGATCCAGATGGCCACCCTCAGCATGGGCGCGGCCATCCCCGTGCCCGAGGCCATCGCCGCCAAGTGCACGCGCGACGCGTTGCAGTTCAACCCCGCCCACGGCGCCGGGCGCGACGTGTTCGACGCGCTGGTGCGGCAGGTGGACCGGATCGACGACACTTATAAAAATTGATAGCAAACCATGACCATTCCACGCTGGGATGGGGCAAAAAATGATCAAAAACATTGCGATTTACGGCGCTGGCGCCATTGGCGGCTGGCTCGGAGCCCGTCTGGCGGGCGTGGGCTGCTCAGTGAGCGTGGTGGCGCGCGGCGCCACGCTGGCAGCGCTGCAACAGCACGGCCTGCAACTGGTGGAGGCCGAAGGCACCACCACCCACGCGGTGCGCGCCAGCAGCGACCCGGCGGCGCTGGGCGTGCAGGACCTGGTGGTCATCGCCGTCAAGGCGCCGGCACTGCTGGAGGTGGCGCGCCACATCGCGCCGCTGATCGGGCCCGACACAGTCGTGCTGACGGCCATGAACGGCGTGCCCTGGTGGTTTTTTGAAGGCTTCGGTGGCGCGCTGGCCGGCACGGCGCTGCAGGCGGTGGACCCCACCGGCGAGATCGCCCGCGCCGTTCCCGCGCGCCACGTGATCGGCTGCGTGGTGCACGCGAGCTGCGCGGTGAATGCGCCGGGCGTGATCCGCCACCACTTCGGCAACGGGCTCATCATCGGCGAGCCCTCGGGTGCGGACAGCCCGCGCGTGCAGGCGCTGGCCGCGCTGCTGCAGCGCGCCGGCTTTGCGGCCACCGTGTCGCCGCAGATCCAGAAAGACATCTGGTTCAAGCTCTGGGGCAACATGACGGTCAACCCGATCAGCGCCTTCACCGGCGCCACCACCGACCTGATCCTGGGCGACGAGCTGGTGCGCGGCTTCGTCAGCGCGTGATGCTGGAGGCCAAGGAAATCGGCGCGCGCATCGGCATCCCCATCGACCAGCAGCCCGAAGACCGCCACGCCGTCACGCGCAAGCTCGGCGCGTTCAAGACCTCGATGCTGCAGGACGTGGAAGCCGGCAAGGCCGTGGAGCTGGACGCGCTGGTCACCGTGGTGCGCGAGCTGGGCCAGAAGACCGGCGTGCCCACCCCCTTCACCGACGCGCTGCTGGGCCTGGCGCGGGTGCATGCGCAGGTGCACGGGCTGTATTGATCTGTCATGACGCCACCCACCCGCAAACTCTCCGGCACCGCCTTTGCCACGCTGCTGCTGATCGCCCTGATGATGGGCGCCAACCACGTGGCCGCGCGCCTGGCCTTCAACAACGGGGTGGACGTGGCCACGGCGGTGACCTTCCGCAGCGCCGTCACCGCGCTGGTGCTGGCAGGGCTGCTGCTGGCGCAGCGGGTACCGCTCACGTTCACGGCGCGCCACCGGCGTGCCTTGCCGGCCATCGGCCTGCTGATCGGCGTGCAGAGCCTGTGCCTGTATTCGGCCGTGGCGCGGCTGCCCGTGGCGCTGGCCCTGCTGGCCTTCAACACCTACCCGCTGTGGACCGCACTGTGGGCGCGCCTGTTCTACGGCCACCGGCCCGAGCGCGCGGTGCTGGTGGCCATGCCGGTGATGCTGGTGGGCCTGGCGCTGGCGCTGGACGTGTTCGGCGCGGCCTCGGGCTTGGGCGCAGCCGGCCAGTGGGGGCGCATCGGCGCGGGCGTGGCCTTTGCGCTGACGGCAGCCGCCACCTTCGGCGTGGCGCTGGTGATCACGCAGCACGAAGCCAGCGACCTGGACGGCCGCGTGCGCACCTGCTCCACCATGAGCATCGTCGGTGTGCTGGCGCTGGCGGCCGTGGGCTACCCCACCGCATGACCCCACCCACCCGCAAACTCTCCGGCACCGCCTTTGCCACGCTGCTGCTGATCGCCCTGATGATGGGCGCCAACCACGTGGCCGCGCGCCTGGCCTTCAACAACGGGGTGGACGTGGCCACGGCGGTGACCTTCCGCAGCGCCGTCACCGCGCTGGTGCTGGCCGGTCTGCTGCTGGCGCAGCGGGTACCGCTCACGTTCACCGCGCGGCACCGGCGTGCCTTGCCGGCCATCGGCCTGCTGATCGGCGTGCAGAGCCTGTGCCTGTATTCGGCCGTGGCGCGGCTGCCCGTGGCGCTGGCCCTGCTGGCCTTCAACACCTACCCGCTGTGGACGGCGCTGTGGGCGCGCCTGTTCTACGGCCACCGGCCGGAGCGCGCGGTGCTGGTGGCCATGCCGGTGATGCTGGTGGGCCTGGCGCTGGCGCTGGACGTGTTCGGCGCCGCCTCGGGCCTGGGCGCCGCCGGCCAGTGGGGGCGCATCGGCGCGGGCGTGGCCTTTGCGCTGACGGCAGCCGCCACCTTCGGCGTGGCGCTGGTGATCACCCAACACGAAGCCAGCGACCTGGACGGCCGCGTGCGCACCTGCTCCACCATGAGCATCGTCGGTGTGCTGGCGCTGGCGGCCGTGGGCTACCAGGGCGGCTTTCACTTCCCCTCCGCCGTGCCCGGCTGGTGGGGGCTGGCGGCGCTGACCTTCCTCTACGGCACCGCCTTCACCATCATGTTCACCGTGCTGCCCAAGCTCGGCGTGGTCGGCAACTCGGCCATCATGAACGTGGAGCCGGTCTTCGCGCTGGTGCTGGCCTGGGCCATCCTGGGGCAGTCGATTGCGCCGGTGCAGGTGGCGGGGGCGCTGCTGGTGGTGGCGACGGTGGTGTGGTTGGGGATGAGGAGGCGGTGAGGGGGCAGTGAGGGGGGCGGGAGCGACTGCAAACGGCCATCAAGAGTCAGTCAGTGGCTACGCTCCAAAGCGGCCTTCTGCCGAACCAAATTCGCTATTGCGATCATGCGCCGTGGACGGACCGGCACTTGTCCAGGTCAGGCGGTTATCGGCAATCACCTGCGCCACCATGTCAGCGGTCACCGCTGAAAGTGTCCATCCCAGGTGGCCGTGACCGGTGTTGTAAAACACATTGGCTTTCTTGCCACGACCCACGCGCGGCATCATGTTCGGCATCATCGGGCGCAGCCCGGCCCAGGGCACCACCTGGCGGGTGTTGATGCCGGGGAAGCACTGGTTGACCCAAGCGATCAGGGGCCGGATGCGGTCAGCGCGGATGTCCTTGTTGTAGCCGTTGAATTCGGCCGTGCCGGCAACGCGGAAACGGTCAACACCCAGGCGGCTGGTGACCAGCTTGGTCTCATCATCAAGCAGGCTCACCATGGGCGCGGCAGCCTGGCTTTGCGCGTCGGGCAGATTGACGGTGATGGAATAACCCTTCACTGGGTAGATGTTGACCCTGTCCCCCAGCTGGGCGGCAAAGCCGCGGCTTTCCACGCCTGCGCACACCACCAGCCCGTCGAAGTGGCGCGTCACATGGCTGCCACCGTCAGCCACGGTAACTTCAGCCGTCTTGCCGTCGCTATGCAGGCTCATGACGTCTTGCCCGTACAAGCACTGCACGCCCAAGCGCTCAGCGGCTCTCGCCATGCCCGTGGTGAACTTGTGAATGTCGCCGGTGGAGTCGCTCTCCGTGAAGTAGCCGCCGTAGTAATTACCGGCCAGCGTGGGCTCAATCGCTTTCATTTCAGTCGGTGTGACGGCGCGGCGTGGCAAGCCGCCCTGGGCCAGCATCTTGCTCACTTCACCGGCGTGGTCAAAGCCTTTTTTGTCGCGGTAGATGTGCAGGATGCCTTCTTTCTTGAGATCGAAATCCACCCCTTCGGCCTGTGCCCAGGCAAACAAATGTTCGCGGGCCGCAATGGCCAGCCGCGCAGACTCAATCGTGTTGCGCTGGTAATGCGGAATGTTGCTGATGAACTCCACAAACCAGCTCAGCTTGTGCCAGCCGGGCTTGGGATTGATCAGGAGTGGCGCGTCGCTCTTGAGCATCCACTTCATGCCCTTGAGGATGGTGGACCAGTGGTTCCACACCTCGGCGTTTGAGGCGGACAACTGGCCGCCGTTGGCAAACGATGTTTCCATTGCCACGTAGCGGTTTTTCTCGAACAAAGTGACATAAAGCCACGCTTGGCCAAAGCGTAAGCGGTGGTGACGCCGGTGATGCCGCCGCCGATAACTGCGATTGATTTCATGTTTCAGATCTCCAGACAAGTCAGGGATGTCACGAGGACAAAAAGCACGCGCACGCACCATGCGCGCCATGCACCCCCTCTGTTTGGAACCTGAGAGATTCATGGCCCATCGTGCGCGATGAGGCCACTTGCTCCTGCGGTGTGACGGGTGACTCAACCCGGCAGCTCTTCAGAGATCAACGATTCAAATCGGTCCTTTTGCCTGAGAGTTTCCGGGGTGGTTGCTCCTTCGGCGCAAAGTGGCGCTTTAGCGTCACCTTGTCTCTCCCGATCTGAATTTCAAAAGAAAGTGTTTATGCCAGAAAGCGCTCCGTCAACGCCACCCAGAAGGCAGCACCCACAGGGATGTTGCGGTCTTCAAAGTCGTAGTTGGGGTTATGCACCATGCAGGCACCGTGGCCGCCACTGGCGGCATCGCCATTGCCGATGAACAAATAGCTGCCGGGCACCTCTTCAAGCATGTAGGCGAAGTCTTCACTGCCGGTGAGCGGCTCGGCTTGCAGCACGACGTTGTCGGCGCCCACCAGCGCGATGGCCACTTCGCGGGCCAGCGCCGTTTCAGCGGCCGTATTGACCAGCACCGGGTAGCCCGGCAAAAACTCGACGCGTGCAGTGACGCCATAACTTTGCGCCTGCAGCTCGACGACCTCGACAATGCGTGTGCGCAGCAGCTCACGAACACCCCGGTCCAGCGCGCGCACGCTGAGCTTGAGCGTGGCCTGCTGGGGAATGACATTGTTGGCCACACCCGACTGGAAAGCGCCCACGGTGATCACCGCCATCTGCAGCGGCGGTACGTTGCGCGCCACGATGGTTTGCAGGGCCATGACGATGGATGCGCCCGCCACCACCGGGTCTGCGCTCAGGTGGGGCATGGCCCCATGCCCGCCTTTGCCTTCAATGTGCACCAGGATGTTTTCACTCGACGCCATCGCCGCACCTTCGCGCAATAGCAACTGGCCTTGCCGGAAGCCCGGCATGTTGTGCATGGCAAAAATCGCATCACAGGGGAAGCGGTCAAACAAGCCGTCTTCCATCATCTTGCGTGCGCCACCCAGGCTTTCTTCGGCGGGCTGAAAAATCAGGTTCAGCGTGCCGTCGAACGTCGCCGACGTTGCCAGATGCTCGGCGGCTGCAAGCAGCATCGCGGTGTGTCCATCATGGCCGCACGCGTGCATCAAACCTGCATGGCGGCTGGCGTAGGGCAAGCCCGTGGTCTCAACAATGGGCAAGGCATCCATATCGGCCCGCAGGCCCAGCTTGCGCGTGCCCGTGCCGCGCTTGAGTTGCCCCACTACCCCGGTGCCGCCCAGCCCGCGCGTGACCTCGTAGCCCCAGCGCTGCAGGCGCTCGGCCACCAGGTCGCTGGTACGAAATTCCTTGAAGCCGATCTCCGGGTGTTGGTGAATGTCGCGGCGCAGCGCCGTGAAGGCCTCTGCGTTGGCATGCATTTTTGTCAGCGTGGCGGACATGGGATTACTGCGGTTCGAGTTTGATGGACTTGGCAATCGCAGCGCCCTTGACCACTTCCTTTTTGTAGAAGGCATCGAGTTGCGCCAGGCTCATGGGCTCGGCAACCGTGCTGCCTGCCGTCTCAATGACTTTGCGAATATCCGGGTTGGACAGCGCTGTGTAGGCGGCTTTGTGCAGCGCGGCCACTTGTGCATCAGGCGTCCTGGCACTGGCTTCAATGCCAATCCAGATGCTGAACTGATAGTCTTCAAAGCCTTTGGTGGCACTTGCCAGGGGAAGTTTGGGCAGGCGCGTTAACGGTTGGCTGGAGGCCAGGGCCAGCGCCTTGATCTGACCACCATCAATCGCGCCCAACACCGGGCCGACCAGCGGGACGACCGCAAAATCAATCACACCGCCCATCAAATCCTTGACGTAGGGGGCCATGCCGTTGTAGGGCGCGTGCAGGCCACGGGCACCTGCCGTTTGCAGAGCCTTTTCTGCCATCAAGTGGTACAGAGAGCCGACCCCCGTGGAACCAAAGCTGAGAGGCTTGTCGGCCTTCCTGGCCAGTGCAGCAAACTCTTCCAGCGTGTTCACCGGCAAATCCTTGCGCACAACAATCGCAATCGGCGTGTGACCCACCAGGGCTGCCAGGCGCATGTCCTCGGGCTTGTTTTTGGCAGCGGCCACACCCAGCGGCGTGTAGATCAGTTCCAGCGGAGAGCCCGCCAGAATGGTGTAGCCGTCAGGCTGGGCATTGGCTGCCTTGAGAACACCCAGGGAGCCCCCCACGCCTACGACGTTCTCGACGATGACGGGCTGGCCAAACACTTCAGCCATGCCTTTGCCAACGGCGCGCCCCAGTACATCCGAGCCACCGCCAGGCGGAAAGGCCACGATCATGCTGACGGGTTTGGACGGATACGTCTGCGCGGCAACGGAAGCTGCCAGCGCAAGGCCGACAAACAACGCGCTGCAGTGCCGAATCAGTGAGCCGGGGATGGGGTGCATGTCGAACTCCAGGAAAAGGGTTGTGAAATTGGCTGGCAGGCAAATGGTAGGCGGCCAAAATCAATGTGTCCAATGACTAATATTTCTGGTTATCATTCATTTGTCTCATTATTTTGGGGGTCAGGGTAAAGGTCCACCAGCCATGAACATCAAACATCTAGAACACCTGCTGGCCCTGGCCGACACCGGCTCGTTCAGCCGCGCGGCCGAGAAGTTGTTCATCACCCAATCGGCCTTGAGCCGCAGCATTCAAAGCCTGGAGGACGACCTGGGCGGGAAGGTCCTGGATCGCATTGGCAAGCGCAATGAACTCACTCCGTTAGGCCTGGATGTCGTATCCAGAGCCCGACACATTGTTCGTGACGCAGCTGAGCTTCTCCACAGCGCCAGGCTGTTGCAGGGCGGAGGCAAGGGTGCGATCAGCGTTGGGCTGGGTTCGGGGCCAGCCGCTTTGCTGATGGTCCCGCTGATGTGCGCGGCGGCCGCTCAACGTGGCATGCGTGTGTCCGTCACGCAGGGTCCGGCGGAACTACAGATACTGCAGCTGCGAAGTCGCCAGCTCGACGCGATGGTTGTCGACATGCGTCGCGTCATTCCGGCAGCAGACCTCAATATTGAATCATTGGTGGAACTGGAAGCCGGCTTTGTAGCACGCTCCAATCATCCACTGGCCGGCCAGAAAAATGTCGCCCTGTCTGACGTGTTGAGGTACCCGGTGGCGTCCACACCACTTTCAGACGAGGTCGCCCGCCTCTTGGTTGACCAATATGGCCTGCAGGCCAACCCTGCTGAATTGGTGGCACTTCGTTGCGATGATGTTGCAAGCCTGGTCAAAACCGTGGCGCAGACTGACGCAATCTTTCTGGGCGTGATTGCTGCAACCCGGGATGGACTGGAAGACGGCAGCCTGATTGAGCTACCTGTAAAGCCCAAGTTGGTGGCCACCGCGCGCTTTGCATACCTTACCCTGGCAGGGCGAACCGAGGCTCCGGCAATGGCCTATTTTCGCGAGTTCGTGCGCGACCATTTGCGTGACTAGAACCTGTCAATGCCGACGTACAAGTCGTCCGATGTGCCCCAACGTGCCTCGCGAGAGCGCCGAAACCATGCGTGTTCAGGGCATCTGCGAAGCTGGAACTGGTGACCGTCAGCTCCCGATGCAAAAGAGATGGCTGGATAAATGATTACAGTCCCGCAATCTGGAGGGCTGCTTCGTCTCCTTTGATCGCCTCCACGAATGTCCGGACCTCATTCCCTCGACCGGCTGCAATGGGTCGAATCCGGACCGTCGCACCCCCCAAGCCCGTTCCCACCAAACTTTCAACAAAACCCCCCCACATCCCAGCGTCATTCGGTGATATTCAGCTATCAATTCAGAGGCGACTTTTCTCGCCACCGATCCTCAACCAGACTCAACACCCCTCCCCCATCGACCGGCGCCCCACTCCCCGCCTTCCCGCGATTCATCGCCATCAGGGAATTGAAAGTCTTCACGTTACCAGAGGCGTAGGGCCGTTCGCAGGCCATGTCGACGGAAGCGTTCACGGCGCGCGCGGACGGTCCGTATCAAGTCCCCTGTCCGGGTTCTACAAGCACTCAGACCCCGCTCCACGCATGCCGCGCCATCAGCAGCGCCAGCGCCACCATCGTCACGCCGATCAGTCCGTCCAGCACCCGCCAGGCGGTGGGCCGGGCGAACCACGGCGCCAGCCAGCGGGCGCCCACGCCGAGCAGGCTGAACCAGGCCAGGCTGGCGGTGCTGGCGCCAGCGGCGAACCAGCCTTGCAGCGGCGCCGGTTGCTGCGCGCCCAGGCCGCCCACCAGCAGCACCGTGTCCAGGTACACATGGGGGTTGAGCAGCGTGAAGGCGGCGGCCTGAGCCAGCGCGGCGCGGCGGCTCAAGGCCTCGCCGCCCGCAGCGGCCTGCAGGCTGCCGGCGTGGCGCATCCGCTGGAACGCCTGCCAGCCATACCCCGCCAGAAACGCCGCGCCGGCCAGTGCCAGCGCACGGGCCAGTTGCGGGCGCTCGCCCAGGGCGCGGGCCATGCCAAAGACGCCGGCGGTGATCAGCGCCGCGTCGGCCAGCGCGCAGAACAGCACCACCGCGCCGACGTGCTCGCGCCGCAGGCCCTGGCGCAGCACAAAGGCGTTCTGCGCGCCGATGGCCACGATCAGCCCCAGGCCCAGGACAAAACCTTGCGCGAAGACGGGGGCGATCGGCCCTGCGGTGGTGAAAACGGACGACATGCCGCCTATTCTCAGGGCTTGATGGCTCCGGCATTTGCCGCGCCAGCGCATATTCGGCCCGGATATTCGCCGCCTTGATGATGCGCGCGTGGTGCTCCGACTCGGTGGCGATCGGGCGGGCGAAGTCGGCAGCGCTGCCGCCGGTGGGCACGTTGTCGCTGGCTAACGGGCGTGCTCAGATCGGTGGTTCGCGATCCTCGGCCTGCTGCCGGTAGCGTGGACCAGGCCCTTTGGCGGTCCCGCGTCATTGCACAGCCTCGTCGGAAACGTCAATCGCCACGCCCATTGCCAGAATGTCACTCGCAGCGAGGCCGAACATCTGCTTGAAGGCGAAACTCAGGTGGGCAGAGCTGGAAAACCCCGCCAGATGCGCCGATTCCGTCAGGTTGCCGCCCTGTGCGACACCCCTCATCACGGAAGCCATCCGGCGCCACAGGCGATACCGACGGAAAGGCAAGCCGACCTCTTTCGCAAACCGGGCGCGAAACCTTGAGGGCGAGAGGCATGCCAGCGCAGCGGCATCCTGCAGCCGACGGAACTCATGGGGCCGACGTTCGATTTCAAGGACAACCTTGGCGATGCGTGCATCGCGCAGTTGTGTTCTTGCAAGACCGAAGGCGGCGAACGCGGCATGAAGGCCGATGACGTTGGCCTCATGAATCAATCCCCATCGACCCTGCTCCAGCTGATCCTGACCCATCGGAATACGGCCATCACCCAGGGGATCGAGATACAAAAAAGCCATGGGCCCCGTGCTCACCAGATGGTGGAGCGTTTCCGATGGAATCACCGCCACCGCACATGAACGCCATTCGGTCCAGCCTTTGCTGCGACGCCAGGTCCTCAATGAAAAATCTTCAGCAAGCGAGACAGCAATCGTGGTGGCTGCATTGACATGAGGCGCCAAAGCCAGACCAGGGCCGATGTACAGGGCCCTGGCTGACCCTACACATATTCTTGGCAAGACAGGCGAATTCTGAAAGCTCATCGTGCGCGAATTTGAAAAGATAGGCGTTCCTGAAGGTGTGACTGGGCCTTCGTCTGAACATTGGATACTCGTTGAGGAAACCCCATGAAGTACGTGTCTGTTCTTGCGCTTCTCATTGCCGGCGTCATTCATTTATTGCCGCTCCAGGGCGTTCTAGGTACAGGCAACCTGGCGCGACTCTACGGAATTACCGTTTCTGACCCGAACACCGCCATCTTGCTTCAGCACAGGGCGTTGCTTTTCGGCGTCCTGGGTGCCCTCATGTTGATTGCGATCCCTGTGCCTTCCTTGCGGATTGTGGCGCTGTCCGTGGGGTTCGTCAGTGCCGCGAGTTTCATCGTTGTGTCCGTCTGGGTCGGAAGCTACAACGGCGAAATCAACCGTGTCGTGATGGCCGACGTCATCGCATCGTTGCTGCTGGGCTTGGGGCTCTGTGCCGAGATGCTCCTGAGATTCTCCCAGAAGGCCTGACGCTGAAGGCAGCGTTCTGCGGATCACCATGACAACGGTCAACCGGATTCATGGGTTGGCGGCGGCTGCGCCCGGATATTCGCCGCCTCGATGACCCGCGCGTGGTGCTCCGACCCGGTGGCGATCGGGCAGGCGAAGTCGGCGGCGCTGCCACCGGTGGGCAGGTTATCGCTGGCGATCAGGCGCGCGCGCAGGTCGGGCAAGGCCAGTGCCTTGTTGATCTCGGCGTTCAGGCGGTGCAGCACGGGCTGCGGCGCCCTGTGGAGGTCCTTCGCAGCTCAATATGTGACCAGATTTGGCTCATTCCAGCGTCAAATGGTCATATTCAGCTATCTGTTTGGTAGCATTTTCTGGGCAGGGTCGGCAACTCGGCCATCATGAACGTGGAGCCGGTCTTCGCGCTGGTGCTGGCCTGGGCGATCCTGGGTCAGGCGATCGCACCGGTGCAGGTGGCCGGCGCTCTGCTGGAGGTGGCGACGGTGGTGTGACTGGGCTTGCGGCGGCGCGTCAGCGCCGTCCGCGGGAGCCGCTTGTCGGGCCGCTCACTCGCCGGTGCGACCCGACGAGCAGTACCGACCGGCTACCGCTGGAGTTCGATCTCGCCGGGACGCCAGGTCTTGTTGAACCAGGGCTCCAGCGGGCCGTACAGGCGCAGGATCATGAACCAGCCCTTGCCCGGAATCGTCTGCACCCAGTTGTTCTCCATGCCAGGCGGCGCCTTGGGGCCGAACCAGACATCGACCGATCCGTCGGCATTGGTCTTGATGCTCTTGTCCTGGCTGCTCACGCTGGGCGCGCTCTGGTCGGTCTGCACCATCGAGCGGGTCTGGTTGTCATAGACGATCACCGACCAGAAGTCTTTCACGGGGACGTTCGGCGGCAGACGCATCTTGTAGGTCTTGCCGCCGTCGAAGGGGTTGCCCTTGGAGTCCTGCACCGACCACGGGTACTGCGAGCCCTGGCCGACCATCTTCATCTCCATCGCGGGCGTGACACCGGTGGCGAAGTAGTAGTAGAAGATATAGCCGTCCATGTTGGTCACGCCGGGCGCGCTCTCGAACCGGTAGCCGCCGAAGAAGGGCAGGCGCCAGGGGCTGTTCGGGTAGAAGTAGGCTTCCGGCGAACGGACCTTGAAGGCGATGGTGCGGGCAGTGACGGCGCCGATGTTCGCGGCGTCGGCGAGGATCTTCTTCATGCGCTCGTCCGGGGCGAAGGGCTGGCCCTTCACGATGCCGATCGACGCAAACAGCCCGAGCGTCGTGGGGTCGGAGCCGCCGGGCGGCTCTTCCTGAATCACCTGGTTCAGCAGGTTCCAGAACGAGTAGTCCCCCGGAGCGACGAAGTTGGCCGGCACGCCCGAGGCATTGACGAATTTCATTGACGGCGGATTGGCGGCCTCCGAGAGCTGATAGATCTTGAGGTGCTTCTTCACCGATTCGACGCCAGGCTTGGTCGATCCATTGACCACAAAGGCGCGGAAGAAGAACCAGTTGCCATAGGTGCTCGGGCGCACGACGATGTAGCCGGGCGGCACCTCCCCCTTGTACCCGGGCGGCAGGACGAGGTACTTGCCGCCTTTGCCGCGGTCCTCGCCGGTGATGCCCACATCGGCCACCCAGCGGTACCAGAAGTCATTGACGCCACCCAGGACTTCAGGCGGCACTTCGAGCACCAGCGGGCCTTTTTTGGAGTCGAGCCAGATGAAGTTGTAGATCGTGTTGTCGTTGGCGGTGAGCTCGACGGTGCGCGGATCGACGAGGTTTTCCCAGATCACGTCGGTCTGGTTGTCCGGCCCGAACTTGCGGATCGAGTCGCGCATGCCGGCCTGGTTCACGATCGGGATGGCCATGAGATAGGCCTGCAGGGCGCGCGAGCGATCGAGGTTGTCGTAGATCTTCTCGACGGTGTCGGCCGACGGGTAGCCGTGGCTCAGGTTCAGCGTGCCGATGGAACTTTCAATCTTGTCGGGCACGGCGACGCCGGGAGCGATCGGCGTCGTCATCTTGAAGGTCTGCGCCGATGCGGGCGCGCCCATCAGCGGTTGGGCCTGGGCCACGGCCGCAAGGGTCACGGCCAGCGTGGTGATGAACGCGCGGGCTGCGAACGCGGAAAAAAGCCTTTTCATGGGGAGCCTTTGATCACTGGGGGATCGGCGAATCTAGCATCGCCGTTATGCTTACGCCTTGCAATTCCGGCCAGACCATCATGACCCGATCTCCCGCCGAAGCCGCACGCTTCGCCCAGCCCACACCTGCCGCCGCAAGATGCGGCTGCCTTCGCGCAAAGCGAAGCCGGCGACATCCGCATCGGTCCGATCCTCGCCATCCCGCAGGTGCTGCAAGCCTTGCACGCACGGCCGCAGACGGCCTTTGACCGCGCGGGCGTGCCGCTGGCCCTGTTCCAGGATCCGGATGCGCGGTTGCCGCTCGAAGTGGCCGCACGGCTGTTCACCGAGTGCGCCCGTCTGGCGGACTGCCCGCATTTCGCGCTGCTGGTCGGCGAGCGCTTCAGCCTGGACGGCCTGGGACCGCTGGGCGAACTCATGCGCCATTCGCCCAATGTGGGTGCGGCGCTGCGCAGCTTGTTGCTGCACCTGCAGCTGCACGACCGCGGCGCGGCGCCGCTGCTGCTGCAAACCGAGCCCGATACCGCAATGCTCGGCTATTCCGTGTACCGGCATTTCACGCCGGGCACCGAGTTCATCTACGACGTGGCGCTGGCCATTGGACACCGCATCCTGCAGGGTCTTTGCGGGCCCGCCTTCGTGCCGCTGGCGGTGCAGTTCTCGTACCGGCGACCGGCGCGCACCGCGGCCTACCGCCAGTTGTTCCGCGCGCCGCTGAACTTCGATGCCGAGGTCTCCGGCCTGGTCTTCGCGTCGACCTGGCTGGCCCGGCCGATCGAAGGCGCCGACCCCGAGCGCCACCGGGCGCTCACGCACGCGCTGCAACAGGCGCAAGCCACGGGCCCGCTGAGCCTGGGCGAGCAGGTGGAGCTGGTGCTGCACCAGATGTTGCTCAGCGGCCATGGCACGGCCGAGGCCGTGGCGCAGCAGTTCGGCATCAGCCAGCGCACGCTGCGCCGCCGGCTCGATGCCGAAGGCAAGAGCTTCCAGGTGCTGGTCAACCGCACCCGCCATGAGCTGGCCTGCCAGTTGCTGCGAAACACGCAACTGCCGGTGACCCACATCGCTGCGGCGCTGCAGTATGCCGACGCCAACGCGTTTTCGCGTGCCTTTCGGCAGTGGGCCGGGTGCACGCCCACGGCCTGGCGGGCCGCCGGCGGCTGACGCCATCGAGGATGTGACGACACCCGGGCATCGGGTGCTGAAGTCTCCAAGGCGCCGCTCTGTCGTGCGGCCGGACGCCCGGCATAGGCCGAATTGAATCTCAGCGGCTGGCCAGGCCGGCGACGTAGTCGCCGATCGCCAGCGCGCCGGTCAGCCCCGGGCTTTCGATGCCGAACAGGGCAATCACGCCCGGTTGCGAGTCGTCGATCACGAAGTCGGGCCGGGGCTCGCCGGGCCCGTGCAGCTTGGGCCGGATGCCGGCGTAGTCGGGCGTCAGGGCGCCGTCCGGCAGGCCCGGCCAGAAGCGGCGCACGTAGTCCTCGAAATACCGCACCCGGGCCGGATCGACGACATAGTCCGGCGCATCGACGAACTCCAGGTCGGGCCCGAAGCGCGCCTGCCCACCGAGGTCGCGGCGGTAATGGATGCCCAGCGCGCCGGGGATGGGCGGCGGATAGATCAGGCGCTGGAACGGCGCGTGGCCGGTCAGCGCGAAGTAGCTGCCCTTGCCGTAATGCAGGGTGGGGATGCGTTCGGCAGGGAACCCTTCCACCAGCCCGGCCATCTCCTGCGCCTGCAGGCCGCCCGCCAGAATCAGGCGGCGCGTGGTGACGGTGCTGGGGTCGTCCCCGCCGATGCGGACCTCGACCTGGTCGGCCGTCGGCGTCGCCCCCAGGAACGGCGAGTTCAGCACCACCGCGCCGCCATGCGCCTCGATCTCGCCGACCAGCGCGTCCATGAAGCCATGCGCGTCGAACACACCGCTCTCGGCCGAGTGCAGCGCGCCGACGGTGCGCAAGGCCGGCTCCAGGGCCAGGGCCTGCGCGGCGTCCAGGCGGGTCACGCCCTCGACCCCATTGGCCTCGCCGCGCGCGGCCAGCGCATCCAGCGCCGCGAGTTCGCTGTCCTGCGTGGCGACGATGAGCTTGCCGCACTTGTTGTAGGCGACGTTGTGGCGATCGAGAAAGTCGTAGAGCAGGCGCCGGCCCTCGACGCAGAAGCGCGCCTTCAGCGAACCCGGCGGGTAATGCAGGCCGGCGTGGATCACCTCGGAGTTGCGCGAGGAGATGCCCGCGCCCACGCGGCGCTCGCGCTCCAGCACCGCCACGCTTTGGCCCTGGCGCGCCAGCGCATAGCCACACGCCAGGCCCACCGAGCCTGCCCCCACCACGATTGCGTCAAAGTCGGTACTCATGGGTCAAGCATAAATCACCTCTACGCGACCAACGGTACACCGCGCACAATCCGGGCATGCAAACGAACCAGATCAGCTTCGATGCCCCGGGAACTGTCACTGACTGGCTTGCGATCAACGACGCGGTCATGGGTGGCCTGTCAACCGGCCGGTTCAGTTACGACCCCGTTGGACATGCCGTGTTTGAAGGCGAAGTCTCGCTGGAGCGCAACGGCGGGTTCGCGTCGGTTCGCGGTGCCCGGGTAGCTCTCGGCTCCCCTGGCACCCTCGGGTACGCTTTGTCGGTGATGGGAGACGGCAAGCGCTACAAGATGAACCTGCGTACCGAGGACACCTTCGACGGTGTCAACTACCAGGCCGAATTCCAGCCACAGGCCGGCGAGTGGATCGAGGTGCGGGTGCCCCTGTCAGCTTTCGTCCCAAACTTTCGCGGTCGGCCTGTCCCTGGTGCGCCGCCGCTCAACCCAGCGCTGGTCAGACAAGTGGGCTTGATGATCGCGGGCAAGCAGACCGGTCCATTCAGACTTTGCGTGCGACGCATCTCAGCATACTGAGCGTCGCCAGGATCGATTCATGCGCCGGGGAATAGGTCGGCTTCGAGCGTCTCAAGAAGACTGGGAGCGGTCATTCAATTCAGCTTTGCCATCGGACGCAGCCGAAACGTAGTGATCAGTCGCTGTGGTGCAGACCGGTCATTCGCTGAAACAGTCCGGATAACCGAAACAGTCAATCAGATCGCTGAACCGCTTCTTTCTCCCCAGCCATCAGCGATTCATCGCTTGCAGGCATTCGGGCGCCAATCGGCGTCGGACAAAAAGTTGCTGGCGAAGTGGAAATTGGCTATGACCTGGTGGTGAACTGCCAGATGTAGTCGCTCGCGAGCGAGGTACCAGATGTGTTCTTGATCTGGCTCTTCAATACTACGGTGTACTGGGTTGCGGCCAAAAGCCGAATAGCAGGCGCAAACTGAATCGTGTAGCCGCACCAGGAGGTCACATTGTCCGTCCAACATTGATATAGATCGGAATAGGTCACCGTGCCGGCGACCAGTTGGCCTGAACCGTCGTAGAGCAGGAACGTGCTTGAATTGACGGAAACTATGTCGAGCTGATCATCGACCTGAGCTTGAATCCATTGCGGCGGCTCGACATCCGTAGCATCAGAATTTGGAAAGACGCCCAAGATCTTTGGCGGTGTAGCGTCAATGGGGAGTTCAGCTGGTGGTGGCGATGGCGGCGGTTCATTGAACTCAAGGAACTCAACACTTCCCCCGCATCCCATCAAGACAAACAGCAGACCGAAAATCCAGAAAAGTCTGGTCAGAGTAACCCTTCCCATCACGGATAAAACACCTGACATTTTTTCCTGTGCCCCTCAAGACCGGAAAACTGGAGTCGCTGACGCCATGGGTCAGCGAATAACTTGTGGATATCAACTTCAGCGAAGGTCGTTTGCCGGGTCATATTCATAAGTCCGGCTATTGGCGAAGACGTAGACCCTGCCATTGAGGCCGGTGGCTGCAGCTGCCGTAAAGGGAACTGGGCTTGGCGTCTTGACACTCCAAGTATTGGTTGCAAGGTCGAAACTTTCCAATGTATCCAGTGCGCGGCTAGCGTTTTCGCCTCCGGCAGCAAACAGCTTGCCGTTGGTTTCCGCAAGTGCCAGATGGGCTCGAGGCGTCGGCATTGCGTTGCGCACGCTCCAAGTGCCGAACCCCATCGGATCAAACACCTCCACTGTGCCGAGCCACTGTGATTGGAGGCCCGCATATCCACCAACGACATACGGCAGCTTTGCGCCAACTGCAGCCAGCTGACTGCGTGCGGTCGGCATGGAAGGCAATGTCGCCCATGAATTAACCATCGGGGTGTAACGCTCCAGCGTACTCAGAATAGTGCTTCCATTTTCCCCGCCTGCAACATAAATTTCTTGATCAAGAAACTGTGCCCCGGCTGCAAAAAAGCGTGGTGTCGGCATTGATGGCTTGGTCGTCCAAATCTGCGTTGCTGGGTCAAACTCCTCCACCGCTCCAGTCGCAGAGGTTGAGTAACCATCTGTGCGCCCACCAATCGCATAAAGCTTGCCATTGACTGCAGCGGCGACAAGACCCATCCGTGCGGTTGGCATTGGCGGTGATGGAGTCCAGGTGTTCAGGACGGGGTTGTAAATCTCAACCACCGCCGTCGCTGGACCTGGGGTCACGCCCGTGTCTGTGCGTTGGCCGCCCAGAACATAGATCCGACCACCCAGTTCGGCGACCGCCGCAAACTCTCGTGCAGTTGGGCTGGCCAGCTTCTGCGTCCATGGGAATAGTGAAATGCGTACATCCCCGCTTAAGACATTGGAACGCAAGCCCGTTACGTCAGTCACAAAAATCTGCAAGGAATAAACGCCGGCTTTGGCGATCAAGGCCGAAACTGCACCCTGGACAGTTCCACCAGTCAAACCAGCAGCATTTGCGATTGGGGTGGTTTGCAAGCCTATCGTCGCCCCGCTTGGCAATTCGACGACGGTCAAAGTAGCGCTTGCTAAATCGCCGTCGGAGTCAGCGAAATCAAACGTACCGGCGAAATTTACAGGCGAGGCCGACATGTAAGTGGCGCTTGGAGAATAGCGTAGGTTGCTGATGACTGGCGCGACCTTCACCGGCAACGGAGTATCTCCACTAGATGGAGACGTAGGGACATCAGTGGATGGCAAATCAGAGCCACCACCACCGCTGCAAGATGCAAGGAAGGCAATCAAAAGTATCGGGATAAATGCACGAAGACTGGAAAGATGTAGTTTCATTTTTTTCTCCTGCTATCGGAAGAAACAAATCGCTCGAAACCCCTCATACCGAAGTCAGTATCATTTTCTCTGTGTTCTCAATTGCTGATAAAAGTCAATGAAGGCTTGTCTGTGGCCGTTTTGGTATTGAATTGGCAGCTAGTCCGACTGCACAAGCAACGTCCACCATGAGAAACGGACTTGTTCCCATCACACGCTGGTATCGGCGAGTCGGTCCGCCAAACGACCGCATTGAGAAGTACCAGTGAGTGTCCCTGGATGGCCGTTAGGGTGAGTACGCGAAGTGATCCTTGACTGACCGCTCCCGCTGCTTTGCGGACGCTCACTCCTCAAATCCGGGCAGCAGAAGAACGGACGTCATCGACCCGCCACTGTACCCTTCGCCTTCGCCCGCACCCCGGCGGAGCGCCTTCGCAACCAAAGTTGCCCCAAATTGGCCTCTCCCCAGCGTCAAAGGGTCAAAATCAGCTCCTGACTTCGTAGCGCCCAATGCCCCGCTCCGTCAGGCAGAATTGATCGCCCTGCCGACGACCCGCTGCCCTACCACCCCGCCC
>CAVSCI010000008.1:0-195523 GCA_963726365.1 uncultured beta proteobacterium | reverse complement strand
GGCGCTGACGATGAAATAAGGCTGTTGCGGCGGCAGCAGGCTGATCAATCAGTGCTGGGCCGTATCACTCAGCTCAGGCGTCGCCCCAGACTTCCTGCGCCGTCTCGATCACCAGCCGCAGCTTGCTGCGCTGGGCTTCGACGGCGATGTTGTTGCCATGCACGGTGCTGCTGAAGCCGCATTGTGGTGACAGCGCCCAGCTGGTCCAGCGGCGCGTACTGGGCGGCCTCGGCGATGCGACGCTTGAGGTCGTCCTTGCTCTCCAGCGTGCCGAACTTGGTGGTCACCAGACCCAGCACGACCATCTTGCCCTTGGGCAGGTAACGCAGGGGCCGGAAGTCGCCGCTGCGGTCGTCGTCGTATTCGAGGAAGTAGGCGTCGATGTCCATTTCCTTGAGCAGGGCCTCGGCCACGGGCTCGTAGTTGCCGGCGGCCGCATGCGTGCTCTTGAAGTTGCCGCGGCACAGGTGCATGGCCAGCGTCATGCCGGCCGGCTTTTGCGCCACCACCTTGTTGATGAATTTCGCGTAGCGGTGCGGCAGTTCGTTGGGGTCGTCGCCGCGCTGGCGTGCCGCCTCGCGCATTTTTTCGTCGCACAGGTAGGCCAGGTTGGTGTCGTCCATCTGCACATAGGTGCAGCCGGCGGCGGCCAGGCTGCGCAATTCGTCGCCGTAGGCACGGGCCACGTCGTCATAGAACACCGGATCGAGCTCGGGGTAAGCCTCCTTGCTGATGCCGGCGCGTCCGCCGCGGAAGTGCAGCATGGTGGGGGAGGGGATCGACACCTTGGGGGTGTGGCCCGCCGACGACCTGGCTTTTCAGGTACTGGAAGTCGGCCAGCTGGATGTCTTTGGCATGGCGCACCTTGTCGATCACGCGGATCACGGGTGGCGCCAGTTCCTCGGTGCCGTCGGGCTTGCGGATGGTGACCGGGATGTCGGTCTTCACGCCGCCGAGCTGCTCCAGGAAGTCGATATGGAAGTAGGTGCGGCGGAACTCGCCATCGGTGATGCTCTTGAGGCCCACGTCCTCCTGGAATTTCACGATCTCGGTGATGGCCTTGTCTTCCACCGCGCGCAGTTGGTCAGCCGTGATCTGGCCCGTGGCTTTTTGCTGGCGCGCCTCCAGCAGGTATTGGGGGCGCAGGAAGCTGCCGACATGGTCGTAGCGGGCGGGCAGGTGGGGAATGGTCATGACGGGTCTCCTGAGAGTGAGATGAATCGTGGAGGGATGGTAAAGCATCTTTCAGTGCATTCAATGGATACATTGAGTTGGGTAAAACCCTGATAAACCTCATCTTTCATTGAATTTCAGCATTTAATGTATACAATATGTATCCATGAATCCCAGCAATCCCGTGGTCGAGCTGCCGGAAGAAGGCGGCTCCCAAGCCGTCAAGGCGCAGCTCAGGCTGCGCGAGATGATTCTGGCCGGCGAGCTGCCGGGGGGCGCCCGCATTGCAGAGCTCACCATCGTGGAAAAGCTCGGCGTCTCGCGCACGCCGATCCGCGCCGCCCTGATACGCCTGGAGCAGGAAGGCTTGCTCGAAGCGCTGCCCAATGGCGGCTATGCGGTGCGCACGTTTTCCGAACGTGATGTGTCGGACGCGATCGAACTGCGCGGCACCATCGAGGGGCTGCTGGCCCGCGTGGCGGCCGAACGCGGCGCGGCGCCGGTGGTGCTGGGCGAGGCCAGCGAGTGCCTGCGCCAGATCGACGATTTGCTGCGCGAGGCGGCGCTCGATGACGACGCTTTCTCGCGCTACGTGGTGCTCAATGAAAAATTTCACGCGCTGCTGGGCGAGTTGTCCGGCAGCGCGGTGATGACGCGCGAGATGGAGCGCGTGGCCAGCCTGCCGTTTGCCTCGCCTTCGGGCTTTGTGATCGTGCAGGCCAATTCACCCCAGGCGCGCGACATGCTCGTCGTCGCGCAAGACCAGCACTGGCAGGTGCTCGACGCGATCGAGCGCCGTGAAGGCGCCCGGGCCGAGGCCATCATGCGCGAGCACTCGCGCATCGCCCAACGCAACCTGCGCGAGGCGGTGCGCACGCCCGGCCTCGACACCATGCCCGGCGTGCGCCTGATCCGCAGGCGCAGCTGAAATACCGGACCTGAGTAAAACCGCCCTTGCCAAAATTCGTCAACCCCGTAAAAGTAAGCCTGCATCATTTATTGGAGACCCGCATGCAAAAACGTTTTTTTCTTCACGCCATGGCCCTGGCCGCCCTGGCGACCGCCGCGACCGGCACCCTGGCGCAGGACAAGTTCAAGATCGGCCTGATCCTGCCAATGACGGGGCCGTTTGCTTCCACCGGCAAGCAGATCGAGGCGGCCGCGCGCCTGTACATGGCGCAGAATGGCGACACGGTGGCCGGCAAGAAGGTGGAACTGATCGTCAAGGACGACACCAGCGCGCCCGACGTGACCAAGCGCATCGCGCAGGAACTGGTGATCAATGACAAGGTCAATGTGCTGGCCGGCTTCGGCTTGACGCCGCTGGCGCTGGCCACGGCGCCCATCGCCACCCAGTCCAAGACCCCGCTGGTAGTCATGGCGGCCGCCACTTCGAGCATCACGCAGGCCTCGCCGTACATCGTGCGCACCAGCTTCACCCTGCCGCAGGCGGCGGTGGGCATTGCCGACTGGGCGCCCAACAACGGCATCAAGAAGGTCGTGTCGCTGGTGTCCGACTATGGGCCCGGCATCGACGCGGAGAAGTACTTCAAGGAGCGCTTCACCTTCAACGGCGGCCAGGTGATCGAGACCTTGCGGGTGCCATTGCGCAACCCGGACTTCGCCCCCTTCCTGCAGAAGGTGCGCGACCTCAAGCCCGACGCGCTGTTTGTCTTCGTGCCCTCGGGCGCCGGCGCAGCACTGATGAAGCAGTTCGCCGAGCGCGGCATGGACAAGGCCGGCATCAAGCTGATCGGCACCGGCGACGTGACCGACGACGACATCCTCAACAGCATGGGCGACGTGGCGCTGGGCGTGGTGACGTCGCACCACTATTCGGCGTCGCACAACTCGCCGCTGAACAAGAAGTTCGTCGAAGCCTTCCAGAAGGCCAACAACGGCTTGCGCCCCAACTTCATGGCGGTGGGTGGCTATGACGGCATGCGGGTGATCTATGAAGCGGCCAAGGCCACCAAGGGCGGCAGTGGCGAGGCCTTGCTGGAGGCCATGAAGGGCCAGATCTTCGAGAGCCCGCGCGGCCCGATGTTCATCGACGCACAGACCCGTGACGTGGTGCACAACATCTACATCCGCAAGGTGGAGAAGGCGGGCGGCCAGCTCTACAACCAGGAGTTCGCCACGATCAAGGACGTGAAGGATCCGGGAAAAAGCAAGTAAGCCCCCGAAGCGCCGCCTTGCGTCGCCTCCCCCCTGGTGGGGGGCAACGCCCGTGGCCCGGCAAAGCCGGTTCCACGGTGTTCCGGCAAGTTCAGACACTCCTCCATGCTCACCATTCTTTTTGACGGCATCGCCTACGGCATGCTGCTGTTCATCCTGGCGGTGGGCCTTTCGGTGACGATGGGGCTGATGAATTTCATCAACCTCGCGCACGGGGCCTTCGCCATGGTTGGCGGCTACATCACGGTGGTTCTCATGCAGCGTCTCGGCGTGCCGTTCATGGCGTGCCTGCCGATAGCGTTCGGTGGCGCGGCACTGCTGGGCGTGGTGCTGGAACGCACGCTCTACCGCCCGATGTACCGCAAGCCGCACCTGGACCAGGTGCTGTTCTCGATCGGTCTGGCCTTCATGGCGGTGGCTGGCGGCGGACTACTTCATGGGCTCGCAGCAGCAGATCATGCAACTGCCGGAATGGCTCCGCGGCCGTACCGAGCTCTTCGATGGCGCCCTCGGCATGGGGCATTACCGGCTGTTCATCATCGCCGTGTGCGCAGCGCTCACGGTTGGCCTGCAATTCATCCTGTCGAAGACCCGCTTCGGCAGCCGCCTGCGCGCCAGTGTGGACGACCCGCGCGTGGCGGCGGGCCTGGGCATCAACGTGAACGTGGTGTTCGCGGCCACCTTCGCGGTGGGCTCGGGTCTGGCTGGCCTGGGTGGCGCGCTCGGCGCCGAGGTGCTGGGGCTGGACCCGACCTTTCCGCTCAAGTTCATGGTCTATTTTTTGATCGTCGTGGCCGTGGGCGGCACCTCGTCGATCACCGGGCCGCTGCTGGCGGCGCTGCTGCTGGGCGTGGCGGACGTGGCGGGCAAGTACTACATCCCCAAGCTCGGCGCCTTCATCGTCTATGCGCTGATGATCGCCATCCTCATCTGGCGTCCGCAGGGCCTGTTCGTGCGAAAAGGCGGCAAATAAATGAACTCCGTTCGCACCTCCCTGCTGGATACATCGCGCTGGAAGGCCTGGGAGCCCGTGGTCTGGCTGCTGGCCTTCGCTTCGCCCTTCGTGGTGGCGCAGCACGCGCTGATCATCAACGAGATCGCCATCGTGGCGCTGTTCGCGTTGTCGCTGGACCTGATCCTCGGCTACACCGGCATCGTCTCGCTCGGCCACGCGGCCTTCCTCGGTTTTGGGGCTTACTCGGCAGCGCTGTTTGCCAAGCATGTGATGCCCGATCCGCTGGTGGGCCTGGCGGTCGGTATCGCGGCGGCCACCGCGCTGGGCGCCGTGTGTTCGCTCACCATCATGCGGGGTACCGACCTGACCCGCCTCATGGTCACGCTGGGCATGGCGTTGCTGCTGCTGGAATTGGCCAACAAGCTGGACTGGCTGACCGGCGGCTCCGACGGGCTGCAGGGCGTCACCCTCGGGCCCTTGCTCGGGCGCTTCGAGTTCGATCTGATGGGCCAGACCGCGGCCTGGTACTCGCTGACCGTGCTGCTGGTGCTGTTCGTGTTGGCGCGGCGGCTGGTGCATTCACCGTTTGGCGCCACGCTGAAGGCGGTGCGTGACAACCGGCTGCGCGCGATGGCCATCGGCATTCCGGTGTCAGCACGGCTCGCAGTGGCCTATACCGTGGCGGCCGGCGTGGCGGGCGCGGCCGGCGCGCTGCTGGCGCAGACCACGGGTTTTGCCTCGCTCGACGTGTTTGCGCTGGAGCGTTCGGCCGATGTGATGCTGATCCTCGTCATCGGCGGCGTCGGCTGGCTCTATGGCGGCATCGCCGGGGCGGTGGTGTTCAAGCTCATGCACGATGTGATCTCCGGCATCACGCCCCAGTACTGGACCTTCTGGATCGGCCTGTTCCTGGTGGTGCTGGTGCTGGTGGGCCGTGAACGGCTGATGCGGCCGTGGACCTGGTTCGGCCGCAAGGGCGGTGCCGCATGAGCGAGATCGTCCTGAAAACCGAGGGACTCGTGAAACGTTTCGGCGGCATCACCGCCACCGACAACGTGAGCCTGAACGTCACGCGCGGTGCGCGCCATGCGCTGATCGGCCCCAATGGCGCGGGCAAGACCACGCTGATCAACCTCATGACCGGCGTGCTGGAGCCCACGGCCGGCCGCATCACGCTCGAAGGCCAGGACGTCACGCGCCTGGCGCCGCACCAGCGCGTGCGCCGCGGCATGGTGCGCACCTTCCAGATCAACCAGCTCTTCAACGCGATGACGCCGATGGAAACGCTGGCCATGGTGGTGTCGCAGCACCGCGGAGCGGGCGGCCGCTGGTGGCAGGCACTGGGGCAAGACAAGGCCGTGGCCGAGCGTTGCGCGCAGTTGCTGGAGCAGTTCCACCTGACCGACGTGATGCGCCAGCGTACCGAACACCTGGCCTACGGCAAGCGCCGGCTGCTGGAGATCGCGATTGCGCTGGCCTGCGAGCCGCGCGTGCTGCTGCTCGACGAGCCCGTGGCCGGCGTGCCGGCGGGCGAACGCGAGGAATTGCTGCAGACCGTGGCGGCGCTGCCGGCGGATGTGTCGGTGCTGCTGATCGAGCATGACATGGACCTCGTGTTCGACTTCGCCCGGCGCATCACCGTGCTGGTGAACGGCGCCGTACTGACCGAGGGCACGCCGGACGAGATTGCGAACGACCCGCAGGTCAGGGCGGTGTACCTGGGTCATGGCGAGGTGATGCCCTATGGCTGAATTGCTGCAGGTTGAGAATCTCAGTGCGGGCTACGGCGAGGCCGTGGTGCTCAACGGCGTGAGTTTTTCGCTGGCCGAGGGTGAGACCCTGGCGCTGCTGGGGCGCAACGGCACCGGCAAGACCACCTTGATGGACACGCTCGCGGGCGCCACGCGCCAGCACGGCGGCAGTATTGAGCTGGCCGGTGTGGTGCTGAACAGGCTGGCTTCGCATGAACGTGCGGCAGCTGGCATCGGCTGGGTGCCGCAGGAACGCAACATCTTCAAGTCGCTCACCGTGCACGAGAACCTGACGGCCGTCGCCCGTCCCATGCGTGAGGGCAACGTCTCGCGTCCCTGGACGCCAGAGCGGGTCTACGAGATGTTCCCGCGTCTCGCCGAGCGCAAGACCAACCTGGGCACACAGCTTTCCGGGGGCGAGCAGCAGATGCTGGCCGTGGGCCGGGCGCTGGTGTTGAACCCGCGCCTGCTGCTGCTCGACGAGCCGCTCGAAGGCCTGGCGCCCATCATCGTCGAAGAATTGCTGCGCGCGATTGCCCGCATCACGCGCGACGAAGGCCTTTCGGCCATCATCGTCGAGCAACATCCGCAGGCCATCCTGGCCATCAGCCACCGCGCGGTGGTGCTCGACCACGGCAACGTGGTGCACAGCGGCGCGGCGGCTGAGCTGCGCGAGCAACCTGAGTTGCTCGACCGTCTGCTCGGCGTCGCCCGGGCCGCCCACCATTGAACGAAAGGATCTCCATGTTCCCGAAGAACACCTGGTACGTCGCCTGCACACCCGACGAAATCGACGAAAAGCCCCTGGGCCGCAAGATCTGCGGCGAGAGCATCGTTTTTTACCGCGGCGAGGAAGGCCGAGTGGCGGCGCTGGAAGACTTCTGCCCGCACCGCGGCGCGCCGCTGTCGCTGGGCTATGTGTCGGAAGGCAAGCTGGTCTGCGGCTACCACGGCCTGGAGATGGGCTGCGAGGGCAAGACGATTGCGATGCCGGGCCAGCGGGTGCGTGGTTTCCCGACGATCCGCAGCTATCCGGCGGTCGAACGCTACGGCTTCATCTGGGTGTGGCCGGGCGATGCGGCCCAGGCCGATGCCGGCAAGATTCCCCACCTTGACTGGTACGACAACCCCGAGTGGGCCTATGGCGGCGGGCTTTTTCACATCCACTGCGACTACCGGCTGATGATCGACAACCTGATGGATCTCACGCACGAGACCTACGTGCACTCCACGAGCATCGGCCAGAAGGAAATCGACGAAACGCCGTGCAAGACCACGGTGGATGGCGACATGGTGATCACCAGCCGCTTCATGAACAACATCATGCCGCCGCCCTTCTGGAAGCTGGCGCTGCGCGGCAATCACCTGGCCGACGATGTGCCGGTGGACCGCTGGCAGATCTGCCGATTCACACCCCCCAGCCAGGTGATGATCGAGGTCGGGGTCGCGCATGCCGGCAAGGGCGGCTACGACGCGCCGGCCGAGCACAAGGCCTACGCTGTCGTGGTGGACTTCATCACGCCGGAGACCGAGACCTCGATCCATTATTTCTGGGGCATGGCGCGCAAGTTCAATCCCCGCGACAAGGCGCTGACGGCCACGATCCGCGAAGGGCAGGGCAAGATCTTCAGCGAAGACCTGGAGATGCTGGAGCGCCAGCAGAAGAACCTGCTGGCGTGGCCGCAACGGGACCTGCTCAAGCTCAACATCGACACCGGCGGCGTGCAGTCGCGAAAGATTCTCGACCGGTTGATGGCCGAGGAGCAGGCGGCGGGCGCAGTGCCGGACAGCCTGTCGGCTACCTGAGGGCAGGCCATGAGCAACATCCCTACGCTGTCGGTCCGCGTGGCCCGCAAGCACGTCGAGGCGGTGGACATCTGCACCTTCGAGCTCGTCGCCGTGGACGGAAGCCCTTTGCCCGCCTTCTCGGCCGGCTCGCATGTGGACGTGCAACTGCCCGGCGGGCTCACGCGCCCCTATTCCTTGTGCAACGACTCCCTTGAGAGTCACCGTTACCTGATCGGGGTGCTGCGTGACCCGGCTTCGCGCGGTGGCTCCCGGGCCATGCACGATGAAGTCGTGGAGGGCCTCGTGCTGCAGATCAGCGCCCCCAAAAACCACTTCCCGATCGCGCATGACGCGCGCCGTCACCTTCTGCTGGCCGGCGGCATAGGCGTGACGCCGATCCTGTGCATGGCCGAGCGGCTGGCCAATGCCGGTGCCGACTTCGAGATGCATTACTGCACCCGTTCACCGGAGCGCACGGCGTTCCGTCAGCGCATTGCCGCGTCAGGATTCGCGCCCCGGGTGCACTTCCACTTCGACGATGGTGACGCGGCACAGAAGCTCGACATCGCGGCCTTGCTCGCCGAGCCCGCCAGCGGCGTGCATCTGTACGTGTGCGGGCCTAAAGGCTTCATGGACGCGGTGCTGACAACGGCGCGGGCGAAAGGCTGGCCGGAGCCGCAGTTGCACTGCGAGTTCTTCGCGGGGGCGGTGAACCCATCGGATGCCGACGCGAGCTTCGAGGTCCAGCTGGCAAGCTCCGGCAAGATCGTCGTAGTGCCCGGAAACAGGACTGTGGTGCAGGCCTTGCTGGACGCGGGCGTCGATGTGCCGGTTTCGTGCGAGCAGGGCGTCTGCGGCACCTGCCTGACCCGTGTGATCGACGGTGTGCCGGATCACAAGGACATGTACCTCACACCTGAAGAGCAGGCCGCCAACGACCAGTTCACGCCCTGCTGCTCACGCGCCAGAACACCGCGGCTGGTGATCGATCTTTGACGTCAGGGCGCCGGTATCCGTTTTTCATCTAGCAGCTAGGCTTCGCCGGGCCTGCCGGGTGACCGGTTTTTGCGCACAATCACCGGTAGTCGCGGCGGCCTGGCCGCAGCCCCTTGTTCAGCCCGTCTTGTGAAGGTGCCTGCCATGTTGTTCCGTCGTCACGTCCTCCTGCACAGCCTCGTCCTGGGCATGGCGTTCGGTCTGCCACTGGCGGCACCGGCGCAGGCTGCCTTTCCATCGAAGCCCGTCCGCCTCGTCGTGCCCAACGCCGCGGGTGGCGCTGCCGATCTGACGGCACGCACCGTCGGCCAGAAGCTCAGCGAGACGCTCGGCCAGCCCGTGGTCATCGACAACAAACCCGGCGCCGGCGGCGTGGTGGCCGGGGAGATGGTGGCCAAGGCGGCGCCGGACGGCCACACGCTGCTGCTGATCTCCAGCGGTACGGCCGTCAGCGCCTCGCTGTTCAAGGCTTTGCCGTTTGACACCGCGCGCGACTTCATCCCTGTGGCACCGCTGGCGACCTTCGACCTCGTCATCGTCGGCCCCGAGGGCGGGCGCTTCCAGACGCTGACCGAGCTGGTGGCGTTTGCAAAGGCCAACCCCGGCAAGCTCAACATCGGCACACCCAACATCGGCACCACGCAGCATCTCGCGGCGGAGCTGTTCAAGTCGGCGGCCGGCCTCGACATCCAGATCGTGCCCTTCAATGGCACACCGGCCGTGATCAATGCCCTGCGCGGCGGCCAGATCGACGCGGGTCTGGACATCCTGAGCCCACTGCTGGCGCAGATCAGGTCCAGGGCGCTGGTTCCACTGGCGATCACCGGCGAGAGGCGTTCGCGCGTGCTGCCCGAGGTGCCGACCGCGAAGGAGGCCGGCGTGACCGGGTTCGCGGCGGCCTCGTGGAACGGCCTGGCCGTGCCGGCGGGCACGCCGAAAGACGTGGTCGCGCGGCTGAACAAGGACATCGTCGCCGCGCTGAACGACCCGGCGGTCAGGAAACGCCTCGAAGACCTGAACCTCGACCCGCACCCCGGCACGCCGGAGCAGGCCGCAGCCTTGCTGAACAGCGATATCAAGCGTTGGGGCGAGGTCATCGTGCGCGCGAAAATTCCGCGCCAGTAGTCCATATTTTTTGACGGGAAGCACCCATGAAATTTGAACGCATCGGCCTGGTCGGCTACGGCGAAGTCGGCAAGATCTTCAGCACGGGGGTGGCGGGTCAGGGCGGCGTCACGGGCGTCAGCGCCTGGGATATCAAGTTTGCCCAGCCCGCCGCGCAGGCGACGGAGCTGGCGCACGCCGCGCAGGCGGGCATCGCAGCACAGGAATCCATGCAGGCGCTGTGCGCTGCCAGCGAGTTGATCCTCTCGGCCGTCACCGCGTCGAACACGCTGGCCGTGGCGCAAGAGGCAGCGCTGTTCATCCGCCCCGGTACGGTTTTCCTGGACCTCAATTCCGCCTCGCCCGGCACCAAGCAGCAATGCGCGGCGCTGATCGACGCGGCCGGCGGGCATTATGTCGAGGCCGGTGTCATGACCTCGGTGCCGCCTTACGGCATCAAGGTGCCCATGCTGCTCGGCGGCGCTCGCGCGGCGGAACTCGCACCGGTGTTGACCGCCTGGGGCATGGACGCGAAGGTCGTCAGCGACCGGCTCGGCGTGGCCAGCGCCATCAAGATGTGCCGCAGCGTGATGATCAAGGGCCTGGAGGCGCTGGTCATCGAGAGCTACAGCACCGCGCGTGCGTATGGCGTGGAGGCGCATGTGCTGCCCACACTGCAGGAGACCTTCCCCAGCATCGACTGGAGCGCGCAGGGTGCCTACTTCTTCAGTCGGGTGGTTCAGCACGGCCAGCGCCGCGCGGAAGAAATGCGGGAATCTGCCAACACCGTGCGCGAGGCTGGTTTCGAGCCTTTCATGGCCTCTGCGATTGCCAACAAGCAGCAGTGGGTGGCCGACCAGGCCAGGGCCGGCGTGTTCGCGGGCGTGGCCCATGGCGCGAAAGGTCCTGCCGCCTGGCAGGACTACGCCGATGCGCTGCTGGCCGCGCGCAAGCCTTGAGGTCCCGCCCCAACCGACGACGACATGCTCGACATCCTGGCCATCACTGGCCCCATCTACATCACCATCGCGCTGGGCTACTTTCTGACCCGGCGCGGCCTGTTCGCGCGGGCCGACATGCGCGTGCTGGGCCAGTTCGTCATCAACCTGGCGCTGCCGGCGCTGCTGTTCAACGCGCTGGCGCAGCGCAGGCTGAGCGACATCCTCAATGGTCGCTACATGCTGGTCTATGCGCTGGGCTCGCTGGCGGCGATGGGCCTGGGCCTGCTGTGGGCGCGCCGAGCCGCGCGCCAGGATGCCAACACCAGCGTGTTCTGGGCCATGGGCATGTCCTGCCCGAACAGCGGCTTCGTGGGCTATCCGATCGCGCTGCTGGTGATCGGGCCGGTGGCCGGTGTGATGCTCGGCCTGAACATGATCGTGGAAAACCTGCTACTGATTCCGTTGCTGCTGGCACTGGCCGAGAGCAGCACCGGCGCCGGTGGACGCTGGCACGCGGTGCTGCGCCAGTCGCTGGTGAACCTGGCACGCAACCCCATGGTGATCGGCCTGGTGGCGGGTTTTGCCGTGTCGGCGCTGGAATGGCAGATGCCGTCGCCGGTGGCGCGCACCGTGACGTTGTTCGCGCAGGCCAGCGCGGCGCTGTCGTTGTTCGTGATCGGCGGCTCGCTGGCCGGCCTGCACATTGCCGGGCTGCGCCGCCCGGTCGCACAGATTGCTATCGGCAAGTTGCTGGTGCACCCGGCGGCCATATTGGGCGCGCTGCTGCTGTGCGAGGCCATGGGCATGGTGCCGATGGACCCGAAGCTGCGCCTGGGCGTGGTGCTGACAGCCGCCTCGCCGATGCTGGGGATCTACCCCATCCTGGCGCAAAAACATGGGCACGACGGGCTGGCCGCCGCCGCTTTGCTGGGCACGACGGTGGCCTCCTTCTTCACCATCAGCGTGCTGCTCTGGATTTTCAGGCAAGTGCCGGGTTGGGGTCGCTGAGAAGTGAGGGTGGAAGACTCCCGTTCCGATAGCATTCAATGACCATTTCACGATGGGTTGCTGCCAAAAAGGCTTGAAAAAATGGCATGGTGGCCTTTGCGGTCCCCCGCGGCCCGTGCGGGAGAGTCCATCCGTCGAGTCCGGCAACCCAGGCTTCAGATTTACGGCCAGAACCCGTTGATCCAGCCCTGCAACAAGCGGTTCACCGCGCCGGGCTGTTCCATGGTCAGCATGTGCCCGCTGTGCTCGATCAGCTCCAGCCGCGCGCGCGGAACCTTCGCGGCGATCTCGCGCGAATGCTCGACCGGCGTCAGCTGGTCGGCCTCACCGCACAGCACCAGCGTCGGGCATTCAATGCGTGCCAGGTGCGCCCGCGCATCGGGTCGCGCCATCACGGCGCGGTTGTGCCGGATCAGCGTGTCGGTACCCGCGTCCAACACCATGTCCAGATACAAGGCCGTCAACTCCGGGTCGCCGGCGTGGTCCGGGTGAAAGGCCAGCGCCACGTTCGCGCGAATGATTTCCTCGGCGCGCCCCTGCTCGAACAGCGCGATGGCGTCGCTGCGCAGCTGGTGCATGTCAGGGGTTTCCGGGTGCGCCACGGTGCCCAGTAGCGCCAGGCCGCGAACCCGTAAGGGCGCCAGCCGGGTGGCTTCGAGCGCGACCATGCCGCCCATCGAGGCGCCGCACAGAAGCAGTTCGCCCTCGAATTGCGCCAGCACGGCCTGCGCCATCGCGGTGATGCTGTTGCACGCATGGTGCGCGGTCGCCACGGCGGTCGGCCATTGCGCGCCGAGTTCGTCGTGCTGAGCCTGCCACATGCGCTGGTCGGCGGCCAGGCCGGGGATCAGGACCACGGTGGGTCTGTGGCCCCCACGCTCCCCCGCTGCGCGTGGGTCGCTGCCCCCCGAGGGGGCCTTCGCGCCTTGGGGCGGCCCTGCGGCGCTCATTGCGAAACCTCCGGCAGGCCCAGCGCCGCGTACACCGGCCTGAGCTGGCGCTTCAGGCGCAGCGACTGCGGGCAGGCGTTGGCGCGTTGCTGCATCAGGTGCTGCGTGCTGCTCCACTGGCCGGCGCGCACCAGGGCATCGAGGTGCAGTTGCTCGAACAGGTCGCGCTGCGCGTGGCTGCCGCCAATGCTCTGCAGCTGCGGCAGCGCCTGGCCCAGGCCCTCGACGGCGCCATGCCAGTCCCCGTTCGCATGCGCCAGCAGGCCGCGCGCCGCCGGCACGGCCACCTGCTGCCAGGCGGTGCGTGACCAGGCCGGGGCGCCTTCGGCAAAGGCTTCGATGTGGGACAGCAGCACGCCCGCCTCGGCACGCCCGGCACGCGCCAGGCCATAGAGGTACTGAAGGTCCAGGAAGGGCTGCACATGATCGTCCATTCGCGGCGCAAGATGATTGGCGACGTCCTGCCAGCGCTCGCCCACGTCCACGCCGGCGATCTCCAGGCGCGCCAGCAGCGAGACGGCGCCGATCTGGTCCTGCGAGTATTCCTTGACCACGCCCCAGACCTGGCGGTCGTACAGGTCCAGCACGGCGGCCGCATCGTCAAGCTCCAGCGCGAACAGCGCCAGGTGCCACCAGTTGTGCGTCACCATGAACGAATTCAGCCCGGTCCACTGCCCGCTCACCACACGCATGAAGTCCAGCCCTTCGGTGATGCGTCCCTGCGTCAGCATCACGTGCGCCAGGGCGTGCTGCGCCCAGGGCTCCTTCTGCCGCATCCCGATGGCCTGGCGCGCGGCGGCTTCGGCTTGCTCCAGCAGATGGCATTGCTCCCAGCCGAACGCCGCCATGCCGTGCAGGTAGGGAACCTCGGCGGCCGCGTGCAGGGCGGCCAGGGCGATGCGCAACATGCCGGGCGAGTTGCCGAGGTTGAACAGATGGTATTGCCCTAGCTTGATCGAGGCCAGATCGCGCGGATGTTCGCGCGCCTGTTCCTCGTGCAGTGCAATGGCGCGCGGCATGTCGCCGGCAACCCAGGCCGCCACGGCCTCGACGAAGCGTTGCTCGCGTTCGCTGATCTGCATCGTCGATCGGCGCGCGGCTTCGATGAAGGGCGCGGCGTTGCGCGGCGCATCACCCGATTCTGCAAACATGTGCAGCGCCGCGCAGCAGGCCTGCACCAGCGGGCTGGGGTCGGCTTCAGCGACGCTCAGCACGTTCACCACCCGCGCCTCACAGGCAATGAAGCCTTCGACGAAATCGTTGAGCGGGCCCAGGCTGGCGGGGTCGGCCAGGGTGACGGGATTGCCCAGCGAGTCGTGATGTGAGGCGTGCATTGACAGGGCTCCGTGCGGTGGGCCACATGTTAACCCGGGCGCCTGGAGCCGGCTCGCGAATTCCCGATTTGATAGCAGGCAATGACCCATTCACGCTGGGATACGGGTCAAGAGATTCAGGAAGTCGGGAGTGGATCCGTGTTCAATCCGCCTTGACCCGCCCCGACGTGATCACCGGCTTCCAGCGCGCGATCTCGCGCACGATGAGCGAGCCGAAGACCTCGGGTGTGCCGGGCGTGGCCACCGCGCCTTCGCTGGCCAGGCGGGCCTTGAGTTCCGGCGAGTTCAGGGCGAGATTGATCTGGGCGTTGAGCTTGCCGATGATCTCGCGCGGCGTGCCGGCCGGGGCCACCACGCCATACCACTGGTCAGCCTCGAAGTCCTTCAGGCCGGTGGCCTCGGCCACGGTGGGCAGGTCGGGCAGGGCGTCGAGCCGCTTCGGGCTTGAAACGGCCAGCGCGCGCAGCTGGCCGCTCTTGACGTGGCCGATGACGGCCGGTGCCCCGGTGAACAGCACCTGGATCTGCCCGCCGATCAGGTCGGTCACGGCCGGCGCGGTACCCTTGTACGGGATGTGCACCATCGCCACGCCCGTCTGCAGCTTGAAGTACTCGGTGGCCAGGTTGGCCGCGCTGCCGTTGCCGCCCGAGCCGTAGTTCAGCTGTCCGGGTTTCGCCTTGGCCAGCGCCACCAGTTCCTGAACGTTTTTCGCAGGCACCGATGGGTGCACCACCAGCACGTTCGGCACGCGCGCCACCCCCGCCACGGGCGCGAAGTCCTTCACCGGGTTGTAGGGCAGCTTCGGGTACAGACTGGGGTTCACGGCCAGCGTGCCGATGTGGCCCATGAGCAGCGTGTAGCCGTCAGGCGTGGCCTTGGCCACCTTGTCGGCTCCGATGGCACCGCCCGCGCCGGGCACGTTGTCCACGATCACGCTCTGGCCCCAGGCCTTCGTCAGCTCCTGGCCGATGGCGCGCGCCAGGATGTCGGTGCTGCCGCCGGGCGTGAAGGGCACGACCAGGCGGATGGGCTTGGTGGGATAGGCCGTGGGCTGTGCGGCGGCGGGGCTATGCGCCGCTGCGCCCAGGCAGAGCAGGGCGATGACAGACAGGCCTTTCATGCGGGGTCGGCAGGCGCGCTTCAGAACTCGGCCTTTTCACCGGGCTTGAGCGTGATGAGCTTGACCGGCGCATTGCCCAGCGCCTGCTGGAACTGTGGTGCCGTGCCCTTGGCCAGCGGGTTCGCGCCGTAATGCATGGGGATCACCGTGCGCGGCTTGAGCCATTCCCGGGTCGCATAGGCTGCGTCCACCGGGTCCATCGTGAAGTTGCCGCCGATGGGCATCAGCACGACGTCGGGCTTGTAGTAGTCGCCGATGAACTTCATGTCGCCGAAGAGGCCGGTGTCACCCATGTGGTAGATCTTCAGGCCGTCTTCGAGCTCGATGATGAAGCCGACAGGTTCGCCGCCCACATGCACTTCGTCGGCATTGCTGGCTGGGTTGCGCCAGACGTAAGCCGAGGAATGTTCTGCCCTCACGGCCGTGATCTTGATCTTCGGCGCGTCGGCAAACGGTGTGACCGATCCGCTCTTGTTCATGCGCGGCGCCAGCTCCGGCGGCAGGACTTTCAGCACGGTCAGGGTTGCGTTCAAGTCGCCGGGCGAAAACACCCGCGCCTTGTGCAGCATCGCCAGGGCTGGGGCGTCGGCGATGTGGTCGAAGTGGCCGTGCGTGACCAGGATCAGGTCGACCTTGCCGAGTTTTTCTAGGTCCTTGTACTCGGCGGGCGTGGTCGGGTTCGTCCTGATCCATGGATCGATCATGATCACCTTGCCGCTGGGGGTGGTGAGCCGGAACGCGGCCTGGCCGAGCCAGAGCAGTTCCGTCTTGCCGCTCTGGGCCAAGGCGGCGGTGGCGCAAAGCAGAAGGGTGAAGCCGGCCATCAGGCGGGAAAGAAGGGTGCGCATAGAGGGGTCTCCTTGGGATTCGACGGGTGACCGGCGGGGTGGTCCGGCCGCGCATGATCCAACACGGGCGATGAAAGCGCAAGCCGAAGGACGCAGGTCGAGGGTTTGCCCGATCAGGGGACGCAGAGCCTGCGCAGCGGTGTTTCCCCCGAAAAATCCGGGAAAAAAGGCTCTGACCCATCGTCGGATGGTCTTTGTCAGCTATGAAAATAATAGTTCTAGGGGCTGGCCAGCCGCGCCTGCGTGGTGGCGCGCATCAGTTCCAGCGTGGCCTGCTGCGTCAGCGTGGCCGGACGCAGCGAACTGGTCGCCAGCGAAAGGCGGGTGCGCAGTGGCGGGTCGGTGATGGCGCGCACCGTGAAGGCCGAGGGCTTGACCGAGCTGGCCACCGCGTTGCGCGAGAGGATGGCGTTGCCGGCGCCGTCGGCCACCAGGTCCAGGATGGCGGAGACGCCGTCGATCTCCAGCGCAATCACCGGGCGGCAGCCGATGCCCGCCATCTCCGACTCCACATGCATGCGAATGGCGTTCGGCCGGCTCGGGATGACCAGCGGCAGTTTCGCCACGTCTCTCAAAGCGATCGGCGCGGGCGGCGGGTCTTCCGCCAGGCCGCCCGGGCGCTTTTGCACCAGCAGCAGGTCTTCGTCGAGCAGCGGCGTGAGGTCCAGGCCGGTGGCGGGCTGCGCGTTGTAGAGCACGGCGATGTCGAGCCGGCCGTTGACCAGCCATTCCTGCATCGCGGCCGACAGGCCTTCGCTGATCGACAGCTGCGCATCGGGCATCTGCTGGCGGAAAGCCCGCGTCAGCGGCACCGTCAGCACGCGCGCCAGGCTGGGCGGCAACCCGATGGCCACGCGCCCGGCCAGCGCGCCGCGCACCCGGCCCAGTTCCTCACGGGCCCGCTCGACCTGGTGCAGGATGCCGCGCGCATGTTCCAGCAGCAGCTTGCCGGCCTCGGTGGGCGTGGCGCCGCGCCCGTTGCGCAGCAGCAGGTTCTGGCGCAGTTCCACCTCGAGCAGGCGAACCTGGCGGCTCAGCGCCGGCTGGGCGATGTCGAGCGCGATCGAGGCGCGCGTAAAGCTGCCGAGTTCGGCCACGCGGACGAAGTATTCAAGCTGCTTGAGGTCCATGGCAGCAGTTTATTCGCATAGCTTGTTCAAGGATATGCTGGTTTGCTCTAGCTGATAGAGGGTGTGAACGCTGGTTGCAAGGCGCCGGGATGCGCACAATCGACACTCATCAGCGTCAGTCCCAGGAAGGTCCCATGAAGCAAGCCATGATCATCGATTGCCACGGCCACTACACCACCGCGCCCAAGGCGCTGGAGAACTGGCGCAACCAGCAGATTGCCGGCATCAAAGATCCGGCGCTGATGCCCAAAGTGGCAGACCTGAAGATCAGCGACGACGAACTGCGCGAGTCCATCGAAACCAACCAGCTGCGCCTGATGAAGGAGCGCGGTTCCGACCTCACCATCTTCAGCCCCCGCGCCAGCTTCATGGCGCACCACATCGGTGACTTCGCTATCAGCTCGACCTGGGCGGCGATCTGCAACGAGCTCTGCTACCGCGTGAGCCAGCTGTTCCCCGACCACTTCATCCCTGCCGCCATGCTGCCGCAAAGCCCCGGCGTCGATCCGGCCACCTGCATTCCCGAACTGGAAAAGTGCGTCAAGGAATTCGGCAACGTCGGCATCAACCTGAACCCCGACCCCAGCGGCGGCCACTGGACGTCACCGCCGCTGTCGGACCGCGCCTGGTACCCCATCTACGAGAAGATGGTCGAGCACGAGATCCCGGCGATGATCCACGTCAGCACCAGCTGCAACGCCTGCTTCCACACCACCGGCGCGCACTACCTCAACGCCGACACCACGGCCTTCATGCAGTGCCTGACCAGCGACCTGTTCAAGGATTTTCCGACGCTGAAGTTCATCATTCCGCACGGCGGTGGCGCCGTGCCCTACCACTGGGGCCGTTTCCGCGGCCTGGCGCAGGAGCTGAAAAAACCGCTGCTGAAAGACCATCTGCTGAACAACATCTTCTTCGACACCTGCGTCTATCACCAACCGGGCATCGATTTGTTGAACACGGTGATCCCGGTGAAGAACGTGCTGTTCGCCAGTGAAATGATCGGCGCGGTGCGCGGCATCGACCCGGAAACCGGCAATTACTACGATGACACCAAACGCTATATCGAGGCATCGAAGATCCTCAGCGCCGATGACAAGCAACAGATTTACGAAGGGAATGCGCGGCGGGTGTTTCCGCGGCTGGATGTGGCTTTGAAGGCCAAGGGGCGGTAATTCCGGGCGCGATGCGGGGGTGGGGGTGGAGATCGGGGTGGCTGGGCGTTTTGCTGCGTGTCCCCCGCCCGCTTTGCGGGCTCCTCCTTGACCTTCGCAAAACGCCCAGCCACCCCGATCCTCGGGAGTTCCGGGTTAATGTGAAATGAGGGAGCCCCCCTTGGTAGCGGCAGAGTCGGGGAGAGTGTCGCAGCGAAGTCAAGGAGGAGCCCGCAAAGCGGGCGGGGGACATGAGCGGAGGGACTCACCCCGACTCTGCCTCGGAATCAGCAAGATAGGTATTGGAGAAATGAACATGTACGAACTAGGCGTTGTCTATCGCAACATCACCCGCGCAGATCGCGCGGCCGCCGACGGCTTGGCCGCATTGGGCTCAGCCACGGTGCACGAGGCGATGGGCCGCGTCGGCCTGCTCAAGCCCTACATGCGCCCCATCTACCCGGGCGCCCAGGTCTCCGGCACCGCCGTCACGGTGCTGCTGCACCCCGGTGACAACTGGATGATGCACGTAGTGGCCGAGCAGATTCAGCCGGGCGACATCGTGGTGGCCGCCGTCACGGCCGAGTGCACCGACGGTTATTTCGGCGACCTGCTGGCGACCAGCTTTCAGGCGCGTGGCGCCCGCGCCCTCATCATCGACGCCGGCGTGCGCGATGTGAAGACGCTCAAGGAAATGAACTTCCCGGTGTGGAGCAAGGCGATCAGCAGCAAGGGCACGATCAAGGCGACGTTGGGCTCGGTGAACATCCCGGTGGTGTGCGCCGGCATGATCGTCAACCCCGGCGACGTGATCGTGGCCGACGACGACGGCGTGGTCTGCGTGCCCGCCGCTCGCGCGATGCAGACGCTGGAGGCCGCGATCAAGCGCGAGAGTTTCGAAGGCGAGAAGCGCGCGAAGCTGGCCTCGGGCGTGCTGGGCCTGGACATGTACAAGATGCGCGAGCCGCTGGCGGCGGCGGGGCTGAAATACATCGACTGACTACCCGACAGGCACATCCACGCAACCACCCGAGGCACCCGGACATGAATCCCTTTCGCAGATGCCTGATTGCCGCAACCTTGGGCTTGCCGCTCCTGCTGGCTGGCTGTGCCGCGAGGGCGCCCGCTGTCGATCTTGCGGTCGCGCGGGTCCTGGCGCCCACCGGCACCCTGCGCGTGGGCGTGTACCCCGGCAGTCCTTCCTCCCTGGTGGTCAACCCGAAGACGGGCGAGAGAGCCGGTGTGGCGCTCGAATTGGGCCAGGCACTGGGCAAACAGCTCGGCGTGCCGGTCCAGGTGGTCGAGTTCGGCCGGCTGCCACTGGTGCTCGATGCGCTGAAAACCGGCACCGTGGATTTCGCGTTCACCAATGCCACCGAGGCCCGGGCGAAAGACATGGCCTTCACGCCGCCCCTGATCCAGCTGGAGCTCGGCTACCTGGTGCCGCCCGGCTCAGCCATCGCCACCGTGGCCGATGTGGACCGGGCCGCAAACCGCGTAGGTGTCACCGAGGGCAGCAGTTCCCAGGGCGTTCTGACGCGAACCTACAAGCAGGCTGTCGTGGTGCCCGTCGCCTCGATCAAGCTGGGCCAGGAGATGCTCAAGCAGGGCAAGCTGGACGCCTTCGCGACCAACAAGGGCATCCTGTTCGAAATGTCCGACGATCTTGCCCGGTTTCCGCGTGCTCGACGGCCGCTGGGGCCTGGAGAACCTGGCCATCGCCATTCCCAAGGGGCGCGAGGCCGCATGCCTTTTGTGAGCCAGTTCGCGCAGGATGTGCGCGCCAGCGGTCAACTGCAGGCGATCATCACCCGCGCCGGCCTGCGCGGCGTTGCCCGTTCCGACTGATTTTCCACGTCCCAAGCCTATGAGACTTGCGGGACAGACCAGGAGTTACACGTCATGCACTTTGCTCGGTCCACAACCATTCAGGAGATCACCATGAAGACTGCCCATTTCCTGTCCAGCCGCCGGCTGGGCCTTGCCTTTGTGCTGGCGGCCGTCGCGGCGGTCCTGCCGCTTCAGGCCTCGGCGCAGGCCTTTCCCGCCAAGCCGATCAAGGTGGTGGTCGGCTACGCCGCCGGCGGCGCGGTGGACGCCGTGGCGCGCGCCGTGGGCCAGGCGATGTCTACCAGCATGGGACAGCCCGTGGTGATCGAGAACAAGCCCGGCGCAGGTACCAACATCGCCGTCAAGTATGTGATTGCAGCCGAGCCCGACGGCTACACGCTGATGCTGGCCGCCAATGCGCTGGCGGCCAACATGGCGCTGTACCAGCCTGCACCGTTCGATGCCGAGCGCGACCTGGTGCCGGTGTCGCTGGTCGGCCGTGTGCCCGTGGTGATCGCGGTCAACGCGCAGACTGGCCCGGCCAGCCTCGCCAAGCTGATCGAGGCGGCCAAGGCAAAGCCCGACAGCGTGGCCTACGCAACACCGGGTAACGGCTCCACGCCGCACATGGCGATCGAATTCTTCGAGCGCGCCGCCGGAATCCAGCTGATGCACGTGCCCTACAAGGGCGGCGCGCCGGCCATCACCGACGTCATCGGTGGCCAGGTGCCGCTGGTGGCGGTCAACGCGCTGGAAGTGCTGCCGCACGTCAAGAGTGGCCGGCTCAGGGTGATCGCGGTTCTCAGCCCCGACCGCTCAGCCATGTTGCCTGACGTGCCGACGATTGCCGAGTCCGGCTTCCCCGGCTTCGAGGCCTCGGTCTGGTACGGCTTCGTCGCCCCGGCGGCAACCCCCAAGCCCATCGTCGCGAAGCTCCACGCCGAAGTGCAGAAAGCCCTGCAGACCAAGGAAGTGCGCGAGCGCATGACGGCGGTCGGAGGGGAAGTCATCCCTGGCAGCGCGGAAATGTTTGGCGCGCTGATCCATTCCGAGCGGCTGCGTTACGAAAAACTGGTGCGCGAGGCCAACATCAAGCCTGATTGATCCCGTCAACCCAAGCCCAAGAAATGACCCAACCTACGTCTGGTGACTTCACCAAAACCCCCGGCTGGCTCGACTGGTACGCCGGTCCGAGCAAGCCGACCTTCAAGGTTCCGGCCGGCGCAGTGGACGCGCACTGCCACGTTTTCGGCCCCGGCGCGGAGTTCCCCTACGCGCCCGAGCGAAAGTACACGCCCTGCGACGCCACCAAGGCGCAGCTCTATGCGCTGCGCGACCACCTCGGGTTTTGCGCGCAACGTGGTCGTGCAGGCCACCTGCCACGGCGCCGACAACCGCGCCATGGTCGATGCGCTGGTGCACAGCAGCGGCCGGGCGCGCGGCGTGGCCACCGTCAAACGCAGCGTGACCGATGACGAACTGCAACAGCTGCACGACGCGGGTGTGCGTGGCGTGCGCTTCAACTTCGTCAGGCGGCTGGTGGACTTCACGCCCAAGGACGAGCTGATGGAGATCGCCGGTCGCATCGCCAAACTGGGCTGGCACGTGGTGATCTATTTCGAGGCGGTGGACCTGCCCGAGCTGTGGGACTTCTTCACCGCCCTGCCCACCACGGTAGTGGTGGACCATATGGGACGGCCCGACGTGTCGCTGCCGGTGGACGGCCCGCAGTTCGCGCTGTTCGAGAAGTTCATGCGCGAGCACCCCAACGTCTGGAGCAAGGTGAGCTGCCCCGAGCGCTTGTCCGTCACTGGCCCGAAGGCCTTGAACGGGGAGCAGAACGCTTACACCGACGTGATCCCGTTCGCCAAACGCATCGTCGAGCAGTTCCCCGACCGCGTGCTCTGGGGCACCGACTGGCCGCACCCCAACCTCAAGGACCACATGCCCGACGACGGCCTGCTGGTGGACTTCATTCCGCACATCGCGGTCACGCCGGCGTTGCAGCACAAGCTTCTGGTGGACAACCCGATGCGCCTGTATTGGCCCGAAGAGTCCTGAGAACTTGCGGGACAGACCAAGAATTTCGGAGAAATTTTGCTCTGTCCTCAACTGCCTGAAGGAAATTTATGTCACTTGAAAAACCTTACCTCGACGTGCCCGGCACGATCATTTTCGATGCCGAGCAGAGCCGCAAAGGCTATTGGCTCAACCAGTTCTGCATGAGCCTGATGAAGGCCGCCAACCGCGAGCGCTTCAAGGCCGACGAGCGCGCCTATCTCGACGAGTGGGCCATGACCGAAGAACAGAAGCAGGCCGTGCTGGCGCGCGACCTCAACTGGTGCATGCGAACCGGCGGCAACATCTACTTCCTGGCCAAGATCGGCGCCACCGACGGCAAGAGCTTCCAGCAGATGGCGGGCTCCATGACCGGCATGACCGAAGCCGAATACCGCGACATGATGATCAACGGCGGACGCAGCGTCGAAGGCAACCGCTATGTCGGCGAAGACGGCGACGCGCAGGCCCACCGCCAGCCGCAGGGGATGCGGCAGCAGGCTCAGGAAGAAAGGAGCCTGACATGGCCCGCATCACCGCCTCCGTCTACACCTCGCACGTGCCCGCCATCGGCGCGGCGATGGACCTGGGCAAGACCCGCGAGCCCTACTGGCAGCCCGTCTTTCAGGGCTACGAATTCTCCAAACAGTGGATGAAGGACAACAAGCCTGACGTCATCTTCCTGGTCTACAACGACCACGCCACGGCGTTCAGCCTGGAGATGATTCCCACCTTTGCCATCGGTACCGCGGCGCAGTTCCAGCCGGCCGACGAGGGCTGGGGCCCGCGCCCGGTGCCCACCGTCATCGGCCACCCGGACCTGGCCTCGCACATCGCGCAAAGCGTGATCCAGCAGGACTTCGACCTCACCATCGTCAACAAGATGGACGTTGACCACGGCCTGACCGTGCCGCTGTCGCTGATGTGCGGCGAGCTGGACCCGAAGAAGGACGCCTGGCCCTGTCCGGTGATCCCCTTCGCGGTCAATGTGGTGCAGTACCCCGTGCCCTCCGGCCGCCGCTGCTTCATGCTCGGGCAGGCCATCCGCCGCGCGGTGGAAAGCTATGACGACAACTTGAACGTGCACATCTGGGGCACCGGTGGCATGAGTCACCAGCTGCAGGGCGCGCGCGCCGGCCTGATCAACCGCGAGTGGGACAACGCCTGGCTCGACCAGATGATTGCCGACCCCGTGGCCTGCGCCGCCACGCCGCACATCGACTACGTGCGCGAGGCCGGCAGCGAAGGCATCGAGCTGGTCATGTGGCTGATCGCCCGCGGCGCCATGTCCGACATCGTCGATGGCAAGGTGCAAGGCCCGGCCCCGAAAGTCCGCCACCGCTTCTACCATGTGCCCGCGTCCAACACGGCAGTGGGCCACCTGATTCTGGAGAACTCATAAATGACCAAGACCATCAAAGTCGCGCTGGCTGGCGCCGGCGCCTTCGGCATCAAGCATCTGGACGGCATCAGGAATATTCCCGATGTGGAAGTGATCTCGCTGATCAGCCGCGAACTCGACAAGACCCGTGAAGTCGCCGGCCCAATACGGCATTGCGCACGTCACCACCGATCTGGCCGACAGCCTGGCCTTGCCCGAGGTGGATGCCGTCATCCTGTGCACCCCAACACAGATGCACGCCGAGCAGACGCTGGCCTGCCTGCGGCTGGCAAGCATGTGCAGGTGGAAATTCCGCTGGCCGACAGTCTCAAGGGTGCCGAGGAAGTCGTGGCGCTGCAGAAGCAGACCGGCCTGGTCGCCATGTGCGGCCACACCCGCCGCTTCAACCCCAGCCACCAGTACGTGCACAACGAGATCCAGGCCGGCCGCTTCAACATCCAGCAGATGGATGTGCAAACCTACTTTTTCCGCCGCACCAACACCAATGCGCTGGGCCAGGCGCGCAGCTGGACCGATCACCTGCTTTGGCACCACGCGGCGCACACCGTGGACCTGTTCGCCTACCAGTGCAACAGCCCCATCGTGCAGGCCAACGCCATTCAGGGCCCGATTCACCCGGTGCTGGGCATTGCGATGGACATGAGCATCCAGCTCAAGGCGGCCAATGGCGCGATCTGCACGCTGTCTTTGAGCTTCAACAACGACGGCCCGCTGGGCACCTACTTCCGCTACATCGGCGACACCGCGACCTACCTGGCGCGCTACGACGACCTGTTCACCGGCAAGGAAGAAAAAATCGACGTGAGCCAGGTGGCGGTCTCCATGAACGGCATCGAGCTGCAGGACCGCGAATTCTTCGCCGCGATCCAGGAAGGTCGTGAACCCAATTCCAGCGTCGGCAAGGTGTTTGCCTGCTACCAGGTGCTGCACCAGCTGGAGCAGCAGCTCAACGCCGGCTGAGACGGGCAAGGCGCGAGTGGGCGCCGCTTATCATTGACGACATGTTGACGAATTCCATCCTCTCGTGGTCCGTTGTGGTTGGCAGCCTGTTGCTGCTGATGGCCTACGAGGGCCGGGTTTACTGGATCGGACAACGCCATCCCGAGCGCACCGCCCGCTATGCCAATGCGCGCCTGCGCATGCAATGGGTTGCTGCGATGTCATCGCAGCCGGGTTTCGAAGTGGTCGCGGTCCAGGCCTTGCGCAACACCTTGATGTCAGCCACCATTTCCGCCTCGACGGCGGCGCTGGCCGTGATGGGCACGGTCAGTCTGGCTGGCAGTTCGCTGGCCGGAAAACTCGTGCTGGGCGCACCGGACGAATTGCTGCACATCAGCTTGCAGGCTGTTCTCGTCATGACGCTGTTTGCCTCGTACGTCTGTTCGGCCATGGCGATGCGCCATTACGGGCATGCCAGCTTCATCATGTCGATGCCGATTTCGAGCCCGGAACGCGCGGCTTTCACGGGTGCTGCGGTCACCCATGTGCACCGGGCGGGCCTTTTGTACAGCTGGGGCCTGCGTTTGTTCCTGATGGTTGCGCCGCTGGTGGTGGGTATCCTCCACCCGCTGGCCATGCCCGTGGTGACGGTGGTGCTGCTGGTGGCGCTGCATTTCTTTGACCAGCCGGCCGCGCTGGAAGTCGAGTAACCCGTCGCCTGAGCTGGAATCTTTCATGCAACAACGACAACTCGGCCCCTTCACTGTTTCCGAAATCAGCCTCGGCTGCATGAACCTCAGCCACGCCTATGGCGCGCCGGTCTCCGCAGAACAAGGTGAAAAAGTCCTGCTGGCCGCGCTGGACGCCGGCGTGACGATGTTCGACACTGCCGCGCTCTACGGTTTCGGCGCCAACGAAACCCTGGTCGGCAACGTCCTCTCCAGTCACCGCCGGCAGTTCACCCTGGCCAGCAAGTGCGGCATGCAAGGCGTGGACGTGAATGACGACGGCAAGCTGGTGCGTGTGATCGACGGCCGGCCCGAGACCATCCGCGCCACCTGCGAGGCCGCACTCAAGCGTCTGCGCACCGACGTGATCGACCTGTACTACCTGCACCGCTGGGACAAGAAGGTGCCCATTGAAGACAGCGTGGGCGCCCTGAGCGACTTGGTGCGCGACGGCAAGATCCAGACGATCGGCCTGTCTGAAGTGTCGGCCGCCACGCTACGCCGCGCCCATGCCGTGCACCCCATCACGGCCCTGCAGACCGAGTATTCGCTGTGGACGCGCAACCCCGAGATCGCCGTGCTCGATGCCTGCCGCGAACTCGGCGTGACGTTCGTGGCCTTCAGCCCCGTGGCGCGCGGCTTCCTGTGCGGCGCCGCTCTGGACGTCAGCGCGTTCGATCCGAAGGACATCCGGCGCACCATGCCGCGCTTTGCGCCGGACAACTACGCCGCCAACCTGAAGCTGCTGCCGGCCTACGAGGCCATCGCCGCCGACGTGGGCTGCACGCCGGCGCAGCTGGCGCTGGCCTGGTTGCTGCACCAGGGCGATGACATCATCCCGATCCCTGGCACGACAAGCGTCGAGCACCTCAAAGACGACTTGGGCGCAGCGAACGTGCGGCTGTCGCCCGAGGTGCTGGCGCGGCTGGACGCGCTGATCAATCAGAACACGGTGGCCGGCAACCGCTACAACGCGCAGGCCAACAGCGAGGTCGATACCGAGGTGTTCGAGCCGGCCTGAACGTTGGACTGGGCCTGAATCCGGCACTCTGCGCAGGTTCCATCGCCAGCGCCGGCGAGCCACGGGCTTGGGCTGTGAGAGTCCGCGGCCATTGGACGTTTCGCTCACGCGGCCTGCGGCGCGGGGAACCCGTTGCGGCCTGGGAACTCGGGCGCCAGCGTGCGTGCGTTGGGCATCTTGAGCCACAGGCGCAGCATGCGCCGACGCAGTTGCTCCTCCTCGTGGTCCTCGAAGCCGTTGCGCGAGTGCAGCACGGCGTAGTTGTTCGCGAATTGCAGATCGCCCGGCTCCAGCATCATGGCCAGGCGGATGCCAGGGTCGTGCATGATCCGGTCGAACAGGTCGAGCGCCTCGATCTCCACGAGTGACAATGGCACGCCCTTGATCTCGCAACCGAGCTCCAGGTACTGGCGCAGGTAGCGGCAGCTGAGTTTGCCTTCGTGGTAGCTGAAGATCGGTGACAGGCTCGGTTGGGGCTCGCACAGGTGCTCGAAGTAGAACATCCGGTAGTACAGGCCCAGGTACTCGGGGTGGTGCGCCAGGATCTCGTTGTAGATGCGGGCCACGCTCACCAGGCTGCTGAGACCGCCCTGTTTCGCCTTGCGCACGCACAGCAGGCCCACCACGTCCGACGGGTCGGAGTGATAGGGCAGGTAGAGGTTGGTCTCGTACACCCGGGTGCGCTTGTCGGTCGGGTCGCCCACGGCCCTGACCTCGCCCAGCAGGTCGCCGCGCGGGTTCTGCCGCACAGGCGTGCCCAGGTGCAGGCCGATGCCATAGTAGACGGCCTTCAATTCGTCCTCGGTGTACCGGTGCACGGGCAGGCCGCGCAGCACCGCGAAGCCTCGGCCGTTTTCCAACTCATCGGCCAGGGTGGGCAAAAAGCGGCCTAGCGGGCCAATGGGGAAGTCCTCGCGGGCGAAGTCGGGAAAGCGCAACCCTTTGGCCTTGAGCGCCGCCAGCGCGCTGTCCAGCCCGTCGATGATGTCGGGGGTGAGCGGTTGCAGCCAGTTCGTGTCGTTTTCCAGGTCGGGCCCGCTCCAGGCGGCAGGGCCGGTGATCGGCTGCTTGAGGATGATGCTCATGGTCGGTTTCTCCTGGTGGAAGTGGGGTTCATTTTTCGATGCGACGGGACCAGATCCCGGTGGACACGATTGAAGCAACTTCGCTGCCACAGCGGAATTGCTGATTTCAACTTGTTATTGCAATAATTGCATCACCATGGCTGCTATGAATTTCGACCTGCTGGTGCTGCGCGCCTTCGTCTGCCTCGCTGGGGAGTTGAACTTCTCTCGGGCTGCCGCCCGCCTGCACGTGTCCGCACCGCGCCTGACACGCATGATCCAGAGCCTCGAGGCGGAAGTCGGCACCAAGCTGCTGGCTCGCAACACCCACAGTGTTGCCCTCACCGAACAAGGGGCCGAGTTCCTCCGCAGCGCTCGGCGCATCGTGGCCGAGGCGGACTGGGTCGGCCGGCGCCTGAACCGCCGCACCGAGGAAGGCGGCACTTTCACCGTGGGCTGCGTGTCAGGCGCGCTCTACGACGCGCTGCCCGCGCGGGTGCGGGCCGCCCGCCAGCAGTTACCGAACTTGCAGTTCAGGCTGGTGGAGATGACCGAGACCGCGCTGGCGCAGCAGGTACTGGATGGCACAGTGGACATGGGCTTTACCTATTTCCCGATGCCAGACGACGAACTGGCCAGTCGCGTGGTGTCACGCAATTCGCAGTGGGTGGCGATGGAAAAACAGCACCCGCTGGCCGTGCGAGCGACCCTGGCGCTCGGTGACTTGGCCGGCGAGGTCCTGATCCTTCCGGACGAGAATCGGTCGCCACGGCTGCACCGCTGGTACCGAGGCTTCCTGGATCCCAAGGGGCGGCGCGACTTTGCCTACGTCAGTGCCAACCAGATCAGTGTGGCGCTTGGACTGTGCGCCGCCGGCGAAGGTCTGTGCGTGTTTCCCGAGCACCTGCGTCGCCTGCGCGCCGATGACCTGCACTTCGCGCCGCTGGCGCGGGCGCCTCGAACGGAGCTGACGGCGATCTGGCGGCACGACTCGCCTGTGAGGCAGGTGGCACAGTTTCTGGCGCGGTGGTGAGCAGCGCTTGCCGGTCACGCATCGATATTCTCGATCATCCTCCCCGGAATCAGAGGGTGACTTTCCGAATAGGACCAGCGCTGAAGTGGCTCATGCGCGGCGCGTGGCCGCTTGAGGAGCCGGTGTGGGTTCACGCGCCGCCGCGGAACAGCGAGAAGCCCCAGGCTGTGAACTTGAACGGCAGGTGGTAGTGCTGGCTGGCGTCAGCAATGTGGAAGCGATAGGGCACCACCTCCAGAAACGCCGGCGAGGGCACCGGAGCACCCTGCGCCCGGTAGAAATCCCCCACACGAAAGCTGGCCTCGTAGCCGCCGGCGCTGATGGCCTCGCTCATCAGCGCCGGGTGCTCCAGCAGTCCTTTGGCGCCGATGAGGCCCTCGGCCAGCGCGTCGCCCTGGGGCTCGCCGTCGGTGCCCAGGCGGTGCAGCGTGACCCGCAGTCCCGTGGCCACGCGACCGCTGGCCACGTCCACGCAATGGATCGATAGACCTCCGCTCATCGTGGGTGCCTCGCGCCGGCTCAGTTCAGCTTGGCGCCGGTGGCCTTCACGGCCGGGCCCCACTCGGCCACCTGCTTGGCCACGAAGTCGGCGAATTCGGCCTGGCTCATCTTGTGCGTGGCGATGCCCAGGTCGTCCAGGCGCTTCACGATGTCGGGCCGGGCCACGACCTCGTTCACCGCCTTGTGGACCTTCTCGATCACGTCTTTCGGCACGCCGGCCGGCGCGGAGATGCCGAGGAAGTTTTCCGCCACCAGTTTGGGGAAGCCGGCCTCGATGACGGTGGGCACGTTGGGCGCCAGCGCCATGCGCTGACGCGAGGTGACGGCGATGCCGACCAACTTGCCGTCCTTCATGAACGGCACGTTCTGCGTCAGCGTGTCCACCGCGAACTGCAGCGTGCCGCCCAGCAGATCGCTGTGCATCGGCGACGAGCCTTTGTAGGGCACATGCTCCATGTTCAGGCCGTATTGCTGCTTGAACATTTCGCCGATGACGTGGCCGATGGAGCCGACGCCGCCCGATCCGTAATTGACCGGCGTCTTCTGGGCCTTGATCCAGGCCACCAGTTCCGTCATGGTCCGCGCGGGTACCGAGGGGTTGACCACGAACACGTTGGGCACCGAGCCGATGTAGGCGATGTGCGTGAAGCTCTTGACCGGGTCGTAGGGCGACTTGTCGAGCATGAACGGCGAGATGCTGATCGGCGCGGTGTTCGACAGCAGCAGCGTGTAGCCGTCGGCCGGCGCCTTGGCCACTTCGTTGGCGCCAATGGTGCTGCCGGCGCCCGGCTTGTTGTCGACAATCACCGGCTGCCCTAGCTTTTCCGCCAGGCCGGGCTGCAGCAGCCGCGCCACGATGTCCGACGAACCCCCCGGCGCAAAGGTCACGATGATCTTGATGGGTTTTTGCGGCCAGGCCTGCGCATGGGCGCTGGTGACGGCCAGCGGCAGCAGCGTGGCGGCGGCGGTGGCCAGGAGAAGGTGGCGTCGTGAGGTCATGGCAGGTTCCTTGGAGCAGTTGAAACAGGGGAGGACGGAAAGGGTGACTGGGTCAGGCGTTGTCATGCACGGCGCGTGCCAGCCGGCCGCGCATCACTTCGCAGACCTGGCTCAGCGCAATCGGCAATTCAGTGTCCAGATCGTGGGCCAGGCGCGCTTCGCCGGCCAGCATCACGGACGCCAGCGAGTCGTGCAGACGCAGCGCCACCACGAAGGGAAAGCCAAACCGGGCCTGGTAGGTGCGGTTGAGCGCGGAGAGGCGCGCCATGCCCTGCGGGCTCAGGGCCATCAGGCCCAGGCGGGCCTGCTCGGCGCGCGAATCGGGCGTCATGGTGCCGGCCACGGCTTCGCGTCCGGCCAGTTCGGGGTGCACACGCAGCAGGGCGATCTGCTCGGGCCGCGCGGCGTCGTGGATGCAGCGGGCCAGCGCGTCGTACAACCCATTGAAGCAGGCGAACGGCGCTTGCGCCCAGGCACGCTCCACCACCCAGGGCGAATGCTCCACGACGCCGCCCAGGCGGGCCACAAAGCCTGCGTGGTCCAGCGCCTGCAGCGCGGCAATCGGCAGTGAATTCGGGCTGGTGGCGATCGTCATGCAAGCCAGTGTGCAGCCATGCTGCGTTGCTGTCCATCGCATAATTAAGTATGTTCCATCCTGTTTTCAGCAACGCATGGCCACCCTGAACTCCCCCCTGCATCCCAAAGCCCTGCGCTATCTGGCCGCGGTGGCACAGCTCGGCTCGGTGCAGGCGGCCGCCCGCGAGGTCTCGATCTCGGCCTCGGCCATTGACCGCCAGATCCTGCTGCTGGAAGAAGACCTGGGCGTGCCGCTGTTCGAGCGGCTGCCGCGCGGCATGCGGCTTACGGCGGCGGGCGAATTGCTGCTGGCGCTGTCGCAGCGCTGGAAGACCGACCTCAACCGCACGCTTTCCGACGTCAAGCAGTTGCAGGGCGTCAGTCAGGGGCAGCTTCGGCTGGCGGCCATGGACAGCCATGTGAACGGCTTCCTGCCTGGCTTCATCCACCGCGTGGCGCAGGAGCACCCTGGCATCGTCCTGGAGGTGGACATCGTCAGTACCGATGAGGCCGTGCGCTGCCTCACCGAGGGGGCGGTGGACCTGGCCATTGCCTTCAACCTCAAGCCGCAGCGCGAACTGCACCTGGTCTGGACGGCTGACCTGCCGCTGGGCTGCGTGGCAGCCACCGGCCATGCGCTGGCGGCCTCCAGGCAGGTCAGCTTCAAGGAGGTGGCGGCCTGGCCCCTGGCGGTGCAGAGCCATGCGCTGGCCATCCGCCGCTACCTGGAGCGCCGTCACAGCTGGCTGCTCCAGGAAGCCCGCCCGCCACTGGTGACCAATTCATTGCAACTCGTCAAGAGCCTGGTCAAGAGCGGCAGCCATGTGGCGCTGACCTCCGAGCTGGACGCAGGGCCGGAAATCCTGGACGGCAGCATGCGCTTCATTCCCCTGAGCGACAGGAACGCCCAGCCCCAGACCATCGGGGTGGCGATCAGCGCCGCCCGCTCCATCCCGCGCATCGGCCGCATCGTGGCCGACCTGCTGGCCGGGCATGTCGAGGCCTATCTGGCCAGCGTGCGACAGGCGGGGCGCTGAAGCGGCCCCGCGGACTGGGGTTGCCGGTGCGCCTGGGCCTCAGTGCGTGTGCGGGGCGGAGCAGCAGCGCAGCACCACGCGGCCGCTGATCTGGCCGCGGCGCATGCGCTCGAACACCGCGTTCACCTCGGCCAGCGGCTGGGTTTCGGTGATGCAGCGCAGCTGGCCCTCGGCCGCCATCTGCAGCACCGCGCGCATGTCGTCGCGCGTGCCCACGGACGAGGCGATGATGCGCGCCTCGATGCCCACCAGCGTCAGCGCCGGGAAGCTCAGCGGCTCGGACGGCAGGCCGACGACCGACAGCACGCCATCGGGGCGCAGGCATTTCAGCGCGGTGTCGTAGGCGGCTTTCGAGGCCGAGGTGACCACCGCCACATGCACGCCGCCGGCCTTGCGCAGCGCCTTGATGTCGTCGGCGCTGCCCGCGTTCAGCGCCTGCGCGGCGCCCAGTTCCTTCGCCAGCGCCAGCTTGGCCGGGTCCAGGTCCAGCGCGATCACCTCTGCGCCCCAGGCGCGGGCGATCTGCACCGCCAGATGGCCGAGGCCGCCCACCCCGAAGATCGCCACCTTCTGCCCGGCGGCGACGCCGGAGCGCTTGAGCGCGCGGTACACCGTCAGCCCGGCGCAGAACAGCGGCGCGGCCTCTTCCGAGCTGAGGTTGTCGGGAATCGGCAGCGCATGGCTGGCGCGCGCGACCATGTAGTCGGCATAACCGCCGTCGACCATCACGCCGGTGATCACCGCCTTGCGGCACAGGTTTTCCATGCCCTCGCGGCAGGCCTCGCAGGTGCCGCAGGTGCTGAAGTTCCAGGCCACGCCGACGCGGTCGCCAATGGCCAGGTGCGTCACGTTGGCGCCGCGCTCCACCACGCGGCCGACCACCTCGTGGCCGGGGATCAGGTTCGCCTTGGTCGCGCCCTTGAGCGCGGGCTGGTCGCCCTCGGCCACGTGCAGGTCCGAGTGGCAGACGCCGCAGACCTCGACCTCGATCAGCACGTCGTCCGGGCCCGGCACCGGGCGTGGCACGTCCTCGACGCTGAGGGTCGGGCCGAATTCGTGAAGGACAGCGGCTTGCATGGGGTGTCTCCAGTTTGAAAAACAGGCTTGGCGTTGGCTGAATTCTAGGAGTCTCCGCGATCCTGCCCGATGGGCCGCTGCACCAGGCGGGAGCCAGCTTGACATAAACCGAAACAAACCGATACCGCGCAGAGAGGACGCCGCGCGCCATGGCCGGCACCATTCAAACCCTGTTCAACAACTTCTTTGAAGAAGGAAACCCTGTCATGAAACCCTGGATCAAACGCACCCTGTTCGGCCTGTTTGGCGTCTCCATCCTCGTCGGCGGCCTTACGGCCTGCGGCCATCGCCATGGCTACGGCGCCAATGCGACGCCCGAGCAGGCCGCCGAGTTCCGCGGCAAGATGGTCGAGCGCGTCAGCAGCAAGCTCGACCTCGACGCCGCACAAAAGCAGAAACTCACCGTGCTGGGCGACAAGCTGCACGAGCAGCGCATCGCCATGATGGGCGCCAGCAAGGACCCGCGCGCCGACATCAAGGCGCTGGTGGCCGGCGACAAGTTCGACAAAACCCGCGCCCAGGCGCTGGTCACCGAGAAAACCGCCGCCATCACCGGCAAGAGCCCCGAAGTCATTGCCGCGCTGGCCGACTTCTACGACAGCCTGAACCCCGCCCAGCAGCAGAAGGTGCGCGAGTTCATGGACAAGCGCGGCCGCTGGTACCACCGGGGCTGATCGCCGCAGCGGGTGCAAGGCGCGAGACCGACGTGCATGAATGACAGAATCGCGCCATGCCCCGCATCCTGCTGATCGACGACGACGCCCAGCTCGGCCCCCCGCTGGCGGCCTACTTCCAGCGCTTCGACCTGACGCTGGAGCAGGCCCTGCGCCCCAGCGCGGGCCTGGCCCGGCTGGCACAGGGCGGGTTCGACGCCGCCATCCTCGACGTCATGCTGCCCGAGATGGACGGCTTCGAGCTGTGCCGCACCATCCGCCGCACCAGCGACATCCCCCTCATCATGCTCACCGCCCGCGGCGAGGTGATGGACCGCGTGGTGGGCCTGGAGCTGGGCGCCGACGACTACGTGCCCAAGCCCTTCGAGCCGCGTGAACTCGTGGCCCGCGTGCAGACCGTGCTGCGCCGGCGCACGGCCACGGCGCCCGCTGCCGCCCGGCTGGAGTTCGACGGCCTCACCGTGGACCCCGCCACCCGCAGCGTGTTGCGCCTGGGCCAGCCGCTGGAGCTGACCGGCACCGAGTTCGACCTGCTGCACCTGCTGGCGCGCGAGCCCGGCAAGGTGTTCAGCCGCGACGACATCCTGAACCACCTGCGCGGCCACGAGGCCGAGCTGTTCACCCGCGCGGTGGACATCGTGGTCAGCCGCCTGCGCAAGAAGCTGGAGCCGCTGGACGCCATCAAGACGCTGCGCAACGCCGGCTACTCGCTGGCGCTGGGCCGCGCGTGCAACGCCGGCCGCTGAACCGAAGACGCCCCATGAGCGAGCCCCGCGCAGACGCCTGCACAAGCCCGTTGGCACCGCCGCGCCCGCCACGCGCTGGCGCATTCGCTGCGCGTGCGCCTGGTGGCGCTGTTCCTGCTGCTGGCGCTGGCCATGGCCGCGACCTTCCTGTTCGGCATGCAAAAGGCCTTCAGCATCGGCTGGCGCGACGCGGCGCGCCCGCTGGTGGTCGATTACGTGGACCGGCTGGCCGCGGAGATCGGCAGCCCGCCCAGCATCGAGCGCGCCCAGGCCCTGGTGCAGCGCCTGCCGGTGGCCGTGCGCATCAGCGGCCCGCTGGTCAACTGGCGCAGCCACCCCGCCAACCCGGAACAGGAGCGGCGCTGGAACGACGCCAACCGCTGGAAGGGCGACGAGCCCCGCCTGCTGGAGCGCACCACCGCCGACGGCCACCGCATCCACTTTTCGCTGAACGTGCAGGTCTGGCAAGACCAGCCCCGCGTGATCGGCTGGGCCACGCTGGCCGTGCTGCTGTTGCTCACCGGGCTGGCCTACCTGCGCGTGCGCCGCCTGCTGCGCCCGCTGGACGACATCCGCGCCGGCGCCTTGCGCTTCGGCGCGGGCGACTTCGCCCAGCCCATCCCCGTGCGCCACCCGGCCCGGCCCGACGAACTGGGCGAACTCGCCGCCACCATCAACACCATGGGCGGCGACATCCGCCAGATGCTCGACGCCAAGCGCGCGCTGCTGCTGGCCATCAGCCACGAACTGCGCAGCCCGCTGACCCGCGCCCGCCTCAACACCGAACTGCTGCCCGAAACCCCCGACGTGCTGCCCGCCCGCGACGCCCTGCTGCGCGACCTGGGCCTGATGCGCGACCTGATCACCGACCTGCTGGAGAGCGAACGCCTGGCCAGCCCGCACGCCGCGCTGCACCTGGAGCCGGTGGACCTGGCCGCCCTGGTGGGCGAGGTCGTGGCCAGCCTCGACGGCGCACCCGACCGTGCAGCAGACCTTCGCCGCGAATCTGCCCACGCCGATGCTCGACCGCACCCGCATCCGCCTGCTGCTGCGCAACCTGCTCGACAACGCGCTGCGCCACAGCGTGGACGCGCCGCTGCCGCCCGAAATCAGCGTGTGGACCGACCCGGCGGACCCCGCATCCGGCAATGGGCCCGCCATCCGCATCACCGTGCGCGACCACGGCCCCGGCGTGCCCGAAGACCAGCTGCCCCACCTGGCCCAGCCCTTCTACCGCCCCGACGCCGCCCGCGAGCGCGCCACCGGCGGCGTGGGCCTGGGCCTGTACCTGTGCAAGCTGGTGGCGCAGGCGCACGGCGGCACGCTTCACGGTGCGCAACGCGCAGCCGGGGCTGGAAGTCAGTGTGACCTTGCACAGCCGCTGAACCCACCTGTCGGCTGTTTTCCCAAAGATTGGGGCACCCCCGAAAGTCTTCCAAATAGATAGCAAACTATGGCCATTCGGCGATGGAGTAGTCCATATTTTGTTTGAAATTTTCGGTATTTTGGGTTCTGGGCAGCCGCTGGCGGCGGCCAGGGCATTGAAATCGGATCGCGTCTCTGGCATGTCCGTGTACGTTGGGTTACAAAGATTTGGCGCTGTCCGGGGCTGGCATGCTCATAATTTTGCTATCCCGATTGGAGCAAGCCCCACATGACTGATTCAGCATCCATGCGCGCGCTGCGTGCCGGCATCGCACTGTGCCTGAGTGGCCTCGTCGCCGCTTGCGGTGGCGGTGGCGACGGCGAAAGCGCCGGCACGACGGCATCCACACCGGCTCCGGTTCAGGTCACGACGCCGGCGTCAGCACCAGCGACCCCCGCCACTGTGGCTGTCCTGGCACGCCCACTTCCGCACCCGCACCGGTCACACCGGCCGCCGCTGCCGTGGATGTGAATTGCGGCTTGAACGGTGCGGCGGGCATCCAGGGCGAAGTGATGCAGCGCGTCAACGCCTTGCGTGCCGCGGGGGCGGTGTGCGGCACAACGGCCTATGCCGCCACGGGTCCGCTGGCCTGGAACAGCCTGCTGTTGCAGGCGGCCAGCGGCCACTCCAGCGACATGGCGCAGAACAACTATTTCTCACACACCAGCCTGGACGGAAGAACCATGGTGCAGCGGGTCGTGGCCACCGGCTACACCTACACGGCCCTGGGCGAGAACATCGCGGCGGGGCAATCCACGGTGGAGAGCGTCATCACCGGCTGGACCAACAGCCCCGGCCATTGCCAGAACCTGATGAATCCCGCGTTTCGGGACATTGCGGTGGCGTGTGTGCGCAGCGACACCTCGAACTACCGTTACTACTGGACCATGGTTCTGGGCCGATCCTGAGGGGGGCAAACGCCGCCACCGTCACCGGCCCCGACGGCCGCTGGCGCGCGTACGACTACGCCGAGCTGATCGCCCGCGACAAGGCCAGCCTGGACATCTTCTGGCTGAAGGACGACGCCCTGGCCGACAGCGACAACCTGCCGCCGCCCGAGGTGATCGCCCAGGAGATCGTGGACGATCTGGAAGCCGCGCTGGAGCAGTTCCGGCTGATTGCCGGGGATCTGGGTGGGGAAGGGCAAACAGCCTGACGGTTCATTTTGTTCACAATAGCGGTCACACCTTGATGGCTGTCCGTTTCCGAGAACCCCACCTGCGATGCAAATTCCTTCCCGCTCCCTGAACCTCACTGGTGCCAGCAACTTCCGCGATCTGGGCGGCTACGTCGGCCTGGACGGCCGGCCCGTGCACTGGCGCAAGCTGTTCCGGTCCGACCATCTGGCGGCACTCACGCCGGCCGATCAGGCGGTTTTGACGGAGCTGGGCCTGTCGCGGGCCTATGACTTCCGTGGGGTGATCGAACGTGCGGCCGTCCCTTACGATCTGGCCGGCGTGGCTTCGCATTCGCTGCCGATCGAGCCCACCGTGGTGCAGCGCATGAAGGATCTGCTGGAGACCGGCCACCGCCTGACGGCCCAGGAGACTGTCGCATTGATGCAGGAGACCTACCGCGCCTTCGTCAGCGACAACGGCCCGCGCTTTGCCGACCTGTTCAATCACTTGCTGGCCAGCGACACGCCGCTGGTGTTTCACTGCACCGCCGGCAAGGACCGCACCGGCTTTGCCGCTGCACTGATCCTGATGGCGCTGGGCGTGCCGCGTCCGGTGGTGATGCAGGACTACTTGCTGACCAACGAGCTGCTTCGCATCGAATCTGCGCCTGCCTACGGTGTGCCGCGCGAGGTGATGCAGGTGCTTTGGCGCGTGCAGGAAGACTTTCTGGATGCCGCACTGCATGCGGTGGACGCCGACCACGGCGGCGTGGAAAAATACCTGAAAACCGCGCTGGGTGTGGGCCCGCTGGAGCGCAAGCGGCTGGCGGAGCTTTACCTGCAGAAGTGAGGATCGCTACTTTTTAGGTAGCAATGTATGACCCATCGGCGCTGGGTAAAGGTCAATTTCATTCAGGTATTGGCCTTGCAAGCGATTTGAGGCTGTCCGGCAACTTGCGGGCTTGGACCTGCCGGGCCCGTACGGCGCAGCGGGCCTAGACCGGCACCGTGTAGTTCAGCGTCATGCGCCCGCCGTCCACCACGACGATCTCACCTGTGATGTAGCTGGCCGCGTCGCTGGCCAGAAACGCCACCACGTCGGCGATCTCGGACGGCTCGCCCAGGCGTTTCATCGGCGTGCGCATCATGATCTTCGCCTTGGCCTCGTCGCTGGTCAGCACGGCCTTGGCGGCCAGTTCGGTGGCAATCGTTCCCGGCGCCACCGCGTTGACGCGGATGCCCTTGTCGGCCAGTGCCAGCGCCATCACGCGCGTGAGCTGGTTGATGCCGCCCTTGCTGACGTTGTAGCTGGCAATGGTGGGGATGGCCAGCACGCCGTTGACGGAGCTCATGTTGACGATGCTGCCACGGCCCGCCTTCGCCATCTCGCGCGCCACGGCCTGGCCCACCAGGAAAGAGCCCTTCAGGTTGACGCGCAGCACGGCGTCGAAATCCGATTCGGTGACTTCGAGGAAATCGGCCGCCTTGAAGATGCCGGCGTTGTTGACCAGCACGTCGATGCGGCCGTGCGCGGCCATGGCGCGGGCCACCAGCGCGTCCACATCGGGCTTGTGGCCCACGTCGCAGTGCACGTAGAGCGCGCCGAGTTCGGCGGCCAGGGCGTTGCCTCGGGCGTCGTCCAGATCGGCCAGCACGACATGCGCGCCTTCCCGCACAAAGCGCCGCGCGCAGGCCTCGCCGATGCCCTGGGCACCGCCCGTGATGATGACGACGCGCCCACGGTGGCCGAATGAAATGGAGGAGGTGATGGTGTTCATGTCGGGATGCTACCAACGAAGGGGATGCTTCCGTGGCGCTGTGCGATCATGCCAACGATTTTTCTGAGGAGCCGAGACGTGATTTCTTTCGACAAGGTGGTTCTGTTTACCGACACTGATGGCCGCGCGAAATTCCGCGAAGAGTCTGTGTCGCTGACCGAGGGCACGGCCCAGGCGATGCTGTCGCCCCTGATGCCCTCGGGCGGCTACCAGCTGCGCCACAGCCCGGTGGGTTTTCGCAGCACGTTTCATTGCACCGGCAGCCCGCAATGGCTGTTCGTGCTGGGCGGGCAGATGGAGATCGGCCTGCAGGACGGCAGCTCGCGGCTTTTCGGCCCGGGCGATCACTTCTATTCGGCCGATACGCTGCCCGAAGGCGCGACGTTTGATCCGGCCGTTCACGGTCACTGGAGCCGACAGGTCGGGCCGGACCCGCTGGTGACGCTGTTTGTCCGCGGCTGACCTGCTGCCGGAGATCCGGGCGCGGCGAGGAGCCCCGGCCTCAGTGCCGCTGAAGTTCGCCGGACAACAGGATACGGGTGCCCCGCTTGCGGGACTTGACCGCCTTGACCAGGCTCAGGGCCACATCCGCCGCGGAGATGGCGCGCAGGTTGACGGGCGTCACGGGGCGCAGCAGGGCCATCACGGCCAGGCCGATGCGCTCGGCCGGGCGGGCGGCCTGATTCAGCGACTCGCGGTCGCCGTCGAGCATCGAGGGGCGGGCGATCACCACGCTCTCATAACCCAGCTCCGAGACCGCCTGCTCCATCTCGCCTTTGACCCGGTTGTAGAACACCGGCGAACGCAGGCCGGCGCCCATGGCGCTGACCACTCCCAGATGTGTAGCGCCGAAAGACCGTGCGGCGCTGGCTACTGCGACAACTGAGTCGAAATCCACGGCGCGGAAGGCGGCCTGGCTGCCAGCCACCTTGATGGTCGTGCCCAGGGCGATGAAGACGTCGTCCACGCGCGGCAGCGCGGGCAGGGCCGCGAAGTCGACGACGTGGGAGTGGAGCTTGGGGTGCTTGAGCTCCAGCGGGCGGCGGCCCACGCAGTGAACCGCCGCGTAGGTCTTATCGGCTAAAAGAGCGCGAAGGATTTCCCGACCCACGAGACCCGAAGCCCCCGCCACCAGAGCGGTTCTGCCCGCCGCCGGGGCCGCGTCCGCCGCCGTTGCGTCCGCCGCGCCCGCGGTCGGCCATGCTGTCGATGCTGGTGCGCATCGGGTCGGGCTGGCCGGAGGCGTCCGTGGCGGGTCTGCGGGGTTCATGGCGCGTATTGTGCAGGTTGGTGCGCAAAGGGTCCACATTGCGCGGCATCTCGTCATCACGATCGTTATCGCGGCGCTGGGCCGGCGGGCGCTGGCCCTGGGGCGGATTGCCGCGTCCGGCGTTCACGCCGCCGTGGCGCTGGCCGTGCGGGCCGTGGGCGGGCTTGGGTGCGCCTTCCTGGCGATCACCGGAGCGTCCGCCGCCTTGGGGCTTGCCGCCGCGTCCGCCGGGTGCGGCGCCCTTGCCGTCGCGCATGCGCTGCATCATTTCTCCGCGGGCGGCCTTGGCGGCCGCCTGCATCACGTCGCGGCTCGGCGGCTTGCCGGCGCCACCCCAGATGGTCTGGCGGCCCATGGCGATGGGCTCGGCCTTTTCGCCGGGCTCGGGACCAAAGCCTTCAATGTGCTGGACGGCGATCTGCTGCTTGGTGAAGCGCTCGATGTCCATCATGAAGCCTTCCTCGTCCAGGCAGACCAGGCTCACGGCCTGGCCGTCGGAGCCGGCGCGGCCGGTGCGGCCGATGCGGTGCACGTAGTCTTCGCTGACGTTGGGGATTTCGTAGTTGACGACGTGCGGCAGGTCTTCGATGTCGATGCCGCGGGCGGCGATGTCGGTGGCGACCAGCGCGCGGATGTCGCCGCTCTTGAAGCCGGCGAGGGCCTGGGTGCGCGCCGCCTGGCTCTTGTTGCCGTGCATGGCCATGGCCTGGATGCCGTTCTTGCTCAGGAACTCCGCCACGTTGTTGGCACCGAACTTGGTGCGGGTGAAGACCAGCACCTGGCTCCAGTTGTTTTCCTGGATGATGTGCGCAAGCAGGGCTTTCTTCTTGCCGCGGCCCACAGGGTGGATGGTCTGCGTGATGCGCTGCACCGTGGTGTTGGCGCGGCGTGACCTGGATGCTCTGCGGATTCTTCAGCAGGGTGGCGGCCAGCTCGCGGATTTCGTTGCTGAAGGTGGCCGAAAAAAGCAGGCTTTGCTTGTCGCGCGGCACCAGCGCCAGCACCTTCTTCACGTCATGGATGAAACCCATGTCGAGCATGCGGTCGGCCTCGTCGAGCACCAGCATCTGCACGCCGGAGAGGTCGACAAAACCCTGCTGTTGCAGGTCGAGCAGGCGGCCCGGCGTGGCCACCAGGATGTCCACGCCGCGCTTGAGCTTGCTGATCTGCGGGTTCATGCCCACGCCGCCAAACACCACGGTGGAGGTCAGGGATACGTGCTTGCCGTAGTCGCGCACCGATTCCTCGACCTGCGCGGCGAGTTCTCGCGTGGGGGTCAGCACCAGGGCGCGGATGGCGGTGCCGCCGAATTTGTTCTTGCCGGCCTCGCTGCGGCCCAGGATGTCCAGCATGGGCAGGACGAAGGCGGCGGTCTTCCCGGTGCCGGTCTGCGCGCCGGCCAGCAGGTCCTGACCGGCGAGCACGGCGGGGATCGCCTGGGCCTGGATCGGGGTGGGGATTTCGTAGCCCTGCTCGTGCACGGCCTTGAGAATGGCCGGAGCCAGGTTCAGATCATCAAAGTTCATAGAAAGGCGCCCGTCCTGGGCGCTTGGGGGCATCGGCCTGTTCCGGTGTGAGGAGTCACGCCCGGGCCAGTCAAAGGCAGATGGGATTCAAGAGCGGGAGCCCGAAATTGCTTTCTTCGTCCCCAGCAAAGTGCTGAAGTCGCAGGCAACTGGGTCCTGCAACAACTCGCATTGTCGCATGCGCGGATAATTGCTGCTTTTGCGCATCGCGCGCCTGCCCATCCCGAGGATTTCGCTGCACCATGGCCCAATACGTTTTTTCAATGAACCACCTCGGCAAGATCGTCCCGCCGAAGCGTCACATTCTCAAGGACATCTCGCTCAGTTTCTTCCCTGGCGCCAAGATTGGCGTGCTCGGCGTCAACGGCTCCGGCAAGTCCACGCTGCTCAAGATCATGGCCGGCGTCGACAAGGAGTTCGAGGGCGAGGCGATCCCCATGCCGGGCCTGAAGATCGGATACCTGCCCCAGGAACCCAAGATGGACCCGGAGCAGACCGTGCGTGAAGCGGTGGAGAGTGGCATGGGCGAGGTCAAGGCCGCGCAGCAGCGCCTGGACGAGGTCTATGCCGCCTACGCCGAGGAGGACGCCGATTTCGACGCCCTGGCGGCCGAGCAGGCCAAGCTCGAAGCCATCATCGCCACGGCCGGCGATGCGTCCGAACATCAACTGGAAATCGCCGCTGACGCGCTGCGCCTGCCGCCTTGGGAGGCCGTGATCGGCAAGCTGTCCGGGGGTGAGAAGCGTCGCGTGGCGCTGTGCCGCCTGCTGCTGAGCCGCCCCGACATGCTGTTGCTCGACGAGCCGACCAACCACCTGGACGCCGAATCGGTGGACTGGCTGGAGCAGTTCCTGGCGCGCTTTTCCGGCACCGTCGTGGCCATCACCCACGACCGCTATTTCCTGGACAACGCGGCCGAGTGGATTCTGGAACTCGACCGGGGCTCCGGCATTCCGTACAAGGGCAACTACAGCGCCTGGCTGGAGCAGAAGGAAGCCCGCCTGGAGCAGGAAAACCGCACCGAGGACGCGCGCACCAAGGCCATGAAGAAGGAACTGGAGTGGGTGCGCCAGAACCCCAAGGGGCGCCAGGCCAAGAGCAAGGCGCGTATCGCCCGCTTCGAGGAACTCAGCGACTTCGACTACCAGAAGCGCAACGAGACGCAGGAAATCTTCATCCCCGTGGCCGAGCGCCTGGGCAACCAGGTCTTCGAATTCCACAACGTGACCAAGTCCTTTGGCGACCGCGTGCTGATCGACAACCTGTCGCTTCACCGTGCCGGCCGGCGCCATCGTCGGCATCATCGGCCCGAACGGCGCCGGCAAGTCGACGCTGTTCAAGCTGATTGCCGGCAAGGAAAAGCCGGACAGCGGCGAGGTCATCATCGGCTCGACTGTCAAGATGGCCTTCGTGGACCAGCACCGCGACGACCTGTCGAACGAGAAGACGGTCTGGGAAGACGTCTCCGGCGGGCTCGACATCCTGACCGTGGGCAAGTTCCAGATGGCCAGCCGCGCCTACTGCGGTCGCTTCAACTTCAACGGGGGCGACCAGCAGAAGAAGGTGGGCACGCTGTCCGGTGGCGAACGCGGGCGCCTGCACCTGGCCAAGACGCTGATCGCCGGCGGCAACGTGCTGCTGCTGGACGAGCCCTCCAATGACCTCGACGTGGAAACCCTGCGCGCGCTGGAAGATGCGCTGCTGGAATTCGCCGGCTCCATCATGGTCATCAGCCACGACCGCTGGTTCCTGGACCGCATTGCGACCCATATCCTGGCCGCCGAAGGCGACAGCCAGTGGGTCTTCTTCAACGGGAACTACCAGGAATACGAGGCTGACAAGAAGCGTCGCCTGGGCGAGGAAGGCGCCAAGCCCAAGCGCATGAGGTTCAAGGCACTGAAGTAAAAACCGCCGCGAGCCCTGGAAATCCTGCAATACTTGTGACCATGAGACCACCACCGAGACGCGCGATTGGACTGGTTGACGGCCTTGGGGACCGCAGGGTGACTGTGTCGGCCTGTATCGAACTGGTCCTGTCGCAGGTGCCCGACATGATGGACCAGATGCTCGACAGCTTGAAGCCCGCTGTCGGACTGTCAATGGACAAGCCTGCCCAGAAGGCGCTGCTCCGCCCCGCGCTTCAACCTGTGATCAAGCAATTGCTGAGCCAGCGGGAATCGCTGCGAACAGCGTTTGCCGGGCAGGTTCGCGTGTTGGCCTATGGCGGCCTTTCCGATGTCGGAAACCGCCCATTGGTGCGTTTCGAGGACATCCAGCTTCTCGATGTTCACCAGCTGGACAAGAGTATTGAGCTTGCCCGTGTGCAGCAGGAACTCGATTTCGCCGTGAGCGACCATTTGCCGCGGCTGAACGCGCTGATGTGCACGGTGATGGGCTGGATTACCGTCCAGCCCAGCATCAACCCCTTGCGCCCGGAACTCTTTGCTTTAGCCTTGCGCGACACGATGTCGGCACACATCTCGACCGCCGACGTTCGCGGTGAAATACTGGGGTCAGCTGCGGGCCGTCTGGGTGTCTCACTGCGCCAGATCTACCGCGAATTGTGCGAATGGCTGCTCTCGCATGATGTGGAGCCGGCGGGTCTGTCACCGGTCGCACCGTCATCGGTTTCAGCGCCGCGCGATCCGTCGAAGGAAAACGAGACGACCCGCACCGTGTTGACACTGGAACGCCTGCGACGGCTTTTTTCTCCCGACAACGGTGATGTGGCCGCATTGGCGCTGCGCACTGGAAACAACAATTTCCTGCACACCATCCCGGCTTCGCTGATTGCCTTGCAGGACATGAAGCAGGTGGAGGCGATGATCAAGCGGCTGGAGCAGCGAAAGAAGTTGCAACTGGCATCTTCCGGCAACCGTGCTGTTCAGCAAGTCGATCTGCATCGGCGTGCGCCGATGGACGGCCGGGAACTGGGAATTCAGATTGGCGAGGAAGTGACCCGGATGATGCTGGACAACCTGACGCAGGATGATCGGCTGCTCACGAGGGTCCGGGGCGCCCTCCAGGGATTGACGCCCGCACTGCTGGAGCTGGCAAGGGCTGACGTTCGCTTCTTCAGCGATCACAAACATCCTGCGCGCCAGTTCCTGGACCGCGTGACCGATCGAAGCCTGGCGTTCACGGACGAGGAGGACAAGGGATACGCCCGGTTCCTGGCGTCGATCGAGGACGCCGTGCGGGCGATCGACGGTTCGACCGCTCCAAAGACGGTCGCCTTCGCCGAAGGACTGGAGGCGCTTCTGGCCATCTGGCAAAAGGAAGACAGGGTGCAGATCCAGTTGCGCGAGGAGGCCGCGCGCGCGTTGTTGCACATCGAGCAACGCAACCTGCTGGCCCAGCGGCTGATTGAACAGTGGATGCACCGGATGAACGACCAGCCGGTGCCGCTCCTGGTGCGCAGTTTTCTTATCGGTCCGTGGGCCCAGGTCGTGGCGGAATCCCAGTTGAACTGCACGAACGGCAGCGCGGACCCACAGGGATACCTGGCCATCGTGGATGAACTGATATGGAGTGTTCAGCCCGCTCAGGCCAGACGCAACCCTGTGCGACTGGTTGAGTTGATTCCAGGAGTGCTCGCGACGTTGCGTTCGGGGCTTCAGCTCATTTCGTTCCCACCGCGCCGGATTGCGGAATTCTTCGACGAATTGCTGGCCTGCCACGAGACCGTGCTGGTCGAAGCACGCCTGGCACGTGAACGTGCCGGGATCTCGGATCCGTCGGTCGACGTGGGGTACACGGTGATGGACGATACGGCGCTGCAGGAAGATCACGACGAAGTGGAGGGCGCGATGCCCTCACAAGCGCCCTGGCTCGGTGAACTGGAGGCCGCAGAAGCAGGCTACCTGGACGCCGAAGCGGTCATGCCGCTGGACCCCTCGACGCTTGACGTCTCCGGAGGGGACCAGCAGGTGGCAAGGGCCGCGATCGAAGCCATCAACGAAGGCACGTGGGTCGAGTTGATGGTGGACGGCCAATGGACCCGGCTCAAGCTGACCTGGAGCAGTCCGCACCGTACGCTGCTCATGTTCACTTCCACGAATGGCCGGGCACACTCCATGTCGGGCCGGTCAATGGCCAAGCTGCTGGGCAACGGCATGATCCGTATTGTCTCGGCCGGCTTGATCGTTGATGGTGCACTGGATGCGGTTGCGCAGACCGCCATGCGCAACAGCGTGGCGGCAGGCAATGCCAAGGGTGAAAGGAAAGGCGACTCACCAACGCCTTCGGACTCCGGTCACCCGGCGCCCTGACGGATGCCCGCCGGCATCGCCTGAAGGCTTACTGGGCCTTTTGTGCCAGGATGCACTTGAGCCCGGCCGATTCGCGTCCTCCACCGTTCGCCATGACACTCTCGATGTAGTCAGCGGTTGAGATCTTTCCCAGGTCCCAACGCGAGGTCGTGTCGAGAAAAACGGCGCTGCTGTTCAGCAATTCACTCACCGTCGGTTCACCGATGTTCAGCTTGCCGCAGACACGGTCCACCTGATTCACGAACGCGCTGAAATTCGGGTTGGCTTTCCAGGCGTCCGGCGCGCAGGCCGACAAGACGATCGGCAGCAGCAGGGCGGCGCCCAGCCGGCACAAACGGCGTGTGGCGCCGGGCGCCTTGGCCGGGAAGGACTTCGGACGACGAATGTTCTGAGGCATGGTGATTCCTTGGTTGTTAGGCTGGGCGATGGATCCTGGACCACCGGCGCGCTGAAATTATGCCTGTGCGAAACGCCAAATCAAGGGACTGTTTCCAGGTTGCAGTGGCCGGCGCGCATGCCTCACCTTGGGTCAATCGCCCAATGCGGCGTTTGCCCATCAACGGCAGATGGACCCGGCGTCCAAATCAGCGCGGCGGAAAGTCCGCGGCACCCGGCAGGACCAGGTCGCCCACGGTCATGCCCCTGCGCGCTGCGCACCGCGCGCACGGTCGCGCGTGCCACGGCCTCGGCCGCCATGACACCCAGAACGATCATTCCGGGCGATTTGCCGGCCAAGCCGGTGCCCATGGCGAACAAGGTGTCGCCGTCGGACAGTGTGTGGGCCGGGTTGATGCAGCGTGCCAGACCGTCGTGGCCCATCAGCGCCAGCCGCTTGGCCTGCGCCTTGGTCAGGGGCGCGTCGGTGGCGATCACGCCGATGGTGGTGTTGGTGCCGGCCAGGATCGGCAGGGGCGGTTCGCCGCGCAGCAACGAACCGCGGGTGTCGCGCAAGCCCCTGCCATCGGCCGTTCGGGCGCCGGCGATCAGCGCGCCGGTATCCGGGTCCACGATATCGCCCAGCGCATTGCAGGCGATCAGCGCGCCGACCGTCACACCGTCCAGCGTGACCGAGGCGGTGCCGATGCCGCCTTTCATCGCGTAGGGCATGCCGAACATCTTGCCCACGGCGGCGCCGGTGCCCGCGCCCACACTGCCTTCTGTCGGGATGCGCGCGCGAGGCCGCCTCGCAGGCCTTGTAGCCCGCGTCGGCATCGGGCCGGATGTGCGCGTCGCCGACCAGCAGGTCGAACAGCACCGCAGCGGGAACAATCGGGACCAGGGCGCGACCCGACATCCAGCCCGATGCCCTGCGATTCCAGCCAGCGCATCACGCCGCCGGCCGCGTCCAGACCCCAGGCGCTGCCGCCGGCCAGCAAGATCGCATGCACCGTGTTGACCACATTGCAGGGGTCGAGCAGGTCGGTCTCGCGCGTGCCCGGGGCCGCGCCGCGCACATCGACGCCGGCCACCGCGCCGCCGCGCACCAGCACGACGGTGCAGCCGGTGGGTCGGCGGGGGTCGGTGAAATGGCCGACCTCGATGCCAGCGACGTTGGTGATCGAGCCGGTTCCTTTTGCAGCGCTGGGTTCGTTCATGGCGTCAATTATGTTGCCTTCATACGTCCGGGCCTTCCATGCCTTTCCTGAGCCGCCACTGCTTGACCAGTGCGTACAGGGCTGGAATCACCGCCAGCGTCAGCACGGTCGATGAAATCATGCCGCCGACCATGGGTGCGGCGATGCGGCTCATGACCTCGGAGCCAGTGCCTGTGCCCCAAAGGATCGGCAGCAGGCCCGCCATGATGGCCACCACCGTCATCATCTTCGGCCGCACGCGTTCGACCGCGCCCTCCATCACCGCCTCGTAGAGGTCCGCCACCCCGGGCTCGCGCCCGGCATTTCGGCACTTGAGCTTTACCGCCACCCAGGCATGGTCCAGGTAGATCAGCATGATCACGCCGGTCTCCGCCGCCACGCCTGCCAGCGCGATGAAGCCAACCGCCACGGCCACCGACAGGTTGTAGTCGAGCAACCACATCAGCCAGATGCCGCCGACCAGCGCGAAGGGCACCGACAGCATCACGATCAGCGTCTCGGTGATGCGACGGAAGTTGAGGTAAAGGAGCAAGAAAATGATCAGCAGGGTCAGCGGGATCACGATCTTCATTTTGTCGATGGCGCGCTCCATGTACTCGAACTGCCCACTCCACGTGACGTAGTAGCCGGGCGGGAACTTGACCTGTTCGGCCACCGCCTTCTTCGCCTCCGCCACGTAGCCGCCGATGTCGCGGTCGCGGATGTCGACATAGATGTACGCCGACAGCAGCGCGTTCTCGGTGCGGATGCCGGGCGCGCCCTTGGCGACGACGACCTTGGCCAGCTGGCCCAGCGGAATCATGGCGCCGTCCATCGTGGGAATCAGCACCTCGCGGGCGATCTGCTGCGGGTCGCCGCGCAGCTCGCGCGGGTAACGCACCGTCACGCCATAGCGCTCCCGGCCCTCGACCGTGGTGGTGACCATCTCGCCGCCCAGCGCGATGCCGACCACGTCGAGCAGATCGCCGACCGCCAGGCCGTAGCGCGCCAGCTGCTCGCGATCGGGTTCGATGTTCAGGTAGAAGCCGCCCGTGATGCGCTCGGCAAACGCGCTGGTGGTGCCGGGAACGGCCTTGACGACGGTCTCGATCTGCCGCGCGAGCTTTTCCATCTCGTCGAGGTCCTTGCCGAAGACCTTGATGCCGATCGGTGTGCGGATGCCGGTGGACAGCATGTCGATGCGCGCCTTGATCGGCATGGTCCAGGAGTTCGCCACGCCGGGGAACTGCAGCGCCTTGTCCATCTCGGCAGATCAGCTTGTCGATGGTCATGCCGGAGCGCCATTCGGATTCGGGTTTGAGGTTGATGACGGTCTCGAACATCTCGGTCGGCGCCGGATCGGTGGCCGTGTTGGCGCGCCCGGCCTTGCCGAAGACCGACGTCACTTCCGGGAAGCTCTTGATGATCTTGTCCTGCGTCTGCAGCAGTTCGGCGGCCTTGGTGATCGACATGCCGGGCAGCGATGCCGGCATGTAGAGCAGGGAGCCTTCGTTGAGCGTGGGCATGAACTCCGAGCCGAGCCGGGAGGCGGGGTAGTACGAGACGCCCAGCACCACCAGTGCGGCGAGGATGGTCAGCTTCTTCCAGCGCATGACACCCGTGATGATCGGTCGATAGATCCAGATCAGGAAGCGGTTCACCGGGTTCTTCGCCTCGGGCATGATCTTGCCGCGGATGAACAGCAGCATCAGCACCGGCACCAGGGTGATCGACAGCAGGGCGGCGCCGGCCATGGCGAAGGTCTTGGTAAACGCCAGGGGCGAGAACAACCGGCCCTCCTGGCCTTCGAGCGCGAATACCGGCAGGAACGACACGGTGATGATCAGCAGCGAGAAGAACAGCGCCGGGCCGACCTCCTTGCAGGCTTCCAGGATGGCTTTTGCGCGGGCCTGGAGGCTTGCTGCTGGTTTTGAGCTGGCTGCTTCGGTTTGGTCCGCAGAATGGGGGTCAGAGCCCAATTCGGGGATGACTTGTTTACCCGCTTGAAGGTCTGTGTCCGAATCGGGGTCCGACCCCCGTTCAGCTGCCGCCTCCGTGTTATCCAGTCGCTCCAGATGCTTGTGCGCGTTCTCGATCATCACGATGGCCGCGTCGATCATCGCGCCGATGGCAATCGCAATTCCGCCCAGGCTCATCAGGTTGGAGCTCATGCCCAGCAGCCGCATGGCGATGAACGCCATCAGGATGCCCACGGGCAGCATCAGGATGGCCACCAGTGCACTGCGCACGTGCATCAGGAAGACGACGCAGACCAGCGCGACGATCAGCGACTCCTCCAGCAGGGTGCGCTTGAGGGTGTCGATGGCGCGATTGATCAGCTCGGAACGGTCGTAGACGGTCTGCACGTTCACCCCGGGCGGCAGGCCGGGGCCGATCTCGGCGATCTTTTCCTTCAGGTTGGCGATCACTTCGAGGGCGTTCTGGCCATAGCGGGCCATGGCGATGCCGGACACCACTTCACCTTCGCCATTGAGTTCGGTCAGGCCGCGGCGTTCGTCCGGCGTCAGTTCCACCCGCGCGATGTCGCGGATCAGCACCGGCGTGCCCTTGTCGCTCTTGACCACCAGCATCTCGATGTCGGCCTTGCCGCGCAGGTAGCCCTTGCCGCGCACCATGTACTCGGTCTCGGCCATCTCCACCGCGCGGCCGCCCACGTCGCGGTTCGAGTCGCGGATGACCTGGGCCACTTTCATCAAGGGAATGCCGTAGGCGCGCAGCTTGACCGGGTCGACCGTGACCTGATAGGTCTGCACGAAGCCGCCGACCGAGGCCACTTCGGCCACGCCGTGCGCCTTGGTGAGCTGGTAGCGCACATACCAGTCCTGGATCGAGCGTAGCTCGGCCAGCGTCTTGTCCTTGGCCAGCAGCGCGTACTGGTAGACCCAGCCCACGCCCGTGGCGTCCGGGCCGATCTGCGGCGTGATCCCTTTGGGCATGCGTCCCGCTGCGAAGTTCAGGTACTCCAGCACGCGCGAGCGGGCCCAGTAGATGTCGGTGCCGTCCTCGAAGATGATGTAGACGAAGGAGGCGCCGAAGAAGGAAAAGCCGCGCACCACCTTCGACTTCGGCACCGACAGCATGGCGGTGGTCAGCGGGTAGGTGACCTGGTCCTCCACGACCTGCGGGGCCTGGCCCGGGTATTCGGTGTAGACGATGACCTGCACGTCGGAGAGGTCGGGCAGGGCGTCGATGGGCGTTCGCAGCACCGCGAAGATGCCCCACACAACGATGAACGCGGTGGCGAGCAGGACCAGAAAACGGTTCCTGCCCGACCAGTCGATGATGTTGGAAAGCATGGTGTCTGCGGGTCAATGACCGGTGTGCGGTTTCGAGGCTGGCGCTGGCGTGCCCGCTGACGCGCTGGCAGTCACCGGCTTGAGGCTGGTGATGACCCATTCCCCGGGCTGGCGTTCAATGAACTCGAAGGAAACCTTCGCGCCCGGTTTGAGCGCTGGCAGCAAGGAGGGATTGGCGGCCTTGAATTCCATGGTCATGGCCGGCCACTTCAGGCTTGCGACCGGGCCGTGACTGAGGGTGATGGCGCCAGTCCCGGGATCCACGCCGTCGACGGTGCCTTCGGCTTGGTGGCCGGCGCCTTTTGCCGCGGCTCCCGTCCCCGAAACCATTTCAGCCTTGGTGGGTGCCGCCGGTGGGGCGCTGCTGAAGCCGCCGATCGCTGCCTTGAGATTGCTCTCGGCATCGATCAGGAAGTTGGCGGCCACCACCACCTGCTCGCCTTCCTTCACGCCCTGCAGAACTTCCACGTCGGTGTCGCTGCGGGCGCCCAGCCTGACCTCGCGCGGCTCAAAGCGCCCTTCGCCCTTCTGGACCAGCACGATCTGGCGCGTGCCGCTGTCGATGACGGCCGACACCGGCACGGTGACCACCGAGCCTTTGGACGGGACCGCCACCTCCACCTGCGCGAACATGGCCGGCTTGAGCAGCATGCCGGGGTTGGCCAGCTCCACGCGAACCGGCACGGTGCGCGTTTCCGCCTTCAGCGTCGGATAGACATAGGTCACCTTGCCTTCGAAGATTTTTTCGGGGTAGGCGTTGATCTTGATCCTGGCTGTGACGCCGGGCTTGATCAGCCCGATGTCCTGCTCGAAGACGTCGGCGATCACCCAGACTGAAGACAGATCCGCCACCTGGTAGAGCGCCTCGCCGGGCATGAAGCGCATGCCTTGGAGCGCCTTTTTCTCGGTCACGATTCCCGAGGCCGTGGAGCGGAAGGTCAGGGTGCGCTTTACCTCGCCGGAGCTGGCCAGCGCCTTGATCTGCTCATCGGAGACATCCCAGCTGCGCAGGCGTTGCAGGCTCGACTCGGCGAGCTGCTGCATGCCGGCCTGGGCCGTCCCGCCGGCGTCCCTCAGCGAGGCGACGCCCTGCATGGCAATGGCGTACTCCCGCTGCGCCGAGACCAGTTCCGGACTGTAGACCTCGAACAGGGGCTGGCCCTTGCTCACCGGCTGCCCCGTGACATTGACCAGCAGGCGCTCTACATAACCCTCGAACTTCGGCGCGATGGCATAGACGCGGCGTTCGTCGGGCTCGACCCGGCCGGCGGCGCGCACGGTCCGGTCCAGGGTGCGGGACCGGGCCGCCTCGGTGCGCACGCCGAGTTTCTGGACCTTCTCGGTGCTGATCCGGATCTGGCCGGCCGCGGCCGGCTCGCTCTCATCGCCGCCCGCATAGACCGCGATGTAATCCATGCCCATCGGGTCTTTCTTCGGGGTGGGCGAAGTGTCAGGCAAGCCCATCGGGTTGCGGTAGTAGAGCAGCTTCTTTTCCTTTTGCCCGACATCTCCGACCGCAGTGGTGGCCCTGGCCTCGGCCGCTGTCGTGCCAGAGCTCGTCGGAGTGGCCCCCTTGTTGCCTAGCCAGTAGCCGCCACCTGCGGCGAGCAGGCCCACGGCAACGATGCCCATCGCCAGTCTGGTGGTGTGATTCATAGCTCTTCTCCGATTAATTTTTCGATCTCAGCCAGCCGGACCTGCCCCTCGAACCGGGCCTTGATCTGGTTCTGCCGGGCCTGGCGGATGGCCCGCTGCGCTTCGAGCAGCGTGGCGAAATCCACCTTGGTGTTTTCGTAGCTCGCCAGGGCGGAATTGAAAGTCAGCTCAGCCTGGGGCAGCAGGCTTGCCGTCGCCAGTGTTTCAATGTGTCGCGCGGCCTCGATGCCCGCCAGATTCTCGGAAAGATCGGACAGCACCTGATTGGCCACGGCCTCCCTGCGCGAGCGCGCTGCCGCCAGCATGGCCTCGGACTCGCGTTCCTGCGCGCGCCTTGTGTCCTGCTGCAGCGGAATGTTCACCTCGAGCATCAGCGTCCACTCCTTGAAGGAGGTCTGGTACTGCGTGGGCTGGATGCCGACCATGAAGTCGGGAATGCGGTTTTTGTAGGCCAGTTCGCGACCTTTCTCGGCCGACTTGACGCGAGCCTCTTCAGCGAACAGTTGCGGATTGCGGCTGCGCACGCGCTCTTCCAGCGTGGCGAAGTCGAGCTGTGCCGGGGCGGGCCAGGGGCGTTCCAGCGTCGGCTCGGCCAGGGGCGCCGACGCCGGGCGCGCCAGCAAGGCATTCAGGCGCGCGTTCACCTGGCGCGCTTCGGCGTCCTGTGTGACCAGTTCACTGCGCATGTTGGTCTGCTCGACCTGCGCCCGGATCACGTCCTGCTGCGCTGCCAGCCCGCCGGCGTAGCGCACCTGGGCAATTTTCTCCAGGCGCGACATCAGGTCCAGGATTTCCTGCGTCAGTTTGCGGTTGCCGTGCAGGTACAGGCGCTGGGCCTGGGCGACCTTGATCTTGGCGGCCAATTCAGCCCAGGTGCCCTGTGCCTTGCCTTGAACGCCTTGCGCATCGTAGGTGGCGATATCCCGCTTCAGGTCCCGCTTGCCAAACCAGGGCAGCTCCTGGGTCAGCGTGTACTTTGTGCCGCCGACGTTGCCGGGCCACAGGTTCGGGTTCTGCTCGCCACCCCTGGTGATGTCCATCAGTTCGACGCGGAAGCGGGGGTCGGGAAACGCGCCAGCCGGCGTGACGCGCTCGCCCGCGGCCTGCGCCTCGGAGCGCATGCTGGCGTACTCGGGATTGCGCTCCCGGGCGATGACCAGCAGGCTTTGCACATCCGCACCGGGCGCAGGCTCCTGGGCCTGTGCAGCGAAGCCACAAGTGCCGAGAGCGGCCGCGAGCAGCAGGCATCTGGGGTCAGGGAATGCGTTCATGGAGTTTTTCCTGTCAATTGATCTAACCGTCGCAGCGACGGGTCGGACGATGGACCTCACTGGGCGGGTTCGAAGCGCACGACGACCATCGCGCCCTTGATCTCCTCAGCGGCGAAGCGGATGGTCTGTCCTACCTTCATCCTGTCGAGCCAGGCGGCGTCTTTCACGCCAAAAACCATGGTCATCGCAGGCATGCCGTTGGGCAGCGGGCCATGGGACAAGGTCACTTTCTTGTTGGCTTTGTCGATTTTTCTCACAAGGCCATCGGACAGTGGTGACGCGACGGCGGACACCGATGCGGGCGCCTTTCCATGCGCACCATGGTCCGTCTGTGTGAAGGCAGGCAGGGATGTGCCGGTGCCGGCCAGCACGACAACAATGGGGAGGGTGATGGATTTCATGATCGTTCCTTTGGGTTCAGTAGTGGGCATCAACGCTCAAGGGTTCGGTTTTCAGGCGGGGACTTCGTGGACGACACGAAGATGACTTTCAGCGGGACGTGACGAGAATTTTTCCGACCATGCCGGCATCGAAATGGCCGGGGATCAGGCAGGCAAAGGCAAACTCGCCTACCCGGTTGAAGGTCCAGACGATCTCGCCCTGCCGGCCTGCGGCTACGTGCGCCATATGGGCTCCGTCATGCTCCATGCTGGGGTACTTTTTCATCAGCTCGGCGTGCGCGCCCAGCGCCTGCGGCGTGCCGAGCACGATTTCGTGCAGCAAGCGGCCCCGGTTGGCGACCCGTAAGCGAACAGTGTCCCCCTCGCGTACCTCGATGCGGTCAGGTTCGAAGCCCATGGCGTCGGTCATGCGCAGGGCGATGGTCCGCTTGACCTTGCCCGGGTTGCCGGCGATGCCCCATTCCGTCTGCTCCGCGCGCGATGGCGCGGCCGGGGCATGGGTTGTCGAGGTGCCGTGGGCAAAGGTGGCACTTGCCGTCGCGAGGAGGGCGAGGCCTGCAAGGCGCTTGATGGTTTTCATGGGCTTTCCTGTGGCGCAAGAGGATTGGACCGGGCTCTCAAGACCTGTTCTTTGGAGAAATCGTGGCTTCCCCATAACGAAATGGTCATTCAGTGCTACGAATTCAGGATTGTTCCGCGCCGGGCGGTGCACGCGGCTTGAATCCTGATGCCACCGGGCGCGCAGCGCGGCCGGTTGAAATCCCTGCTGCTGCCGGCTAAAAGCCGGGTGGCAGGCGGACTACGGGCAGGAAGATCAGGAAATGGGGGGCTTCAGGCCCGGCGCCGGCAGGGCGCTGGTGAAGCGGTGGAAAGACGTCTCCGGCGCGAGGACCGGCAGGAGAAGGGCCGCCAAGGGCGTAGCGTCTGCGCTCATCGCCACGGTATGGCAGACCTGGCACACGGTGCAGGCCTGACCCTGGGGCGCGGCTTCGCTGTCGGCTTCGGCGTCCCCGCCGGTTGCACTGGCATGATCCGGGCAGTGCCCGGGGCCGCCGGCGAGGCTCACCGGACCGGAACTGGCGGCAGATTGAACAGAACCCAGCGCCGGTTGGCCATCATCAGCTATGGAATGAATAGCGACCTGAGTCTCCATCGCCGCATCCATCGCCATGACATCGCCCATCCACCCGCGCAGGGGCAACAGGACAATCATGATGGCAAGGATCACTCGACGCATACGTGGAATGATACGTCGGCGGGCTGAAAGTTCAATCCGTGCGGCGTGTGGCATTGACTGGCATCAAGAAAGAGCGGTCCATCGTTTCAGTCCACCGTCAGGGACGGTGGATGGGGCTCAATCCAGCCGTGCCCCCGACTTCTTCACCGCGTCGGCCCAACGCGGCGTTTCCGCAACGAGGAATTTCGCGAAATCGTCCGACCCCAGGAACGCCGGATCGGCGCCCTGGGTGATCATGCGGTTGCGGATATCGGGCATCGCCAGAACCTGTTTGAAGGCGTCGCTGAGTTTGGCCACCACCTCTTTGGGCGTGCCCGCCGGTGCCAGGAAGCCATAGAAGCCCACCACCTCGAAGCCCTTGATGCCGGCCTCGATCACCGTGGGCACGTCGGGCAGGGCCGGGTTGCGCTCGCGGCTGGTGACGGCCAGCGCGCGCACCTTGCCCTGCTTGTGGTAGTTCGCCGCTTGGGGGATGGACTCGGCCATGAACTGCACCTGGCCGGCCATCAGGTCGGTGAAGGCCGGCGCGCTGCCGCGGTAGGGAATGTGGACCAGGAACAGGCCGGTCTCGGACTTGAACATCTCGGGCACCAGGTGGCTGATGCCGCCGTTGCCGGCCGAGCCATAGTTCACCTGGCCGGGGCGGGCGCGGGCGTAGTCCATGAACTCCTTCAGGCTGTTGGCCGGCACCTTGGGGTTGACCAGCAGGGCCAGCGGTTGCATGGCGGTGCGCGCGATGGGCGTGAAGTCTTTCAGGGTGGCGTAGGGCAGCTTGCTGTACAGCGCGGGGTTGATCACCATCACGCCGGTGTTGGCCAGCATCAGCGTGTAGCCGTCGGGCGCGGCCTTCATGACCTCCTGCGCGCCCACGGTGCCGCCGGCGCCGGACTTGTAGTCGATCAGCACCGGCTGGCCCAGCACCGCCTGCAGCTTGTCCGACAGCAGGCGCGCGTGCTGGTCGAGGGGGCCACCGGCCGGAAAACCGACGACGATGCGGATCGGTTTCTCAGGAAAAGCGGCAGCGGCCAGCGTGCAGGCGGCCAGCGAGGCTGCCGCGAAAGCCAAACGGACGAACGGGATGACGCGCATGTAAAGACTCCTTGTACTGCCCTGGATGATAGACAGGCCGGAGCCTGGTCACCACCGTGACAACCCGAGGCCGGCGCATCGGGCGTCCAAGGTTTAGCATCGCCCATCCGGCGTCATGCCGCCCCAGGAGACACCATGCGAGAAGCCGTTCGTGCCCACTACAAGTTCTGGCCGAAGCGGCTGCCCCACGCCATCACGCCACCGGCAACCTCGCTGTGGGACAACCTGGCGATCAGCGCGCGGCGCTACCCGGACAAGGCCGCGCTGGTGTTCTTCGGGCGGGTGTTCACCTACTCGCAGGTCGTGCTGCAGGCCGAGCGACTGGCGGCGCGACTGGCGGCGCTGGGCGTGGGCAAAGGCGACCGCGTGGTGCTGAACATGCAGAACTGCCCGCAGCTGGTGATCGCGCATTTCGCCATCCTGCGCGCCAACGCCGTGGTGGTGCCGGTGAACCCGATGAACCGCGCGGAGGAGCTCAAGCACTACATCACCGACCCCGACGCCAGGGTCGCCCTGACCACCTCCGATCTGGCGGCCGAACTCGCCCGCGCCAGCGACGCCCTGCCCGAAGGCCAGCGCCTGGTGCACCTGATCGTCACGCACTTCACCGACGCCTTTGATGGCAACGTGAGTGGCGCTGACGCGCCGCCCGAGGTCTGGACCGACTGGCTGCTCACACACCATGCGCCGCCCCCACTCGACGGCGGCGAGGTGCATGCGTGGCATGACGCGCTGGCCCATGACCTGCCGCCGCCCGCGCTGACCGTTGGCCCGGCCGACCTGTCGATCCTGCCCTACACCAGCGGCACCACCGGCCTGCCCAAGGGCTGCATGCACACGCACGCCAGCGTGATGCACAACGCCATGGCCAGCGGCATCTGGGGCAACGGCACGCCCGAGAACGTCACGCTGGCCGTGGTGCCGATGTTCCACATCACCGGCATGGTCAGCGTGATGCACACCACCATCCTGGCCGGCGCCACGCTGGTCATCATGCCGCGCTGGGACCGCGAACTGGCCGGCCGGCTGATCTCGCGCTGGAAAGTCACGCACTGGACCAACATCCCCACCATGGTGATCGACCTGCTGGGCAGCCCGAGCTTCGAGAAGTACGACCTGTCCAGCCTGGTCTACATCGGCGGCGGCGGCGCGGCCATGCCGCAGGCGGTGGCGCAGCGCCTGCTCGATCTGTTCGGGCTGCGGTACGTGGAAGGCTACGGCCTGACCGAAACCGCCGCCCCGTCGCACACCAACCCGCCCGATGCCCCCAAGCAGCAGTGCCTGGGCATCCCGTTCATGAGCACCGACGCGCGGATCATCGACCCGGAAACGCTGCAGGAGCTGCCGCAGGGCGAGGCCGGCGAGATCATCATCTGCGGCCCGGAAGTCTTCAAGGGCTACTGGAAGCGGCCCGACGCCACGGCGCAGGCCTTCATCGAGCTTGACGGCAAGCGCTTCTTCCGCTCCGGCGACCTGGGCCGCATCGACGAGGACGGCTACTTCTTCATGACCGACCGGCTCAAGCGCATGATCAATGCGAGCGGCTTCAAGGTCTGGCCGGCCGAGGTCGAGGCGCTGATGTTCCGCCATCCCGCCATCCAGGAGGCCTGCATCATCTCGACCAAGGACGCCTACCGTGGCGAGTCGGTCAAGGCCGTGGTGGTACTGCGCCAGAGCCACCGGGGCCAAGTCGGCGAGCAGGACATCATCGACTGGTGCCGCGACAACATGGCCGTCTACAAGGTGCCGCGCGTGGTGCAGTTCGTCGAGGCCCTGCCCAAGAGCGGCAGCGGCAAGGTGATGTGGCGCACGCTGCAGGAGATGGAAGGGACCTGAACGGCGGGTTTTTCGGTCAAATTGCTCGGTACCCATCGTAAAAAGGATGCTACATGCTCTGGATTCAGGAGCTGTTGGGTGTGCGAACAACACCTCGCCGGTGCAGCAACCGGTTGCTGCGCGTTGCCCATCCCCGAAAGTGCAGGGCGGGTTTGGGCAAATGGGCACAATGGCGTCGGAGATCCGCCCTGATGAAACGCCGAGCCGCATGAACCCACCCGTATCCCCTGACCGCCCCCTTCCGTCGACGGCCGAAGATCTCGGCAAGCCGCTGCAAGGATGGCGGCTGCGGCTGTACACCATCATCTTCGAAGCCGACACCCGCGCCGGGCAACTGTTCGATCGCTGGCTCATTGCCATCATTCTGCTGAGCCTCGCCGTGGTCATGGCCAGCAGCGTCAACGCGCTTCAGGTCCGCTTCGAAACGCCGTTCACCGTGATGGAGTGGCTGTTCACCCTGGTCTTCACGCTGGAGTACCTGGCGCGCCTGGTGTGCGTGCGCCATCCCCTGCGCTACGCCACCAGTTTTTTCGGCATCGTCGACCTGCTGGCCATTCTGCCCACGTACCTGGCGCTGCTGGTGCCCGAAATGCATGCGCTGATCGATGTGCGTGTGTTGCGCCTGTTGCGGGTGTTCAGGATCTTCAAGCTCACGGCGTATTTGTCTGAATTCCAGTCGCTGGGCAGCGCACTGGTGGCCAGCCGGCGCAAGATCATGGTGTTTTTATCGGTGGTGTTGATGATCGTGGTGGTGATGGGCACGCTGATGTACGTGGTGGAGGGGCCGGCCAACGGCTTCACGAGCATTCCCATCTCGGTCTATTGGGCCATCACTACGATCACCACCGTGGGCTTTGGCGACATCACCCCCAAGACCGATCTGGGCCGGCTGATCGCCTCGATGATGATGCTGCTGGGCTGGGGCACGCTGGCCGTACCAACGGGCATCGTCACCGCCGAGATGGCGGCTCAGCGCCAGCGCCGCCCGACCACCACGCGCACCTGCCACGAGTGCCTGACCGAGGGGCATGCGCCCGACGCGCTCTACTGCATGCATTGCGCTGCACCGTTGCCGCCGTATCAGGACGGCTGAGAACCAAGCCTCAGGACACCCCGCGATGTTCAGACGCCTGCTGGGCCTGGTCCCGCCTGAACCCGCCTGGTTCGACCACGCGACACTGCCGGCGTCGTCCGACCCGCTCACCCTGACCTACCTCGGCGCCGCCGGCTTCGTGCTGAGCGCGCCGGAGCGCACCGTGGTCCTGGACCCGTTTGTCACGCGCCACCCGCTGGGCCATCTGCTGGCCAACAAGCCCCTGCCGAGCGACCCCGCGCTGGTGCGGCGCCTGATCCCCAGGGCCGACGACGTGCTGATCGGCCATGCGCATTTCGACCACATCCTCGACGGCCCGGTGCTGTGCCAGCAGACGGGCGCGCGGCTCGTGGGGTCCACCGCCACGTGCATGGTGGGCCGCGCGGCCGGTCTGCCCGAGGCACAGCTGCTGGAGACCGCGGGGCGTGAAGACGTTGCCAGCGGCGCCTGGACGCTGCGCGGCCTGCCCTCGGTGCATGGCAAGGCGCTGTTCGGCAAGATCCCGCTGCCCGGCGACATCACCGCACCGCCGCCCTGGCCGGCGCGCATGCGCGACCTGCGCCACGGCCAGGTGTTCAACTGGCTGGTGGACACGGGCGGCCTGCGCGTGCTGCATGTGGACTCGGCCGATTTCATCCGCGACGAGCTCCAGGGCTGCAAGGCCGACTTGGTGTGCCTGTGCGCCATCGGCCGGCGCTACCGTCCGGGCTACGTGCGCGAGGTGGTGGAGCTGACGCAGCCCCGATGGATCGTGCCCTGCCACTGGGATACGATGGTTACGCCCATTGACGCGCCGCCCGAGATGCTGCCTGGCGTGGATTTGCCGGGCTTTCTGCGCGAGATCGAGGAGGCAGGCGTGCAGGCCCTTCCGGTGCCGCTGCTGGGCAGCTTGGCTATGCCGCGCGGCAGTGCCGGTTAAGGGCTGTCGCGCGCCGGTGGCGCACGCGTTAGGGTGCCTTCCATTCGTTTGGGTTCGCGATGCCACAATGGGACCGGTTGAACAGGATCAGGAGCCCCCACCATGACGCCACCCGCCCAGACCTTCCCCACCGCCATCGCCGGCAGCCTGCCCAAGCCTGCCTGGCTGGCCGAGACGCAGAAACTCTGGCCGCAGTGGCACGCCCAGGGCGCTGAGCTGCGGCAGGCCAAGGCCGATGCCACGCTGTTGTGGATCAAGCTGCAGGAGGACGCCGGGCTGGACATCGTGGGCGACGGCGAGCAGTCGCGCCAGCATTTCGTGCACGGCTTCCTGGAGCAGGTCGAGGGCATCGACTTCGAGCACAAGGTGAAGATGGGCATCCGCGACAACCGCTACGACGCGATGGTGCCGCAGGTGGTGGCGCCGCTGCGCCTGAAGGGCCGCGTGCATGCCTTCGAGGCGCAACTGGCGCGCGCGCACACGAAGCGAGAAACTCAAGTTCACGCTGCCCGGCCCGATGACCATCGTGGACACCGTGGCCGACCGCTTTTACGGCGACAAGGTCAAGATGGCCTTCGCCTTTGCCGAACTGCTGAACCAGGAGGCGCTGGCGCTGCAGGCCGACGGCGTGGACATCATCCAGTTCGACGAGCCGGCCTTCAACGTCTACATGAAGGAGGCCGCCGACTGGGGCGTGAAGGCGCTGGAGCGTGCCGCGCAGGGCCTGACCTGCACCACGGCGGTCCACATCTGCTACGGCTACGGCATCCAGGCCAATGTGGACTGGAAGCAGACGCTGGGCGACGAGTGGCGCCAGTACGAGCAGATCTTCCCGGCGCTGGCGAAGAGCAGCATCCAGCAGGTGAGCCTGGAGTGCTATCACTCGCACGTGCCGCCGCACCTGATGAAGCTGCTGGAGGGCAAGGACGTGCTGGTCGGCGTGATCGACGTGGCCAGCGACGTGATCGAAACGCCCGAGCAGGTGGCCGACACGATTGGCACCGCGCTGCAGTTCGTGCCGAAAAACCGCCTGTTTGCCTGCACCAACTGCGGCCTGGCGCCGATGAGCCGCGAGGTGGCCGAGGGCAAGCTGCTGGCGCTGGCGCAGGGCGCTGCACTGGCCCGCCAGCGCTTTGGCGCCTGAGTAGCTGCGAAGATCAGAGGAGGACACTTCCATGCATTTCTTGCCCACCGCCACGCCCGCTGATGTGGGCCTGTGCCCGCTGCGCGCGCAGCGCCTGCTCGACGTGCTGCAGTCCGAGATCGACCGGCAGCGCCTGCCCGGCGCCGTGGCGCTGGTGGCGCGGCGTGGCAAGGTCGCGCTGTTCGAGCACCTGGGCCGCCAGGATCCGGCCGCCGGCACGCCGATGACGCGGGATTCGATCTTCCGCATTTACTCGATGACCAAGCCCATCGTTTCGGTGGCGGCGATGATGCTGATGGAGCAGGGACGGTTGTTGCTGAATGATCCGGTGGCCAAATACCTTCACGAGTTTGCCGGGCAGAAGGTGGCGATGGAGCGGGGCGGTCAGGTCCGACTCGAAGCCCTGGCCCGGCCCGCGACCGTGCAGGATTTGCTGCGCCATACCGCCGGCCTGAGCTACGAATTCCTCGGCGAGTCGTTTGTGCAGCGCGAGTACGCCGCGGTCCAGATGGGCTCGCGGGAACGCAGCAATGCCACCTTCTGCGAGACGCTGGCCGGCATTCCGCTGATGGCCCAGCCGGGCAGTGTCTGGGAATACAGCCGCGCCACCGACGTGCTGGGCCGCCTGGTGGAGGTGATCAGCGGCCAGGCGCTGGGGGCCTTCCTGAAAGAGCACATCTTCGAGCCCCTGGGCATGACCGACACCGGCTTCACCGTGCCACCCCAGCATCTGGCCCGCCTGGCCGAGCCCTTTGCGCACGACCCTGATGGCGGCGAGCCGATGATCGTGATCGACCTCCACAAGCCCGGGCTCCTGGAGAGCGGCGGCGGCGGGCTGGTGTCCACGGCGCGCGACTACGCGCGCTTCCTGCAGTTCATGATGAACAAGGGCGCGCTGGACGGCGTGCGCCTGCTGGGCCCGCGCATCGTGGACTACATGACGTCCGATCACCTGGGCGCGATCCCCGTCGCGGCGGGCGCCAGCGCGGCACTGTTGCCGCCGGGGCACGGCTTCGGTCTGGGATTTGCGGTGCGCCTTGCGACGGGCATCGCCCCGACACCCGGCTCGCCGGGCATGTATTACTGGGGCGGCATCGCGGGCACCACTTTCTTCGTGGACCCGGCCGAAGAGCTGTTTGCCCTCCTGATGATCCAGGCGCCGAACCAGCGCGAGTTCTACCGGCCGCTATTTCGCGACCTGGTTTACGCCATGCTGGTGGACTGATGCGGTTGCGATGAAGATCTGCATTCTTGAAAACGACGTTTATGACCCCGGCATGGCGCCGCACCTGCAGCGCCTGGCCGATTCGTTCGAGAACCTGTTCCGCGAGGCCGGCGCCGACTGGCACTTCGACGCCTTCAATGCCATGCAGGGCCACTACCCGGCGTCGTTTGAAGCCTATGACGCCGTGCTGCTGACCGGCAGCCGCGCCGATGCGTGGTCCGATGACCCGTGGGTTGTCGAGTTGCGGCGCCAGGTGGCGGCCCTGCTGGCGCAGCGCAAGAAGATCATCGGCGTCTGCTTCGGCCACCAGCTTCTGGGTGTGGTGCTGGGCGCCAAGGTGGGCCGTGCACCACAGGGCTGGGGCGCGGGGCGCATGGCCTATCGGATCGCCTCGCCTTGGCAGGCGCCGCTGGCAATGGGCGAGGATGGACCCCAGGCGGACGATCTGGCACTGCTGGCCAGCCACCAGGACCAAGTGCTGGAGCTGCCTGCCGGCGCGCGCCTGTTCGCCACCAGCGATTTCTGCCCGGTGGCCGGATTTGCCGTGGGCGATCACGTGTTCAGCATCCAGCCCCACCCCGAGATGGACGAGATCATCCTGGGCAAGTTGCTGGACAAGCGCCGCGCGGTGCTCGGTGAAGACCGCTATGCTGCGGGCAAACAGAGCCTGGAGCATCCGCACGATGGCGTGGCCGTGGCGCGCATGATGGTGGCATTTGTCGAAGGCTTTGGCGTCCCGCCGGCGTAGCCGCCCCTCAACGTTCAACTGCTGGAGAGACCGCATGCCGAAAGCCCGAACCAACACCCCCGCCAAGGGCACAGCCCTGGTCACCGGTGCCTCGTCCGGCATTGGCGAATCGCTGGCGGGCTGCTTCGCGGCGGCCGGACATGACCTGGTGCTGGTGGCCCGCAGTGCGGACAAGCTGAAGGCCCTGGCCGCAGCCCTTTCTGCCCAGCACAAAGTCAAAGTGCGGGTGGAACCGGTCGATCTTTCCAAGCCCGGGGCTGCGCAGGCGCTGGCGGCGAAGCTCAAGCGGGCGCAGGTGACGGTGGACGTGCTGGTCAACAACGCCGGCGTGCTGGCGCAGGGCCGGTTCGCCGTCATGGACACGGCCAGCCACCAGCAGATGATTGACCTCAACATCTCGGGCCTGACCGCCATGCTGTCGGCTTTCGTGCCGCCGATGGTGGCGCGTGGCACCGGCCGGGTGCTCAACGTCGCCTCGATCGCCTCGTTCCAGCCGGTGCCCTCGCTGGCCACCTACGCCGCCACCAAGGCCTATGTGCTGTCGCTGACCGAATCGTTGTCCGAGGAACTGCGCGGCAGCGGCGTCAGTGTCACCGCCCTTTGCCCCGGCATTACCGCCACCGGCATGCTGGACCAGGCGGTCGGCGCCAATCCGCAGGTGTCGCGTATTCCGGGCTTCCTGATCGGTGATGTGACCGATGTGGCGCGCCAGGGTTTCGACGCCTGCATGCAGGGCGATGTGATCTGCGTGCCGGGTGTCGTGAACCAGGCGGCGATGCTGGCCTCGCGCAGCACGCCGAAATGGTTGCTGCGGCGCATCTCGGGTCTGCTGGGGCGACAGGTGGTGTGAGCCTGGTCGCGGACTGAGCGGGCTCGGGTCTTGCTTCGTTGGTGCGGTAGCGCACGGCGCGAGGCGTTCCGGGGCCTCAAAATGGCCATGAGGCCGCCATCTCGGACTGATCCTTGCAGACTCCTGAGACCAGCCTGCAACCCGCACCCTTGAAAGCACCCCATGGTCCGACTGAAATTCTCGATTGAGCTGAACTACGACATCACCGCCCCCGGCTGTGACTTCATCTTCAATATCCAGGCTGCGCAGACCGGGCACCAGACGGTGGTCAGCGAGTCGCTGGGCATCAGCCAGGCGCTGGTGCACAACCATTACACCGATCCGGTCACGCACAACCGGTTCCTGCGGCTCAAGGCGTTTGCCGGCCCGCTCACGGTGCGCTACGACGCAACCGTGGACCTGAATCACTTCACCGCGCCACCCGAGCAGATTGGCGAGGTCAGCATCGCCAACCTGCCCGGGCCGGTGCTGCCCTACATCTACCCCAGCCGCTACTGCCAGTCGGACCGGCTGCACCAGCTGGCGGTCAAGGAGTTCGGCCATCTTTGGCAAGGTTACAGCCGGGTGCAGGCCATCCGCGACTGGGTGCAGAACCGCGTGACCTTCCGCTCCAACAGTTCCACCGGCAACACCACGGCGGTCGACACCCTGGTGGAAGAGGTCGGGGTGTGCCGCGACTTCGCCCACCTGATGATTGCGCTGTGCCGGGCCGTCAACATCCCGGCGCGGTTTGCCACCGGCATCGACTACGGCGCCGCGCCGGTGCTCGGGCCGCCGGACTTTCACGCCTATGTCGAGGTCTATCTGGGCGACCGCTGGTACATCTTCGACCCGTCGGGCGTGGCCATCCCCATGGGATTCGTGCGTTTCGGCACCGGGCGCGATGCGGCCGACGCAGCCTTTGCCACGATCTTCGGCGGCGTCGTCGGTGCCGCGCCGGGCATCTTCATCGAGGCCATTCCCAACTCGAAGGGGCTGCTGGTGGTGCCGGTGCACGTGCCCTATGGGCTGTCCACCGACGGACAACTCGTCCGGAATTGAAGAATTGACGATAATTTGCCGTTGACCCAGCGTCGAATGGTCATAACCAGCTATGACTTCGATAGTGTTCGGGCAACCCGGGAAATGCCATGACTGCTTCAAGAACCTATGACGTGGTGCTGTACGGCGCCACCGGCTTTGTCGGCCGCCAGACAGTGGCGTATTTCGCCGCGCACGCGGCCGGCTTGCGCTGGGCGCTGGCCGGGCGCAACCGCGCGAAGCTGGAGGCCGTGCGCGCTGCCTGCGGGCCGGGCGCTGCTGCTGCGGGCATCGTGGTGGCCGACGCGGCGGATGAGCCCGCCCTGGCGGCGCTGGCGCAAGGCACACGGGTGGTGCTGAGCACGGCTGGACCTTTTGCGCTGTATGGCAGCGCCCTGGTCGCCGCCTGCGTGGCGAGCCGCACCCATTACGTGGACATCACCGGCGAGACGCCCTGGGTGCGCGACCTGATCGATCGCCATCACACCCAGGCCGCACGCGACGGCACCCGCATCATTCCGTGCTGCGGATTCGACTCGGTGCCGTCCGACCTGGGGGCCTGGCTGGTCCGGCAGCCTTTCCAGGAGATGGGCGTGCCCTGCGTCCGTGTGAAGGCCTGCTTTTCGCTGCGTGGCGGCTTCAATGGTGGCACACTGGCCTCGGCACTGCACATGCTCGATGCCGGCCAGACCCGCCTGATGGCGGACCCCTACCTGCTGAATCCGCTGGCCGCACGACCTGTTGCTGGCCCCGATGACGCCGACCCCATGGCCCCGCACCATGACATGGACTTTCAGGCATGGCTTGGTCCTTTTTTCATGGGACCGGTGAACACGCGCGTGGTGCGGCGCAGCGCAGCTTTGCTCGGCTATGGCCCCGACTTCCATTACCAGGAGTACCTGCGCTTTGGCTCGGGCGCGCTGGCCGCCGTGACGGCGGCCAGCGTCAGCGCGGGCATGAGCGCGTCGCAGGCAGCCCTGCAACTGGCGCCGGTGCGTGCACTGGCCCGCCGGCTGGCGCCCGCGCCGGGCGAGGGCCCGTCGGAAGGCAGCATGAACCGGGGATCGTTTCGATGCCAACTGGTGGGCTTGGGCGCCGGCGGCGAGATCGTGCGTGCCAAGGTGGCGGACCAGGGCGACCCGGGCAACCGCGCCACCACGAAGATGGTCTGTGAAGCGGCGCTGGCATTGGCAGGGAAAGCGGACAGCTTGCCTGGCGGCGCGAAATGGGGGGGAGTGCTGACGCCGGCCAGCGGACTCGGGGAGATTCTGGTCGAGCGCCTGCGCACAGCCGGAATGACGCTGACGGTCCAGGGCTGAACCGTCAGGCGGTAGCGAGGGTCAGCGGCCGGCGGCCTTGGCGTCCTCGTTCATCTTCTTTGTGAAGAAGCGGTAGAAGAAGACGCCCATACCGAGCATGAAGATGATGCCGGAGATGCTCATCAGGCCGTAATCGGTGGAAAAAAGATCGCTGAGCAGTTTCATGATGAAGATCCTTGCAAGGTTGTAAGTCTGGGCGCTTCACGCCCACCCGTGGCCGGACTATGGCCCATGAGGGGCTGGAATTCACTGACCTGCATCAATTTCTCGGAGGACGCCGGCGATTTGTCGGGCTCAGACAGGCCGCTTCAGATCCTTCTGTGCAAAAAGGAATGGAGTGACCCAAGCCATTGACTGAGCGCGAGTGGCCGTCAAGGGGCTCCCGCGGTGTCGAGGGTGCGCTCTCGGGGAGCCAGATCCGGGTCGTCTGAGCAGGTCGCGCCACCGCATCCATGAATCAGTTCCTTCGGCAGGGCTTCGGGCATGCTGACCACGCCGGTCAGCGGGTCGTAGCCGATGCTTCGCAGGTGCAAGGCCAGCGACGCATCCATCGCCTGTGCATGATGCGGGAACCATAGCACCAGTTCCTGGGCCATCTGGCGCACCACGGCAAGCTCGCCGGCTTCACCCCGCTTGAGCCCTTCGCGCAGCACCTGCAGCACCACCTTGTGCTGCATGCTGTGGCAGTTGGAGGATGCAAATTGCGTGGCCAGCATCCAGGCATCCTCGCGACCGAAATGGTCGTCGGTGTGGTCGATCAGGGCGCGCCAGTGCGTCAGCAGGCTGTCATCAGGCGCTGCATTCACAGCGGCCAGAAGGTCGACGAACTCGCGGTGGGTGTCATCCATGGCGGGCAAGTCCAGCGCCAGCGCATCGGACCATTCAAGATTCTGCATGGGGAGTTCCGGAAAAAGTTTGGGCGAGGATACGCAGTCGCGCGGGGCCCGGTATTGATCCATGTCATCGCCTGGCGTGACGCTTCGCGTGCGCGTCAGTGCGCCACTGCGCGGCGCCCGGCCCGGCGCTCAGGCTATGCTTGGCGCCCAGCCTTCCATCCCTGCCCGCCCATGTCCGCCACGCCCGAAACCCTGCTGCCGCCACCGATCACGGCTTGCGGTGATCTGATGCTTGCGTTGAAGGCCCGGGGTTTTGCCGTGCTGGACGCGGCCTGCGTCTGTGCGCTGGCCGGGATCAGCCCGCTTCAACTGCAGGCGCTGCAGGGAGACTGGGCAACGCTTCCCGCCGATCGTTACCTGAAAGATGGCGGCCGGTACCGCCGCCGGCGCCATGCCTGTTTTGTGGTCGACGGCGCCCGGGTGGAGCGGTCCCCGCACCGGGCCCACTGGCAACCGCTGGACTACAACGCCTTGCACGGCGGCATGCAGCGCTGGTTCGAGCCCATCGACCCTGAGAGTACCGCACGGCCCGCGTGGGCCCAGCTGTTGGCATGGCTGGGGGCGGTGGCCTGCGGTCTCCGGGGCGCCGAGACCGCGGACCTGCAATCCCCGGGTGCGCGACCGCGGCCCTGGTTTGCCGAGGCCCACCAGTTCCGCATCGACACCACGGACGGCATCGGCCGGCCAACGCCCGAAGGCGCACACCGCGACGGTGTGGATCTGGTGGCGGTTTTTCTGGTGGCGCGCGAAGGCGTCAAAGGCGGCGAGACGCGCGTGTTTGATGCGCGCGGCCCCACCGGCCAACGCTTCACGCTGACCGAAGCGTGGTCCTTGCTGCTGCTGGACGATCAGCGTGTGATCCACGAATCGACGCCGATACAGCCGCTGAAGGACGGGGGTTATCGTGACACGCTGGTGGTCACGCTGCGGGCTGGAGGTTTCCAGCAGGCGCCTCCTGTACTTGATACAGGTCAAATGATTGACTGACGGACCGCTTCGGTTCCAGAATCAGATCTACAGTGCTTCATCGCGATTCAAACAGAGGAGAGAAAAATGTTGTTCAAGAACATTCTGGTTCCCGTCGATGGGTCAGCCGCGTCGCTACAGGCCGTTGCAAGTGCCGTGTCCCTGGCAAAAGCGTACGACGGCACGGTCACGGCGATCTACGTGATTGATCCCTACCCCTTCACCGGCGTCGGCACCGATTTCGCATACGGTCAGGATCAATACCTGGCCGCGGCCACCGCCGAGGCCAATGCCGCCATCCGGGTGGCTCAGGACGCTATCGAGGCGGGCGGCGTGAAGGTAGTAACCCGCGTGGTCGAGGCACATTCCATCTGGCGCGGCATTCTCGACGCCGCCAGCGCCCTGGGCTCCGACATCGTCGTGATGGGATCGCACGGGCGCCACGGTCTGGAGAAACTGCTGGGCAGCGTGGCCCAGCGTGTGGTCTCGCATTCCCGCGTGCCGGTGCTGGTGGTGCGCGATTAACGGTCAAACCATCGGGGACGCAAGGCAGGTCGGGCTGCCGGCGGTGGACTGAGGGAAATTGTGACCTTTTAGGTCTCTTTCCAGCATGAAATCGACACCTTCAGCTATCAAAATGATACGAACAAGGGCCTCTTGAGGCCCTTGTTTTTTTGATGTCCTGACACCCGGTTGCGTGTCGCGGTTTGCCTTACATGCGCTCGAAGATCGCCGCAATGCCCTGACCGCCACCAATGCACATGGTCACCAGCGCGTAACGGCCCTTGACGCGCTGCAGCTCGTACAGCGCCTTCACGGTGATCAGCGCGCCGGTGGCGCCGATCGGGTGGCCCAGCGAGATGCCGGAGCCGTTGGGGTTGACCTTGGCCGGGTCCAGGCCAAGTTCCTTCGTGACAGCACAGGCCTGGGCGGCGAAGGCTTCGTTGGCTTCGATCACATCCAGGTCGTTGACCGTGAGGCCGGTTTTCTTCAGCACGGCCTGCGTGGCCGAGATGGGGCCCACGCCCATGATCTTGGGGTCCAGGCCGGTGTGCGCGTAGCCCACCAGGCGGGCCAGCGGCTTGGCGCCACGGGCCTTGGCGGCACCAGCTTCCATCAGCACGACGGCGGCGGCGGCGTCATTGATGCCGGAGGCGTTGCCGGCGGTCACGGTGCCGTTTTCCTTGATGAACACCGGCTTGAGCTTGGCCATGTCGGCGAGCGAGCAGTTCGGGCGGAAGTGCTCGTCCGTGGCCCAGGTCACGTCGCCTTTCTTGCTCTTGAGCGTGACGGGGACGATCTGCTCCTTGAACAGGCCGGCTTCGGTGGCGCGCTGGGCGCGGTTGTGGCTCTCGACGGCCAGCGCATCCTGCATCTCGCGGGTGATGCCGTATTTGGCGGCGACGTTCTCGGCCGTCACGCCCATGTGAATGGTGTGGAAGGGGTCGTGCAGCGCGCCGACCACCATGTCGATCATCTTGGTGTCACCCATGCGGGCGCCCCAGCGCATGTTCAGGCTGGCGTAGGGGCCGCGGCTCATGTTCTCGGCGCCGCCGCCGATGGCGATGTCGGTGTCGCCCAGCAGGATGGACTGGCTGGCCGACACGATGGCCTGCAGGCCCGAGCCGCACAGGCGGTTCACGTTGAAGGCGGGCGTGCCCTCGGCGCAGCCGCCGTTGATGGCCGCCACGCGCGACAGGTACATGTCCTTGGGCTCGGTGTTGACCACATGGCCGAACACGACGTGGCCCACGTCCTTGCCGTCCACGCCGGCGCGCGCCAGCGATTCGCGCACGACCTGTGCGGCCAGATCGGTGGGGGCAATGTCCTTCAGGCTTCCGCCGTAGGTACCAATGGCGGTGCGCACACCGCTGACGACGACAACTTCACGGCTCATGGGAGTCTCCTGGATTGGGGGGGTGAAAGTGCGTATTTTCCCTGCTTTCGGCTACAGCGGGCTGACAGCCGGTGGTGCGGCGCCGGTGCGCCGGCTGTCATCAATCCGTCACACCCGGCCCCGACACTGCGGGGCATGAGCGACACGCAGCACCCACCCGAGACCCCCGCTTCGGCCGACGAAGCCCTGATGGAGCGCATTCACCGCGACCTGATCGACGGCTACGACGAGGAACTGGAGCTGGAGTTCGAGGACCGCACCGTCGCCGCGCTGACGGGCGACACCTCGCCCGACTTCACGCTGGAAAGCCACGAGACCCGGCGCCACTACTTCCGTGAACTGTTCCGTCTGCAGGGCGAGCTGGTCAAGCTGCAGGACTGGGTGGTGGCCACCGGCCACAAGGTGGTGATCCTCTTCGAAGGGCGTGATGCGGCGGGCAAGGGCGGCGTGATCAAGCGCATCACCCAACGCCTGAACCCGCGCGTGTGCCGCGTGGCGGCGCTGCCCGCGCCCAACAACCGCGAGCGCACGCAGTGGTATTTCCAGCGCTACGTGTCGCACCTGCCGGCTGCCGGCGAGATGGTGCTGTTCGACCGCAGCTGGTACAACCGCGCCGGCGTCGAACGCGTCATGGGCTTTTGCTCGGAAGACGACGTGGAGGCCTTCTTCCGTGACGTGCCCGAGTTCGAGAAGATGCTGGTGCGCTCGGGCATCCAGCTCATCAAATACTGGTTCTCGATCTCGGACGACGAGCAGAACCTGCGCTTTCTCGGGCGCATCCACGACCCGCTCAAGCAATGGAAGCTCAGCCCGATGGACCTGGAGTCGCGCCGGCGCTGGGAGGACTACACCCGCGCCAAGGAGGCGATGCTGGAACGCACCCATATCGACGCCGCGCCGTGGTGGATCGTGCCGGCCGACGACAAGAAGAAGGCGCGCCTGAACTGCATCCACCACCTGCTGGGCCAGATGGACTACCGCGAGATCGAGCGCGCCCCGGTGGTGCTGCCACAGCGCGAACGCCACGTGGACTATGCGCGCCAGCCGGTGCCACAGGAAATTCTGGTGCCGCAGGTCTACTGAGCGACGCCGGCCCGCTCGGACCGCACATGTGGCTGCCGCGGGATTTGATTGACTCCTGAAACAGGAGCTGCCTGCGACCGTTTGGGGCTGGGTTCAGGCACTTTTCATTGAAAAAATGGCCCTTTGGGCGGCCCGAAACCTCAATCGCGCACGTCGGCGACCGGGTTGGCGCCGAAATCGGGCCGACCCAGATAGCCCAGCACCTGGCGGGCCGCGTCAGCGGGGCTGCTCAGCAGGCCCTTGTCCTTCAGGCCGATGAAGTTGCCGATGTCGGGGAAGGCCGCCGCAGCCGCGCCGCGCAGCTGAACCTGCATGTCGGTGTCGATCACGCCGGGCGCCAGTGAACACACTTTCGCACCGTTCGGCATCAGGGCTTCCTCCAGCGCCAGGCAACGCGTGAAGTGGTCCATGCCGGCCTTGGCCGCGCAGTAGCCGGCCTGTGAGGCCATGGCGCGGCGGCCCAGGCCCGAGGAGATGTTGAGCACCTTGCGCGGCGCGTTCCAGCCGGCCGTGGTGTGCAGGAAGGCGGCGGTCAATCCCATTGGCGCCTCAAGTCCCACGCGCAGTGCGTGCGCCAGGTCGCCGGGATCGGCATCGCTCAGCGGGCCGATGCGCGGAATCACACCCGCGTTGTTGATCAGAGTGGCCGCTGCGAAGGCGCCCGTCGGCTGCGCGCCCAGCCAGGCGGACAGACGGGCGGCCACGGCACTGGCGTCGGCCAGGTCCACGGACCACTGGACCAGCGTGGCGCCAGCGGCCGCGGCGTCGGCCGTCAGGGATTCGTTGACGGTGCGCGAGAGCGTGAGCAGTGTGTGGCCGGGTTGCAGCAATTGCTTCGCCATGGCCAGGCCCATGCCGCGAGAGGCGCCGGTGAGGATCGTGAGGGTGGGTTTCATGGGCGCATGGTAGCGCCACCGTCGCCGGGTCGCGTGCGAGGGGCTTCAGAACGGTGGTGGGCAGTCAAAGACCATCGGCTCGCCGCTGGCCGGGTGAAACAGCGCCAGGCGACGCGCGTGCAGCAGCAGGCGGGGCGCGGCGGCCGTCACGGCGGGTGGGGCATAAAGCGGGTCGCCCAGGATCGGATGGCCCAGCGCCTGCAGGTGCACGCGCAGCTGGTGCGAGCGGCCGGTGACCGGCTCCAGCAGCACGCGGGTGGTGCCTGCCGCCGTGTCGTGCTCCAGCACCTGCCAGCGGGTGCGGCTGGGCCGGCCCTGGGCGTGATCGACGATGCTGCGCGGGCGGTTCAGCCAGTCCAGGATCAGCGGCAGGTCGATCAGGCCCCAGCTGTCGGTGGTTTCGGACGGCTCCATCAGGCCCTGCACCACGGCCACGTATTGTTTGTGCACCTGGCGCTTCTCGAAGGCGAGGTTGAGCGCGCGCTGCGCCGGCAGTCCACGCGCCATGACGATCAGGCCCGAGGTGGCCATGTCGAGCCGGTGCACCACCAGCGCGTCGGAAAATTCCGCCTGGGCGCGGGTGGCCAGGCAGTCCTGCTTGTCTTCGCCTCGCCCGGGCACAGCCAGCAGGCCGGCGGGTTTGTCGAACACCAGAAGCGCGGCATCGGCGTGCACCAGACGCAGCCCGGGCGGCACCGGCGGGCCTGCGGACCAGGGCGGTGCGCACGCCGTTGCGTCCTGTGCCGCCGCGTTCATGCGCCCAGCACGCGGGCGAGTTCGTCGCCATCCACGCTGCGCGCCGCACCGAAGCCGGCCACCTGGCGCGCGCCCGTGGGCCGCAACAGCACGAAGCGGAAGTCGCCCAGCGTGGTCATGGGCTCGGCTTCGGGGAAGCGGGCCAGGTAGGCCTCACGCGCGGCGAGCCATTCGGGGCCGTCGCGCAGCGGCGTTTCGGCCACCACGTCCAGCGTCACGCGGGGCAGGGCGTGCACCGGCTCACCGGCGCTCTCGGCAGCCATCACCAGCAGCGACGCGCGCGGGTGGGCCTGCAGGTTGCGCGTGTGCGCCGCCAGCGCGCTGACATGGACCACCAGGGCGGGGCCGCCTGGCCAGATCGCGTAGGGCACCATCGAGACAAAAGTTTGCGCCGGATCGCTGGCTTCCAGCGTGCCGAGGGCGGCAGTGCGGCGGCCGGTGATCAGGTCGCGCAATTCGCGCATCAGGCGGGGTTCGTGGGTCATGCGGGGCCGTGGCGGCGGACAGCGGGGCAAATCAACGCGGCACCCCGGCCGGGGCGCTGGCGGCGTGGCGCTGGTCGCGCCGCTCGTCGCGCAGCATGAAAAGGTACAGGCCCTCCACCTTGTCGCGCGCCCAGGGCGTCTTGCGCAGGAATTTCAGGCTGGAGGCGATGCTGGGGTCGTGCGTGAAACAGCGCACGGGAATGCGTTCGCCCAGGCCGTCCCAGCCATAGCGCGCCTGCAACGCCGTGACAATGGCCTGCAGTGTCAAGCCGTGCAGCGGGTTGCGGGGTTGTGCGGGCGGCGTATCGCTGGTCGGCGGCGGGTTGGCGTCGGACATACGGCGATTTTGACACCGGTCACAAATTCGACGGCCGGCTTCTCGAAAGGCTTGCGTTGGCAAGTTGGGAGCCGCACACTGTTGGCGGGTGGGTCGCATGGGTTATGCGTCCATTGACAAGAACAGCACGCCTGAGGAAGCCGAAATGAACGCCAGACGTATTCTCATCATCCAGGGCCACCCCGATCCGGGCGCGCGGCATCTCTGCCATGCCCTCGAGGACGCCTATGTCGCCGGTGCGCTGGACGCCGGTCATGCTGTTCGCCGCGTGAATGTGGCGAAGCTGGATTTTCCGATCTTGCGCAGCCAGGCCGAATGGGATCAGGGGCAGGTTCCGCCCGCGCTGGCCAGTGTGCAGGCCGACATCCTGTGGGCCCAGCATCTGGTGCTGTTCTTTCCGCTGTGGCTGGGCGGCCTGCCGGCCTATTTCAAGGGTTTTCTGGAGCAGGTGGCCCGGCCCGGTTTTGCTTTCACCGAGAAAGATGGCAACCCCTTTGGCCGCAAGGGGCTGACCGGGCGATCGGCACGGGTCGTGGTGACCCTGGGCATGCCGACCATCGTGTACCGCTGGTATTTCCGCGCCAGCGGTGTCAAATCGCTGGAACGCAACATCCTGAGCTTCGTTGGCATCGATCCGGTGCGCGAGACGCTGATCGGCGGCGTGGATCGCCTGGGCGTTGACGGGGTGGCCGACTGGAAAGCGCAACTCGACCGGCTGGGCGCAGCGGCGGAATGAGGCGAGTGCAAGCCGGTCTTTGCCGGTCGTTTGACATGACTCAAGAGTCGGGCAGGCTGATCGGCACACACTGGAGCCATGAAACATCCTTCACTACGGGTTCTGGTGGTTGCGATGTGCTTGGAGTTGGCTGGCTTGCTCCAGCGTCAACGGTCCCATGATCCGCTGACCCCATCGGACCCACCACCTTTTCCTTTCTGTTGCCCAGCAGCATTGCAGTTTCCCCTTCAAGGTTTGGAGTTACCAGGCGGCCCGGGAGGCGCTGGAGAAAGCAGAGCCGTACAAGACAACACTGTCTGATCTCAAGGCGCTGGGTTTTGATCCTTACGCCAGTGTCAACGTGACCATCATTCCCTACCCTGAAGTGCATCAGCCGCCTGGTGCCGTACTCCGGCGTGCCGCTCGAAATGCTGGACCATGGCGTGCGGGACTGCATCCTGGCCCAGATCCGCTGCAAGGCCTATGTGTTTCATATCGCGCGAAATCACCGCCAGCGAGACGGAAATTTTTTCCTGGATTTCCTGAATTTAGTTCGCCACGTTCAGATGACAGGCTGGACGCTTTGACGGGCATGGTGGTGGTGCGTGACGGCGTCGTGGTGTTTCGCAACGTTGGGGGCGCGCCCAATATCAATACCACCGAGCAGACCGTCAATCCGCTGGGCCCGTTCCAGCGCTCTGGCGAGTCCAGTGGCGACTTGCTGCTGCGCTGACGTCCTTCCAGCGAACGGATGCGGTTGACGTCCAGAGTTGACAGCTGTCGCCGGCCGTCGCGGAAATCGAGCAACTGGTGGTCGAGGTAGCCCGCCGGCTTGGCAGACCTTGTGTTCGCCGCCCGGTGTAGCCGTCCAGACCGACACCGGCGACAATTCCAACCTTGCCTGCAGGCGCGATGCGTCTGGATCTATCACTTCTCAGCTTTCATTCATGTCCATCTACAAGGTTCGACCCGCCACCCTGCGTGATGCCCCTGCCATCGCTGCGATCCACGTCAACACCTGGAAAGAGGCCTTCGAGGGCATCCTGCCCGAGGCCGACCTTGCCAGCATCTCGCTGGAGAAACGCCTGGAATTCTGGCGCGAGGCCATCCGGTACAACGATCCGCAGGTGCATGTCGCCATTGACGAAGACCGGATGGTGGGCTTTGTGGGCTTCGACCGCTCGCGCGATCCCAAGTCCAAGGCCACCACCGGCGAGATCTGGGCCATTTACGTCGGGCCCGGCGACTGGGACCTGGGCGCCGGCCTGGCCTTGTGGGACGCCGCCCGCGAGGGGCTTGTCGATGAAGGTTGCACCGACGTCACGCTTTGGGTGATGCTGCGCAACGAACGCGCGATCCGCTTCTTCGAGCTGGCCGGCTTCAAACGCGAGCTGAACACGGCCCGCACAACGCCCATGGGCAGTGTCAAGGTCGAGGAAATCCGCATGAAGCGCACGCTGGACTGATCGCGCCGCTCGCTGTCCGCCCGCCTGAAGCTGCCATGACCTTGCCCCTTGCTGCCCCACAGGGCATGAGACTCCTGCTCGCGCCCATGGAAGGGCTGCTGGACTATACCCTGCGCGACATCCTGACGCGCGTCGGCGGCATGGACGGCTGCGTCTCGGAATTCATCCGCATCACGGGACAGTTGCTGCCCGCCCGCGTCTTCACACGCATCGTGCCCGAACTGCGCCACGGAAGCCGCACACCGGCCGGGGTCCTTGTGCGCCCGCAGTTGCTCGGGCTCGGATCCCGGCCTGCATGGCCGACAACGCCGCTGTGCTGGCAACGCTGAACCCGGCCGGCATCGACCTCAACTTCGGTTGTCCCGCGAAAACGGTGAACCAGCACCGGGGCGGCGCCGTGCTGCTCGACGAGCCGGAGCTGGTCGGGCAGATCGTGGCCGCGGTGCGCCGCGCCGTGCCAGCCGCCATTCCCGTCTCGGCCAAGATGCGGCTGGGCAATCAGTGCGACACCCGCACACTGGAATGCGCACAGGCCATTGACGAGGCCGGTGCCAGCGAGCTGGTGGTGCACGCGCGCACCCGGGCGCACGGCTACCGCCCGCCTGCGTACTGGGAGCGGGTGCGCGACGTGCGCGAGGCGGTGACCCTTCCGGTGATCGCCAATGGCGAGATCTGGAGCGTGCAGGATGCCTTGCGCTGCCGCGAGGTCACCGGCTGCGACACCCTCATGATCGGCCGCGGCATGGTGCGCAACCCGGGGCTGGCGCTGGCCATCGTGGCAGCCGATCGTGGTGCGATGGGTCTGGCGCCCGGCGTGCCCGGCATTGCCTGGGCCGACCTGTTGCCGTTGATCGCCGATTTCTGGCGGCTGATTGCCCGCCATGTGGAGCCGCGCCACCGCTCCGGGCGCCTCAAGCAGTGGCTCAACTACCTGCGCCGCCATTACCCCGAGGCAGAACAGGCGTTCACGGAACTGCGCCTGACCAACGACCCTGCACGCATCGCGCTGTGGCTGGCGGCCCAGCCAATTCCGGCCAATGAACCGGCCTTGCCGTCATGACAATGCGCCGATGAGCACGCACCCCCGGATCGAGTGGCAGGAAGGCGGCGCCGCACACAGCGCCCGATGGCGTTCCGAAAGCGGTGCATCGCCGCCCAGGCGCGTGGTGCTGGCCGACGACACCCTGAGCGCCGACGCCGCCTACCGCCTGGCCTGCGAAGGCACGGGGCTGCTGTGGCGCGGCGACTTCCACAATGCCCGCCAACTGCTGCAGGCGCTGGCGCGACGGGTGGACCGCAAACCGCGCCGCAAAGGCGGCCCGCAGGCAAAGGCGGGCGCGTCGGGCAAACCGGTGCCGTCGCCCGCCGAGGCCTTTCACCTGCACCGACAGGCGCAGGCGCAGCGGGCCCGTGTGCTGGGCATGGTGCTGGTGCCCGTGGCGGCGGACTATTCAGTGCCGCTGCGCCGGGCGCCCGATTTGCAGGCGGCATGCACCGAGGCCTGGGGAGCAGGCACCGGGCTGGAAGGTGAAGCCAGCGTGGTGTCCCTGCGCGAGCTGATGGGCCTGGTGGGCGCGCACGAATGGCGCAAGAAAGGTGTCGAGATTGCCGCGCTCGGCGGGCCGGGCGACAACCGCATTCATCCGCACTACGGTGTCTACTCGCCGGTGCGTGGCGAGTACGTCCAGCTCGTGGCGAAGGCGCCGCTGGCGTCGAAGGCGCTGGCGTTTGACATCGGCGCGGGCACGGGCGTTCTTTCAGCGGTGCTGGCGCATCGCGGTGTGCAGCGCGTGGTCGCGACCGACCAGGAGCCGCGCGCACTGGCCTGCGCCCGCGAAAATCTGCATCGCCTGGGCCTCTCGGGGCAAGTGGAAGTCATTCAGGCGGACTTGTTCCCGCCGGAGACGACCTATGGTCGGGCGCCGCTGATCGTCTGCAACCCACCCTGGGTGCCCGCGCGCGCGAGCTCACCCATCGAGCACGCGGTGTATGACCCGGACAGCCGGATGTTGCGTGGCTTTCTGGCCGGTCTGGCGGCGCACCTGACGACCGGCGGTGAAGGCTGGCTCATCCTGTCGGATCTCGCCGAACACCTGGGACTGCGCCCGCGTGAGCAACTGCTGGGCTGGATCGAAGCGGCGGGCCTTGTGGTGCTGGGCAAGCTCGATATTCGCCCGCTGCACCCCAAGGCGGCTGACGCCAGCGACCCGCTGCATGCCGCCCGCGCGGCGGAAGTCACCTCGCTGTGGCGGCTGGGTGTGCGTGCGTCTGGCGCAGTTCCCGCTTGAGCAGCTTGCCGCTGGGGTTCTTGGGCAGGCTGTCGGCGAACACCACGCGCTTCGGCGCCTTGAAGCTGGCCATGTGCCGGGTGCAGTGGGCAATGACCTCGGCTTCGGTCAGGGTCTGTCCGGCCTTCACGACGACCACGGCCGTCACCGCTTCGACCCAGCGAGCATCTGGCAGGCCGATCACCGCCACTTCGCTGACCTGGGGCAGGCGGTAGATCATTTCCTCGACCTCGCGGCTGGCCACGTTTTCGCCGCCGGTCTTGATCATGTCTTTCTTGCGATCGACCACGGTGATGAAACCTTCGTCATCGATGGTGGCCAGGTCGCCGCTGTGGAACCAGCCGCCCTCGAACGCGGATCGGGTCCGCTCGTCGTCATGGAAGTAACCCAGCATCAGGTGCGGCGAGCGGTGCACGATTTCCCCGACCTCGCCGACCGACACGTCCTTCAGTTGATCGTCCACCACGCGGGTTTCCACGTTCAGCACAGCGCGCCCGCAGGAGCCGGGTTTGCGCAACTGGTCATCGGGCCCAAGCATCGTGGCCAGTGGCGCGATTTCAGTCTGACCATAGAGGTTCCATAGCCGCACCTTCGGAAGGCGCGCCGCCAGCTCGCGCAGCACCTCCACCGGCATGATGGACGCGCCGTAGTAGCCTTTGGCGAGACTCGACAGGTCGGTGGTCTCGAACAGCGGCGAACGCAGTAGCGCGATCCACACCGTGGGCGGCGCAAAGAAACTGGTGATGCGGTGTTTCGCGATCAGCGGCAGCAGGTTTTCCGGCACCGGCTTGCTGGTGATGATGTTGGTCGATCCCATGTAGATCGCCGGGCCGAAGAACACGTCGAGTTGCGCGCAGTGGTACAGCGGCAGCGCATGCAGTGCCAGATCATCGGCCGCGATGGCCGCGTCCACCACACAGCTGACGTATTGCCAGAGCACCGCGTCGTGCGTGAGCATCGCGCCCTTGGGCGTGGATTCGGTGCCGCTGGTGTAGACGATCTGCGCCAGGTCGGTGCTGGAGAGCATCACCTCCGGCAGTGGCGCCGTGCAGGCGGCGAGGTCGTCGAAGCTGATCATGCCGGCCACCGGCTCGGTCGGGTCTTCGGAGGGCAGCCAGATGAAGTCCCGCACCTGGGTGTCGAGTGCCGCAGCGGCTCGGGCCAGGTCCGCCAGACCGCTGTCGGTGGCCAGTGTCTGTACGCCGGCGTGGCGCAGGATGTAGGCCACTTCATCGGCCTTGAGCATGAAATTGATCGGCACCAGCACGGCGCCGATGCGCGCCAGCGCGAAGCGCAGCGCGGCAAAGCCGTGGGAGTTTCGCGCCAGCACGGCCACGCGGTCACCCACGTGCACACCGCGCTCCGCCAGGGCGCAGGCAATGCGTGTCACGAGGGCGTCGAACTGTGCATAGGTCCAGGCGGTGTTGCCGCAGACGATGGCCGTCTTTGCGGGCAGGCGGAGCGCGCTGCGCCGCAGCGCATCGGCAATCGTCTGGCGTCGGGTGATGGGATGCATGCTGTCTCCGGAGTGTTGTACGGTCCTGTCGGAGTTATACCCGAGCGTTGGCGCGCAGCCCGACTGACGTGCGACCGGTGCCCTGGCAGGTGCAGTCGCGCGCTGCATTTTGTAACTTATTGCTTCATTGTGCAGACATGCGACACCGTTAAACTCAAAAGCCAATCTGAATCGCAAATGGACGAGAAATCCCCTCTGCTGCAGCGCAGTTTTCAAGAAGCCGCTTCGTGGTCGCGAAGCGCGCTTGAGCGTTGTCTCGATGAGGTTGCGGCTGCCTTGCAAGCGGCGGAGGGCAGCACGATCAAGCTGGCGGAGCGCGACAGCTACGCATTGGCACTGAGCAGTCTTCAGAAGTCGCGGGCAGCCTGGGGTCCGCAGTATGCGAAGAATCTGCTTTGCGCGTTTACCGACACCGGCACGGACTCCGTGTTTCCCGCTCAAGTCACGCCCTCGTCGCATGCAGCCCTGGGCGGCACCATTTCAGGCTTTGCCGGACTGACGCTGGTCGACGATGCCCAGGTGACGCAGGACATCGAGTTCGCCCGTCTGTCCCAGCAGTTGCGGCTTCAGGTCGATGCCGTCATGGCAGACCTCGATGCCTTGATCAGCGCCGCGCAGGGCTTTCAGAACGTGCGGCCGGAGCTCAACAGCCTGCGCCCCGAGATTTTTGCAAGGGTTTTGCGCGACCTGCTGGACAGTGCCAGTGTGGAGACCGGCACCCGCGCCCTGTGGCTCAAGTTGCTCGCTGCCCCGATGGGGCGCGAGCTGCGGGCGATCTACGAGAAGCTCATTCAGTCGCTGCAAGGGGCCAACCTGCAGGCGGTCAGCTACCGAATGGTTCCGAACGCCTCGGGCAGCGGGGGCGGCGGCGGCGGGGGAGCGTCGCGTCGGGGTGCGCTCGAAGAGACAGGCGAACACGCGGGGGGCAACGGGGGCAACTGGGGAAATTGGGGCTCTGGCGCGGGCGGGCCGGCAGCAGATCCAGGGGCGCGGGAGCTCCCGGGACACGTGGAATTTGCGAACCCGGCCCAACCGGAGGTGGGCGAGGCGCTGTTTGAGGACTTCCTGCTCCACGGCGTTGACAGCCGGGCCCGGCTGGCCGATTCCTACTACGCGCGGGTCGATGAGGAGCTTCAGGCGCTTCGTGCCGAGACCGACGCTTTGCCGGCTTTGCCAGGTGCGCCGGGTGCCGACGAAGACCGTGGAGCGGCCCACGCGCAACCGACCGGGCGCCGCATTGACGGACAAAGTCCGCTCGATGAACAGGTCTGGGGGACGTACGCCAGGTCGACTGCCCGCAAGCTCGTTCGCGCTGAACTCAAGAAGGAGGCCACGCACGTCGGACAGGTGATGGGCCTGGAGGTGGTGCGCAAACTGGTGAACCAGGTGGCCCAGGATCCGCGTCTGATGGTGCCGGTGCGGGAGTCGATCGTGGCGCTGGAGCCCTCCTTGTTGCGCCTGGCCATGGTGGATCCCCGCTTCTTCAGCGAAGAAACCCACCCGGGCCGCCGCCTGATGGAGCGGGTCGCGCAGCGCAGTTTCAAATACAACGACGAAACCAGCTCGGATTTTCTGGCGTTCTTCGAGACCGTCCGCAGGGCCTTCAACACCCTCAACGGGCTGAAGATCGAAAGTGCGCAGCCTTTCAACAGTGCCCTGGCCACACTGGAGACTGCGTGGACCGAGCGGGACCGGGCCGACGATGAACGCAGCCAGGACGTGCTCAAAGGCTTGCGGTTTGCCGCAGACCGCCAGGCCATGGCGGACCAGATCGCCTACGACATGAGCTCCCGGCCCGATCTGGACAAGGTGCCGGGTGCGGTGCTCGATTTTCTGTTTGGCTCGTGGTCGCTGGTCATGGCGCATGCGCGCCTGGTGGATCAGGACAACCAGATCGACCCGAGAGGATTCGGGGTGCTGGTCTCTGATCTGGTCTGGAGCGTGAAACAGGACTTCACACTGCGCCAGCCCGCCAAGCTCATGGACATGATCCCGGGGATGGTTCGAAAGCTCAATGCCGGCCTGGACCTGATTGGCCAGGACCCCGGTGAACGGGCGGTATTCTTTGACATCCTGATCCGCCTTCATGGGCCAGTGCTCAAGCTGCGCCGCCTGAAGTCAGAGCAGGATGTCCTGGCGTCGAGCGCCATGCCGCTGGACTCTGACCTGTTGCCGGCGACTGCCGAGCAAAGGATTCCCAAGGCCGCCGCTCAACCCTGGCTGGCGCCGCGGGATCAAGACGGTGCAGGGTTTGAAGAAACGCTGCCATCCGCGCCGAGCGCGCTCGTGGCCGAGGCGGCCCGGACTCGTCCCGCGGGCACACCCGAAAATCAGTCGGGCGATGCTGGCGTCGCCCCGGCTGAAACCCGCGGACAAGACAGCGACCAGGTTGAAAGAGTCCTCCTGGGCTTGATCACCGGATGCTGGGTCGACCTTTTCTCGAATCAGAAATGGCGCCGTGCCCAGCTGGTCTGGGCGAGCGACAAAGGCTCCCTGTTCATGTTTGTCAGCCATGGTGGGCGGCCTCACTCGATGACGCGGCGCAGTTGCGAACGGCTGATCCTGCATGACCTGCTGCGTCCGGTCGAAACCCACGGCGTGGTGGCGCAGGCGCTTTCCGCGCTGAAGAGCGATGCCCTGGGCAAAGGCCATGCGGGCTCAAGGGGGCTCGCGCCCGCCTGACACGCGACGCCCTGGCCAACGGGGTGAACCGTTCCAGTCCTCGCCCGCGTGCCGGTCAGGACTCTGTCTGGTGGACCCCGGGAGTGCGCGCAAATACCAGCAGCAGGTTGTTTGCCGGCATTTCGACTCGCTGACGCAGGCACAGGCCTGCCAGCGTGGCCTGGTGCGCCACATCGTCCAGCGCCCGAATGCCCCAGGCCGGGTTGCGCTGGCGCAGGCTTGCGTCAAACCTCAGGTTGCCGGGCGAGGTCGGCACGCCGCGCTCCAGGAACGGGCCGTAGACGATCAACTTGCCCTGCGGCGCCAGGTGCCGCGCCGCACCCTGCATCAGCGCCTCACAGGTCGCCCACGGCGAGATATGCAGCATGTTCGCGCAGAAAATGGCATCGAAGGGCTCGGTGAATTCCGTGCCCTTGGCAGGCCAGCGGGGTGCCAGCACGTCCAGCACCACGGGCTCGCGGACATTGGCGACCCCAGCCTGCGCGCACCAGGTGCCGATCGAGGCAAACGCATCGGCCTGCGCGTCGCTGGGCTGCCAGGTCCAGCCGGGCAGGCCTGCGGCGAACCACGCGGCGTGCTGTCCCGTGCCGCTGGCGATTTCCAGCGCCACGCCTTGGGCGGGCAGCACCTGCTGCAACACCTGCAGGATGGGCTGCCGGTTGCGTTCTGCCGCAGGGCTGTGCTGCGCGGCGCCTGACGGCAAATCGACACCGACAACAGGCGCTGGGGGTAATTTATGGATCAAATCAGGCTTTCCCCAAGGTCGAATGGCCTTTATGTGCTATCCAAAACATAGCGTCTCTACTGCTTTGTGGCCGCGCGGCGCCGCAGCGCATACAGCACGGCGAACGCGCCGCCCAGCACCAGCGCGAACCAGCCCACCACCGCCGACGAGGCCACTATGTCGCGCAGGCCCGAAGGCGCCATGAAAGCCGGGCCGATCAGCACCGCCAAGCCGATGAAGGCGAGCAGGAGGCCCTTTTGCAGCAGCTCGCTGTTGGCCTTCGCGGCTTGGCTACCGCGCAGGCGGGCCGGGTGGGCATTTGGGGGCGTGTTCGGGGGCATGGCATCCATCCGGCGCAAAAGCGCGTTTGGGCGCCATTGTGCCCCTTACAGCATCTGGTCCTTGGCGCGGAAATAGGTGCGCGCATAGGCCACGACCTGAGCGTCCGTCGGGTGGTCCACGGTTTCAACGCCGACGACCTTGTCGGCCACGGCCGCGTCATGCGCGTGCATGTGCTTGATCAGTTGCAGCTTGGCCTGCGCCGGTCCGACCACCAGTATTTCCTTTGCGCCGGCGAGGGCTTCGACCACCTGGTGGTAGTAGGCCTGGTCTTCCGGGGCGCGACCATCGCCCAGCGTGCCGGCGTGGGAATGCAGGTGCTGGTGTGGCTTGACGGGGTAAACGATGGACTTTTCCACATCATCCGGGTTGATGTGCATCACATGGGCTTCCTTGTGATCGATCCAGACGACAGCGTGGTAGTGAGACATTGAAATTCTCCTTGGTTCGATGATGGTGTCAGCGTAGACCTTGCAGTCTGTCACGCCTTGATCCAGCGCAACGTGCGGCTGCGCACACCCGGTTTGCCGTTGGTGGGCGGGTTCGGACCGGGCTTGGTTCACAATCCTGTTCCTCGCGCTGCAAAGCAGCCGCCCCCGAAAGAAAGACTCCCAGATGGCCATCCAGTGGTTTCCCGGTCACATGCACCTGACCAAAAAAGCCATCACCGAGCGCATCAAGGACACCGATGTGGTGATCGAGTTGCTCGACGCACGCCTGCCCGGCTCCAGTGCCAACCCGCTGCTGGCTGAACTCACCGCCGGACGGCCCTCGCTCAAGGTGCTGAACAAGCAGGACGTGGCCGACCCCGAACGCACCGCGCTCTGGCTTGCGCACTACAACAGCCTGCCCGACACCCGTGCCATCGGGCTGGACGCCAGCATGACCACGCCGGCCCGCGCGCTGATCGACGCCTGCCACTTGCTGGCGCCCAAAGCGCGGTGGTCTGGCCAAACCCATGCGTGTGCTGATCTGCGGCGTGCCCAACGTGGGAAAGTCGACCCTGATCAATACCTTGACGGGCCGCAAGGCGGCCAAGACCGGCGACGAGGCCGGCATCACCAAGGCGGAGCAGCGCATCACTTTGGCCGACGACTTCTACCTGTACGACACGCCCGGCATGCTGTGGCCGCGCATCGCGGTGGACCAGAGCGGCTACCACCTGGCCGCCAGTGGCGCCATCGGCCGCAACGCCTACGACGACGAGGCCGTCGCACTGGAACTGCTGGCGGTGCTCAAGCGCCACTACCCTGGGCTGCTGGAGGCGCGCTTCAAGCTCAAGGACGTGCCCGCCATGACCGACGAAGACCTGCTGGCCGAGGTCGGCCGCCAGCGCGGCGCGCTGCTCGGGCGTGGGCGCGTCAACCTGCAGAAGGCGGCCGAGATCGTGATGCACGAGTTTCGCAGCGCCACGCTGGGCCGCATCACGCTGGAGACGCCGGAGGAGTTTGCGCGGTGGGTGGCCGACGCGCAGAAGGCGGAGATGGAGCGCGCCGCGAAGAAGGAGGCCCGCACGCGCGAGCGCAAGGGTCAGCGCCAGGACGTTACGCTGCCCGGGCCTCGCCCCAGTAGTTGAACGTCATCACGCGTGGGCCGCTGAGGTAGCGTGTTTGCAAGGTGGGGCAGGCGAAGCCGGCCGCGTCGAGCAGGGCCGGGATGTCGCGGTTCAGGTGGCAACCGCCGGCGAAGCGCCCCCACAGCGGCTGCAGCCGGTCCTGCCAGCGGGCCACGTCGGCATCGGGCGCGCGCCCGTGTTCACAGAAAAGCAAGGCACCGCCCGGCACCAGCACGCGGCGCATCTCGCGCAGCGCGGCGACCGGGTCGGGAATGGTGCACAGGGCGTAGGTCACCACCACGGTGTCGAAGCTCGCGTCAGGCCGGGGAATCTGCTCGGCGGACAGGCCCACGAGTTCCACCGGCAGGCCTGCCGCCGCGATGCGCCGCAGTGCCCACGGGTGCAGTTCCATCGCCGGGTCCAGTCCGGTGATCCGGCTCACGCGGGCCTTGTCGTAATACGGCATGTTCAGCCCCGTGCCGATGCCCACCTCCAGCACGCGCCCGTGCGCCAGCGGCACGACCTTCTGGCGCTGGCGGCCGACTGTGCGCAGGCCGCAGGCAAAGTCCAGCGCCCAAGGCAGGATGTGGCGTTCGTACCAGGAGTGGGTCATGCGAAAGAGGGGCTGGCTGCGCAGCTGCCTGAAAAATGGGCGGCTGAACGAAATCCCTTTGAAATCAGGCACTTGCCACCGCGATACAGACTGTGCCGGGGTTTATCCACAAGTTTGTCCAGTGCATGCAGGGATAACTTTCACGCGACCTCGCCGCCAAACCGCACGATCAGGTTGTCGATGTATTTTTCGACCAGGTGGGTGAACTCGTGCTCGATCACCGGCTCAACGATCGCATGCATCAGGTGCGGCAACGGCACGTGGACCTCGGCCGTGATCTCCAACGCAATGAACGTGGACTTCTTCTTGTCCTTGATTTTCCAGTGCCCGCTCACCAGCGCGTTGCCGATGCCTTCGACCGGCGTCCAGTCCACCGTACCCTTGGCCGCATTGCTCACGTAGGTGCTGGCGTAGATGGTCTGGATGTTCACGTGTTCGGTGCCCACCTTTTCCATCTCCCACTTGAAAGCCCCGCCGCCCAGGTCGGTCAGTTTGTGCACCTTGGGAAAATGGCTGGCCGACAGCGGGACGTCCGCCAGCACGGCAAACACATCGGCGGCCTTGGCTTTGACTTCGAACTCGTAGCCCAGGTTGAGGTGGACGGTGACAGACATGGCGAAACTCCTTGGGATTCGTTTGAACAGGCCAGTGCCAATGATAGGACCCGGGCAGGTCGGGAATTAGGGAGGCTTGCCGGCCGGGCGAAGCGACAAAGGGCGGGGACCTTGCAAACGTTACCCCGCCAGTGACCCGGTGATGCCTATCGAGTGGCCCAGCGGGTCGAAAAGCACGCCCGGATTGAGCACGGCCCCTGGATCGACCTCGTGCTTGGCGGCGGCGAGCATGCGGCGAAACAGCGGGTCGGCCTCGCGCTCGTAGCCGCTGCGGTGGTCGCGCCCCACGGCGTGGTGGTGGGTGATGGTGCCGCCGTGGCGTGATCACGGCCTCGTTGGCGGCGGCCTTGATGTCGCGCCAGGCGGCCAGCGCGCTGGCGACGCTGCCATCGGCTGCGCCATTGACGGCGAGGGTGAAGTAGGGCGCCGGGCCGTCCGGATAGACGTGCGTGAAGCGGCAGGACAGCAAGCGCCTCGTTGCCGGTGGCGCGCTCGATGGCGGCAGAGACATCGGCCTTGACGGCGGTGTAGAAGGCGTCGAAGCGGTCCCAGGTCACCGCGGTCTCGAAGGTGTCCATGATCACGCCCAGGCCCACGGCCGGATCGCGCCAGTAGGGCATGCGCAGGAAGGCGTCGCGCCAGGCGCCGGCGGCGCCGGTGCGGTGGGCCTGCGCACCGTGCGCGGACATCCGCGCCTTCGGGCGCCATCGAGCGCGCCACGGCCTCGGCGTCGAACTGGCCGCCGTGGTCGCGCACCAGTTCCAGCGCGCGCGCCATCCAGGGCTGCAGCGGGTGGTCGGCCGACTCGAAGCCGAGCACCAGGATCGGCTGGCTGCCGTCACCGACGCCGGAGAACACCGTCTCCAGCGGGTCCAGCAGGCGGCAGTTGGCCGGGTTCAGGCCCGACTGCGCCAGCGCGCGCACGCAGGCCACGCCCTTGAAGTAGTCGTCGAAGCGCACCGACGCCGAGGCGCGAAAGCGCGGCGCGTCCTGCAGGCGCACCCAGGCCTCGGTGATCACGCCCAGCGTGCCCTCCGAGCCCAGCACCAGCCGGTCCGGCGCGGGGCCGGCCCCGGAGCCGGGCAGGCGGCGCGTCTGCATCACGCCGGCGGGGGTGACCATGCGGGTGTTTTCCACGAAGTCGTCGATGTGGGTGTGCTGCATCGCGTAGTGGCCGCCGGCGCGGGTGGCGATCCAGCCGCCGAGCGTCGAGAACTCGAAGCTCTGCGGGAAGTGCCGCAGTGTCAGGCCGTGCGGCTTGAGCTGCGCTTCGAGCTCCGGCCCCAGCGCGCCGGCCTGGATGCGTGCGGCGCGGCTGGTGCGGTCGACTTCCAGCACGCGGCCCAGGCGTTCCATGTCCAGCGAGACCGTGCCGGCGTAACTGCCGCCGACGGCCGGCTCGACGCCGCCGCACACGCTGCTGCCGCCGCCATAGGGCACCACCGCGACGTTGCAGCGCGCGGCCCAGTCCAGCAGGTCCACGATGGCCTGCTCGTCGTCCGGATAGGCCACCCAGTCCGGCGGCTCGGGCACGTCGCGTAACCACATGCGCGCCAGGTCGGCGTAGCTCTTGCCGTAACTGTGGTTGAGCCGGTCCAGCGGCCGGTCGGAGAACATCGCTGCCAGTGCCGCCGGCGGGGCGATCCGCGGCTTGCGCAGTGCGAAATCCTCGACCTTCGGCGGCGGCCCGCTCGCCCTGAACGGCACCGAGCTGGTCGAGCATGAAGCGCAGGTTCGCCTGCTCGCGCGCATCGAGCGCGGCGTCGGCCAGGCCCCAGCCCCAGAAGCGGCGCTGGGGGCGGCGGGAGAGTGTGTCTGGCATGTCAGGGTCCCATGGTCAAAGTTGGGCGGCTGGATCCGGCGCCCTGCGCGCCTGCGCGACGCCGCAACAGGTCCGCAATTCCAATTTCATGAAAGAAATGGCACTAACCCAGCGTGAAATGGTCTTTATCTGCTATCAAAAAAGGATTATCAACGGGCCACGCGCCGCAGCTTCGGCATCAGCGCTGCACCCAGCAGGGCGAGGCTTGCCAGGCCCACCCCGGCGTAGAGGATCGCCTGGGTGACGCCGGTCGAGCGCACCAAGGCGCCCGCCGCCACGCCGGATGCCGCCGGCACCACCTGCGAGATGATCGAGTAGATGCTCATGATGCGCCCGCGCAGGGCCTCGGGGGCCTGGCCCTGGATGCCGGCGATGATGAAGCTGATCACCATGCCGCCGAGCAGGCCCATGGCGCCCAGGGCCGTCGCCGAAACAGCAGCGCTGGTCCAATGGCTCAGCGACGCAAACAAGCAGGCTGGCCGTCATCGTGCCGACGAAGATGGCAAGGCCATGGTGCAGGTACTTGCCCAGCAGCAGCGCCGAGACCCCGCCCAGGATCAGCGTCAGCGCCATCAGCCCCAGGTAGCCGCCGCGCTGAAGCTCCGACAGGCCCAGCACCTCGCGCGCCAGCTTGGGCAGCAGGATCTGCATCGGGCCGGTCATCGCATAGGCCATGATGGCCGCCAGGATCAGCTGCAGCAGCAGCGGGTTGGCCTTGACGGCCGAGAAGCCTTCGCCGATCTCGGTGAACACGCCCTGGCCGGGCCGGTCGCTGCCGCGCGTGCGTGTGCCCAGCAGCATCAGCGAGGCGGCCACGAAGAAGCCCATGCCCGTGGCAAACACGGCGGGCCAGCCATAGCGGCTGCGCACCAGGCCGATCACCACCGGCGCCAGGCCGAAGCCCAGCAGCACCTGCAGGTTGAAGATGATGGTGGCGGGCTTGAGCTTGTCGGGCGGCGCGATCTGGCCCAGCGTGGCCAGCCGGGCCGGGCCGACGAAGGACCAGGCCAGGCCGCCCAGGAAGGCGGAGAACAGCGTCCAGCCCACGCGCGTGGCGTCGCTGGCGCCGGCGTCGGTCCACCACAGGCCGGCCAGGCACAGGATGAACAGCGCCTGCGCCGCGTGAATCACCCGCGTCGGGCGAGATGCGGTCGCACAGCACGCCGGCAAACCAGCCAAAAATGATGGAGGTGCCGAACGACAGCCCGAAGCCGATGCCCGACAGCAGATCGGAGCCGACCTTCTCCTGCAGGTACAGGATGACGGTGTAGTTGACCATGTGCCCGCCGGTGAAGGCCAGCAGGGAAGACAGGTAGAAGGCGGGCATGGGGGTGAGCGTCGTTGACCGCGGGGTGATCTCGATCAGCGTCGGCTGCGCATCCTCGATGTGCCAGCTCGGGAACGAAGCGCTGCTCACGTAGGCCTTGCCTTTTGGCGAGATCTCCACGTCGCGGGTGAAGGTCACGCGGCGCTGCATCGGGAACATGCGTCCACGCCTGCGTGGCGATGTCATAGCGGTAGACCGAATCCGAGTTGGTGCCGTTGACCCACACCTGGTGGCGCTCGCGGTCCACGTTGAGCGAGTAGGGCGTGTCGCTGCCCTTGGGCGAGACCGGCAGATCGAACAGCGTGAACTGCCCGGTCTTCGGCGCATAGCGGGCGATCTTCGATTCGTTGAAAGCCACGATCCACAGGTTGCCGTCGCGGTCCGACCTGAGGCGGCGAGGCGCCCTGAACGGCGTCTTGATCATGGTCACCACGCCGGTGGCGGGGTCCACCGAGGCGAGCTCGTCGGTGTGCATGCGGGCCACCCAGGCCTTGCCGTCGGGCGTGATGTCGATGCCGTAGGGCAGCGGCACGCCGGTGGAGACCTTGTCGACCTTGACATAGTTGGCCACCGGGATGCCCCAGCCGAGCAGCTTGAAGATGAAGGGCGTCAGCTTGACCGTGACCTTTTCCATGAACGTGCGAAACGGCAGGTCGTAGAGCGTGAACTTCTGGGTTGGCGCGATCGAACATGCCGACCTGGTTGGACAGCGCCAGCGTGAACCAGCACGGTCCTTGGCGTCGAAGCGGATTGTATGCGGATAGAAGCCGCCGTCCATCTCGTGCAAGCGGAAGGCCTTGGTGACCGGGTCGAACTCGATCAGCCGGCGCTGGTACGACGGGGTGATGAAGATGTGCCGGTCCTTCGGCGACTCGGCCAGCGAATGGATGCCCTGGTAGGTCTCGTGCTTGGGGAAATCATGCAGGCGCCCGGCCAGCAGGCCGCCCAGTTTCTCGCCCGGCTGCGGCGGGATCTTGTAGACGGTGTATTTGCCGGTGGCCGGGTCGATCTTCATAGATCCGGTCCTGCAGGTTGTCGCCGACGTAGATCAGGCCGTTGCTGTGGCAGCAGCAGGTCGTGCATCTGCGACATCGCGTCGCCGATGGGCATCTCGCGGATCGTCGTGCCCGCCAGCGTCGGGCGACCAGGGCGTGCCCTGGGGCACCAGCGATGGGTTGGCGCGATCTTCTTCCAGTGCGCCTCCAGCAACGCCGGGATCTTCTCCTGGCCTTCGCTGGACAGGCGCGCGCCATAGCGGACCATGCGCTTGATCGCCACGTTCCACTCCTCGGCGGTCCGGTCCCGGCGCAGCAGCACTTCGCCCTGCTGGTGGCAGAAGTTGCACTGGAGCATGAACTCCTTCTTCAGGTCCGGCGTCGCCAAAGTCGATGGTGGACGACCAGGCGTTGGCCGGCTGCTGCGCGGCCAGCGCCGCGACGTCGGTTTCGGGCGTCATGACCAGGGGCTTGTCCACCGCGCTGGCGGCCACCGTGAGATCCTTGTAGCCGGGCTTGCGCAGGCGGATCTTGCCAGGGGTGCTCGGCCGGCGGAATGTCGGTGGCGCCGGCAGCATCGGTGAAGCGCGCCAGCTCGAAGAAGGCCTGCTGCGGCTTGCCGCTGGCTGGAGTAGCCGTTGTCGGATTTGTCCACGGCAGCCGGGCTTGACGGGCAGGCGGCTCACCATGACGGTGGCCAGCGGCTTGCCGCCCGGGTCCTTGACGCTGACGGGCACGGCGAAGGCACTGACGGCGAACAGGGCGGCCAGCGCGAAAAAGGGTGATTTCATGGTCGTGTCTCCTCTCAAGGGGTCAGGAATTCACCGCTGACGCGGCGCTTCATGGTGCGGGCGTAGAAGCCCGGGGCGAACTTGCGGACCCACCACGCCAGGCGCGAGGTGCGGTCGGGCAGCAGCAGGCTCTGGCCCTGCGCAAGGGCTCCGACCACTCGCTGCGCGATGTCATCGGGGCTGGACTCGCCCCCGGCCGTGATGCGCGCGGAGGTGGCCGAGCCGCCCTGGCCGCCCAGCGCCGCGCCACCGATGCCGGTGGCGATGAACGAAGGGCAGACCAGCGTGACGCCCACGCCGAGGTCCTCGACCTCCGTGCGCAGGGTTTCGAAGAAGCCGTGCAGCGCATGCTTGCTGGCCGAATAGCCGGTACGCCCCAGCAGCGGCGCGTAGCCAGCCACGCTGGAAATCGCCGCCACCACGCCATGGGTCTCGATCAGGTGCGGCAGGGCGGCGTGGGTCATCTGCATCGCGCCGAAGAAGTTGACTTCCATGACGCGGCGGATCACGGCGGGGTCAGTGTGCTGCAGCAAGCTGCGGTGCGAGATGCCGGCGTTGTTGACGAGGCCGTCGAGCGCGCCAAAGTGCGCCACGGTCTGGTCGACGGCGGCCTGGCATGCGGCAGGGTCGGCGATGTTGCCAGCGATGGCCAGCGTGCCGGCGGGCAGGTTGGCCACGAGCGTGCGTCAGCCGCTCGCGATCCAGATCCATCGCGGCGATGCGCGCGCCCTCGGCCGCAAAACGGCGACACAGCGCGGCACCCAACCCGCCGGCCGCGCCGGTGACCAGGATGACCTTGCCGGTGAAGTCGCGCCGGGCCATTTACCGGGCGCTCTGGCGGGCGTTGCGGTACAGGTCGAACACCTGCGCCGAGCTCAGTTTGGGCGTGTAACCGAACACTTCCTTGAGCCGGGTGTTCAGCAGCACCGGGCGGTAGCGCAGGAAGTCGAGCTGCTCCGGCCCGTACTGGGTCAGGTTCAGCTTCTTCAGCACCCACAGCGCCGCCTGCAACACGGGGGCCGGCAGCACGCGGCAGGTCTTGCCCAGGCGCTGCGCGATTTCGAAGATGGTCAGCTTGCCGTCGCCGGCGACGTTGAAGATGCCGACGTTTTTTGAATCGATGCCGTGCAGAATGGCGCCGACGACATCCTGGTCGTGGATGAAGACAAACGGGCTGTCGGAGCCGGCGATGGCGAGGATCTTCGGCTTCTCGAACAGATCCGTGATCTGGTTGCGCACCGTCGGGCCGAGGATGGTGCCGATGCGGAAAATGACCTGCTCCAGCCCGGGGTGGCTGTTGCGGTACTCCGCCAGCATTTCCTCGACCAGACGCTTGTGGCAGGAATAGGCGAAGACTTCGTTGCCGCGCACCGGGTCGGACTCGGTGAGCCACTCCGGGTTGTCGGCGTAATAGCCATAGGCCGCGCCGCTGGACGACACGATGATGCGCCGCACGCCGTGCTTCACGCAGGCCTGCAGCAGGTTGCGCGTGCCGTTGACATCCACGTCGTATTCGAAGGCGCGATTGCTGTTCTTGCCGGGCGTCACGATCGAGGCCAGGTGCACGATGACATCGGGCCTGTTGCGGCCCACGATGGCATCCACTTCGGGTGCGCGGATGTCGGCCACCTCGTAGATCACGCCGGGCAGGCGGGTGGCCGGCTCGCGCACATCGAGGGCGATGACCGAGAGATCGGTGCGGCCGGCCAGTGCGGCGACGGTCTGGCTGCCCAGGTAGCCGGAGCTGCCCGTGACAAGGACTTTTTGGGGGGTCATTTCGAAACTCGCTTGATCAGTGGTGTTTGTGGGCGAACCTGGGGTACTTGCGCGGATCGCGCTTGCTCCAGAACGTGGCCAGCGTGAGCCCCGAGACGATGTGCCAGATGCCCCACCATGCGGTGATGATGGCCATGCCGCCCAGGCCGTCGAACAGGTTGAAGATCAGGATCAGGCCCAGGCCGGAGTTCTGGATGCCCATCTCGAAGGTCACGGCGCGGCGGTCGCGCTCGTTGAGCCCGAGCAGGGTGGAGAGCGAAAAGCCCGTGACCAGTGCCAGGCCGTTGTGGATGAACACCACCACCACGACAAACTGGATGTACTTCATGAAGTGCTGGAAGTTGGCCGCCAGCGCGCCGACCACGAACAGCGAGAACACGACCATCGAAAAAATCTTCATCGGCTTCTGGGCGCGCGCCGCGAAGGCCGGGAACTGGTGCGACACCCACATGCCGATGACCAGCGGCAGGCCGAGCAGGATCACGATGTCCTTGAGCATGACCAGCGGGTCCAGCGAGATGGTGCGCATCAGGTCGTGCGTGACCGGGCTCAGGTTGCCCCAGAAATTGAAGTTCAGCGGTGTCATCACGATCGCCAGGGCGGTGGACACGGCACTGGCGCTGACCGACAGCGCCGTGTTGCCCTTGGACAGATGTGTCAGGAAGTTCGACAGGTGGCCCGCCGGGCAGGACGAAACCAGGATCATCCCTAGCGCAATGCTCGGGATCGGGTTGATGATCCAGATCAGCACATAGGTCATCGCCGGGAAGATGATGTGGTGGCCGATCGTGGCCAGTAGCAGGCCCTTTGGCGACTTGAACGCGGTGCGGAAATCGCCGACCTTCAGGTCCAGCGCAATGCCGAACATCACCAGACCAAGGATGATGTTCAGTCCGGCCAGCGTGGCGGGATTGAAATGAAGTTGGACCTGGTCGATCGGCAGCATGTGTGTCTCCTCGTTATGGCGTCCCGGTCTGTTCCGATCGGGTGAAGCACGATGGTAGGCCCTTGCCATCAATTCACGCTTGTCCCAGAATTCATTTAATTTGTCAATTCGCGCCAAATTTGCGCCGGACGGACTGGAGTTGAAAACGTGGAGTCAAAGAGCAGTGTGGGCGCCGGCTACGTCGCTGGACTGATCGAGGTGGCGGCAAACGCCGGCGTCGGGCGTGAGGCGCTCTTGCGCGCAGCAGGGCTGACGGACATCGAGAGCGCTCACCCGCAGGCCCGCTGGCCGATGGCCGACGTGATCAGACTGTTCCAGGCGGCGGTCATGCTGACCGGGCGCGACGATCTCGGGCTGGAGTTTGCCCGCCGGGTGCGCCCGGGTACTTTCAGTGTGCTGGGGTATGCGCTGATGACCTGCCGGACGCTGGGCGAGGCGATCGAGGTGGCGCCGCATTTTCGGCGGTTGGTCTTTGACATCGGGTACAGCGAAATGCGCTTCGTGCTGACCGACCAGGAGGCGCGGCTGGGCTGGCATGTGGTCTCGAAAGACCTGCCCTATTGCCGCAGCCTGGCGGAGTCGCTGATCGCCGGCTGGACTCACTTCGGGCGCTGGATGGCGGGCGTGGAGCTGCCCTTGAAGGAAGTCCTCTTCCTGCATGAACCGCCGTCCGACGTCCGCCCCTATGAGATGTTCTTTGAATGTCCGGTGCGCTTTGGTGCCGGCGAGAACACGCTGGTTTTTTCGGGTTCTCTGCTGAACATGCCCCTGTTGCAGGCCGACGAAACCCTGCACCTGGCCATGCGTGAACAGGCACGCGCCGCGATGGAAAGGGCTTTCAACCCGTCCGATCTCGGGCATCGACTGCGTCAGGCCCTGATTCCCTTGATGCCCAAGTGCGAGGCGACGCTGGAAAAGGCCGCGATGGCGCTGGCGATGTCGCCGCGTTCGCTGCAGCGCCGCCTGGGCGAGGCAGCGCTCGGGTTTCAGGGGGTGCTGGATTCGGTTCGCAAGGACATGGCGATCATTTACCTGCGCGACCCGGACCTGAGCGTGCTGGATGTCGCCTTGTTGCTGGGCTATGCCGAGCAGAGTTCTTTCACACGGTTTTTTCGCGCCAGCTTTGCGAGCAGTCCCTCCGGGTGGCGGCGTGCGCAAGGAGTTGCCTGGCAGGGCGCCAGCGGCATTGCCTCATCCGTGCGGCCGCCGGTCTTGGGCCGGGAGTCGGTTCAGGGCGAGCTGTCTACCGGAACAGGCAAGGGCGCGTTAAAGTAGCAGAGGCTGTAGTTTAGTGGCGTGATTTCAGTTCCAGTCGGACGCTTGGAGGGCCTCTTTGAACCTTCCGCCGGGCAGGCGCTCCTACCTACAGTCTCTCGGGAAGATTTGATATGAAAAAGACCCTTCTTTTCCTGGCTTCAGCGGGCTTGCTCATGGTGGCCAGCCTGGCTTCGGCGGCGCCCGCCGTTGGGTACTACGGGCGTCCCTATGGCGGCGTGGGCTCGTACAGCCGTCCGGTGGTGGGCGGGGGCTACTATGCCCGTCCCGCTGGCGTCTATTACGGCTATCCCGCGCGCTATCCTGGCTGGTATGGTAGCTACTGGGGTGGGTGGGGCGTGGGCTGGGGGCTCGGCGTAGGCCTTGGCGTCGGGCTGGCCTATGGGTATCCCTACAACTATGGCTATCCCTATCGCTACGGTTATCCCTACAACTACGGTTATGCCTATTCGTCGTGTTACCCCTACGGCTACGACTATGCATATCCCAATGGCAATCCCTGCATTGGAGCGGTGCCAGGAGTGGTGATCACGCAACCGGCGACCACATTCATTCAGCAGGAACAGGTTGCGCCCTCGCCGGCCAGCAGTTACTGGTATTACTGCACGGATCCGGCGGGGTACTTTCCTTACGTACAGAGCTGCAACAGGGCGTGGATGGCCGTCATTCCGCAAGTACCGTCAGATTTGCCAACCGCACCACGCCTCGCGCAGTGAAAACGACCACCATGAAATCAGCTCGGCTCCCGACATTCCTGGCTTTGGGTGTCGCGCTCGCGTTCGGCGGTTGTGCCGTGGCGCCCACGGCACCCACGGTGATGGTGTTGCCGGGCACGAAAAAGGAGCCCGCGCAGTTTCAGGCTGACAGCCTTGCCTGCCAGCAAGAAGCGCAGGCTCTGCTCGCGACCGCCACCGAAGTCGCGAACAACCAGGCTGCGTCGAACGTCGTCATTGGCACGGTACTGGGTGCCGCCGTGGGCGCGTTGCTCGGACAGGGGTCGTACAACCCGGGCGCAGTCACGGCGTGGGGCGCTGGCACAGGACTTCTCTTTGGCAGCGCCGCCGCGGGGAGCAATTCGCAGGTCGCTTCCTACAGTCTGCAGCAGCGGTTCGATTTCGCTTTCATGCAGTGCATGTACCAGCGCGGCAATCAGGTACCTGGACAGGCCACCTACGGTCGCCAGTTGCCCGTGGCGCCAGCCCCGCCACCGCCAGGTTACCGCTACCCCCCACAGAACACGCCACCGCCTTATCCGCCGCAGGGCTATCCGGCACCGAACCTTGCGCCATCGACCTACCCACCGCAAGGCTATCCCGCACCCAATCCTGCCGCGCCGGGCTACCCGGTACCGGGCAACACCTCGCCGAATTTCCCGCCGCCAAACACGCCGCCGCCCTCCTGATGCCGTATTCGAGGATGGGCGAAGGGTATCTGGCGTGGCGGTTGCACCTGCCGCTCCTTTGAGGGTCGGGCCGCAACCAGGGGCGGTGGCTTCTCTGTGTGGAAGCGCTACCGCCCCGTCGGCGCCGCGCCAGCAGCCATTGCCCCGGCGCGAATCACACGTCCCCGCCATCCCTGATTCGCCTTGTTGCGCGTGATGAATGGACTGTAGGTGCAAAGTGAACTCAGGGCGGGTCGATCCCTGTCAAGAATGACAGGGGTGGAATGACGGCGGGGGTACTGCGGCAGCATCTGGCGCGAATGCGACGGCGATGCAGTTGGGCCCGAACCCTTGTAGTATTTGCGCTCCGTCACACAGGAAGCTTCGCCCATGACCCCCGACCTGGCACCCAGCACCGACTGGAAAGAGCAAGTTGCCGCAGACGAAGCCGGACGCTTTGCCGATTACGCGCGGAAGTTTGCGGCGATCCAGGCGCGCAAGTCCAGGAAGTATGGTGCGGGCAGGGCATTGCATCGCAAGCAGATCACCGCGGCGTACGGCACCTTGATCGTGAAGGACGACCTGCCCGATTTCGCCCGGCAGGGCCTTTTCGGCGCGCCCGCCACCTTCGATGTCAATGTTCGCCTTTCCAATGGCGGCCTGGACCGCGCGCCCGATCGCACACCGGACGTCCGAGGCTTCGCGATCCGGGTGCTGGGGGTTGAGGGGGAATCCGCGCTGGGCAACGGCCCGGCACGCAGCCAGGACTTCACGCTGATCAATCAGGAGGCGTTTGCATTTCCGGGGAGTGACGAATTCGTTGCGTTTGTCGTCGCGGCTGCCGGTGGCGGCGGGTCCTTGCTCAAGTTCCTGTTCAAGCGCTACGGCCTGATCGGTGGCCCTGCGCGGATGCTCAAGCTGATCAAGTCGATGGGAAGACCTTTTGGCGGTTTTGCCACCGAGACCCTGTTCAGCGCGGTGCCGATGGCTTGCGGGCCCTATGCGGTTCGTGTGCGCCTGGTGCCGGCCGGCGCCAACGGCACTGCCGCCAAGGGCGCCAATGCCGACTGGGGCGCGGATTTCAGCACGCGCCTGGCCAAACATCACCTGCAGTGGGACCTGCAGTTGCAGCCGTTCGTGAGCGAGGCGCTGACGCCGATCGAGGACGCTTCGGTCAACTGGCCCAGCCCCTACACGACTGTCGCAAGGCTCAGCCTGCCGCGCCAGGACACCACGTCCGCCAAGGGCCAGGAACTGGCCGCCGAGGCCGAAGCCGGGGTGTTCGACCCATGGCAGGCGCTGGCCGCGCACCGGCCGCTCGGCGATGTGCAGCGCGCCCGCAAGGTGGTCTATTTCGAAAGCCAGAAGGGGCGCGGGGCGGTGTGAGGCGCTCAAGCTGAGTGTGCAAGCCGTCAGATCCGTCAGACGGCTCACCCGACTAGGAATTCAAGGAAAATAAGGCCATTCCCAGCGTCATAAGGTGATAGTTTGCTACTTAATGCGTAGCGTTTTCCATCACCGGAAAGCCAACGACGCAGGCGCGACGGGGGCTTGGCACCCCCGGTCCATCGATTAAACTTGGATTTAATCGATTATCCAGGCGAAATTGGCTTCATGGCACGCAAACCCCCCCTGACGGCTTCGACCGGCGATGGCGCCACGGGTGCCACGCGCGCCAGTGCGGTGTATGAGCAACTGAGGGCGGACATCACGCACGGCGTGCTGGAACCCGGCAGCAAGTTGCGCGTCAGCGCCATGGGCGAGCGCTATGGCGTCGGGGCCAGCCCGCTGCGCGAGGCCTTGAGCCGGCTCTCGGCCGAGGGGCTCGTTTCGCGGACCGACCAGCGCGGTTTCAGCGTGGCGGCCCTTAGCTGGGGGGAATTGCCCATCCTCACGCGCAATCGTGTGCAGCTGGAGAGTCTGGCGCTCGCCGAATCGATCGAGCATCGCGATGCCGCCTGGGAAGACCAGCTCGCCTTGTTGGTGCACCGGCTCTCGCGCACCCCGCGGTCCCTGGCGAGCGACCATTTCGTGCCGAATCCGGAATGGGAAAGCCCTGCACCGCGAATTTCACCGCAGCCTGCTGGCGCGCTGCCCCTCGCGCTGGTTGCGTGCGTTCTGTGACAGCCTGGCCGACGAGGCCTACCGATTCCGGCAACTCGCTGCCGTCAAGGTCTTCAGCTCGCGCAACGAGCACGCCGAACATGTGGGCATTTTCGAGGCCGCCATTCACGGCCGCACGCAGGACGCGGTGCGCCTGCTCACCGAGCACTACACGCGCACCTCCAGCGTGGTGGCGTCGCAGGCCCGTGAACTCGGTCACGCCACCTGAGCGGCGGCTACGGATTGTCGGCCAGGAAATCCAGCACGGCGGCGTGAAAGCGCTCAGGCACCTCAAGGTGCGGTGCGTGGCCCACGGTTTCGTATTCGACCAGCCTGGCTCCGGGAATCCTTGCCTGCGCGGCCTTGCCCAGTTGCGGGAAGTTGCCCAGCGGCTTGACCACCTCCGGTGGTGCAAAGCGACGACCGAAAACAGTGCGGTCACTTTGACCAATCGCCAGCAGGGTGGGGACGGTGAGCTTCGGCAACTCGTTGTAGATCGGACCGTCGTAGATCATCTGGTAGGTCAGCGCCGAGACATGGGCAAAGCGCGGGTATTCGCCGCTGAGCTGCACCCTCGCGAACTGCTCGACGAAGCGTTCGTACTCCGGCTTGTAGTTGACCGGAAAGTAGCCCTTGACGAAGTTGCGGTAGCTCGCGGGCGTCTGCGCCATCTCGAGCTTGAGCAGGTCGGCGGTCTTCTGCGGCGGAATGCTCAGCCCATAGTCTTCCAGGCCCAGCGGGTTCTCGAGCACCAGCGCACTGATGCGCTCGGGATTGCGGCGCGCCAGGTGCACACCCAGCATGCCGCCCATGCTGTGGGCCACCACCGCCACGCGCGCCACCTTGAGGTGGTCGAGCAGCCGCAGCGTGTTGTCCGACAGCATGGCGAAGCTGTAGCGGATCTCCGGCTTGGAGGATCGGCCAAAACCGATCTGGTCCGGCGCGATCACCCTGTAGCCCTTGTCGGAAAGGGCGCGGATCGTGCCGGCCCAGTAGTCGCCGCCAAAGTTCTTGCCGTGAAAGAGCACAACGGTCCGTCCGTTGGGTTGCGCTGGCTTGACGTCCATATAGGCCATGCGAACCAGGCGACCTTCAAGTTCAAACTGGAACATCTGCACCGGGTACGGGTAGGCCCAGCCTTCCATCGATGCGCCCAGGGGTTCGGCGTCCGCGTAGGTGGGCAAGGCTGCCGGTGCAGCAGCGGGTGTTGCCGCAGCGCCCGGTGCGAGCGAGGCTGGCGGGCTCGCGCAGCCTGCCAGAACGGCCAGCAGGGCGACGAGCAATGCCCGTTGGATGTCTTGAAGGATCATGCTCGTTTCCATCACAAGGTTGCTTCAGGTTTCAGGGCTTTCGCCCGGGGCGGGCTCTACAGTCCGGCGTTGTTCCAGTCGGGCGCCGGCGCGGGGGGCTCCGGCGTCAGCCCCGCGGCCTTGATGGCTTGCACCGCACAGAATTCGTCCTTGTCTGACGCGTCTCCGCTGATGCCGATTGCGCCGATGGCGCGATTGTCCGCATCCAGAATGAGCACGCCGCCCGGTGTCGGAATGAAGCGGCCATCGGAAACGGCCGCCAATGCGCTCTGGAAACTGGGGCGACTGGCCAGCCGGTCGCGGATCTGCCGCGTGGACATGCCCATGCCCAGTGCAGCCCAGGCCTTGCCGAACGCGATGTCATAGCGCATCACCCCGCAGCCATCTTCCCGGCGAAAACTCACCAGGTTGCCACCGGCATCCAGCACGGCAACGGCCAGCGGAAGCAGGTGATGGTGCTGGCGCAGGCGCAGCGCCTCGTCCGTGATGCGCGATGCTGTGTCCAGGTCGAGACTGGAACGCACCTGAATCAATTGCTCGGCCATGGCGCTGCCTTCCGGTGAGCGGGGTACCTGGAATTATTTCGCCGCTAGCCCGTCAAGGCCGGCCTTGGCGACCATTTCGTCCTGGGAGGCCAGGACCCCCGATACGCCGATGCCGCCGATGATCTTGCCGTCCGCGACGATGGGCAAACCACCCTGCAGCGGGGTGACGCCCGGGACAGCGAGGATGCGCAAAGCGCTGCCGTTTGCGGCCAAGCTGTCTTCCAGTGCCTTGGAAGGGCGGCGGAAGTTGACCGCCGTGCGTGCCTTGCCGGTAGCAATGTCGACGCTGGCGTTTTGCGCGTCGAGCCGCTGCAGCATGACCAGGTGTCCGCCGGTGTCGACGATCGAGATCACCACCTGCCAGTTGTTCTTGCGCGCCTCGGCCTCGGCGGCCACCATGGCTTTCTTGGCCTGGTCGATATTGATCGAGAGGCCGTAGGGCGGCGGCGTCTGTGCCGTGGCCAGAAATGAGGCGGTGGCCAGGCAGATGCCGGCAATGGTGTGCAGGGAGATCGAGCGAAGGCGATGGGACATGGTTCTCTTTCTGACGGGGTTGATAAACAAGGGACGGGAAACGGGATGGGCAAATGGAAACACTCAGCCTTTGGACAGATCACCCAGCGTGGCGATGATGGGCTTCCACTTGGCCTGCTCGGCTTTCACGAAGGCTTTCGCCGATGTCTGGCCGACATGGAGATCCGCAAACATGGCCTGGCTTTCCAGTTTGCTGCGCAGTGCCGGGTCGTTCATTGCTTTTTGCGACGCATCGGCCAACTGGCGCAGGATGGGCTCGGGCGTACCTTTGGGCGCCGTGACCACATTCCACAACATGGCCTCGAACGGCTGAAGCAGTTCGGCGGATTCAGCGACGGTGGGGATGTCGGGCGCAGTTGGCGCCCGTTTGGCCGATGCCACGGCCACGATGCGCACCCGCCCAGCCTGGTGCTGGGGCAAGGCGGAGCCCAGGGTATCGACGGTCATTTCGATGTTGCCACCCATCATGTCCTGCAGGGCCGGGGCCGCGCCCTTGTACGGGATGTGGGTGATCTGTGCACCCGTCACCTGCTTGAGTCGCTCCATGGCCACGTGCAGCAGGGTGCCGCTCCCCGGAGATCCGTAGTTGTATTTGCCGGGACTGGCTTTTGAGGCGATGGCCACGGTCTTGAGCGAACGCGGCATGCTGATGTTCACCACGAACACCACCGGCGCACCGCCCAGAACGGCCACATAGGCAAAGTCTTCCAGCGCGTCGTATTGCGCCGCAGGCTGGATCAGGTTGTACAGCGCGTGGGTCGACGCCGTGCCGAACAGCAGCGTGTAGCCGTCCGGGGCGCTGCGCTTGACCTCCAGGGTGCCGAGTGCTCCGCCAGCGCCAGCCTTGTTCTCCACGACCACGGATTGACCCAGTTGCTGGGCGAGGCCCAGCGCATAAAGGCGCGCAAAACTGTCGGTGGGGCCCCCCGGCGCAAAGGGCACGACCAGCCGGATCGGGCGCGCTGGCCAGGCCTGTGCCAGTGCGGGGACAGGGCGGGCGAGCAGTGCGGCCAGCGCCGTGGCGCCCGTAGCGCTGAGGATCTTCCGTCTTTGCATCGGGGACTCGTGAGGGTTGTTCGCTTGGGGGGGCCGGATCAGGGCAGGCGGGCCGGCAGTTGCACGACCTGGTCGCGTTCGAGCCGGAAGGCCATCAGGTCCTCGCCGATCAGCAAGGGACCGCTGTAGGTCTTGCGCGTCAGCTCGAACACTTCCTTCTCCGTCACGGCGGGGATGGCGGGGGTGCCCAGCAGCACGAAGTGGTAGTACACGGCGAGCCTGGGCTTGACGCGCGAGAACACCGTGCCGGCCTCCTCGGGCTGGGTGTGGTGTGCCAGGATGACCTTGAACACGGGAGACTTCAGCAATTCGTCACGCGCCGCGGCGACCTGGTGAATCACGAGGTCGCTGCCCGCGGCGAACTTGATCAGGTTCTCGCTGAAACGGGTGTCGCCCGACACCGTGACAGCGCGGCCCGCATGGTCGATGCGGTAGCCAAAGGCGGGTTGCAACAGCTCGCCGTGGTCCACCTTGAACGCCGTGACCTTGACGCCGCCCTGGTCGTAAATCACGCCTTCCTCGATCTCGGTCACCCTGGACAGGATGCTCGCGGGGTCCAGATTCTGGTCGGCGATGCGCGCCTTGATGTCCCACTCGTAGGCGCGGGCCAGCCCGTCCATCATGTTCTGCGTGCCCTTGGGGCCGTAGACCACGAAAGCGCCCTTGCGCTGCGCGTAGCTGGCCTCCAGCCAGCCGGTCAGCCAGAGGTCGGGGATGCCGACCACGTGGTCCGAATGCAGGTGGGTGAGGATCAGCGCGTCCACCTGGCCCAGGCGCAGGCCGGACTGCATGAGCCGCTGGGTCGTGCCGCGACCGCTGTCGATGAGCAGGTTCTTGCCCCCGGCCTGCACCAGCACGCCGGGGCCGAAACGGCGCATCACCGGCGCCGGGCTGCCGGTGCCCAGCAGCGTGACGCGGAACTCGTCCGCAGCCACCGGGGCCGGCACAGGCTGCGCCTGGACCGCGCTGACCAGGCTGAAGACGCCAGCGGCCCGTGCCGCCCACCGCAAGAGCCGCCCCAGGGTGCTCCGGGGCCAAGGCGCGCCAGTGGGCGGGCGGGCGGGGAAGTCTTGCTGCATGGCAGGCTGCCGGCGTTTCAGACGATCTTCACGCTCAGGTTGGGCAAGCGGTCGATGTGGCACTCGATCACGTCGCCGCGCACCACCGGGCCGACGTTCTCGGGGGTGCCCGAATAGATGATGTCGCCAGGCATCAACTCGAACGCCTCGGACAACTTGCTGATCTGCTCGGCCACGCTCCAGATCATCTGGTTCAGGTTGGCGTTTTGCTTCGTGACGCCGTTGACCTTGAGCCAGATGCTGCCCGCAGCGAAGGGCCCGGTCTGGCTGGCCAGATGCAGCGGGCCGATGGGCGCACTCTTGTCGAAGCTCTTGCCGATTTCCCAGGGCTTCTTCTCGTCGCCCATCGCGCGCTGCAGGTCGCGCCGCGTCATGTCCAGGCCCAGGGCATAGGCGTAGACGTGGTCGAGCGCGCTGGCCATCGGGATGTTGCGCCCGCCCTTGTTCAGCGCCGCCACCAGTTCCACCTCGTAGTGGTAGTTCTTGGTCAGCGTCGGGTAGGGGTGATCGGCCACGGTGCCCGGCGCGACGTTCTGGATCGCGTCGGTCGGTTTCTGGAAGAAGAACGGCGGCTCGCGGTCGGGGTTGGAGCCCATCTCGATCGAGTGCGCCCGGTAGTTGCGCCCGATGCAGTAGATGCGGCGCACCGGGAACATCATGTCGCTGCCCACGATCGGTACGTAGGTGGCGGGCACGTCGAAGGGCGTCCTGGTGTCGCGCGCGGCGTTGCCGGGGAGGGCGCAGCCGGCCAGCGCGCCCAGGCCGAGCGTGGCGGTGGTCTCAATCAGTGATCTGCGTTTCATACGGGTCTCCTGGGGGTTTGAGGGGTTCGGGTTCTGGCTCAACGGGCGAGGCGCATTTCGACGTGCATCACCAGGCATGACGAGCCGGGAATACCCAGCCGCGCGCAGGCCGCGGCGTCGGTGATGGGCTCGTAGCGGCCGACCAGCGCGTCGCGCACGCCGAACACCGCGTCGTCGTCCAGGTAAGGGTCTTCGGCGTCGAACAGTTCGGTGACCAGCGCGCGGTGGCCCGGCGCCGAGACGATCAGGTGGAAGTGCGCGGGCCGCCAGGCGCTGCGCCCGGCGGGCTCCACCAGATCGGTCCAGACCGGCCCGTCGGTCGGAATCCGGTAGGGCACGGCGCGGATCGTGGCGATCTCGAAGCCGCCATCGGCATCGACCCGCAACTGGCAGCGCAGGTTGTCGGTGGGCTGCATCGGGTCCATCTGCCAGTACATGCCGTTGCCGGCGTTCTGCCAGAAATCCAGCGTGGCGTCAGCCAGGGGCTGGCCGCTGGCGTTCGTCACGCGCCCGCGCAGCAGCACCCGCTCGCCTTTGTTGGCGCCGATGAGGTTGACCGGGTTGGGCAGCCAGGGCGAGCCCACCGTGTGGAAGGGCCCCAGCACGCTGCCCGGCGTGGCGGCGGGGTCGGTGGCGAGCAGGTCCACCAGGCTGGACAGGCCGCTGACGTCGGACAGCAGCGTGAACTCGCTGCGGCTCTCGCTGGAGATTTCCGCCACGCGGTGCAGGAACGCCAGCGCACCGCGCCATTCTTCGTGGGTCAGCTTCACATCGCGCGCGTACTGGTGCAGCTGGCGCACCAGCGTCTGCACCAGCTCTCGCTGGCGCGCATCCGGCAGGCCGGCGAAGCTGTCGACGGCCGCGCCGGTGATGTTGTCGAGGGTGATGTTTCTCATGCGGTCACCGGGTTGGAGAGCACGCCGATGCCCTCGATATCGATCTCGATGGTGTCGCCGGCCTTCATCCACACCGGCGGCGTGCGCGCATAGCCCACGCCGGCCGGCGTGCCCATCACCACCACGTCGCCGGGCTCCAGCGTCAGGCATTCGGACAACAGCGAAATCGTGCGCGCCACGCCGAACACCATGTCCGAGGTGGTGGCGCTCTGCATCACCTGGCCGTTCAGCCGCGACTCGATGTGCAGGCCGGTGGCGCCCGGCGGCAGTTCATCGGCCGTCACCAGGCAGGGGCCGAAACCGCCGGTGCCGTCGAAGTTCTTGCCGATGGTCCATTGCGTGGTGCGCTTCTGGTAGTCGCGCAAGGTGGCGTCGTTAAAGCAGGCGTAGCCAAAGACGGCGCCCAGCGCATCGGCCTCCGAAACAAAGCGCGTGCGCTGGCCGATGACCACGGCCAGCTCGGCCTCGAAGTCCAGCTTGTCGGAGATGCGCGAGACGCGCAGCGGCGCGCCATGGGCCAGCAGCGAGGTCGAGCAGCGCAGGAACAGCGTGGGGTAGTCGGCCACGGTGTTGCCGCCTTCCTTGGCGTGGTCCAGGTAGTTCACGCCGAGGCAGATGATCTTGCCGGGCTGCGGGATGCAGGGCGCCAGCGTCACGTCGGCCAGCGGCGTGGGCGTCTCGGCGGCGGCCTTGGCCATCATCTCCGCAGCGAGTGCCGGCGCCTGGGCGCATTTTTCGATGAACGCCAGCAGCGTGGCTGGCAGATCGGCGCCAAGCTGCCGGCTGTCCACCACGCCGCCTGCGGTCAGCACGCCCCAGCCGTCGGTGCTGCCGAGGCGATAGCTCACGAATCTCATGGTCTTGCTTTCTTGTGGGAGGGCCGGTGTTACTGCACCTTGACGCCGAGTTCCTTCACCAGGCGGCCCCACTTGGTGACTTCACCGTCGATGTAGCGGCGCAGCGTGGGCCGGTCCATGCGCGAGGCTTCGAGCGACAGGGTCTCGAACCGGTCCTGCAGCGACTTCACGGCCAGCGCCTTGTTGACCTCGGCGTTCAGCTGGTCGAGCACGGCGGTCGGGGTCTTGGCCGGCGCGAACAGCGCGAACCAGGTGTTGGCCTCGAAATCCTTGTAGCCGAGCTCGGCCACCGTCGGCACGTCGGGCAGCGCCGGGCTGCGCTTGAGCGACATCACCGCGATCGGGCGCACCTTGCCCGTCCTGACGAAAGGCACGGCGGGCGGCATCGACGTGGACGCAATCGGCACCTGCCCGCTGACCACGGCGTTGGTCGCGGCGGCCGGCTGGAACGGCACGTGGGTGATGTCGACCTTGGCAAAGCCGCGGAACAGCCACTCCGCGCCGAGCTGGGTGGTCGTGCCATTGCCCGACGAGGCGTAGGCCATCGGGCTGGTGCGCGCCAGCGCCAGCAGCTCGGCCAGCGTGGTGGCCTTGACGTCGGGGTGCACGTACAGCAGGTTGGGCGTGAAGGCGCCCATCGCCACCGGCTGCAGGTCGGTGGCCGGGTCGTAGCCCGCGTTGCTGAACAGCGATGGGTTGACGGCGTAGGCCACGCTGTGAAACAGCAGTGTGTAGCCGTCGGCCGGGGCGTTCATGACGCTCTGCGTGGCGATGTTGCCGCCGGCGCCGGGCTTGTTTTCCACGATGACCGGCTGGCCCAGCGAGGCGGACAGCTGCTCGCCGACCAGGCGCGCCACGATGTCGGTCGAACTGCCGGGCGCAAAGGCCACGACGATGCGGATGGGTTTGTCCGGGAAGGCGGCATGGCCGGGCAGCGCCCAGGAAAAGGCGGCCAGCAGGATCAACAGGAAACGCGTCATGGCGGAACTCCGGGAAGGAACTGGCCTGACGTTAATCGATAAAGATGCCGATTTGGAGAAATATCGATTAAAAATGCTTCGGAGTTTCCCTAGGTCCTGGAGGTTTCACAGGTCTGGCCTGAGCGGCGATGCGCGCATCCGTGTCTCTGGACCCGTTTGCCCCTGCAAGCTACCTGGAGAGATTGTGCGAGGTCCAAACTCGTTTCAGGGCGAGGATTTGAATGAAAACGGCACCTACCCAGCGTCTCAAGGTTGTATTCAGCTACTGTTTTAATAGTGGCCGGCCGCCCGACACCGAGGCGACTGCGTTGGTGCCGGTTTGCCGCGACACTGCCAGCTTTTCATCCGGCGCCAGCGCCGAATCCAGGAGAACCCATGAACCGAGTCCTCGCCCACACCGGCGCCCGTTACCCCATCGTGCAGGCCCCGATGGGCTGGATCGCGCGAAGCACCCTGGCCTCGGCGGTGTCGCGCGCGGGCGGGCTGGGCATCATCGAAACCTCGTCGGGCGAGACCGCCAACTGCCAGCGCGAGATCACCGCAATGGTGGCCAGCGGCCTGCCGTTCGGCGTGAACCTGCCGATCCGCTTCCTGAAGGACGACGCGATGCTGCGCTTCGTCTGCGAATCGGGCATCCGCTTCGTCACCACCTCGGCGGGCAGCCCGGCCAAGTTCATCGCGCCGCTCAAGGCCGCCGGCATCGTGGTCTATCACGCCGTGCCCACGCTGGAGACCGCGCTGAAATGCGTGGACGCCGGCGTGGACGGGCTGGTGGTGGAGGGCGCCGAGGGCGGCGGCTTCAAGAACCCCGAGGAGGTCAGCACGCTGGTGCTGCTGCAGGCGATCCGCGAGCGGGTCGAGGTGCCGCTGATCGCCGCCGGCGGCATCGTCGATGGCCGCGGCATGGCAGCCGCGTTTGCGCTTGGCGCCGAGGGCATCCAGATGGGCACGCGCTTCGTGGCCAGCGCCGAGAGCCCGGTGCACGACCACTACAAACAGGCCATCGTGTCGGCGGAAATCACCGGCACCTGGATGCTCAACACCAAGTCCACGCCCTGCATCCGCGCGCTCAAGACGCCCTTCACCCGGACCATCCACGAGGCCGGGCTGATGCAGCCCGACACTTTCACCGGCATCCAGCAGGTCTATTTCGGCGGCGACATGAACGCCGCGCCGGCGCTGGCGGGCCAGTCCGCGGGGTTGATCCACGCCGTGAAGCCGGTGCAGCAGATCATCGACGAGACCGTCGCCGAGTTCCACGCCATCAGTGCGCGCATGGGGGCGATGGCGGCTTCAAGCCATTTCGGTTGAATCGCTCTGGCGAGTTCCAAGGCTGCGCGCCTGGCGGTGCGCGCGCAGGTGACCCTTTGGGCATAGCGAGCGTCGGCCTGCTTTGATCAAGTCATCTGGTGCGATCTAGAGCGTCGTATTTTTCTTGCACCCGGAGGCGCGCACAGAGGGCAAGCTGATTGGGGCCGGTCAATCTATACTCATTAGTATTGAAAAAGACCACATGGTATGAGTGGATACCAAAGAGTATGTACATTTCATCTGCGCCGCATTTTTGGCGTGGCAGATAAACAGTTCACTTTTGGAGCACCTCATGAAAAAGACCCTCATCGCTACCGTTCTGGCCCTTGGCGCGGCATTCTCTGTCCAGGCCAAGGACATCGTTGACACCGCCGTTGCCGCCGGCAACTTCAAGACACTGGCCGCCGCGCTGACCGCTGCCGGCCTGATCGACACGCTCAAGGGCCCAGGCCCGTTCACCGTGTTTGCGCCCACGGACGCCGCGTTTGCAAAGATCCCGAAGGCGGATCTGGATGCCTTGCTGATGGACAAGGGCAAGCTCAAGGCCGTGCTCACCTACCACGTGGTTCCGGGCAAGGTGATGGCCAAGGACGTCAAGGCCGGCAACGTCAAGACGGTGCAGGGCAGCGAGATCGCCATCGTGACCATGGGTGGCGTGACGGTGAACAACGCGAAAGTCACCGCCACCGACATCGTGGCCGACAACGGCGTGATCCACGTGCTCGACACGGTGATCATGCCCAAGTAGTCGGGCGCGTCACTCCGCGGCTTTGCCCATGGCAGGGCCGCACCCGCAAGGCAGACCGGGCGACCCGGCTGCCTTTCTTTTTTTGGCACCGCGCAGAGTGGTTTTGGGGGAACGGCAGGTCGCGCCACAATGTTGCCATGTGCACCAACTACACCCCCTCCTCGCGCGACCGCTTGCGCGCCGCGCAGTTGGGCTTCGCGCACCTGCCGCCGGCTGACTGGCCGCCCGAGGTGTACCCTGGCTACGAGGCGCCGATCATCGTGCGCGGCGGCGCGCCGGGGCAACATGATGCGGCCCCGCGGTGCCTGCTGGCTCGCTTTGGCCTGGTGCCGCGCTGGAGCCGCGATGCGGCCCACGCGAAGGAGTTGTCGCGCCACACCACCAATGCGCGCAGCGAAACTGCTGCGGTCAAGCCCAGCTTTCGCAGCCCCTGGCGCGAACGGCACTGGGCCCTGGCGCCGATGGAGAATTTTTTCGAGCCCTGCTGGGAAACCGGTCACGCCGTGCGCTGGCGCATTGCCTGTGCGGACGGCGACCTGTTCGCCGGGGCCGGCCTATGGGAACGCTGGACCGACCCTGCCAGTGGCGCGATCACGACCAGTTTTACGTTGCTGACGGTGAACGCCGATGGCCACCCGTTGATGGCCCGCATGCACCGCCCCGGCGATGAAAAGCGCATGCCGGTGCTGCTCGCGCCGCATGAATTCGACGGCTGGCTTCACGCCACGGATGAGCAAGCCCACGCGATGGTGCGCACGTCATCCGCTGTACCGCTGACCGGCGAGCCGGCACCCCGGGACTGCCGCCGCGCACGGTGCACACAGTCCCGCAGGCCCCCAACCCCGACGACACCGAGAGCCTGTTTTGAGCTCGTGAAACCTTGCGCTGTTCCCAACCCTTTAGGAAACCATGTCCACCGTCGCCCCCATTCCAGACCCCGAAAGCAACCCGCGCGTCAAGGCTGTTTTCGATGACATCCGCGCCACGCGCAAGACCGACTTCATCAACAACCTCTGGCAGCGCCTCGCGTTTGATCCGGCGCTGCTGGAGGCGACCTGGGCCGAGGTCAAGCGCGTCATGGCCACGCCCAGCGCCATCGATCCGCTGACCAAGGAGATGGTCTATATCACCGCGTCCATCATCAACGGCTGCAGCTACTGCGTGCATTCGCACACCGCGGCAGCCAAGGCCAAAGGCATGACGCCGGAGCAGCACGGCGAACTGCTGGCCATCGTCGCGCTGGCGGCCAAGACCAACCAGATCGTCACCGGCCTGCAAGTGCCGCTGGATGCTGCGTTTGACCAGGGCTGAGGCGTTTTCCGGCCGCACCGCTACCATGGGTCTTTTTGAAGCACGCCATGTCCCTGGAAACCATCGAGATCGAAACCGGCGACGCCCCGCGCGCCACGGTGTTGCTGCTGCACGGGCTGGGCGCTGACGGGCGCGACTTCGTGCCCATCGCACAGGAACTGGATTTGTCCCGTGTCGGGCCGGTGCGCTTCGTGTTTCCGAATGCGCCAGAGATGCCGGTCACGATCAACGGCGGCTACGTCATGCCGGCCTGGTACGACATCCTGGGCCTGGACCTGACGGCGCGCGAGGACGAGCGCGGCCTTCGCGCCTCGCAGGCCGCCATCGAGGCGCTGCTCGCCCGTGAGAAGGCCCGCGGCATACCGGCGAACCGCATCGTGCTGGCGGGTTTTTCGCAAGGCTGCGCGGTGGCGCTGATGACCGGCCTGCGCCATGCGGAGCGACTGGCCGGCATCGTCGGCCTGTCGGGCTACCTGCCCCTGGCGGCCCTTACGACTGCCGAGCGTCATGGCGCCAACGCGACCACGCCGGTCTTCATGGCGCACGGACGGCAGGACGATGTCGTGCCCATCCTGGGGGCGATGGCGTCCCGCACCGCCTTGCAGGCGCTCGGCCACGCCGTCGAGTGGCACGACTACCCGATGGGGCATTCGGTGTGCCCGGAAGAAATCGGCGACCTGAACCAATGGCTGCTGCGGGTGCTGGCGCAAGCCTGATCGCACGGCCCTGCCTGGCGCCCCATCCCATCCCCGAGCGCGGCGCCTCCCTCCCCACCCCTGACGGAAAACCCATGACTGAATCCACGAACCCCACTGCCGGCACATCGGCAGGTACCGCCCCGCCGGCCTTCGAGGTGCTGCCACGCGACCTGTCACCGTACCGCCAGGGCAACGTGGGCATCGACTACGTGCACCGCTTCGAATCGGCCCGCCCTGGACCGCATGTGCTGATCAACGCGCTCACCCATGGCAACGAGTTCTGCGGCATGGTCGCGGCCGCGCAGTTGCTGGACACGGGCGTTCGGCCATTGGTCGGCACGCTGACCGTCAGCTTTGCCAATGTGGCGGCGTATGAAACCTTCGATCCGGCCCAGCCCTACGAGAGCCGCCAGCTCGTGCACAACCTGAACCGCGTCTGGTCGACCGAGTGGCTGGACGGCCCCGAGGACAGCCCGGAACTGCGCCGCGCGCGCGAGCTGCGCCCGGTGGTGGCGGCGGCCGACCACCTGCTCGACATCCATTCGACCAGCCAGGACGTCGAGCCGTTCTGGGTCTATCCCGCCTTTGCGCGCAACAGCGCCGCCGCGCTCGCCGTCGGCCGCCCGGCGGTGCACCTGGTCATGCCCGGCGGCCTGGGTTCGGGCACGCCGGTGATCCAGCACGGCCACTTTGGCGAGGCCTCGGGCCGCGGCGCCGGCATGGTGGTCGAATGCGGCCAGCACTTCCAGCAGGCCAGCGCGGATGTCGCGATCGACGTGACGCGGCGTTTTCTGGCCCATTTCGGACTGATGGCGCACGATCCGACGTGGGCGGCGCCGCCGGCCCCCCGGCGCTTCGAGCTGTTGCAGACCGTGGTGATCAAGACGCCGGCGTTCCGGTTCGTCCGCCCGTGCATCGGCTTCGAGGTGTTCGCCAAAGGGGAACTCATTGCCACCGATGGCCCCGACGAAATCCGTGCGCCCTGTGACGACTGCACCATCCTGATGCCGGCGCGGGCCACGATCGTGGGGCGCGAGGGGGTCTACCTGTCGCGCCCGCTGATTTGATGGGAGTCGCCTGGCGTCAGAGTCAAGCTGAAAGGAGTCCCCGTGCCGCGTCTGAAACCATTGCCCCCTGAAACCACGCCCGAGCTGAAGCCATTTTTCGACTTCTTCCTCGGCACCCTGGGCTTCACGCCGAACAGCGTGCTGACGATGCAGCGAAAACCAAAGCTGGTGCAGGCGCTGGCGCAGCTCAACGGCGCGGTGATGGACCCCGAAGGCGAGGTCGACCTGGGTTTCCGTCGCCTGATCGGCCACGTCGCAAGCAAGGTGTCGGGCTGCCTGTATTGCCAGGCGCACACGCTTCTCGGCGCGCACAATTTCGGCATCAGCGACGCCAAGCTGGCCGACGTGTGGACCTATGCGACAAGCCCGCACTACAGCGTGCGCGAGCGCCTGGCGCTGGACTTTGCCCTGGCCGCGGCGCGCCAGCCGAACGAAGTGACCGACGCCCAGTTCGCGCAATTGCAGCAGCACTGGAGCGACGGCGAGATTACCGAGATCCTGGGCGTGGTGGCGATGTTCGCTTTCCTGAACCGCTGGAACGACACGATGGGCACGCCGCTTGAGATGCCGGCCGCTGAAGTGGCGAAGAAAGCCATCGGCGACCAGGGCTGGAGCGCCGGCAAACACGCGCCGTAGCATCCCGGTGCCGAACTCGCACGCCCTCGAAACCCGCGGCCGCTCTGCCCTGAGGGCGGCCCTGAGCTACTACGTGCTCAACGGCCTGTCGGCGGCGCTCGGCCTGCTGGTGATCACCAGCCTGATTCACCTGTTCCTCGGCGCCTTCGCGGCGTCGGCGGCGTCGATCGGCGTCATTGTCTGCATTCCGCCCGACCAGCCGGCCGCCCAAACGCGGCAAGTTCTGGCAGCTGCTGCCGGCGGCACTGATCGGCCTGCCGCTGTTCCTGGGCGTGCAGGTGCTGCATGCGGACCCGCTGCGCCTCGGGATGCTGCTGGTGCCGGCCAGCTTCTTCGCCTTTCTGGCGGCGGCCTGGGGCAAACGCGGCATTCCACTGTCGGTGTCGATCATGTTTGCCATGATCTTCTCCATGGCCGTGCCGGACCATGCGAACAGCGGCCACCAACCTGGCCACCGGTCTCTTCTTCGCGCTCGGCGCGGGGCTGTACCTGGTCTGGGCGACGCTTGGCCAACGCCGTGCTCAATGCGCGCTACCGGTCGCAGATGCTGGCCGACACCTTGTTGTCGCTGGCCAGCCTCATGCGCACGCAGGCGCTGCAGTTCGCGCCAGTGGCCGCCGGGCCGGGGGATGAAGGCGCACCCCTGATCGGCCAGTTGATCCGGCAGCAGGCCGCGCTGGCCGACCAGCTGCAGACCGCCCGCGACATCCTGCTGGAGGCGCCGCGCACGCCGCGGCGCCAGCGCCTGGCCGGCATGCTGATGGGGGTGCTCGAGCTGCGCGACCACCTGCTGGCCTGCGAGCTCGACCTCGACACGCTGAAATCCCATCCGGGCCATGTGCCGGTGCTGGCCGCGCTGCGCGAGGTGCTCGACGAGCTGGCCGACCGGGTGGAACGCCTGGCCGATGCGCTGCTGCTCGGTCGCCAGCCTGCGCCCCTGGAGCCCCTGCGCCCCCGGCTCGCCGCACTGCACTGGACCGATGAGGCCGCGCCGGCGGCTGGCGTCACCAGTCCATCACCCGCCATGCTGGCGCGCGGGCTGGCGAGTCGCGTGGGGCATATCGACGACGAGGTGCTGCGCCTGCTGGCGCTGGCGCGCGGCGAAGCCGAGCCGGACCTGGACCTGGTGCGCGCCACCTGGCAGATGTTTGTCAGCCCCACGGCCTGGTCCTGGCGCCCGTTCGCCGGGCTGTGGCGCTGGGATGCGCCGCCCTTGCGCCATGCGATCCGCGCGGCGCTGGCCATCGGCACGGCCTACGCCATCGCGCTGGCCCTGCCCTGGGGCACGCACGACTACTGGATCCTGCTGACCATCGTGGTGGTGCTGCGCGGAAGCCTGGCGCAGACGCTGGAGCGGCGCAACAGCCGGGTGGCCGGCACCTTGCTGGGCTGCCTGCTGGCCGCAGCCCTGCTCGCGGCGCAGGCGCCGCTGGCGGTGCTGCTGGTGACGCTGACGCTCGCCCAGGCGCTGGCGCATGCCTTTGCGGTGCGGCGCTACCTGGTCACGGCCGTGGCCGCCACCGTGCTGGGCCTGCTGCAGTCGCACCTGCTCAACGCCGGCACCAGCCCGACCTTCGACGTGGTCGAGCGTTTGGCCGACACGCTGATCGGCGTGGCCATTGCCTGGGCGTTCAGCTATGTGCTGCCGTCCTGGGAGCGGCACCAGATTCCCGCCCTGGTGGCGCGCACGCTGGCGGCGCAGGCGCGCCATGCCCGCGTGGCGCTGGGCCTGGGGCAGCTGGAGGCGGTGGACAACGAGCCCGAGCTGGCCTGGCGGCTGGCGCGGCGCGAGGCCTATGACAGCCTGTCCGCGCTGGTGCAGGCGACGCAGCGCTCGCTGTCGGAGCCGCGCGCGGTGCGCCCGCCGCTGGAACCGCTGGGCCGCCTGCTGGCGCGCAGCTACCAGCTGCTCGCGCAGCTCACCGTCATCAAGACCATGCTGCTGCTGCGCCGCGAGCGCCTGAGGCCGGCGCAGATCCGCGCCCCGCTGGCGCGGGCCGCCGCAGCCATCGAGGCGGCGTTGACGGGCGATCCGCCGGCCGCTGTGGGTGGGTCCGGCCTGCCCGGCGCGCAGGAAGGCCCGTTCGCCTTGCCCGACCCTTTCGAGAACGACCTCAGCCCCTGGGTGCTGCGCCGGCTGGACCTGGCGAGCGGCCTTGCAACGCAGCTGCGCGGCGATGCCGAGGAGGTGCTGCGGCCCCCTGTGGGCTAGGCTGCCTGGCTGTCCTCATTCAGCCAGGCGACCACGCGCTGGTTGAACGCCTCGGGCTGATCCACCATCACCCAGTGCCCGGTGCGAAAGCCCTTCACCGCGCTGCCCGGCCGGGCAGCGATGCGCTCCAGCCACTGCGGCGAGTGGAACATGAAGGGCTTGCGTTCGCCGTAGAGGTAGAGCAGGGGACAGGCCGGGTCGATCGGCGCCGCGCCGCGAAAGCCGCCGAGCAGGCCGAACCACTGCATGGCGTACGGGTAGTTCATGGTCCAGCGGATCGAGGCGGGCTCGGTGCGGCAGCGCATGCTGCGCGCCATGGAACGTGTCATGCGGTCGCCCAGCGCGCCACTGAATGTTCGCCCCAGCGCCCAGGCCAGGGCCAGCCAGCACTGGTAGGCAAAGATCTGCCACTTCGCCTTGCCGGTGAGTGAACGCGCGAACGCGCCCGAATTGTGGTCGCCGATGTCCACCGCCACGATGCGTTGCACCTGGGCGGGGTGGCGCGCCGCGAATTCGTAGCCGAAGATGCAGCCCCAGTCGTGCAGCAGCAGCGTGACGGGTTGGCCCGGGCTGACGGCTTGCACGATGGCGCCGAACAGGGCCGTCATGTCGGCCAGCGAGGTCGCACGCGGGGGCTTGCTCGGGTCGAAGCCCGGCAGCGTGAAGCGCACGCAGCGGTATCGCGCCTTCAGCGCCTCGACCGTGCCATCCCACAGGCGATGCGTGTCGGGCCAGCCGTGGATCATCAGCACGGTGTGCGGGCCGTCACCCTCGATGAAGATGTCGATGCCCTGGACGGTAAGCGCGGGATTGGTCATGAAAGCGTGGGGGAAGCCACCAGGCGGTGAAGTGGAGGATCGGGTTGTAGCACGTATGGCCCGCCGCCGGGTGAGCCACCGTCACAGGCCCTGTGCCCGAACTTGGTAGCTATAAAATAGATAGCAATGTTATGGCCTTCCGACGCTGGGGTAATGCCGATTTTGTTCAGAATTCTCAGCCAGCAGGGCGTTTGAGGCCCCGTTTGAGGGATAACGGAAGTGCCTCGCCCCAGTCTGCGACGCCGAAGGCGATATTGCGCTTCAGCCTGGCGACGCCCGTGATCAGGGACCGATCAGGTTCATGATGCGTTGCGAGCGCAGCACCGCGTCGCCGAATTCGACGAAACCCTGGGGATCGTCCGGCGGGCTTGCGAGGCCCAGCACTTCGGCCGTTGCGCGACGCGGCGCCCAGACCGTGCGCTCAGCCAGCAGGTAGACGCCGTAGGCGGTGGACACGGCGTGGGCATTGCGCTTCTCGACTTCGCGCTGAAGCGTGTTGGCGGACAGCGCCGCGTTCGACACCACGGCCACCTCGATCAGGGCTTCGCGGTAGTTGGGGTGGCGTTGGATGTCAGGTCCGAACACCTCGACCATCTTCTTGGCCGACGCCTCGACGATGAACAGCAGCCGGTCGACCAGCGAACGGATCGCGTGCTTCGACGCGAGCCCGAGGTAACCGGCGGGATCGAGGTACACATCGACCGCGGCGGTCACGGCACCGCAGCCGCTGTGCCCCAGAACGGCGATCAGCTTGAGGTACTCGCCGAGATGGTCGATGGCGTAGTTCAGGCTGCCGCGCACGTCTTCGCCCAGCGTGTTGCCCGCGACGCGCACGACGAAGAGATCGTTCGGACCCTCGTTGAAGATCAACTCGATGGGAACGCGCGCATCGGCGCAACCCAGGACCGCGGCAAACGGCCGCTGCGGCGGTGATTCGCCGCTCGGCAACAGGCCCAGGTCGCGGGGATCCACCGGGATGATCTGACGCGAGACCTGCAAACCTTCATCGTGGCGGATGAAGAGCTCCGCAAAGGCCCGGTTGCCGTCGTTCAGCCGTTGTATGGCCGCTTCGGCGTCGCCGGGCCGCCCGCGCATCGAGGCTTCGGCGCCATCGTAGCGGTAGGTGATCTCGATGGTGTTCATGGGTATGCGTCCGGTCTACGATGGATCAGCGAGCGGCATCTGCGGCGGCGCCGCGGCTGGCGCGCGCTCCGACTGGAGGACGCTCGTTGCCAGCTCAGGCCGGATACTGGCGACCGCATCGAAGTGCGACAGATGCACCTTCCCGGTCAGTTCCTGCAGGAAATGGGATTGCTTGAGCCGGTCCATCACCGGCCCTTTCACCGCGGCCAGGTGCAGGCGGATGCCACCATCCGCGAGCCGCTTGTTGACGGCCGACAGGCTTTCGAGCGCCGAAAGGTCGATCGTGTTCACGGCAATGCATTCGAGAATGACGTGGCGGATCGCCGGGTTGGCCGCCACCGACTCGTTGACCAGTTCCTCGATGAAGCGGGCATTCGGAAAGTACAGGCTGGCATCCACCCGCAACGACAGGATCTCCGGGTCCGTCACCACCTCGTGGCGCTCGACGTTGCGGAAGTGTGAAGTCCCGGGGATCTGCCCGATGACCGCCACGTGCGGCCTCGACGTGGCGTAAAGATGCAGGAAGATCGACAGCCCCACGCCTGCGATGAGGCCGGACTCCACGCCGTCCAGCCAGGTTACGAGGATCGTCGCCACCATCGCCGCGAACTCGGCGCGGGAATAGTCCCAGGTATGCTTCAGCGCGGCGAAGTCAACCAGGGACAGCACCGCGACGATGATGATGGCGGCAAGGGCTGTCTTCGGCATGAAGAAGAGCAGGGGCGTGAGGAACAGCGTCGCGAGCGCCACCCCGACCGCAGCGAACGCGCCCGCGGCCGGTGTCTGGGCGCCCGCCTCGAAATTCACCACCGAGCGTGACAGCGCCCCCGTCACGGGGAATCCGCCGGAGACAGCCGAGCCGATATCGGCCACGCCCAGGGCAATGAGTTCCTGGTCCGGGTCGACGCGCTGGCGGCGTTTGGCGGCCAGCGTCAGCGCGACCGAGATCGACTCCACATAACCGACGATGGCGATGAGCAGCGACGGCACCAGGATCTTGGTCCACAGCGTCGCGTCGAATGGCGGCAACGCCAGCTTCGGCAGTCCTGCGGGCACCGCGCCGAGGATGCCCACGCCGCGCGCGTCCAACCCGAAGGTCCACACCGCGGCCGTGCAGACGACGATCGCCATCGCCGGGGCGGCCTTCGCGACGATATCCGCCGGGCGGTCGCCGAGGCCGAAGCGCACCATCAGCGGCTTGAGGCCTCGCTTCGCCCACAGCAGGAAGAGCACCGCCGCGATGCCGATGGCCGCGGTCACGGGCTTCACGCCGCCGAGATGCGGCAGCAGCGATTCCAGGATCTCCAGCAGGCTCTCGCCGTGCGTCTTGATGCCGAGCAGCGGGCCAATCTGCCCGGCCGCGATCTGCACGGCGGCGGCCGTGATGAATCCCGAGACCACCGGGTGGCTCAGGAAGTTGGCCAGGAAGCCCAGCCGCAGGAAACCCATGGCGATCATCAGGATCCCGGTCAGCAGCGCAATGGCGACGGCGGCCCCGATGTGCTCCGGCGTCCCTTGCGTCGCGATCTGGGCGGCCGCGGCGCCCGTCATCAGGCTCGCCACCGCCACCGGCCCCACGGCCAGCGCGCGCGAGGTGCCGAAGACCGCGTAGAGCAGCAGCGGCGCCATGGAGGCGTAGAGCCCGAGTTGCGGCGGCAGTCCGACCAGCAACGCGTAGGCGAGTGATTGCGGGATCAGCATCATCGAGACGATCGCAGCGGCGACGAGATCGCCGACGAGGGTCTGCCCGGAATACGTCGCACCCCATTCCAGGATCGGCAACCGGCGGCGCAACAGCGCTGCAAGGCCTGGTTCGGACTTCATGACTTCACCTCGATGCGGCTCTCAAGGTCGGGTCGCCTGATGAAGAAGATGTCCTGGAGCCGCTCGCGTCCGGCCACACGTCCCAGTTCCTTGAACGCAAAAAACGGGAACAGCGACACGAACAGCATCAGGGTGTTGGCCAGGACTTCATGGCCTCCCTTCTCCGCGATCTCGTGCATCCCCGCCGTCAAGGCCTGCGCCCTTCCACAGGCCGACGACGGTATGTTCGGCGACCGTGAAGGCGGCGCAGAACAGGCAGAAGACGGCCGTCTTGTACAGACTGCTGAATATCAGGGGTTTGTCCTCGAGGCTGCGACCGAGGCGGAAGATGCTCCCGATCATGATGACCTTGCCGAGGATGAGCGCCTCGATCAGCGCGAACCAGTAGTTCGTGTAGGCGATGTCGTACGAGGCCAGGATCAGCCGCCGGTACCACGTGAAAGCGGCGAAAACGATCGCCAGATACGCGGCGTTGACCGCGTACTCGATCAGTTCATGCTTGAGCTTGTGCTTGAACTCTTCGGATTTCATTTCACGACCACCTCTGAAAATCAGCTCGCCGAGGGTGTGTCGCCCCCGGATCCAACGGCATCGGGGTTGTCCGCCACCCAGCTCATGAAGATCTTGTAGCCGAGCGTCAACAAGGTCGCGCCGACGAACATGCCGAGAATGCCGGCGGTCGCCATGCCGCCAAGCGCGCCGAGCAGGATGACGACCATGGGCGCCTTGACACCGCGGCCGAGCATCAGCGGCTTCAGCACGTTGTCCGACATGCCCGCGACGAGCAGCAGCACGGTGTAGGCAATGGCCTCGAAATTGCCGTGGGTTCCCGTCCACCAGAGGTAAGCGATCGCCGGCAAGGTCACGATCAGCGAGGGGATCTGGGCAATGCCGAGCACCAGCACGATGAGTGCCAGCAAGCCCGGCCAGGGAATGCCGGCGACCAGCAGGCACAGGCCGACGATGATGGCCTGGATGAACGCGACACCGATCACGCCCTGGGCAACAGCGCGAATGGTCGCCGTGGAGAGTTTTGCGAGTTCGGCACCGCGCGCCTTGCCCAGGACGCGCTGGAAAATCGCGAGGTTCGCTTGCGCACCCTCCTCACCGAAAGCCATGATGATGCCCGCGATGATGAAGGCGGCGAGGAATTGCAGCAGGCCGACGCCGATACCCCCCACGAAGCCGAGCACGGACTTCGCGATGTCGCCGAGCTGCGGCTGCAGGCCTTGAACCAGCGCGGGCAGATCGGCGTGCGCCTGGGACCACATGGCGTGCAGCTTCGGTCCAATGAAAGGCCAGGTGGCCACAGACTCATTGGGCGCCGGGATTGCAAGTGAATTCGTCTGAACGTTCCGGATGAACTGATGCACCGAGTCGCCCAGTGAACTCATCAACACGGCAGACGGCGCGACGATCAGTGCCAGGCCCAGGATCGCGATCAGCGTCGCCGCCAGACCGTGGCGGCCGCCGACCTTGCGGGCCACGGCCTCGTGCAGCGGATGCAACGCCACGGCGAGGATCAGCGACCAGATCAGCAGGGTCAGGAACGGCGAGATCGCCCGATAACACAGCAGCACCAGGGCCACCACCATACCAAGGCGGATGAAGACATCCGTGACCTTCGAAGCGATGCGCTGATCCAGGTCGTGGTCGAATTTTTCAGGCGCAGGCATGTCCGCCTCCCCTGCCTGATTCCCTGGTGTTGGTGCTCATGATCCGGTTGTTCCTTCGATGGTTCAGAACTGGCTTGACCGCGTCAGGGTTTCGACGGCTCGTCAAGCAACTGCTTGTGCGCCAGCGAGAGCATGCCGCCCGAGACGGTGCATGCCTTGAAGCCGTTTTGCAGCAGGATGCGGGTCGCGTAGTAGGCGCGCTGGCCGGAGCGGCACACCACATGGATCTCGCGGTCGCGCGGCAGCTCGCCGAGCCGCTGGCGCAACTCGGGCAGCGGGATGTTGACCGCGCCGGCAACGGCCTCGACCGCCAGCTCCGGCGGCTGCCGCACATCGAGCACGAAGCCGGTGCTCGCGGTGGGCCAGTGGCTCAGCGGCATGTCGCCGTGCAGCACGTCGCCGGCCATCATGCCGGCGAAGTTCACCGGGTCCTTGGCGCTGCCGAATTGCGGCGCATAACAAAGCTCGGCCTGTGCGAGGTCATGCACCGTCGCGCCCATCTGCAGATAGGCTGCGAGCACGCTGATGCGCTTGTCCACGCCGTCGAAGCCCACCGCCTGTGCGCCCAGCAGGCGACCGTCCGACTTGCGGAACAGCACCTTCATGGCGATCGGCTTGGCGCCGGGGTAGTAGCCGGCATGCGAGTTGGGGAACAGGTTGATCTCCTCGAAGTCCGTGTCGCCGCGCCGCTCAAGTGTCTTGCGGCTGGCGCCGACCCACGCCGCCGCCGCGCCGAACAGGCCGATGACCGAGGTGCCTTGCGTGCCACGGTAGCGCGCGTCGCGCCCGGCGATCACGTCGGCGGCGATGCGTCCCTGCCGGTTGGCGGGGCCCGCCAGCGCGATCAGGCTCCAGTCGCCGGTGACGAAATCCTTCACTTCGACCGCATCACCTACCGCAAAGATATCGGGCTCACTGGTGCGCATCTGTTCGTCGACCCGGATGCCGCCGCGCTCGCCGAGCGCCAGCCCGGCCGCCTTCGCGAGCGCGGTTTCCGGGCGCACGCCGAGCGCGAGGATCACGACGTCGGCGGGATGAACCTTGCCCGACTTCGTCTCGACGTCGATCGCGCCGCCGGCGGCGGGCTTGAAACCGGCCACGCCGTCGCCGAGCGCCAGGCGCACGCCGTGGCTCTGCACGAAGCCCTCGACGATGCGCGCCATGTCGACGTCCAGCGGGCCGAGCAGCTGCGTGCCCATTTCGACCAGCGTGACATCGAAGCCGCGGTGCACCAGGTTCTCGGCCGTCTCCAGCCCGATGAAGCCGCCGCCGATCACGACGGCGCGTGTCTTCGGCCGCAGCGTCTGGAAGCCGGAGTACTTGTGCATGCCCGACAGGAACTCGGATCCGCGCTCGATCCATTCGCGGATCGCCCGCGCGTCGGGCACCGTGCGCACCTGGAAGATGCCGGGCAGGTCGATGCCGGGCAGCGGCGGGCGGATCGATGCCGCGCCGGGCGACAGCACCAGCTTGTCGTAGGACTCGGTGCGCAGCTCGCCGCTGGCGACGTCACGCAGCTGCACGGTCTTCTCTGCCGGCGAGATGGCCACGGCCTCGCAGCCTGTGCGCGCGTCGATGGCGAACTGGCTGCGAAACGTCGCCGCGTCCGCGACCAGCAGGCTGGCCTCTTCCTCGATCACGCCGCCGACGTGGTACGGCAAGCCGCAGTTCGCATACGACACATACGGGCCGCGCTCGACCAACACGATCTCCGCCTTCTCATCCAGGCGGCGCAGGCGTGCCGCGCACGATGCGCCACCGGCGACGCCACCGACGATGATCACTTTCATGGGGTTTCCTTCTTTCAGGGTGTTTCTTGATCTGGCTTCAGTCGATGGCCTGGCGCGCCGTCACCGCATCCCCTGGGAAGCGCCTTCCTCGATGATGACCTTCTCGGGATCAATGTCGTAGACCCAGGGCGCCGAGTTCTTCCAGCCGTTCTTCATCCGCTTGCCGTGGAAAACACTCTCGGGATCGTCCACTGTGTCGCCTTCGATGCCATCGACGATGTTGTAGGCCTTCGTGAACCCGGCCGCGGCAAGCTGGTTGACGGCCATCCCGCCGCGACCGCCCGACCGGCATGTCACCAGGAGGATGTCGCCTGGCTGGGCGATCTCCTTGACCTGATCGACGAAAGCCTTGTTCATTTGCGGTGCGTAGGTGAACTTGCCGCCCGATCGCTGGTAGCTCACAAACGCGAACGGCACGTTCCAGGCCATTGCCGGATGCCCGACGAAGGCGAATTCCTCGGGGGTTCGCACGTCGATGATCTTCACGTCATCGGGCGCGTCTCGCCACATTTCGTAGGCTTGCGCGGCGGTCACATAAAGACCCAGGGTCGTCTGCTTCATCTTGGGCAGCTTGCTGCCATCGACCGCTGGCGTGGGGTTCTGCTCTTGCTTCAATGTCATGGTTGACCTTTCATTCAGTATGTTCATCACTGGCTCGCCGAATCCCATAAACACATCGCCCATGGACTTCGACTAGCCGAGCCTGACCACGGTCGCCTGCGGCAGCTTGGCCGCGGTCGCCTTCGTCCACTGCTCCTCGATCAGTTCCTTTGCCGCCTGCTCCAGGAACTCGGGCGCAGCCCACGCGTGGACATCGAAGTCGCGCTTGATGTAGCCATGCTCGAGCATGAAGTCCTTGCCGATCTCGATCTGCGCCAGGTTCTTCGGCGACAGGCTGGGCACCATGTCGACGAGCTTGATGTTCTGGTAGGTGTCCTCGGCGTCGCGGTAATAGGTCTGGCGGTCAAGGATCACGGCTGCGGCGCGTTTGTTCTCGTTGGACCAGCGCCCGACCTTGATCATTGCCTTCAGGAAGGTGACGACCAGCTCGGGGTGCTGCTCGGCCATGACGTCGCTGCAGGTGATGACCGCGGGCTCGTTGTTCGCCTGCAGGCGCCAGTCCGGGTAGCGCGACAGGTCCTCGATCGCCGCGATCTTGCCTGTGTCTTCCTGCAGGTGCTGCCAGGTCTTGCTGTGGGTGTAGATCGCATCGACCTTGCCGTCGAGCAGCGCCGCCTCCAGCGGGCGGAAGGCCAGGTTGCGCTTGTGGTCCATCTTGCCCATGTAAAGCTCGGTGGCGCTGTTCAGCGGCTCAAGCAGCTTCGGGTCGGCGTACCAGTCGTCGGCATAGGGGAACTCGACGATCTCGACGTCGTCCATCGTCATGTCGTTGAGCATCAGCATGTTCAGGATGCCGTAGTGCTCGGTGATGCGCCACCAGTCGTTCTTCAGCGTGTTCAGGCTCTTCGACAGGCCGATGCGCTTGCCCTTCAGGTGGCTCATCTTGAAGATCCAGTCCTTGGCGCGCACCAGCATGCAGCCGCCCTCATAGGTGGGCGTCGCGCCCAGCAGCCTCGTGCGGCGGATGTCGGCCTCGACATGGATCGGCGGGTACAGGCCGCCGAAGCGGATCAGGTTGTCGAGGTTGTGGATGTAGTGGGGATACCAGTCGTTCTCGCGCCGGCTGCGGAAGTACGAATAGTCGACGCCGATCGCCGCGAAGTCTGTCTTGCACCAGCCGAGCTCCTGGTCGACATTGCTGGCCGAGACCATGCCGCAGTTGGTGTAGAAGACTTGCTTCCAGTCCAGCTCGACGGTGCTGAGATCGCGGCCGTTGACGATGGTTCTTGGCATGGGCGCCACTTACTTCGGTGTCGACGCAACGTATTTCAGCGTGCTGCCTTCGTAGACCGGCTCGAAGAAGGTGCCACCGCAGTACTGGTAGTTCTTGCCGCCCACTGGCGTGGGGGTGCAACCGGCGGGCAGCTTCGTGACCACAGTGCCTGCGGCCAATGGCTTGCCGGCAGCGGCAGTCTGCTGGGCGGCGATGGCCTTCTGCTTTTCGGCCTCGGCCTGCTGCTGCGCCGCGATGGCTTTCTGCTTTTCGACCTCGGCCTGCTGTTGCGCAGTGGCGGCCTGCTGCTGGGCCGTGGCCGCCTGCTGCTGCGCGGCAGCGGCGTTTGCGTTGGCGGAGTCGGCACTTGCCGAGCCGGCTGCGGCGCCGACGACGAATGCGGCGCCGCGGCCACGCAGGGCGTGCGCCTCGGGTACGAATCCGACGATAAACAACGAGGCCAGGATGACGATGGCGGCGGACCGCGTGACTGACTTTCATGATGTTTCTCCAGGCGTTACTTGCGTTCAGCTCGGGCGAGTGGGCTCGACTCGACATAAAACGGATCTGCTCCGTGCCCTTGGGCGGCACGAACTTGAAATCGGCGTCGCTTGCGGCTGGCGACGTGTTCCAGCCCGTCAGCTCTGTCGTGATGCTCAACAGCGCGGGCGTGCCGGTTTCGGTGACCGTGTACCGGCGCGGCCAGGGCTTGCTGCCTTCGGCGATCCAGATCTGGAAGTCGACACCCGGGCGGCTGAACAGCAGGTGGTCGTGCTTCACGCCGTCGATCACCGTCTTGCCCACCACGGCCGCAAGCTTGAGATCTTTCGTCAGCAACGGAAAGGCGCCTCGGTACAGCAGGTCGGCCGATGGCAGCATGATGCCGACGGTTTCACGCGCGAAGTCGATCATCTTCTCGACGGTCGGCGGCGCCTTCTCGGTGGCGTAGACCTTCTCGGCCGGGTTGTACAGGGTCAGTGTCGTGCCGTCGTAGTAGAAACGCTGGTCCACCGCACCACCGACGCGCATGGCGCGCAATCTGTCGGGTCGCTTGACGACCACGTTGGCCGCCAGGTCGTAGTCGACCCGGTGCCCTGAACCGTGCAGGTCTTCGATGGTGCTCGACGTCTTGACGCTGAACTTCGGCAATTCATCGAGAAACCGGGTCATCCGTTCGAGTTTCTGCACGGCGGCCGGGTCGATTGCGGCCGATGTCTGAGCAGCCGCGCTTGAACTGACCCACAGGCCGGACAGGCCGAGTGCGCAGCACATCACCGCGCTTGAAAGAGTCCGTCGCTTCATTTCATTTTTCCTGGTTTCATTGTTTCGGGGGCGCACGCGCTTTCACCCTGCTTCACGCGGGCGCGCTCGGGACTGGGCTTGCAGGTCCACGGCGCGCCGGGTTCCCCGCGTCAGGGCACGTAGTTCGCGCTGGTGTCCGCGCCGTAGCCGCAGCCCTGGTAGGTGCAGTGCAGGTCGTCGCGAATGATGGCCGCCCAGCCGCCACAGCGACCCGTGTCCAGCACCAGATCCTCGGTCAGCACCTTGGTCTCGAAGGTCCAGCCTTGCGGCAGGTTCTTCAGCTTGCCGCCCAACTCGTTGAGGTTGTCGGGGGTCAGGCCCGGATCGACCGCCTTGGTGTATTCCTGCAGGACCCAGACCGGGCCGCCGGGCTCGCGCAGCAGGAACACCGGTTTGCCCGCCTTGAAGGTCCAGGCCGAGTTGCGCCGGATCAGCGAGGGCGTGTAGGCGTTCTGCATCTGGGAGACCATCTCGGCCCCAGTCATGTCCCCGCCCCAGCGCAACTCGACACCGTGGAAGTTCTGCGTTTCACCGACGACGAACTCGAGTTCGTCCATCATCCAGAAGCGGCCGCTGTTGACCGCGCACATGTCCACTTCGAGTTCTGCCGCCAGCTTCTTGGGATCGATCTTCTTGTAGGCCTCGGGGTCGACGGGGATTGATGCCGCCGTATAGACGTGGGCCCTCTGCGTCTTCCCGGTGCCGACAAAGGCACCCATCCCGTGGAAGGGGAGACCGCGGGTGTTCTTGAAGCCCATCCTGCTCGTCGATTCCGTACCTGTTTTCAGTTTCATTTTGTTGACTCCATTTTGGTGATAGGGGCGCCGAAGCACCGCGCCCCGGCGATTGATTGCTTAGTGCGAGTGGGTGCCCTTGTGTTTCGCGACAAACTCCTGGATTCTCTTGCCCTGCGCAGCCAACCCGCCAGCGGTGCTGAACTGGAGGATCTCGGCGCCTTCCTTCGACTTGAAGTTGTGCGGCGCCGGCCAGTAGCAGCAATCCCCTGCGGTGCAAACCTCAATGGTCCCGTCAAGGTAGATGACCTCCACCGAGCCCTTCACGATGTAGGCCCAGTGCTCAACCCCGCACAGGTCGTGCTCCAGTCCCTTCCCCTTCAGAATTTCCGTGAAGTCGGTGCCCGGGGCAAAGACGTGGCAGGCGCACTGCATGCCGCCCCACATCTCGTCCCAAATCTTGAGGCCCGGCGTGTTCTGGGTGACGAAGTCGTCCACCGGATTCATGTCTTTCAATTTCTTGTGCATTTGATTGCTCCAATCTGTGCCTCACCGGACCGGCGGTGAGGGCGATGTATCCAGAGCCAGACCCGGTCGCCTGGCATTCAGCGCTTTGCTGCCGTGCGCCTGCTTCGGTCAGCCTGGAAGAGGGGCTTGACGCATCAACCACTCGATCCATGAAGCGGACTTTAGGGGACTCGTTTGCGCGCCGCTTGACATTTTTCGGCAGCGACTTGACACTTCCGCGCAATTGGCGGCAAACACAAAAAACTTGATCTAAATCAACGATGGATATGCGCACATCAATGGGCCGGCAGATGAGTGCCTGGGCTGACCACCACGGCTCCGTCCGTGTGGGTACCCTCTTGCCGCTGGCGGACATCCTGTCTGGCCTGGGTGTCGAGCCGACCCAGCTGCTGGCTGAGTGCGGTGTCGATCCGAGTGTCTTCGACGACCCGGACAACCGCATTTCGATCGCGCTACACAACCGCATGGTGGCACTGGCCGGCACGCGCGCCAATTGTTCACACATTGGACTGCTGGTGGGCCAGCGCGACAACCTGGATTCGTTCGGACTGGCGGGTCTGCTGGTGCGCTATTCACCAGACGTGGCGTCGGCGCTACGCAACTTCGTGCGTTTCTTGCCCACGCATGTGCGAGGTGCAAGAGCCAGACTCACGGTGGACGGCAACGCTACGACCTTGAGCTGGGAACTTTACCAGCCGGGGGTCGAGGCCATCGATCAGGTGGGTGATGGCGCGCTGGCGGTGTTCTTCAACATTCTGCGCGAGCTGTGCGGCCCCGACTGGCGGCCGATCGAGGTCCGCTTCGCCCATCGAGAGCCCGCGCAGCTTCAGCCCTTTCGAAACTTCTTCCGCACCACGCTGCAATTCGACGCGCCGGAGTACGCGCTGTGCTTCTCCTCGGCCTGGTTGGAGCGCCCGGTGGCGCAGGCCGACCCGCTGCTGCGCCGGGTGCTGCAAAAAGAGATGGAAAGCATCGAGACCCGCCACGAGGCCGACTTCCCGGAGCAGGTGCGCAGTGTCTTGCGCTCGGCGCTGCTCACCGGACATGCGCGATCGGACAAGTTGGCGGCGCTGTTCTCGATGCACAGTTCTACATTGGCGCGTCGGCTGGAGCGCCATGGCATCGGCTTTCGCGAGCTGGTCGACGAGTGCCGCTTTGAGGTCGCGCGCGAAATGCTCGCGCACTCGGCTTCCGACATCAGCCAGATTGCCGAGATGCTCGACTATGCCGATGCCACCGCTTTCACGCGCGCTTTCAAGCGCTGGAGCGGCACGACGCCAGCGCGCTGGCGCTCAGAGCGCGCGAAATAGCCGGAAGCCGGATAGAGCGCGAGGTTCAGCGTCGAAACAGGCGCAGCAGCGGGGCGAGCTTCAGCGGCTTGCCGTGGCCAAGGCCCTGCCAGGCCAGCAACACCACCCAGCCGAACGCGGAAGCCAGCCCCAGCAGCGTCGCGACCACGGTCATCGACATCGACCCGGCGGCCTGCGGCGCCAGGATCGCCGCCGCCGTCAGTGTGGCCGATGCAAAAGCCGCGAGCGACAGCTTTCCGCCCAGCGCGTGCAGCCGCGCTGGCAACTCGTCAAGCGCGGGGGTCAGTGCGCGCAGCTGCAGATGCCCGCCTTCGAAGTCGTGCAGCAGCTGTTCGAGATGGCCCGGCACCGTGCGCAGCATCGATGCGATGCCGCTGCCTTCGCTGATCATTTCTCCAAGCAGTTGCTTCGGCGACAGACGCTGGCGCACGATGCCTTCGATCATTGGCCGCGCCAGAGCGATCAGGTCGATGTCCGGGTGTAGCGTTCGAACGATGCCTTCCAGGGTGGCTGCTGCCTTGGCGAGCACCGCCATGTCGCTCGGCAGCCGGATGCGGTGCCTGGCGGCCAGCGCCGAGAAGGCCTCGATGAAGCCGGCCGTGTCGGCCGCGGCCAGGCTGGACACGTCGAGGTATTTCGTGCGAATCTGGTCGATCTCGGCCTTGAACTCGCCGAGCTTGATCCGTTGCGTCGGCGTCCCCATCGTCAGCAACACCCGCGCCATGGTGCCCGTGTCGCCGCGTGAAGTGGGCCATCGCGAGCGTCACCATCGCGTCGCGCTGTTCGGGCGAAACCCTGCCAACCAGCCCAAGGTCAATCATGCACAGCGTGCCATCGTCGCCGACCAGCAAGTTGCCGGCGTGCGGGTCGCCATGAAACACGCCGTCGACCAGCACCTGACGGAAGAAGGCGAGCACCAGTTCCTCCACCGCGGCGCGCGCGGCGGCCGACTTCGGCGCCAGTTTGCGGATCGGTCGTCCCGCGGCAGAACTGCATCGTCAGCACGGTGCGCGCCGACAGCAGCGGGTAGGGCTCGGGCACCGTCAGCCTGCGCGCGGGGTCGAGGTGGCGGCGGAACTCGCGCAGGTGCGAGAGTTCCTGGTGAAAGTCCAGCTCGCCAAGAAGTCCCTTCTCGAACTCCTCCACGATGGCCACCACGCCGAGCAGCCGCATCTCGTCGATGCCCGCTTCCAGAACCTGGGCCCCGAGGTAGAGCAGGTCCAGATCCGCGCGCATCGATGCGCTCGATGTCCGGGCGCTGCACCTTGACCACCACTTCGTCGCCCTGCAAGCGTGCGGGCGCGATGCGTTTGCCCGATCGATGCGGTACCGAGCGGCTCGACCTCGAAGTGTGCGAAGTGCTGTTCCAGCGGACCGCCCAGCGCGCCCTCGACCTGAGCGCGCACGAGCTCGAAGGGCACGCGCGGCGCGTCGTCCTGCAGCGATTCGAGCGCGGTGGTCCACTCAGGCGGCAGCAAGTCGCGCCGCGTTGAAAGGATCTGGCCCAGCTTGATGAAGGTGGGGCCCAATGCGGCGAGGAACTTCGCGAAGCGCACGGGCGTGCTCAATGCGCTGAGTTCGGCTGTCGCCCCCCGGCATTTTCCCGACAAGGCGCTGGCCCATGGGAAAGCGCTGCAGAAATGCGCCAAAGCCGTGCTGCGCAGCAACGTTGGCGATGCCACGCAGACGGTCAAGGTCGCGCAGGGCAATGCCCGCGACCGACGGGTTAGCTGAATCTGAAGTCATCGAAAAAGGAGCTTTCTGTCGGTGTCACATTTTGGGCGCGCCATTGCATCACAGATGCGCAGCGGAATCAAACAGAGGCCTCGGGCGGTCACGATGGCTGTGGCGATTGCAGGAATGCATCCCGAGCCGAAATGCGGGTGGCATTCCCGTCAACTGGTTGAATGTCATTCTGGAATCGCTATAAAAAAGATAGCTTGTGATGACCGTTCGACGCTGGGATGTCTTCATTTTCGTTCTAAAATTGCGATGCGGGTTGCCGGCAATCCTTCTGTCGGGTGCCTCTACCCCATAATCGCGTCTTCCAACCACGAAAGAGTCCAAATCATGCGTAGTCTCCCTGTCACCCATCGTTCTCGCTTTGTCGTTTCTTGCCTTGCCAGCCATGGCACAGCAGGCACCCACCGCCTCCACGGTGACTTCCAACCAGCCCGGCAAGGTGTCGATGGCCGAAACCGTCAAGGCATCCGCCACCGTGACCGCCATCGACAAGGCCACCCGCAAGGTCACCCTGAAGAACGCGGACGGCAAGACCTTTGAGGTGGTGGCCAGCGCCGATGTCAAGAATTTCGACCAGGTCAAGGTGGGCGATCAGCTGGTGGTCCAGTATGTCCAGGCCCTGACCATGGAAGTCAAGAAGGGCGGCGGCTTGCGCGAGAGCACGCAGAGCTCCGACTCGACCAAGAGCAAGCCAGGCCAGAAACCGGGCGGCGCCGTTGCGAGTGAGGTGACGGTGACGGCCGATGTGCTGGCCGTGGATCCCAAGGCCATGACCATCACGGTCAAGGGGCCGAACGGCCATATTGTCGACCTGAAGGTGAAGAACCCCGAACACTTCAAGGTGGTGAAGGTGGGCGACCAGATCCAGGCGGTTTATGTCGAAGCCCTGGCGATTGCCATTGAACCGGGTGCCAAGGCGGCTGCGAAGTAATCGACTTCGTGAAACAAGACGGCGATCCGAGTCGCCGAGCCGACCGGGATGCGTGAGCATTCCGGTCTTTTTTTTGCGACGATGCACTGTCGGCCGGCTTTGCGTCAGCCGGTGTCACTTCGAAAGCGCAGGTGCTTCAGAAGGCCCGGCCCAGGAAGAAGTAGAAGCTCTGGTTGCCGTCCAGCGCGCGTCCATACGCCAGGTAGGCCGGGCCGATGGGCGTGTCCGCAGCCGATGAAGAGGCTGCCCGAGGTCAGCAGTCCGGTGGGTGCGTCCGGCAGCAGCGGCACACCGTAGCGGCCCAGTTCCAGCGATACGCCGCCGTAGGCGCCGTCGAGCAAGGTGCCCTTCATGATCCGGTGGTAGTACATGAGCCTGCCGAACGCGATGCTGTCGCCGTAGCAGCTGGCCGGTCTTGTAGCCTGACTGGTTCAGGAATCCGCCCCACTGGAACCAGTTGTAGAACGGCAGTGCGTCGCTACCGACCTTGCCACCGGCCTTCAGGGCAAGATTGACGGTGTGCTCGCCCAATGAATAGGCGGCCATACCATCGATGGTTCCCTTGTTGTAGTTCTCGTCCGCGCACCGAGAGCGGTGCTCGAGCTGAACAGATTGGCGCCAAGGCGCCAGCCGGAGCGGGGGAAATGCACGTTGTCCAGCCGGTCCAGCAACAGGCTGGTCATTGACCGCCCCCTGGGCGATTCGCTTGTTGTCCGGGGCCAGAATATGGCGCGCCGGTCTCAAGCGTTGGTTTGAGGCTGCCGCCCACCAGCCCCACCCGCAGCTCGCCGTATTCCTTGAACTGGGTGCCGACAGCGAGCCCGACGAGGCCTGAATTGAAGCGTGTAGCTGGCAATGTTGTTGCGCCCTGGTAGAGATACACGGGGAGGGTCTGGAAGCTGACGTTTGGCGCCACGAAATAGGTGCCCTCGGGGTCAAGCGGCTGGTAGAACTCGCTGACCACGGCATTGTTGTAGCCGAACTGGACCCCCGTCCGCCAGGAGGCCCCCAGCGAGTTGATCCAGGTCTTGCGATAGGCTGGCCGCCAGATTGAAGTACGAAGACTGGCTGCTGAAATCGCTGGACAGGCCCAGGCCGAAACGAAGGTAATCGGGCCCCCAGGTCTTCTCGATCGCCTCCACCGCCAGCACCCGCTTGCCGGGCTCGTCGATCAGGCTGTAGTTGATGTGCTCGAAATCCCCGAGCGCCATAGATGCGACGCAAGTCCCGGTCCAGAACGTCCTGGTCGATGGGCTTGTCGATGGTGGTCTCCATGTAATGCCTGCACGGTCTCCGGGTTGACGCGCTTCAGGTTGTCGAACCGGATCTCGTCGATCGGCTTCAGGTCCGGCGCCTGGGCCACCGTCTGGCGCTGGCGCAATGCGGCGTACTGATCGGCCGGCAGGGAGAGTCTTTTCGAGTTGCGCCGCGACCTTCTCGGCGGCGGGTTCTCCGAGGAGGGCGATTTTTGCCAGGGCGTCAAAGTCCGCCGTCGTGTAATTTCCCAGTTCCGGCGAGATCAGGATGTCCGTGGGCTTGAGCAGGCCCAGCGAGGTCTGCACGTTCTGTTCGGTCAGGATGCTGACCATCTGCCCCGCCACGCCGAAGATGCTGTCGAGTTGGTCACGGGTGAGCAGGGGCGTGCCCACGTTCACCGCGATGATGATGTCGGCACCCATGGCGCGGGCAGTCTGCACCGGCAGGTTTTCCGTGAGCATGCCGTCGACCAGGATCATGCCGTTCATTTCTGCCGGCGCAATGGCGCCGGGCACGGACATGCTGGCGCGCATCACGTTGGCCAGCTCGCCCTCCTTGAAGATCACGGCCTTGCCCGTCACCAGGTCGGTGGCCACCGCGCGAAAGGGAATGGCCAGGTTGTCGAACCGCTGATAGCCCTTGACCTTGGAAAGCTTGCGCAGCACGGTCTCCAGCTGCACGCCGGTCACCACGCCTTTGGGAAACTTCAGGCTCGCGCCGACGAGTCCGATCTCCGGGCCGAACAGCAGCGTGTAGTCCTCCAACTTGCGCTGCATCGAAAGCTCTTCGCGCGGCGGCCGCTCCTTGAACAGCAGTTCGCTGGTGATCTCGCTCGTAATCGCGTCCATTTCGGGGACGCTCATGCCACTCGCATAGGCGGCGCCCACCAGGGCACCCATGCTGGTGCCGGCAATGCAGTCGATCGGCACCCGGTATTTCTCCAGCACCTTGAGCACGCCGATGTGCGCGGCGCCGCGGGCTCCGCCGCCCGAGAGCACCAGGCAGATTTTCGGGCGCTTGGCCGGGGCGGCCCCTGCCGGGGAGTCAGGCGGCGTGGCGGCCTGGGCGCTGGCAACGAGCAGGGTGGCCAGCAACAGTCCCGCGCCAGCCATTGTTTTGCCAAGTGGGTTTCGCATGTCGAAGTCCAGTTCCTAGTCCGGTTGGCGGATGCGTTGCGAGAAGTCCGCCACGATGCCCGCGGCCTTGGCCTGGGCGTTGACATGGGCACGGCGCTGCAGGTCCGAAAAGGGCAGGCCACCGTCGATCAGGCGGCCGTTCTCGAACAGGTATTCCGGCACATGACCGCTGGCGAGCAGCTTCCAGCTCAAGGGCAGGTGGCCCGGATTGACGCGCGAGTTCACCCAGATGTTGGTGGTGCAGTTGGTCGTCAGGCTGTTGTAGAACTCGGGCTTGTCCTTGAGGCTGTTGATCTGGTTGATGTACTCCAGAAAGAAGCGTTGGCGGCCCTCGGGTGTGCTTTTTACCCGGTAAATGTAGACGTCTTCGGGCGGGTCGCGCCGGTAGTTGGTGCGCAGCCCGATGACATCGCGCTCATCGGCCACGACGTAGTAGAGCTCGTACTGCCGGAAAAAGCCCTTGACGGTGGAATAGCCTTCGCCTTTCTCGGTGCGGGTCTCGATCGACACGGCCAGGTGTTCACCGCCGGCAAAGGCAAAACTCACGAAGACGTGGGCGATGTCCGGTCCCATCCAGTAGACCGCGATCACATCGATCCCTTCGAGCTTGCTCAGGTCGTAGGACTTGTCGTACCAGGCCGGCGTGAAGTCGTTTTCGCTGCGGTAGGTGAAGTTGCGGATGTTGTGCACCGTCACGATGTTGCCATCGACGCTGGCCCAGGGCAGCTTGGCCACATTGGGCAGCCAGTCGCGGTCGTTGGACGGTCGCAGGGTCGCCCACCATGCCAGCACGCCGAGAAACAGCACGAGCCAGGCCGACAGCGCGCGCCAGCGCCGGCGGTTCAGGACGATGGCCACCAGCACTGCGACCGAGGCCAGGGCGAAGGCCGCCGCCAGGACGGTGCGCAGGGCTTCGGGTTGCGGCCCGGAAATGGACAGGGCGAGGGCGCCCCAGGCCCCCGTCGCCGCGACCAGGGCAGCGAGCAGGAGCCAGCCTGTGGTGGTGGCAATTCCGATCATCGGGGCGGGGCGCGTTGCGGACTCACGTCGGGATACTCCCACCCTGCGGAGTCGAGCCGGCGCTTACCAGCGGAACGTGGCGGCGACCAGCGGGCCGTTGAAGTTCATGCTTTCCATCGGCTTGCCGGACTTCATGTTGTAGTCCAGGTAGCGCCACATGCCGCTCAGCTCACCCCAGCCGAACCGGTAGCCGACGCCGGCGGCGGCCTGCCAGGTCAACTGCGACTGGCCGGTGCCCACGTCGAGGTAGTAAGGCACGAACCACTCGCGGTTGGCGCCGAAGGCGTACTTGCCCTTGACGCCGATGATGGCGTCCCAGAGTGTCTCGCTGACCTCGACCGTGCCAGAGCGCCCCGCCAGCGGGTGCTGCCCAACGGTTCCGGAGAAATGAATAGCCGAGCGTGTTCGTCATGTTGAACATGCGGGCGCCGAAGAGCAGGTCGTTGGTCCATGCGGGATCGACGTTGTAGAGCCGGTACTCGCCTGCGACCGTCCAGATGGTGCCCTTGATGTCCAGGCTCAGATCGGCCGTCGCACTGGCCGGAATGATGCCGTTGATCAGCGAAAAGTCGCGGGTGCCGGACTTCGAGTTGCCGATATTCATGTACATGACATCGTTCCAGAGGCCCCACTGGCCGTTGTGCATGTCGAGCGAGCCCATGAAGACCATCTTCAGGTTGTCGATGATGGTGCCCGCGTCCACGCTCATGCTGGAACTGGGACTGCCCGGCAGTCCGGGAAAGGTGGTATTGCCGCTGAGGGTCGGGAGGTAGGCATAGATCGACGCGCTGAATTGCCATTTCGCTTCCGGCATGTTGCTTGGCGGGGTCTGCGCCGAGGCAAGGGTGGGCATCAGGGCGGCGCCGGCAAGGGACACTGCGGCAATGCCGTACTTGACTGGAGAAGGGATGTGCATGTCGTTCCTCGTGACGTTGGAGTTGAAAAGATCTGACCCTTCCTGACGCCGGTTCAGCTGAGACGAATTCCAGGGCAGACTGGGGCATTCTAGGCCCGCGCGAACGCAAGGGGGAGGGGCGCAATTGCGTCTTTGAGCCCGGCGCCACGCCGTCCGGAAGTAGTGTTGTGTAAAGCCGACAGGTCGTGGTGCGAAGGCGCGGCTTGGGTCGACCGGCAGGGTTCGGTCGGCTGGCCCTCAGTCACCTGCGCTGCATTGTCCAGCGGATCACTGCGCCACAATCCTCGGGATAGATCTGACCCATTCAAGGAGTAAGCGGCATGACGATTGATTTCAACGGACGCGTGGCCATCGTCACGGGCGCGGGTGGTGGCCTGGGGCGTCAGCACGCGCTGGCGCTGGCCGCGCGCGGGGCACGGGTGCTGGTCAACGACCTGGGCGGCGCGCTCGACGGGTCGGGCGGATCCACATCGGCCGCGCAGGCCGTGGTGGATCAGATCCGCGCCGCCGGTGGCGAGGCCCTGGCCAACGGCGCCTCGGTCACCGACTTCGCCGCCGTGCAGGCGATGGTGCAGCAGGCGATGGACGCCTGGGGCCGGGTGGACATTCTGGTCAACAACGCCGGCATCCTGCGCGACAAGTCCTTTGCGAAGATGGACCTGGCTGATTTCCGCCTGGTGCTGGATGTGCACCTGATGGGGGCGGTGCATTGCTGCAAGGCTGTGTGGCCGCACATGATCGCGCAGCAGTACGGCCGCATTGTCATGACGACCTCGTCCAGCGGGCTGTACGGCAACTTCGGCCAGAGCAACTACAGCGCGGCCAAGCTGGCGCTGGTGGGCCTGATGCAGACGCTGTCGATCGAGGGCGAGCGCCACGGCATCCGCGTCAACAGCCTGGCCCCGACGGCGGCCACGCGCATGACCGAGAGCCTGTTCCCCGCCGACATGCTGTCGGCTTTCGACGCCAGCGCCGTGGTGCCCGCCATGCTGGTGCTGGCCAGCGACGGTGCGCCCAACCGCACCACGTTGTGCGCCGGCGCCGGCGGCTTCGAGGCGGCGCACATCACGTTGACCCGCGGCGAATTCATCGGCAACGGCCCCGATGCGCCCGAGCAGCTGGCGGCGCGGCTCGCCGAGGTGACCGACCGCAGCGGTGAAACGGTGCCCGTCAGCGGTGTGGAGCAGGGTGCCAACGAAATGCGGCTGGCGCGCAGGCCGGGCCAGGGTGCCTAGAACGACGAACCCGGCTGTGCCAGGAAGGCCTTTTCCTCGGCCGTCGACGCCCGTCCCAAGATCGCGTTGCGGTGCGGGTAGCGCCCAAAGCGTTCGATGATGGCCTGGTGCCGCAGTTCGAACGCCAGCGAACCTTCCAGCCCCGGCTGCGAAAACAGCGGAACGGCCAGCGCGTGAATCAGCCGCGACTCGCTGTGCATGTAGGGCATGAGGGCGAAGGCCTGCTTCTCGACGGGCAACGCAGTGGTCAATCCGCCGGCCACGAATTCCTGTGCCAGCGTCAGCGCCTGGGCATCCTGCGCGAAGGCTTGCGGCGTGTCGCGCCAGATGTTGCGAGAGAACTGGTCCAGCACCACGATCTCGGCCAGCCGCCCGGCCGGTGTGCCCCGCCAGTCCAGCAGCTCGCAGCGGATCGCCGCTTTCAAGGTGGCGCCAAACCGCGCGGCAATAGCGGCATCGAGGGACGGGTCACGGGCGAAACGCCGGGCGTTGTCCAGTTCAAGGAACCAGAAGTCCAGAACGGCCTGGGCGGTCACGCTATTCAATTTTCACGCCCTTCCAGAACGCCACGCGCCCACGCACCATCTCGGCCTCGGGCTTGGGGTCGGCGTAGTACCAGGCCGCATCCGTGTTGAGTTCGCCGTTGACCAGCAGCGAGTAATAGCTGGCCTGGCCTTTCCAGGGGCACGACGTCTTGTGGTTGCTGAAGGCGATGAATTCGCGCCGGAGTGCGCTCTCGGGGAAGTAGTGGTTGCCCTCCACCAGCACGGTGTCGTCGCTTTCGGCAATGAGGGTGTTGTTCCAGGTGGCTTTCATGGGTGGCTCTCAGTTTGATGCAGGCAAGATGCGCGGACCCATTGTGCGGCAGTGTCCTTTTTCCGTGCAACGGACTCGACTCGCGCCGGCTTGGTTTTGGGTGAAATGGCCTCAGATAAGGCATTGGATAATAGGGGGCCTGCCTTGGCAGATCAGGTCCGAACCGGGTCCAGCAGGTGCTGAACCCGTCAAACCCGCAAAAGGAGAAATACATGCAAATCCAGATCCATACCGACAACCACATTGAAGGCTACGAGGCCCTCGCCACTTGGGCGACGGGTGAACTGACCAATGCCTTTAGCAGGCACAAAGACCAGATCACGCGGGTGGAAGTTCATGTGGGCGATGAGAACGCCCACAAGGGCGGGCAGGGCAGCAAGCGCTGCATGCTGGAAGCCCGCCTGCAGGGACGCCAGCCACTGGCTGTGACGCACCATGCCGATTCCCTGTACCAGGCCGTCACTGGTGCCGCTGAAAAGCTGAACCGGATGATCGACAGTGCGCTGGGTCGCGCGGCACGCGCTGAAACAACGCCGGGCTGAGCCACCCGACGGGCCGGCAGGCCGGCCTTGTCGTTGTTATTTGTTCTTCAGCTTGCCGCGCACCGGCACGACCGTCGTGACGGGCGGGGTCGGGCGGTCCGAGGTGGACGGCGGCTTGGGGGCGGAAGTGTCCTTCTTGGGCTTCTTCGTCATCTTTTCTTTGTGCTGGTCGCCTTTGGCCATGGAGCCTCCGTGGTGGGTTGAGTTGGGGCTGAAAAGCAGATGGTAAGGCAGAAATGGCGTGTCTTTGCCCTGCGCCATGTTCCTGCACTTTTTTTGCGCTTCATGCCCGGCCACACGCCAATTCCCCAGCCAGTGGCACGTCGACCCGCGACGCCTGCACGCAGCGGCGAACTCCCCTACCATCGGCGCTTGTCCAACGACTCACTGGAAATCCGAATGACCATGCATTCCTTGTTTGAAGCCTTCCCCATGGGCGCCATCACTTTGAGCAATCGCCTGGTGATGAACCCCATGACCCGCTGCCGCGCCGACGCCGCCGGCGTGGCCAACCCGCTCATGGCCGAGTACTACGGCCAGCGCGCCAGTGCCGGGCTGATCGTCACCGAAGGCATCGCACCCAGTCCCAACGGCAAGGGCTATGCCCGCATTCCCGGTCTGTGGAACGCGGCCCAGGTTGACGCCTGGAAAGGCGTGACCAGCGCCGTGCACGCCAAAGGCGGAAAGATTTTTGCCCAGCTCATGCACACCGGCCGTGTCAGCCACCCGGCCAACATGGCCGCGGACGCCCGCATCGTGGCACCCAGCGCCGTGGTTCTGCCCGGGCAGATGTACACCGACGCGCTGGGCATGCAGGATCACCCCGTGCCCCACGCCATGAGCGAGGCCGACATTGCCCAGGCCAAAACCGAGTTTGTGGTTGCCGCGCGCAACGCGATCGCGGCCGGCTTTGACGGCGTCGAACTGCACGCCGCCAACGGCTACCTGCTCGAGCAGTTTCTGAGCCCCCATACGAACCAGCGCACCGACGCCTGGGGCGGCAGCGTGGACAACCGCCTGCGTTTCGTGCTCGAGGTCGCGCGCGAAACCGCGGCAGCCATCGGGGGAGACAAGGTCGGCATCCGGATCTCGCCCTACGGCACCAACTCCGGCATGGAGGCCTACCCTGAAGTCGAGGAAACCTACCTCAAGCTGGTGCGGCATCTGGCCGATGCGGGCCTGGTCTATGTTCACCTCGTGGACCACGCCGCCATGGGCGCGCCGGTGGTTCCGCTGGCGTTCAAGCAGGCGCTGCGCAAGGCCTGGCCCCGCACCTTCTTCATTGGCGGCAGCTTTGACGCGGCGTCGGGCCAGAAGGCCATCGATGACGGGCTGACCGACCTGGTCGGCCTGGGCCGGGCTTTCCTGGCCAATCCGGATCTGGTGGAGCGCCTCAGAAAGGGCCTGCCGCTCAATGTGCCCGACGGCAACACCTTCTTCACGCCGGGCGCCAAGGGCTATACCGACTACCCGGTGGCGACCTGAGTGAAACGGGGCCCCGCGGCCCCGTTGTTCACTTCGCCCGCAACCCCTGCACCAGCGCGCCCAGGGCGATGCCGCCCAGCGCCCACAGCAGATCCCAGTTGGTCGTGCCCAGGCCGGCGATCGCCGGGCCGGGGCACGCGCCGCACAGGCCCCAGCCTACGCCGAACAGCGCTGCCCCCACCAGGGTGTCGCGGTTCCAGACGCTCGGGTGCCCCTGGAAGCTGTCGCCCAGCAGCGGCCGGGCCAGCAGGCGCGGTGCCAGCTGGTAGGCCACCATGGCCACCGCCACGCCGGCGCCCATCACCAGCATCAGGCCGAAGTCCTGGAAACGCAGGAAGCTCAGCACCACCTCGGGCCGGATCATGGTCGAGGTCGCCAGGCCAAAGCCGAACAGCGCACCGGACGCCAGCGTGGCCAGCATCCGGGCTGGGGTCATGTTCGTCTTGACGGCTTTTGCCGAATTGACCGGGTTCACCGTGCTCGTCGCGCTCACTGGGTAACCTCCGTGCTACTCACTGCGGTGCTATTCGCCTTGGGAGCGGCCCGGCGGCTCATGCCAGCCACCTTGCCGCCAGGTTGGCTGTGAGGAAGGCGGTGGCCATGAAGGTCAGCACCGCCATCAGCGACGGCCATTTCAGCGAGCCCAGCCCGCAGATGCCGTGGCCCGAGGTGCAGCCGTTGCCCAGCCGCGCCCCATAGCCCACGAAGAATCCCCCCACCAGCAGCTGCCAGGCCGGCACCGCCGTGGCCTGTGGCGCGCCGCCCGCCAGGCCCAGCCACCACACCATCGCGCCAAGGATCAATCCTGTGGCGTACACCAGCCGCCAGCCACGTGTATCCACCAGGCGCGGCTGCTGGAAGAACGGCCGGCGCACCACCAACGACCAGGTGCTCGAGAACACCGTGCTCATGCCGCCGATGCGGCCGGTCATCACAAACAGCAGCGCCACGCCGGCGCCGATGAACAACCCGCCGAGCAGATAGTGCTGCCAGCCGAGGGGAAAGGGGGTAAGAAATGCAGTCATGGGCGCGGATTATCGTTGGGCGAGGGCGGGACATCGAGTCAAGGGTTAAGACCGGTGAAGACGAGTCCTTGACGCCATACCCATTGGTATGTAAAGTCCATACCAACCAATCGGTATGTTCCGAAAACAAACACAGATCGACCCGATCCACCTTCATGGCCACCCCACCCCAGGACTCCAAAGCCCGGATGCTCGATGCCGCTGTGCAGGTGATCCGCACCAAAGGCTATGGCGCGACCACGGTGGATGACGTCTGTGCTGCCTCCGGTGTCACCAAGGGCAGTTTTTTTCACCATTTCAAGAGCAAGGAAGACATGGCGCTGGAGGCGGTGGCGCACTGGAACACGATGACCGGGGGTCTGTTCCGCAGCGCGCCTTATCACCAGATGACGGACCCCCGCGACCGGGTGCTCGGCTACATCGATTTTCGCAAGGCCATCCTGCGCGGCGAACCGCCCGAGTTCACCTGCCTGCTCGGCACCATGGTGCAGGAAACGTTCGAGACCTGGCCGCGTATCCGGGACGCCTGCAATGACGGCATCACATCGCACGCACGCACCGTGGCCATGGACATTGCGCTGGCCAAGGCCCGTTACGCACCCGATGCGGCGTGGGATCCCGAGGCGCTGGCGCTGTTCATGCAGGCCACGCTGCAGGGAGCCTTCATCCTGGCCAAGGCGCAGGGTAGCGCTGCGGTCGTGATGCCCTGCATCGACCATTTGCGACAGCATGTCGCCCACCTGCTCGGCGCCGATGCGGCGCCGGCTTCACAGAAAGAGACCCCACCATGAGCTATGTCGATGGATTCGTGACCCCGGTGCCCACGGGCAAACGGGAGGCTTACCGAAAGCACGCCGCGGATGTCGCCCTGCTGTTCAGGGAGCATGGGGCCACCGGCGTCGTGGAATGCTGGGGCGACGATGTGCCGCCCGGAAAGCTCACCTCCTTCCCGCTGGCGGTCCAGTGCAAGCCGGATGAGACGGTGGTTTTCTCGTGGATCAGCTGGCCGTCGCGCGAAGTTCGCGACGCGGGCTGGACAAAGGTCATGGCCGACCCGCGCATGGCGGGCGCCGAAAACGAGATGCCATTCGACGGCCGTCGGCTGATCTACGGCGGCTTCGAGGTGCTGCTGCAGGTCTGAGGCCCGCCGACGGCCTGGCTCGCCTGATCTCTCACACCTTTCACCCAACCGGCCCGCGCCACCCCAAGGAGCATTCACCATGACCGCAATTGCGCCGGATGCCTCCGGCATTCACGAACTCGTCCTCACCCGCCTGATCAACGTGCCGCGCCACAAGCTGTACCGCTGCTGGACCGAGCCCGCGCTCATCACCCAGTGGTTCACTCCACCGCCGTGGAAGACCATTCATGCGGAAACCGATGTGCGCGCCGGCGGCGCCAGCTTGATCACGATGCAGGGCCCCGACGGCACGCAGATGCCCAACCGCGGCGTGTACCTGGAAGTCATCCCGAACGAGCGTCTGGTGTTCACCGACGCCTACACCGCAGCCTGGGTGCCGTCGGCCAAGCCCTTCTTCACCTGCATCCTCACCTTTGAGGACGAGGGCGGCCAGACCCGCTACACAGCACGCGCGCGGCACTGGAACGCCGAAGACTGCGCGGCCCACGAGCAGATGGGCTTCCACCAGGGCTGGGGCATCGCCACCGACCAGCTCGCAGCCCTTGCGGCCACGCTTTGATCTCGTCCCGCTTCCCGCCACCCAACCCGGAGACACGTCCATGAATCCCGTCGTTCACTTTGAAATGCCTTATGACAACCGCGAGCGCATGGCCGGCTTCTACCAGGCCGCGTTTGGCTGGCAGACCCAGATGCTGGGCGCGGAGATGGGCAACTACGTCGTGGCCCACACCACCGAAACGGTGGACGGCATGACCACAACGCCTGGCGCCATCAATGGCGGCTTCTTCGAGCGCAAGGCCGACTGGCCCGCGCAGCATCCCTCTGTCGTCATCGCAGTCGATGACATCCATGCCGCCATGAAGCAGGTTGCCCAGGCTGGCGGCAGCGTGCTGGGCGAACCGATGGAAATCCCCGGCATCGGCCAGTACGTGTCGTTCATGGACACTGAAGGCAACCGCGTCAGCATGCTGCAGCCCTTCGCGCGCAGCGGCCCGGCGCCTGGCTGAACCGATGCGCGCCGCAGCGGCAGCTGATGGCGCTTACGGCGAAACGGCTGGGCTATTTCTTTTCCAGGATCACCAGCGCGATACCGCCCAGGATGGCGACGGACGCGAGCACCAGGGTCAGCGTCAGCGTTTCACCGATGAAGGCAATGCCGCCCAGTGCGGCAATCACCGGCACGCTCAGTTGCACCGTGGCCGCGTGCGTCGCCTTCAAGGCGGGCAGGGCTTGATACCAGATCGCATAGCCCAGCCCTGAGGCCAGCGCGCCGGACACCACGGCGTAGCCAAGGCCGGTGCCATCCATCGACAGGTTTCCGGCCATCAGCACACTCAACCCCAGCGCCATCGGCGTCGCGCGAATGAAGTTGCCTGCGGTCACACGGGTCGGGTCGGCAGGTCCAGCGCCCTGCGCGCGTTTGCCGCGAAGTGAATAGACGCCCCACGCAATCCCTGCGCCCAGCATCGACAGCGAACTGGTCAGTGAGGGCGTGGCCAGCCCCGGCAGCATCAGCACCACCAGCCCGGTCAGCGCCAGGGTGAAGCCCGCCAGTTGCGGCAGGCGCAGGCGTTCGCCCTTGAACACACCGTAGCCGATCATCGTGGCCTGCACCGCGCCAAACAGCAACAGCGCGCCGGTGGCCGCGGTCATGTTGACGTAGGCAAATGAAAAGCCCGCCGCATAGGCAAACAGCGCGCCAGCCGACAGCCAGTTGCCACCGACCGCTCCAACTGCGTCAGCGGCGGAAAGTCGGCTGCCTTTCACTCCCACGACCAGCCACAGCATGCACGCACCCGAAAGCAGTCGCACTGTGGTGAAACTTGCCGGGTCGATGGTCGTTTGCTTGAGCGCCATGCGGCACAACAGCGAATTGCCCGCAAAGGCCAGCATGGCCAGTGTGACCAGGAAAACCAGTCGGAGTCGGTTCATGGCGGGGTAGCCCTTGCTGGCGTTTGAAGCGCCGAAGCGCGCAGCTTACGCTCGATGACCGTCGGGCGCCAGCATGGGCCGCTGCGTCAACCGCTCGGCGCTGCGAACCCTTTGCGCTGGCTTTTTTGTGTGAGACTGGCCGTAAGTCAGCGCAGAATGGTCATTCGCAGCTATTGAAATTGAACTGTTTCAGGCGCCCACGAACAGCGCCGGATCCACCATGGTGCGGTTCAGCATGACGCCCCAATGCAGATGCGGCCCCGTCACGCGGCCGGTGGCGCCCACGGCGCCCAGGTGCGCGCCGGCCTGGAGTGCGTCGCCCGGCTTCACGTCGACGGCGCTCAGGTGGCATAGCATGCTCAGCAGCCCGCCGCCGTGGTCCAGCCAGACCGTATTGCCGTTGAAGAAATAGTCGCCGGTATCGATCACCCGCCCCGGCAGCGGCGCGATGACCGGCGTGCCGGTGGCGGCCGCGATGTCCATGCCGCTGTGCGGACTGCGCGCCTGCCCGTTGAACACGCGGCGCAGGCCGAACGAACTCGAACGACGCCCCGGCACCGGCACGCGCATGCGCAGCGCCGACCCGTTCGGCAAGGGCTCGGTGAACGTTGCCATGACTGTCGCCAGGTGCACACGCTCGCGCTCGTAGCGCGCCAGGTCCTCGGGTGACAGGTCGACCGTGCGCGGCGACACCTTCAACTGCTGTTCGAGATATTTCTTGGGCGTGACGGTGTAGGCCATCTGTCGCAGGCCAGCCTCTGTCTGCACCGAAATGCTCGCGGGGCCCGGCGCGGCGGACAGGGGGATGCCCACCAGCGCCGTCCACCCGTCCGCGTCGCCCAGCACCAGCAGGGGCACGTCGCCGCCGTCGCCCTGTGCATGCGCCACGGGGCGTGTCGCCGCAGGCCCGAGCGCTACGCGCGCGATGCCCCCGGGGACCTGTGAGGCCTGGGGCCAGCCGTCTGGCGCCTGCGCGGGCGTTGTGGCGGCGCGGCTTGCGGCGGGCAAGACCAGCAGACCCAGGGCACCCAGAACGGCACAGCGGCGTTTCATCAGCATGATCCTTCTTCTGGCTTCATCAAATTCGGCGGCGCGGCAGTCGCATCACGTATCACCCTTACAGCCCCCAGCGCAGCCAGACCCACACCACACTCAGGGTTGTCGAGGGTCACGGGAATGCCGATGCGGGCGTGGGTCCACAGGTCGATTGCGATGCCGCTGCGTCGCGCCAGGTCCACCACGATCAGGTTGGCGATGGAGCCAACCAGCAACAGGTTGCCGGCCAGGGTGCTGACCAGCGCCACACCCGAGCGGTCCAGCTTGAGCCGGGGCAGGCCACCGAGGAACATGCCGACGTACACCGTGAAAAAGATCGCCACGATGCCCCAGTCCACCGCGCCGTGCTCAAGCATCACTTGCCGGCTCCGGGCGTGGGTCGAGGCGGGGGGGTGCGGTGCCGGGCTGCGTCTGCCCGATCGTCAGCGCGATGACCTCGTCGCCGGCCGCAGGCTGGCACCCGGGCGCAATCGGCTCCCAGCCCCGGCGGATCACCACCTGCTGCGCCGTGTAGCACAGCTCGATGCGCCGGGCCCCGGGCAGTCGCGTGCGCACAAACGTTTCGATCGATTCCGGCATGCTCACGCGGAACTGTGCGGCTTCAAGGTCCTGCGCCGGGTGATCATCACTGTGCAACCAGCGCACCTGGTCGGCCAGCCACATCAGCGGCCGCCAGCCCACGTTGATCACGGTGGGCGCGTAGCCTTCGTCCTGCAGCCACTGCTGGGCGCGACCGCGCGCGTCGTCATCCGGCCCCAACGAACCCCAGGCACTGGCCATCAGTTCGGCCAGCCACTGGTTGCAATTCTGGTAGCGCTGGCTGAACGCATAGGCGTTGGCGCTGTAGGTGCCGCCCAGCAGCTGCAGCGCCTGGCGGTCGTCCAGTGCGGCGCGCTCCAGTTGGTCGGCGGCGTCCGGCGGCAACAGGACGATGGACACATAACCCTCGGCCGGATCGTTCGCGCCCATCACGAAACCGGTCATGCCTTGATCAAAGATGCGCGGACGCTGTTCGTCGCAGGCGTAGTAAAGCTGGCGCACCGACCATGGCGTGTTGCCGCTGGCCTTGAGGCTCACGCCGGCATGCGAGTAGCGTTGGTCCAGCCGCTGCAGCGCCAGACCCGAGCGCGACACCAGCGCCAGGCTCTGGCCAGATTGATCGAGCTCGGCCTTGACGACGGCGGCCACCTGGATCAGCCGGTCCTGCGTGGCAGCACCGGGCTCGGAGGGGCCGTTGCAGTAGTCGAGCGAGGCGGTCCAGCCTGTGGATGTCGCCACGCACAGGCACAGTGCGAAGGCGGCCCGCATCAGGGTGGCACCGGGATCAGGCACCGACCGGTCGGCTGGCCAGCTCGCGGTACCAGAGGTCGTCCAGCACCAGGAAGAAGGGGCTGGCATGGCCTTCGGCGTTCACCGCGGAGAATGCCACGCCGTAGGGCCGGTGTTGCGCTGCCACGGTCTGGCCCATGGCCAGCTGCGCACGCTCGGCGGCCTCGCGCGGCAGCGTCAGGAAGAGGGCATCGGGCTCGGTCCTGGCGTGGGCTGAGCCGTCGGCCGGCGCGGGCGTTTCTGCCACAGCCTGCAGCCGCAACCGAAACATGCCGGGCTGTTCGTCCAGCGCGACCATGTCGGTAATGGTGTAGTTGCCCTGCGCCACGGCATTTTTCGATGACGATGCGCTGTCGCTCGACTTGCCAATGGACGCTGACGAACTGCCCAGCGAGGTGGAGGTTGAACTGGCCGCTGAAGACGTGCTGTCGGCGAGCACCGGGGCAGTGGCCAGGGACAGCGCCAGCGCGGCGGCGAGGGGGAGTGTGCGCTTGAGGAGTGGCATGGGCAGTGGCGGACCGTAAAGTTGATCGATTCCGGCAAGCATAGCGGCAAATTCCGGACGACAGGGTTGACGGCATTGAAGACTGTTTCAGGCCATCCATCGGCCACTGGTTCGCGGTGTTGCCTCCGGTCCAGCGTTGGTGCCGTGTGCTAGAGTGATTTTCAAACAAAGGAGTTCGCCATGAGTCCCCAGACAGTGCCCGCCGGGCTTCAGCTTCGGTCCTTGGTCAAGCCTGATGGCGAACTGGAGCTGTCGCTGATCAGCGTCGACACGCCCGCGCCGGCGCCCGACGAAGTGGTGGTGCGCATCGAGGCCACGCCGATCAACCCGTCCGACATCGGACTGCTTTTCGGCGCGGCCGACATCAGCACAGCCAAGGTGGCTGGCACGCCCGCCAGCCCCGTCGTCACGGCCCGCATTCCCGAGCGGTTCATGAAAAGCATGGCCGCGCGGGTGGGGCAGTCCCTGCCCGTGGGCAACGAAGGGGCTGGCGTGGTGGTTGCGGCCGGAGTCGTCTGCCGCGGCACAGGCCCTGCTGGGCAAGACAGTGGCCTTGCTGGGCGGGGCGATGTACGCGCAGTACCGGAGCATCAAGGCCGACCAGTGCCTGGTATTGCCGGCAGGGACCACGCCGGCGGAGGGGGCGTCCTGCTTCGTGAATCCACTCACCGCACTCGGCATGGTGGAAACCATGCGGCGCGAGGGTCACAAGGCGCTGGTGCACACGGCGGCGGCCTCCAACCTCGGGCCAGATGCTCAACCGGATCTGCCTCAAGGACGGCATTGGCCTGGTGAACATCGTGCGCAAGCCTGAGCAGGCGGCACTGCTCAAAGGGATGGGCGCGATGCATGTGTGCGACAGCTCAGCGCCCACGTTCATGGAAGACCTCACCCAGGCGCTGGTGGACACTGGCGCCACCATCGCCTTCGACGCCACCGGCGGCGGCCGGCTGGCGGGCCAGATCCTGACCTGCATGGAAGCCGCGCTGAACCGCACCGCCACCGAGTACAGCCGCTACGGCTCCACCACCCACAAGCAGGTCTATATCTATGGCGGCCTGGACACCGGCCCCACCGAGTTCGTCCGGAACTTCGGCTTTGCCTGGGGCATGGGCGGATGGCTGCTGTTTCCGTTCCTGCAGCGCATCGGTGCCGAGGCCGCAAAGGCGTTGCGCCAGCGGGTGGCGGCCGAACTGAAGACCACCTTTGCCAGCAGTTACACCAAGGAGATCTCGCTGGCCGAGGCCCTGCAGCCCGAAGCCATCGCCGTCTACGGCCAGCGCGCGACCGGTACCAAGTACCTGATCAATCCAGGCAAGGCGGTGTAGAGCCCCATGTTGTCGCGTTCGTTCCTGGACGTTTCACCGGAGGTGCAACAGGCGCTGGACGCGGGGCAGGGCGTCGTCGCGCTCGAATCCACCATCATTTCCCACGGCATGCCCTACCCGCAGAACGTGGCTACGGCGCGGCAGGTGGAAGCCGAGGTGCGTGCGCACGGTGCGGTGCCGGCGACGGTCGCCATCGTGAACGGGCGGCTCAAGGCCGGCTTGGGCGCGGACGAGATCGAGGCCCTGGGCCGCGCCGGGCCGCGTGTGGCCAAGGTCAGCCGGCGCGACATGGGCCTGGTCGTCGCGGCCGGGCAGAGCGGGGCCACCACCGTGGCCGCCACCATGGTCATCGCGGCGCTGGCGGGCATCCGCGTATTTGCCACGGGCGGCATCGGCGGCGTGCACCGCGGCGCGGCGGAGAGCTTCGACATCTCGGCCGACTTGCAGGAGCTGGCGCGCACGCCGGTGGCCGTGGTGTGCGCCGGCGTCAAGTCGATCCTGGACATCCGCCTGACGCTGGAGTACCTGGAAACCCAGGGCGTGCCCGTCGTCGGCTACCAGACCGAGCCGGCTGCCGGCCTTCTATGCGCGCGACAGCGGCTTACCCGTGGACCGCCGGCTGGACGAGCCGGCGCAGATCGCCCGCGCGCTGCAGGCCCAATGGGGCATGGGTCTGCGCGGCGGCATGGTGATCGCGAACCCGATCCCCGAGGCGCATGCCCTGGCCGGCGATATCGTCGACGCCGCCATCGCCCGCGCCCTGCACGAGGCTGGCGCGCAAGGCGTCACCGGCAAGGCCATCACGCCCTTCCTGCTGGAGCGTGTGAATCAACTCACCGGCGGCGACAGCCTGGCGGCCAACATCCAGCTGGTGCTGAACAACGCGCGACTGGCGGCGGCGATAGCGGTGGAACTGGCGGCGCTGGACCGGTGACGCCAAGGCGGACGGCGAGGCCGAATCGAACGGGAAGGTCTATAACCCCCGCGCCCACGCCGGCCGCAGCCGGGCGGCTTCGGGCTGGTTGATGGCGGTGCGCACCTGGGCCAGCAGCCGCTCTTTCTCGGCGCCCAGCGTGCCCTTGAGCACCAGCCAGTTGGAGGCGTGGTCGCTGCGGAACATCGTGCGCTTGAGCTCCAGCGCCTGCAGGAACAACTCCATCTCGACGAACAGGCCGTGCTGGTCGAGCGGCTCCCAGTCAGGGAAGGCGGCGCGGAAACGGTCTTCGCCCTGCGGAAAACTCACCACCAGCGTGGCCAGGAACTCGGGTTGTGTGGCGTTGGCCAGCCGGGCCGAATTCTCTGCATGCTGGCGCGACAGCACCCGCCCGCCCAGCCCGTTGAGCAGCATGACCGAGCGCGTGATGCCGGCGGCACCCAGCTTGTCCAGCGCATCGCGCGTGGTCTCGAAGGTCTCGCCCTTGTGGACGTTCTTCAGCACCGCGTCGTCGCCCGACTCCGCGCCCACGTAAGCCAGCGACAGGCCGGCCTCGCGCAGTTCGGTCAGATCGGCCACCGACTTGTTGCGCACGTTGCGCGGCAGGCAGTAGCTGGAAACGCGCCGGACCCTCGGTAAATGTTCCCGGATGGCGGCCAGCACGGTCATGAGCCGCCGCGTGGACAGCGCCATCGCATCGCCATCGCCCAGAAACACCCGCTGCACCTGGTCCCCGAGCTGCTCGCCGCTACGGCGAATCGACTCCAGTGTCTCGGCCTCTTCACGCAGGGCGAACTTCTTTTGCGGCGCGGTGTACATCTCGCAATAGGTGCACTTGTTCCACGAGCAGCCATTCGTGACCGGCAGGATCAGCGATTCCGCCTCGCTGGGCGGGCGGAAGACCGGGTCGATGTAGCGGATGGGGAAGTCTTGAATCACGGCATGGACTTTCTGGGTTGCACGATCTGGGCGTGATACCGCACGCCATGACGATTATTGTGCCGCCGCTGTCGCGGGAAGGCCCTGGGGAGCCTGATCAAGAGCGGACTCGAGTGTCACATTTGCGGCGGGGGCGGTCATTCGGGAATCCCGCGCAACCGGACGAAGGGCCGTCTGACCGACTATCTCAACACTCGCCATTGATCTATGTCAGCGCAGATCGTTTCAAGCAGGTTCTAAATGAAAAGCGAGGCGGAGGATAAGTTTAGAGGACGCACGGTACGTGGCGCTGTTCCTTGGTTTTGAACCCGGCCCTGCCATGAATTTTCCGCGAGTGCGAAGGGCGATAAATCCCATTGCCGTAGGAGGTATTCCATGTCAAAGCCATCGAAGAGTCTCACGCAATCATCAGTTTCGCGTGGCGTGATGATTGGTATCCTTCTGGTCGCTGCAATGCTGCTTGGCTCTTGCGGCGGAGGGGGAGGAGGCGGCAGCACTGTGACTACTCAACCGCCCCCCGCAGTTCCGACGCCGTCCATCGTGCTTCAGGGGCGTGTCCTAAATGCCGAGGAAATTGCGCTGAGTTGGACGGTGGGCGACCTTTACACGAATCAGGCCTATGCAGTTGAGGTCAATGGCTCCCCCAATGCCGTTACGAAAGACAAGGGTTATCTCTTTAAAGCATCGCCAAACACCTACTACTGTTTCAAGATCGTGGTGGGTGTTCTTTTGCCTTTGCTGCCATTTCATCCCGAGGGCCCGGTTAGCAACCAAGTGTGCCTAACCACCCCTTCGCTTCCCCAGCTTGCGACGGGATGGTCGATCCGTGAGGCCGGGCTCGGTAACGGTATGAATCCGGCAATAGCGCGCAATGGACAGGCCACCCCAATATGGCATCTACGGATGTAACGCGTCGAATTCAGATGTTTTGCTTGGGTCTACCGGGACGGCAATTTTCGGTTCTCTCAAACCTTCACCGATTGATTGGATAGCGCCCACCTTCACCGTTGCCGGATCTCCTTGTGGGCTTGCCTACGACCGAATTTCTGGGGGGTGCATGCGGTGACTCGCGATGCGTCCGGAATTTGGTATCAGAGCGCGTCATTCAGCTTGGCCAGTGGTGGCAGACGTCGCCGGTCCTCGTTGCCGCTGATGCGGGTCCGTTTTCGGTCGCGGTCGACCTGAACGGGACGCCGTTGATCCTTTATGGCAAGAGCGGGCAAGTGTTCCTCGCACGCGAAAGCGGCGGCACATGGACGTCAGAACTGATAGGCCCCGGATACATTGGCTGGCGTTCGTTGGCTGTGGCACCTGATGGCTCGATCTTTGTTCTCGTCGGCGAATCGGGCTTGGCCGAACAGGAGGGCGCATTGCGCGTCATGTCGCGGGGTTTCTCCGGATGGACGGGTGTAGCCATCGCTGCGGATGTCGCTCCTTGGCAGACTCGGGGGAGTGGTTCAATCGTTGCTCCTGCGGCAGGAGACGTTCGAGTTGCCTTCAGAAAATCGTTTGACGGTGGCTCTACCAAGGGGGTTGGTTATCTGGTGCTAAAAAACGGTGTCTGGAGCGAGACCATCATTGAGCGCAGTGCTTTTGTCAGTCCGCCGGCGCTTGCCGTTGATGCTTCAGGTGAATCGTTGATCTCTTGGGGCGACGAACACTTTGACCTTCGGCTATCGCGGCGCAGTGGCGGTAGTTGGCAAACACTTCACATCGATGCGCTTGGCAGGCTTGCGGAGGCGACTGACATTGAAGTCGATGTCGACGGGAATATATTCATCCTGTATACCGATCTGGACAGCCGATGAAGGTTGCAGTCGGGAAGTGACGACTGGTTTGAGAGCGCCTCCAGCCATGGCCGGCGAGCGCTCCGCTCGAAATGATGCCGTTGAAGCAGGCAAGCTTTACTTCATTCGTCAATATATAAAGTTGGGACCGTTTGTGGGGGGCGCCAACCTCGAAGTCGTCACGGAGGAAGTCGGAAGGAAGGATGTCCTGGAGTGCTCGATAGCGCAGTCACCGTAGAAATTAATTGGATTTCCCTTGACCACTTGCCAAGCGCTACGAACGGAAGTGAAGGGTCCAGATCGGTCGAAGAAATCAGCCGTCGATGACATCGTTGCGATGCAAACAAATGAACTTCAACTGCTCAGTTAATTCAAGGTTCTTCCCGATCGCTCTGACGTTCCTCATCGTCTTGCTAGCGGGGTGCGCAAGCAGCGTCGAAACCAAGCAGAATCCTCTCGATACAACGGCGACGTCTCATTCCCAAGCTATCGAGATCCAGCCAGGAGAGGCGTTGGTTTGTCACCCATCCTGGCCTTGACCATCGGCATGTGCTTGTCGCGGTAGTAGGAGTGGTCAAACTTGGCCCCGGGGGGATTCGGGTACATCACGCTGATCTTGATCATGGCTGTCTCCTGGGTTTGGGGTTTTGGGCCGGTCAGGGTGCTAGACAAAGCGGCATTGGACAAATTGCACGCGGGGGCTCCTGGCGTGGACCGGACTGGCACGCCCCCTCCGTTCGGTGAAGAATTCAAGGAAAAATGACCGATTGCCAGCGTTGGATGGTCGTTTTCAGCTATCAATATTGATTTTCCTTCGGGCGCGGCGCGGCTCGCCATTTCGCACTCAGCCTGCGCGCCTTCCATGCACCTACATTTACCGCATGACCCCCGTTCCCGTCCCCCTGCGGATTGCCGCATGAATCACGCCGTCTCGCGCCTGCGCGCTACGCGCCTGGCGGCCAGCGCCAAGCCGTTCGTGGCCCGCGGCTCGGGGCCAGGGCGCTGCGCGGGCTGCCGGCTCATTGCCAGCCACTGCGTGTGTGCCTTGCGCCCGGCAGTGCCCACCCGGGCCGGCGTGTGCCTGATCATGGGCGACATCGAACCGCTCAAGCCCAGCAATACCGGCTGGCTGGTGGCCGATGTGGTGGCCGACACCGCGGCCTTCGGCTGGTCCCGTACCGCCGTGGACCCGGCCTTGCTGGCGCTGCTGGCCGATCCGCAGTGGCAGCCCGTGCTGGTGTTCCCGGGTGAGTTTGTCGAAGCGCGCCGGGTGGTGACAGAGTTGCCCATAGCCGCAGCATGCCAGGCAGCCGGCAAGCGCCCCCTGTTTGTCTTGCTCGACGGCACCTGGTCGGAGGCGCGCAAGATGTTTCGCAAGAGCCCCTACCTGGATGCGCTGCCGGTGCTGAGCCTGAATCCCGGGCAGGCGTCTGTCTACCGCTTGCGCCGCGCCGCGCACGGGCACCACTTCTGCACCGCCGAGGTCGCCGCCCAGTGCCTGGAACTGGCCGGTGAAACGCGGGCTGGGGAGACGCTGAGCGCCTGGCTGGACGTGTTCAGCGCCCACTACCTGAGCGCCAAGCGCAACTTGCCGCTGGACCGGGAGAGTGCCGCGCACCAGCGTTTGCACAGCCTGGCTTCGACCCCTTAGCGGCAGCTATTCCCCGGGCCCGTCTGGCAGCACGCTCAGGTCCAGCGGGCGAACCGCCCCCATCCACAGGGCGCGGTCGCGGTGGTCGATCAGCTGGTTGTCGCTGATGGGGTGCACGAACACCACCAGGCCGCCGCGGTTCATGGCCAGCCAGGGAATCAGCTGGCCGAACACCTCGGGACTGAACGCCAGCTGGCAGCTCCAGTCCGGGTGCGGCCCCACCGGCTTCTCGTGAACCCGCCCCATCGCCACCTCAAATTTTCCGGCCGCCGCGCTGCACAGGCTGCGCGCCTGCTCCACCGTGTCCGGGCCGAAATAGACGTGGGCGTGGAAGCCGCGGATGGCGGGGGTCGTGGGTTCAGGACTCGCCATGGGGCCGGTGGCTCGGCTTCAGGCGGCGAACTTCGCGTAATACGCCGCCACGGCCGGTGTGCTGGCGATGCGCTGCATGTGCGCGTTGAGCGCCGGGGCCACCTTTTCCACCAGATCGGTCGGAATGTGGTCCAGGCGGCCGGAGTTGAGGCCGCGCACGTCCACGAACACCTTCAGGTCGGCGACGGTGAGCCGGTTGTCGGCAAAGTACTCGCCGCCATGGGCCAGCAACTGCTTCTGCAGCCAGGCCAGATAGACCGGCATCGAACCGTTGACCAGCGCCAGGCGCGCCTCCTTCTGGGCGTCGCCCGTCATGCGGAAGGTGGGGCCCATCTTGACGCTGGCGTCTTCCACCACGTAGCTGACCTCATCGCACAGCAGCGCCTGGAACGGGTCGGTCGGGTACAGGCCGGCAAGCTTGCCCACGTAGCGGTTGATCGCATCGCACTGCGTGACCAGCACGCCGTCCACTTCCAGCGTCGGCACCTGGCCGAAAGGCGCGGTCTTGCGGAACTCGCCAAAATCGGCGTAGCTAAGTCGGTGATCATCAAACGCAATGCCGCCAATGTGCAGCGCCAGGCGCGCCGGCTCGGCACGGCCGCCGTGAAAGTCAAAGTAACTGAGTTTGAGCTGGGGCATGGTGGGTACCTGAAGGGTTGATGCGGCGAAGCCGCGTTGGAGGTGTGGCGGATTCTAGGCGTGCGGGGAATTCCTGGGGAGGCTGACCCCAATTTCCCCAAGTTCCCCAGTTTCCGCGAATTCCCTAATGCGTGACGAATTCGTAGATGACGTCTTCGTTCTCGACCATGTCCAGGAAATCGTTCAGGACATCATCGTCCGGCGTGCTGCTCCAGGTTTCCTCGGGGTCGCTGGCAAACAGGGGTTCGATGGCAATGTCAAGGAATTGCTTGTTCGGCAACTTCACCACCTGCCCCCCTTCAGAAGTTTCGGCCAGTTCCCAGTCATCCGGGACGGACATCTCCAGCTTGATCGTGACGTGAAGTTTCTTCATGTTGGGTTTCCTGGTCTGTGAGGTGGCGTGAGGGCTTGCCGGGGATGCATGGGGCAAAGTCTAGTCCGATTTCCCGCATGTCGCCGCCGCAGGGCTTGCGCATAATCCGCTTCGTCGCCTTTGTCACATCACGCCTGTGCCACGGGCCCACGTCGAAGCAAATCCACCATGACCACACCCGCAAGCTACCCCATCGGCACCCCCGGCCAACCCTGGGGCCCTGCAGAGCTGGCCGAATGGCGTGCGCGGCAGGTGCGCCAGCGCAGCTATGCGGACGACGTGCTGGCCGTGGTCGGGCGGCTGGCGCCGCGCTTCGAAGTCATTCCGTATGGCGAGGTGGCGTATGCGGGCGAGCATTTCCCCCTGCTGGCGCTGCGCCCCGGCGCGTGGCAAGCCGGCTTGCCCGGTGTGCTGGTGACGGGCGGTGTGCACGGCTATGAGACCAGCGGCGTGCACGGCGCGCTGCGCTTCCTGGACCAGCACGCCGAAGCCTTTGCGGGGCGCGTCAACCTGCTGGTGGTGCCGTGCGTGAGCCCCTGGGCCTACGAGCGCATCCACCGCTGGAACTTCGACGCCATCGACCCCAACCGCTCCTTCCGCACGCCCAGCCCGGCGCAGGAATCGGCGGCGCTGATGCGGCTGGTGGCGCCCTGGCTCGGGCAGTTTGCGGCGCACATCGACCTGCACGAAACCACCGACACCGACGAGACCGAATTCCGCCCCGCGCTGGCCGCGCGCGACGGCAAGCCCTTCGAGCCCGGCAGCATCCCGGACGGCTTCTACCTGGTGGACGACACCGAGAACCCGCAGCCCGAGTTCCAGGCGGCCATCATCGAAGCCGTGGCGCGCATCACGCACATCGCGCCCGCCGATGCAAAAGGCGAAATCATCGGCTGCCCCGCCGTGGCGCCGGGCGTGATCCGCTACCCGCTGAAGGCCTGGGGCCTGTGCGCCAGCCTCACCGGCGCGCGCTACACCACCACCACCGAGGTCTACCCCGACAGCCCGCGCACCACGCCCGAGCAGTGCATCGACGCGCAGGTGGCGGCGGTGTGCGCGGCGCTGGACTTTGTGATCGCAAACGGCTGAGAGGAAAGTGAACATATCCGCCATGACACCCCGGAACTCCGCTGGCGCGCCGCTGCTGAAGCCCGCATCCTTCAAGGCCCGTTTCTGGGAACGCTTTGCCAACGGCTACGCGGGTGGCGCCATCGGCGACTAGGCAGGTTACGAGCGCAGCCTGGCGCGCACCCGCGAACTGCTCGGCCCCGATGCTTCGGTGCTCGAACTCGGCTGCGGCACCGGCGCGACGGCGCTCACGCTGGCGCTGGGCACGGGGCCGTATCTCGCCACCGACATTGCCCCGAGGATGATCGCCCTGGCCCACCAGCGGCTGGCGGCGAGCCCTCGGCCCAACCTGCGGTTTCTGGTGGAGGATGCCGACGCCACGGCCAGCGAGGCGGCCGGTCCCTTCGATGCGGTGCTGGCCTTCAACCTCCTGCACCTGCTGGACGACCTGGACGCCGCCACCGCGCGTTGCGCCCGCGTGCTGAGGCCTGGCGGTCTGTTCATCACCAAGACTGCGTGCCTAGGCGAGATGAACCCGCTGATCCCCGGCCTGGCCGTGCCGCTGATGCGCCTGGTTCGTCTGGCGCCGCCGGTGCTGGTGCTGCGCGCGGCCGACCTGGTGGCCGCCTGCGAGCGCCAGGGCCTGGAGGTGCTGGCCGTGGAGCGCCATGCCAGCCGGGGCCGTGACGTGCGGCCTTTTGTCGTGGCGCGCAAGCCGATACCGGCCGGCGCTGAACACGCCGGGCGCGCCGCGCGATGAGCGCCGCCGTGCGTCGTCTGCCTGTCACGCGCCGCCGTCTCTTGCAGGTGGCCGGGGCTGCGCTGCTGGTGGGTGGGCGCCACGTGGGGGCGGCACCTGACGCATTCGCCTGGCTCCCCGCAGCGGCAGAAGGCGCCGCGCTGGCCGAGCAACTGGACCAGGGCGTGGCCCGCGGCGAGCTGCTCAACCTGCACGGCGTGTTCGTGGCCCGCGGCGGGCGGGTGCTGGTGGAGCGCTACTACCCCGGCCCCGACGAGCGCTGGGGCCGGCCGATGGGCCCGGTGGCGCATGGCCCGCAGGTGCCGCACGACATGCGCTCCGTCAGCAAGAGCGTGGTCGGCCTGCTGTACGGCATCGCGCTGGCCGAGGGCCGGGTGCCGGCGCCCGACACGCCGCTGCTCGATGCGTTTCCGGCCCATGCCGATCTGGCGCGCGACGAGCGCCGCCGAGCCATCCGCGTGGCCGATGCGCTGGGCATGTCCATGGGCCTGGCGTGGAACGAAGACCTGCCCTACAACGACCCGCGCAACAGCGAGATCGCGATGGAGCGCAGCGCCGACCGCATCCGTTACGTGCTGGAGCGCCCCATCGTGGCCGCGCCCGGCACGCAGTGGCGCTACAACGGCGGCACCACCGTGCTGCTGGCCGACCTGATCACGCGCGGATCGGGCCTGCCGCTGCTGCGCTACGCGCAGGACAAGCTGTTCACGCCCCTGGGCATCACCGAGGCCGAATGGACCGCCGGCCCCAGCGGCCAGCCCGCCGCCGCCTCCGGCCTGCGGCTGCGCCTGCCCGACCTGGCGCGCATCGGCCAACTTCTTCTGCAGCAAGGCGAATGGCAGGGCCGCACCGTGGTGCCCAAGGCGTGGCTGACCGAGTCGCTCACCCCGCGCCTGCCCGCGTGGGACGGGCTGAAGTACGGCTACCAGTGGTTCATCGCGCAGAACGCCGACGGCTCCCCGGTGTGGATGGCCATCGGCCTGGGTGGGCAGCGCCTGGTGGTGGCGCCGTCGTTGCAGATGGTCTACGGCCTCACCATGGGCAATTACACCCGCGCCGACCAGCTGCAGCGAACGCTGGCGGTGCAGCGGCTGATCCACGCGGCGGTGCGCTGACCCGGGCACGCCCTTCGTGCCTGGCGTGCGGGCCCTCGGGCTGCTTCAGCCGTGTTTGCCCGCAGTCCAGCCCACCGCGCCGATGGCGCGTTCGGCCACTTGCGCGGCCAGCGGCTCCAGCGTGGTGGCCATGGTGTCATTCCAGCGGTTGAGGTAGCCGAACAGCGCAATGCTGGCCACGATCTCGACGATCTGCTCGTCGGTGTAGTGCTTCTTCAGCTCGTCGAAATCGGCCGCGCTGGCCTCGTTCGGCACCGCGCCGGCCTTCAGCGCCAGCCGGATGGCGGCGCGCTCGGCGTCGTTGAAGAGCGTGCTGCGCTCAAAGTCCCAAAGCGCCGCGATCTTCTCGTCGGACGCCTTGTAGATGCTGGCCAGATTCGTCATGTGCGACTGGCAATACAGGCAACCCGCCGCGTAGCTGCAGGCCACGCTGACCAGCATCTTCGTTTCTTCGGGCACCGTGCCCTCGTACAGCACCGCCTGGTTCAGTGCCATGAACGCGCGCACGATGTTGGGCCGGCGCACCATGGTCATGATGCTGTTGGGCGTGAAGCCGCGCGTGTTGCGGTAATGCTCGAACCGCTCGCGGATGTCGTCTTCCTTAACCTCAGCCAGGGGAATCGGGTTCAGGTGGGCCATGGGCTTGCTCCTTGTTTTGTGGGGTCGCGGGGGCTATCAAATTCTGGCCGACCCCTCAGGTCTGCACCTTGCGGCCGAGGTGGCGTTCCACCGCTTCCACCTTGCTGTGCAGGCGGGATTCGGTGCCGGCGCGGTAGTCCATCTTGAGGTTCATGCCGATGCGCTGGCAGTCGGACTCCAGCGCGTGGAAGCAGTCGCCCACCACCCGCATCACCTCGTCGAAGCTGCCTTCCAGGATGGTGCCCATGGGCGTGAGGCGGTACGTCACGCCGCTGCGGTCGATGACGTCGATGATGCGCGCCACGTAGGCACTGAGGCCGTCGCCGCGGTCGGGCGGGTTCATGGCGAATTCGAGCAGGACCATGGTGAATCTCCTTTGATGCTGGCGAATGAGTATGCCTGCCGGTGCGCGCCATGGGGTGGCGATCCATGCAACGGCCTCCTAGAATGCCCTCCAACAACAAACAGCCACGCACGTACCCGTGCCAGGCGAACGGGAGGAATCGATGACGGCTATGCGCTTTGAGGGCAGACTGACGAAGTGGAATTCCGAGCGGGGCTTCGGCTTCATCGCGGCCAGCGACAGCGGACAGGACGTCTTTGTCCACATCTCGGCCTTCCCGCGCGATGGGCGGCAGCCGGTGGTGGACGAGGTGCTCAGCTTCGAGGTGGAGCCCGACGGAAAAGGCAAGAAGCGCGCGGTGCGTGTGCGGCGCGCAGGGAGCGAGGCATCAGCCCGTGGCACATCTCATAGGCACGCCGCCGTGCGCCTGAGCCGCGCCCCGAAAAGCGCATCACCCATGGGCAAGCTGATCGTCGTGGCCCTGCTGGCCGCCTTGGGCTGGTATGGCTACAGCCATTACGCCGCGCGCGTGGCGTTCCTCAGATCGGGAGCGCCGCCCATTGAAGCGCCAATGCCGTTGCGGCTTCTGCCGGGTTCTTCGAAACTTCCAGTGCCAGCGGATTTCCGCTGCGATGGCCGCAGGTATTGCAGCCAGATGACGTCGTGCCGGGAGGCCACGCTCTTCCTGCAGAACTGCCCCGGCGTGGAAATGGACGGCAACCATGACGGCGTTCCCTGCGAGCAGCAGTGGTGCAGGTGAGGGCGGAGTGTTTGCGGGGTTCGGTTCTTGGGTAATTGGACTCTGACCCCGAATGCACTGTGAATGGCCTTGAACGAAGAAAATCAAGGAAAAATGGCACTATCCCAGCGTCGAATGGCCACTGTCCGCTATCAATATGGAACCGTCTTCAACCTCGCCGTCGCCTTCAAGCCCAGGCGATTCCCTGCCGGTCCGCCGAAACCAGCCCCAATCACCCCGCCACCTGCACCGCCTGCCGCTTCAACTCATCCAGCGTGCGGCCGTTGGCGGCTTTCCATTCCAGCCAGCCGTTGGCCGAGCGGCCTTGCAGGGCGACGGCGGCCATGCTGGGGCTGGCGAACAGGTGGTCGCGGGTGAAGACCAGCATGCCGCCCTGCGCGGCCAGGATGCCCTCGGTCACCAGCTGGTCGCGAAAGCGCTGGTTGGACGTGCCCTGGATCGACGCCACGTTTTCCACCCGCCCGCGTGAGCCCTTGAGCACCACGAAGCCCTCGGAGGTGTACTCGCCCACGCCGTCCGCGCCCGAGCCCCGGCAATAGAACAGCTCCTTCTCGCCCCGGGCCGTGGGCGCGTTCGTCAGCGGCTCAAAGATCGGCTGACCCAGCGTGGCCACGAGGGTGGCGGCGGTTTCGAAGATTTCCTGGCAGTCCGCCTCCAGCGGCGCGGGCGTGTGGGGCCGCGCGCCGGTGTTGCCGTTCTCAAGGCTGTAGCGCCCGGCTTTGGATGCCTCGGAAATGGCGAACCACTCCAGAAACAGCGCGTGCGTCTGCGTCATGCTGTTGGTCAGCGAGATCACGACCAGCGCCCGGTTCCAGAAGTCCTTGTTCTGGTTGTGCTGCACCAGTCGTGCCCCGCAGCTGCCGGACTGGCCGATGTACACGCGCGGCAAACCGGCCTCGGACAGCTCGCCGATCAGGAAGTACACGCCCACCTGCTGCGCCTCGGGCGTCTTGAGGAATTCGGCCAGCTCGCTGCGCGGCACCTCGATGACGCGCACGATGCGTGTCGTGATCTCGGCCACGCGCATGCCGCGCGGGTCGCCGGCGGGCAGGAATATCGGGATGGTTTGGGGGCGGGGCATTACTTCCCCCAACTATCCTTCAACCCCGTCACCCGGTTAAACACCGGCTTCTGCCCCGCCACATGATCCACCCGGTCCGCCACGAAGTACCCGTGCCGCTCGAACTGGAACTTCTGGTCCGGCAAGGCGCTGGCCAGTGAGGGCTCGACGATCGCGGTGACGGTCTTCAGGCTGTCCGGGTTCAGGCTTTCGATGAAGTCCTTGCCACCGGCGTCGGGCTGGGCTTCGCTGAACAGGCGGTCGTACAGGCGCACTTCGGCGCTCACGCCGTCGCTGGCGCCCACCCAGGTGATGACGCCCTTGACCTTCACGCTGTCGCTGCCGGGGGTGCCGCTCTTGGTGTCGGGGATGAGTTCGGCGTGCACTTCGGTGATGGCGCCGCTGGCGTCTTTCACCGCGCCGGTGCAGGTGATGACGTGGCCGTATTTCAGGCGCACCTTGTTGCCGGGGAACAGGCGGAAGAAGCCCTTGGGCGGGGTTTCTTCATAGTCGCTGCGCTCGATCCACAGCTCGCGGCCGAACTGGAAGCTGCGCTTGCCCAGCTCGGGCAGGTGCGGGTGCACCGGGGCGCTGCAGTGTCCAGCGTGCCCGCGCCGTGCAGCGCGTCCCAGTTGGTGATGACCAGCTTCACCGGGTCCAGCACGGCCATGGCGCGCGGGGCGATCACGTCCAGCGTCTCGCGCAGGCAGCCTTCCAGCGTGCTGTAGTCGATCCAGCTGTCGCTCTTGGTCACGCCGATGCGTTCGGCAAACAGCTGCAGCGCCTCGGGCGTGTAGCCGCGCCGGCGCAGGCCGACGATGGTGGGCATGCGCGGGTCGTCCCAGCCGCTGACCTTGTGGTCGTACACCAGTTGCGCCAGCTTGCGCTTGCTGGTGATCACATAGGTGAGGTTCAGCCGGGCGAATTCGTACTGGTGCGGCAGCAGGAAGAGGTTGGGGCGCTCCACGTCCAGCGCCTGGGCCAGCAGCGGGGTGAATTGCGCGGTCTGCTCCTTCAGCAGGGCGAAGAACGCGGGCAGGTCGTGCAGGATGGCGTCGCGGTTGTGCTCCCAGCGCACGAACAGCGCGCGCATCTCGCCTTCGGCGGCGCTGGCGAACAGCTTGTCGGCGTGGTTGTGGCAGTGCAGGGCGAATTCCTTGCCGGCTTCCAGGCCCTGGGCTTCGATCTTCTCGATCACTGCCTGCGCGTGGGCAAACTGCGGCGTGCGCAGGATGGGCACGATGCGCTCCAGCGTCCAGTCGTAAAACGGGCGCTGGTCTTCGAATTCGAGCGTGCAGATGCTGTGCGTGATGTTTTCCAGCGCATCTTCGATCGGGTGCGCGTAGCTGTACATCGGGTAGATGCACCAGGTGTCGCCGGTGTCGTGGTGCGTGGCGCGGCGGATGCGGTAGATGGCCGGGTCGCGCATGTTGATGTTGGGGCTGGCCATGTCGATCTTGGCGCGCAGCACCATGGAGCCGTCCTCGAACTGCCCGTCGCGCATGCCGCGGAAGATGCGCAGGTTCTCGGCCGGCGTGCGGTTGCGAAAGGGGCTGTCCTGCCCGGGCTTGCCGAAGTCGCCGCGGTTCAGGCGCATCTGTTCGGCAGTCTGCTCGTCCACGTAGGCGTGGCCGGTTTCGATCAGGTATTCCGCCGCGCGGTACATGAAGTCGAAGTAGTCGCTGGCCTGGAACAGGTGGCTGTGGCCGTTCGCGTCCCAGTTGAAGCCCAGCCACTGCACCGCGTCGAGGATGGAGTTGACGTATTCGGTGTCTTCCTTCTCGGGGTTGGTGTCGTCGAAGCGCATGTGGCACACGCCGCCGTAGTCGCGCGCCAGGCCGAAGTTCAGGCAGATGCTCTTGGCGTGGCCGATGTGCAGGTAGCCGTTGGGCTCGGGCGGAAAGCGGGTGCGGATGCGGGCCGGGTCCGGCCCGCCGGCAGCCTGCAGGGTGGCGTCGCCGGGGCGGCCGGACCAGTGGCGGCCCGAATAGGTGCCCTCGGTCAGGTCGCGCTCGATGATCTGGCGCAGGAAGTTACTGGCTTTTGTGGTTTCTGTGGGAGGGGTTTTGTCGATGGAGGCGCTCATGCGTTCATTTTAGGGGGGCAGGGGGTCGCGGAACGAGGCTGATTGCGTTATCGTTCAGGCTGGCCTTGGCAAACCAGAGCAGCGCATGAAAAAAGACGAACAGGAATCCACGATCTTGATGAATGAACCAGCCGACTGGCAGAAGACGGCGGTCCAGGGTTTGGCGTCACCACCCAGAGAGCGTGTGTCACGTTCCAGGCCGTCCAGAAGCGGCTATTACGTTGCGGGCCTGATCGCTGTCGTGTCCCTGCTGGTGTGGATCTTCATGACCCAGATGCGCCGCTAGCGGCCCGAGGTCAGCCCGGCAGGCGGCCTGGGTTACATCTGGCAACGGTTTTCACAGGGCGTATGCCATCGAAACCGGGGTTTCCTGCGTTGAATGAGTACACCGGCGCACCATCCCGTGCGGCGTGTGAACTCCCAAGGAGATCTCGATGACATTCAACAACAAACCCTCTTCCCGCCGCCATGGCTGGATTCGCGCTGCAGCAATCGCATCACTGGGCGTCGCAGCCCTCGCTGCCACCGGCGCGGCCCAGGCTGGCGGCAATGTGTTCTGGTCCGTGGGTGTGGCAGCGCCGGGCGTCCAGCTGGGCGTGGCCAATGCGCCACAGATCTACGCGCAACCTGCGCCGGTGTACTACCAGCCCGCGCCGGTGTATGTTCAACCAGCGCCTGTATACGTCCAGCCAGCACCGGTCTACTACCGTCCGGCCCGCGTGGTGGTTCCGGCGCCGGTTTACTACCGTCCGTGGGCAGGCTACCGTTCGGTGGCGTATGTTCAGCCCGGTTATGGCCCCCGCCATGGTCGTGAGCATGGCCGCGAGTATGTCAATGGCAACGGATATGCCTACGGCCCGGTCAATGGGAACGGCTACACCCCCAGCAACAACGTCGGTGTCGGCTACGGGCGCTGAGCCGCGCTCGACACCTTAATCAGGCCCGCCGGGTTCGCGCCCGGCGGGCCTTTTTGCTTTCGATTTACATCGCCTTGAACAGGTGCGCGTAGAGCCGGCTCACGGCCAGGCGCTCGGGGCGGCCGCGCAGCGTCAGGCTGAGCTTGCCGGCCTCGTCGCGGGTTACGGTGTCGATCAGGCTGGCGCGCACCAGGGTGCCGCGGTGAATCTGCCAGAACACCTGCGGGTCGAGTTGCGCCAGCAACTCCTTCAGTGGCGTGCGGATCAGGTATTCGGCGCTGGCGGTGAGCACGCGCAGGTATTTGTCCGCCGCTTCGAAATACAGCACCTCATCCACCGGCACCATGCGGATGGCCGCGCCCATTGCGCCGGGCAAGCTCGCAGCGATCACGCTCAGGCGCGGGGCGCTCGCGCCGCCTTCGGCCCCCAGCAGGCCGCGAAGGCGCGCCAGCATGGGTGCCATGGATGCTTCTGTTTCGATAGCTGATGAAGTCCGTTCGACGCTGGCTTTCTTGAGTTTTTCCACTGTTTTCTGCAAACGGGCGGCCTGCACGGGCTTGAGCAGGTAGTCCGCGGCCTGCGCCTCGAAGGCCTGCACCGCGTACTGGTCGTAGGCCGTCACGAACACCAGCGCCGGGAAGGGGAGCGCGCCGGGGCCGGTGGCGGGCCACTGGTCGGCCAGCTCGGCGGCGGCCTCCAGGCCCGAGAGGCCGGGCATGCGGATGTCGAAGAACAGCACGTCGGGCATCAGCGCCAGCGCCTGCTTCACCGCCGAAATGCCGTCGCCCACCGTGGCCAGCACGCGCAGCTCGGGCCAGGCGCGCGCCAGCTCGGCCTGCAGCGCGGCCGCCAGCAGGGGTTCGTCCTCGGCGATCAGCGCGGTCGGGGCGGGGTGGTTCATGGCGCAGGCCTCAGCGCGACATCTGCTTCCACAGCTTCGGCTCGATCGACGCCGCCGCCATGAAACCGCCCATGGCCGCGCCCTGGATGCCCAGGCTGGCCACATCCTGCCCGGCCAGGAACAGGCCCGGTACCGGCGTGCGTACATGCAAGGCCGGATCGAGCAGGCGTTCGGCCGTCATGCGCAGGCCGTACATCGCCCCCCGCGGCGCGTTGGCGTAGGCGGCGTGCGACAGCGGCGTGGCCAGTTCGTGGAACACCACGCGCTCGGCCAGCGCCGGGAACAGGCGCTTGAACTGGGCCAGCAGGCGCTGCTCGATCCACGACTTGGTGGCTTCGTAGTCCTCCGGCCGCGCGCCCAGGTGCGAATCCTTCCAGCGCTCGAACACCTCCCAACCGCAAGGCGCCAGCAGCTCGGCGGTGAAGCCGCCGCTGTGCGCCGGGTCGTTGACCGAGCCGAAGGAGACGAACAGCGAGGGCGCGTCGGTCTCGGTCGGGTCGTTCCAGTCCAGCGCATCGGGGCCGGCCGGGGATTCATAGATCCAGTGGTTCGCGCCGTCGATGCCGGCGCTGCGGATGTCGCCTTCGAAGCCGAGGAACAGCGCCACGTAGGTGCCGCTGGGTTTCAGCCTGGCGATCTCGGCCTGCCAGCCCGGTGCGGCATCACGTGGCAGAGCCCGGGCGGTGTTGGCGGCGCCCATGGCCGAGACGATGGCCGGCGCGCGCTCGATGCTGCCGGACTTCAGGCGCACGCCAACGGCACGCCCGCGTTCCATCTCGATGCCTTCGACGGCGGCCGAGATGCGCAGTTCGCCGCCGGCCGCGCGCACCGTGGCGCCCAGGCTCTCGGCAAAGCGCTGCGGGCCGCCCTCGGGGTACCAGGCGCCGTGGGTGTAGCTGCCCATCACCGCGGCGTGCAGCATCAGCGGGGCCTCGGCCGGGGGCAAGCCGTAGTCGCCGCCGCGTGCCGCCAGCAGCTTGCGCAGGGTCGGGTTGCGGATGTCGGCCAGCGCCTGCGCCAGCGTGCGCTGTGCGGCGTCGCGCATGCCCCCGCCCTTGATCCAGCCCACCACGGTGCCCACCGGCTTGGGCAGCCCGTGCAGCGCGAACATCTGCCGCGCCGCGCGGGTGGCCTGCTTGAAGTCCTGGGCGTAGCGGTCCAGGGCCTCGGCCTCGTCGGGGAACAGTGCCTTGAGCCGCTCGATGTTGTCGGACTCCGGCGCGCCGAAACTGAAGCTGAATTCGCCGCCGGGTTGTGCCGGATCGATCAGGCGAACCGTGTCGAAATGGGTCGGCAGGGGCGCGAACTTCAGCGTGCCATCGCCCAGCCAGCCCAGCAGGCGGCCGAAGCTGCCGGCGCCGCCAGGCTGCGGCCCGACACCGCCGATGTAATGCAGGCCGGTGGCAAAGCGGAAGCCCTGGCGCTCGAAGGTCTGCGTCATGCCGCCCAGCACGAAATGCTGCTCCAGCACCAGCACGCGCTTGTCGCAGCGCGCCAGCGCGGCCGCAGCGGTCAGCCCGCCCATGCCGGAGCCGATGACGATGGCATCCCATTCCATGATGAAACTCCTTTTCGGGTTCAGGGGTTGAGGTTCGCAAGCGGCAGGTGAATGCGGATCACGGTGCCGCTGCCCGGTGTGGACGTCAGCTCGACCCGGCCGCGGCCCTCGTACGCGGTGGCCACGCGCTCGCGCACCTGGGCCAGGCCGAAGCTGCTGTCGGCGGTGTTGGGCGGGGGCACGGACGCATCGAAGCCGACGCCGGTGTCCGCCACCTCCAGCAGCAGGCCACCGGGCTCGGCTTGCGCGCGCACCGTGATGTGGCCGCCCTCGACGCGGGGCTCCAGCCCGTGGCGGATGGCGTTTTCCACCAGCGGCTGCAGCAGCAGCGGCGGCACGGGCAGGTCACGCAGCGCCTGCGGCAGGTCCAGCGTGCAGCCCAGGCGCGGACCCATGCGCACGGCCATCAGCGCCAGGTAGTCCTCCAGCCGGGCGAACTCGGCCGACAGCGGGTGTGTGGTGGCGCGCGAGCCGCTGAGCGTGGCGCGCAGGTAGCTGTTCATGTGGTCCAGCATGACCTGGGCGCGCGGCGGGTCGATGCCGATCAGCGCGCGCAGGTTGGCCAGCGTGTTGAACAGCATGTGCGGCTCCAGCTGGGTTTCCAGCAGCTTGAGCTTGGCCTCGCTCGCCTGGCGCAGGGCCTCCTCGTTCGCGAGGCGGGCGCTGGCCAGCATGGCGCGCGTGGTGAAAAAGTAGGCCCCGGCAACGCCTGCGGCCAGCGACATCAGCAGGAAGCCGGTCATGGCCTTGGGAAAGCGGGAAAACCCCTGCAGCGGCTCACGGCCCAGCAGCAGATCGCCCAAGGCGCTGCCGCCAAAGTAGCCCGTCAGCACCGCCACCAGAACGACGGCGGCCATCTTCGGCGCGCCCGGCCATCCGTCCCCGGAAAATAGGAAGCGCCCCCCGTCGATCAGCGCCCAGATCGTCATGCCGATCAGTTGCGAGTAAAGCAGGTTGGCCGCGAAGGGCTGATCGCCCGAGACGGTGATTGCCAGCGCCAGCACCGTGTTTAAAACGGCAGCCACCAGTGCATGGCGCGCGATGGTCCGGGGGCAGAACGGGGGCATGGCGCGAGTATGCCGCAGCGCATTCGGGTCGTTGGGCGGGACAGGCATGGGCAAGGGCGTTGAAAGCCGGGCGCGGCCGTTCGCTGGCACAGGCGCTGGCTTACCAGGGGTCGCGCTGGCTGGCCAGGCGGGCGCGCTCCTGCTCCAGCAGGCGCTGCTGCAAGCCACCGCCGCCCAGCGCCAGCCAGACGCCCAGGCCGTGCAGCAACAAGCCCAGGCCCCAGCCCAGCGCGGGGAAGATCGCCCAGTGGCGCCCGGTGCTCAGGGACAAGCGCGGCCAGCACCGTGTTGACCACCAGGTACACGAAGGCGTGGACGTACCAGCCCATGCGGGCGCCCGCGCGCCGGCGGGCGGTGGCCTCAAAGTCGGCGTCCGGCGCGATGCCGCGGTGCATGTGGGACAGTGGAGTGGTGAGGCGTGCCATGGTGAAGTCCTTTAAGGCTGATTTCTGGAAGGCAAGAAGGGATCGATGCTCACGCGGCGGCCAGTTGCAGCCGGTCCTGCGCCAGCGCCAGGCGCCAGAGGCGGGCGGCGCGGGCGGCAAACACGCCGCTGAAGGCACCGTACAGCGCGCTGACCGTGAGCGCAAAACTCACGTCGTTCGCCTGCGCAAGGTGCATCCCCAGCGTCACGCCGACCGCGTACTTGGTGAAGAAGATGCCCATCATCAACGCCAGCGGCACGGCGCTGCCGGGCACGGTGAAGCGGCGGCTGGCCGCGTCATAGCGGGTGCCGGCGGGTACGGGACGGTTGAACAGGATCAGGAGGACGGCGACCGCACCGGCCAGCCAGGCGAACAGGGCGGTCGGCACGGCGGAAAAGGCGGACACCGTGCCGTAGAACGAGAAGGCGGCCATGCCGGCGGCCAGCAGCGCGATGCGCGACAGCCCGAGCCGGCGCGTGAGCAGCTGGTTGAGCCCGAGCCAGAGCAGGGCGGCGAACAGGGCGAAGACCCATTTCGGGGTGTTGGAGATGATCTGGAACAACATGGTGATTTCCTTCAAGTCAGTGGGGGGGGTACGAAGAGGCAGGTTCAACAGGGTCAGACGAGGCCCAGCCACTGGCCCCAGACCAGCTGGCCCAGGTAGCGCGAAGGGAGCAGGGTGAAGACACCGGCGCCGACGCAGGCCTGGAAATACAGGTTCTGCATGGTCTTGCGGTGGCCGACGATGTTCTTTTTTGCCAGGAACCGGAACGCGCCGAACAGGCCGAAGAAGGTCACCGGGACGAGCAGGTGGATCGGCGTGTAGCCAGCGAGGTTGGGCAGGCTGAAGTCGCGGATGAACAGCGCCGAGATGGCGGTGGCCAGCATCAGCGTGACCCAGGCGTAGCCGAAGGCGCGGTGCAGGCGCGGCCGCTGGGCGGCGCCCTTGCGCGCCCACAGGGCGACGGGGCCGGTCACCAGCGCGCCCAGGGCGGCGGTCATGTGGATGGCGATGACGGGGGTGAGTTGCATGGTGGGCTCCGATTCAGTGGTTCAGTGGTTCGGTGGGTCGATGGGTGGACTGTGCCGATCGGCCCAAGGCGCTGCCACCGGCTTGCGACGAAATGCAGCCAGGCGGCGCGAAATGCGCAAAGGCGGCGTGAAACGGGCGGGATTTGCCGGCTCTTTACACAAACGCTGGCCCCGATGGCCCGGGGGACGGGCCCGGTTTTCTACAATGCAACGCATGAAAAAGACCTTTCTGATCGTGGGTGGGCTGGTGCTGGCGCTGGCCGGCGGTGGCGCCTGGTGGTGGTCGCAGCGCGACGGCGCCGCCGATGTGCAATACCGCACCGGCAAGATCGAGCGCGGGCCGCTGCTGGCCACGGTTTCGGCCAGCGGGGCGGTCAACCCGGTGACGCAGGTGTCGGTGGGCACGCAGGTGTCGGGCCAGATCAAGGAGCTCTACGTTGACTTCAACTCGCTGGTGAAGGCCGGCCAGCTGATCGCGGTGATCGACCCCGAGACCTTCGAGTACCGGGTGCGCTCGGCCCAGGCCGACGTCGATTCCGCGCGGGCCACCGTGCTGACCGCCCAGGCCAATGCCATTGCCAGCCGCGCCGGCATTTCCCGCGCGCAGGTCGACCTGAACGAGGCCCAGCGCGACTTCGACCGCAAGCAGAGCCTGGTCGAGAAGCAGTTCATCGCCCAGAGCGAGGCCGACAAGGCGCGCGCCCTGGTCAACACCACCACCGAGTCGCTGAAGCTGGCGCAGGCGCAGTCCGGCGTGACCGAAGCGCAGATCAAGACCGCGCAGGCCAACGTGGCCCAGCGCGAGGCGGCGCTGGCGCAGGCGCGCATCGACCTGCAGCGCACGCGCATCACCTCGCCGGTGGACGGCATCGTGATCAAGCGCGCCATCGAAAAAGGCCAGACCGTGGCGGCCAGCCTGCAGGCGCCCGAGCTGTTCGTGATCGCGCAGAACCTGAGCGACATGCAGGTGGACGCGAGCATCGACGAATCCGACGTGGGCCGCATCCGCACCGGACAGAAGGCGACCTTCACCGTCGATGCCTTCCCCGGCCAGACCTTCGAGGGCACGGTGCGCCAGGTGCGCAAGGCGGCGCAGAACGTGGCCAACGTGGTGACCTATGTGGCCGTGATCGGCTTTTCCAATGTCGGCGACCGGCTCATCCCCGGCATGACGGCCAACGTGCGCGTGGTGACCGAGTCGCGCGAGAACGTGCTCAAGGTGCCGAACGCGGCGCTGCGCGTGCGCATTGCCGGGGTCGAGCCCGCCGCGGCACCGGCCGGCCCGCCCGCAGCGGGCGGAACCTCGGCACCGGCCACGCCGGCATCGGGCGCGACGACTGGCAACGCAGGTGGCTGGAGCTGGTTCAGCCAGGCCATCGCCCAGCCGGCCGGCGGCGGTGGCGGTGGCATGGCGGCGCTGCGCGAGCGCCTGGTGACGGAGTTGCAGCTGACCACCGAGCAGCAGGGCAAGCTCGACGCGATCACCACGGAGTTGCGGCCCCAGTTTGCAGCTTTGCGCGAACTGCCGGAGGACGAGCGGGCGTCCGCCCGCGAAAAAATCACCCTGCAGATGCGCGGCAAGATCACGGCCATGCTGACGCCCGAGCAGCGCGTGAAATACCAGCAGATGCAGGCGCAGGCAGCACCTGCGGGGGCGCGAGCCGGTGCGGCGGCCACACCGGCAACGCCCGGCGGTGCCCCAAAAAGTCCTGAATCAATAGCAAAGAATGACACATCGACGCTGGGAAATGGCCAAAAAAGCTTGAAAAATGACGCAAAAGCCGCCACGGTGCCTTCTGGCGGCGTTTCAGGAGCGGGCGCAGCATCGGCCGGCCCGCAGGTTGCTGCAGCTTCATCAACCACCGCTGCGGCGCCAACGCTGCCGGCCGCACCGGCTCCGGCTCCCTTGCCCCAAGCTGGCACGGGCGGTGCTGCCGCAGCGCCCGGTGCCGGCGCCGCGACCGAGTTCCGCAACCGCCTCGTGGCCGAACTCGCCCTGACGCCTTCGCAGGTGGAGAAGGTCGACGCGATCTATGCCGACGCCCGCCCGAAATTTGCCACGCTGCGCGACCTGTCGGCCGAGGAGCGCCCCAAGGCGCGCGACCGCATCATGGCCGACATCCGCGCGCGCATTGGCGACTTGCTGACGCCCGAGCAGAAGCCGAAGTACGCCGCACTGGTGGCCCAGGCCGCCAGCCGCCAGAGCACCCGCGGCCGCATCTACCTGCTGGGCGAGGATGGCAAGCCCGTGGCCTACAACGTGCGCCTGGGCATCACCGACGGCACCAGCACCGAGCTGATCGTCGGGCCCGACACCCCGGACGCCGCAGTTTTGAAGGAGGGCGCGGTGGTGATTGTTGGCACGGTCACGCCGGGCTCCGGCGGCTCGCAGGCGCCCAGACCCGCGGCCGCCGGCCCGCGCATGCCGTTCTGACCGTTGCGGGCCTGCCGTCATGTCCAGCGCCACACCGACCCTGAACGCTGCCCCTGCGCGGGCTGCGCCAGTCCAGCCGCTGATCGAGGCACGCGACCTGGTGAAGACCTACACCATGGGCGACATGACGGTGCATGCGCTGCGCGGGGTGTCGCTGGACATTGCCGGGGGCGATTTCGTGGCCATCATGGGCGCCTCGGGTTCGGGCAAATCCACGCTGATGAACATCCTGGGCTGCCTGGACCTGCCCACCAGCGGTGAATACCGGCTGGCCGGGGAAGAGGTCGAAGGCCTGGCGCAGGATGCGCTGGCGTCGATCCGCAACCGGCGCATCGGTTTTGTGTTCCAGCAGTTCAACCTGTTGCCGCGCACCAGCGCGCTGGAAAACGTCGAACTGCCGATGGTCTATGCGGGCGTGAAGGCGGCCGAGCGGCGCATCGCCGCCATCGCCGCGCTGCAGCGCGTGGGCCTGGGCGAGCGCGGTGGCCATACGCCCTCGGAGCTGTCGGGCGGTCAGCAGCAGCGTGTGGCGATTGCCCGGGCGCTGGTGAACCACCCGCAGCTGATCCTGGCCGACGAGCCCACCGGTGCGCTTGGACACCAAGACCAGCGAAGACATCATGACGCTGCTGACCGAACTCAACGCGCAGGGCATGACCGTGGTGATCGTGACCCATGAAAGCGACATCGCCGCCTGGGCGCGGCGCAAGATCGTGTTCCGCGACGGCCTGATCGTCGAGGATGTGCGCCAGGCGGGGCATCTGGAAAAGAGGGGGAAATTGGAGTCTGACCCCGATTCCCGTTCGCCGCAGGGAGCCGCGCCATGAATTTCTTCGCCCCTTTCCGCATCGCGCTGCGAGCGCTCGCCGCCAACACCCTGCGCTCCATCCTGACCATGCTGGGCATCATCATCGGCGTGGCAGCGGTGATCACCATGATCGCCGTGGGCAGCGGCGCCACGCAGCGCGTGCAGGAGCAGATGAAGGGCCTGGGCTCCAACATCATGCTGGTGATTCCGGGCGGCATCACCGCGGGCGGCGTGCGGCTGGGCGCGCAGACCGGGCAGGGCCTGACCGAGGAAGACGCGCTGGCGATTGCCCGTGAGGTGCCCGAGGTGCAGGTGGCCGCGCCCAGTTCGCGCACCGGCGCGCAGGTGGTGGCGGGCAACACCAACTGGAGCACGTCGATCTTCGGCACCACCAACGACTACCTCGAAGCGCGCGAATGGCCGCTCTCGGAAGGGCGCAGTTTTGACGCGGCCGACATCCAGGGCTCGGCCAAAGTCGCCATCGTCGGCCAGACGGTGGCACGCGAACTGTTTGGCGATGCCGATCCGCTGGACCAGGTGATCCGTGTCAAGAAGATCCCGGTCACCATCGTCGGCGTGCTGTCCAAGAAAGGGCAGAACTCGATGGGCCAGGACCAGGACGACGTGGTCATCGTGCCGATCTCCACCTACCGCAACCGCATCCAGGGTGGCGCGGGCAGCAAGCTCAAGCGCATCGGCTCGATCAGCGTCAAGGTGCGCGAAGGCCAGAGCATGAAGGCGGCGGAGGACAACATCAAGGAGTTGCTGCGCCAGCGCTTCAAGGTGCAGCCGGGCGCGGACGACCCGTTCGCCATCCGCAACCTGACCGAGATCCTGCAGGCGCAGGAGGCCTCCAGCCGCATCATGACGCTGCTGCTGGCCGCCGTGGCCGGCATCAGCCTGATCATCGGCGGCATCGGCATCATGAACATCATGCTGGTCAGCGTGACCGAGCGCACCCGCGAGATCGGCCTGCGCATGGCGGTGGGCGCGCGCGGGCGCGACATCCTCGCGCAGTTCCTGATCGAGGCGGTGACCCTGAGCCTGATCGGCGGCGCCATCGGCGTGCTGCTGGGCGCCGTGGCCACCTGGGGTGTCGGGCAGTTTGCCGGCTGGCAGGTGAGCATGAGCCTGGGCTCGATCTTCCTTGCGGCGGGCTTTTCGGCGTTCGTCGGCGTGTTTTTCGGCTTCTATCCGGCGCGCCGCGCTTCGAAGCTGCTGCCGATCCAGGCGCTGCGCTACGAGTGAGCGGCGCCGGTCCCCGGCGATAATCACCGCTCTTTCAAGGAGCGCGCGTGGATACTGTTTTGCTGGTCAAGGCCGCCGTGATGGGGGTGGTCGAAGGGCTGACCGAGTTCTTGCCGATTTCGTCAACGGGCCACCTCATCCTGGCTGGCGCGCTGCTCGGCATTGACGATGAAAAAGGCAAGGTCTTCGACATTGCCATCCAGACCGGCGCCATCCTGGCAGTGATCATCGTCTACTGGCAGAAACTGCGCGACACCGTGGTGGCGCTGCCCACCAGCCGGCAGGCGCAGCGCTTCACGCTGAACGTGCTGATCGCCTTCATTCCGGCGGTGATCCTGGGGCTGCTGTTCGGCAAGGCGATCAAGGCGCACCTGTTCACGCCGGTGGTGGTGGCCAGCACCTTCATCATCGGTGGCTTCATCATCCTGTGGGCCGAAAAGCGCCCGCAGAGCGCCGCGCGCATCCAGAACGTGGACAGCATGACGCCGCTGGACGCGCTCAAGGTGGGGCTGGTGCAGTGCCTGGCGATGATTCCCGGCACCAGCCGCAGCGGTGCCACCATCATCGGCGGCATGCTGCTGGGGATGTCGCGCCACGCGGCAACCGATTTCTCGTTCTTCCTGGCGATTCCGACGCTGATCGGCGCCGGCGCCTACAGCCTGTACAAGGAACGGGCGCTGCTCTCCATGGCCGACCTGCCGCTGTTTGGCGTGGGCCTGCTGTTTTCGTTCCTGAGCGCCTGGGTCTGCGTGCGCTGGCTGCTGCGCTACATCGCCACGCACAACTTCGTGCCGTTTGCCTGGTACCGCATCGCCTTTGGCGTGGTGGTGCTGGCCACGGCCTGGAGCGGCGTGGTGACCTGGGCGCCCTGACGAGCTTTCAGGCGCCAAGCCCTAGCAACGCCGCTTCGATGGCCGCTGCGGTGGCCAGCGGCTTTTCCATCGGGAACAAATGGCTGCCGTCCAGCATCATGAGGCGGCCCTTGACCAGTTTCTCCGTCATGGTCATGCCCACCTGCTGCATCTCTGCCGATTGCGTGCCGCCGAGGAAGGCCACCGGGCACTTGAGCGGGTGACGCTGGATCAGGCGGTCCAGGTTGTCGGGCAGGGTGTTGTAGATGGCGGTTTCTACGTCGCGATCAAAACTCAGCGCGCGCTTGCCATCCTCGTCGTGCATGCCGTGGTCGACGTAGTCGGCCAGCACCTGCGGGTCCCAGCGGGCAAAGGCCTTCTTGTGGCGGAAATGCGCCAGCGCGGCCTCGCGGTCCGGCCAGTTGTTGCGCCGGGCGCGGCTGACCCGGCCCGGCGACACCGAGCCCACCAGCTGCGTGCGCTTCATCACGGCCATGGTCGAGGCGCGCCAGCCGCCCAGGATGGGCGAGTCCACCAGCAGTACGCCGCGCGTGAGTTCGGGATGGCGCGCCGCCGCCATCAGGCTCAGGAAACCGCCCAGCGAATGTCCGACCAGGAAGGCCGGCGCACCTGCCTTGGCCACCTCGCGCCGCGTGAAATCCACCAGCTGCTGCACCAGCTGCGGCCAGTTGTTGGTGACCGGGTAGGCCGGGTCGTGCCCGAATTTCTCGACGGCTTTCACGGTGAAGCCGCGCGCGCGCAGGCTCTTGAACAGGACGCGGTAGGTGCTGGCGGGAAAGCTGTTGGCGTGGGAGAAGACGATGAGTGGCATGACGGGAAATGAGTCTGATTTGAAGATGATGGTTGCTATAAGGCAACGTTCGGTCAGGCGTCAATGCGGGATTGATATTTGTCAATCGATGTTCAGTTCGGTGCCTTACTTTGACATCTGACGGGATGTGAGGATTAAGCTTCGATTCAAGTGTAAGTTTTCCAGTAACGATGCGTCGCCGCAGAGGAAGCGGGCATTGACAGGCAGACCTCCGCGACAGACAAAAGGTAGTCTTGTGCAGGTCATGGCTTCCCTCTCAGCAACGTTACCGGGCGCAACAGGTCGGTGTTCAGCGAAAAGAGGAAGGTAGCCCCATGAAGATCAAGCGAAAACTGACGGCTGCGCTTCGATGTGCGGCGTTGGGCATTTTTTTGCTCGGGAGCGCGGCCCATTCGGCGGACGAAGTCAAGCCAGCGCCGGCGCCCGTTGTGGCCACTGCCGGCGCGATTGAGCAGGGCCTGACAGGCGATGCCAGGTGCATCGCCTGCCATGAGCGGCAACCCGGCTTGCTGTCCATTGAACAGACCCGCCACGGCGTGAGGACCGATGCGCGCACGCCCACCTGCATCAGCTGCCATGGCACCAGCGCTGCGCACAGCGACTACGAGGGCAAGGACAAACCGCCAATCACGGATGTGCCATACGGTCCGTTTGGCAAAAACTCCACGTCCGACCCCCAAATCAAGAATCAGGCCTGCCTGACTTGCCACCAGCAGGATGCGAAACGCTCGCACTGGGCCGGCAGCACCCACCAGACCCGTGACGTGGCGTGCACGTCCTGCCACCAGGTTCACGTCGCCCGCGACAAGGTGCTCAGCAAGCTGACGCAGCCTGACGTCTGCTTCCTGTGCCACAAGACGCAACGGACGGAGATCAGCAAGCCGTCGCGCCACCCCATCCTCGAAGGGAAGATGAGCTGCTCCGATTGCCACAACGCCCACGGCTCGGTCGGACCGAAACTCATGAAGCGCGACAGCGTGGTCGAGACCTGCTACCCCTGCCACATGGAAAAGCGCGGCCCGTTCGTGCACAACCACCAGCCTGTCAGCGAAAACTGCAGCATCTGCCACAACCCGCACGGGACCGTGACCGAGAACATGCTGAAGATGCGCACGCCTTTCCTGTGTCACTCGTGCCACACACCGCATGACCCCGTCATTCCTACGCTGAGAGGCAGTTCGGTGCCGGACAACACGCCAAGAAACACGCCCGCCCATTCTGGTGGTGGAACACATTCAGGCTCGGTCGGCGGAACGCACACGGGCAAGAGCGCCATCAATTTCACGCAGGCTCGCGGGTGCCTGAACTGCCATACCCAGGTCCACGGCTCGAACAATCCGGCCGCGACCAACCCCACCCCGCAGTACCAGTTCCGTTGAGAAAGGTTGAGCATCATGCAAACTCATCAACCACACTGCAGGTTCCGCAAGTCGCTCCTTGCGCTGGCCGTGCTGGCGGCGTGCGCGCCTGCATTTGCCGACGATGACGAGGGCGCCACCCAGACACGACCTGAGAGCTTCATCAGCGTGGGCTTCGGCGCTGTCACCGGTCCCGAGAACGAGCGGGGTGTCTTCGGGCAATACAACGGCTGGCTGATACCGAACGCCGCCTTGTTGCTGGACTTCGACATCAACCGGCGCGACGAGGCTTCCGGCACGGCCCTGTACTTCAGGGGCAGCAATCTCGGCCTGACCGACCGGGAAGTGTTCATCTCCTACGAAAAACAGGGCGACTGGAAGTTCGGCGGGGACCTTTCCGAACTGGTGCACAGTGAACTTCGCACCATCAACAGCGGCGTGCTGGGCATGACCACGCCCAACCCCGCAGTGGTCCGGCTGCCGGCACCCGGCACGGGGACCGACACCGTCCTGTCGATCAAGCGCGTGGGCCTGGGGCTGAATGCCGAAAAGTGGCTGACCCGCAACCTGCGATTCGAGGCCAGCTTCAGTACCGAAGACAGGACGGGTGCGCGGACCTCCGGCACCGGCTATGACTGCAGGGGCGAAGGCAATGCCGAGAAAAGCTATGTCTGCACCGGCAAACCCAGCGACAAGACGGTGAAGTGGGCCCTGCTGATGCTTCCCGAGCCGGTGAACAGCACCACCCGGCAGATCGAGGCCAAGTTCGATTATCACAACCAGGGACTGAACGTCAACTTTGGCTACTACGGCTCGTTCTTCATCAATGACTACCTGAGCCGCCAGGCCACGGTGCCGAACATCCTGAACAACCCGACCGGCGGGCCGGCGACGCTGTTCCCGGCGGCGCCGGTGCCGGGGGGCACCAGTTTGCAGAATGTCCTGCAGCTGCCCTTCGCGCTGGCGCCGAACAACCAGGCGAACCAGTTCTATCTCTCGGGCAACTACCGGTTCACGCCCACCACCATCGGCACGTTCAAGTACGCCTACACGCGCGCCACGCAGGACCAGGATTTCGCCGCCAGTGGCCTGGCCAACGCCCCGGCCGGCACCAGCAATCTGGGCGGCCTGGTGAACAACACGCTGCTGCAATTGGGCCTGACGGCAAGGCCGATGCCACGGCTGAACCTGCTGGCCAATCTGCGCTATGACAACAAGGAAGACAAGACGCCGCGGGCGTTGTACAACCTGAATGAAACCGACAGTTGGTACAACGGACTGGTGCCGTCTACCAGGGTCGTCGGCAAGCTGGAGGCCAGCTACCTGTTCGAAGGAAACACCCGGGGCACCGTGGATCTGGACTACGCCTCCAACGAGCGCTCGGTGCCCACGTCGATCCTTGTTGACCGGATTTCCGGGCTGGACGCCTTGCGTGCCAAGAACGAAGAGAAGGGCTACAAGCTCGAATTGCGCCGCGCCATGTCCGAAACCCTGACAGGCGCTATCAGCTATGCCGGCGGCAGGCGGACCGGCAGCGACTGGACCAGCCTGAGTACCAGCGCGGCGATGGCGGCTGCCGGGCTCGGCTATGGGCAGACCGGCAGTGCGGCACAGTTCCTGGCGGTCAGCCCGGCAACGGCTTTCCCGATGAACATGGCTGATGTTGACTTCGGCAAAGTCAAGCTGAGCGCCAGCTGGACGCCAACCGAAGCGCTGGAGGTGCAACTCAATATTGATTCCGGAAAATCGACCAACGTCACCGGGTACAACGCGATCGCCGGCGCCAAGGCCTGGCAGGAGTCCACGGCGTCTTATTACGCCCTGGACGCCAGCTATGCGATCACCAGTCGGTGGAAGATCAATGGCTATATCTCGCAGGGCAATACCGGCACGCTGGTCAACCAGGGCTACATGGGCGACCTGACGACGCGCGGCAACGGCATCGGCTTTGGCGTGAAGGGCCAGCCGACCGGTCAACTCCAGGTAGGCGCGCTCGTGGGCTACCTGAAGGACACCTCAAAATACGGGCTGATGGCTGCACCGGGCATCCCTGGGGGCACGATGCCGAACATCACCCCGACGCCGCCTCCGCCCAGCAATGTGGCCCAGGCCGCGATCGGCTTGCCCGACGTGACCTACCAGAGCGTCAACCTGAGTCTGTATGGCGTGTATGAACTGAGCCGGCAGTCGGCGATCCGTGTCAACGTGGTGTACCAGAACACCCAGTTCAGCGAGTGGTCCTGGGTGAATAACGGGACGTCGTTCGTGTACTCGGACAACACGACCCTGAGCATGAACCCGAACCAGTCGGTGGCGCTGGTCGGCATTTCCTACATCTACAAGTTCTGACGGCTCAACGGCTGAACGGCTGAACGCCGGCGACCCGGCCCTTCTCAAGACCCGCATCGGGCCACGGTGCCGGGATTCGCTTCGCTTCGGGGCACCAGGGACGCTGGAATGCTTTCGACAGGGGGCGTGCGCTAAGGGTCCGGCGCAATGACGAACGCCAGTTCATGGCTGGTATCCAAATTTCTCCAAAAAAGCAAGATGCAAGTTGCGCAATGCCAACGGTTTCGGCGGCGGAGTAGGGGGCGGCGGACGCCCATTGATATTTATCAATGAAGTTGGTTTTTTTGCTCAAATTGGCGGTAACCTTGCAACGTTTGGGGATTAAGCTTCGCCCAAAGTGTAAATAGCCGTTGCCAAGGGGTTACATCTGGCAATGACACTGGAAAAGCGGCAGGTTTCGGTGGGTGTCCCGGCTTCATCCGGGGAAAACAGGAGAAGAAAAGTGAATAGTTCATTGACTCGTTGGGGTACGGCAGCGCTGATGGCGCTGGCCATGGCAGGTTGTGGTGGGGATGGCGGAGGCGATTCGTCGGTTGCTCCGCCGCCCGGCACGTCCGTAAGTGCCGCGATCAATGCGGCGGCCGCGGTGCCGGCGAACGATTCGGCGACCAATTCGTCGTCGGCCTTCACCGTCGTGCAGGACGCGGGTGTGCCCGCCGTGACCGTGACCGGCGCGCCCAAGGTCAATTTCTCTGTTTTCTCGGATGGCAAGGTCGTGAGCAACCTGGCGATCAGCGAACGTCAGCTTCGCGATCGCCAAGCTGGTTCCCGGCACCAATGGCAACCCGGACCAGTGGGTGAACTACGTCTACCGGACCGAATAACCGCCAAGACGCCCTACAACTGGTCGGCAACAGCGTGCCGAGCTGGCACGACGGCGACGCAGGCCACGACCGACGCCAAGATGAACACCACGACGCTGGCGTCGCTGGGTCTGGCCTCGCAACTGGTCTATAACCCGGACGGTTACTACACCTACGTCTTCGCGACCGACATCAAGGATCCCGGAAGCCGACAAGACCAATGGCGTGGTCTTCGAGCCCGATCGAACCCACCGCGTCGTGATCCAGCTGAGCTACAAGAATGCCGCTGGCGAAACGGTGCTGGTCAATCCCTACGTCGACTTCACGGTGGACGCCGCCGGCAAGTCGGTGTTTGTCACCGATCCGTCCAAGACACGCAAGATGGCCGATGTCTCGTCCTGCAACGGATGCCACGACAAGCTGGCCCTGCATGGCGGCGGTCGCGTCGATACGCAATATTGCGTGATGTGCCACAACCCGGGCACCACCGACGCCAACAGCGGCAACGTTCTGAATATGGCCACGATGGTCCACAAGATCCACGCGGGCAGGTTCTCTGGCCAGCTGCGCCGTCGGCGGCGAAGATTACGTGATCTGGGGCTACGGCAACAGCAAGCATGACTACGCGGAAGTCGGCTTCCCGCAGGACCTGCGCAATTGTTCCAGGTGCCACTCGGCTTCCAACCCCAATACGCCGCAGGGCGACAACTGGAAGACCAGAGTCTCAGAAGGATGCCTGCCTGACCTGCCACGCCAACAAGCCGGCTCGAGCTGGAACACCAGCCACACGACCTATGCCGGTGGTACGGCGGAACCCGCTGGCGATGACCAATAGCCGCAGTGCGTGGCCTGCCACAACCCGACGTCCAATCCGACGCTGTCGCCAGAGCGGGTGCACTGGAACCAGAACGAAGAAAACGCCGCCAAGTACAAGATGAACATCGAGGACGTCACGTACACACCGTCCGCAACCGCGGGTGGCACGAGTACCGTGACGGTCAAGTACTTCCTGTCCGATCCGACCAACAACAATGCGGCCTACAACCTGACCGTGTCGGACAACGGCACGCCCTGCGCGAGCCCGACGAGCTGCTCGTCAGAGCACCAAGTTCGGCAACCTGCGCTTCGTATCTGGCCTATCAGAACATGGTCGGTCAGTTCCAGCCGGTGACCGAATTTTCGTCTTACAACAACGGTGGCAGCGGTGCCAATGCCTATGCCTACATGGGCACGAACGATGGCTCGCAACCACTACTCCGTGAACATCACCGTTCCGGCCGATACCACCTACACCGCAGCTTTCGGCACGGCGCGGGTGGTCAGCTACGGCCAGATCAAGGAAGTGAAGCTGCAGGCCAAGTCGGCTGCCGATCCGCGGCCGCCGGTGGTGCCCACCACGCTGATCAATACGCTGGCTGCAGCACACCTACAAGGATGTGGCGCTCAGCGGCACCCTGCAACCACGCCGCGTGATCGTGTCGAACGACAAGTGCAACGTCTGCCACGGTGCACTGGGCGCGACCTCTGGTTCGAACACGCTGGCCAGTGCCTTCCACAGTGGTGCACGCAACACGGTGGAGGCTTGCGTGGTCTGCCACGACGCCGAACCGGGTGTCCTCCACCGTGATGACGAGCTGGACTTAGGGTCGGCTCAACGAGGCCTACCAGATGAAGCGCATGATCCACGGCATCCATGGCAACTCGAAGCGCCTGTATCCGTTCACGCATGGCAACGTCGTGGTGGGTGCCTTCTGACAACACCGGCAAGTGACCGCAGCGGGTCGCCTTCCTGGATGACCAGAAGCTCACGATTGGTCGGGGTTTCCACCGGCTCGTGAACTTGCTGCCGGGTACGCCGGTCGCAGTGGGTCACGACGTTCGATGGCATTGCGACGATTCAACGGATCGCTGGAAGCGCGATCTGGGCACACCTGGGTGCGATGACGATTGCCTGCCGAGAACGTACGCTCCCCGAGGTTGCCTACCCGTCAGCTGGCCACGACTGCACCTGTCTGTGACGTCCTCATGGTAGCAGGCATCGGACGCTCGGGCACGCGTGGTCACCAAGACGCTCAAGTGGCACGGCTGTCGATCCGAACACGCTGGAAGTGATCTCGCCGAAGGCCGCCACCTGCACGTCCTGCCACGACTCCAGCAAGGCCATCGGTCACGTGACCAGCTTTGGCGGCCGGCGGTTCGGTAACACGAACCAGGGCCAGATCGCCGGACTGCCGCGCGAAACCTGCAACGACTGCCACTCGCCTGGCGGCTTCAAGGGCGTGGACATCGTTCACGGTCAGAAGTAAGCTCAAAGGATGGTCTGGAACACGGGAGGGCTTTTACGGGCCCTCCCGTTTTTCTTGACCACAGTGCTTTCAGGGTGTTGCAATACAGGTGTCGAGACCTGTCAATCAATTAGGGGTTTGGGATGCGAATCAAGCGTTTAATGGCCATTGCCGGGCTCTGCCTGTTCGGCCTTGTCGGGCCCGTTTTGGCGGCAACCGCGCGGGATGCATCGGCCGAGTGCGTGAGTTGTCATGACGAGGAAGACCTGCCCGACATGAGCCGCAGTGCCCATGCGCCCTTTGCGAAAAAGCCGCCGATGTCGGTAGCGGCCGAGCAGCTGGCGCAGCGCCCGATGGGTGACGTGGCCAACGAACGGGTACCCACCTGCATCACCTGCCATGGCGCGAGTCCCACCCACGTCAAGAAGCCCGAAGGCGTCAAGGACAGGCCCGCGCCGGACCGGGTGTTCGGCAAGAAGACCACGCTGACGGCCGAGCAGCGCAGCGACGTTTGCCAGACCTGCCACCAGAAAGGTCCGAAGCAGATGCTCTGGACCGGTAGCCGCCACCAGAATGAAGACCTGGCCTGCAACAGCTGCCACAAGGTCCATACCAACAAGGACAAGGTGCTCGCGAAGATGGAGCAGGCCGACGTGTGCTTCACCTGCCACAAGGCGCAGCGCACCCAGATCAACCTGATCGCGCGGCATCCGATTCCGGAGGGCAAGATGACGTGTTCGGATTGCCACAACGTCCACGGCTCTGTTGGCCCCGCCCTGGTCAAGCGCGACAGCGTCAACGAGACCTGCTACACCTGCCATGCCGGAAAGCGGGGGCCATTCGTCAACCAGCACGAGCCGGTTGCCGAGAACTGCGGGTATTGCCACAGCCCCCATGGCAGTGTCATTCCGGGCATGCTGGTGTCGCGTCCACCGATGCTGTGCCAGTCGTGTCATACGCCGCACGTGGCCGGTGGCGTTGGCGCCGTCGGCGGGCAGCCCGGCGTTTACACGCAGGCGCCCGGCCAGACCCAGCCGCTGATCACCAACACCACCAGTGGCAAGAACGTGGTGCAGATCTGGCAGGGCCGCAGCTGCATGAACTGCCATACGCAGGTCCACGGCTCCAACAACCCGTCGGCCACCAACCCGACACCGCAGCTGCTGACGCGCTGAACCAGGGAGAGCAATGATGACAAGATCTGATTCCTCATGCCACTTCCGGCACTCGATGATTGCCCTGGCGGTGTTTGCCGCCCTTGGCGCGGCCCATGCCCAGTCCACGGACGAGAAAGCCAAGCCGGCCGAAGCCGCGGAGCCGCCGGCGAAGTCAAGAGTACCCAGGCGTCGATCAGCCTGGGTCTGGGGGTTGTCAGCGGCGGCCGCGGGTAGCCGCTCGATCTACAACCAGTACAACGCCCTCGGCCTGAACAACGACAACTCCCCGTCGGGCATTCTTGGATTCGACTACAGCGTCCGCGATCCGGATGCCTCGACACTGTTCAAGTTCAGCGGCTCCAACCTTCTGGACCAGTCGCGCGAGCTGGGCTTGAGCTGGTCCGAGCCCGGTGAATGGCGTTCAAGGCCACGTATGGGGAACTGGTTCACACCAACCCCTACACGGTCAACACCGGCATGGTGGGCGCGGGCTCCACGGCGCCGCAGGTCGTGTATCTGCCAGGCGGTCCCGGCACCGGCAACGACACCCAGTTGCAGACCAAGCGTTCGGCCGTGGGCCTGGGATTCAACAAGTGGATTTCGCAACGCGCTCCAGTTCGAGGTCGACTTGAAGACCGAGAACAAGGACGGGTCGAAGTCTTTCTGGCATTGGCATGAATTGCCCGTCGGGGTATGCGCCGGGATGTGCCAGGGACCACCGGCATCGGGCCGGCTGGGCGACGCTGATGGTGCCCCAGCCGGTCAATTCGAACCACGAGTCAGGTCGATGCGCGCTTGAACTATGCGCGGAAAGCCTGCGGCTCAGCCTCAGCTATTACGGATCGTTCTACCAGCAACAACAATGGCACGCTCAACCCCAGCGTTCCGGGCAGCCTGAACAATCCGCTGGGCACACTTTTGCCGCTGAGTACCGGTTTGCAGCCGATCCTGAACCTGCCGCTGGCGCTGGCCCCGACAACCAGTTTAACCAGTTTCACTGACCGGCAACTACGATCTGGCCCAAAGACGCGGGTTTCTTTCAAGCTGTCCTATGCCAAGGCAACCGCAGAACCAGGACTTCGCCAGTGCCGGCCTGACCGGGGCACCGGCCGGCGTGTCAAACCTCGGCGGCGAGGTCAATTCAACGCTGGCATGGCTGGGCATCACCTCGCGGCCGATTCCCAAGCTCACGCTGCAGGCCGATCTGCGCTATGCGAACCGGGACGACAACACGCCGATCGCCGCCTACTCGCCTGCAGTGGCGACTCGCCTACACCAACCAGCAATTGCCGATTGGAAAAGTCCACGGCAAGCTGCAGGCCATCTACCAGTTCTCGACCGACTACCGGGGCAGCTGGGTGCGGATTACGTCGGGATCGACCGTGGCGTCATACGCCGACCTACCAGCAAGTGTCGGCATCAGCGCCTTGCGCCAGCAGACGGACGAGACGGGTGTACGCCGAACTGCGGCGCGTTCTTGTCGCAGACCTTCACGGGTCCATCCGTTGTCCTGGCAGTGAGCGCGATGGCTCCGATTGGCTGAAGCCGAATCCGGGCGCAGGTGTGAGCGAGCGTCGCAGACCCGTACACCGCATTCTCCTCGACAGCGATCTTCATGCCGACGCTGGCCGATCGCAGGCAGGAGAAGATCAAGTTCTTCGGGGACTGGCAGCCCGACGAAAAGCTGTCCCTGCAGTTCAGTGCCGAGGGGGGCACGAACAAGTACACCATGCCGACGGTGTATTCCCTGCAAAAAACCCGACTGAGTCTGTTCAGTCGTGGACGTCAGTTACGCCTTGTCTGACAACTGGAACCTCAATGGCTTATGCGTCCTGGGGGCAGCAGACGCAGAACCAGGCGCGACCGGCGGGCTCAGTCATGGCGTTTGAAACACCAACATCTCTGCTGGGCTCGGCTTGACCGGCAAGCCCATGGCAAGATGGAGGTCGGCGGCAATCTGGCCTATGTCAATGACAGGAACGTCTACGCGCAGACGCTCGACACCTATGCCGGTGCCGACAGCGCGGCGCTGCTGGCCGCGACCGGGGGGCTGCCCAATATCACGTTCCGCCAGGCGGCCTTGAAGTTGTTCGGCAAGTACGAGATTGACAAGAACAGGTCATTGGGCGTCAACCTGATCTATGCGCAGCGTGCTGTCGAATGATTGGGCGTGGAACTACAACGGAACGTCGTATGTCTATTCGCGACAACACCACGGCTAAGCCTGAAGCAGACCCAGACGCTGACTTATCTTGGGGTGACCTACACCTACAAGTTCTGAACGGCAAGGCCGCAGCCCGCGAGGCATCGGCGCGCGGGTCAGTCGGCGCCGGTCAGATCAGCTTCTCCTTCGGTGAGGTGATCTTCTTGAGCGGCTTGTTGCGTGCCGATGCCACCATCAGCGGCACCTTGGTCGCGCTCCCGTCCCAGGTCGGGTCTTCGATGCTGTCGAACACCTCGCGCAGCTTCTGGCCCCAGCTGCCGTGCAGCATCTGGAAGTAGGGGTTCTGGTCGTCGATGCACATCACCCGGTCGGTCTGGAACCTGTCCGCCTCATAGACCACCATGTCCAGCGGCAGACCCACCGACAGGTTGGACTTGAGCGTGGAGTCCATCGACACCAGCGCGCATTTGGCGGCTTCGTCCAGCGGGGTGTCGGGGGTGATCACGCGGTCGAGCACGGGTTTGCCGTACTTGGACTCGCCGACCTGGAAGTAGGGCGTCTCAGGGGTCGCTTCAATAAAGTTGCCGGCCGAATAGACCTGGAACAGGCGCATGGCTTCACCCTGGATCTGGCCGCCGAAGATCAGCGAGACGTTGAATTCCACGCCGGAGGCCTTCAGCGAGGCGGCGTCACGGTCATACACGTGGCGCACGGCCGCGCCGAGCACGCGCGCGGCGTCGAACATGCTTTTGGCGTTCCAGATCGTGATGGGGTCGCCGCCTTCGTGGTCCTTGATCTGCTCGACCTGCAGGATCTCGCGCACGGACTGCGAAATGCTCAGGTTGCCGGCGGACAGCAGCACCATGAAGCGGTCGCCCGGCTTTTCGTAGACGATCATCTTGCGGAAGGTGCTGATCTGGTCCAGGCCGGCGTTGGTGCGCGAGTCGGACAGGAACACCAGGCCGGCGTTGAGTTTGATGGCGACACAGTAAGTCATGAGGGTTTCCTTTTCGGGGCTGAACATCGGTGGTGTCCTCAACTGTTCAGCTTTTTGAGGGAATAAAGAATGTCCAGAGCCTCGCGCGGGCTCAGGACGTCGGGGTTGATCTGCGAGAGTCGCGCTTCCACGGCGCTCGGGGGCAGGGTTTCGGCCTCTGGCGGCGCGGCGAACAGGTCCACCTGGGCGCGACTTTCGGTGGCGCCGGCCTCCAGCGAGGCCAGCGCATGGCGTGCGTGCGTCAGCACCGCCGCCGGCATGCCGGCGAGCCGCGCGACCTGGATGCCGTAGCTTCGGCTGGCCGGCCCGCTCTGGATCTCGTGCAGGAAGACGATGTCGCCGCCGGCCTCTGCCGCGCTCACATGCACGTTGACGGCGGCGTGGTGGCTCGCGGGAAACTCGGTCAGCTCGAAATAGTGCGTGGCAAACAGCGTGAAGGCCTGGGTCCTGTCGTGCAGGTGCGCGGCGATGCCGCTGGCCAGCGCCAGGCCGTCAAAGGTGGAGGTGCCCCGGCCGATCTCGTCCATCAGCACCAGGCTGTGCGGCGTGGCGCTGTGCAAGATCTGCGCGGCCTCGGTCATCTCGAGCATGAAGGTGGACTGCGCATTGGCCAGGTCGTCGGCCGCGCCGATGCGCGTGTGGATCGCGTCGATCGGGCCCGAGGCGGCAGGCAGAAGCAGGTACGTAGGAGCCCATGCTGGCCAGCAGCACGATCAGTGCCACCTGCCGCATGTAGGTCGATTTGCCGCCCATGTTGGGGCCGGTGATGATCTGCATGCGCTGCTTCGGCCCGAGCGCCGTGTCATTGGCGATGAAGCTGCCGCCCGACAGTTCGGCCAGCCGGGCTTCGACCACCGGGTGGCGGCCCTGGCGTATCTCGATGCAGGGCTCTTTGGCGAACTGCGGCGCGCACCAGTTGAGGGTGAGCGAGCGCTCGGCCAGCGCGCACAGCGCGTCCAGCGCGGCCAGCGCGCCCGCCAGCCGGGTCAGGGCGGGGACGAAGGCCTGCAGGCGGTCCAGCAACTGCTCGAAAAGCCACTTCTCCCGCGCCAGCGCACGTTCCTGGGCGCTGAGCGCCTTGTCCTCGAAGGTCTTCAGTTCGGGCGTGATGAAGCGCTCGGCGTTCTTCAGCGTCTGGCGGCGACGGTAGTCGTCGGGCACCTTGTCGAGCTGGCCCTGGGTGACCTCGATGTAGAAGCCGTGCACGCGGTTGAACTGCACGCGCAGGTTGGCGATGCCGGTGCGGGCCTTTTCGCGGGTTTCCAGGTCGAGCAGGAAGGCGTCGCAATTCGTCTGGATGGCGCGCAGCTCGTCCAGTTCGGCGTCCAGCCCGCTGGCGATGACGCCGCCGTCGCGCACCAGGGCGGCGGGTTCTTCGAGCAGCGCTTGCGCCAGCAAGGCCGCGCAGCCGTCGGGTGGGGTCAAATTTCGGGAAATATCAGCCAAAAGAGCACCATTCCAGCGTGGAATGGACATAAGATGCTCTGCTTTTTGTAGTGTCAAGCGCAGCGCCACGAGTTCGCGCGGGCGCACCTGGCGCAGCGCGATGCGGGCGGTGATGCGTTCCACGTCGCTGCTGCCCTTGAGCTGGCCGCGCAAGGCGTTCCAGGGGCCGGCACCGCGGTCGCCGCGCAGGGCGTCGAGCGCTTCAAGCCGGGCCGCTGCGGTGCTGCGGTCGCGTTGCGGCTCCAGCAGCCAGCGCTTGAGGGTGCGGCTGCCCATGCCGGTCATGCAGGTGTCGAGCAGGGAGAACAGCGTGGGCGAATCCTCGCCGCGCAGGGTCTGCACCAGTTCCAGGTTGCGCCGGGTCGTCACGGGCAGGTCGATCAGCGCATCGCCGCGCTGTACCTTCAACTGCTGAACGTGCGACAGGGCGCGGCCCTGGGTGTGCTCGGCGTAGGCCAGCAAGGCGGCGGCGGCGGCATGCGCATGGGCCAGGTCATCGGCGTTCCAGGCGCTCAGGGTGGCCGCGTGCAACTGTTCGAGCAGCTTGCGCTGGCCCAGTGCGCTGTCAAACTGCCATTCGGGGCGCTGGCACAGCGTCAGGCCGCGCGCGACGTTGGCTTTCAGGCCCTTGAGGCGTTGTTCGAAGGTCGGCGTGACGTCGGCGCTGAACAACAGCTCGCTGGGTGCGATGCGGGCCAGCCAGTCGCCCAGTTCATCCGCTGCGCACTCGGCCAGGTGCAGTTCGCCCTGCGTCACGCTGAGCCAGGCCAGGCCACAGGTATTGCGCGGCGCCTGATGCACGGCCAGCAGGATGGATTCGGTCTTGTCGGACAGCAGTTCGGTGTCGGTCAGCGTGCCGGGCGTGACCACGCGCACCACCTTGCGCTCCACGGGCCCTTTGGACGTGGCCACGTCGCCGACCTGTTCGCAGATTGCGACCGACTCGCCGTGCTTGATGAGCCGGGCCAGGTAGCCTTCCATCGCATGGAAGGGCACGCCGGCCATGACGACTGGCTGGCCCGCCGACTGGCCGCGCCGGGTCAGCGTGATGTCGAGCAGGCGCGCCGCTTTTTCAGCGTCGGCGAAAAACAGCTCGTAGAAGTCGCCCATGCGGTAGAACACGAGCGTGTCGGGGTGCTCCGCCTTGATGGCCAGGTACTGGGCCATCATGGGGGTATGTTTGTCCAGGTCGCTCATTGATCAGAGTCTATCAATGTCGCTTGCTGACATTCAGCACAAAGCCTGCCTTGCCTGAGCCGCCATGCGTCCCCCGGTGCGGATGCCACTTGAGGGTTCAAGCGCGATGCAAGCCGCCTTGGCTCATGCATCTGTGGCTTTAAGCGGCCGGCTCAATCGTCTCGCTTTGGCAGTTTGTGCGCGACGCCTTTATGGCAGTCGATGCAGGTCTCGCCCTTCTTGCGGCCTTCTTCCTTCTTTTCACGCGCCAGTGGCGTCTGCTTGTGCGGGTCCATTGCCTCCCAGCTATGGCAGTTGCGGCATTCCCGCGAGTCAGTTGCCTTCATCGAGGCCCAGACATGCCCGGCCATCTCCGCACGCTTGGCCTCGAATTTCTCCGGCGTATCGATCGTGCCGCGCAAGTGATAGAACAACTCGTTGGTGGCCTGAACCTTGCGCAATAGCTTCGGGCCCCATTCCCTGGGCACGTGGCAGTCGGCGCAGGTCGCGCGCACACCCGAAGCGTTGGTGTAATGCGGACTCTTCTGGTACTCGGCATACATCGCGCCTTGCATCTCATGGCATGAGATGCAAAATTCGGTCTTGTTGCTGGCTTCCATGGCCATGTTGAAACCGCCCCAGGCCACCACACCCGCCACGCCGCCTGTGAGCAACAGTGCGGCGGCACCCCAGTTAAGCCATTTCATTTTGGCAACTTGGTCATATATGCGGAAATATCGGCGGCATACTGGTTGTCCAATGCACGCATAACGGGCATTTCGGCGCCCGGATGGCCATTCAGTACCTTGTGCATGGTCAGAGCCCCGTTGCCGGCGTCCGCCCCGAGGGGCGGGCCGGTCTTGATCTTCTTGCCGTCCAGGCCATGGCAATCGGCGCACAGGGTGTTGAAGTAGGCTTCGCCTTTCGCGGCGTTCCCCTTGACCGTGTTCGATGCATCAAGGTACTTGGACAGATCGCCTTGCCCCCGGGACACAAACAGGGCCAGATTACTGGCGTCCTTGGCACTCAACTGGGCTTCGGTATAGCCATGTGTCTTGTCGCGAAGCAACGCGGCGATCGCTACCGGATCCTTGCCAGCCGCGCCGTTGATGCCCTTGATGCCTGTGGCGTGAGTGCCCTTGCCATAAAGGCCGTCCTTGCCCTTGTAGTCCCAGCCGTGGCATTCCTTGCAGCGCCACGAGTTTTCCTTGCCGTACTTGCCATCCTTGGGGTAAGAGGGGTGATCAGCTGTCGGCTTGGCGGTCTTGTTCTCGGCGTAGAAATTGTCATACAGACGGCCGCCTCGCGCCATGGCGGACTCGGTCTCGGCGGCAACGGCCGAAACAGACCCGAACAACGCCGCCAAGGCAGTTGCAGAAAGTATGAGTAGTAACCGGTGGGCTTGGCACATGCTACCTCCTTGAAAGGTCCGGGTTATTCAACTCGCTCTGGATTTGACAATATCAAATCTGGTGGTGAACATCCTGATCTTGATCAGCTTTTTTAGGGAAAGCCCGGCCACCCTTGACCGTCGCCAGCCGGCACACCCGGCCGCCATGGACAACGCTGACGCATCGAGACCACTTCAAGTCAGAAGGGGGTTTTTTCGTCTTGGGCGCCGGACGGCGTGTCGGCCACTTTGGCCTCAGGACCTTCTTCGTCCAGCACTTCGCCTGTGACATCACCCGCAACAGCCCCGCCCATTGGCGCAGCGGCCTGGCGCACGGCAGCCTTGTCGCCGGCACCTGCGAATTTGCTGTACTTGCCCAGGATGCTCACGAGCTGGCCGTAGATGCGCGGTGTGCCGGCCAGGCACTCTTTCTGGTCCAGGAAATCGGCCTCGCCGGTGAAGTTGCCGACCAGGCCCCCGGCCTCGGTCACCAGCAGCGAGCCCGCAGCCATGTCCCAGGGCTGCAGGCCGGTCTCGAAGAAGCCATCCGAATACCCGGCGGCGACGTAGGCCAGGTCGAGCGCGGCGGCACCGGGGCGGCGCAGGCCGGCGGTGCGCTGCATCACGTCGCCCATCATCTGCAGGTAGGCATTGAAGTTGTCGCCCTTGCGGAACGGGAAGCCGGTGGAGATCAGGCACTCCTGCAGCCGGGTGCGCTTGCTGACACGGATGCGGCGTTCGTTGAGGTAAGCGCCGCGGCCCTTGGTGGCGGTGAACAGGTCGTTGCGGCTGGGGTCGTAGATCACGGCCTGTTCGATCTTGCCGCGCACGGCCAGCGCAATGCTGACGCAATAGACGGGGAAAGCCGTGGATGAAGTTGGTGGTGCCGTCGAGTGGATCGATGATCCAGACATTTTCTGCGTCCCGCGCACCGTGCTCGCTGCCCGACTCCTCGGCCACGATGCCATGGTCGGGGTAGGCGGTCAGCAAGGTTTCGATGATGACCTTTTCGCTGGCGTGATCGACTTCGGTGACGAAGTCATTGACCTGCTTTTGCGAAATGCGCACGGCCTCGACGTCCAGGGCGGCCCGGTTGATGATGGCGCCGGCGGAGCGGGCGGCCTTGACGGCCACGTTGAGCATGGGGTGCAGGTTGGGGGACGACATGAATTTTTTATCCTTGCGGGACAGATTTTTGGCTCTGTCCCCAAATGATTGAAGAGCGGATGAACCGGGCCGGCGATGCGGGCGGCGACAATACCCGGATTTTACCCGCCCGGCCCGTTGCCAGACGCTTGATGCGATGCAGACCCGATTTGTCCTGATCAACACCAGCCATGCCGGCAATGTCGGTGCGGCCGCGCGGGCCATGAAGGTCATGGGGTTCGATGAACTGGTGCTGGTGGCGCCGCGCTGGGCCAACGTGCTGCGGCGCGAGGAAACCATCCAGCGGGCCAGCGGTGCCCTGGACGTGCTGGACAAGGCACGCATCGTCGCCACGCTGGACGAAGCGCTGGACGGCATGACGCACCTGTGCGCCACCGCCATGACGCCGCGCGACTTTGGCCCGCCCACCGTGGCGCCGCGCCCGCATTTCGAAGCGCTGGCGGCGCAGGCCCAAGGCGATGCCGGCGCGGGGCAGGGCGTGGCTTTCCTGTTCGGTTCGGAGCGCTTCGGCATGCAGAACGAGGATGTGTACCGCTGCCATGCCGCCTTGAGCATTCCGACCAACCCCTCGTTCGGCTCGCTCAACCTGGGCGCGGCGATCCAGGTGATCGCCTACGAGTGGCGCATGGCGCTGGGGTCGTACCCCGTGCAGGCGGCCACTGTCGAGCCCCAGCTTGCCGATGCCCGCCAGGTCAGCGGCCTGCTGGCCCACTGGGAGCAGTCGCTGGTGGACATCGGTTTCCTGGACCCGGCGGCGCCCAAGAAGCTGATGCCGCGGCTGAACCAGCTGTTCAACCGCGCCCGGCTGGCGCAGGAAGAGGTCCACATCCTGCGCGGGATTGCCAAGGCGATGACGCTGATGGCGTCGAAGTCTGCCGGGGGCCGACCGGCCGAATTGCCGGTGAAGGCCGCGGACAGAACGCGGCCTGACGCCCCGCGATAGACTTGCGCTCATGTTTTCCCGCCTCCGCTCCGATATTCAGTGCATCCTGGACCGCGATCCTGCCGCGCGCAGCACCTGGGAGGTGCTGACCTGCTATCCCGGCCTGCATGCGCTTTTGCTGCACCGGCCGGCGCACTGGTTCTGGACGCACCGGCTGAAGTGGCTGGGGCGTTTCACTTCGCATGTTTCGCGGTGGCTGACCGGCATCGAGATTCACCCGGGCGCGGTGATTGGCGAGCGCGTGTTCTTCGATCACGCCATGGGCGTGGTGGTCGGAGAGACCGCTGAAATCGGCGATGGCTGCACCATCTACCAGGGCGTGACGCTGGGCGGAACCTCGCTTTACAAGGGTGCCAAGCGTCACCCGACGCTGGGCCGCAATGTGGTGGTGAGCGCTGGCGCCAAGGTCCTCGGCGGCTTTGTGGTGGGGGATGGCGCCAAGATCGGCAGCAACGCGGTGGTGATCAAGCCCGTGCCTGCGGGTGCCACGGCGGTCGGCATCCCGGCCCGCATCATCCCTTCAAAGGTCGGCGAAAGCGCCGACGTAACGCCGGCCCAGGACAAGTTTTCCGCCTATGGCATCACGCTGGAGGACGATCCGCTGTCGCAGGCCATGAAGGGGCTGATCGACAACGCGGCGTCGCAGGAGCATCAGATTGCACTGCTCTGGCATGCGGTGGAGATACTTTCGGCCCAGCGACCTGTCGATGACTGCGTGCCGGATGACGCCGCCCTGACCGAGCATTTTGAAGCCAGGCGGTTGAACGACCTGGTGGGCGAGTAGGCTCAGTCCAGCCCGGGGTTGTTCTCCATGGTTTCATGGAGCGAATGGTTGATGGCGGTCAGGGTTCGCAGGCGCTGCGTGGTCAGACGCAACCGCTCGGACACCCGGGTCAGGATGGCCGCCAGAAGGCTGCATCCGATGTCGGGTCGCCCGGTCAACAAACGCGACAAGGCTGCGCGATCCAGGACCGCCAGGTCCATGTCGGTCACCGCCGTGACGCTGGCCGATCGTGGTTGCCCGTCCAGCACGCCCTGCTCGCCGACCAGCGACCCCGCACCGAGTACCGTCAGCACCATGGAGTCACTCGCGTTGGTCAGCTCATTCTCGACGATGGCCTCGCCCTGCAGGACCAGCAGCATGAAGTCGGCGTTGGTCGTGCCTTCACGAATCAGGACGTGGCCCTCCTTGACGCGTCGCGGCGTCAGGAACTGCACCGTGTACAACGCCTGCTCCATCGTCAATTCGGTCAATGCCGTCTTCGAGGTCAGCAGGTTTGCCACGTCTTCCAGGCTCCAGCGGCGGTGCGTTGAAAGCCAGGGGGCTTGGTCTCTTTCCACTTGTCTCATGATTCGTCTCGGTCGGCTGGCAATGTGAATCCCTGAAAAACCGTTTTTTTGTGCGAGGCCATGTGCTCAGTCTAGTGGACCGCGGGTGAATCGTCACCCACTATCGGGTTGTCAGGAGGCAGTACGAAGGGCGCTCTTGGGCCGGAAGGCTTTGCAGACCGCGTCCTGCGTTTCGAGGTAAGGGCCGCCGATCAGGTCGATGCAGTACGGCACCGCTGAAAAAATACCGGCGACAACGGGTTGGCCCGCTGGGTCTTTCAGGCCTTCGAGCGTTTCCTGGATGGATTTGGGCTGGCCCGGCAGGTTGATGATGAGGCTCTTGTCACGGATGACCGCGCATTGCCGCGACAGAATGGCCGTTGGAACGAACCTCAGGCTGATCTGGCGCATCTGTTCACCGAAACCGGGCATTTCCTTGTGGGCCACCGCCAGTGTGGCCTCGGGGGTGACGTCGCGCAGGGCCGGGCCGGTGCCGCCGGTGGTCAGCACCAGCGAGCAGCCCGCCTCCACGAGTTCGATCAAAGTGGCGCTGATGCGGGCCTGTTCGTCAGGGATCAGCCGCTGCTCAAACGTGATCGGGTTCTTCAGCGCGCGGGTCAGCCAGTCCTGCAGGGCGGGCAGGCCCTTGTCCTCGTAGACGCCGCTGGAGGCGCGGTCGCTGATGGAGACGATGCCGATGGTGACGGGGTCGAAGGAGCTCATGGTGCGAGGCGGCAAGAGGGGTGCAGGTACAGAGGAGTTGGTTCGCAAGGTCAGCCGGTCTCGACCGGGCTTGCGGCGCCGGGGGCGGCGGAGTCATCGGTCGTGTCGGCGCTGGCAAGCTGCTCACGCACCAGCTGGAATATCTCGCGATAAGCACGACCCTGGCGCGGGGCCAGACCGTGTGACACGGCGGCCTTGTCCACCGGCAGGGCATCCTTGCGCGCCTGGCGGATCAGCGCGCGCAACTGCTGTGTGTCGGTGCCGGGGTACTGCAGAACCCAATCGCCGAACGCGTCGTCCTGCGCGATCAGCCGGTCACGCCACTGCTCGGCCTTGTGCAATGCCAAAGTGCCCTGGGCCGAGCCCTTGTGCTGTTCCTGCAAGGCGGCGCGCACGGCGGCCAGCACGTCGGGCTCGATCAGGCGCATCAGTTTGCCGACAAACTGCATCTGGCGGCGCTTGCCTTCAAAGTTGGTGATGCGCCTGGCCTCGGCCAGTGCGTCGCGCAGTTTCTCGGACAGGTCAAGGCGCGCCATCAGCTCCGGGCGCAGTGTCAGGAGTTCCTCGCCGAGCTTCTGCAGCTCGGTGCTTTCGCGCTTGAGATCGGTCCGGCTGGCCTCGTGGGTGCCCTTGAGTTCGGCCTTGAGCTCCAGATCGAGTTCGCTGCCTTCAGCAACGAACTCGCCACGGACGTAATAGCCTTTTTTGGGTTTGCGGGACATGTCAGGGCCGGGAAGGCGGATAGAGGGGACGGCAAGTATCATAGCCGCCACCATGAAAATTACCCCCTCCACCCAGGCTGCAGCGACAGCCAGCCACCCGGACCAGGGCTTCAGCTACAGCCGGGCCTTTTTTGAAGGGCTGGTTGACACGGCCCTGGCGCACGCGAAGAAGATCGGCGCCACCGACGCCGGGGCCGAAGCCTCCGAAGGCTGCGGGCTGAGCGTGAGTGTGCGCAAAGGCGAACTGGAGAACGTGGAGCGCAACCGCGACAAGTCGCTCGGCGTCACGGTCTACGTCGGCCATCGTCGGGGCAACGCCAGCACGTCCGACTTCTCGGGGGCTGCCATCGAGCAGACGGTGCAGGCCGCTTTCGACATTGCGCGCTTCACCGCCGAAGACCCGATGGCCGGCCTGCCCGACGAAGACGACATTGCCACCGGGCACCGTGACCTGGATCTGTTTCATCCCTGGGCCGTGACCAGCGAGGAGGCGGCAAGGATCGCCCTCGAATGCGAAGCCGCCGCTTTGCAGACCAGCAAGCGCATCACCAACAGCGAGGGGGCCGGCGTCTCGGCCCAGCAGAGCCATTTCTTCAGTGCGCACACGCACGGCTTTCGCGGTGGCTACGCCAGTTCACGCCACAGCCTTTCGGTGGCGCCCATTGCGGGCAAGGGCGCCCACATGCAGCGTGACGCCTGGTACAGCTCCATGCGCTCCGCGTCCGAACTCGCCTCGCCGGCTGCCGTGGGCCGCTATGCGGCCGAGCGGGCGTTGAGCCGTCTGAAGAGCCGCAAGATCGCCACCGTGGAGTGCCCGGTGCTGTTCGAGTCGCCGCTGGCCGCCGGCTTGCTGGGCGGATTCGTGCAGGCGATCAGCGGAGGCGCCCTGTACCGCAAGAGCACCTTCCTGCTTGACTCGCTGGGCAAGCCGGTGTTTCCCAAGCACATCGACATTGCCGAAGACCCGTTCATCCTGCGCGGCAAGGGCAGTTCGCCGTTCGACGACGAGGGCGTGCGGGTCCAGCCGCGCACCGTGGTCAAGGGCGGGCGCGTGGAGGGCTATTTCCTGAGCACCTACTCGGCGCGCAAGCTCGGCATGAAGACCACCGGAAATTCGGGCGGCTCGCACAACCTGACCCTGACGTCGCGACTGACGAAGCCCGGCGATGACCTCGATGCGATGCTGAAAAAGCTCGGCACCGGCCTGTTCGTGATCGAACTGATGGGGCAGGGCGTGAACTACGTGACCGGCGACTACTCGCGCGGTGCCAGCGGCTTCTGGGTCGAAAACGGCCAGATCGCCTACCCGGTGCACGAGATCACCATCGCCGGCAACCTCAAGACCATGCTCAAGGGTATCGAGGCCGTGGGTGCCGATGCCTACAACTATGGCGCCAAGAACGTGGGTTCCATCCTGGTGAACCGGATGAAGGTCGCAGGAAGCTAGGCCATTGCGGCCGGGTCAGCCTGCCAGCGCCGCCTTGACCGCTGCCGAAACCTGGCCCATGTCGGCTTTGCCCGCCAATTTGGCCTTGACCGCGCCCATCACCTTGCCCATGTCGCCTGGGCCGCTGGCGCCCAGGCTGGCCACAATGGCTTTGACTTCAGCGGCGACTTCGTCTGCCGACAGGCGCGCGGGCAGGTAGGCCTCCAGCACTTTCACTTCGGCGGCTTCCTTGTCGGCCAGGTCCATGCGGGCGGCCTGGGTGAAGGCAGTGATCGAGTCCTTGCGCTGCTTGATAAGCTTGTCGACGATGGCGATCACGGCCGTGTCGTCCAGCACGATGCGCTCGTCGACTTCCTTCTGCTTGCAGGCCGACAGCAGCAATCGGATGGTGCCCAGGCGCTCGCTGTCCTTGGCGCGCATGGCGGTCTTCATGTCTTCGGTGATCTGGTCCTTGAGGCTCATGGCGGGCTCCTGCTGGGGTGAAACTGGGAGGCAGACCGATGCGAATCACATCGCTGTCCTCGATTGAGGGGCAAACAAAAAGACAAAAACCCGCGCCTGGCGTCCCGAGCGCGGGTTTGGCGTGCATTCAAAGGCGCAAGGCCCCTGGTGGCACCGCTGCG